>CANMFU010000001.1 GCA_947497295.1 uncultured Roseovarius sp.
TTTTGCCCTCTTTCGCCGATGGCCACACGAACCGACCCTTCTCCAGGCGCTTGCTGAACAGACAGGCACCTTGGCCGAGGGAGTCATTCGTATAGGTCTCGCGCACGGTACGGTGACTGGCTTCGGTTCAGATGATAGCGACGTTTCCAACTACATCAGCCCGGATAGGCCAAAGTCGGCGGGGCTCGCCTATTTGGCGCTGGGCGATTGGCACGGACAAAAAAAGATCAACGGCAAAGCCTGGTATAGTGGCACACATGAGATCGACGCCTTTGATGTAGAAGGCGGTGGACAGGCGCTTCTGGTCGAAATTGAGAGTGCTAATGCCACGCCAGTTGTTAAGCCAGTTGAGACTGGCCATTATCGATGGATGACGTTCCGTGAGCAAATCAGCAGCCGCAAAGAAATCGATGCTTTCGTTACGACCCTACGTCACAGCGGGGATGATCTGAACCGAATTCTGGCACGCATTCATGTTGAAGGTGCCGTCTCACTTCAGGATCGGCAGTATTTTGAAGAAAGAATCGTCGAACAGGTTTCGGCAGCTTTCTGTTATCTGCGAGTCGATGATGTCCGGCTCTTCCCAAGTCCGAGCGAAGACGACCTCGATCAGATTGATCGGGGCGGCTTTGTGCGAACTGCCGCCGATGCTTTGAAGCAAAAGGCTCATAACATGAGTGACCCCGAACACGAGATCGCTGCGCTGGCGCTTCAACGTTTATACATTGAACATATGAAATTGCAGACGAGGAGCCAATGAAGATACGCTCCATCGCTGTCAATCAGTTCAAGAAGTTCACGACGCCGACGTGTCTCGACGACATCGGGGACGGCCTGAACGTAGTCGTCGGCCCCAACGAAATGGGAAAGTCAACGTTGCTCGATGCGTTGCGCGCCGCACTGTTCGAGAAATATAGTTCCAAGGCACAGCCAATTGCAGCGCTCCAGAATGACCGAAACCAGGCTGCACCTGTTGTCGAACTCGCATTCGAGGTTGATGATGGGATTTATCGGATCAGAAAGCGGTTCGTCAAAAAACCATATGCTCGCCTGTTCTGCCCAGACGGGCGAAAATTGGAGGGCGATGAAGCAGAAGAAACGCTACGCAAACTTCTCGGTTTCGATGAACCCGGCAAGACCGGCGCGAAGCCCGAAACCCTCGGTATGTGGAATGTGCTTTGGGTCCAACAAGGCCAATCCTTTGGTGCCCTCGATCTTCCTGACAGCGCACGGTCAAACCTACACAGCGCACTGGAATCTGAAGTCGGCGAGGTTCTCGGCGGCAGGCGTGGAAGGGCGGTGCCCGAGGCGGTTGATAGGCAGCTATCAGAGCTGGTCACGTCCACCGGCAAGCCCCGTGGAAATTATAAGGACCTGATCGAGGAAGTTGAGACGCTGCGGTCCGACATCGAAGGACTGCAAACCCGCCGCAGTGATCTCTCTAATACCTTGGAAGAGCTGGAAGCTGCGCAGGAGACGCTTGCGCGCCTTTCATCGAGAGAGCTTGATCAAAAGAACAAGGAAGAACTGGAGGCAGCTCGGAGCAGACATGGTGAGCTTGCCAAGCTGGAGTCGCGTATTGAGGCGGCGACGACAGATGTCGAGCTAAAGAAACGCAATCTGGAGCAAGCCGAACAGGCCCTGTCCGAGCGACGCGCTCTGAAGATGCAGATAATGACCGACGAGAAGGCAGTTGAGGCGGCGAAAGAGAAACTCGATGAAGTGCGCGAGAAAGATCAGGAGTTGAGGAAACGGGTCGAGGGGCTTCGCAAAGGCGCGAGGAAAGCAGAGGATGCAGTCATCAAGGCTGACAACGCTGTGTCAATGGCTCGCCGAGTTCTCACTGCTGTCCAACGCGACGGACGAATTCGCGAGCTTCAGGAGCGCTACAAGAAAGCCCATGAGGCTGAAAATAAGCAAATGGCAGCGCAGCAGGGTGCGGCAGCTATTCTCGCAGGGCCATCCCGCGACCGTCGTCCTAGACGATGCGTTGGTGTTCTCCGATGATCGGAGAATGGGCCGTATGTTCGACATTCTGAACATGGTTGGGCAGCAAGTTCAGATCATCGTACTTACGTGTCGTGAGCAGTTATTCGAAGGCATAGGCGGCCGCCAATTGTCTCTGAAAACTGCGCACGGCGAAGAATTAATTTCAGCATGAGATATTTAATGAATAAGCGCTCGATTGAATTTTGATCTACGCAAATTTGTACCGGAAAGGGAGTAGTTTTGGCATACAAAGAATTACTAGATTGGGCATCCCAAGAGAATCGGCCAACTTGGCAGAAAGACGCCTTGCGTCGGATTGCGAAAAACGGTGAGCTGACGGAAGAGGATCTATGTGTTTTGCGCACACATATCGAAGTATCCAAAGAGCTTTCCCATCATGATCTCCCAGAGCTAGACCCAATAGCCGAAGACCATCTCTCAGAGGCATCTAGCGACGCCCCAAAAACGGTTCTGGCCTCTCTTGGGCCTGTAAAGCATGTAGATCGACTGGAAACAGACCAGCCACCAATCCGGTTTGCAGTGAACGGAATCACGCTAGTTTATGGCCCCAATGGATCGGGTAAGAGTGGATACTGCCGAATAGCAAAAAATTTATGTCGCTCTCTAGCGCCGGACAGACTGCGCGGGAATGTCTACAAGGATGTCCTCACACCTGCGGCGGAGGTGAATGTTGCATTCCGAGTTGGCGACGACGGCGAAGAAAAGAACGAATTATTTTGGCTCGCTGACGAACAACCTCCATCAGAACTTTCAAGGATTTCCGTGTTCGATACAGCATCGGCGAGGGTCTACGTCGATAAAGAGCGAAAGATCGAGTTTCTTCCCTACGAGCTAGACCTTCTCAACAAGCTCGGCCTTGCGGCACGCAGCTTGGACGGCGACTTTAAGACACAGGAAGATGCACTCAATGACCAGCTTCGAGTTGCTCTGCCGACCGGCTTTAGCAAGGACACAGCAGTTTCAGGTGTTCTGGCTAAGCTGATTCCAGAAACACCTCTTTCAGATTTGCCGTCCAAAGAAGACATCGAGAAGCACGCTGTTTGGAGGGATGAGGAGCAGACTGAGCTTGATCGTCTGGTCGAAGAATCTAAGAACGATCCGGCTGCCATGGCGCGTTTGCGTCGCGAAGCCAAACAGGCTTTGGCAACAGTGCGCGGCAATATCTCCGATTGCGAGAGCAAAATTGGAGATGCGGCGATAAGGGCGCTATCGGAAAAACAGAAAGACGCCGTGCGCAAACGCGAGGCGGCAGAGGCAGCAGCCAGTGAACTTTTCAAAGAGCAGCCGATACCCGATATTGGCTCAGAGACATGGGGGCAGATGCTGAAATATGCCCGCGACTTTGCAATGGAAGTTTTTTCTGATCGCGAGGCCCCTCAGATTTCGACCGCTGGCAGATGTGTCCTGTGTCAGCAAGAATTGGACGATGATGCGTCCGCTCGATTGAAGGCGTTCGATGAGTACTTGGAGGATCGCGCCGCTGCGGATGCAGCCGCAGCCAAGAAAGGTTTCGAACAGGCGGCAACCTTAGTTTTAAATTACAGCATAAAGTCCCAACAGGAAGTTGGCACGCTTCTCGCTGGTTTCAGCGCGTTGGACGACGATAGCAAGGCTTTCGCGGTGAAAATTTGCGCGTACTTTGAAAAGGCCATAGCGCGTTTAACGCTGCTCAAGAAGGCGTTGGGAGAAAGCGAATTTAAGAATCTAGATAAACTTGAGCCTCTCCCGGACTTACCTGTCGATTTGATTTACGCCGATGAGAAAAAATTGGCTGATGACAGCGAAGAATTCGACCGTCTTGCCGCTGACGATCAGGAGTCGCTGAAGAGGGCTCTGCGAATTGCGGAGTTGAACGACCGCAAAAAACTCAGTCAGGAAATTGTTGTGATCCTTGATCGGCGGGCCAAACTAGAAGAGCGGCTCAAAATTGGCGGTTGCAGAGGACTTTGCCAGCTGACCCCAATTACCCGTCAAATCACTTTGCGTCGTCGAAAATTGCTCACGCCTTCGTTGAAGGACGCGCTAAAAGATGAACTTAGCGCGCTGCGGCATACGCATATTCCCGTCGATCTCAATGACCGTGGTGATTTGGGTAATAGCATTGTTGAAGTTGCACTGTCTGCGCAGCAGCGGGTTGCCAACAACAGCGAGGTGCTGAGCGAAGGTGAGCAGCGCGGGTTGGCGCTTGCCTGTTTCTTGGCGGAGCTTGAGGAAATTGGTCGCGATCACGGAATCATCGTCGATGATCCAGTTTCTTCACTCGATCACTCGCGGATGCAATCAGTTGCGTGTCGATTGGCTGAGGAAGCCGCTAAAGGTCGTCAAGTGATTGTCTTTACACATAATATTCTATTTCATCACATGCTTAGCTCTGAAGCACGACGCGTTCAGGTTGCCTGTCACGAAGAATGGATGAGCAGTCTTGGGGGTAGCCGTTTCGGGATCATCGACGATGCTCAAAAGCCGAGGCAGATGAAAGACGTTTCTAAAAGGCTTGCGGAGATTGATGACGACTTTAGAGAACTTTCAGATTCACAATATGATCATACTGACGAAAGTTTCCGGGAACCGGTCGTCGGTCTTTATACGCAGTTGCGAGATACATGGGAGCGCATCGTCGAAGAGATACTTTTGAACAAGGCTGTCCAAAGGTTTAGGCCGGAAATCATGACGCAGCGGCTTGAAGAAGCATGTATCGATCCAAAAAATGATTACCCATTGATATTTGAAGGTATGAAGCGTTGCTCTCATTATTCGGGACATGATCTCGCGGAAAACCTACCAGATCAACTCCCCGAGGCTGACGATATCATAAAGGATATCGAAGCACTCAAGGCTTTCTCTGATATGGCCTCCCAACGCAAGAAGGCGTTAAGAAAGTCAGGGAGGTATGAAGATGGCGTGAAAGCCATTCTCCTCTGAGTTGACACGCATTGGTGCATCCTGACGGATCGGGCTCTCATGAACGGAGCCTGAAAAGGTCAGTCTCCGCCATCCGGCTTCCATCCCTTGCGCGATTTCGGACAGCCGTGAACGGCTGACACTTTTTTTCCTTTTGTTTGGGGCTTGCAGCCCCTGGCCATCAAGACCCAAGCGCCCTGTTGGGCGCGCTTTGGCGCGTATCCCCGCCCTTCCTCTCTTCGCTCGTGCAGGGCGGGTGCCAGAAGGCGAGATCCAGATGACGGTGTCGCAGCTTGCGGATCAGTATGGTCGACATACAGGCTGCACCCCAGGCCAGAATGTCGTCCTAGGGATAGGATGATGAGGCGTGCAACGTCAGGGCATTGATGGCCAGCGACCAGCGCGTCGCCCATTTTTTGTTTCTGAAACTCGGATCACAATCTGGACCCCGGCCTGAACAGGTCAGGGTTTCATTGCGGAAAAATGCGAAAAAGCGTTGGTTTGATGGACAAGAGATCTTTGCATAGAAGCAAAAATTTCGTGAGTGAGCCGCTTTGGCCCAGAGCGACAGTGTTGCAAATCGTGTATCCAAGGCAAAACTAGCTGGTCAAACCCGCACGTTCTTTGCCGATCTGGCCAGATTATCCCGCGATCAGGCGCCGCTATTTGATCCGGGCGCTTTTGCATGTCCCCACGACACCCCATCGAGCAGGCTGAGGTCCAGTGTCTCGCCGTGCAGTACGCTGACATCGCCGGTCGCCTCCATCACGACGGCGCGCACGCAGCCGGGACTTATGGCGTTCGCTTCGCGTAGTTTGGCGCGCACTTCGTCTTGGGTGACTCGCGCCATTGCAAGGTTTTGCTCAAACAGCTCGCCTTCATAAAACAGCATCAGGGGCGCGTTGTCGGTCAACCGTGCCAGCGGCTGCCATTTCTGGCGGAGCAGAGAGATGACGAAGCGCGCGGCGAAAAGCGTAGCCAGTGCCACCAGCCCCGGCCACGGCGTCTTGGCGCTGGTCATCATCGTGGCCAGAACTGACCCCGCCGCGACGGTCAGAGCAAAATCAAAGCTCGCCATTTTCGAGAACGAGCGTAGGCCGTTCACCCGTGCCAGCACAATTACCGCGATCACGGCCAACAGGGTTTGCGCAGCAATGGCCAGCAGGTCCATGATTTATCCTTTACCTTTCAGGGCAAGTCCCCGGAACAGAAAAACGGTGCAGAGTACCCCGACAATAGCGCAGGCGATCAGCCCCAAAACCCGCTCCAGCAGGCCGTCGATGGATGTGGCAGACATCAGGAACACCGCCGACATGACAGCCCAAAGTGGGCCCAGTACGATCAACGCAGCGCCCGACTTGCCATGGCCCGCGCTGCGTAAACCCGCTTGCATAACGGCGCAGACCGCAAGAAAAAGACCGCCCAGCGCATAGACGAGATACATGTGGATGACGACACCCTCGTTATCTTTGTCTCCGTATTCGTTTCGCGCTGCAATCACGGTGACCAGTGCGGCGAGCACGGCAAGCGAACCAACGCCGATGCTCCAACCGCCGGAACCCAGATGCGCGTGCGCGGCGGCCAGACCTGTTGCCATAAGTCCGGCGGCGAAACCGTATAGCGCCACGTCCATGATGATTTCGTGACGACCGGCCGCAAGATCGCTGATCGTATCGGCGATCCAGTCGTGATCAGGCACGATTATAGCAGCGATTACAGTGCCGACAATCAGTGCCGCGCATCCGGCGATTCCGATGATGCTAAGCGATATCAGCAGCCAGGGACGCTCTGGATTTTGGTGCAAGGCAGCGCTTTGCCGACGCGGCGATCCGTGCGACATGACCTGATACCTCCCGGTGATTTCAGTTTAACGAATGAGTAACGCCGGGCGAGCGGCACCCGTTCCGCGTGGACGGCATTTCGCGGATTGCAAAGCTGAAGTCAGCGTTCTGTGGACCTGGATTCCAATGACGCCAGAAACCTCGATTTGTTTAAGCTAGGTTATTGCATACGTTGCAAAAATTTCCAACGTATGCGCTTGGGCGCTGCTCGCCTGCGGCCACAAACTGGCAGGCAAATTTGCTGTTATCTTTCCGGAGTAACGATCATGCTTAGTGCTAATCTCAAAACGGCGGCGGTCGCCGCACTTTGCACCGCTTTGGCCCTGCCTGCCGCTGCTGCGGACCACAAGGTCGAAATCATCAAGAAGACGGGCTATGCGATCACTGAATTTTACGGATCGAACAACGACACCAAAAAACTGGGAAGAGGATATTCTGGGCGCGGATGCGCTGCCGCATAACGGGTCGCTGACCATCGACTTTGACGACGGCCCCGGCCATTGCATTTTCGATTTTCCGGCCAAGTTCTAGGATGGCGACATTCTCAGGCAAGAAGACGTTGACGTTTGCGCCATTGGCGAATTTACCTTTGAATAAGACCGCGCGAATGTGACTTGGGCGGCGCGAGTCGAACACGCGCCGTCTTTCGCGACCTTACTGCCAGCGGTCGGAAAAATCCTTGGGGATCATCAGGATATCGCGGTCCACCTTCCGAATATCGCGGTGTCCGCAGAACGCCATCGAGACGTCCAGTTCCTTGTGGATGACCTCCAGCGCGCGGGTCACGCCGGCCTCGCCCATGGCGCCCAAACCATAGATGTAGGCCCGGCCGATATAGGTGCCGGTGGCACCCATCGCGAGCGCCTTCAGCACGTCCTGACCAGAGCGGATGCCGCTGTCCAGATGCACCTCAATCTTGCCGCCGACCGCGTCCAGGATCGCGGGCAGAGCGCGGATCGAGCTGAGCGCGCCATCAAGTTGCCGACCGCCGTGGTTGCTGACGATGATGGCGTCGGCGCCCACATTCAGCGCCTGAACCGCGTCGCGCGCATCGATGATGCCCTTGATGATCAACGGGCCATCCCACATGCGGCGAAACTGCCGGATGCGGTCCCAGTCCAGGGACACATCGAACGCTTCGTTCGTCCAGACGGCCAGATCGCTGGGGTCTTTGACGCCATGCGCATGGCCTACGATATTGCCGAAAAACCGTCGTTTGGTGCCCAGCATTCCGAGGCCCCATTGCACCTTGGTCGCCATGTTGGCGACGCTGCGCGCGGTCAGCTTGGGCGGGGCCGAGAGTCCATTCTTGATATCCTTGTGCCGCTGGCCCAGCATTTGCAGATCGACGGTGATGACTGCGGCGGAACATTTTGCCGCCTTGGCCCGGTCAAACAGCCGCTGCATGAAATCGTCGTCTTTGAGCGTATAGACCTGCAACCAGAACGGTTTCGACGTGTTCTCGGCCACGTCCTCGATCGAGCAGATGGACATTGTCGACAGCGTGTAGGGCACGCCAAAGCTTTCGGCGGCGCGGGCGGCCTTGATCTCGCCATCGGCGCATTGCATGCCGGTAAGGCCGACAGGCGCCAATGCCACGGGCATTGCCACATCCTGCCCGATCATCTGGCTGGCGGTCGAGCGGCCCGCCATGTCGATGGCAACACGCTGGCGCAGCAGAATGTCATTAAAATCGCTGCTGTTGGCGCGAAACGTCTGTTCGGTCCAGCTGCCCGACTCGGTATAATCGAAGAACATGCGCGGCACGCGGCGGCGGTAGATGCGCTTGAGATCGGCGATTTCGGTGATGACAGGCATGGCGGTCCTTTGCGTCGACTTGAGCGAATTGACCACGTATTGCAGGCTTCGGCAACGGGGCAATTGCCGCGCGGTTGCCAACTGATGACCCAGTCCGTTGCAGTACGGCTCAGATTCGCCTGCATATTCCGCGCGCACTGAATAAAGAGTCCAGGGTGTGCGAATCTTGGGGTGATCGAGGAGGCAGACAGACAGCCTAAGACAGGGTCCGTGCCAGTCCCAGCCTCGAATACCTTGTTGGCGAGGACAGTGGGCGCAAGCCTGATGTCGGGCCGGGACAGTTTGTCCCGAAACGCTTTCAGTGCAGCGCTGACATCGAAGGGCTGTGTCTTTATGGCAATGATATTCATGGACCCGACCTTGCGGTATGCGTCCCGGAATTTTGCAACGCAGCCTCTTGCCCAGCCTCAGCGATCAAAAAAGAATCCACGACCTTGCGGGCGTCGGAAAGGGTCTTAGAAAGCCAAGTTACGGCCCGCCAAGGTTCAGAGCGCGGCATCGTCAAAGCCCCAAACGACCACCGTCAATTCGGCAGCCGCTATACAGTGGACACGTTGACTGCTTTTGTCTGTCGTAATCTGGAAACGCTCGGCAGTCGCGACGTCAGCTGTCCGCGCCCGGCGCCAGAAGTCCCGCAATCATCGCCTTGGCACTGTCCGAGCTCCAATGCGCATCGCCCTGCATCCGGGCAACTTCGCGCCCCTCGGGGTCAAGAATTACGGTGATGGGCAGTCCCAGTACGCCCATTTCGCGCGCAACCTTCTGTCCCGGATCGCGGTGGGCGGGTAGGTTGGCCACGTCGATCTCGTCAAAGAAGCTCTCAATTGCGGGCACCGCGTTGCGGCCTGTGGCGAGGGTCAGAACCTCAAAGTCGTTGCCGCCGAATTCGGTCTGCAGTTCGGATAGCATCGGCATTTCCTTGCGGCAAGGCGCGCACCATGTCGCCCAGAAATTCAGCAGCACATATTTGCCCTCGAAATCGACCAAAGTCGCCGTGCCGCCATCCTCGGTGGTAAAGCTTGCGCCTGATGCATCCTTGGGGGCGCTGTGAAAGCTGAGTTTTTTCATGTCACCGTCCAGCCCGGCGGCCAGCGCGGTATAGTCGCGCGCGGGTGCCTCGGCGCGGGCGGTGTCGCCGCCGCCGGCCGCAAGGGCCAGTCCTACTGCGATTGCACCGAGGGCGAGGGCGGGATAAAGCAGTGTTGAACGTGACAGGCGCATATTTCCTCCAAAGGGGCAGGGCATGGCAGACAAGACTTCGAACCAGATGTGGGGTGGCCGTTTCGCCGCCGGACCCGATGCGATCATGGAGGCGATCAACGCCTCGATCGGGTACGACAAGCGGATGGCGGCACAGGACATCGCCGGATCGAAGGCCCACGCCGCCATGCTGGCAGCAACGGGCATCGTTACAGATAGTGATGCTGAGGCGATGAAGGAAGGGCTGGATACGGTTCTGGCTGAAATCGAGGGCGGCAGTTTTCAGTTTTCCGCAGCTCTCGAAGATATTCACATGAACGTCGAGGCGCGTCTGAAGGAAATCATTGGCGAGCCAGCCGGGCGCCTGCACACAGGCCGGTCGCGCAACGATCAGGTCGCGACCGATTTCAAGCTGTGGGTGCGCGACCAGCTGGACGCGACCGAGGGCGCGCTGCTGGCCTTGATGCGCGCTTTGGTCGCGCAGGCGGACGCGGGCGCCGATTGGGTCATGCCCGGCTTTACCCATTTGCAGGTGGCGCAGCCGGTGACATGGGGCCACCACATGATGGCATATGTCGAGATGTTCGCGCGCGATCTTTCGCGCGTGCGGGACGCCCGCGCGCGCATGAATGAATGCCCGCTGGGCGCGGCGGCGCTGGCGGGGACCAGCTTCCCCGTCGACCGGGACATGACGGCGCAGGCGCTGGGATTTGATCGCCCTGCCGCCAATTCCCTGGACGCGGTCAGCGACCGTGATTTCGCGCTGGAGTTTCTGAGCGCGGCCAGCATCTGCGCGATGCACCTGTCGCGCATGGCCGAAGAGCTGGTGATCTGGTCATCGGCGCAGTTTCGTTTTGTGTCGCTCAGCGACCGTTTCTCGACCGGAAGCAGCATCATGCCGCAGAAGAAGAACCCGGATGCCGCCGAGCTGATCCGTGCCAAGATCGGGCGGATATTCGGAGCCAATGTCGCGCTGACGCTGGTGATGAAGGGACTGCCGCTGGCCTATTCCAAGGACATGCAGGAAGACAAGGAACAGGTGTTCGACGCCGCCGACAACCTCATGCTGGCGCTGGCAGCGATGGAGGGGATGGTGCGCGATATGAGCGCCAATCGCGATGTACTTGAGATCGCCGCTGCCACAGGATTTTCGACCGCGACCGACTTGGCCGATTGGCTGGTGCGGGTGCTGGGCATGCCGTTCCGTGACGCGCATCACGTGACCGGCACGCTGGTGGCGCTGGCCGAGCGAAAGGGCTGCGATCTGCCGGATCTGACGCTGGGTGATATGCAGGACGTGCATGGCGCGATCACACAAGAGGTGTTCGATGTGCTGGGCGTGCATAATTCCGTCGCCAGCCGCGTAAGTTACGGCGGCACCGCGCCGGAAAATGTGCGCGCGCAAGTGGCGCGCTGGCAGGAGGTCTTGGGATGAGGTTCGCTTTGGCATTTGCCACCCTGATCGCGCTGAGCGCCTGCGGCGTCGATGGCGCGCCGGTCAGACCGGATGAAAGTGACAGCGCCTCCGGCGGCCGAAAGGCCACGGTCAAGCCGGATACGGATGACTGGATCACCGGCACCGTCAGCATGCACACGGCGGCCACCTTGTGAGGTACGTCTATCTGGCGCTCGCCGTTTGGGGCACGATCCATCCGATGAGCTATTTTTTGCGCTGGTTTGCCGAGAATGGCTTTGACCTGGGCGGGATGGTGACAGCGTGGCATGCCAATGCGGCCACCAGCGGGCTGGTCTGGGATCTGACCATTGCCGCCGCCGCGCTGACCATCTGGGTGCTGGCCGAGGTGGTGCGAAGCCGTGATTGGCTGCGGCTGATCGCCATTCCGGCGACGTTCTGCATCGGGGTCAGTTGTGGATTGCCGCTTTACCTCTATTTGCGTCTGCGCAAGGGGTGAGGGCGGAATTTGGGTATTTTGACCAAGAAAAAACTTGAGGTCGGGTAGGGACGTTTAGCGTGGATCATTTTCTGTACAAGGATGGCGTTTTGCACGCCGAGGATGTGCCGGTGGCCGAGATTGCGGCGGCTGTGGGCTCGCCGTTCTACGTCTACTCCACCGCCACGCTGGAGCGGCATTATCACCTGTTCAACGATGCGCTGGCGGGGATGGATCATCTGGTTTGCTATGCCATGAAGGCGGCCAGCAACATTGCCATTCTGAAAACGCTGGCGCGGCTGGGGGCCGGGATGGATGTAGTCTCGGGCGGTGAGTATCTGCGCGCCAAGGCCGCAGGAGTGCCGGGCGACAAGATCGTGTTTTCCGGCGTGGGCAAGACCCGTGATGAAATGCGTCTGGCGCTGGAGGGCGGCATACGCCAATTCAACGTCGAGAGCGAGCCTGAGATGGAGGTGCTGAGCGCCGTGGCTGTTGAGCTGGGGGTGCGCGCACCAATCACGGTGCGGGTCAATCCGGACGTGGATGCCAAGACGCATGCCAAGATTGCCACGGGCAAATCCGAGAACAAGTTTGGCATTCCGATTTCGCGCGCGCGCGAGGTTTACGCGCATGCCGCGCGCCTGCCCGGGCTGGAGGTGATCGGCATCGACGTGCATATCGGCAGCCAGCTGACCGATCTGGAGCCGTTTCGTCTGGCCTATCAAAAGGTTGCCGAGCTGACCGAAATCCTGCGCGCGGATGGTCATGACATCCGGCGGCTGGATCTGGGCGGCGGCCTTGGTATCCCATATACACGCGGCAACGAGGCGCCGCCGCTGCCCAGCCAGTACGGCGCGATGATCAAGGAAACGCTGAGCCATCTGGGCTGCGAGATCGAGATTGAGCCGGGGCGCCTGATTGCGGGCAATGCCGGGTTGATGGTGAGCGAGGTCATCTATGTCAAATCGGGCGAGGGGCGCGATTTTCTGATCCTCGACGGGGCGATGAACGATCTGATCCGCCCCGCCATGTATGACGCCTGGCACGACATTATCCCGCTGGTGGAGCCAGCGCCGGCCGCCGAGCAGCGCCCCTATGACATCGTCGGTCCGGTCTGCGAAAGCGGCGATACCTTTGCCCGCCAGCGCATGATGCCGGAGCTGAGGGCCGGTGATCTGGTCGCGTTCCGCAGTGCCGGCGCCTATGGCGCGGTGATGGCGAGCGAGTATAACACCCGCCCGCTGATCCCCGAGGTTCTGGTCAATGGGCAGGAGTTTGCCGTGATCCGCGCAAGGCCGACCTTTGACGAAATCATAAATCGCGATACCATCCCAGAATGGCTCTAGCGCGCGGCAGGGCCAGTTTCCGGAGAGGTGCATGGCCCAGCGTTCGAACCTGACCGGCCCGGTGATGGCGCGGCTGCGGCTGCCGCTGTCCCTGACATGGGCGGGGTTGTTGGCCGAGCGGCTGGTCCGCGCGTTCTGGCCGCTGTGGACTTTGCTGGCGACTTTGGCGGCGGCGCTGATGCTGGGGCTGCACGACACCCTTCGGTTCGAGATTGCGGCAGGCCTGTTGATGGCTGCCGCGCTGGGCGCTGCGGCGCTGCTGGTGGTCGGATTGGCGCGGTTCCGCTGGCCCCGCCGGGGCGAGGCTTTGGCGCGGCTGGATGCGGCGCTGCCGGGCCGGCCCTTGCAGGCGCTGGGCGACGCGCAGGCGATCGGGCGCGGAGATGCCGCATCCGAGGCTGTGTGGCAGGCGCATCGCCGCCGGATGGAGCAGGCAGCCCGCGCCGCCCGCGCGCCGCGTCCCGATCTGCGCATTTCGCGGCTGGACCCGTTCGGACTGCGTTATATCGCGCTGCTGGGGCTGGTTGTGGCGCTGCTATTTGGGTCGGTTTGGCGCATGACATCTGCGGTGCACATGGCGCAGGGCAGCGCCGCGCCGGTTGGCGGGCCAACCTGGGAAGGCTGGATCGAGCCGCCGGCCTATACTGGTCTGCCCAGTCTGTACCTGACCGATCAGCAGGGCAAAACCCTGAACGTGCCCATTGGCAGCCGCGTCACGCTCCGATTTTATGGCGAGGTCGGCGCGCTGGCATTGGCCGAGACGGTATCGGCGCGAACCGAACGCATTGGCGCTGCGACCGACACCGAGCACAGCTTTGACGTGGTGCAGAACGGCACATTGGCGGTGGACGGAGCGGGCGGGCGTGAATGGGATGTGGCGGTTATCCCCGATAGCGCGCCAACCGCCACGCTGACCGATGACGGCGCCAAGACCACCTTTGACGGGCAGATGAGCCAGCCATTCACGGCGCAGGATGATTATGGCGTGACGGGCGGCACCGCCACCTTCCGGCTGGCGCTGGCGGATGTGGATCGCCGGTATGGCTTGGCGCCGGAGCCAGAGCCGCGCGATCCCATCGTGCTGGATCTGCCGATGCCAATTACCGGGAGCCGCGCAGAGTTTGACGAAGTTTTGGTTGATAACCTGTCGCAGCATCCTTGGGCGCATTTGCCTGTTACAGTGACGCTGGATGTGCGCGATGCGGTCGATCAGACCGGCTCCAGCGTGTCTGTGACGATGCCCTTGCCGGCGCGGCGCTTCTTCGATCCGATGGCCGCCGCCGTTATCGAGCAGCGCCGCGATCTGCTGTGGAGTGGCACAAATGCGCCCCGCGTGGCACAGGTGCTGCGCGCGATTACCTACCAGCCGGGCAAGACGCTGTTCCGCGACATGGCCGATTTTCTGAAGTTACGCACGATCCTGCGCCGGATCGAGGCGGCAACGACAGATGGCAGCATCCCTGCTGAGGCCCGTGACGGACTGGCGCAGGCGCTGTGGGACTTGGCCGTGACGCTGGAGGACGGTGATATTGCGGACGCGCTGGAGCGGATGCGCGAGGCGCAGGAACGCCTGAGCGAGGCGATGCGCAATGGTGCCAGCGAGGATGAGATCGCGCGCCTGATGCAGGAGTTGCGCGATGCAACGGATGATTACCTGCGCCAGAAAACTCAGCAGGCCCAGCGCGAGGGTGGTGCCGATCAGCCAGATGCAGGTGATCAGGACATGACCATGCTAAGCCAGCAGGACCTGCAGGACATGATGGACCGGATCGAGGATCTGATGCGTCAGGGCCGCATGGCCGAAGCCGAAGAGGCGATGCGCCAGTTTCAGGAAATGATGGAAAACCTGCGCGTCACCGAAGGACAGGGCGGCGAAGGAGAAGGCAGCCCCGGAGGACAGGCCATGGAGGGGCTGGCCGATACGCTGCGCGAGCAACAGGGGCTGTCGGATCAGGCGTTTCGTGACTTGCAGGAGCAGTTTAACTCAGGCTCCGGCGCCGGCAACAGACCCGGACGCGAGGGTGGCCGCGCACCGGGCGAAGAGGGTCAGCAGGGTCAGGGACAGGGTCGCAGCGGCGACCAGCCCGGCGAGGGCTCCGCGCCGGGATCGCTTGCCGACCGCCAGCAGGCGCTGCGCGATGAGCTGGAGCGCCAGCGCGGCGATCTGCCCGGCAGTGGCGCGGCCGCAGACAGCGCCCGCGAGGCGCTGGACCGGGCAGGCGAGGCGATGGGCGGTGCCGAAGAGGCTCTGAGGGATGGCGACATGGCAGGCGCGCTGGACCGGCAGGCCGAGGCGATGGATGCGCTGCGCGACGGTATGCGCGATCTGGGCCAGGCGATGGCCGAGCAGAATGGCACGCGGCAGGGCGGGCAGGGGCAGGCCGGAGATAGCACCGGCGGGCAGCAGTCCGATCCACTGGGACGCCGCACCGGGGATGGCAGCAGCGCCGGGACCGAAGGAAATCTGTTGCAAGGCGAGGATGTCTATCGGCGCGCGCGCGATCTGCTGGACGAATTGCGGCGTCGATCGGGTGAAGGCGCGCGACCAGAGGTCGAGCGAGATTACCTGCGCCGCTTACTGGACCGGTTCTGACGGGATCGCCATGGGCGGCGCGACGGTTGCCTTGCGCAGGGCCGCGAACGCCTCGATCACTGCCGCGCCGATGATCAGCACGCCGCCCGACAGACGCCACAGGCCGAACGGCTCGTCCAGAAGCAGCACGCCCGACACGACGCCAGACACGATCTCCAGCGTGAAAAGAAAGCTCAGCAACGCCGGCGATAAGCGCTGAGCGCCCCAGAGCGAAATTGCAATTATCGGCAGCAGATAGACTGCCCCCAGCGCCAAGGACGCCACAATCGCCGCCGCGCTGGCAACGTTCGGCAGCGCCTCGCCTGTGAGCCACGCGAAAGCCAGCGACAGCAGCATCGCCCAGAACGCCGTCGCCAGGGTCAGCGCCGAAGCGGTCGCGCGCCCATCGGAGAAAACCAGCGCCGCGCCGATGGCCCAGGATGCCCCCGAAAACAGCGCCAACGCGTCACCTGCGTTGATGCTGGACAGTGACAAATCGCCGCCCAGCACCAGCCACGCCCCCACGAGAGACAGCGTCAGTGTCACGCTTGACACAGCGCGCCAGCGATGTCCGAGAAAGGCCCACTCGATGATCTTGCCCCATGCCGGAGCGAGGTAGAACAATAAAATAACGCGCACCACATCCGACAGCGTCAGCGCGACTGAATAAGACGCGAACGCCGCCCCGATCAGCGCCGCGCCCAGCACGGTGCGCGCTGTAACACGCGGACGCACGCGAGCGATTATAATGTAGCCAAGGATGGCTAGCGCCGCGCCTGCGTTGCAAATAACGCTGGCCTGCGCGCCGCTTAGGCCCATGCCCTCGATCCAGCGAATGGGCATCCACCACAGACCCCAGAGAATGGCCGACACCAAGGTAAGCAGAACCGGCGTCATCGCTGGATCAGGCGCCCCGCGACTACCGTGGGCCACCTGCCGCATCATTCAGGCGCTGTATCGCCGGCGGGCGCGTTGGCGGTGGATGCCATGCCGTCCAGCCACAGCATCAGCGCGGCAATCTGACTGTCCAGCCATAGGCGCAGCCCGTCGATCCAGACGACATAATCGCTCAGCGTATTGCGAAGGGCTGGCAGTGCGTCTGACAATTGCGGCGCAAAGACATAGACCAGCAGCGCGGCGACCGCGATCAGCAGCGCCGACAGGAATCCGCGCCGGAACCCGCCACCCGTGCCGGGCCGAGCCTCCGGGTAGGCATTGTTGCCGGAATCCGAGCGGTTCGCATCGCCGCCGGGGGCAAGCGACGAGTTGATTTCTGCGAGGTCGGGGAAAAGACTGCGGCGGGATACCGGATCAATGCCTTGCGTGTCACCGTCCTGGGCATCAACCTTCTGTGGATCGGTCTGCCGCTCATGGATATCCTTTGGAATGCGGCCCTGCGGATCAGATGCGGCGCCATCATCGCCGCGCAGAGAGGCCATACGTGCGCGCGCTTCTACGCTGTGCCGGTCGTCATTTGGGGCATCCTGAAGGCCCAGATCGGTCTGCACCTCCAGCCCGCCAGCCAGCCCGCCACCTCGTGCGGCGGCGCGGGCGCGTTTTTCCCGCTCGGCTTCTTCGCGCAAGACGCTGGCGACTGCCGGATCGATCTCGCGCCGGACAGGGCGCGCCTCCGATCCTGGCTTGTCTGCTTCAGGCGAAGTTGTTGTGGTATCCTCGGGGTCTTGCGTCGGCTGTTCGGGCGCATCTGCAACGGCCGGTTTTGCGGCAGGTTCGGGCGCAGCTTGTTGCCGATCGTCCGGCGCGGCTGCGCCGCCCTGCCGCGCTGCGGGGTGGTCCGGATGCGTCTGAAACCATGTATCGCCGCAGTTGGAGCATTGAACGTCGCGCCCCGCTTGCGGGATTGCATCACCCGGAACTTCGTACTGCGCCCCGCAATTCGGGCAAGTCAGCCTCATAGTCGCACCTGTTCACTGTCCCCTCTTGGCGGGGTTCGTCCTCATTGCGGTCACTCTAGGGTTTAATGGACTGGCGGAAAAGAGCAAAGGATTTGCGTCACCCGATTGCAACACAGCAGACAGTGGGGCATTTAGGGTCCAATTTCGCATAAGGGGCAGACGGTGATAGATCTGGAAAATGTGGCCTATTCCTACGGGGGCGGCGAGTTGCTGAGCGATATCACGCTGCGGCTGTCGCCGGGGTCGTTCCATTTCCTGACCGGGCCGTCTGGCGCGGGCAAGACAACGCTGCTCAAGCTGTTTTACGGCGCGCTGATGCCGACTGCGGGCCACGTCCGGCTATTCGATGCCGATGTTCGCGAGCTGACCCGCGACGACATCGCGATGGCGCGGCGCCGGATCGGGGTGGTGCATCAAGATTGCCAGTTTCTGAACCATCTGACGGTGACCGAAAATATCGCCCTGCCGCTGCTGGTATCGGACCGCGATATGCTGGCCGAGGATGCGAATTTGCGCGAGCTGATCAACTGGGTCGGCCTGACGCAGCGCGCCAACGCCTTGCCGCCCGAATTGTCGGGTGGTGAGCGGCAGCGTGCCGCGCTGGCACGCGCGCTGATCATGTCGCCCGACGTCATTCTGGCAGACGAGCCGACCGGCAACGTCGATTGGGAGATGTCCCAGCGTCTGATGCGCCTGCTGGTCGAGTTGAATCGGATGGGCAAAACGATCATGATTGCAACCCATGATCTGGCCTTGATCCGAGCGGCCAAATCGCAGGTTCAGGCGCGTGTGCTGCGTATTTCGAACCGCAGCTTGCAACTGGCGGGGGCGGATCTGTGAAGCTGCCAAAGTTAGATATGGAGCAGGTGCGCGGCCTTCTGTCCGGGGATGCAGGTGCAGACCGGGTGGTGCCGCCCACCGGCTACACTGCGTGGCTGACCTTGTTTGCTGCCGGGGCGATGGCGTTTCTTGCGGTCTTTGCGCTGGCGCTGTCGCTGGCGACTGCGCGGCTGGCGGATCGTTGGGGCGACGCTCTGGCGCGCAGCTCGACCTTGCGGATCTCAGCGCCCGAAGGGCAAATGATCGCGCAGACAGATGCCGCGCTGAACGTTCTGCAAACGACGCCCGGCATTGCCACCGCCCGCGCGCTGGACGCGGGCGAACAGCGCGCCCTGCTAGAGCCGTGGTTTGGCCCCGATCTGCCGATCGAGAGCCTGCCGATCCCCCAGCTGATCGAGATCATCGAGGAAGGCGCCGGCTATGATGCCGCCGGTCTGCGCCTGCGCCTTGCTGCCGAGGTGCCGGGCGCGGTGCTGGATGATCACACCCGGTGGCGCGAGCCACTGGTGCGGGCCGCATCGCGCCTGCGCCTCTTGGGCTGGCTGTCCTTGGTGCTGATCGCGGGCACGGTGGCGGCGATGATCACGCTGGCGGCAAACGCGGCGCTGTCGGCCAATGCGCAGGTTATCGGCGTGCTGCGCCTTGTCGGCGCGCGCGATCGTTACATCGTCCTCGCCTTTGTGAGACGGTTCACCTTGCGCAGTCTGAGCGGCGCGGCTGTGGGCACGGTATTGGGCTGCCTGGCTGTCATGCTGTTGCCGCGCGCCGAAATTGGCGGCGGGTTTCTGACCGGCCTCGGGTTTCAGGGCTGGCACTGGATCTGGCCGCTGACCATTCCGCTGCTCTCGGGCGGGGTGGCCTATTTGGCCACGCGCGCGGCGGCGCAGCGCACACTAAAGGACATGCCATGAAACAGGCCGTGCAATGGCTGCGCTCGCTGCTCTTCGTCGTGCAGATGTATCTGGCGATGGCGATCCTTGGCCTTGCGTTCTTCCCTTGGGCACTGGTCAGCGCGCGCGGCGCGCGGGTGGCATGCAACACATTCTGTCACTGGGTTCGGTTCAGCGCGCGCTGGATCGTGGGCCTGCGCAGTGAAATTCGCGGTACGCCGCCGGCAGGCGAGGTGGTGATTGCGGCCAAGCATCAGTCCTTTCTCGATATCATCCTGATCTTCAGCTCGGTTCCGGCCGCCAAATTCATCATGAAGCGCGAGCTGATGTGGACGCCGGTGCTGGGCCAGTATGCCCTGCGCATCGGCTGTATCCCGGTGGACCGCGGCAAGCGCAGCGCGGCGATCAAGAAGATGATGGTCGACGTCGCCAAGGGCGCGCAGCAGCCCGGCCAGCTGATCATTTATCCGCAGGGCACCCGCGTCGCGCCGGGCGCCCATGCACCCTACAAGACCGGCACAGGCGCGCTCTATGCTGAGCTGGGACAGGATTGCATACCCGCCGCGACCAATGTGGGCCTGTTCTGGCCCAAGCGCGGTATCCTGCGCAAACCGGGGCTTGCAGTTGTTGAATTCCTGCCTCCGATCAAGGCGGGGCTGGGCCGGGCCGAATTCATGGCGCGGTTGGAACGCGATGTTGAGAGCGCGTCAGACGCACTGATGCGGGAGGCCGGGTTTGACAGCGGCAACCAAGCCTAGATATCGGCGCGTTTTATTCGTCTGAGCCAGTAAGAACCAAATAACATCCTGCCGGGCAGCGCACCGCCCGGCAGGGTAATTGTGTGTCGTCAGGCGTGAATGGCACCGTCGCCGCAGGCAAGAGCAGCCTCGCGCACGGCCTCGGAATACGTCGGGTGCGCGTGGCATGTCAGCGCCAGATCCTGCGCCGCGGCGCCAAATTCCATTGCAACGCAAACTTCGTGGATCAGGTCGCCCGCTGATGGGCCGATGATGTGACAGCCCAGAATGCGGTCGGTTTCCTTGTCCGCAAGGATTTTCACAAATCCATCTGCGGCGAAGTTCGCCTTGGCGCGGGCATTGCCCATGAAGCTGAATTTTCCGACCTTATAGGCGCGGTCGGCCTCTTTCAGCTCGTCCTCGGTTGCGCCGACATTGGCAACTTCGGGGTGGGTGTAGATCACGCCGGGGATGATGCCGTAATTGACATGCCCATGCTTGCCCGCCAGCACCTCGGCGCAGGCCATGCCCTCGTCCTCGGCCTTGTGGGCCAGCATGGGGCCGTCGATGGCGTCGCCGATGGCATAAATGCCCTGGATGTTGGTCTGCCAGGTCTTGTCCGTTTTGATCTGGCCGCGTTCAGAGGTTTCAACCCCCAACGCGTCCAGCCCCAGACCCTCGGTAAAGGGGCGACGGCCGGTCGCCAAAAGGACGGTGTCCGCCTCGATCTCGGCCTCGGTTTCTTTCTTGCGCAGGATGTATTTCACCGTCGCCTTGCCGTTCTTGACCTCGCAGGACTGCACGGCGGCGCCCATGACAAATTTCAACCCCTGTTTCTTCAGAGTGCGCTGGAAAGTCTTTTGTACCTCCGCGTCCATGCCCGGCGTGATCGCGTCGAGATATTCGATCACCGTCACTTCAGCGCCGAGACGCGCATAGATACTGCCCATTTCCAGCCCAATAACGCCGGCACCGATCACGACCATCTTCTTGGGGATTTTGGCCAATTTCAGCGCGCCTGTGGAGGAGACGACAGTTTCCTCGTCCACCTCCACACCCTTCAGGCTGGCAGGTTCGGACCCCGATGCGATGATGATATTTTTCGCCTCATGGATGTCATCGCCGACCTTCACCTTGCCCGCCTCGGGGATCGAGGCCCAGCCCTTGATCCAGTCCACCTTGTTCTTCTTGAACAGAAATTCGATGCCTTTGGTATTGCCGTCGATCGTGTCCTGCTTGTAAGTCTGCATCTGCTTCCAGTCGACGGATGGCGATTTGCCCTTGAGGCCCATCGCAGCAAAATTATGTTCGGCCTCGTGCAGCATGTGGGACGCATGGAGCAGCGCCTTGGACGGGATGCAGCCGACGTTCAGGCAGGTGCCGCCCAATGTCTCGCGACCTTCGACGCAAGCGGTTTTCAGGCCCAGCTGCGCGCAGCGGATCGCGGCGACATAGCCGCCCGGGCCGGAGCCGATAATGATGACATCATAACTGGCCATGGTGATTTTCCTTTTTTATCGGGTTCGGTTGGGGTCAAGCAGACAGGGAATTGCCCCTAGCGTCAACCGGAGGCGGATTTGGCAAGGCTCGGATATGAGTATTTTTGCCAAGATGAAATGTCAGACAAGCGCCGCCAGCAACATGAGCGCCGTGGCGCCGAAACCGACGCCCCAAATGACCGAGCGCCACGGGACGAGGCCGAAGTAATAGGCAGGCACGTAGGCAATGCGGGCGGCCAGGTAGATCCAGGCGCAGGTGGCAGTAAGCGCCGTGGACTGGCCGGAAATGGCGATGACGGTGCAGGCGATGGTGAATAGGATCAGCCCCTCGAAATGGTTGTTCAGTGCCCGCACGAGGCGACCCGATTTGGCGCTGATCTGCTCGGCCATGGGGCCGCCGATGTCGCCGGGATCGCGGGGCGACATGGTTTTCTCGGGGCCCAGTTCCAGATTGACGGGGATCGCCATGAGGAAGAATTGCACAACCTGCAGGAGCGCGGCGAGGGTGAGGACGATGAGTTCGGGGGTCATGCGGTTTCCACTGCTTTTGCGATGAGGGCGGCACGCCTGTCATAGCTGCCGATGCGGGCCGAAGGGTGCGGGGCCGGGATATGGTCAATGCCGAAATGGGTGAGGACCTGCGCGGCGTCCGTTCCCAGCGCGACGGGGCGGCGTCCCATCAGCTCGTGGCGCCCTACGGCGTCAAAGCTGGCGCGGGCATGGGCGGCAGGAATGGTAGAGGAGCGTTTGGGCGTGAGCAGGTGAAAGACGGGGCTGATGTAGATGTCTTTGCGTTGGAGGCCCATCAGGGCAAGCGCCTTGTCAATCACGCGGATGAAGGGGTTATTAGGCAGATGCCCGTATTTTTGCAGATGTGCGCGGTGGGCAAGGGCGGAGGGCGCATCAAGCCAGTCCTTGGAAATCAGCAGCGGGCCGGTGTAGTTGCCGCAGGCGATCTGGATGGGCGAGACGTAGTCGCCGTCGAAGCCGAGATCGGCGAGGGTCGGGTAGCCCGGCAGGTGAAAGGCGCGGCGGGCGGCGATGGCGTGTCGAGATAGATATTGATGAACGTAGAAACCCGTCAGATCCCCAGCGTTGGTATTATACATTTTTTTCATCAGGTGGCGGCAATCGTTTGGGCACCGGGGGAAGTGTAGGAACTGCTGGTACGTTTGGAGCATTCAGTACTCCATGCCGTTCGACCTCAGCGTCAGACTGAAGACCAACCAATTGTGCAATTGTAGCTATTGCGGCTGGCGCGTCAGCGAAAAATGCCGTCGTTCCTCCAAGGCCAGCTGCACAAATTGCGATGGTTTTCATCAGCTCCGAAAATGTTATCTGCTCCTTTTCAATCTCCAGCTCCAATTCTCTCAATCGAGCTAAGAGTCTGTCTTTTTTAGAGCTTGAAAGATCCGATTCACAAACGATTTCACGCAAACGATGTAATTCTTCATGCAAGCGCAGTTTAACATTCTGCGACAAATACAGCTTGTCAGGATCGGTAACGCTTTTCTGTCGTAGACTTAACCGTGCCGCCATGGCGGCGGCTGCTGAACGGAAGTGATCAAACTGCTCAAGCTGATCAAACGGGCTAAGGTCAGTTACTGAACCAAGACCTAGTTCTTCAGCTGTGGCGTTTAAAATATCGATGTACTGCAGTCGGTCTTTTTGGTCATAACCACCAGTTTGGCCGTCCATTTCCAAATCTAGGCGCTGCTCCAGCAAGTCGCGCAGCACTAACCACTGCGCGACGGGGTCGGCAGGCAAATCATCGAAATCACCATTTCGGAGCAGCGCCACTCTTACAAATCCATCAACAACCTGCGCGGATCCTCCAACGCTTCCTTCACCCGCACCAAGAACGTCACCGCCCCTTTACCGTCGACAATCCGGTGGTCGTAGCTGAGCGCCAGATACATCATCGGGCGGATCACCACCTCGCCCTTGATCGCCATCGGGCGGTCCTGGATCTTGTGCATGCCGAGGATGCCCGATTGCGGCGGGTTGAGGATGGGCGAGGACAGTAGCGAGCCGTAGACGCCGCCGTTGGAGATGGTGAACGTGCCGCCCTGCATTTCCTCCATGGTCAGCTTTCCGTCACGCGCCTTGGCGCCCATTTCGCCGATGGATTTCTCGATCTGGGCAAAGCTCATCGCGTGGGCGTCGCGGATCACCGGTACGACAAGGCCGGTGGGGGTGCCGGCGGCGATGCCCATATGCACGAAGTTCTTGTAGACAATCTCGGTGCCGTCGATTTCGGCGTTGACCTCCGGGACCTCGTTCAGGGCATGCACGCAAGCCTTGGTAAAGAAAGACATGAAGCCCAGTTTCACGCCGTGTTTTTTCTGGAACGCATCCTTGTATTCGCTGCGCAGGGCCATGATTTCGGTCATGTCCACCTCGTTATAGGTGGTCAGCATGGCGGCGGTGTTCTGGCTGTCCTTCAGGCGGCGGGCGATGGTCTGGCGCAGGCGGGTCATCTTGACCCGTTCTTCGCGTTCCGCGTCACTGGCAGCAGACGGCGCGCGTTGGGCGGGGGCTGGTTTAGGGGCATCCGGCGCTTTGGCGGCGGGGTCGGTGTCGCCTTTGGCTGCCTTTGCCACGTCTTCCTTCATGATGCGGCCATCGCGGCCGGTGCCGGTGACCTGATCGGGGCTGAGGCCGGCCTCGGCCATCGCCTTTTTGGCGGATGGAGCGTCTTCGACCTCCTTGTCGCTGTCGCCGCCGCCGGGTTCGGGCTGTTGGTACTGTGCGCCGTCTGCGGGCGCATCATCGGTGGCCTGTGCCACGCCTGCATCGCTGCCCGAGGACAGCACGGCAAGCTTGCCGCCCGCCTGGACGGTCTCGCCCTCGGCGGCGAGGATTTCGGACAGGGTGCCAGCGCCGGGTGACGGCACCTCGACCGAAACCTTGTCCGTCTCTAACTCGCAAAGCATTTCATCAGCTTCGACCTTGTCGCCGGGCTTCTTGAACCAGGTGCTGACGGTGGCCTCGCTGACGGACTCGCCCAATGTGGGGACCATCACATCAATAGAGCCGCCGCCGGCGCCTGAGGATTTTTCAACCTGCTTTGCGCCAGATTTCTCGCTGGATTTCTCGGCGGATTTTTCGGGTACTTTATCCGCTGATTTGGGCGCGCCCTTCTCGCCTGCGCCTTCCTCGATTGTGGCGAGCAGAGCGTCAACGCCGACAGTCTCGCCCTCGGCGGCGACGATGTCGCCCATCGTGCCGGCTGCGGGGCTGGGGACCTCGACGGTGACCTTGTCGGTCTCAAGCTCGCACAGCATTTCGTCGGCCTCTACCTTGTCGCCCGGTTTTTTGAACCATGTGGCAACGGTGGCCTCGGAAACGGATTCGCCCAGGGTGGGAACGCGGACTTCGGTGCTCATGGTCTAGTTTCCTTTGATCGTCAGCGCGTCGTCAATCAGCGCTTCTTGTTGTGCTTTGTGCTGGCTGGCAAGGCCCGTTGCGGGCGATGCAGCCGCGGCGCGGCCCACATAGTCGGGGCGCTTGTGTTTGGCGTCGATGCGGGTCAGGACCCATTCGATGTTCGGTTCGATGAAGGACCAGGCGCCCTGGTTCTTTGGCTCTTCCTGACACCAGACCATTTCGGCATGTTTGAAGCGCTCGAGCTCCTTGACCGACGATTGCGCGGGGAAGGGATAAAACTGCTCGTAGCGCATCAGATAGATGTCATTGATGCCGCGCTTGTCACGCTCTTCCAGCAGATCAAAGTAGACTTTGCCCGAACACATGACGACGCGCTTGATTTTGTCATCGGCCACCAGTTCGGTGTCCGAATTGCCGTATTGCGCATCGTCCCACAGCACCCGGTGGAAGCTGGAGCCGACGATGAAATCCTCGGCCTTGCTGACGGCGAGCTTGTGACGCAGCAGCGATTTTGGCGTCATCAGGATCAGCGGCTTGCGGTAGGTGCGGTGCAACTGGCGGCGCAGGATGTGGAAATAGTTCGCCGGGGTCGTGCAGTTGGCGACGATCCAGTTATCCTGTCCGCACATGGTCAGGAACCGTTCCAGACGGGCGCTGGAGTGTTCCGGCCCTTGCCCCTCATAGCCATGCGGCAAAAGGCAGACGAGGCCGGACATGCGCAGCCATTTCGACTCACCCGACGAGATGAACTGATCGAACATGATCTGCGCGCCGTTGGCGAAATCGCCAAACTGCGCCTCCCACAGGGTCAGCGCGTTCGGCTCGGACAGCGAATAGCCATATTCGAACCCGAGCACCGCATATTCCGACAGCATCGAATCGATGACCTCGTAGCGGGACTGCCCTTCGCGGATGTTGTTGAGGGGATAGTACCGCTCCTCATCGTCCTGACTGATGAGGGCCGAGTGGCGCTGGCTGAACGTGCCGCGCGCGCTGTCCTGACCGGACAGGCGCACCGGGAACCCCTCGGTCAGAAGCGAGCCAAAGGCCAGCGCCTCGCCGGTGGCCCAGTCAAAGCCGGTGCCGGTTTCGAACATCTGCGCCTTGGCGTCCAGAATACGCTTCACCGTCTTATGGATCGGGAAGCCATCGGGAACGCGGGTCAGGGCGGTGCCGATCTCGTGAAATGTCTCTTTTTCGATGGCAGTCGGGCCGCGCTGGTATTCCTCCAGCTTGCGGTGCAGATGCGACCACTTGCCGTCCAGCCAATCGGCCTTGTTCGGCTTGTAATTGACGCCGGCCTCGAACTCGTCGGCAAGGAAGGACTGGAACGCCTCCTTCATATCCTCGATCTCGCCCTCGGGGATCAGGCCGTCCTTGACCAGACGCTCGGTATACAGCGTCAGCGTGGTTTTGTGCTGCTTGATTTCTTTGTACATCACCGGGTTGGTGAACATGGGCTCATCGCCCTCGTTATGTCCAAAGCGGCGGTAGCAGATGATGTCCAGCACCACGTCCTTGTGGAATTTCTGGCGATATTCGGTCGCGACTCGGGCGGCATGCACCACCGCTTCGGGATCGTCGCCATTGACGTGGAAAATCGGCGCTTCGACCATCAGCGCGATGTCGGTGGGGTAGGGGCTGGAGCGGCTGAAATGCGGCGCGGTGGTAAACCCGATCTGGTTATTCACCACGATATGCATGGTGCCGCCCGTGCGGTGGCCCTTCAGCCCTGACAGGCCAAAGCACTCCGCCACGACGCCCTGACCGGCAAAGGCCGCATCGCCGTGCAGCAGGATCGGCAGCACCTTGGTGCGGTCGGTGTCGTTATACTGGTCCTGCTTGGCGCGGACCTTGCCCAGAACGACGGGATTCACCGCCTCCAGATGGCTGGGGTTCGCGGTCAGCGACAGGTGCACCTCGTTGCCATCGAATTCGCGGTCTGAACTGGCGCCGAGGTGATATTTTACGTCGCCCGAGCCATCGACGTCTTCAGGCTTGAAACTGCCGCCCTGAAATTCGTTGAAAATGGCGCGATAGGGCTTGCCCATGACGTTTGCCAGCACCGACAGGCGGCCCCGGTGGGGCATGCCGATGGCGATTTCCTTAACGCCCAGTGATCCGCCGCGCTTGATGATCTGCTCCATCGCCGGGATCAGGGATTCGCCGCCATCAAGGCCGAACCGTTTGGTGCCCATGTATTTGACATGCAGATACTTCTCAAAGCCTTCGGCCTCGACCATCTTGTTCAGGATTGCCTTGCGACCCTCGCGAGTAAAGGTGATTTCCTTGTCGTAGCCCTCAATCCGCTCCTTAAGCCAACCGGCCTGTTCGGGGTCCGAGATGTGCATGTATTGCAGCGCGAACGTGCCGCAATAGGTGCGCCGAACGATGGCCAGAATTTCACGGATCGTGGCGATTTGCAGGCCCAGAACATTGTCGATGAAGATCGGACGGTTCATATCCGCCGAGGTAAAGCCGTAGCTTTCCGGGTCCAGCTCGGGGCGGAAGGGTTGCTCGCGCAGTCCCAGCGGGTCCAGATCGGCAATCAGATGGCCGCGGATGCGATACGCGCGGATGAGCATCAGCGCACGGACCGAATCCAGAACGGCGCGCTGGATAGCCTCGTCGCTGACCTCGACGCCCTTTTCGCGGGCCTTTTCGGTCAATTTCTTGCCAACGTCCGCCGCTTCGGGCTCGGCGGGATATTCACCGGTCAATGCGACGGTCAGATCATCCTGGGGCATCGGCGGCCAATCGGCGCGCGCCCATGACGGGCCGGCCGCCTCGGCGATGGCGTCGGCAGTATCGTCGCCCATCTCGGCAAAGAACTTTTGCCACGCCTCGTCAACCGCGTTCGGATCGTTCGCGTAGCGGGCATAGAGCTGTTCCAGATACTCCGCATTGTGCCCCTGCATGAAGCTGGAGGAGCGGAACTGATCGTTGGGGGATTGGTCGGTCATTGCTGGTTTCCTCGACAGGTCATGGTCGCATGGGCGTGGCCCCGTACCCACTGAAAGATGCTTTGTGGCTGGAAGTCGACATCGGTATCGCTGTCATTACAAAGAGCATTCGCAAACTCCGAAACCGAGCCGTGATCGTGCAGTCTCGTGCTGTAGCTGAATGCTCTGATGTCTGATCCGGGCGTCATCGGCGATAGCCGGATGCCGTCTGGAATTGAGAGAATATGAAACTGGTCCATCGGTTTGATTTCACTATCTGCAGGCAAATTCGACGCTGAAAAAGCCAGCAACGTCGCCAGCGGGATCGCCCCTCGGCACCGCCGGGCCGCGCCCAACGGCCCCCATGTGCGGAGGTTTCGCACCGACCTGCGGCCGGGCGCGGCCCATAGCGCATATGCCCAACCGGCAGCCAAATTACCCGATCGCCTCAAGCACGGCCTCGCCCAGGCCAGCGGGGCTTTCGGCCACGACGATACCGGCGCTGCGCATCGCTTCGATCTTGTCCTCGGCGCCGCCCTTGCCGCCGGCGACGATGGCGCCGGCGTGACCCATGCGGCGGCCCGGAGGGGCAGTGCGCCCGGCTATGAAACCTGCGGTCGGCTTCCAGCGGCCTTTCTTTTTCTCATCGGCCAGGAACTGCGCGGCTTCTTCCTCGGCGGAGCCACCGATTTCGCCGATCATGATGATCGACTGCGTTTCGTCATCGGCCAGAAACCATTCCAGCACGTCAATATGCTCGGTCCCTTTGATCGGGTCGCCGCCAATGCCGACGCATGTGGACTGGCCAAGGCCGACATCGGTGGTTTGCTTGACCGCCTCATATGTCAGTGTGCCTGACCGGCTGACGACGCCGCAGGAGCCGCGTTTGTGGATGTGGCCGGGCATGATGCCGATCTTGCAGGCGTCAGGCGTGATGACACCGGGGCAGTTGGGACCGATCAGGGTGGATTTCGACCCTTCCAGCGCACGCTTGACGCGCATCATGTCCAGCACCGGGATGCCTTCGGTGATGCACACGATCAGCTCCATCTCTGCGTCGATCGCCTCAAGGATGGAATCGGCAGCAAAGGGGGGCGGCACATAGATAACCGACGCATTCGCCTGCGTCTCGTGCCGCGCTTCATGCACCGAGTTATAGACCGGCAGGTCCAGATGCATCTGCCCGCCCTTGCCGGGGGTCACGCCGCCAACCATTTTTGTGCCATAGGCAATGGCCTGTTCAGTGTGAAAAGTCCCCTGCGAGCCGGTGAGGCCCTGGCAGATAACGCGGGTGTTTTCGTCTACGAGGATTGCCATTTGTGGCTCCTTCTTCGGGGCAGGCATCGGCCTGCCATGTATCATTGGGCATGCGGACCACGGCCCGCCCTGAGTTCAACCTTTGACGGCCTTCACGATCTTTTGCGCACCGTCCTTCAGGTCGTCCGCAGCAATTACGTCCAGACCGGAGTTGTTGATGATCTCCTTGCCCTTCTCGACATTGGTGCCCTCAAGCCGCACCACCAGCGGCACTTTCAGCCCGACCTCTTTGACAGCAGCGACAACGCCATCGGCAATCACATCGCAGCGCATGATGCCGCCGAAAATGTTGACGAGGATGCCTTTGACCTGCGGATCGGAGGTGATGATCTTGAACGCCTCGGTCACCTTTTCCTTGGTCGCGCCGCCGCCCACGTCGAGGAAATTGGCAGGCTGGGCGCCATACAGTTTGATGATGTCCATCGTCGCCATGGCAAGACCCGCGCCGTTGACCATGCAGCCGATTTCGCCGTCCAGCGCGATGTAGTTGAGGTCGTATTTCGACGCCTCCAGTTCCTTGGCGTCCTCTTCGGTAGTGTCGCGCAGCTCGGCGATGTCGCTGTGGCGATACATCGCGTTGCCGTCAAAGCTCATCTTGGCGTCAAGGCAGCGCAGATCGCCCTTGTCGGTGACGATCAGCGGGTTGATCTCCAGCATCTCCATGTCCTTGTCCAGGAACATCTGGTAGAGGGTGCCCATCAAGCGCACGCACTGCTTGACCTGCGCGCCCTCCAGCCCGAGGCTGAATGCGATCCGGCGGCCATGGTAGGGCTGATAGCCGGTGGCAGGATCAACCGAAAAACTGAGGATCTTGTCGGGTGTGTTCTCGGCCACTTCCTCGATGTCCATGCCGCCTTCGGTGGACGCGACAAAGCTGACGCGGCTGGTTTGGCGGTCGACCAGCAGGGCGAGGTAGAATTCGCTCTTAATTCCGGCTCCGTCTTCGATGTAGATCCGGTTGACCTGCTTGCCGGCCGGGCCGGTCTGTTTGGTCACGAGGGTGCGGCCCAGCATGCGCTTGGCCTCTGTCGCGGCTTCTTCGACGGATTTGGTCAGGCGCACGCCGCCAGCCTCGCCTGCGCCGGCCTCTTTGAACGTTCCCTTGCCGCGTCCGCCGGCGTGGATCTGCGCCTTGACGACCCAGACAGGTCCGTCCATTTCGCCAGCGGCGGTCTTGGCCTCTTCGGCGCGCAGAACGACGCGGCCATCCGACACAGGCGCCCCGTAGGAGCGCAGCAACGCCTTGGCCTGATACTCGTGAATGTTCATGCAAGCTGTCCCGTTTTTCTAGTTCCGTTCAGGTATACATATAACGGTTTACGGGGATTGAACGGTTTTCTGCTGTTTGCGCGCGTTATAAGGCAAATTTTACAGATTTGTGATCACGGGCTTTGGGCGTGTGATCACAAACTTCGGCTACCTTGCCCATTGCGGGGAATCAACACGTCACTACAGTGCCGGAACCTGAACCAGATCCGCAGGAGCCAGCGATGCCCACCGACCCACTGCCGCCCGCCAGCTGGGGCGCCGTGTTGACCGCGCATGAGCCTGCGCAGCTGCTGCTGGCGAATGTCGGTTGGCATATCGGCACCGGCGCGGCCGAGATGCATGTGTATCTGGACGATCCCGAAGACCCCGCTCTGACCCTGCTTGAGGCGATCCCGGGTGTGCGCACCGTGCGCTGCGATGCCGCGCACTGGCGCGAGGCTGCGCCGTCGGGACGGCGTCCGGTCACGCATCGCAGGCGGCAGGCGCTGAATGCCAATCATGCGCTGAAACGCTGCCGGGTGGATTGGCTGGTGCATCTGGATGCAGACGAATTTCTGATACAGGACCGCCCACTGGGGCTGGAGATGACTGCCGTCCGCGAACTGGAATGTGAGCTGTATTTCCGGGTGGCGGAGCGGTTGTATCTGCCCGGCCCGCAGGCGTCGATCTGGGACGGGGTGTTTCGCACTTGCACCCGCGCGCAGATCCGGCGGGGCGATGGAATTAGCAATGACCGGGTGATTTATGGCGATCACGCCGCCTGTCTGGATTACGGCGTGCTGGGCCATTCGGCTGGCAAATGCGCGGTGCCGGTGGGCGAGGGCTTTCGCCTCGGTATCCACTGGGCGTTTCGCGGCGATGGCCGCCGCCGGGCCGAGCGTTTCCGCAGCACTGCCGCGCGGCTGCTGCATTTCGACGGGCTGACGCAGCTGCAATGGTGGGCCAAGCTGCGCCGCTATACTGAATATGATCCAGCCGATTTCAACGTGGCCGCGCACCGGCAGGCGCAGATTGATCTGGCCGTGCATGCCGGTGAGATACCCGGCGGATACGAGGCGATGCACGCCGAATTGAAGGAAATCAGTCCAAATGTGCAGGCGCGGTTGCGCGCTTTTGGTCTGCTGTATGAGGTGCCATTTAATCCGGCGCCGGTGCTGTGCAAGGTGCTGGGGGAAGTTCCAGATTTCAGTGTCGAGACGTTTGACGCGGACCTGCGCAGACGATTGCCGGAGCTAACCAGAGGCCTGCCATAGGCGCAACGAAAAAGGCCCCGCGCGCAATGCCGGGGCCTTCCGTCTTTGTTGAACCGCAGGCCTAGGCCAGCGAGCCGTCGATGCCTTTGCACGCTTCGACCAGACCTTTTACGGCGGTGACCGATTTGTCGAACATCGCCTGTTCATCCTTGTTCATCTTGATCTCGATGACCTTCTCGATACCGCCCGCACCGATCACTGTCGGCACGCCGACATAAAAACCGTTCAGGCCATAGGTCCCGTCAACATGCGCGGCGCAGGGCAGGACGCGTTTCTGGTCCTTGAGATAAGCTTCGGCCATTTCGATGGCGCTGGTCGCGGGCGCGTAGAATGCGCTGCCGGTCTTCAGCAGGCCGACAATTTCAGCGCCGCCATCGCGGGTGCGCTGGACGATCGCATCCAGTTTGTCCTGCGTGGTCCAGCCCATATCGACCAGATCGGGCAGGGGAATGCCGCCGACGGTGGAATAGCGCACCAGCGGCACCATTGTATCGCCATGCCCGCCCAGAACAAAGGCAGTCACATCGCGCATCGACACGCCGAATTCCAGGCTGAGGAAGTGGCGGAAGCGGGCCGAATCCAGAACCCCTGCCATGCCGCAGACCTTTTCATGCGGCAGGCCGGAAAATTCGCGCAAGGCCCAGACCATCGCATCCAGCGGGTTGGTGATGCAGATCACGAACGCGTCGGGCGCATGTTTGGCGATGCCTTCGCCGACCGATTTCATCACTTTCAGGTTGATGCCCAGCAGGTCGTCGCGGCTCATCCCCGGCTTGCGCGGCACGCCGGCGGTGACGATGCACACGTCCGCGCCTGCGATGTCTGCGTAGGATTGCGTGCCTTTCAGCGTCGCGTCAAAGCCCTCGGCGGGGCCGGATTCGGCGATGTCCAACGCCTTGCCCTCGGGGGTGCCTTCGGAGATGTCGAACAGGACGATATCGCCCAGCTCCTTGATAGCGGCGAGATGAGCGAGAGTGCCGCCGATTTGTCCGGCGCCGATCAGTGCGATCTTGGGTCTGGCCATGGGTTGTTACCTCCGATTGGCAAAGAATTTCCGCCGTTGGCGTAGTCCTATTTAGCTCCGCGCGCAAGGGTTCTGCGCTTCGGCGACGCGGGTGGACCGCTTTTACAAAGCCATGTATTCTGCGCTGCGGCGAGAAAAGCCTTGAACCAATGCGCCGGAAAATGGCATCCCTGAGCAATAATTTTGCCAGTCCCAGCAGGAGAGATCATGGACTCTGCCACGCGCCCGTACCGGTCGGTCCTATATATTCCCGCCTCGAAAGAGCGCGCATTGCAAAAGGCGCGCGATCTGCCGTGCGATGCGATCATATTCGATCTGGAGGACGCGGTCGCGCCTGATGCCAAAGGGGCGGCCCGCGGCACGCTGGTACAGGCGCTGAAGGACGGCGGCTACGGCCACCGGGCCAAGATCGTGCGCATCAATGCGTTGATGACCGAATGGGGGCTTGAGGATGTGCGCGCGTTAAAGGACGCAGGCGCCGATGCGATTCTGCTGCCCAAGGTCAACACCCGCTCGGACATCGACAATCTGGCCGATCTGCTGCCGGAGAGTATGCCGATCTGGGTGATGATGGAAACGCCGGTCAGCGTGTTCAACGCGCGCGACATCGCCGCGCATGGACGCGTTCGGGGTCTGGTGACAGGTACAAACGATCTGACCAAGGATCTGGGCAGCCGCGCCCGCACTGACCGTCTGCCGCTGATGATGGCGCTGCAAACCATCGTCATGGCCGCCCGAGCCGCGCGCGTTGTAGCGATAGACGGAGTCTATAACCGGTTTCGCGACGGCGACGGTCTGATGGCGGAATGCGAGCAGGGCCGCGATCTGGGCTTTGACGGCAAGACGCTGATTCATCCCGCACAGATCGAGGGGGCAAACCGCGCCTTTGCGCCGACAGCGTCCGAGATTGACCTTGCCCGCCGCCAGATCGCGGCGCATGAAGCCAGTCAGGCCTCGGGCGAGGGGGTCGCCGTTGTGGACGGCACAATCGTGGAAAACCTGCACGTCGTCGGCGCCCGCAGGATATTGGCCAAGGCGCAGGTGCTGGCCGAAATGGAGACGACATGATGGGCATTGCAATTCTGATACTTGGCCTTGCGCTGTGGTTCGCCGGGCATTTTTTCAAACGCGCCGCACCCGATGCGCGCGCGGGCATGGGCTCTGGCGGCAAGGGCATGATCGCGCTGGTGTTGCTGGCCTCGATCGTATTGATGGTGATCGGTTATCGCATGTCGGATACGGTGTATTTCTGGGGGCGGCACCCGGCGACCGTCGGCATCAATAACCTGTTGATGCTTCTGTCGATTTACCTCTTTGCCGCGGCCGGCATGAAGACCGCACTGGCGCGCAAGATGCGCCATCCGATGCTGGCCGGCGTCAAGGTCTGGGCGCTGGGGCATCTTCTGGTGAATGGCGATACCGCATCCTTCATTCTCTTTGGTGGTTTGTTGGCATGGGCGGTCGTCGAGATGATCGTGATCAACCGCGCCGAGCCGAACTGGACCCCGCCGCCCCCTGCGCCAAGGCGCAAGGAGGTGATTGCAGTTGTGGCCAGCCTGGTGCTGTACGCGGTCATTGCGGCGGTGCATTATGCGCTGGGCTACCCGGTATTTGGATGAGGATGTTATGAAACTGTATCGCTTTCTCAGTGCGGACGACACAGCCGAATTCTGCCACAAGGTAACGGAGGCGCTGAACAAGGGATGGGAGTTGTATGGCTGCCCGACCCAGGCCTTTGACGCGGCCAATGGCGTGATGCGCTGCGGTCAGGCTGTGACCAAGGATGCGCCGGGCGTCTACACCCCTGATACGAAACTGGGCGAGCAGTAAATATGACCAAGACAAAAACAAATCCGGGCCGTTTCTTTGAGGATTACAGCGTTGGCCAGGTTATTGAGCACGCAGTGCCGCGCACCGTCTCGGGCGGCGAGCGGGCGCTCTATCATGCGCTCTATCCTGCGCGCCATGCGCTGTATTCGTCTGATGAATTCGCCCGGTCCTGTGGGCTGGACGGCGCTCCGCTGGACGATCTGGCAGCGTTTCATGTGGTGTTTGGCAAGACGGTGCCGGACATTTCGCTGAACGCGCTTGCCAATCTGGGTTATGCCGAGGGGCGCTGGCTGCGCACCGTTCATGCGGGCGACACGCTGCGCTCGGTGTCCGAGGTGATCGGGCTGAAGCAGAACTCGAACGGCAAATCCGGCGTGGTCTGGGTGCGCACGAAAGGGTTCAACCAGCGCGATGAGGCCGTGTTGGAGTATGTCCGCTGGGTGATGGTGAAAAAGCGCAGCACGGACGCCGCGGCGCCCGAAACGGTAGTTCCTGAACTGGCGTCCGCGCTGAGCGCCGATCAGTTGGTGATCCCGGACGGTCTGAATTTCACGAACTACGACTTCACACTGGCCGGCGAGCCGCATCGCTGGGGCGATTATGCTGTGGGCGAGGTGATCGACCATGTCGACGGTGTCACCATTGAGGAGGCCGAGCATATGTTGGCCACGCGCCTGTGGCAGAACACCGCCAAGGTGCATTTCGACAAGACAGCCCGCGAGGGCGGACGGCTGATCTATGGCGGGCATGTCATCTCGATGGCGCGCGCACTCAGCTTTAACGGGCTGGCGAATGCGCAGATCATTGCGGGACTCAACGGCGGCGCCCATGCCAATCCGTGTCATTCTGGCGACACGGTTCGCGCCTGGAGCGAAGTTCTGGATCGCGCCGAGACTGCGGCGCCGGGCGTCGGCGCGCTGCGTCTGCGGCTGGTGGCGACCAAGGGCGGCACGGCTGGTGACGTGAAAGGCAAGGACGGCCGGTACTTGCCGGACGTCCTGCTGGACCTCGACTATTGGACACTGATCCCGATGTGACATTGGGCGAGGTGGCGCTGGGCTTTGATCCTCGGGGCGTTTGAAGGGCCGGGATTTAGGGTGTTTTTGTAAAGGTTAAAGCGCGGCCTGATGGTGACGGTAGCGCTGTGCCGAGATGATGGCGCGGGCCGTGATTCGGGCCTGCCCGTTTACGACAGCGGTGGCTCTGGCGCGGTTCTGGCACCTGGAGCGCGGGCGCTGATGCCGACAGGGCCGCGGCTGGCAATCCTCGAGAGGAATCAAGTGCAGCTGCGGCCACGCTCGGTACTGACGCAGAAACATAGCGTGATATAGAGCCAATGCGTCAGGCGCGATCGACAGCGATATTTATGACATTGCGAAAGTGGATGAATCCGCTTGTTAGCGGCGCGGCCAAGACTGTCGCTAACTTCTGTTTTTTCTGTTGTTTGGGGTGGTTATTTTACAGGCAGATAGGGGGCTACGTAGCCTTCTTGTAGCGCAGCAGCCGCCAATCTGCCTTGCGCAACGAGAAACACTTGGGATGTCGGGTTTTTTAAACAGGTATTTGTTTTATCTGAGCGTTTTGAGCGGCTGAAATTTTTAAGCGGCTCACTTTCGTCAATTGCCGACACTGCGATCCCAAGTACGGCTTCCGGCGGCACTTCCAGCGCCCGAGCCAGAGCAAAAAATTCAATCGCATCAATTCGTCGTTGGCCGCTCTCGATCTTCGCAGTCATGGAGGGCAGGCGCCCAAGTTTAGCTGCGAGATCACGCTGCGAGGATCTGAGAAAGCGAGCGGACAGACTGGATGCGTTTGCGACGGTCACGAGACCATCTGAAGAAACGCCGTCAAATATCAATGATAGAGAGCATGCCGCATTTCTGCTCCAAAACTTCGTGGCGGCCAAGACCCTGAGAGACCAAGAGCTTGAACGCGTCGAAAAGCTAAACACAGAACTACTTGATGCTAAGCAGCAATTTGGTGAAATGGATACGTCCTCCGAATGTGCTTCCATTCAAGTGGAATATCCTCCGGTGTTGTTTGATACTTTGCTGAGAAGAAATGAGAATTTGAATGGCTGACGGAGAGCGAAAGTGCAGATAAAGATTACTGACCCACGGCTAGCAGATTGGGGGTTGCCAAAGTTCCAGTCTGAAGGAGCCGCCGGAATCGACCTTGTGGCGTGTATAGATGACACGATGCTCATTGATGCCCAAGCCCCTTCAATTCTCATGAATTCTGGCATAGCGATCTCTTTCGGGGATTTATCGATAGCCGGACTTGTGTTGCCTCGATCAGGATTGGGACACAAAAAAGGATTAGTGCTGGGAAACACAGCCGGATTGATTGATCCCGACTATGATGGCGAAATACTGATCAGTGTTTGGAATCGAAGTGCGATCGGCACGCCGCCAATCGAAATTCACCCCGGAGAGCGAATTGCTCAGATGGTTTTTGTGCCGATTGTCCGTCCAACATTTGAGATCGTTGAAAACTTCACCAACCAGACAGGGCGTGGTGACGGTGGGTTCGGGTCGACTGGCAGCTGATGATAGTGTAACGGTCTTCATCTGGTTTCATCTTGAAAATGGATGGAGTAGTCATAAGGTGCTGAAATAAATGAACTTCATCCACGTTCCTGTCCTGAGATCGGACTATCGCGGGCCGCTGGGGGTGATCCCGATCAATCCGGGCGATGCGCTGTTCGAAGTGGTACATGATGCGCAAATTACGCAGATGGTTGTCGCGCCTGTCGTTGGGGCGGAGTTTGCGCTGGAGAACACGGCGCGCGGCAAGGGCGGCTTTGGTTCGACCGGGGTGGGCTGATGCTGTTGGTTCTGATCCTCGCTGGCGTGCTTTGGGGTCTGGGGGCGCTTTTGGGCACGCCCCGGCGCTTGCGCTGGGGGATGATCGCGTTTCTATGGGCTGGTGTGGTGCTGATGCATCTGATGCTGCCTGCGGCCTCGCCCCTGCGCGTCGCGACCGGCGGCAGTGCAGCGCTTTGGCTGCTGTTGGGCGGGTTTGCGGCGCTGGTGTTGATTTATCGCGCCGGGCTGCGCCGGGTGCGGGCGCGCGCGGAGGCGGGCAACGTGCCGGTCGAGCGCAGCGGCGCGTTTTCGGATGCCGAGCTGGAGCGTTACGCGCGCCATATCGTCCTGCGCGAGGTTGGCGGACCGGGACAGAAGAAGCTGAAAAACGCCAGTGTTCTGGTGATCGGCGCGGGCGGTCTGGGATCGCCGGTAATGAGCTATCTGGGCGCGGCGGGTGTCGGCACGATCGGCGTGATCGACGATGACGTGGTCGATCTGTCCAACCTCCAGCGGCAGGTGATTCACCGCGACGCGGATATCGGCGTGCCCAAGGTGCATTCCGCCGCCGCAGCCGTGCGCGCGCTGAACCCGCATGTGGAAATGCGCCCCTACGCGCGCCGCCTTACCGAAGACATCGCCGCCGATCTGTTTGCTGACTATGACATGATCCTTGACGGGACGGATAATTTTGCAACCCGGCATCTGGTGAACCGTACCGCGGTTGCCACCGGAAAACCTTTGATTTCCGGCGCTCTGGCCCAGTGGGAGGGGCAGCTGAGCGTGTTCGATCCCGCAAATGGCGCCCCCTGCTATGCCTGCATTTTCCCCGACATTCCGGCTGAGGGGCTGGCGCCGTCCTGCGCCGAGGCCGGTGTGATGGGGCCGCTGCCCGGCGTTATCGGTGCGATGATGGCGGGCGAGGCGATCAAGCTGATCACGGGCGCGGGCGCGCCGCTGCGCGGGACGCTGCTTATCTATGACGCGCTTTTTTCCGACGCGCGCCGCATTCAAATCAAACGCCGCGCGGATTGCGCCGTCTGCGGCACCAAGGAGGCCACATGACCAATCCGCTCCTGGGCGCATGGGACACCCCCTTTGCCGTCGCTCCGTTCGACCGTATCGATGATGCCGATTTTGCCCCTGCGCTGGAAACGGCCCTGACGCTGGCGCGCGCCGAGATCGCGGCGATTGCCGAGGATCCCGAGGCGCCGACATTTGCCAACACCATTGAGGCGCTGGAAGCATCGGGCAAGGCGCTGGACAAGGTGCTGAGCGTTTTCTTCACGGTTGCCGGGGCGGACAGCAATCCGGCACGCCAAGCGTTGCAGCGGGATTTTGCGCCGAAACTGTCGGCGTATTCTTCGTGGATTTACGCTCAAAAGCCGCTTTTTGCCCGGATCGAGGGGCTGTGGAAGCAGCGCGAAACGCTGGAGCTGAGCGATGAGCAGGCGCGCGTCTTGATGCTGACGCATCGCGGTTTCGTGCGTCATGGCGCAGCCCTTAATGGGGCTGAAGAGGCGCGGATGCAGGCCATCATGGCGCGGCTGGCCGAACTGGGCACGGCCTTCACTCAGAACCTGCTGGCCGACGAGGCGGGCTGGCATATGAAACTGGGCGAGGACGATCTGGTAGGGTTGCCAGACTTCCTCATCCGCAGCGCACGCGCGGCGGGCGCTGAGAAGGGGCTGGACGGGCCGATCATCACATTGTCGCGCTCGCTGATCGTGCCGTTCCTGCAATTCTCGCCGCGCCGCGATCTGCGCAAGCGGGCGTTTGATGCGTGGACCGCGAGGGGCGCCAATGGCGGCGACACGGATAACCGCGGAAACGCGGCTGAAACGCTGGCGCTGCGGCATGAACGCGCGCAGCTTCTGGGCTATGACAGCTTTGCCGCGTTCAAGCTGGAGACGGAGATGGCCAAGACGCCGGGCGCCGTGCGCGACCTCCTGGTGCAGGTCTGGGAACCGGCCAAGGCGCAGGCCGATCGTGATGCCGAGTTGCTGACCGAAATGATGCGCGAGGATGGCATCAACGCGGATCTGGCGCCGTGGGACTGGCGTTATTACGCCGAAAAACGCAGGCAGGCCGAGCATGATCTGGATGAGGCCGAGCTGAAGCCCTACCTGCAATTGAACCGCATGATCGAGGCCGCGTTCGCCTGCGCAAACCGTCTGTTCGGGCTGGAGTTCAGGCCGGTGCAGATCCCGCTTTACCATCACGATTGCCGGGCATGGGAGGTGACGCGCGGCGGCGAACATATCGCTGTCTTCATTGGCGATTATTTCGCGCGCGCCTCCAAACGATCCGGCGCGTGGTGCAGTGCGATGCGCGGTCAGGCGAAGTTCCCTGAAAAACAGGGGCCGGTCGTCATCAACGTGTGCAACTTTGCCAAGGGCGATCCGGCGCTGCTGAGCTATGACGACGCGCGCACGCTGTTTCACGAATTTGGCCATGCGCTGCATCAGATGCTGTCGGACGTGACCTACGAGAGCGTCAGCGGCACCTCGGTTGCGCGCGATTTCGTGGAACTGCCCAGCCAGCTTTATGAGCATTGGCTGGAGGTGCCCGAGGTGCTGCGCGAATTTGCGACCCACGCGGAGACGGGCGCGCCGATGCCGCAGGCGCTGCTGCAAAAGGTGCTGGATGCCGCGACATTCGACATGGGGTTCCAGACGGTCGAATATGTGGCGTCGGCGCTGGTCGACCTCAGCTTTCACGATGGCGCGCCGCCCGCCGATCCGATGGCGCGGCAGGCCGAGGTGCTGGCAGAAATCGGCATGCCCGAGGCGATCACGATGCGCCATGCAACGCCGCAGTTTGCGCATGTGTTCGCCGGGGATGGCTATAGTTCGGGCTATTACAGCTACATGTGGTCCGAGGTGATGGACGCCGATGCCTTCGCCTCGTTCGAGGAGGCAGGCGGCGCATTCGATCCCGAGCGCGCCCGCGCGCTGGAGCAGCACATCCTGTCGCGCGGCGGATCGGCCGACGCGGAGGAGCTGTATCTGGCATTTCGCGGGCAGTTGCCAGACGCCCGCGCGCTGCTGAAAGGTCGCGGGCTGGTTAGCTGAACTTGCGCGAAGGTGTGCGGAGTGGCATGGTCAGCCAGACCCTTGGAGAGGTTAAGATGCGTAAATTCATGGTGGTGCTGGACGACAGCCGCGAATGCCTGAACGCCATGCGCTTTGCTGCGATGCGCGCCGCCCGCACTCAAGGCGGCGTGACCATCCTTTCGATCATCCCGCCCGAAGAATTCAACCATTGGATCGGTGTCGGCGACATCATGCGCGAGGAACAGCGCGAGCGGATCGAGGCGCATTTCGAGGTTTTCGCCAAATGGATGCGTGACAAACAGGGCGTCGACCCCGAATTGGTTATCCGCGAGGGCGAGCCCGTGGCCGAGATCATCGCCCAGATCGCCGAAGATCCGGAGGTTGGCGTGCTGGTACTGGGCGCGTCGGCGGATCGGGGTGGGCCCGGCCCGCTGGTCAGCCAGATGAGCCGCGGGGCAGGCAGCCTGCCCATCCCCATCACCATCGTACCGGGCGATCTGAGCAAGGACCGGCTGGAGATGATTACCTGAGCGGGTAGCAAAGACAGTTTAGAATGGTTCCAAACCTTGACTCTGTCTGTGCCGAGGCGCATATGCTGTCTTAGCAAATACAAGGGGTGTCCCATGTTCATTCAGACCGAATCCACGCCGAACCCGGCCACACTGAAATTCCTGCCGGGACAGAATGTTCTGCCCGTGGGTACCGCCGATTTTCCATCGCCCGAGAATGCGGGTGCATCGCCGCTGGCCACGCGCCTCTTTGCGGTCGAGGGTGTCACCGGCGTCTTTTTTGGCAACGACTTCGTGACGGTTACCAAGGCGGACGGAACCGAGTGGGACCATATCAAGCCGGCACTTCTGGGCGCGATCATGGAGCATTTCCAATCTGGTCTGCCGGTGATGAAGGATGGCGGCACGGCTGCGTCCGGCCATTCCGAGCATACCGGCGAAGATAGCGAAATTGTCAACCAAATCAAGGAATTGCTTGATACTCGAGTGCGCCCCGCTGTGGCGCAGGATGGCGGAGACATCACCTTTCACGGGTTTGATCGCGGCATTGTCTATCTGCACATGCAGGGCGCCTGCGCCGGTTGTCCGTCCTCGACCATCACCCTGAAAATGGGGATCGAAAACCTGTTGCGCCACTATATCCCCGAAGTAACCGAAGTGCGCCCCATTGGTGTCTGACGCGTACATTCTGGGCTTTGATACATCGGCCGCGCATTGCGCGGCCGCTTTGCTATGCGGCTCCAGCATGGTGGCAATGCGCAGCGAAGCCATGACGCGCGGGCAGGCCGAACGCCTGATGCCGCTGTTGGAGGACGTGCTGGCCGATGCGGGCATCGTTTGGGGCGATCTGGCGCGTATCGGCGTTGGCGTTGGGCCGGGCAATTTCACCGGCATCCGCATTGGCGTGTCCGCTGCGCGCGGGCTGGCGCTGGCACTTCAGATCCCGGCGATTGGGGTTACCGGCTTTCAGGCGATATCGCTGGACGAGACGGCGCCGCATATCGCCGCTATCGCAGCCCCGCGCGATCATGTTTATATTCAGACGCCGGACGGCACGCAGTCGCTGGTGAAGGTGGCCGAAGCCGAAGCCATGGACGCGCCGCTGCGCTATTTGCCCGAGGCTGGGGAAATGGCCTGCCGGATTGCCCGGCTGGCCGCTGCCGCGACGCCCGGACCCGCGCCTGCGCCGCTGTATTTGCGCGCGGCGGATGCGGCGCCTGCGCGTGATGCGCCCCCGGTGATGCTTGATGTGCGCGACTGAGGATATGGCCCGCCTGCACAGCCGCGCCTTTGCCGGGCACGGCCGGGGATGGAGCGCGGACGAGTTTGCAGAGCTGCTAGCCTCGCCTTTGACATGCTTCTGCGCTGGACCGCACGGTTTTGCCATATCGCGGGTGATTGCGGATGAGGCCGAGCTTTTGACGCTGGCGACGGACCCAGAGCATCGCAGGCAAGGTGTTGGTGCGGCGTTGCTGGCTGCCGTTGAGGCCGATGTTGCTGCGCGCGGCGCACTGCGGCACTATCTTGAGGTTGCCGCCGACAACACTGCCGCCCGTGCGTTATACAGCCGCGCTGGGTATAGTCAGACGGGGCGGCGGGCCGGGTATTACGCGCGTCGGGAGGGCGATCATGTCGACGCTCTGTTGATGGAAAAGTCGTTGCGCACCTGACGCCCGCCCGATGCAAAACTACCGCAGGCGGTACGCTCGTGCATAGCGGGCGCTTGCCAAGCCGCCGGATTGGGGGCTACCAAAGGTGATGCAGATTTACCTTCCCATAGCCGAAGTGTCGGTCAACGCCTTTTTATTGCTGGGCCTTGGCGGGCTGGTCGGCGTGCTATCGGGCATGTTCGGCGTCGGCGGAGGGTTCCTGATGACCCCGCTGCTGTTTTTTATCGGCATTCCGCCCCCCGTGGCCGTGGCAACGGGCGCGAACCAGATTGTCGCATCTTCCTTTTCGGCTGTTTTGGCACATTTCAGGCGGCGTGCGGTGGATCTGAGGATGGGTACCGTCCTGCTGATCGGCGGCCTCTTTGGTGCCGCGCTGGGTGTCATGTTGTTCAACTACCTCAAGGCGCTGGGGCAAGTCGATCTGCTGGTCACACTGTTCTATGTGGTGTTTCTGGGCATCATCGGCATGCTGATGTTTGTGGAAAGCCTGCGCGCCATTCGCCGCGCGCGCGGCGGCAAACCTGCAACCAAGCGCAAAAAACATACCTGGATTCAGAAGCTGCCGCTCAAAATGCGGTTTCGCGCCTCCGGCCTGTATATCAGCGTTATCCCCCCGCTTCTTGTGGGGCTGTCGGTGGGCGTGCTGGCGGCGATTATGGGCGTTGGCGGCGGGTTCATCATGGTGCCGGCGATGATCTACCTGCTGGGCATGCCGACCAAGGTGGTCATCGGCACGTCGCTGTTCCAGATCATCTTTGTCGCCGCATTCACCACAATGTTGCATGCGGTCAGCAGCCAGATCGTTGATGTGGTGTTGGCCGTCCTGCTGCTGGTGGGCGGCGTTGTCGGCGCGCAGTTCGGCACGCGGATCGGCAGCAAGATGAAGGCCGAACAGTTGCGCATCCTGCTGGCCATTCTGGTGTTGGCGGTTTGTTTCAAGCTGGGGCTGGACCTGCTGATTGAGCCGCGCGAGGTGTATTCGATCAGCAGCGCGGACGCATCATGAGGGCGCGTCTGGCGGTTGCGCTGCTTTTGCTGGCTGCGCTGCCGGTGCGCGGCGAAGAGGTGGTTCTGGGGCTCAGCCAGAACAGCGTGTCGATTGATACCACCTTTAGCGGCTCGCAAATTCTGCTGTTCGGCGCGATCAAGCGCGAGGTGGCGATCCCGCCCGACGAGCTGGGCGTCGTTGTCACCATTGCCGGGCCCAGCCAGCCGCTGGATGTGCGCCGCAAAGAGCGCCGGTTTGGTATCTGGGTCAATGTGGATGCCGTCGAGGTCGACAGTGCGCCCAGCTTTTACGCGGTGGCGACCAGCGGCCCGTGGGATGATGTGCTGACCCAGGTCGAGGATTTACGCCATAAAATATCGATCCCGCGCGCGATCCGGTCGGTCGGCGCGCCCAGTACTGTTGAAAGAGCGCAGGATTTCACCGATGCGGTGATCCGTATCCGCACCCGAAACGGGGCCTACCAGATCCGCGAGGGCGCGGTTGAGCTGTCCGAGCAGACGCTGTTCCGCACCTCGGTCGACTTGCCGTCGAACCTGGCCGAGGGCGGCTATGTCACGCGCATTTTCCTGACCCGCAGCGGCAATGTGGTGTCGGAGTACGAGACTGTTATTGACGTCCGCAAGGTCGGGATGGAGCGCTGGCTGTTCGAGTTGTCACGCGAGAACGCGATGATTTATGGCCTGATGTCGCTGGCCATCGCCATTGCCGCAGGGTGGGCCGCATCGATGGCGTTCCGGCTGTTGCGGCGGGGTTAGGCTGCGATTTCGGCTTTGGCCATAGCCCAGCGTCCGGGCGCGCCGCTCAGGTGCCAGCTGGCGGGCGGCGCTGTGCGGGCGCGGGCGCGGGTCAGGGTCCAGCCGCGGGCGCCGGGCCTATGGGCCAGGGCCATGTGCCAGCGTGTCTCGATCCCCGGTGCGCCGCCTGTGCCGGGCGTCAGGATCAGCCCCAGAGGTGCGGCCTTGCCCGTCTCTGTGCTTGCCTCGGCACCCGTTTCGGCGGCCAGATGCAGACGGCGCACCGGCGTCAGGCCGGGCGGGCCGGGCAGATCGGCCACCACCAGGGGCGCAGCGCCGCTGCGCAATGCCTCCTCCAGCGTCCATAACATATCTGCAGGCCGCTCGGGCGCGATCCAGATAAACCGCTCTGGCCCGGTAAAGGCAACAATGGCGTCAGGGTTCAGCGCGGCACCCTGCCAGGGCGATGCGATCCACAACACAGGCCCTTGGGTGGCCGCCGCGACAATCATCGCAAAGGTGTAGCGCGCGGCGCCGCATGCCTCGTGCAGGCGCGCCAGCGGCAGGGCCAGATCACCCAGCACCTGCAGGGCTGGGCGGATGGTTTGCGGGTGGAGATTCGGAAGGGCACTCATAGGTTCAGGGTAATGTGTTCGCTAAATGTTCTCAATCCTATTTTGCACGTGACGCGGCCTGCGAACAGGTTACGTTGCGCGCAAGCGATGAAAGGAATACCCGCGATGAAGATGAATCCGCTTGGCCGTACCGGCCTGATGGTGTCCGAGCTGTGCCTTGGCTCGATGACCTGGGGCACCCAGAACACCGAAGCCGACGGGCACGCTCAGATCAACCGCGCGCTGGAGCGAGGCATCAATTTTATCGACACGGCCGAGATGTATCCGGTTACGCCCAAGACCGCCGAAACCCAAGGCCGCACCGAAGAGATCATCGGCACATGGCTGGCCGCCACCGGGCGGCGCGATGATGTCATTATCGCCAGCAAAATCAACGGGCCGGGCATGTCCTATGTGCGAGGCGGCGGGCCGATCAATGCAGAAGGGGTGCGGCAAGCCGTCGAAGATTCGCTGAAGCGGATGCAGACCGATCATATCGACCTTTATCAGCTGCACTGGCCCAATCGGGGCAGCTATATGTTTCGCCAGAACTGGGACTATGACCCGTCCGGGCAGGACACTGCCGCAGTGCTGGATGACATGGCCGAAACGCTGGAGGCGCTTGCCGCCGAAGTCGCGCGCGGCACCATCCGCCATATCGGCCTGTCGAACGAAAGCGCGTGGGGCACCGCGCAGTTTTTGCGGCTGGCACAGGCGAACGGCTGGCCACGCGTGGCCAGTATCCAGAACGAATATTCGCTGCTGTGCCGCCTCTACGACACCGATCTGGCCGAGCTGAGCGCGCATGAGAATGTCGGCTTGCTGGCTTTTTCGCCCCTTGCGGCGGGGCTGCTGACGGGCAAATATCAGGGCGGCGCCGTGCCGGATGGCTCGCGCATGTCGATCATTGAGGATCTCGGCGGACGGGCCACGCCGCGCGCTTTTGCCGCCGTGCAGACCTATCTGGGCATTGCCGCGCGCCATGATTTGCACCCGGTTCAGATGGCGCTGGGATGGACATTGACGCGGCCCTTCATAGCCTCGTCCATCTTTGGCGCAACGACGATGGCGCAGCTGGATCTGGCGTTGGGCGCGGCGGATATCACCCTCAGCGATGCGGTTATGGATGAGATAGCGACAGCCCATCGCGCGCATCCCATGCCATACTGAACGCAGGTTTCAGGCGTGGATGTCCCCCGCAAGATCGCGCAGATACCCGGGCATCTCGCGGCCCGATACCGATGCTTCGCGCACAAGGTGATCGAAATGCTCGGTCAGCGCCTGTACCCGTTCGGTATCGCGAAAGGCCATGTAATTTCGCCCGATATAGAGCACCGCCAAAAGCGGGCCAAAGATGGTGACAGGCGCCGAATACACCCGGCGCGCGTCGAACAGCGACAGCCGCAGGCGGGGGTATAACTGCTGCGTGACGTCCACCAGCCGCGCGATCTGTGCGCGGCGCACCTCCAGCGGCAGGCCGCGATAATACCCCTCGGCCCGCACGAAACTGTGTAGCTCATAGAGCGGCATGGCGATTTCGTAATCGGACTGCGCGCTGCGCATCCATTCCAGACGGTCCTCGGACGCGCCGATCACTTGATCGGTGCTGCGCCCCAGATGCGGGGCGTATTCCCATTCCAACATGGCGCGCGTTTTCAGCATATCGGGCATCGCGGCGGGGACGTGGCGGATTTTGTAGCCGGCCGCCTCTTTGTGCCAGTCGAAGATCTGCGCATCGACCGCTGCGCGCGGCGCCTCTGTCAGCGACAGCGAATTGGCCAGAATATCGGTTGCCGTTTCGGGCCGGTCCGTCAGGCCCAGAAGCCAGTCGGCGGAAATGCCGAGAGTGCGGGCGCATTCGCCCACCACCTGCGCATTGGGAAGTCGCGCGCCCGCGCCCGACAGCAGTTGCGACACCGTCGAGCGGTCAACGCCGATGCTGCGGGCCAGTGCGCTCTGGCTCATATGTTTGGTTCCCATCGCCTCGCGCAGACGGGACCGGAACAGGGTGGCGCGGGCGCGTTTGTCGGTTTTTACCATCATTGATGACCTTTATCATCATTGCAGTGAAATGTTAACTGCAAACGGAATGTGCACGCGGCCCAAGACCGCCTACCCAAGTCCTTGTAATGCAACCCATTGGAGTATTTATGGAACGGCCCCGGCGCACATTGGTCAAAGCGATTATCTGGAACATCAACGGCCTGATGGTGATGAGCCTTGTTGGTTATGCCATGACGGGATCTGCCGGGACCGGCGGATTGATGGCGCTGGTGAACACCGTCATCGGCCTGAGCCTTTATGTCCTATACGAGCGTATCTGGTCGCGCATCGCTTGGGGCCGCGCGCATGCGTGATGTTGAATGGCCCACGCTGGCACTTTTGATTGCGGTCTACGCGCTCTGGGCCGCCGCCACGACGTGGGGCGCCGGGCTGTGGTTGCCGCTGGGTATCATGCTGACGACAGTGGCCATCGCTCAACATTCGTCGCTGACGCATGAGGTGCTGCATGGCCATCCGTTCGGCAGCCAGCGGACGAACGAAGCAACGGTCTGGCCCTGCCTCGGCCTGTTCGTGCCTTATGCACGGTTCCGCGACACCCATCTGGCGCATCACCGCGACGCGCTGCTGACGGACCCATATGATGATCCGGAATCCAACTATCTGGACCCCGTTGTGTGGGCGCGCCTGCCGGGCGCGGGGCGCGCAGTGCTACGGTTCAACAACACGCTGCTGGGGCGCATGACCATCGGACCAGCGATAGGAATCATCGCGTTCTGGCGTGGTGACTGGCGGGCGATCCGCGCAGGCGACGCCGCCATTCGTCGCAATTGGTTGTGGCAGATAGCGGCAATTGCGCCTGTGCTGGTGTGGGTCTGGATGTCGCCCATGCCGCTTTGGGCCTATGGGATTGCGGCCTATTGTGCGATGTCGCTGCTGAAAATCCGCACCTTTCTGGAGCATCGCGCGCATGATCGCGCCAGCGGCCGTACTGTCGTGATCGAGGATCGAGGTCCGCTGGCCCTGCTGTTTCTGAACAACAACTATCATCTTGTGCATCATATGCACCCCCGCGCAGCGTGGTATCGGCTGCCGGAGCTTTATGCCCAAGACAAGGCGCGCTACCAGCGCCGCAATGAAGGTTATGTCTACACCAGCTATGCGCAGGTCTTTCGCCGGTATTTCCTGCGCGCCAAGGACACGGTGGCGCATCCACTGTGGCCCCGGCCCTGACCCAGGGCTTATTTCAACTGGTCCAGGGCGCCTTCTCCGCGGAGGCGTAAAAACAGGCTTTCTTCGTCATCATTGCGAAAAAACGGGATCGACGCAGGCGGCGCTGCGCCATCGGCGCGCGCGGCGACTTCGGCCAACACCACCTCTGTGATGAAAGGAAGGTCAAAGCGCCGCGCCTCAGGCAGAGGCACCCATTGCAGATGCGACAGCTCTTCGCTGGCGGCGCTGAAATCAGCGGGGTCGCCTGCGATATGGCCCGCATCTATCAAAAAGAACCGCGCGTCGAAACGGCGGGGGTGGCCCGGCGGGGTGATCGCGCGAAACACGAATTGCAAGGCGCCGGCATCCGGAACAAAGCCGCGCGCGGCGAAATCCGCCCAATCGCTGGGCACAGCGCCGGGCCATCTGCCGGGGCGCCCGACGATCAGGCCCGATTCCTCCCATAATTCACGAATGGCGGCGGCGGCCAGCGCAGAAGCAAGGCCGGGCGCGCTGTCCTCGCTCAGCCGCCTTGCGCAGAGGGCAGGCAGCGGCGCGGCAAGGGGTACGGCGGCATCGCCGGGATCGACCGCCCCGCCGGGAAAGACAAACTTGCGCGGCATAAACGCTGCCTGCTCGCCGCGCTGACCCATCAGAACCTGCCGCTCTGCTCCGTCGCGGCGCAGGACAATGACGGTCGCCGCATCGCGGATCCGAGGCGATTGATCAGACATGGCTCCCCCTTGCGGCATGGGCGCGGTCAGGCGCTGGTGCCGAACCCGTGCATTTGGCGCGCCCACTGAAAAGCAACAATCGCGCCCTTGAGGCGCGGCAGAAGATACAGCGAAAGGCCAACGCAGCCAATGGCGAAGATCGTAAACAGAACCAGCGGTTCGGGGCGGAAATTCACAAATACGATATGCAGCATCGGCGCCATGATGTGCCCGACGATCAGAATGGTCAGATAGGCCGGGCCATCATCCGCGCGGTGCTGCGACAGGTCTTCGCGGCAAACGGCACAGATATCACGCACCTTGAGATAGCTTTTCAGCAGCGGCCCCGCGCCACAATTGGGGCACTTACAGCGAAAGCCCTTGCGCAGCGCGGGCCAAAGCTCGCGATCTTCGGTTGTGATTGTGGTTTGGTCGGTCATGTAATCCTCGAAGCGTGTTCAGCGCAATCTGGTGTAGTGCCGGGCAAAAAGAAAGGGGGAACACGCACGCCATGCATATTACGTGCGGATTTGCCGCGCTGCGGTGGCGCGGCCGAAGTGCTTTTGGGATGAACCGCCAAACGCAAATGCGCTATGCTGGATGTTTCAATCCGCCGCTGTCCCGCGCGGTTACGCAGCGGGCCGGGCGCTGATGGTGACGTTGTTGCGCCCCCGCCCCTTGGCCCGGTAAAGAGCGCGGTCCGCTTGGTCCAGAAGGGCATCCAGGTTACTGGCTGCCATGTCCTGAGACTGCCCGCCTTTGCCCATCGCGACACCGATGCTGACAGTAACGTGGACCGGGCCGGCCTCGCCCTTGGGCATTATGGCAGTGGCAGCGATCCGGCGGCACAGACGATCTGCGGTGCGGCGCGCCTCATCCCCGTCGGCGCCGGGCATGATGATCAGAAACTCCTCACCGCCGATCCGGGCGACCAGATCGCCCTCGCGCACGCCGCTTCCCAGCAGGTCGGCGACATGGCACAGCACCCGGTCGCCTGTCGCATGGCCATGATGATCGTTGATCTGTTTGAAGTGGTCCAGATCGGCAACCATAACGGCAAAGTCCTTTGCCCCGGGCGCGCGGACTGTGATCTGCTCGCGCAGGAACGGCATGGCAAAGCGGCGATTGTAGAGCCCGGTCAGCGGATCAATCATTGCAGCACGCAGCCCGTCATGCAGCCGGGTGCGCAGCTGGTCGATGGCCTGCTTGCGCTGAATCTGGCGGGTCATGCGCAGCCGCCATTCATCAAGATCGACGTCGCCAACGATCACATCGTTGGCGCCCATATCCAGCAGGCTGGCGGCCAGCGTCTGGCAGCCCGCAGGCACCCGTGCCACGATGCGGCTGTGTCGCGCCTCGGGGGCTGCGCGCAGTTCGGCCATCAGCTCGTGACCCAGGTCATTGGTCGCCGGAATTCCTGCGGCGTTCGGTATCAGCAGAACAAACACATCCGCAGCGGGATCTCCGGCGGACTGCGTAACAGGTCCGCTGGCCCGCAGCGCCGTAATCTGATGACGGCAGGCGCGGCGCAGGCGTGTACGCAAGGCCATTGCGTCGGCAAGATGCGCGCCCAGTAGTGTAATGCGTCCGGGCCGGTCAAAGGCTACCTGAGACTCGCCGAATGCAGAGGTATGTTCAGATCCGGCGTTCAGGCGCATATCCTGAAGCGCGTGATGCTGGCGCATAAGGCCTCTCATGCGCGCCAGCATGATCCGTTCGTGGATGGGATGACTTATGACGTCATCTGCTCCGGCCCTCAGCGCATCGACGCGGCCTTGTGTGTTATCGTGAGGCAGCAGGGCGACGATAGGGACGACCGCAGTGCCAGGCGCGGTGCGCAAAGCTGCGATCAGATCGATGCAGCCCATATCCGGCAGGGCTGCGCCAACGACGATCAGATCGGGTCGCGCAAGGCGCGCCATTTCAAGCGCATCCTTGCCCGATGAGGCCTGCGAAACCTCGAAATGCGCTGCGGACAGTTTGACCTTGAGAACGATCCTGTTGGTTGCCACCGCGTCGACGATCATTATTTTGCCTGACATGGGCCACGCCCTTTCTGACTTGCCCTTTTCTGACGTCCAACTATCCATGCAAGTGGTTAAGAAAACCTTTCCGGGAATTTAAAGCTTATGATGACTACGCGGGAATCCGCCGAGACCCTCGCCCTGCAATGTATGGGCTGGCTGCTGGCAAATGATGAGCTTTTGCCTGTTTTTATGGGCGCAACTGGCGCGGGCGAGGATGATCTGAGGCGCGGCGCAGGCGATCCGGCGTTTCTGGGTGCGGTGTTGGACTTCTTAATGATGAACGATCAATGGGTAATCGAATTTTGCGCCTTTGCGGGGATTGCCAACGATATGCCGATGTGCGCGCGCGCTGCGTTACCCGGCGGACAGCAGGAGCATTGGACATGACGGCACTGGCAAACCGGCGCGATATCGAAGGGATCATCTTCGACAAGGACGGCACCCTGTTCGATTTTCATACCACCTGGTCCGATTGGACACGTAGCCTGCTTGGCATCCTTGCCGAAGCACATACCGCATCGCCCGAGGTTCTGGCACGCGCCGTCGACTATGATCTGGCGGCCGGCCGTTTTCTGCCGGGCAGTCCGCTTATAGGCGCCACCAACCGCGAAGGCGCCGAACTGCTGGCCAGCGCGATACCGGGCGCGGACGCGGATGAAATAGAACAGACCATCCGGCTGACATCGGCCACAGCGCCACTGGTTGCCGCCGTGCCTCTGGCGCCGTTCCTGACCGGCCTCGCCGCGCGCGGGCTAAAGATCGGACTGGTCACGAACGACACCGAGTATGGCGCGCGCGCCCATCTGGGCAGCGCGGGCGTTCTGGAGCTTTTCGATTTCATCGCAGGATACGACACAGGCCACGGCGCCAAGCCTGAGGCGGGCGGCTTGCTGGCCTTTGCACAGGCGATGGGGCTGGCGCCGTCGCGCGTGGTGATGGTGGGCGACAGCACGCATGATCTGATCCCCGGACGCCGCGCGGGCATGCATACGCTGGGCGTGCTGACCGGTATCGCCAAAACCGCTGATCTGGCACCCTATGCCGATGACGTTCTGCCGGATATCGGCCACATCCCCGGCTGGCTGGACGCGTGACGCGGCACCCGCTCTTTGGCCTCGCGCTGGCCACCTTCGGGGCGCTGGCGCTGACGCCGGATGCGATGCTGCTGCGCCTGTCCGGCATGGACGGGCCGCAAATGATGGGCTGGCGTGGGCTGTTCATGGGCACTGCGCTGCTGCTGATCTGGGCTGCCGTGTCGCGTAGGCGGCGCGCCGATCTGGCGCTGTTGGGCAGCGGCGCGGGATTTGCCATCGTGGCGTGCCAGTTCTTCAATTCCTCCTTCTTCTCGCTTGGCATTGCGGGCGCACCTGTTGCCATCGTGTTGTTCGGGGTCGCGACAACACCGATCTTTGCCGCGCTTTTCGCATGGGCATTGCTGGGCGAGCGGACGGCGCGCGCCACATGGATCACAATCGCCGCTGTCGCGGTCGGCATCGGAATTGCCGTACTGGGTGGTGGCGGCGTGGTGGCCCCAACCAGCGCTGTGATCTTTGGCGCGGCGGCGGGTCTGGCCGTCGCCGCGATGCTGGCGCTTAACTTTGTCGTTTTGCGCGCGCATCCGCAACTGCCCATTCCGCTCCTGATTGGGCTTGGCGCGCTGTGCGCCGGGGCGGCGGGCGTGACCGCCACCGGCCCGGCGCAGATGCTGGACGGAAATGTCTGGGCCATCGCGCTGACTGGCTGCGTCGTGCTGCCGGTGTCGTTCATGTCGCTCTCCTTTGCCTCACGGTACACGGCCGCGTCAAATGTCAGCCTGCTGCTGCTGCTTGAGACGGTGCTGGGCCCGGTTTGGGTGTGGCTGGCGCTGGGCGAGGAAATGACGCCCGCGATGCTGATGGGTGGAAGCATTGTGGTCGGGTCAATAGCGCTTTACCTGCTGCACGCCCGGCGAACGGCGCGGCGGAACACGGCAAAAACGACAAACCTTGCCGTTAAGTGACCACTGACCCAAAGCGCGGCGTGCATCATAGGTCCATGCCAAGCGGGAAGGATGCGCGATGATCGACGAACCGAAGCGCCGCCAGCGGACCGGCGGCCGGGCGGGGAACGCAGGTCGACGCGGCACGGCGGTGATAGAGCAAATGCCGTGGAAGCCTCCGCTGAACATCGACCGACTGACCGAGCCGCTGGACGACGATGGCATCGCCGCGATCCATGATGGGGCCATGCGCATCCTTGAAGAGATCGGGATCGAGATCCTGAACCCCGAGGCGCTAGAGATTTTCCGCGCCAGCACCGGCTGCACGATATCGGGCACGAACCTGCGTATGGGCCGCGATTTCGTGATGGATGAGGTGGCCAAAGCCCCCGAGCAATGGGCAATCACGCCGCGCAATCCGGACCGGCAGCTTACCATCGGCGGGCGACACCTGAATTTTGGCAATGTGTCCTCGCCGCCCAGCTACTGGGACATGAAGCTGAGCCGTAAGGTGACAGGCACACGCGAGATGTGCGCGAATCTGCTGAAACTCAGCCAATATTTCAACTGCATCCACTTCATCGGGGGCTACCCGGTCGAGCCGCAGGATATCCACGCCTCGGTGCGACACCTCGATGTGCTCTACGATACGCTGACGCTGACCGACAAGGTGTGCCACGCCTATAGTCTGGGCAAGGAACGGGTCGAGGACGTGATGGAAATGGTGCGTATCGCAAGCGGGCTGAGCCCTGCTGAATTCGACGCCAGCCCGCGCATGTTCACCAACATCAACTCGACGTCGCCGCTGAAACATGACGTGCCGATGCTGGACGGCTGGATGCGCCTCGCGCGGCGGGGTCAGGGGCTGATCGTCACACCCTTCACGCTGGCGGGCGCGATGGCACCGGTGACACTGGCGGGCGCAGTCGCGCAATCGCTGGCCGAGGCGCTGGTGGCGGTCGTGCTGGCCCAACTGGTGCGCCCCGGCGCGCCCTGCGCCATCGGCACGTTTACGTCCAATGTCGATATGAAATCCGGCGCGCCCGCCTTCGGCACACCCGAATACATGCGGGCGACCCAGATGACCGGGCAGCTTGCGCGGCTTTACAAGCTGCCGTTGCGCGCCAGCGGCGTCTGCGCGGCAAACGTGCCCGATGCGCAGGCAACATGGGAGACGTCCAACAGTCTATGGTCGGCCGTTCAGTCCGGCACCCACATGGTCTATCACGCGGCCGGATGGCTGGAGGGTGGGCTGATCGCCAGCCCTGAAAAATTCATCATGGATTGCGAGATCTTGCAACATATCCAGCGCTACATGGACCCGACGCTGACCGCCACCGGTCCGGACGAGATCGCCGTAGACGCCATAGCAGAGGTCGGCGATCAGGGCCATTTCTTCGGTATCCAGCACACGCAGGACCGATACACGACTGCGTTCTATCAGCCCTTCCTCAGCGATTGGCGCAACTTTGAGGCGTGGGAGACCGCTGGCGGTATCTGGACTGCGCAGCGCGCACATCAGACATTCAAGGACATCGTCGCCAGCTTTGAACCGCCCGCCTTGGACGAAGCAATCCGAGAAGAACTGGCAGATTTTGTCGCCCGTCGCAAATCCGAAGGCGGCGCCCCCACCGATTATTGACTGCCAGTTTAAAGGAGCGCGCTGCGCGCGCACAGGGTTCAAGAGCCGCCCGTTTCAAGCGCGGCGCCTTGCACTTTGGGTGCCGCTGATTTTGCGCCGTCGATGGGTATTTGTACCAAGAAAAGCCATGAAGCGCAGTGTTGATTTTTCTTGGTGAAAATACCCAAATCCTACGCCCGCCAACGTGCGCGCGGTCAGCCATTTTTGTCCAGCGTGGCACGGCAGGTACGGTCGACGACGGCGTGCAGCAGAACGGTAAAAACAGCCAGCACGATCAGCGCGGCGAACATCAGGTCCGTCTTGGCCCGGCCACTGGCAAGCAGCATCAGGTAGCCGAGGCCCTTGGATGCGCCGACCCATTCGCCGATGATCGCGCCGATCGGCGCATAGACCGCCGCCAGCCGCAGGCCCGAGGCAAAACCGGGCAGGGCGGCGGGGATGCGGATATGGCGCATGATGCGCGCAGGGCTGGCGCCCATCAGGCGCGCCATGTCGATCCAGGCTTGGGGCGTGCGCATCAGGGCGTCGAAGAACGCCGACGTGACGGGGAAGTAGATCACCAGCAGCGTCATCACCACCTTGGAGCCGATGCCATAGCCGAACCACAGGGTCAGAATCGGGGCGAGGGCAAAGACTGGCACGGCCTGACTGAATATCAGCATGGGCCGCACAAGTTGGCGGGCAAGGGGGGATGCGGCCAGCGCGATGGCTGTGACGCCGCCCAGCGTGGCGCCAAGCGCGAGGCCGGCCAGCACTTCGATCGCGGTGATCACTGTATGATGCGCGATCAGCGCGCGGCTGGTCCAGAGCGTTTCGGCCACCAGCGCGGGGCCGGGAAGGATGAAGCGCGGCACGCCGGTCAACAGCACCAGCGCTTGCCAGGCGGCGAGAGCGACGAGCGCCGAAGCGATGATGCTGCCCGCGCGCCTCATGGGTCGGCTCGCAATTCCGCCAGCAGGGCGCCCTGGGCGCTGAGCGTCTGCGTATCGTCCACCGGGCGCGGCGGTGCGCCGGGCGGTGCGGGGCGCGCGCGCAGGCTGTCCGGGCCGAGGATGAGGATGGCATCGCTCAGCCGGGCGGCCTCGGCCGGATCATGCGTGACCATCAGCACGGTTTTGCCCGCCAGAAGCTGCGCTGTCAGGTCCTGCACCTGCGCGCGGGTGCGCGCATCAAGTGCCGAGAACGGCTCGTCCAGCAGGACGATGGGGCGGTCCTCCATCAGGGTCCGGGCCAGCGCAGCGCGCTGGCGCTGGCCGCCCGACAGCGTCGCGGGACTTTGATCAGCCTGCGCGCTCAGGCCGACGTCGTTCAACAGGTCTGCGGCGCGCCGGGCATCTGGCACCGTGCCGCGCAGGCGGGCGCCGAGGGTGACATTCTGTGTGACGGTCAGCCATGGCAGCAGCAAATCGGACTGCGCCATCAGCGCCACGCGCCCGGCGAGGGGAACGCCGTCAGTTGCATTTAGCGTGCCGTTCAGTGTCGCCTCGTCCGCGATGCCCGAAATCAGGCGCAGGATTGTGGACTTGCCCACCCCCGACGCCCCAAGCAGGCAGGTCCATCGGCCTGCCGCCGCGGTGAGCCGAATAGGCGGTATCAGCGGCTCGCCGTCGATAGCGACGGAGCCTTCAAGCAGGATGCCGGGCGCCGTCATTCCGGCAGGCCCATGCCCCAAAAGCCGATCTCCAGCCGCGTGGCGGTGGCGAAGCGCTGCGAAAGCGCGGCCCATCGCGGGCTGTCCTGCGGCGATGGGCCCAGACGGCGGGTCACGGCGCCGTCGATCAGGGCGCCGACGTCGCGGCAGGCTTGCTGGTACTCCGCTCCGGCATAGGTGTCGATCCAGTCGCCATAGGGCGTGTCGCCGCGCGCCGCCGCCAGCCGCAGACCGATTTCGCCATAGCCCAGCACACAGGGCGCCAGCGCCGCCAGCAGGTCCAGAAAATCGCCTGAGTGGCCCGCATCCAGCACATAGCGCGTATAGGCGATGTTCTGCACCGCCTCGGGCGCGGCAAACAGCGTGGCCTCGTCAATGCCTTCGCGCGCGCAGGTGGCGACATGCAGCGCGATTTCGCCGTTCAGCAGCGCATCCAGCGTGTTCGTGGCAAAACGCATTTCCTCGACCGTGTCGGCCTTGACGACCGCCAGCGCCCATGCGCGGGAGAAGTGGATGAGGAACACATAGTCCTGCACCAGATAGCGCAGATAGGCCTCGCGCGGCAGGGTACCATCGCGCAAGCCCTCGACAAAGGGATGATGGGTGTAGGCGTGCCAGTCCTGCGCCGCGTCCGCGCGCCAAGCGCTGAAGGTATTGCCATACATCACTGCGTCTCCGGTACTGCATTGGCCTCGGCGCCCGGATCAATCGCCAGTTCGGATACCGGGCGAGTCCCGTCCAGCAGGCCGGCTTTGACCAGAAAACGCTCGAAATCGGCGTATCGGGCGATGTCGACGGCGGCGGGGCGCAGGGCGAAGCGGGGGATCGTGTCGGTCCAGGCGCGGGCGTTCAGGGCATCGTCCAGTTCGGTCGAGGTGGATTTGAAGATATCCCAGCTGTCCTCGGGGTGGTTGACGATGTATTGGGTGGCCTTGGCCGTCGCCCGCAGGAAGCGCGAGATTTTGCCCGCATCCATCGTCTCGGGATTGGCGACATAGATCAGCTCGTCATAGGTCGGCACGCCAATTTCTTCGAGGTAAAAGCAGGTGCCGGGGACGCCTTCGATCTCCATCTGGTTCAGCTCGAAATTGCGATAGGCACCGATCACCGCATCGACCTGTCCGGACATGACCGAGGGGCCGAGCGACCAGTTGACGTTGATCATTTCGATATCGTCCAGCGCGATGTCCTGCGCATTTAGAATCGAGGTCAGCAGCGCCTCTTCGACGCCGGCCACGGAATAACCGATCTTGCGGCCCTTGAGGTCTGCGATGGCCTTGATGGGGCCGTCCTGGAGCACCAGCAGACAGTTCAGCGGGCTGGCGATCAGGGTGCCAACGCGGATCAGCGGCAGGCCCTCGGCGATCTGAAGATGCAACTGCGGCTGGTAGGAGACGGCCAGATCAACTTGTCCTGCCGCGACCATTTTTGGCGGTGCAGAGGCGTCGGCGGGCGCTATAATTTCAATTTCCAGACCTTGGTCGGTAAAATACCCCCGCTCCTGCGCAACGATGATTGGGCCGTGATTGGGGTTGACGAACCAGTCCAGCACGACGGTCATCTTGTCCTGTGCAAATGTCGGTTCAGCGGTCAGCGCGCTTAGAAAGGCAACTGTGAAAGCGAGAGATCTCATGTCGGCTCCTTGGCGGCGACGGGTGCACCAAAGGCGCGCACGACCGCAGTACGGGTTTAGGCACAGCTCCGGCACAGAAAACGGAAGATTGGCGCAGAACCACTCAGGCGGCATCTGCAAGCTCCGTTCCCTCCGCCGGTACTGACCGGATCAGGTTCGATGGGTCGGCGCATTGCCTCTCAGCCCCGGCATAGCGGAGCACCCCAACGGATATGTCGAATCTAGCAATCTGGCGGCACCTGCGCAAGCGACGAAAGAGCGCGCCGCGCGGTCTGGCGCTTGCGATGCAAATCGTCCGTTCAGCTTGGGCGCGAAAGGCGCTAGGTTGCGCGCGGAATCTCCGGAGTGTCGCCCATGTTACCCAGATCCGAAACCTTCGAAACGCGGCTGTCATACGCTATTGTTGGTGCGGTAGCGGGCCTTTCGGTCTGGGGGCTGACCGATGTTCTGCCCGATATCGTCGACAATGCGCGCGCCGCACTGCTGGCGATCGCAGCGGGGCTGGGGTTTTTCAGCGTACTGCTGGCGCTGCTGGGTCCGGTGCGGTTGATACCGGCGGCGCTGGCGGCGTTGGGCATGGCGGTGCCTGCTGCGCTGCTGCTGTTTTGGGCAAGCTTTCGCCATGTGCAAGTCGAGACATTTCTAGACAATGGGTTTGCAATTGCCGCCTATGTTTATCTGCTGGCAATCGGGGCGCCTTTTGTCATTGCCGGTCTGCACAGGCATGGTGGCTGGCGTCATTACGGCGACTTGTTCGACGCTGCGTGGAACTTGGTAGTGCGCTCTGCCGCCGCCTGGCTGTTCGTCGGGGTGGTTTGGCTGGTACTTTTGCTGTCTGACCAGCTGCTGGGTCTGGTCGGGATCGATATCATCGAAGATCTGATAGATCTGGATCCGATGCCCTACCTGATCAGCGGCATCGCGCTGGGCCTTGGGCTGGCGATTGTGCATGAACTGCGCGATTACGTGTCGCCTTTTCTGGTGATCCAACTGCTGCGCGTGCTTCTGCCGGCGCTTTTGGTGGTGCTGACAATCTTTATTGCTGCGCTGCCGTTTCGGGGGCTTGGCAATCTGTTTGGTCAATTCTCGGCCGCGGCAACACTGATCGCGGTGACGGTGGCGGGTATAACGTTGGTGACAACGGCAATTCACCGCGATGATGGGTTATCGGTGCAGGAGGCGGGCATGCAGATCGCCACCCGCATGCTGAGCGCGATGCTACCCGTGCCGGCGGCTCTGGCGCTGTGGGCAGTGTGGCTGCGTGTGGACCAATACGGGCTGACGCCTCACCGGGTGGCTGCGCTGATCGCGGCGGCTGTGGTGCTGATCTATGCGCTTGCTTATTTCGCCGCGCTGCTGATGCGGACTGATTGGCGCCGCCAGCAGCGCAGTGTCAACCGCTGGATGGCGCTGATTACGCTGGCTATTGCGGCGCTTTGGTTGACGCCGCTGTTGAACGCCGAGCGTCTGGCAACTGCCAGTCAGGTCTTTCGCGCCGGTGCGGCGCACCCAGATGTAGCGCTGTGGGAAATGGCGCATGAATGGGGCTATCCGGGCCAGCGCGGTCTGGAACGGTTGGAGCAGCGCGCGCAGGCGGATGGTGACGCCGACCTGCTGGCAATGATTGGGCGCGCGCGGCGGGCCCCGTCCAGATGGGCCTTTGAGAAGGTCGAGCGCGATGACGGGATTGCCACGCTGGACGGAATTGTTCCGCTGCGCCCGAAGAGTGTCACGTTGCAGCCAGGCGCGCTGGACGGGCTGGATTCCGGCGAACGGCAAAGGATACATGACGCGTGCAAACGCCGCCTGACAGGCGGTCATCCTGGCTGCGTTATCGTGGTCGCCCCGTTCGAGCCAGCTGAGGAAACCGACCGTGCCATCGGTTTGTTTGCGACCGAAGGCGACGGTGCGCGACTGGTGGCCTACCGGGTCCATGAGGGGCGCCTGATCCAGCAGGGATTTCCCCGCGACATTCTGGCAGGCAGCTATCCATATGTTTCAAGGGACGTGATCGCGGACATCCTGAAGGGGCGGTTCGGTCTGGTTCCTGCGCCGCGGACCGTGCTGGACGTCGGGGGAATGCAGTTATTTCCGCAAAATTGAAGATGTTGGTGAATTCTTAAGAAGCGGCGTGCATACCTGATTCACCGCAGATCGGAGATGGATATGCACGGGCTGATAAATCGGTCGATAGAACGCTTTGTGCGCGACACATATGGGCGCGACGTCTGGGGTGCTGTGATGCGGCGTGCCGGGCTGGATTATATCGAATTCGAGGCGATGCTGATCTACGAGGATCACGTTACCCGTGACGTCCTCAGCGCCCTTTCCGGAGTGCTGGATCGTGCGGAGCAGGATATCCTTGAGGATATCGGAACATATCTTGTCTCGCACCCGAATTTTGAGGCGCTGCGCCGCCTTTTGCGGTTCGGCGGGCCGACGTTCACCGAATTTCTGCATTCGCTCGACGACCTGCCAGCACGCGCACGGCTTGCCGTTTCAGATCTGATCCTCCCGGAGATTGAGTTGCGCGAGCATGGCGATGGACGGTTCAGCGCCCTTTGCCGTGGCAAGGAGGCGGGATTTGGTCATGTCATCGTCGGTCTTCTGCGCGCGCTTGCGGATGATTACGGCGCGCTGGCCGTGTTGGAATACAAGGGCGGACGCGACAGTCTGGAGATAGTCGAAATCCGGTTGCTGGCGGTAGAGCATGCCAGCGGACGCAGCTTTGATCTGGGCGTGGGGGCAGTTTGATGAAGATACCCGACGACAACGCCGAACACGTTGATGGCAGCGCCATGATGGATGTGCTGTGTCCCATGCACGCCGTGCTGGATTCCACGGGCCATGTGGTCCACGCCGGACCGACTTTGGCCAAGATATTCGGAAACACGCCCTTGATCGGCACTCGGTTTGCCGAGCTGTTTGAAATCAAACGCCCAAGGACCGATGGATCCATGCGCATGCTGCTTGCGATGGCGGGCGCAAAGCTGCATCTGCGCATGCGCGGCGCGCAGCGTACCCACCTCAAGGGCGTGGCTGTGCCCCTCGCGCCCGGCGCAGCCCCTGAAGGCGGCGCCCTAATTGATCTGTCTTTTGGGATCTCGATTGTGGATGCCGTGCGGGATTATGCGCTGACCAGCAGCGATTTTGCCGCAACTGATCTGGCAGTAGAGATGCTCTATCTGGTCGAGGCAAAGACTGCGGCCATGGATGCGTCCCATAAATTGAACGTGCGCCTTCAGGGGGCAATGATCGCGGCCGAGGAAAAAGCCTATACAGACACGCTGACCGGGCTGCGCAACCGGCGCGCACTGGACTATGTGCTAACGCGGCTGTCCGAGGCCGAGCAGGATTTTGCGCTGATCCACTTGGATCTTGATTACTTCAAGGCGGTCAATGACAGCATGGGCCACGCCGCAGGCGATCATGTACTGCGTGAGGTTGCGCGCATCATGATCGAAGAGACGCGCAGCGACGACACAGTTGCACGCGTGGGCGGTGACGAATTCGTTCTTGTGCTGAAACGTGTGACTGACGCCTGCCGTGTGCACGATATCGCAGAGCGGCTGATCGGACGCTTGTCGCGCCCTATCCCCTTTGCCGACCGGTTTTGCACCATAACGGCAAGTGCGGGGTCGGTCCTGTCGTGCAATTACGCGCATCCTGATACGGCCCGGCTCATGCTGGAAGCTGACACTGCGCTTTATGCCGCCAAGGACCAGGGGCGCGGGCGGCATGTTTCGTATTCGCGGTCCTTGCGAAATGACGACGAGAATTTAGGGACCGCCGGAGCGGAAGTGAGTGCGTGCGCAGCGTGTGGGGGTGACACCGAAGTTTAGTTCAAGGCTTCGGTTTCTGGCATCAATGCACGGTCGGTCTCGGGGACGTCCAGCGTTGACCATGTGTCATCCTCTGGAGGGGGCGGCGGAGCTGTGCAGGAGCCTTTGTGGATATTCACCTTGGCAATGAAATTCGCAGATATTGGTGCCGTGACAAACAAAAAGGCCATGATCAACAGATCGTGCAAGGCGCCGTCACTGAATATCTGCGCGTGGATCATCGACGCTAGCAGCAGCGCACCGATGCCGACAGTGCCTACTTTGGTCGGCGCGTGCAGACGCGTCATGGCATCGTTGAATTTGAGCAGCCCGATAGAGCCGATCAGAGAGAATGCAGCGCCGACGATCAAGCAAAAGGCGACGGCGTATATTGCTACGGTTTCCCAGATCATTCGATGATATCCCCCCTCAATACGAATCTTGCATAGGCCACGGTGCTGACAAATCCCAGCATGGCAATGATCAGCGCGACTTCGAAATAGATGTGGCTTCCGTGTGCGATCCCGAGCAGGACGATCAGACCGATCGCGTTTATCACCATAGTATCCAGAGCCAGAATCCGGTCGCCCGTATCCGGTCCGATGATCAGCCGGATCATGGCCATGACCTGCGCCACCGCGACAGCGATAAAAGCTATCCATAGCGCGACAGTCATCACATCCATGGCAAGGGTCATGTGAAAATCTCCAGCAAGCGGCGCTCGTAGCGTTGTTTTATATCGTCACGCACGGCGTCAGGATCATCGGTGTGCAGCGCGTGTACCAACAGGCTGTGCCCTTCGTCGGACAGATCGGCAGATACGGTTCCTGGCGTAAGTGTGATCGTGCCTGCAAGGACTGTTATCGCCTCGGGTTGGCGCAATTCCAGCGGTACAACGACCCACGCGGGGCGCAGGCGCGCATTTGGCTTGGTCAGAACGATCCAGGCGACCTGCACATTCGCAACCATGATGTCCCACAGGACGATGACGATATAAACAGCCATGCGGCTCAGCCGCAAGCCGCTGGGCGTACCCGGCCACCATGCTGCCGTGCCCCACGGGATCAGGATGCCCAGAATGAGGCCGAATACCACCATTCCGGGCGACACTGTGCCTTGAAGCAACAGCCAGACCACCGTGAGCAAGAGGGTAAGGAACGGATGCGGCAACAGCCAGTAGAATGCGCGCTTCATGTCAGTTCCCCTCCTGCGGTGGGCTCAGCTTGCCCGGTGTGTCCAGAACCGTGCCGATGTAGGGCGCCGGGGCGAAAAGCTGCGCGGCGATGGCTGTAGTATATCGATGCGCGGGACCGGCGAGAACCGTTAGCGCGACCAAGAGCGCCAGCAGCCCGCCCACCGACGTATAGGCCAGAGCAGACGGCGCAGGCGCGGGATCGTCCTCGGGCGCCAACGCGCGCGCCTTCCAAAAAATGGTGCTGCCCGCACGGCCGAATCCGACAAGGCTGATCACGCTGGTGATCAGCACGACTGCCCAGATCCACACCACGAGCGATGAGTCCAAGGCGGCAGTCAGGATCAGCAGCTTGCCGACAAACCCGGACAGCGGCGGCAGGCCGATCATGGCGATGGCGGCGACAAAGAACATGCCAGCCGTCAGCGGTGCGCCTGCGATCTGGGGGGCTGCGCTCAGACGCAGATCTGCGCGGCCGCTGCGCACCAGATCGGCGATCAGGAACAGCGCGGCCGATGCCAGTGTCGAATGGGGGATATAATACAGTGCAGCGGCGATGCCTGCTTGTGTAAAAAGGGCGATGGCGATCATGACCATGCCCATCGATCCGATAACGGCATAGGCCACCAAACGGTCCAGCCGCCGCGCGGCCAGCACGCCGATCATACCGACGGCTATTGTTATCAGCGCAGCGGGAGCCAGCCATAGTCCGTGCAGTCCGGCGGTGAACTCCAGATCGGGCGGAAAGATCAGCGTATAGACGCGGATGATCGCGTAGGCGCCCACTTTGGTCATGACGGCGAACAGCGCGGCGACAGGCCCCGGCGCTTCGGCATAGCTGGACGGAAGCCAGAAATGCAGCGGAACGATTGCGGCTTTGATCGCAAAGACCAGCAGCAGCAGCACCGCTGCCACGCGAATGCCCACGGTGCTGCCCGCGTCGATCATTGCCACGCGCCCGGCAAGATCGGCCATGTTCAGCGTGCCCGTCTCGGCGTAGATCGCGCCAAGTGCGAACAGAAACAGCGTCGAGGCGAGCAGGTTGTACAGTACGTATTGCACACCCGCGCGCAGCCTCACGTTGCCGCCGGAATGGATCATCAGCCCGTAGGATGCGATCAGCAGCACCTCGAAGAACACGAAAAGGTTGAACAGGTCCCCGGTCAGGAACGCGCCCATCAGGCCCATCATCTGAAACTGAAACAGCGCGTGAAAATGCCGACCGCGTTCGTCCCATTTCGACCCGATGGCGTAAAGCAGAACGAAAATGCTCAGCACCGCGGTCAGCAGCAGCATCATCGTCGACAGCCGGTCGGCAACCAGCACGATGCCGAATGGCGCGGCCCAATCGCCCAACTGATATAGCGTAACAGTGCCGTCCGAAGCCTGACGCACCAGGCCCGCCGCGATGGCGATAAGGGCCAGCACGCTGGCGACCGAAAGAACCCGCTGGATGCCGATGTGATAGCGTGCCGCCAGCACGATGAAAGGTGCGACAATCGCGGGCAAAATGACGGGCAGGATGATCCAGTGCATCATTTCGCGGCCTCCGGATCGGTGTCGCTGCTATCTGCCGGATCGTTCACATGGTCGTCATCGGCCCCCAGATATGCCCCCAGCGCGATCATCACGACAACCGCCGTCATCCCAAAGGAAATTACGATTGCGGTCAAAACGAGCGCCTGCGGCAAGGGGTCGGTATAGGTTTGTGCATCACTCAGGATGGGCGGCGCGCCGATGGCCAGCCGCCCGGAAGCAAAGAGAAACACATTGACTGCATAGGTAAGCAGCGACACTCCGATGATCACCGGAAACGTGCGCAGGCGCTGGACAAGGTAGATGCCGGCAGCAGTCAGGATGCCGATGGCGGATGCGACGAGCAATTCCATCTCAGACCTCCTTCGCCGTATGGGATTTCGCAGTGACGGCCTGTTCTGGGTTTTCGCGTGACGGGTCAATGTCCATCGGGTGGTCGCTATCGGGCACATGGGCGCGGCGCGCAAGACGCGAGAAACTCTCAAGCGACAGCATGACGGCGCCGACAACGGCAAAGAACACGCCCAGATCGAACAGGGCCGCGGTGGCCAGCTCGAACTTTTCAAAGGGCGGAATGCGGACATAGACGAAATCAGAGGTCAGGAACGGTTTGGCAAAGAACCACGACCCCATGCCGGTCAGCCCGGCGATCAGAACACCGGTGCCGATAACGCCATGATAAGGATAACGCAGCCGCGCCGAGGCCCAGCTGAACCCGCTGGCCATGTATTGCATAACCACCGCAATAGACACGATCAGACCTGCGATGAACCCCCCGCCCGGCTCGTTATGGCCGCGCAGGAACACGTAGAATCCAACCATCAGCACCACCGGCATGATGACGCGGGTCAGAACAACCATCATCAGCGGGTGAATGTCGCCGCCGCGCGGCTGATCGGGCTTGCGGTTCAGTAGCCGGGCGCGAACGGGACCGTCCAGCAGCGCTTCGGTCAGGGCGTAGATCAGCAGGGCAGCGATACCCAGCACGATGATTTCTCCGAACGTGTCAAAGCCACGGAAATCGACAAGGATCACGTTGACCACGTTGGTGCCGCCGCCGCCCTTGTAGGAATTGGCCAGATGAAAGGCCGAGATCGACTCGGCCACGGGATCGCGCAGCAGATAATAATAGGCGATGGCCATTGCCCCAAGGCCGCCCGCAACGGCAATGGCCGCATCGCGGGTGCGGCGCAGCACGGTGCTTTCGATTGGGGTGGTGTTGGGCAGGAAATTCAGGGCCAGCAGCATCAGAATTGTCGTGACAACTTCGACGGTAAACTGGGTCAGCGCCAGATCGGGGGCGCTGAAATAGACAAATCCGATTGATACCATCAGTCCGACTATCCCCAGAAGGATCAGCGACAGCAGACGGTTGCGATGCAGGAAAACCAGGCCCCCGGTTGCTGCGGCCAGCATTAGCCAGGCGGCAACTGACAACGGCCCGATGGGCAGCATTGCATATTGTGCCGGACCGACAGCGCCGGTGAGCCAGGCATGCAGCCCGGCCGCGATGACCGTCACTGCCATGATCGCGCCGTAGCGGGTAAAGGCGCCATCATGCAGCGGCTGGACAAGCGTGCGCGCCGCTGTGACGGCGCCGTCTATGATGCGGTCGAAGATCGCCTTCGCCTCGGGGCGGGGCGCCGCATCCCACAGCCGCTGCGCCGGCGCGTGCAGCGCGAGCAGCACCAGCGCGCCTGTCACCGCGATGACCGACATCCACAGCGCCGGAACCAGCCCATGCCAGATCTTGAAATGCGCATAAGGGGTCTCGGCGGTGCTGCCCAAAACAGCCTGCGTCACCAGCTTGATGAACGGCTCGGCCAGAAAAGGCGCCACGCCGATTGCCACGACCGGCACGATCAGCAGGGCAGGCGGCAGCCACAGGCCGGGGCCCGGATCGTGCGGCGCGTCCGGATAATCATCGCGCACCGGGCCAAGGAACGTATGCCCGATGAGGCGAAAACTATAGGCCGCCGAGAAAAGCGAGCCAACCACCGCCAGCACCGGCACCAGCCACGGCGAGCCGAACAACGCGGTTTTCAGCGTTTCCTCCAGCATCATTTCCTTGCTGAGAAACCCGTTGAGCAGCGGGATACCCGCCATCGACAGCGCGCCCAGCGTGGCAATCACAAAGGTGATCGGCATCAGGCGCCGCAGCCCGCCCAGCCTGCGGATGTCGCGCGTATGCACCGCGTGGTCGATGATTCCGGCAGACATGAACAGCGCCGCTTTGAAGGTGGCATGGTTCAGGATATGAAACATCGCCGCCAAGACGCCAAAGGGTGTCCCGGTGCCCAGCAGCATGGTGATCAGACCCAGATGGCTGACGGTGGAGAAGGCCAGCAGCGCCTTCAAATCATGCTTGAACAGCGCAATCACCGCGCCCAGCACCATGGTAATCAGTCCTGCGCCAGTGACGATCATGAACCATTCGGGCGTGCCCGACAGCACCGGCCACAGCCGCGCCATCAGAAAAATACCCGCCTTTACCATCGTGGCCGAATGCAGATAGGCGCTGACCGGCGTCGGTGCGGCCATTGCATGCGGCAGCCAGAAATGGAACGGGAACTGCGCCGATTTTGTAAAACAGCCCAGCAAGATCAACAGCAAGGCAGGAACGTAAAGCGGTGACGCCTGAATGACATCACGCCGCTCCAGAATGACGCTCAGATCGTAACTGCCCGCGATCTGGCCCAGGATCAGCATCCCCCCGATCAGCGCCAGTCCACCCATCCCGGTCACGGTCAGCGCCATGCGCGCGCCCTGGCGCCCCTCGGGAAGGTGTTTCCAATAGCCGATCAGCAGGAAGGATGACAGCGACGTCAGCTCCCAGAACACCAGCAAAAGCAGGATGTTGTCACTGAGAACGATCCCAACCATCGCCCCTTGGAACAGCAGCAGATAGGTGAAAAACTCGCCCATATTGTCATCACGCGAAAGATAAAACCGCGCATAGGCGATGATCAGCAGGCCAATGCCGAGGATCAGACAGGCAAAGAAGAACCCAAGCGGGTCCAGCATCAGGTTTACGTTCATCCCGATACTGGGCAGCCACTCAATCCGTGCGGTCACGACCTGCCCTGCAAACACTGCAGGTGCATTGGTCAAAAGTCCGATCAGCGCGGCCCCCGTCACGGCCCCCGTCACTCCCGCGCAGGCCTGACGGCCGGCGGAATTCATCAGTCCGGGCAGAAGCGCTCCGAGAAATGGCAATAGGGCGACAAGGAATAGGGACACGCGGACTCCTGATCTGCTGACCGGTTCCTATGTGCTGAAATTTCGCTCTCGGCTCAAGCGAAACCGACATCAGAAGCGCGAATGTCCCAATTGATATGGAATTACAGTGCAAAGTGGCAGCCCGTAGGGGAGTCGAACCCCTCTTTCCAGGTTGAAAACCTGGCGTCCTAACCGATAGACGAACGGGCCACGCGCTGCGTGAGGCGGTTCCTAGGCAAATCCGGCGACCGGCGCAAGGGGGTTTCTGCATCTTTCGCACCTGCGGTATGGAAATCTTTTGTCAGCACCGCAGTATCGCGTCGCGGTTACGCTGGTGCGGCATCTTCCAGTCGCAGCTGCGCGCTTTGTCGGCCACGCCAGACGTTCAGTTCCAGCCGCCCGGCAAGGTGAAATCGCTTGCCGCCATGATTTTCCAGCACCGGGCCGATCGGGCTATCGAATGCCCCGAAAGCAATAGCTTCCAGTTGCGGCCCCGCGCCGTCACCAAAACGGATTTTCAGGTGCCGTTCACCGACGCGCTTGGCAAAGGTGATCTGCATCTGCGCAAACACATGGCGTGGCGCTGCTGCTCCGGCGCCGAACGGGCCTGCGGCATCCAGCTGCGTGATCAGATCGGGCGTGGCAGCGCCCGGCATCAGCAGCCCGTCCAGCGCCAGATCGGCGGCGCCGCCCGCTCCGGCGCCCTGTTTTGCCAGTAACTCCGACAAGCGCGCCATGGCAGGCTCCAGCAGGTCGCGCGCCACTGTCAGGCCGGCCGCCATCTTGTGCCCGCCGCCTTTCATCAGCAGCCCTTCTGCTGCCAGCTTCTGAATCGCGGCGCCCAGATCAACGCCGGTGATGGACCGGCCCGAGCCTTTGCCGACGTTACCGTCAAAGCCGATCACAATCGCGGGGCGGTTTGCCACCTCCTTGAGGCGGCTGGCGACGATGCCGACGACGCCGGGGTGCCAACCCTCGCTTGAAGCCCATACGAGCGGGGCATCCAGTCCGCGCGCCTGCGCCTGTGCCATGGCGGCGGCCTGAACGCCTGCCTCGATCTCGCGCCGCTCGCCGTTCAGCTGGTCTAGCCGTTCGGCCATCGCCTGCGCCTCAGCCGGGTTGTTGCAGGCCAGCAGGCGCGCGCCCAGATCGGCGCGTCCGATGCGCCCTCCCGCATTGACGCGCGGCCCCATGAGAAAGCCAAGGTGATAGGCTGCCGGGGTGCTGTCCATACGCGCGACATCGGCCAGTGCCACCAGACCAGGACGCTCGCGCCGGGCCATGACGCGCAGACCCTGGCGCACGAAGGCGCGATTGACCCCGATCAGCGGCGCCACATCGGCAACCGTCGCCAGCGCCACCAGATCCAGCATCGCCATCAGGTCCGGCCCCTTGCGGCCCGCCTCGCGCAACTGGCGGCCCGCCTCGACGAGCATCAGGAACACGACGGCGGCTGCACACAGATGCGCCAGATCGCCGCTCTCGTCCTGTCTGTTGGGGTTCACCACGGCCAGCGCGTCCGGCAGTACCTCGCCGCCCAGGTGATGGTCCAGGATGACGACATCGGCCCCCTTGGCAGCGGCTACAGGGCCATGGCTCAGCGTGCCGCAATCCACGCATACGATCAGATCATGCGCCGCAGCCAGTCCGGCCATCGCCTCATCATTCGGGCCGTAACCTTCGTCGATGCGGTCCGGCACATACAGCGTTGCTTCGCGCCCCATCTGGCGCAGCCAGTCGATCAGCAGAGCGGCGCTGGTACCGCCGTCGACGTCATAATCGGCAAAGATCGCGATGCACTCGCGTCGCTCGACAGCCGCCAAAAACCGCGCTGCCGCCTTCTCCATATCGAGCAGCGAGCGCGGATCGGGCAGAAGATCGCGCAGCGAGGGGGCCAGATATCCCTGTGCGCCCTCGGGCGCAACGCCGCGCCGCGCCAGCACCAGGCAGACCGGATAGGGCAGGTCGGTCGCCTGCACCATTGCCTCGGCTGCGCGGTCGAGTGCCGCTGCTGGCCCGATCCAGCGTCGCCCGGTCAGCGACGCCTCCACATCCAGAAACGCGGTCATGTGCGCCCGGCTTTCATCTTCCGATAAATACTCATAGTCCGCCGATTATCGCGCGGGCGCCCGAATGTCCCGAAGATTTACCGCTGTCTCAGGCATTGCGCGACTTTTGCTCGCCCTGCGCGGGGCGCTCGCTGCGTGATAGTCCAGATAGCTTTGCTGCGTCGCGATTAAGTCGGCCACGTACCGGGCGTCGTGCCAGCCCCCCAAATAAACGACGACTCGCGCCGCGATAGTCACGGCAAACCGGGGAAATAGACGCCCGGCCCGGTCGACTTGCCGCGCTGATGTGCAGGGCGGCCCATGTCGTCAAAGGCATCGACGTACAGCCAGCTGACATCCAGCGCAAACCCCGTTGCCCGGATGATCGCGGTGATCCCCGCCTCGACCACATCCAGCGATTGGAGGGGTGTTTTGAGGCATTCAGGATCTTCGACAAAGGTGTCGGCTTGGTCTAGCACTGACAGGTAATTTGTATTGCCGTCGCTGATACTGCGCTCAACGGCTGCGCCGAACTGCAACACGCCGCCTCAGTAGCTTTCGGCGCGGCCGAGCAGCGACATTCCCTCGCTGGCAAGGCGCCGAAAATCGACGGTCTCGCCGCCGTTGGCACCGCTGACGGCGATACTGACATGCTCGGTGCCGGCGGTGGGTGCGGCCAGATCCCATTTGCCGAGCACGCCCAGCCACCAGCAGAAATCGCGGCCACGATAGCTGCGCGGCGGGCGGTCATGCGGGCCCGCAGACATAAAAACGCGGCGTCCGGCGCGCATCAGTTCTGTGGCGATCTGGGCGCCAGATGATCCGGCACCGACCACCAAAATGGCCTCTTTCGGCATCTGGTCCGGGTTTCGGTACTGGATCTGAAGCACGCCCGCATCCTGCGGCACAATATTGGGGATCAGAGGTTTTTGAAATGACCGGATGGCGGCGGCGACATCGCGTGCCTCGATCACATCCGCCGACGACGATCGTGTCGATTTTTTCAACTGCCATGTTCTGCCCCTTGCGCGTCTCGGGCAGATATTTCGGGACGCAATGGAAAACGCGAATGTTGTTTTGCTTCATGACGCCCTGGCTCATCGATGAGGTGGGAGGACGGCCAAGAAAAAGGCGCGCCGGTCAAGTCGGCGCGCCTTTCTGAATTTCACTTTTACCGCGGTCTACTTGATCGGGTTGCGATAGATCATCCGGCGAAGGGATCCGGTTTTCGACCGCATCAGGATCGTTTCCGTTTCGACATATGTCTGCCGCCGCTTGACGCCTTTGACAAGAGATCCGTCAGTCACGCCGGTCGCGGCAAAGATCACGTCGCCGGTCACCATATCGTCTCGCGCATAGATGCGGTCCAGATCGGTGATGCCTGCCTTGGCGGCGCGGCCGCGTTCGTCATCATTGCGGAACAGCAGGCGGCCCCAGATCTGACCGCCCATACACTTCAGCGCGGACGCGGCCAACACGCCCTCGGGCGCACCGCCCGAGCCCATGTACATGTCGATGCCGGTCAGCTCGGCCTCGGCGCAGTGAATGACACCGGCGACATCGCCGTCTGGGATCAGGTAAACGGCGGCGCCAGTGGCGCGGACCTGTTCGATCATCTCCTGATGGCGTGGACGCTCAAGGATGCAGACGGTCACTTCGGACGGCTTGCAGCCCTTCGCGCGGGCCAAAGCCTCGACCCGCTCGCGCGGGGACATTTCCAGCGAAACGACATCCTTGGTATAGCCCGGGCCGATCGCCAGCTTTTCCATGTAGACGTCGGGCGCGTGCAGCAGGCTGCCGCGCTGCGCCATGGAAATCACGGTCAGCGCGTTCGGCATCGCCTTGGCGGTCAGCGTCGTGCCCTCCAGCGGGTCCAGCGCGATATCCACGCCGGGGCCGTCGCCAGTGCCGACCTCTTCGCCGATGAACAGCATCGGCGCCTCGTCGCGCTCACCCTCGCCGATGACAACAACGCCCTTGATGGCCAGCTTGTTCAGCTGCTCGCGCATCGCGTTGACAGCCATCTGGTCGGCGCCCTTTTCATCGCCGCGTCCGATCATGTCGGCGCAGGCCAGCGCCGCCGCCTCCGAAACGCGGGCCAGCCCGAGCGACAGCATACGGTCGTTGAAATCGGCGGTGTCTGTCATGGCAGTGTCCTTTTGCAAATGCGGGAGGCGGGGCGGCAGTGAAGTCAGGTTTATCGGCAGCAGCTGCGCCGCACAAGAGATCGGTCAGACGCTTTCGATGCGCAGGGCAATAGGCGTGTCGGTCACAACCCCAAGCGCGGGCATTGCAGCCAGCGCGCGGTCCAGATCGGCGCGGCCCGCTTTGTGCGTGACGATCAGCACAGGCGCGTCAGGGCCGGTATGGTCGTATTGGCGCATCCGGTTGATCGAAATGCCCGCGTCGCCCAGTGCGGTCGCCACCTTGGCCAGCGCGCCGGGTTTGTCGGTCAGCGACATGCGCAAATAATAGGGTGCAGGTGTTCCGCCCAATGCGGGCTGCGACTGCGTCAGGCTGGCGGCGGGCTGGCCAAAGACGGGCAGGCGGAAGCCGCGCGCGATGTCCATGACGTCGCCCATCACTGCGCTGGCGGTGGGGCCCATGCCCGCGCCGGGACCGCGCATCACGATCTGCTCGACGTTGTCGCCCTCCAGCACCACCATGTTGGTGCCGCCCTCAAGCTGGCCCAGCGGGCTGGTTGCCGGAACAAGGCAGGGCGTCATGCGCTGCTCCAGCCCGCGGCCCGTCATCTGCGCGACGCCCAGCAGCTTGATGCGGTAGCCCATGTCGGCGGCGTGATTGATGTCCTCGATCGTGATAGCGCCGATCCCCTCCATCTGGACGGAGGCAAAATCGACCTGGGTGCCAAAAGCGATGGCCGCCAGCAGCGACAGCTTGTGCGCCGCATCAATGCCGCCGACGTCCAGCTGTGGATCGGCCTCCAGATAGCCCAGATCGGACGCCTCCTGAAACACCTCGTCATAGCTGAGACCCGCCGATTGCATCCGCGTCAGGATATAATTGCAGGTGCCGTTCATCACGCCCATGACGCGGGTCATGTCATTGCCGGCCAACCCTTCGGTCAGCGCCTTGATGACGGGGATGCCGCCCGCCACCGCGGCTTCGAAGCGGATCACACGGCCTGCATCTTCGGCGGCCAGCGCCAGCGCGTGGCCGTGATGGGCCAGCAGTGCCTTGTTGGCGGTCACGACGTCCTTGCCTGCGGCAATTGCGGCCTGGGTCGCATCCCTGGCGGGGCCATCGTCGCCGCCCATCAGTTCGACAAAAACATCGACATCATCGCGCTGCGCCAGCGCAACCGGATCATCCTCCCACGCGTAATCGCCCAAGGGAACGCCGCGCTCCTTGCCGCGCGAGCGGGCGGATACGGCGCTGATCGTGACAGGGCGTCCGGCGCGTTCGGCCAGCAGGTTTGCCTTCTGGCGGATGATGCGCACCACGCCGGTGCCAACGGTGCCCAATCCGGCGATGCCAAGGCGCAAGGGATCGTTCATGGGGCTGTCTCCGGCTTGTGGTATGGGTCTTTGGGCGATCTACAGGCAAAGCGCCGAGGGTGCAACGCGGGTTTTGGTGGTCTCGTGGCGCGGTTACTGCTGTGCCGGGGGCTGAACCCCTTGCTGCATTCGCGCGCGTGTGTCGCTGTCGATCACCGTGCCGCTCAGAGCTGTGGCGCGCGATTTCAGCCCGTCGATACGCGCCTCGATGGCGGGCGCCGTGCCGGGGTCGATCCGGGTGCCGTCGATGCGCGCCTGCAATCCGCTGAGCGGGACCAGATCGGGGTAGGGCGCGCGGCGCGACTCGTCCGTCAGTGTGGCATCCAGTTGCGGAAACTGCGTGCAACCAGCAGCCCCAAGGGCGGCAATCAGGACAAGGGCATAGCTGCGGCGCATATGGGCATCCGGTGGATCAAAGGGACGTGACCCATGTTCAATGCCACTTTTCGCCCGCCATGGGCAAGCGTGCTGCGCGCGGGCGTTCATTTAGCGCTTGCGGTGTCGCTTTTTGTCCAGACGGCGCCGGTGTAGCCGGGCAGGCTGCCTCTACAGGCGGCACGAGGGGAGAGGCACATGAAAACCGGTTTTATCGGATTGGGCAATGTCGGCGGCAAGCTGGCTGGCAGCCTGTTGCGCGGCGCGGTGCCGCTGCAGGTGCATGATCTGGACGCGGATCTTGTCGCCGCCTTTGTGGCGAGGGGCGCCGGGGATGGCGGCGATCCCGCGCGGATGATGCAGGACTGCGACATTGTCATAACCTGCCTGCCCAGCCCGGCGGCCAGCGCGGCTGTCGTTGCAAAAATGCTGCCGCATATGGGCCCCGGCAAGACATGGATCGAAATGTCTACGACCGACGCTAGTGAAGTGCAGCGCCTTGGGGCCGAGGTCATGGCGCAGGGCGCCGCTGTCGCCGATTGCCCGGTTTCGGGCGGTTGTCACCGTGCCGATACCGGCAATATCAGTATCTATGCCGGCTGCGACCGCGCCATATTCGAGCGTATCCTGCCGCTGCTGACGATCATGGGGCGCAAGATCCTGCACACCGGCGATCTGGGCAGCGCCTCGGTGCTGAAGGTGATGACCAACTATCTGGCGACCGCCAACCTGCTGACGCTGTGCGAAGCGCTGACGGTGATGAAGGCCGCCGGAATGGATCTGGGCACCACATTTGACGCGATTGCGATCTCGTCGGGCAATTCGTTCGTGCATGAAACAGAAAGCCAGCTGATCCTGTCAGGCGCGCGAGACGTCAATTTCACTATGGATCTGGTGCAGAAGGATATCGGCCTGTTTCAGAAACTGGCCGATCTGCACGGCGTCCCGCTGGAAATATCGCCGCTGATCATCGACATCATGTCCGACGGCCAGCGCCGTTTCGGCGAGCGCGCGCAATCGGACCGCGTCATCGAGCGGCTGGAAGAAGCGACCGGCCTGGACATTACCGCACCGGGATTCCCTGATCGGCTGGTGGATACGGAACCGGAGGAGATGGGCGCGGAGGTGGCTGTGCGGCGCTAAAGCATTTCGCGCGTTTCGCCTCTACTGACGTCTCAGGTTGAACGTGATCCGTTTTAAGGCGCGACCGCGGTTACGACGCGCGCAGCAACCAATTCAGACACGTCCGGATACCACATGTCCGAAGGACGGCTATCGAACATCATGTCCAGGAACCAGACGGCGACACCGGAATGTAGAAAAACTGCGCGGTCCCGGTCTTGCTCCCGCAATGGGTCTGTATTCAGCACGGCATAGACGGAATCAATTCGGTACTGGTGAAACCCAAGTTTGCCGCCAGACGCCAATTGTCGTTCGCTTCCGCCGATAAAAACAATGGTACATGCCGAACTGCATTCAGTTATGACCAGTGTATTCAGACCATTCTGTCTAATAATATTTGACAACCCTCTGGCCTGATAGATGTTGCCGCCTTTGCTGGCCAGAATGATCTGCTCCACGTCCGGATACGCTTTCAACTGGTGTTTAAGGTGGCCCGTAATTCCAATCTCCAATGAACCGCTCAGCGTCAATGACCGCCCGTCAGGCGTCGGTTCGATACTGTATTTCGCCGCACGCGCGGCTTTGACTTCGGACTGAAATCCTGGATCGTCCGGAGCCGGAAGCGTCACGTTCCGCGCATCAATCGCGTAGGACACGACCCAAAAGGCGGCCACGACCAAACCTATCTGAGCTCCCCAAACCGGGGCCATGGACCCGCTGCTGCGATTATGGGTCTCGGAGGCGCGAATGACTCCGACGGCTTGCCAGACAAATAAAACTCCATGAAAGAACAAAGCCAGAAGCAGGACCATTACCTGATTGACGTAGAAATCGTGTCCCCTCTCAGGGCGGAGCCATTCGTGCAACACCGACACCAGAACGCGGATCAAGACGAGGTTGACCCAGAAAGACCATGCAAGCCCATGTGCACCGCGCCAATGCCCGATCAGATATCGACTGACTTTATGGATCAGTATGCCCCCACGGAATCGGTTTTTCTTCTACCAGGACGGTATACCACGTTAGTTTTTCAGCTAACCCTGAGGCGATAACATGTCGAACAGGCAAAGGGGCTGCCATCGAATTGAATCCGTGCTCGTCGAGGCGTCACCGGGCGCACCATGCGACAGGTTTGCTTGAACCTGCTCTTTGACTTCGGCGGTACAATGGCCCTGACCATTGGTCAAACCTGAGCCCTGAACGGGAAAGAGCGCCGGATATGATCCAGCGCTCAGTCATCCTCCCGCGCGAGCCGGGCCTGTGCCTAACTGTCTTCCCATTTGATCTGCGGGGCAAAGCGGGGACTGGTCATCACGTTTGTGCGGATCTTCAGGTCGTCGCTGAGACCGACTTTGAAAACAGAAGGATAGGTCGACACGCTTTCGACGATGATCAGTTCCTCGCCGCCGCGTAGTACCGGCAATCGGTCATGGGCCGTCTTGACGTCGGCTGTTTCCAGCTTCACCAGCTCATTCGTGCCGCGCACTTCGCTCCATCGGACAAAGTATTCCTGCTTGTCGCTCCTGAAGCTCACAACTGAAATGCGCAGGGAATTGGCGCCCCTGTCGTTCGAAATCGTGTCAAACACGATTTTGGCGTTGTCCATGTAAATCGGCGTGATCGGCATCGTCGGACTCTCGCGCGAAATCATATCGGCAATTGTATAACTGGCCTTGTCACGGGCGCTATTGTAGCGGTGCAGCTCGAAATATTCGTAGGTCGCACCGATCGCCCAGATCAGCAGGGGCAGGGTTATGAGAGCCTCGACCATTATTGAACCGCGTTCGTCCTTGCGGAACCTGGACAGCCAGGATTTTGGGGTGCAGCGGATCATGTTATAAAGGCTCCATCACAAAGGCAGACATCGTTACGATCGCTAGCTGGCCACTGTTGTCGCTCCGCAATGAGCGGGCAAGATGCCATGTCGGGAAAAGCGGATCATATTTTGCGCAGGCACGCAGGAACATCAGATCGTTCTGCTGGCCGGGCTCAAGGCCGTCATAGGTCGCTTGGCCTTTCTCCTCGCGGTCGGTGCACATGATTTCCCCGCCCAGCGATACAAGGTTGCGCATATCGCTGCGGATCATTTCCAGTTTGATGTTGTTTTGGCAGTCAAGAAAGGCAAAAGCTTCGTCGCAAATCCGCGTCTTGATCTTGTTGTGATACGCTTCCAGAGCGGCTTCGTTCTGTTCGTCCGTGTCGTAGTTCTGGACGAACTCGCCCGTCCCCAGGCGGATGTCGCGGACCGCCATGTCCAATCCGCGCTCCAGCAGGGTCTGGCGCAGCGTGATCATGCTCAGCTCGATCGACATGGCCAACAGTGCAAAATACAGCGGAAAGATGATCACGAATTCAATCGAGGCGTTTCCGTCCTCGCGGCGAGCCAGCCCCATCAGGCGGCGCACCCCTTGTTTTATGCGATGTGTCATTGTGTCAGCCTCAGGTTTACAACGTTCGATGCAATCGAGCTGAATGCATCCGAGATGTTGATTCCCTCGGCACGGTAGTAATGTGCCTGGGAAGTGGCGCAGCTTTTCAGCTCGACCTCGGCGGTGCTGCCGACGCCAATCTCAAATCCGATGGTATAGACCACCACCCTTTTGTTCTTGATGGCGGTGCAGATGTCGCGCATCTGCGCATCCTTTTCGCCACCCTGAACGCGATTGGTATAGCTTTGAAATTGGTTTTTGGCGGTGTGGTAGCTGAATTTATCGCCAAGGAAATCCGGGCTCATCAATCCCCAAGCCAGTTCCCAGCTCAGCTGGTCGCTGGACTCGAAGCCGACCATGGTGGTTTCCAGATCGTCGAAATCGGATGCGGAAATCATGACGTCGTCTTCGATATTCAGATACTTGTCTTCTTTCGGGTTATAGAGGTAATAGACAGATTGCAGCTCTGCATCGGGGGCCGCCTCGTAGATGCATTCCCACTTCTTTTTCGTGCACTTGCCTTCGTCGTCGCTGATCTTGTCTTTCTTCTTGGTATGATAGGCGTATTTGAACTCTTGCTCTTTCCAGGTCACCTCGTGCAGATAGGAATTCGGGCCGCGGTAGCTGCTGGTGACCGGGAACTGGTTGGAATAGGTGTTCTGCCCATCGCCCATCATCACGATGACCTTCAGCGTTTCACCCTCATCGTAGGCGGCGGGAACCACATCGACCAGCGGGTCAACCATGTAGATCGATTCAGTGACCGGGTTATTTTCACCGTCCAGAACGACATTGCCTTCGGCATCAACCACTGGCCTTTGGCCGACCACGACACTGCTCAAGGCCGTTTTCACGCTCTGGAACTTGGAGTCCAGTAGCGCGGCGCCCCATTTCATGCCCATGTTGCCCGAGGTGTTGCCGCTGGCCTTGAGCGAGTCGATCTTGTTGTGCAGTTCGGTTCTGTTGATAGAGTAGGGCAGGATTTCGGCGTAATCGTCGGTAAAGCAGGTGCGGTAGGTGCGATTGAGCTTGTCGAAACCGTCGTGGTCCGCAGACGTGTAGATCAACTGCAAGTGTTCCTCATCGGGATCGATGGCTGCATTTTTGAAATCATCGTCGTCAAACTGAAGGCAGGTGGAATAGCTTTGCAGCGGGTCCGCACTGAGCGCGTCGAAGATGTGCGGGCCGGGGGCCACGTCCCAGCTGAACGGCACGATCGAAATCACCGCGTCTCCGGGTTTGCTGCTGTTCAGGATACTGGTGATAAAGGCCTTGCCGGCGGTCTTGAGGTTCGCCAGCTTTTCGTTGTTGCCCATCGATCCGGACACGTCCAGAACCAATGACACTTCCAGCTTGGGCACGCGCCGCTCCGCGCTGGAGGCGGCGACCGCGCCCAACTGCTTCACACCGCTCATATGCATCAGATGGGTGTCCATCGACATGCGCGCGGTTGCGCTGACCTTGCTTGTATTGAGGGTCTGAATGATGTCGTCGTCGCCGTCCAACCCATCATCATCGATATCGCCGAGATATGCAGACATCTTGGCCTTGGCCATATAATCTTGCAAAATTGGCTTGGGATCGGTCCCGTAAGGCGCGCCGGCGGCAGCCAGCACAGCGCTATCCAGCGTGTTTTGAAGCCGCGCACGGGTCATTTCCTGTCGCATCACATCAATGGCAATGCCGCCCACGAGCAGCATGATAAGAAACGCAAAAAGAGTGAACGCAATCACGGCGCCGTCCTCGTCCTTGCGAAATGCTGTTGGCGATGGGAATTTGACGCCGCGAAGGCGATATCGCGCAGCGCTCAGGCCGCTTCGGTTGAGGAATTTTGCACTTTTATACTTCATCATGATACCTCGCGGTGCCGGAAACGGCGTTCTCGACTCGGATTTCGTTGCAAGATTTATGCCAAGCAGGTGTGTTTGAAATGGGGCTGGGAATAGGGCGAAATAACGGCAAATTCGAAATTTTGCGAACAATTCGAAATGCATTAAGGCGTTGTTGCGGCTCTGGCGACAGCCCAAGGGCGGTCATGCTTCGCTGGACAAAAAGGATGCAGGGCTTAACGTTACATTTGCAATTACGTCATAGACAAAAGCGGACGGCCAATGCTTGCCGCTCAATGGAGGATAGCGATGACAGCCGCAAAAGAACCGAGTTTCCGCGATTCTGTGGACCTGATGTTCAACCGGGCAGTCGCCCTCATGGACCTCGAACCGGGGCTGGAGGAAAAGATTCGCGTTTGCAACGCAACCTATACCGTGCGCTTCGGCGTGCGCTTGCGCGGGCAAATCCATACTTTTACCGGATACCGCAGCGTCCACTCGGAACATATGGAGCCGGTCAAAGGCGGCATCCGCTTTGCCATGGGTGTCAACCAGGACGAGGTTGAGGCGCTGGCAGCGCTGATGACCTACAAATGCGCCTTGGTCGAAGCACCGTTCGGCGGCTCCAAAGGCGGCTTGCGCATTGATCCGCGCCAGTGGGACGAAAATGAGCTTGAGCGGATTACGCGCCGCTTTGCCTATGAACTGATCAAGCGTGACTTGATCAATCCCAGCCAGAACGTACCTGCCCCCGACATGGGCACCAGTGAGCGCGAGATGGCGTGGATCGCGGACCAGTACAAGCGCATGAACACCACCGACATCAACGGGCGGGCCTGCGTCACCGGCAAGCCGATCAACGCAGGCGGCATTCAGGGCCGCACAGAGGCGACCGGTCGGGGCGTGCAATACGCGTTGCAGGAATTCTTCCGCCATCCCGAAGACGTCAAGACGGCAAACCTCAGCGGCAAGCTGGACGGCAAGCGCGTCGTCATCCAGGGCCTCGGAAATGTGGGCTACCACGCAGCCAAATTCCTGTCCGAAGAGGATGGCTGCATCATCACAGCCATCGTCGAGCATGACGGCGCCCTGATCAATGACAAGGGTCTGCATATCGAAGAGGTCCGCAACTGGATCGGCAAACATGGCGGGGTAAAGGGATTCCCAGATGCCGAGTTTGTGGCGGAGGGCGCCAAGGTTCTGGAAAAGGAGTGCGATATCTTGATCCCTGCGGCCATGGAGGGCGTGATCAACATCTCGAACGCTACAAATATCAGCGCAGCTCTTATTATCGAGGCGGCGAATGGCCCCGTTACAGCTGGCGCGGATCAGATCTTGCGTGAAAAGGGCTGCGTGATCATTCCCGACATGTTCGCCAACGCCGGCGGTGTCACTGTATCCTATTTTGAGTGGGTCAAAAACCTCAGCCATATCCGTTTTGGCCGAATGGGCCGCAGGCAAGAAGAATCGCGGCATCAGCTGGTCGTGGACGAGTTGGAGCGCCTGAGCGGTGACAAGAATCTGGGCTGGACGCTCAGTCCTGATTTCAAGCAGCGATACCTGCGCGGCGCAGGGGAGTTGGAGCTGGTGCGCTCGGGCCTCGATGACACCATGCGCGCGGCCTACCAGTCGATGCGCGAAGTATGGCATGGGCGCGACGACGTGACGGATCTGCGCACAGCGGCGTACCTGGTATCCATCGGCAAGGTCGCAGCCAGCTACCGGGCGTTGGGACTGTAAACGACCCTTCAGGCCGGGTGCTGGATTTCATATGATTTCCGGCTTCGAAGGGCGAATGGTTTTTCCGTCCGGCGGCTAGATTGCCTGCTACCAACCTGTTTGCGCAGAAATCTGCGCAAACAAATTTTGGGGGTCTGGTTGTATGTTCAAGGTGCAGTAGCGCTGATAGATGACGCCGGATAGTTTTACACGAAAGGCCGATATGTTCCGCTCTTCATTTTACGCCGTTTTGATCCTGATCGCTGCGCCCACTCTGGCAGCCGGTAGCGCCACTGAGAACTGTGCTGCCACTGCGAGCATTGTCGCGGATGCTGTGGCGCAACGCGTTGCGGGCAGCGCGCAGGCTGACACGCTCACCACCCTGTCGGAAGGCGATATGGATGCGCGGTTTGTGCCGGCAATCCAACCGCTGGTCGAGTGGGTCTATACCCTGCCATCTGATCAACTGACCGGCGAAGCTGCAGCCGCCTTTGAAGCCGCCTGTCTGAAGCAGGCAGGCTGACCGTTGCTTGCGCCGGGTGTTGACGCTGACATCATTCTAGCGGCTCCGAGCCGGACCCCACTTAAACGCACCTTCTGACAGCAGACGCCCTTGGCGCTGGATGCGACTCGGCCCATATTGCACCTATGTCTCTTCCTCCCGGTTTCCTCGAAGAATTGCGCACGCGCACCTCGCTGACCCAAGTGGTCGGGCGCAAGGTGATGTGGGATAACCGCAAATCGAACCAGGGCAAGGGCGACATGTGGGCGCCATGCCCGTTTCATCAGGAAAAATCTGCCAGCTTTCACGTCGATGATCGCAAGGGATTTTATTACTGCTTTGGGTGCCACGCCAAGGGTGACGCCATCAGCTTTGTGCGCGACACCGAGAATGTGGAATTCATGGAGGCGGTGCGCATACTTGCTGCCGAAGCAGGCATGCAGATGCCCGAGCGCGACCCTCAGGCGCAGGCCAAGGCGGACCGCCGAACCCAGTTGGCCGAAGTGATGGATCAGGCCCAGCAGCATTTCCGCCTGATGCTGAAAACTGGCGCTGGTGCAGATGCGAGAGCCTATTTGCAGCGGCGCGGCCTTGACGAGGCCACGCAGGAACGCTTTGGTGTCGGTTTCGCGCCGCAGGCGTGGCAGGGGCTGTGGGAGAATTTGAGGGGTAAGAATGTCGACGAGGATCTGATCCTCGATTGCGGCCTTGCTCGCCCCTCGCAGAAAGGCGGTACGCCTTATGACGTGTTTCGCGGCCGTATCATGTTTCCCATTCACGATGCGCGTGGGCGGGTAATAGCCTTTGGCGGGCGGGCGATGGACCCGAATGACAACGCCAAATACCTGAATTCGCCCGAGACCGAATTGTTTGACAAATCCCGCACGCTTTACAATTACGCCCCCGCCCGCGAGGCGGCGGGCAAGGGTCAGCCGCTGATCGTTGCCGAGGGGTATATGGACGTGATCGCGCTGGCGCAGGCCGGGTTTCAGGGTGCGGTCGCGCCGCTAGGCACGGCAGTGACGGAAACCCAGTTGCAACTGATGTGGCGCGCGGTGGACGAGCCTGTCATGGCGCTGGACGGGGATCGTGCCGGGATTGCGGCGGCGCATCGGGTGATTGATCTGGCGTTACCTCTGCTTGAGGCGGGCAAGAGCCTGCGTTTCGCCTTGATGCCAGAGGGCCAGGACCCCGATGATATCCTGCGCACTCAAGGCGCGGGTGCTGTTCAGGCACTGATCGAGGGCGCGCAGCCAATGGTGCAACTGCTGTGGCAGCGCGAAACCGAGGGGCGCGATTTTGACAGCCCCGAGCGGCGTGCAGCTTTGGATAAATCTCTTCACGACGCCGTCGACCGGATCGCCGATCAATCCATTCGCGGCCATTACGTGCAAGCGTTCAAAGATCTGTGCTGGCAGCTCTTTCGTCCGCGCAAGGGCGGGCTGGGGCGCCCGGGTTCTGGCGCTGTCGGCAAAGGGCGCTGGATAAAACCCGATCAATCCGCGCGGGCCAGCACCAAATCGTCGCCGCTGGCCCGGTCCGATGCGCGCCAGCATGACCAGATGCGCGAGGCAGTCATTCTGGCGGCTTTCATTTCAACCCCGGCCATTTTGGCGGATTTTGAGGCGGCTCTGGAACGGCTGGACTGTTCAGATCCTGATCATGCCCAGATCCGCGACCTGATCGCAGGCCACGGGCCAAATGGCGCGGCGCCGCTGCGCGATGCCATAATTGCCGCAATGGGCGAGCACAACCTTGAAAAGCTGTTCTCGCTACCCCATGTCGCAATCACGCCGCCAGTGCGCCATCCGGGCGACACTGCGCTGGCGCAGATGACCGTGGCCGAAGAATTGGCCAAGATTGCAGCAACGCAGGGCCTGCGGGCCGAAATCGTCGACGCCGCCGAGGATATGTTGGGCGTTGCAGATGAGGCCATGACGTGGCGCCTTGGACGGGCTGCCGAGGCTCGCAACCGCGCTTTGCGCAGCGACCATGAGGACCGGGCTGAATACGACCTCGCCGACAACGGGGCGCGAATCAATCGCGGCGAACGCGAGCAGTTTGATGCGCTGTTGGACAAGATTACATTCTCGAAGCCGCGCCGTTAATTCGATTTTGGTGAGGTCCGGGTGAAGAAAAACAGATAAACGGGTTGCGAATCACCTCTGCGCAGGGCTGATTCGATATTAGCGAATCAAGCGCCCGTCATTCAGGAGACTTACATGGCCGCCAAAGATACCGACGACCAGAAGCCCGACGATCAGGACGCCGAGATGTCGCTGGACATGAGCCAGACCGCCATCAAGAAGATGATCTCGGAGGCGCGTGAAAAGGGCTTCATAACGTACGATCAACTGAACAAGGTGCTGCCGCCCGATCAGGTCAGCTCGGAGCAAATTGAGGACGTGATGTCGATGCTGTCCGAGATGGGCATCAACATCATTGAAAACGACGAGGCTGAGGAAGAGGATCAGCGCGGCACCGCGTTGGCCGAGGTTGGCCGCCGGGGCGAAATCACGCTGGGCTCGGGCAAGGAAGAAAAGCTGGACCGCACCGACGATCCGGTGCGCATGTACCTGCGCGAAATGGGCAGCGTCGAACTTCTGTCCCGCGAGGGCGAGATTGCCATCGCCAAGCGGATCGAGGCTGGGCGTAATACAATGATCGCGGGCCTGTGCGAAAGCCCGCTGACCTTTCAGGCGATCACCATCTGGCGCGACGAACTTGTCACCGAGGATATTTTGCTGCGCGATGTCATCGATCTTGAGACGACATTTGGCAATCAGTTGGACGGTGAAGGCGAAACCGTAGTCGATGCCGCAAATGTTGCCAACGCGCCCAAATCGACCAAAGATGACGGCACCGAACTTGACGCCGACGGCAACCCGATTGCAGACGACGACGATGACGACGAGGACGATCAGGCCAATATGAGCCTCGCTGCGATGGAGGCGGCGCTCAAGCCGATGGTGCTGGAAACGCTCGACCATATCGCTGACGATTACCTCAAGCTGGCCGAGATGCAGGACAGCCGGATCTCCGCAACGCTGAACGAGGATGGTACGTTTTCATCCACGCAGGAGGACACCTATCAGGTCCTTCGCAGTGAAATCGTGGTTCTGGTCAATTCGCTGCACCTGCACAATAACCGGATTGATGCGCTGATTGACCAGCTTTACGGCATCAACCAACGCATCATGATGATCGACTCTTCCATGGTGAAGCTGGCCGATCAGGCCCGTATCAACCGGCGCGAATTCATCGACGAATATCGCGGCCGTGAGTTGGATCCCAACTGGCTGGACGATATGGCCCAGAAATCCGGGCGCGGCTGGCAGATGCTGATCGAGCGCTCGAACGACAAGGTGACAGAACTGCGCTCGGACATGGCGCAGGTCGGGCAGTATGTCGGACTGGACATCTCGGAATTCCGCCGCATCGTCGGTCAGGTCCAGAAGGGCGAGCAGGAGGCGCGGCTGGCCAAGAAAGAAATGGTCGAGGCGAACCTGCGTCTGGTTATTTCGATCGCCAAGAAATACACCAATCGTGGCCTGCAATTCCTGGACCTGATCCAGGAGGGTAACATCGGCCTCATGAAGGCTGTCGACAAGTTTGAATACCGCCGCGGCTACAAATTCAGCACCTACGCGACGTGGTGGATCCGTCAGGCGATTACCCGCAGCATTGCCGATCAGGCCCGCACCATTCGCATTCCAGTGCATATGATCGAGACGATCAACAAGCTGGTGCGCACCGGTCGCCAGATGCTGCATGAAATCGGCCGCGAGCCGACGCCGGAAGAGTTGGCCGAAAAGCTGCAAATGCCGCTTGAGAAGGTGCGCAAGGTGATGAAAATCGCCAAGGAGCCGATCTCGCTGGAGACGCCGATTGGCGACGAGGAAGACAGCCAGCTGGGCGATTTCATCGAGGACAAGAACGCCGTCTTGCCGCTGGATTCCGCCATTCAGGACAACCTCAAAGAAACCACGACGCGGGTGCTGTCGTCTCTGACACCGCGTGAAGAGCGTGTGCTGCGCATGCGCTTCGGGATCGGGATGAACACCGATCACACGCTGGAGGAAGTGGGCCAGCAGTTTTCGGTCACACGCGAACGCATCCGCCAGATCGAAGCCAAGGCCCTGCGCAAGCTCAAGCATCCCAGCCGCTCGCGCAAGCTGCGCTCTTTCCTGGATCAGTAAGCAGATATCTCAGCGCCGCGAACAATTCGTCACATTTGTCGCGGCGCGCTTTATTCGAAATGAACTATTCCTGCGCCAACGTGTTGTTTTTCCAGATCGAAGGAGAAACGCCATGAAACGCTTTATCATCATTGCCGCCCTATGTGCCCCTGTTGCCGGATTGGCGACGACTTTTGATATTAAGGGTTCCGGGCAGGTGGAAACGTTCAAGATCAAGGTGTCGCAGGACGATCTTGCCGAATGCAAGTCAACCCTGCGCGATCTTAGCCAGAAACCAGTTGTGACAGACAGTGGCTGGGCGTTGCCGTCCTTCATGGTGAATGACGATCTGCCGCGTACCGTATGCGTCGCGGGCGCGTGAAGCGGCGCTCAACAATTGGACAAATTGGTCAATCCCCGGTGTGAGGCTGAGCTATGCCACATGTATGTCATGCGGCATTATTTCGTCTTCAGCCGTCAATCGCGATCAGGACGGCATCATCCATCGGAATATCGAACTCGTGGGGGTAGATTGTTTCCATCTTCTGTTGGGTATATCCCACACCGATAACGCGGGCGCTGTGACCGCTGTCCCGCAGCCCCGCAATCGTGCGATCAAAAAAGCCGCCGCCATACCCCAGCCGGAAGTTGGCCGCATCGAGGCCAACCACGGGTGACAAAACGATATCGGGCGCGACCACCTTGGCGCTCTCTGGCGGGATCGGGATATTCCAGACACCTTTTTCCAGTTTGTCCCCCGGAACCCACTCACGAAATGTCAGCGGCGTGGCTTTGGCGATGACAACCGGCAGCGCCAGTGTTGCGCCACGGTCGCGGCAGGAAGCAGCCCATTTGCGCAAGTCAGGCTCGCCCCGAAACGGCCAGTAGAGCGATATGGTACGCCCCTCGACATCCCCAATCAGCGCATCCAGCCGCTCGGCCAGCTGTAAATCAGCCTCCTGCCGGGCCGCAACGGGGATGGCCTGTCGCGCCTCAATCAGTTCGCTGCGCATCGCCTTGCGCCATGCGGGTGTTCCGGGTATTTCCTGCATCATAACGCTCCTGCTGTTCCTCATCGGGTGGGCATTACCACAACCTCTTGCACATTGGCGTGCGCCGGTTGGGTCAAAGCGTAAACAACGGCATTGGCCACGTCCACCGGCTTGAGCTTGTCCGGCTTTGCTTCGCTAAAGAACGGCGTGTCCACCATGCCGGGCGCAATGACCGTACAGCGTCCACCCCATTCGCGCATGTCCTGCGCCATGTTGCCCGCAAGGCCGTGAACGAACCATTTAGATGCGCTGTATATGGACCCTGAAATATGCACGCGCCCGGCAACTGACCCTGTCAGGATCAAGTGACCCTTGGTTTTCTTAAGCTCGGGATAGGCCGCCTTCAGCGTCAGCAGCACACCCATAACGTTGATGTCAATCAGGCTACGCCATTCCTCGGGGTCGCCTTCGTCGACGCCCGGTGTATCCAGCCCGGTGCCGGCATTGGCATAGACGGCGTCCAGTTGGCCAAAATGCGAAACTGTTTTTGCGATCGCGTCTTTTTGCGCACTTAGATCAGTGACATCACCGGGCAGGGCCAGCGCGCTATCACCGATTTCGTCCGCGAGCGATTTGAGCTTGTCTTCGCTGCGCGCAAACAGCGCCACGCGCCATCCTGCATCTGCTGCACGGCGGGCCGTTTCGGCGCCGATGCCCGAAGATGCGCCCGTGATAAAAAGAACCTTGCCAGTCATGTGGAACCTCCTTTGAAATATATAAAGCCTCAACGTTATAGAGGGCGTCAAAGGTCCATCACGCTGCATCTGGGGGGATGATTTCGCATCTACCCAAAACTTTGCGGCTCCCCTATAGTAGCTGTGGATAAGTGGGCGACAGACCCATATCCGAGAGGCAGAGACAATAAAAGGACAGGCCAATGCGCTGCCCGTTTTGCGGAAATATTGAAACACAGGTCAAAGATTCACGCCCCGCTGAAGAGCATGTCTCGATCCGGCGGCGCCGGTTTTGTCCGGCTTGCGGCGGACGTTTTACCACGTACGAGCGGGTGCAGCTGCGCGATCTGGTGGTGGTCAAGACCAATGGCCGTCGCGAGGATTTTGACCGTGACAAGCTGGAACGCTCCATCCGTATCGCCCTGCAGAAACGCCCTATTGAACCAGAGCGGATCGAACAGATGATTTCCGGCATCGTGCGCCGTCTGGAGAGCATGGGCGACACCGATATTCCCTCGAAAACCGTGGGCGAGATCGTGATGGAAAGCCTCGCGCGGATTGATACGGTTGCGTATGTGCGCTTTGCGAGCGTTTACAAGAACTTTCAGGCCGCCGACGATTTCGACAAATTCGTCAGCGAATTGCGTCCCGAAACATTGCCCGGGGCCGAGCCGCCCAAGACGTGACCGACAGCGCCGACATTCGCTTTATGCGCGTGGCCCTCGGGCTGGGGCGGCGGGGGCAGGGTAATACCTGGCCCAACCCTGCCGTTGGTTGCGTGATCGTGCGCGCCGGTCGCATCATCGGACGCGGCTGGACACAGCCGGGTGGCAGGCCCCATGCGGAAACGCAGGCCCTGAGACAAGCGGGCGCAGCAGCGCGTGGCGCCACCGCCTACGTCACGCTGGAACCTTGCGCGCATCACGGACGCACCCCACCTTGCAGCGAGGCGCTGATTGCCGCCGGTATTGCGCGCGTGGTGGTTGCAGCAGATGATCCCGATCCGCGTGTCTCGGGGCGCGGTCTTACCCTGCTGCGCGCCGCCGGTGTTGAGGTTTCCACGGGGGTTCTGGCAGACGAGGCCACGCGTGATCTGGGCGGGTTTCTCAGCCGGGTTCAGCGGGGGCGGCCCGAATTGCTGCTCAAATTGGCAACATCCTTTGACGGGCGCATCGCGACGGCGGGTGGTCAGTCGAAATGGATCACGGGGCCGGATGCACGCCGGGCCGTCCACGCAATGCGCGCGCGCCATGATGCGGTCATGGTGGGGGCCGGTACTGTGCGCGCGGATGATCCGATGCTGACGGTGCGCGGCATGGGCGCGCGCCACCAGCCGGTGCGCATCGCGATATCGCGGCGTCTGACCCTGCCGCTGATGTCGAGGCTGGCCCGGACTGCGCGCGATGTGCCGGTCTGGCTTATCCACGGGCCCGAGGCGGATTCAGTGTCCATCGCCGCGTGGCACAGTGTCGGCGTGCGTCTGATCGCCTGTCCGCTGCGCGGCGAAGGACTTGATATTGCGGCGGCACTGGAGGCGCTGGGCGCCGCAGGGCTGACGCGCGTCTTTTGCGAGGGGGGCGGCGCGCTGGCGGCGTCTCTGCTGAAGGCGGATGTGGTGGACAGGCTGGCAGGCTTTACCGCCGGTCTGGCGCTGGGCGCGGATGGCCGCGCTGGTATAGGGGCGCTGGGGCTGGATACGTTGGACGCCGCACCGCGATATTCGCTGGAAGCCGTGCAGGCCGTGGGCGGTGATGCGCTGCATCTGTGGCGCCGCGCCTGACGTAGCTCACAAATGCAAAACGCGCGCTAGACTGCGCGCGTTTTACGAAGCTGTTGCGTTGATTTGCTCGACGCGATGCGCGCTTAGCTGCGTACGCTGAAGTTTGCGATGTCCGAGCGTGTCAGGCCGATGTCATCCAGTTCACGATCCGACAGGACTGACAGCGCCTTGCGTGTTGCGCGGGCGTCTTTCCATGCCGTGAAGGATGCAATGAAGCGGCTGAGGGTCAAACCGGCAGACGCGGTCTGAAAGTGAACGGAGCGGGTGGTGTCGATTGCGGCCATTTTGATCGTCCTCTGGATGGCATGACAGGCTGTCATGGCTGTACGTGTCTTTCTGTTGACACTCAGATAGCCAGCCTCGACCGTTCCGGCAATGGCACTTTGTGCATAGTCCTCATGCGCCGGCTGCATAGGTCAGCTGTGCTCAGATACACCTATTTTTAAGGGTTTTGTGGGGGCTAGGGCTTTGCCGAATCGCCCGTGACATTTTGTTGCCGTATTGCGCAGGCGGCGGTCCGAAAGTTGCCCGGTCGATTGCGCCTTGCGTATTGTCCTTGGAAGGTGTTCCCGTTTCGTGCTAGGCATGCGGAAACGCCGGACAAACAAGGGCGAGCAGGGGCAAAATATCATGCGGGTTTTGGGCATTGATCCGGGATTGCGAAACTTGGGCTGGGGGTTGATTGATGTTGATGGCAGTCGGCTCAGCCATGTTGCCAATGGCACGCTTCATTCGGTGGGCGACGGGCTGCCTGCGCGGCTTTTGTCGCTGTTTCAGCAGCTCAGCGCAATATTGATCCAATATGCCCCGCATACCTCGGCGGTGGAGCAGACTTTTGTGAACAAGGACGGGGCTGGCACGCTCAAACTGGGTCAGGCGCGCGGTATTGCCCTGCTGGCGCCCGCGCAATATGGCATCGAGGTGGGGGAATATGCCCCCAACACGGTGAAAAAGACGGTCGTGGGCGTTGGCCACGCGACCAAGGACCAGATCGCGCATATGGTCAAAATGCAACTTCCGGGCGCAGTGTTGACCGGCCCCGATGCCGCCGATGCGCTGGCCATCGCGATTTGTCACGCGCATCACGCGGCCAGCCGGGCGCGCATCGCCAGAGCATCGCTTAAGGGGGCGCTGGCATGATCGGGCGCATCGCGGGGCGCATTGATTACCGCGCCGCCGATCATGTGCTGATCGATGTGCGCGGTGTCGGCTATCTAGTGTTCTGCTCGGATCGTACCATGCAGGCGCTGCCCCGCGCGGGCGAACATGCGGCGCTCTATACGGATCTGCTGGTGCGCGAGGATGTGTTGCAACTTTTCGGCTTTACCACGCTGGTCGAAAAGGAATGGCACCGCCTGCTGATGAGCGTTCAGGGCGTCGGCGCCAAGGCCAGCCTGGCGATCCTCGGAACGCTGGGACCTGAGGGCGTGGGGCGCGCCATTGCGCTGGGCGACTGGAATTCAGTCAAGGCCGCCAAGGGGATCGGCCCGAAAACTGCACAGCGAGTCGTCAATGAACTAAAGGACAAGGCGCCCGAAATCATGGCCATGGGCGCAGGTGCTGCCATTGCTGCATTTTCCGAAAGCAGCGATGTGATCGCGCAAGATAACTCCGCGCCCCCGCCCCGCCCCGTGCCAGCCGGTCCTGGACCGCAAGCCGAAGCCTTGTCTGCGCTGACCAATCTTGGCTACGCTCCCGGCGAGGCCGCAGGCGCTGTGGCGCAGGCCGCGGGTGACGCACCCGAGGCGGATGTTGCTGGTCTGATCCGGGCGGCGCTCAAGCTGCTGGCACCCAAGGGATGAGGGCGCATCCATGACAACCAGCCCCGATCCAACCTTGCGCCCCGAAAAGCTGGCCGAGGATGAAGGGCGCAGCCTGCGCCCCCAGGCACTGAGTGAATTTATCGGTCAGGCCGAAGCGCGCGCGAATTTGCGCGTCTTTATCCAGTCGGCGCGCCAGCGGGGGCAGGCAATGGATCATACATTGTTCCACGGGCCGCCCGGTCTGGGTAAAACCACTTTGGCCCAGATCATGGCACGCGAGCTGGGCGTCGGGTTTCGCATGACCTCAGGCCCGGTGCTGGCAAAGGCGGGGGATCTGGCTGCGATCCTGACCAATCTGGAACGTAACGACGTGCTTTTCATCGACGAGATTCACCGCCTGAACCCCGCGGTCGAAGAGGTGCTCTATCCCGCGCTTGAGGATTTCGAGCTGGACCTCGTCATCGGTGAAGGCCCCGCTGCGCGCACCGTCAGAATTGAACTGGCGCCGTTTACCCTCGTCGGCGCCACCACGCGGCTGGGGCTGCTGACCACACCGCTGCGCGACCGGTTTGGCATCCCGACGCGGCTGCAATTCTATACAGTGGACGAGTTGCACGAAATCGTTGTGCGAAACGCGGCGCTGCTGACCATTCCCTGTGCAACCGATGGCGCTCGCGAAATTGCCCGGCGCGCACGCGGCACACCGCGCATCGCGGGGCGCCTTCTGCGCCGCGTGGTGGATTTTGCGCTGGTAGATGGCGATGGTACAATCACACGCGCTCTGGCCGATTCTGCGCTGACGCGGCTGGGCGTTGATCATCTGGGTTTGGACAGCGCTGACCGGCGCTACCTTACCCTGATCGCCGAGGCGTATCAGGGCGGTCCTGTCGGGATCGAAACCCTCAGCGCGGCCTTGTCGGAATCGCGCGATGCGTTGGAGGAGGTGATCGAACCCTATTTGCTGCAGCAGGGTCTGATCCAGCGCACGCCGCGCGGACGGATGTTGGCGCAGCGGGCGTGGACACATTTGGGCATCGCTCCGCCAAAACCTGCGGGCCAGACTGATCTGTTCGACGGATGATGCATGTGGCTCGTGCGGGAAAGTGAGTATTTGACGGATGATGAAATTCCCGGCAGTGGCTTTTCTTGGTGAAAATACCCATTACCCGGTTCAATCTATACAATGTCGCCTGAGTGGCGATCAAACCGCGCACCCGGCAGCTCAGAATTGGGCGTTGCGTTCGCGGCGCCATGCAGGAGGTTTCCATGAGCCCTGATCAGATCGAAGCATTGTTCACCCGCAGCGATGGCACATATCTTTGTGTCCGCTGGGGGCGCCCAATCGCACCTGTGGTTTTCGGTGTCGATGATGCGACCCTGCCCGTCATAAAGGGTGCGATTGAGGCTGTGGCAACGCTGGCGGGCCACGATACAGCCGAGACCGATCCAGAGTTGGGCGCCAACCTGATGGTATTCTTCTTTCGCGCTTGGGAAGAATTGCTGGACGTGCCGGATCTGAGCCGAATGATCCCGGACCTGGAGCCTTTGGTTGTGCGGTTGAAGGCAGCGGATGCCAATCAGTACCGCATTTTCCGGTTTGAAGCGGCCGGCGCGATCAAGGCGGCGTTCGTATTTTTGCGAATGGACGCGCATCTGGCGGCCGTTCCGGCCGAGACGCTGGCGCTGAGCCAGGCAGTGCAGACCATTCTGTCATGGTCGGACACCGCGTTTCAGGACCGCTCGCCCCTGGCGCTGGTGCCGGGGCAGGAGGCTGCGATGCTGCGGCCGGATATTTCCGAAGTGATCCGCGCGGCTTATGATCGAGTTTTGCCGGATTGCGCGCAGGATGCGTCGCATGCGCTGCGGCTGTCGGCGCGGATACGCAGCAATTGAACGGCATGGGTCTGCAGGCAAAGGCGGTAGGATCGTCCGCGCTTGCTGCGCTCTTGTCTGCGGTCTAGGGTGCCGGGTATGACCCACATATTTCCGATCCGCGTCTATTATGAAGATACCGACATGGGGGGTATCGTCTATTACGCCAACTACCTCAAATTCATCGAACGGGCGCGCAGCGACTGGGTGCGCGACCTTGGCATAGACCAGCGCGCGATGAAGGAGGAGGAGGGCATCGTTTTTGCCGTGCGCCGCATTGAGGCAGATTATTTGCTTGCCGCGCGGTTCGATGACCGGCTGGACGTGCGCACCGAGGTGCAGTCGGTCACTGGTGCGCGTCTTGTGCTCCGCCAGCAGGTCAGCCGGGGTGGCGAGGCGGTGTTTACGGCCCTTGTTACCATCGTCTGCATCACCGATACGGGCCATCCTGCGCGCCTTCCGGCAAATATCCGCCTGATATTGCACTGACGCCTCAAATTTGCGTGCGATCAGGCGATGGCGTTGGATTTTGTTTGTGGATTAGGCTAGCGTCCCGCGAAACAGGGCCCGATTACAACCGGGCCGCATAAAAAAGAGCAGGCAGATGGAAGCAGAAACCCTCGCGCTGGCGCAGGATATAGACATGTCCATGTGGGGCATGTTTGCGCAGGCGACGTTTATCGTGAAATTGGTGATGCTGATGCTGATCGGTGCGTCTTTCTGGGCGTGGTCGATCATCGTGCAAAAGCTGATAATGTATCGCAAGGCGCGCACCGAGGCAGATGCCTTTGACCGCCAATTCTGGTCCGGCGAGCCGCTGGACGAGTTGTTCGAGCAGATCGGCACCGATCCCGATGGTCAGTCGCAGCGTATTTTCGCTTCCGGCATGATGGAGTGGCGCCGCAGTCACCGCACCGATGGCGGCATGATCGCCGGCGCGACCGCGCGCATTGATCGCAGCATGGACGTGGCCATCGCCAAGGAATCGGAATCATTGCAGTCGGGCCTGACCGTGCTGGCAACCGTGGGCAGCATCGCACCATTTGTGGGTCTGTTCGGAACGGTCTGGGGCATCATGCATGCGTTCATCGGCATCGCCGCGTCGCAGAACACCAGCCTTGCGGTTGTGGCACCCGGCATCGCCGAGGCTCTGTTGGCCACGGCGCTGGGTCTGCTGGCCGCGATCCCCGCTGTCATATTTTATAACAAGCTGAGCGCCGATTCTGATCGCATCGTTGCAGGCTACGAGGCATTCGCAGATGAATTTGCGACGATCCTCAGCCGCCAGTTGGACAGTTAGGTCATGGGCGCAGCCATTCAAAATTCGGGCGGCGGCAAGCGGCGCAGACGCAATCGCAGTCGCGCGCGGCCAATGTCGGAAATCAACGTCACGCCGTTTGTCGATGTGATGCTGGTGCTGCTCATTATTTTCATGGTGGCGGCCCCGCTGATGACAGTCGGCATTCCGATCGAGCTGCCGAAAACGGCGGCCAATTCGCTGCCCGGCGAACAGGAAGAACCGCTGACAATCACGCTGACCGCCGATGGCTCCGTGGCGATCCAGACGACCGAGGTGGACCGCGCCGATCTGATCGGACGCCTACGCGCCATCGCGGCTGAGCGCGATGGCAACCGCGTGTTTCTGCGCGCCGATGGGGCGGTGCCGTATGCGGATGTGGTGCAGATCATGGGCGCGCTCAACAAGGGCGGATTTGACAATATCGGTCTGGTGACGGACGCGGGCGGCCCGTCGCTGGACGCGCCCGAAGGCTGAGGCGCGCAGCGCGGTGAACACGGGTCAAATCATATCAGGGGCAGGCCATATCGGCCTGATCAGCTGGCTGCTTTTCGGCGGCTGGTCGCCGTCAAACCCGTTGGACTTTCAAGTGACCGAAGTCACCGCTGTCAGCTATGAGGAATATGCGGCCATCGTGTCGGGCGCTGCAAATCCGGTCGAGGATGCCGAGATGGCGCCGCCCGCCCCGCTGGAGCCGGAGGTGCCGCAGGATGCGCCGGATCTGACCAGCGCGGCGGATGCGGCGCCTGAAGCGCCCGCGCCAGATCCCGCACCCGAGGCGGCGCCTGACCCCGCACCCCAGCCGCCCGCGCCCCCCGCCGAGGCCGAAGTTTCGGACGAGCCGCCGGTGATGGAACAACCCGCCGAGGATATGGCGGCGCTCGTGCCCGACACGTCACAACGCCCGCAGGAGCGCCCCGCCGAGCGTGTCGCGCCCGAACAGGTGAACCCGCCCGAGCCTGATACGGCAGTCGACGATATCGTGCGCGAAGAGGCCGTGCCGGACGAGACCGCCGAAACCCCGCGCGAGGAGGCCGAGGCGACGGCGCCCGAGGCTGCCGCGACCGAAATCGTGACCGAGGCCGAGCAGGCCGCGCCGTCCAGATCGCTGCGCCCCAAGGCGCGCCCGAACCGTCCCGCGCCTGCGCCCGAAGCCGAGCCTGAAACGCAAACCGCCGAGGCAGCCCCCCAAGCCGCACCAGAGCCCACGCCCGAGCCTGAACCTGCCGCGCCCGCCGCCGACAGTGGCGGGATCGAGGACGCGCTGGCCGCAGCGCTTGGTGCCGCGTCCGAGACGCCGGCGCCCGCCGCGCCCTCTGCCCCGGCAGGACCGCCGCTGACGTTTGGCGAAAAGGAAGGCATGCGGATTGCGGTGCAAAGCTGCTGGAACGTCGGCTCGCTCAGCTCGGACGCGCTGGCCACGACTGTCACGGTCGCTTTCGAGATGAGCGAGGACGCAAAGCCAATCAACGGCACGATCCGCATGATCGACTCGTCCGGCGGCTCGTCCGGTGCGGCCAAACAGGCGTTTGAAGCCGCGCAGCGGGCGATCATCCGCTGCGGTGGCCGCGGATTTGGCCTGCCGGTTGAAAAATACGCGTCATGGCGCAATGTGGAACTGGTATTTAACCCCGAGAATATGAGGATCAAATGATGGCACGATTTCTGGCCCCGCGATTTCTGGCCCTGCTGGCCCTCTGCACCGGCGTCCTTGCGATACCTGCAACTGCGCAGAACGGTCCCCTTCGGCTGGAAATCACCGAAGGCGTGATCGAACCTTTGCCTTTTGCCGTGCCAACCTTCGTGCCCGGCAGCGGCACCAGCGGGCAGGTGGCGCAGGATATCTCAAACCTGATTGCGGCCGATCTCAGCGGCACCGGCCTGTTCCGTGAAATTCCCGCCAGCGCGCATATCAGCCGGGTGACCAGCTTCTCGAGCCCCGTGCAATTCGCGGACTGGAAGGCCGTGAACGCGCAAGCATTGGTCACAGGCGCCGTCGATACAGATGCGTCGGGGCGTCTGACCGTCCAGTTCCGCGTGTGGGACGTGTATTCAGGGCAGGAGCTGGGCAATGGCCAGCAATTTGTCGGGACCGAGGCGGGCTGGCGCCGTATCGCGCACAAGATCGCTGATCAGGTCTACAGCCGCATAACCGGCGAGGGCGGGTATTTCGACAGCCGCGTGGTCTATGTCTCGGAAACCGGTCCAAAGGATCAGCGCGCCAAACGTTTGGCGATCATGGATTATGATGGTGCAAACGTCTCGTATCTGACGGACAGCGCGTCGCTGGTTCTGGCGCCCCGGTTCTCTCCGACCGGCGATCGCATCCTTTATACCAGTTACGAAAGCGGCTTTCCCCGCATCTATGTGCTGGACGTGGCCAGCGTGACGCGCCGATCGCTGCCCGCGCAGGACGGCACGATGAGCTTTGCACCCCGGTTTGCGCCCAATGGACAGACGGTTGTGTATTCGGTGGAATCGGGCGGCAACACGGACATCTATACGATGGACATCAATTCAGGCGCCAGCCAGCGCCTGACCAGTGCGCCGTCGATTGAAACCGCCCCCAGCTTTAGCCCCGATGGTCGCCAGATCGTGTTCGAGTCCGATCGTACTGGCCGCAACCAGCTCTATGTGATGAGCGCGGGCGGCGGCGAGGCGCAGCGCATCTCAAGCGGCGAGGGCAATTACGGCACGCCCGTCTGGTCGCCGCGCGGCGATCTGATCGCCTTTACCAAGCAAAGCAAAAGCCGTTTTCACATCGGCGTCATGCGCACCGACGGCAGCGAAGAGCGCCTGCTGACCGCGTCGTTCCTGGACGAGGGACCGACATGGGCGCCCAATGGCCGCGTGATCATGTTCACGCGTGAAACCCAAGGGGCAACTGGCCAGGCGGGCCTTTATTCGGTGGATATAACCGGGCGCAATCTACGCGCCGTAACAAGTGGCGGCGGCGCAAGCGATCCGTCGTGGTCGCCACTACAGTAGTTTTTGACAAGGCGGGGCGCGGGACGTTTCCCTTGCCCCGCCCGCCGTGATAGAACACCATAAAACACGCGCTAGCGAGCGTACAATTTTATTGAAAATGAGGCATGACGATGACCTTCCTGAAGACAGTGACACTTCTCTGCGCCGGTCTGGCGCTGGCCGCCTGCACCAGTCCGGACCGTTTTGGCGACGACGCCGCCGGGCTGAATGGCGGCATGGGCGCTGGGATGGGTGCGGGCATGAATGGATCAGCCTCCGATCCCCGCTCGCCTGCGTATTTTCAGCAAACGGTGGGCGACCGCGTGCTGTTCGTGATCGACACCTACAACCTGACACCCGAAGGACAGCGCACGCTGGACGGTCAGGCGCAGTGGCTGACGACGAATCGCGACTATAACGCCGTGATCGAAGGTCACGCGGATGAGCAGGGCACACGCGAATATAACCTTGCGCTGGGTGCGCGCCGCGCCAATTCGGTCCAGGAATATCTGATCGGACAGGGCGTGCCCGCAAGTCGCCTGCGCACTGTCAGCTACGGCAAGGAACGCCCGATCGAGATTTGCAGCAACGAGGCGTGCTATTCGCAGAACCGCCGCGCTGTGACCGTTATTTCGGTCGGCGCCAGCAGCTAAGCCGTTTCAAACTTGCCCGACCGGAGATTGCCAATGCGCCGCCTTGCTACGCTGATTCTGACTGCGACGATCGCGCTGACTGTCCCTGCCTTTGCGCAGGACCGTGCCGCGACGCTGGCCGACATCCGGCAAGAGATGTCGGTGCTGTATGTCGAGGTGCAAAAACTCAGGCGCGAGCTGAGCACGACCGGCTCAGCCGGGCAACTCAACGCGTCCGGGTCGGTCCTGGACCGGGTAGGCGCGATTGAGGGCGAATTGCAACGCCTGACCGCCCGCACCGAAGAGATGCAGCAACGCATCGACAGCGTCGTGACGGACGGCACTAACCGGCTTGGTGATCTGGAATATCGTCTGGTCGAGCTGGAGGGCGGCGATACGTCAAACTTGGGCGAGACGTCCACTCTTGGCGGCGGCTCTCTGCCCGGATCTTCGGGCGGCGGGGCGATCACTTCTGCGATCCAGCCCGCCGAACCGACGCAGCAACAGCCGCAGCCGTCCGAGCCGTTGGCCGTCGGCGAGCGGGCGGATTTCGACGCGGCAGAGGCGACCTTCGCCGCGGGCGACAATGCCCTGGCGGCCGAGCAGTTTGGCACCTTCTTGCAAACCTATCCCGGCAGCCCGCTGAGCGCGCGCGCCCATCTGATGCGCGGGCAGGCTCTGGAAGGGGCGGGCGATACCAAGGCATCTGCTAAATCCTATCTTGACGCGTTTTCCGCTGACAAAGCGGGGCCACAGGCGCCCGCCGCACTCTTCCGTCTGGGTCGGGCTTTAGGCCGATTGGGCCAGACCGATGCGGCCTGCCAGACGCTGGCCGAGGTCGAAACCCGCTTTCCGGGGGATCCGGCTGGCGGCGACGCACGCGGCGAAATGCAGGCCATCGGCTGTCAGTGACAGCATCGCCTGAGGCCGATCTTGCTGCGCGGATCGCGCAGCATTTCCACAATGAAACCCGCCCGCTCGGCATCGCCGTGTCGGGCGGTAGCGATTCGCTGGCTTTGCTGCACCTCTTGGCCGAGTGGGGCTGTGCGCCGCTACGCTGCGTCACCGTTGACCACCAGCTGCGCAAGGCGTCCGCAGGCGAGGCGGCACAGGTTGCTCAGATCTGCGCGAAACTGAATATCGCCCATGACACGCTGACATGGGACGGCTGGCACGGGCAGGCCAATCTGGCGGCCGAGGCCCGCCGCGCGCGCTATGCGTTGATGGCTGATTGGGCTGTGTTGCACGGGCTGGCGGGGATTGCGCTGGGCCATACGCGAGATGACGTGGCCGAAACGCTGCTGATGCGCCTTGCCCGCCGCGCCGGGGTAGACGGGCTGGCCGCAATGTCCCCGCGCCGCGCCGAAGGCCGTATCACGCTGCACCGGCCACTTCTGGAGGTACGCCGCGCCGATCTGCGTCTCTATCTGGACGTGCGTGGTGCGGAATGGATCGACGATCCCAGCAATTCTGATGGCCGTTATCGACGCACGCAGGCACGGATCGCACTGGATGCGCTGGCGCCGGTTGGCGTGACGCCGGATGCGCTGGCCGATGTGGCGCAACATATGCGCGAAGCTCGCGCCACCTTGGGTTATTACGCGGCTGCCGAGGCGAAGGCGCTTGCGCAGATCCAGCACGGTGATCTGCTGATTCCCGCCGCGCCATTTGCCGCGCTGCGCCCTGATATTGCGCGGCGAATTTTATCGGCGGGCCTGCGCTGGATCAATGGAGCTGGCTATGGCGCGCGCGGCCCGGATCTGGACCGGCTGATGGCAGGGCTCGCCGCCGGGCAGGGCGGAACGCTGGCCGGATGCCGCGTAACGGCGCATGCAGGCACAATCCGGCTAGCGCGCGAATACGCCGCAGTGCGCCAGGTCTGTGCCGCGCCTGGCGCGCTCTGGGACGCGCGATGGTGCCTGACAGGTCCGAGCAGTCCCGGCGCTCAGGTCCGCGCTTTGGGGCCAGAAGGGCGCGTGTTTTGCCCCAAATGGCGGGAAAGCGGCCTGCCGCAGTCTTCGATCGAGGCATCTCCGGCCGTCTGGCAGGGCGCCGATCTGATCGCTGCGCCGCTTGCTGGATATCCGAACGGATGGTCGGCCCGGCTTTGCCGAGAAGCGAATGATTTGCAAGCAATGCTATTATCGCATTGAAGATAGGGACATGATCTCTATTTAAAGGGCAAGCCCCGCGTGCTATGCGCCGGGAGACGTAGATTGGGAGAATTTCCTTGGGCAACGCACGCAATATCGCCTTCTGGCTGGTCCTGTTCTTGCTGGTTTTGGCGCTGTTCAACCTTTTCAGTGGCTCGGGCGGCGCGTTGCAGAGCCAATCGGTAAAATATTCCGAGTTTGTCGCAGCCGTCAAAGATGACGCAGTGACCAACGTAACCTTGGATGGCGAAAACGTGACCTTCCGCAAGACGGACGGCAAGGATTACAGCGCCATCAAGCCAAGCGATGCGGATATCACCCAGACCCTGATCGACAAGGGCGTTCCGGTGACGGCCAAGGCGCAGCAGCAGTCGGGCTTTCAGACCTTCCTGCTGTCGCTTCTGCCATTCCTTCTGCTGATCGGCGTGTGGATTTATTTCATGAATCGCATGCAGGGCGGCGGCAAAGGTGGCGCGATGGGCTTTGGCAAGTCCAAGGCCAAGATGCTGACCGAAAAATCGGGCCGTGTGACGTTTGACGACGTGGCTGGCATCGACGAGGCCAAGGAAGAGCTGGAAGAGATCGTCGAGTTTCTGCGCAACCCGCAGAAATTCAGCCGCCTTGGCGGGCAAATCCCCAAGGGCGCGCTGCTGGTCGGCCCTCCGGGCACCGGTAAAACGTTGCTGGCGCGTGCGATTGCGGGCGAGGCAGGCGTGCCTTTCTTCACCATTTCAGGCTCGGATTTCGTGGAAATGTTCGTCGGTGTGGGTGCGTCGCGTGTGCGCGATATGTTCGAGCAGGCCAAGAAAAACGCACCCTGCATCGTGTTCATCGACGAAATCGACGCGGTCGGTCGCCATCGCGGGGCGGGCTACGGCGGCGGCAATGACGAGCGCGAGCAAACGTTGAACCAGCTTCTGGTCGAAATGGATGGCTTTGAGGCCAACGAGGGCGTGATCATCGTCGCGGCCACCAACCGCAAGGACGTGCTGGACCCCGCGCTGCTGCGCCCCGGCCGCTTTGACCGCCAGGTGACGGTGCCGAACCCCGATATTAAGGGCCGCGAGAAAATCCTTGGCGTTCACGCGCGCAAGACACCGCTGGGCCCTGACGTTGATTTGCGCATCATCGCGCGCGGCTCGCCCGGATTTTCCGGCGCGGATCTGGCGAACCTGGTGAATGAGGCCGCGCTGATGGCGGCCCGTCTGGGACGCCGGTTTGTCACCATGGAAGATTTCGAAATGGCCAAGGACAAGGTCATGATGGGCGCCGAGCGTCGCAGCATGGTCTTGACCCAGGACCAGAAGGAAAAGACCGCCTATCACGAGGCCGGACACGCCATCGTCGGGCTGGCTTTGCCGAAATGCGATCCGGTTTATAAGGCCACGATTATCCCGCGCGGCGGCGCTTTGGGCATGGTGGTGTCCCTGCCGGAAATCGACCGGCTGAACTGGCATAAATCGGAATGCGAGCAAAAGCTGGCTATGACAATGGCCGGCAAGGCCGCCGAGATCATCAAGTATGGTCCCGATGAAGTGTCGAACGGTCCGGCGGGTGATATTCAGCAGGCCAGCGGGTTGGCACGCGCGATGGTTCTGCGCTGGGGGATGTCTGATAAGGTGGGCAACATAGACTACCAGCAGGCACATGAGGGCTACATGGGCAACGGCGCTGGCAGTTTCTCGATCTCGGCCAGCACCAAGGAGCTGATCGAGGAAGAGGTCAAGCGCTTGATTGACGAGGCGTATGAGACGGCCCACCGTATTCTGACCGAGAAGAAAGAAGACTGGACGCGCCTGGCTGAAGGGCTGTTGGAGTACGAGACGCTGACCGGTGAGGAAATCGGGCGTGTCGCGCGCGGCGACCCACCAAAGGCGGGCGAGGATGAAGATGATGCCGATTCAGGCAGCGCGCCGTCCGTGACGGCGATTCCCAAGACCAAACCCAAGACGCCACGCAGTGGCGACGGCGGGATGGAGCCGGAACCGACAGCGTGACTATGGCGCAAATCCCTGGCAGATCAGACTGGAACCCGCGCGCTTATGCGCGATTTCACGACTTGCGAATGCGCCCGGCGATGGACTTGCTGAATGCCGTGGACCAGATCGGTCCCGGCGATGTGATTGATCTGGGATGTGGTGCGGGCCAGATGGGGCCTGCGCTGTCCAAGCTGGCGATGGGCCGCGACGTTATCGGTGTTGATGCCTCACCCGCGATGCTGGAAAAAGCCCGTGCGTCCAAAGGCTATGCCAGCTTGCAGCAGGCCGATATCCGCGACTGGCACCCGCGCCGCGCGCCGGGGCTGATCTACTCGAACGCTGCGCTTCATTGGCTGGACGATCACCGGCGCCTGATGCCCAGCATCGCGGGAATGCTGCGCAAGGGCGGGACGCTGGCGGTTCAGTTGCCGCACCAGAACAACGCGCCGTCACACCGCGTCTGGCTGACGCTGGCTGATGATCTGTTTCCGGGCCGTATTGACGACAGCGGAACCCCCGGCATTCTGACCCCCGTCGAATACGATACATTGCTTTCGCCCAAGGGCCGGTTTCGCATGTGGGAAACTGAATACTACCAGCGCCTGAGCGCCGAGGCCGACAGCCACCCGGTGCGCCGCTATACCGAAAGCACCTATGCCCGTCCCGTACTGGACGCGCTTGACCCCGAAGAGCGGGCGGAATTGATCATGCGCTATGAAGATGTGATGAAAAGCGCCTATCCCGCGCGTCCTGACGGATCTGTCCTTTTCCCGTTCCGGCGGCTGTTTTTCACACTGACAGTCTGATCCACAGATTGCCCGCAGGCGCCGATCTGGCGCAGGCAAGGCTGAAGCTGGCAGAATGGCCTGACCGGAAAATCTCTGCGACAGTGCATTTGACTTTGCCAGGGGTGCATGACGTGATGCCACGCAGTGGCCTACCGGGGGCTGCGCGAATTACAGAGGTCTCCATGCCGGCACTCATTCCGACCAATCACACCGCCCGCATTAGATGGCTGGGTTGCGTCGCCGACAGCGCGGCGGATCTGCGGTCGGCCCCTGTACGTGAGGCCGCGCTGACCTTTGCGGGGATGCCGGGCGAATTTCACGGCGGCGAAACGCGTCCCGCGTGCAGCCGGGTTGCCGCGCTGTACAGGCGCGGAACGGTCATTGCCAACACCCGGCAGGTGTCAATCCTCTCTGCCGAGGAACTGGCGCAGATCGCGCAGGTGATGGGGCTGGAGGTGCTGGAACCTCGGTGGCTCGGCGCGTCGATGGTGATTGAGGGTATTGCCGATTTCAGCCATGTGCCGCCGTCGTCGCGGCTGCAGGGGCCGGACGGCGCGTCGATGGTGATCGACATGCAGAACCGTCCCTGCCATTTGCCCGCCAAGGTGATCGAGGCCGAGCGTCCCGGCATGGGCCGCGCATTCAAGCGCGCGGCCGAAGGTCGGCGCGGGGTGACAGCTTGGGTTGAGTGTCCGGGACGGATAGCCTTGGATGATACGCTGCGTCTGTTTATCCCCGATCAGAGGAGTTGGGCGCCGGACGCGTAAGGAGCGCGAGCCTTGTCGATGTTTCCAAGCCGCAGAAGCCTCCAGCGGGAGAATTTTCCGCAGTGAAAAGTGCGACGCCCCGCTATAGGGCAAGATAGCCGATCGCGGCAAAGGTGAGCAGAACGCCCATCCATTGGCCACCGGTCATCCTTTCGCGCAGGATTGCCCATGCAAGGATGACGGTGATCATGCCGAAGGTGGACGCGGCGACCGATGCAAATTCGGGCCGCGCCATACCTGCGGCGGCGATCACAATCCCCAATGCCACGCAGTCCAGCACACCCATCAGACCAAGAAGAGGCAGGGCGCCGCGCACTGGCCAGCGCAGACCGCCGGTCGCCAGCATGATCGCAATCGCCGCAAGCACGGCCGTCAGGCGCGTGACAAAGATCACTGGCATTTCGGCGCCCGCATGAGCCGCGGCCTGGCCCAGGGCGAAGGTTGCGGCAAAGGAGGCGCCGCCCAGCATGGCCCAGAGTATTGCCGCGCGTTTGTTCCCGTGGCTTTCGCCTGCTTCGGTCAGAAGGCCGACGATCGCAACCCCGGCTATGACGGCACCCACAGCCAGCCACTGGTCCCAAAGCACCGACTGACCCGATAGGGCCGCCCAGCCAACTGACAGAACCGGATAGGCGCCGATGACTGGCGCCACCAGGCGCACCGGGCCGATTTCGAACGCGTGGTAGAGGCCGACATACGCCAGAAAAAACGCGACACCGGCAGTGGCGGCCAATGCGGTGGAGCGCAGGCTCATCGTGTCCCAGCCGCCCAAGGTTAACGCGGGCGGCAACAGAATCAGCGTCCCGATGATCAGCACCGACGTCAGCGCAGGCAAGATCCCGCCGCGTTGCGAGACGTAGCGCACACAGATGTCGTGCAGCCCCCAGCAGAGTGCCGCGACAAGGCCAAAGGCCAATGACATCATTGCAGCGCCTCGCAAAAGAAAGGTTTTGCAGCGGTTGGACATGCGCGAAATGGCACTCCAAAACCGATGATCGCACAGCCGCGTACGACATCCTTCAAGAGAAAGTGGGACGGCAGGATCACGAAAAAATGTGCGATGGTAAAATTGAATTGATGGTTGCTCATAATCGTGCAGGCTCGCACTGTTTAGGATTGCTTTTCAAGTTATTCTCTGAGTTAAATAATTATTCCACAGGTGCAATCCATGCACCGATGCGCGAGGTTTTGAGATGCTCGACGATATTTACGCAAGGGTCCAGCCCGGTCCGCCACGTCCCAGTAAGATTATCGAACCGAGGGTCTTTTCGATGCCCCCCGGCGTCGAACGCTATGTCGTTGAGGGCGGCGGCGCAATCCTGATCCGCATCGAGGCGGGCGATCGGTTCACCATCACTAATGACGAGGGCGGCCAGCCGTGCGAGCTGGTGGCAGCGGATGAGACCGGGCGCATTGACCCCGGCATGATCGGCGGCGCGCCCAATAGTGATGCGGACGGCCTGAAAGGGCTGCTGTCCGGTAGCGAGCAGTCCCTGCGCGGATTGCGCATGGGGCTTGAGGCGCGCGGCCTGGATCTGTCCAAGGCGCGGGCGCATCGGTTCTGGGATAGCGGTACACCCGCCAAGGCCGAGCAGAGCTTTGCGGTTGAGCGGGACGGTGTGCTGATTGTTTCCGCCCCTGGCGGCGCAATGGACCTGGAGGCGCAGGATACGCTGACACCGTTGACTGTGATGGTTACGCGCGCAGTGATCAAACGCCACATCAAGTTCGAGCTGCCCGACCCATTGGCCGACCCGCTGCAAAGCATCCGGGTTCACAGCGCCACCGCCGAGGCATATTTCGTCAAGGCCGGCGATTACATCCAGATTCAGGATGTCGATGGCCGTCAATGCACGGATTTCGAATGTTTTTCAGCCTCCAAGCTGGACAAAGGTATCGAACACGCGCTGGACGTAACGACGACGCGCACATTGATGCACCATTCCTACCCGATGCCGGGCTTGCATGCGAAATACTACGATCAGGAAATGCTACCGCTGGTTGAGGTTGTTCAGGACACCTGCGGGCGTCATGACGCCTTTGCGATGGCCTGCTCGGAGAAATACTATAACGACATCGGCTATCCGGGCCATGTGAACTGCTCAACCAATTTCAACAACGCGCTGGCCGCCTATAATGTCACAGGGCGGCCGGGCTGGATGGCGATCAATTTCTTCTTCAACACCAATATCGACGATCACGGCGTCCTGTACACTGACGAGCCTTGGTCGCGCCCCGGCGACTATGTGCTGCTGCGCGCGCTGACGGATATTGTCTGCGTCAGTTCGGCCTGTCCGGACGACACCACCGCCGCCAACGGCTGGAACCCGACTGACATTCACATCCGTACCTATAGCGGAGAAGAGAAATTCTCGCGGGCGATTGCGTTCCGCCCGACACCCAATTCAGAGGCGAAGATGACCAAAGAAACCGGATTTCACGACAATTTCGCCAAGCTGACGCGCAATTTTATCGAGTATAACGGCTATTGGCTGCCCAGCTGCTTTGCCGAGACTGGCCCGATTGAGGAATACTGGGCCTGCCGCAAGAAGGTTGCGATCATGGATCTCAGCCCGCTGCGCAAGTTCGAGATTACCGGCCCCGATGCCGAAAAACTGTGCCAGTACGTGTTCACCCGCAACATGAAGACGTTGGCCGTCGGCGGCGTGGTCTATACCGCGATGTGCTATGAGCATGGTGGCATGATCGACGATGGCACCGTGTTCCGTCTGGGGCAGGACAATTTCCGCTGGATCGGCGGCACGGATTATGGCGGAGAGTGGATACGCGAAATCGCGGAAAAGCTGGAGCTGAAGGTGCTTATCCGCTCCTCCACCGATCAGTTGCATAACGTTGCCGTTCAGGGGCCAAACAGCCGCGATCTGCTGCGCAAGCTGGTCTGGACGGCACCGCATAACCCCGAATTCGATCAACTGGGCTGGTTCCGCTCGACCCCCGCGCGCCTGCACAGCGAGACGGGCACGGCGTTTGTCGTATCGCGCACGGGGTATACCGGCGAACTGGGATACGAGGTGATGTGCCACCCCAAGGATTGTCACGAGATTTTCAGCGCTATCTGGGAGGCCGGGCAGGAATTCGGGATCAAGCCGATGGGTCTGGAAGCGCTGGACATGGTGCGCATCGAGGCCGGGCTGATCTTTGCCGGATATGATTTTTCGGACCAGACCGACCCATTCGAGGCCGGAATTGGCTTTACCGTGCCACTGAAGTCCAAAGAGGATGATTTTATCGGCCGCGACGCCTTGATCCGGCGCAAAGAAAACCCGGTGCGTAAGATGGTCGGGCTGGAGATCGACAGCCAGGTGCAGGTCGGCCATGGGGATTGCATCCACATTGGACGCGCGCAGATTGGCGAAGTGACATCGTCGATGATCTCGCCGCTGTTGGGCAAGAACATCGCGCTGGCCCGTGTGGACGTTACGCACGCTGAATTCGGAACCGAAGTAGAAGTCGGCAAGCTTGATGGACATCAAAAACGTCTGCCGGCAAAAATCGTACCCTTCGCAGCGTACGACCCCAAAAAGGAGCTGCCCCGCTCATGACACAGACAGTGCTCGATAAACTTGGCGGTGAAGACGCGCTCAGAGAGCTTGTCGAGCATTTTTATGACCTGGTCGAATCCCGCCCCGAAGGCGCGCAGATTGTGCGCCTTCATATGGACGGGCACGGAATTGCGGCGACGCGTGCACAGCAGTTCAACTTTCTCTGCGGGTTCTTTGGCGGTCGTCAGTACTTCAAAGAGCTGCATGGCCATATGAACGTGAAGCTGATTCACGAGCATATTCCGATTATGCAAAAGGATGCTGACGATTGGCTGGCGCTGATGGACCGCGCGCTGGCCGATCTGGGCCATTCAGGCGCCCATGTCGAACGCATCCGCGCCACCTTGCGTCGGGTGGCGCTGGTTCTGGTCAATAACGGCGAGGTTGTCGGAGCCGAGAGCGCGCGGCTCGCGCGGCTCTGAGGGCAGGGCTACTAAATCCCAAGCTTGGTGCTAGCGGATGACATGCACGGCGCATTTTGCGTGCCGAACAATGTAATTGGCTGTGCTGCCCAGAAAATAGTCTTCAAATCCAGGGCGGTGAGATTTCACAATAATCAGGTCAACCGCATTCTCATTCGCATAATCAAGAATCGTGCGGCCCGGATGGCCAGTTACAATCTTGCCTTCGGCGTTTGAAAAATCCCGCAGCAGGTTTTCCATTTCTGTCAGCAATTCAACGCGGCGGGCGTTGGCCGTATCTTCGGGGATGTACGGCAGCACGTAGTTCGGCAGTTTTTCGATCACATGCAGCAGCGTGGTTTTCGCGTCTTGTGCGCCAACCCTGGCGGCCACCTGAAGCCCGGTGGAGTTATCCAAATTGTGATCGAAAACGATCGGAACGAGAATATTGTTGTACATGAAACATCTCCCTGAAATTGGTCGCCCTCAGTACCGCATGTCTTGGCCGTCGGCCGCATTAACATACGTCAATCCCACCGTTTTTCAGGGCTGGATTCGCAAAGAAACGTCCGAAAGCTGGTCTCGCTGCACAGCAAAATAAAAAGCGCGGTGAGTATCCACCGCGCTTTTCTGTGTTGTTGAGCGGACTGTCATCAGTTCTGCAAATAAACCTCAAGGCTATCGTCCATCGCATCCTTCCACGGTGTGTGGTGCTGGGGCGCCATGGTGCCGGTGATGACCGAGCGGTAGCTGTTGTTGCGGAAGGTCATGATGTCTTCCTTCTTGTGGCCCTTCCACGCAAAGAATGCATCGCGCGCGCCGTCGACGTCAAAGCTGGGATAGTCGGTCTCGGCGATCAGCTCCTTGATATACTCGCCCTGATAGGCGATCGCGTCATAATCATCCTTGCCAGCGTCCTCAGCTGCAATGCGGTCTGCAACGTCCTTCTCCATCTCGGCTTTGCTGGGGATCTTGATCTTGCCCATGATCGCATCGCGGACCCACCAGGCCTGAGCGTCGAACATGTTGAAGGTGAACCACTGGTCCTGCATGCCCAGATAGAAAAGATCGGGGTCGTGAACCCAGGCGACACCCTTGTAGAGGTCCGCGGTGGCCAGACGGTTGGCGGTGCGCAGGCGCAGCGCGTCCTCCATGAACGGGAAGCTGTGCTGATAGCCGGTGCAGAGCAGGATCGCATCCACATCCTTGGTGGTGCCGTCCTTGAAATGCGCGGTCTTGCCCTCGACATGGGTGAGCAACGGCACTTCCTGCCAGTTGTCGGGCCATTTGAAACCCATGGGCGCGGTACGGTGGCTGACGGTGACGGATTTGCATCCGTATTTCCAGCACTGGCTGCCGATATCCTCGGCGGAATAGGAGGTGCCGATGATAAGCAGATCCTGATCCTTGAATTCCAGCGCATCGCGGAAATCATGCGCGTGCAGGATGCGGCCCTGAAATTTGTCGAACCCCTTGAATTGGGGCACGTTCGGCGTGCTGAAATGGCCGGTGGCGCAGATGACGTGGTCAAATTCCTCGGTGTATTCGCGATCATCGGGAAGGTGGCAGACAGTGACGTGAAACTTGTCGCCCTCTTTCTTGACATGACGCACCACAGTATCGAAGCGGATCAGATCCCGTACGCCGGCCTTTTCAACACGTCCCTTGATATAGTCAAACAAGACTTCGCGGGGCGGATAACTGGCGATCTGCTTGCCAAAATGCTCCTCAAAGGAATAGTCGGCGAATTCCAGACCCTCCTTGGGGCCGTTCGACCACAGATAACGGTACATGGATCCATGAACAGGCTCGCCATACTGATCCACGCCGGTGCGCCACGTGTAATTCCACAGACCACCCCAATCCTCCTGCTTTTCGAAGCAGACGATCTCGGGAATTTCCTCGCCTTTTTCCTTGGCCGATTGAAAGGCGCGCAGCTGCGCGAGGCCCGAGGGGCCGGCGCCCAGTATTGCGATACGTTTCTTCATGTATAACTCCCGTTGGTTTAGACCGATCTTGCTTCCCGGTACTTTTGGTTTGGACCAATTCAACCGGGCGGCCGGCGTTCTGTCAAGAAATTTGGCTCTTATAGGAAAGTTTTTGGACTGTCAGGAAGTAAGGCTAACTTTCTTGAAGTAGCTGGCGCTGTTCTTCGATCAAGTGCAGCTTGATGTATTCTACCGCTGCATCAGTGTCGCGCGATGCTATGGCATTGAACAGACTATTATACCGCTTTTGATATGCTTCAATGCGTGCAGGTGTCAGATGACGGCGCAGCTGGGCGGTGCGAAAACTCTGTCGGCATGCGTCGATCACCAGATCATAGCAGCCCGCTATCAGTGGATTGCCGGTGCCGGTGGCAATCTGGCGATAGAATGCTTCTTCGATTCGCACAAAAGTATCGGCATCGGTCTGGACCGCTTCTATCCGGCTCAGGATTTCTCCCAGCGCTTCAATATCGCGCGGGGTCATGTTGACGACGGCGAGCCGGACCATGTCAGGCTCCAGAATCCCGCGGATGACCTGCAGATCCAGCGGGCTGGAGCTGGCAGCGATCTCGCTGTGCGATGATTCGGGCGCGCCTTTGGTCTGCGGATTGACGAAGCTGCCACTGCCGGCGCGGCGGCGGATCAGGCCATGGCTCTCCAGGACTTCCAGCGCCTCACGCACCGTGTTGCGCGCCACGCCAAGGTCTGATGACAGCGTGCGCTCAGACGGCAGGCGCTCGTCCACAGCATATTCGCCGCTGCGGATGCGCCCAAAGATCGTGTCGACGACGGCCTGAACCGTCGCGCTCATCTGCGTCTGTGCTGTAAAAGCAGCGGTGGTCTGGGCCAGCGACATGAGCGTCCTTTCGCAACTACTCGGTGCAGTTTACACAATGCTGTGAAAGCATGCATCGCCAATTTGAGTTGCGACGTTGATGCGGCGCAAAGACATTGTAGAGGAAACCGGAATGAAGATCGAAAAGACGGAAAGCGGAAATGTCGAGGCCTGGACCCCTGAGGAGGTGGATCACGCCCGAAAAGAGGTGGTGCTGATCGACGTGCGCACGCCGCAGGAACACGCCCTGGAGAGGATCCCCGGCGCGATGTTGATGGCACTGCAGGAATTCCGGCCCGACTGTCTGCCGGGGCAGGGCGCCAAGCGTATCGTGCTGCATTGCGGATCGGGCGTACGTTCGGGCAAAGCGGCGGCGATGTGTCTGGAGGCCGGAATCGATCAGATCGCGCATATGGAGGGCGGAATGGCTGCGTGGAAGGAGCGCGGGCATGAATATATCGGCACCGAAATTTCCAGCGGCGCGCCCAAGAAAATGCGTAAGGATGATTAGAGCAGGCGGTAAAGCTGCCCAAATTCAAAAAAGCGGGCCATTGGCCCGCTTCTGAACAATATGCCAGTGCCGTTCACTTCTGCAGCGGCGGCTCGGTCTCGATATCGGGCCAGATGCCTGGCGAGGTGGGCAGGCCGTCGTCGAATTTCGACAGATAGTCCAGCATCAGCGGCTTGTTCGCGATAAAGCCTTTATACTCGGCCAATTCGTCCGGCAGGTCGCGGATCACGCGGTGCAGGCGGCGGCCCCATTTCGGCACTGTCATCAGATCCTGAAACGAACACAGGTAGCAGCGGATGGGGAACACCATCCCGTTTGAGCGCGGCAGGCGAAAGAATGTCTGCAATTCAACGCGCAAATGCTGTTTCGAGCCGATGTTTTCAGGCGTCAGCGTTGTCTTCTGCACACCCCATTTGTGATAATTTTCGGGGCTGGTATCCAGCAGCGGATTCACCGTCATTGTCCAGTTCAGGCGCCGCGCGGGGCTGCCCTGCTGGATGTTCAGAAGGAATTTCAGCGCGCGCACAAAGATACCTTTTTCGGCGGCCAGCGGCACCGGTGCATGCCACTCAAAGAAGTTCATTCCGATGTCGAAATCGAGGCTCCAGTCGGCCTGCGTGGTTATCATGCCGGCGTCCATCCACAGATTGTCGTCACGCTGATCCAGCAAGGCGAAATCGCCTTGGGTCTGGCGGGTGATATATTCCATCGGGCCGTAGGGCAGGGTGGATTCGTCAAGGAAGGTAAAGCTGTCGTCGATGCCCAGCGGCTTGTTGATCCAGCGCCATTTGTTGCCATCGCGGTGCAGCTCGAACATGTCCGGGTAATCCTCCGACTTGGACACCATGATCAGCTCCAGCAAGTCCCAGCCGGCCAGCGTCATGTGCGGCAACGACTGGCAGCGCAGCGGGTCCTGATCCAGCACCAGCGCACGGTCGCGCATCTCGCTGACGTAATGTTCGTCCACGTCAAAGCGATTGGTAAAGATCGAGCCGTCGCGCACGCGCTCATGCGGCTCCATGTTCACCGAATACATGTAGTCGTCTTTGTCAAACGGGAACGGAAAGCGTTTGATCGCCCACGGGGAATTGCGGAACGAATAATCATCGCGAAACGTCTCGTCGTTGAATTGTATTGTCATGTCTGTTCTCCCTGTGCCCGTTGTGCCACAAGGCGTCCGCGCCTTGGGCCGGGGCTGATTTTTTAGCGGTCCAGAACCAACGTCTTGCCTTCGAAACGGCTGACGCAGGGCATGATCTTTTCGTCCGAGGCGTGTTCCTCGGGGTCCAGCCAATGATCGCGGTGCATGATCTTGCCATCACATTCCACCACGTCCGTCTCGCACTGACCGCAGGCGCCGCCGCGGCACAGATAGGGCGCATCGACGCCGGCATTTTCGATCGCTTCCAGCAGGCTTTCGTGCTCGCCGACCTGAATGACCTTATTGGACACGGCCAGCTTGACCTCAAACGGTTTACCGGGTTTCGGCGCGAGGAATTCCTCGTAATGGATGGCCTCACGCGGCCAGCCCAGATCGGCGGCAGTGCTGCGCACCCAGTTGATCATGCCCTTGGGGCCGCAAACATAGATATGCGTGCCCAGCGGCTGACCGTCCAGCAGGTGCTCCAGATCGATCGCCTCGCCTTTTAGATCATAATAGACATGCACATCGTTGGGATGTTCGGACGTCAATTCGCGCGCATAGCTGGCCAGATCTTCGCTGCGTGCGGAATAATGCAGCTCCCAGTTGCCATGTGTGCGGTCCAGCTGCTTGATCTGGGCCATGAAAGGCGTGATGCCGATGCCGCCTGCGATCATCAGATGCTTTTTCGCGCGCAGATCCAGGCTGAACAGATTGACCGGGTTCGACAGGATCATCTCATCGCCGATCTTGACCTTTTGGTGCAGGAACAGGGATCCGCCGCGCCCCTCGTCATCGCGGCGCACGGAAATCGTGTAGGCATTACGATTAGCCGGGTCCGACATCAGCGAATAGGGGTTCAGGCGGGTGCGGTCGCCGTCCTTCATCTCGACGACGGTATGCGCGCCGCCCGAGAAAGTCGGCAGAAGGCTGCCATCTACCGGCTCGAATTGAAAGCGCGTGACCAGCTCGTTCAGGGGGACGATGTCGGTGACGCGCACCTTGATCTTGGTGGCTCCGCTCATTCGTAAATCCTCTTTTGCTCGGGGATGTTGCCCGGATCTTCGGCGTCGACGCAGACGCCCTGATAAGCAGCAATGCGACGCGAATAGTGATCGCGCACGAACAGGTTCAGACCGCAATGGCTGCACACGAAGGGGTCCAGTTCGACATCTTCGGTAATGCCTTTGCAATGAACGCATTGCATTCGGCGCGCGGTTGATCCGCGATGTTCGGTCTGGATGGCGGTGTGCGGGATGCCCGCATTCACGGCCTCGTTCATGGCCTGACCCATCATGCCCTCGGTGCCGGTCAGGTAAACCTGAAGGCCCATATGGGCATCCAGCAGGATCCGGCGGATCCGCTGAAGTGAGGCAGAGTAGCTGGGGCCGACATGCAGGATCGCAGGGTTCAGATCCTTCAGCCTGGCCTCAAAATCAGTATCTTTGGGAATATAGATGATGTGGCTTTTTGCCATCAGCTCCGGCGTGGCGATGTCGATGATCGCCTCTGCGCCCTCGGCTTCGGCGATCATCAGGTGATGCTTGCCCGCGCGCGCCTCAAGCCGGCCCCAGACCGGGCGGCTGGTGATTGAGGGGGGGAATTCAAACTTCGACATGTGCGCCTTCGTCTCCTGTTGGGTGTCGTGGGTCGTTTTTTTGGTTGGCCTGCGGCGGATTTTGCCCGCCGCAGGCGGTGATGTAGCGTCAGCCCTTGGCTGTGCGAATCTTTTTGTCTTTGTCGTAGAACGGCATTTCCGCGGCAGTGGCGGCGATTTCGGTGCCATCCGCGTTGCGCACGGTCAGTTTCGTGCCGGGTTTGGCCGCTGCGACAGGCATACGGGCGATGCCGACGTTGTGGTTGTTGACCTTCGAGACCATGCCATAGGTGACCGTGCCGACCTTTTCACCGTCTTGCAGCAGGTCCGCACCCTCATCGGCGGGGGTGTCACCGTCCAGTTTGACGCCGTAGATCTTGAACCGTTCGCGACCTTCCAGCGCATAGTGGTTTTCCGCGCCGATAAAGCCGGTCTTGCCCGGCGAGACGACAAATTCAAGGCCCAGCTCCCACAGGGTATCGCCTGCCGGATCGCCGTTTTCGTGCGGATAGGTTTCCGAGTTGTCGCCAGGGAAGAACAGCAGGTATGATTCGGTGCGCAGACGGTCCAGCGTGCTGAACTGCACCGGACGGATGCCCATGTCCTTGCCGCCTGCCAGGATCTGGTCCCACAGCTCGACAACATGCTTCTTCTGGCAGAAAATCTCATAGCCGCGCTCGCCGGTATAGCCTGTGCGCGAGATCATCACCGGGCAGCCGAACAGCTTGGTCTGCAGGATGCCGAAATAGGCGAGATCGCGGATGCCGGGCACATGGTCGGCCAAGAAATCGACGGCGACGGGGCCTTGCAGCGAGATGTCGTGCAGATCGTCGTCAAAGGTGATCGCAACGTTCTTGCCCGCGGCAACGGTGGTCATCGATTCCATGCCCGCGCCCGTGCCGTGTACGACCAGCCAGGTGTTGACCGACAAACGGTAAATCACGCAGTCATCGATGAACATGCCCCGCTCGTCCAGCATCCCGGCATAGACCGCGCGGCCCGGCATCAGCTTTTCAACGTTGCGAGTGGTGGTGCGGTCAATGACATGCGCCGCATCGGGGCCGGTCAGGTGGACCTTTTTCAGGCCGGACACGTCCATCAGGCCGGCCTTGGTGCGCACAGCCTCATAGTCGGCCTGCGCGCGCTCTTCGCTTTGGTCATAGAACCAGGCGGTTCCCATGCCATTCCAATCCTCCAGCTCGCCGCCGATTTCGGCGTGGCGGTGTGCCAGTGCGGAGTGTCTCCAGATAATCGCCATGATGTGGCCCCCTGTTGCCTTTGTCAGAATTCATCAGGGCATTGAGCATCAGGCAATTTTAAAAAGCAAGAATAGCATGCAAAAATTTTTCCCCGCAGGATATGCCTGAGGGATTGGGGCCGTCACAGAAACCAAAACACGTACGATCGCAGCGCTCGCGCGAAAAATCCAGCGCGGCTGATGCGTTCGGATTTTCAGGCTCCATGTTTCCTGCGCGATTGACAAGGGGTCCAAAACGCGGCCCAATGTCGCACCAATAATAATATATTCCTGCCGGGCAAACCGCCTCACAAGCAGGGGAACCAACAAGGGAGATACATGGATGGCGACATCAAGTGATGGCGGCGGAGTCAGCCTGCAAAGGTCGATCGGCTGGAAAGACGCGTTCTGGATGGCATCGGGCGTACCTGCGCTTGTGCTGTTCTCGATCGGGGGAATCGCGGCGACAATCGGTAATCCGTCATGGGTGATCTGGATGCTGTCGGTCACGTTCGGCTTCTTGCAGGCGTTCGTATATGCGGAAATCGCGGGGCTGTTTCCGAACAAATCCGGCGGTGCGTCCATTTATGGCGCTGCGGCCTGGGTGCGCTATTCCAAGATCATCGCGCCGCTGTCGGTCTGGTGTAACTGGCTGGCATGGACGCCCGTTCTGGCCATCGGCGGCGGGTTGGCCGCCGGGTATGTGCTGACGTCGCTCTTTGGCGCCGAATCGGCGATCAACAGCTGGGAAATCACGCTCTTGCCGCTCGACTTCCTGAATGCGGGCCTGACGCTGCGCATAAACGCGACGTCGATTGTCGGCTCGGCCATCCTGCTGTGTGTGTTCATCGCGCAGCACAAGGGCATCTCGGCTGCGGCCAAATTGCAGTCGGTCATCGGGCTTGCCGTTCTGATTCCGCTGCTGATCGTGGGTGTTGTACCGCTGCTGACCGGGGATGTGTTGACCGAGAACCTGCTGCCGCTGACGCCGATTTCCGGTGAGTGGAATATCGAGGGCACGACGCTGTTCCTGGGCGGTCTGTTCATCGCAGCATGGTCAGCCTACGCGTTCGAGACGGCCATCTGCTACACCAGTGAATTCCGCGATCCGCAGCGCGACACAGTGCGCGCGATTATTGCCGCCGGTGTCGTCTGCGTTGTGATCTACACGCTGGTTCCGATCAGCTTTCAGGGTGTTCTGGGCGTTGACGGCATGCTTGAGCCGGGCATCGTGGACGGGTCTGCCGTGGCAGGCGTGATGGCTGGCATGGTTGGCGGGGGCAGCATCATCGCCAAGATCATGGTTGTGATGCTGTTTCTGGCGCTGGTGCTGGCGATCATGACATCGATGGCCGGGTCGTCGCGCACACTCTATCAGGGGTCAGTCGATGGCTGGCTGCCCAAATTCCTGTCGCGCACGAACGAACATGGCGCGCCGGTGGCGGGCATGTGGTCGGATCTGGGGTTCAACCTGATCCTGCTGCTGATGTCGGACTATCTGTTCGTCCTTGCGGTATCGAACTGCTGCTATCTGGTGTTCAACTTCCTGAACCTGCATTCGGGCTGGCTGCACCGCATCGACAACGCCAATGCCAACCGTCCGTGGCGCGCGCCCACCATCATGCTGTGGGTCGGTGGCACGCTGGCTTTCATCAACGCCATGCTTCTGGGTGCGGGCGCGAATGTCTGGGGCGAGGGTACGTTGCGCTCGGCCATCATCGCGATCGCGCTGATCCTGCCGGTGTTCTGGTATCGCCATTACGTCACGGACAAGGGTCAGTTTCCCGCCAAAATGCTGGAGGATCTGGCGGTCGGCGGCAACACCGACATCACCCAGCGCAAGGCGGGAATGCTGCCTTATATCACGCTGACCGCTGGTGTTGTCGTGGTGATCATCTCAAATCAGGTGTTTCACCTATGAGCGCGCCAAAGGCGCAAAATACTTGAAAGATCAGAGCCGTCCCACACTGGGGCGGCTTGATAAATACGGTCCTGTCAAAATCAGGACTTGCCTAAGATGAAAATTTGTTTCTTGGTAGTTGAGCGAATCTAGCTTTGCTGCTAACGTCAGAATCGATATCACAGGAAGGATCACAACAGATGTGCGGGATCGTAGGACTTTTTTTGAAGGACACGTCGCTTGAGCCTAACTTGGGCCGTATGCTGACGGAAATGCTGATCACGATGACGGATCGTGGCCCCGACAGCGCGGGCATCGCCATTTATGGCACCGAACACAAGGGCAAGGTCAAACTGACCGTGCAATCCGATCACCCCGACCGCGACTTCGATGGTCTGGACAAGGACATGCAAAAGGCACTGGGCGGCGAAGTGACCGTTCGTGTCAATGACACGCATGCCGTGATCGAAATCGACACGGCATGGGCCGCGGCCGGACGCACCGTGCTGGCAAACATCCGCCCCAACGTGCGGATCATGAGCACCGGTGAGACGCTGGAAATCTACAAGGAAGTCGGCCTGCCCAAGAACGTCGCGGCCCGCTTTGACATCTCGTCGATGTCCGGCAGCCATGGCATCGGCCACACGCGCATGGCAACCGAATCAGCCGTGACCACGATGGGCGCGCACCCGTTCAACACCGGCCGCGACCAGTGCCTGGTGCATAACGGATCGCTGTCGAACCACGCCAGCCTGCGCCGCAAGCTGCGCAAGGCAGGTATGCACATCGAAACCGAGAACGACACCGAAGTTGGCGCCGCCTACGTTTCCTGGAAGATGCAGAACGGCTCCACCTTGGGTGAAGCTCTGGCCTCGACCATTGACGATCTGGACGGGTTCTTCAACTTCGTCGTCGGCACCAAGGACGGCTTTGGCGTCGTGCGCGATCCGATCGCGTGCAAGCCCGCTGTCATGGCCGAAACCGATCAGTATGTGGCCTTCGCCAGCGAATATCGCGCGTTCGTCAACCTGCCCGGCATCGACTATGCCCGCGTCTGGGAGCCGGAGCCCGCAACCGTCTATTTCTGGAGCCACGATCACGCTCCGACCGCTACAGAGAAGGCCGCGTAAATGCAAACTTTTGATCTAGAAGCGCAGGGCCTGCGCAACCTTAACGCTGCACTTCAGGCGCAGTCCAAGGAAACCAACCAGACCGCTTGGGAAATCGTGAACGCCAAGGGCAGCCACGCCATCGCCGTCGGTCTGGACTCGCCCATCGAGGTGAACGTCAAGGGGTCCACCGGCTATTACTGCGCCGGTATGAACAAGCAGGCGACCGTGCATGTGCACGGCTCTGCTGGCCCCGGCGTGGCCGAGAACATGATGAGCGGTACCGTCATCATCGAAGGCGACGCCAGCCAGTATGCCGGCGCCACCGCCAATGGCGGCACGCTGATCATCAAGGGCAACGCCAGCTCGCGCTGCGGTATCTCGATGAAAGGTGTCGACATCATCGTTCACGGCAATGTCGGCCACATGAGTGCCTTCATGGCGCAGTCGGGCAACCTGGTTGTGTGCGGCGATGCTGGCGATGCGCTGGGCGACAGCATTTACGAGGCGCGCCTGTTCGTGCGCGGCTCCGTCAAATCCTTGGGTGCGGACTGCATCGAAAAGGAAATGCGCCCCGAGCATATCGAGATCCTCACGGATCTGCTGGAGCGCGGCGGCTGCGACGCTAAACCCGAAGAGTTCAAGCGCTACGGGTCTGCCCGCAAGCTGTACAACTTCGACATCGACAACGCATATTGAGGGGCTGACATGAAAGACGATACACATACCGTTCCGCGCACCGTTCCGATCCAGTCGGCCACTTTCTCGAACCCGACAAACGCGGAAATCCGCCGCGCAGCAGCAACCGGCATCTACGACATTCGTGGTGGCGGCTCCAAGCGCAAGGTCCCGCATTTTGACGATCTGCTGTTCCTCGGCGCATCCATCTCGCGTTACGCGCTGGAAGGCTACCGCGAGAAGTGCGACACTAAGGTCGTGCTGGGAACCCGCTTTGCCAAAAAGCCGATCGAGCTGGACATTCCGGTAACGATCGCCGGCATGTCCTTTGGCGCGCTTTCGGGCCCTGCCAAAGAGGCACTGGGACGCGGCGCATCCATGGCCGGCACGTCGACCACCACCGGCGACGGCGGCATGACCGAAGAAGAGCGCGGCCATTCCAACAAGCTGGTCTACCAGGTTCTGCCCTCGCGTTACGGTATGAACCCCGATGACCTGCGTCGCTGCGACGCCATCGAAGTCGTGGTTGGCCAGGGCGCCAAACCGGGCGGCGGTGGCATGCTGCTGGGTCAGAAGATCTCTGACCGCGTGGCCGAAATGCGCAACCTGCCCAAGGGCATCGACCAGCGCAGCGCCTGCCGTCACCCCGACTGGACCGGCCCCGATGATCTGGAAATCAAGATCATGGAACTGCGCGAAATCACCGCGTGGGAAAAGCCGATCTACGTCAAGATCGGTGGTACACGCCCTTACTTCGACACTATGCTGGCGATCAAGGCCGGTGCGGATGTGGTCGTTCTGGACGGCATGCAGGGCGGCACCGCCGCTACGCAGGACGTATTCATCGAGCATGTCGGCCTGCCTATCATCGCCTGCATCGGCGAGGCGGTTCGCGCGCTTCAGGACATGGACCTGCACCGCGAAGTGCAACTGATCGTCTCGGGCGGTATCCGCGGCGGCGCTGACGTGGCCAAGGCGCTTGCCATGGGCGCGGACGCGGTTGCCATCGGCACCGCTGCCATGATCGCACTGGGCGACAACGACCCCAAGTGGGAGGACGAGTATAACGAGCTTGGAACCACGGCAGGTGCCTATGACGACTGGCACATGGGCAATGACCCGGCGGGTATCACCACGCAGACCCCCGAGTTGATGAAGCGGTTTGATCCCATCGCGGGCGGGCGTCACCTGAACAACTTCCTCAAAGTGATGACGCTTGAGGCGCAGACGATCGCGCGGGCCTGCGGGCACAACCACCTACACAACCTCGAGCCCGAGGATCTGGTGTCACTGACGATGGAAGCAGCGGCGATGACCAAGATCCCGTTGGCAGGGACGCAGTGGTATCCCGGCAAGCCCGGCACCAGCTACTGATCCGGAACCGGCCTTGGGGGCGCGCACATTGTGTCGCGCCCCTTTTGCCTTGATTATCCCAAGAAACGAACCAACAGGGACACCCGAACATGACCACAGATCCATTCGATCAAAAATCTGACATCAATCTTGAAAGCTGGGCCAAAGAACGCGGCGTCAAGCAATTCATGGTGAACTTCACCGATATCCTGGGCATGCAGCGGACCAAGCTGGTGCCGGTACGCGCGATTGGCAGGATGCAAAAGGGCGGCGCGGGCTTTGCCGGTTTCGCCGGTGGCATGGATTACTTGCCGTCCCATCCCGACATGCTGGTCGTGCCAGACGCCGATTCGGTCGTGCAGGTGCCGTGGCAGAAGGATCTTGCGTGGGTTCCCGGAAACCCGGTCATGCGTGATGAGTTTTCCGCGCAGGCGCCGCGCAACGTGTTGCGCAAGCAAATCGCCGATGCCGCCGAGCTTGGCCTCCACTTCAAGATGGGCGTCGAGCCAGAGTTTTCGCTGCTGAACCCCGACGGCACGGCCGTCGCCGATACGTTGGATCGCCGGACAAAGCCCTGCTACGATCAGCAGGCGATGATGCGCAACTATCACATCATCAGCGAGGTCAGCGACTACATGCTGGAGATGGGCTGGGGTTGCTATCAGGCCGACCACGAGGACGCCAACGGCCAGTGGGAAATGAACTGGGATTTCGACGATGTGCTGCGCGTGGCCGACCAGCTGAGCTTTTTCAAGTTCATGATCAAATACGTCGCCGAAAAGCATGGCATGCGCGCCAGCTTCATGCCCAAGCCACTGCCGACACTGACAGGCAACGGCCTGCACGCGCATATTTCCGCGTGGGACGGCACCGGGGAGAATGCCAAGACGAACCTGTTCGCCGGTTCGGGCGACACACCCGCCGGACGCCACGGCCTGTCGGAAACTGCCGCTCACTTCCTTGGCGGTATGCTCAAGCATGGCACCGGCATGACCATCATCTGCTGCCCGACAGTCAACAGCTACAAGCGGATCGGCGCCCCCAGCACCGCATCCGGCGCGACGTGGGCACCCAAGGACATCACCTGGGCGGGCGACAACCGCGTTCACCTGGTGCGTGTCCCAGGCGGAGGCCGGATGGAACTGCGTCTGCCCGACGGCGCGACCAACCCTTACCTGATGCCTGCCGTGATCATGGCGGCCGGCCTTGACGGTGTCCGCAACAAGATCGACCCCGGCGATACCCACGACATGGACCGCGTGGTCGACGCCGACAAGGTTGTCGAGCCTGCCAAGCTGCCCCAGAACATGCTGGACGGCTTGCGCAGCTATGAGGCAGACACTCAGCTGACCGAAACGATGGGCGCGGAGTTCTCGAAGTCCTTCCTCAAGCTGAAGCATCGCGAGTGGGAAAGCTACATGACCCACTTCACCGAGTGGGAGCGCGACCATACGCTGGACATCTGATCAGCAGCACCAACCTTACACAAGAGCGGGCCAAACGGCCCGCTCTTTTGCATTCAGGCGTTTTGCGGATAGCAGATGATTGAAAGATACCGGCAGGGCAGGGATACCAGCCGCTCCGGTCCGTGCGGCGCATCGGCGTCAAAGAACAGCGTATCGCCGGGCAGCAAAGAGACAACCGCGTCGCCATGGCGATAATCGACCGCGCCCTCTAGCATGTAGATCGTCTCGATCCCGCCATGCTGAAATGTGGGAAACATGTCTGAGGTGTCGGTAAGCGTGATCAGGTACGGCTCGACGATGACGCCCGACCCGTTCGATCCGATGTGACCCAACAAGTTATACTGGTGGCCTGCGCGCGTGCCAGCACGCTCCAGTTCGACCCCTTCGCCAGATTTGGTATGCACATATTCGCGCGTTTCCTCGAATCGGCGAAAGAACCCGGTGATCGGCACGCGCAGAGCATTGGCCAGCGTCTGAAGCGTGGTCAGCGAGGGCGACGTGTTGCCGTTCTCGATCTTGGACAGCATCCCGATGCTTAGGCCTGTCCTGTTCGACAATTCGGCAACCGTGATTTCCTGCTTGCGGCGATGCGCACGCAATTCGCGGCCAATGGCGATCTCCAAAACGTTCTCGCGGTCCTCTTTGGGCAGGCGATGTGGGTCTTGGGTCAGCTTGGCAGCGCTGGCTAATGTGATTTTATCAACGTTCATTCATCTTTCCGATGTTTCAAACAACAGGGGGCAAGCGGGGGGCGTGTCTGGTGCATTGCCGCTCACGGCTCCCTTAGAGTATGAGTTTTTTTACTGTCAGGGCAAGAACTTTGCAGGTCAGTAAACATCATTAAAGGCGGTTTTGGTGCGTGATTTGGTTTGTGCAAAGCCGTTTTGGGACCGAAAAATTTGCGAAATGTGCAGAATTGCAGAATATCCAGAAAAAAACTTGACCCTGAGTGAAGACCTGCAACACTGCGTTTCCGGTCCGTAGCGAAAGGGGAGCGTAGGGCGCCTCTGCGGATCCAAGATAATGAAACAGTGTCCAATGAATGGATGCTACTGACGCCGCTGTAAAATGCGACGCCAATTGGGAGACTAGAATGAGATACACTAAAACGGCCCTCGCGGCCGCATTGATGACGGTTGCACCGATTGCGGTGATGGCCGAGGACAGCCAGGACCCCATCGTTATTCCGATCCACAACTGGTCTTCGCAGATCGTTATGTCGAATGTCGTCGGCCAGATCCTGCAGGAGCGTGGGAATTACGTCGAGTACGTCACAACCGACAGTCAGGCCGTTTACGAATCGATCCGTCTGGGGGATGTCACACTTGAAATGGAAGTGTGGGAAGGCGCATTCGGAGCCTCCTACCGCGCCGCGATGGAAAAGGGCGGTATCGTCGATGCCGGCGACCACGATGCCGTCACCCGCGAGGATTGGTGGTACCCGATGTGGACCAAAGAGGCATGCCCTGGCCTGCCCAGCTGGGAAGCCCTGAACGACTGCGCCGAGGTGTTCGCCACGGTCGAGACCGGCGACAAGGGCCGCTATCTGGACGGCCCGGTTGACTGGCTCAAGCACGGCAAGGAGCGGGTCGAGGCGCTGGACATGAACTTTACCGTGATCAACGCCGGTAGCGCGGCCGCGCTTTGGGCTGAAATCGGTGCCGCCGAAGCGGAGAAAAAGCCGATAGTGGTCTTTAACTGGACGCCCAACTTTGCCGAAGCTGTCTGGCCCGGTGAATTTGTCGAATTCCCGGAATGGGAAGAAGGCTGTGACACCGATCCGGCCGTTGGGCCCAACCCGGACGCGATGTATGACTGCGGCAACCCTGCGGATGGCTACCTGAAAAAGGCCGCTTGGGAAGGTATGGAAGAGAAGTGGCCCGGCGCCTATGAGACGCTGACCAAAATCTCCTTTACCAACCCGCAGATCGCGGAAATGGCCAAGCTGGTCGACGTCGAGGACATGGAGCCCGAGGAGGCTGCAGCCGAGTGGCTGGAAGCTAACGCGGACGTGTGGCAGCCTTGGATCAACTGATCCGCTTGCTGTCGATCTGATCCTTCTCAGGCCCCGCTCGATTTTATCGGACGGGGCCGTTTTTCCTCAGGGAGTCTCCATGACCCAAAATACGCCCGTCATCTCTTGCCAGAATGTCTGGAAACTGTTCGGCCGCAATCCCGAAACATATCTCGCTACATTGCCCATTGGGCGCGGCTATGAAGAAATCCGTGCCGATGGTTACATTGCCGGCGTCAAGGATGTCAGCATTGAGGTGCATCGCGGTGAGATGCTGGTAATCATGGGGCTGTCGGGCTCGGGCAAGTCTACTTTGGTGCGCTGTTTCAGCCGATTGCACGACATCACCGGCGGCAAGATCACCGTCGAAGGGCAGGACATCATGAAACTGTCCGAGCGCGAGCTGATCGAACTGCGCCGCTCGAAAATGGGCATGGTGTTTCAGTCCTTCGGGCTGCTGCCGCATCGTACGGTGCTGGATAACGTTGCTTTCCCGCTGGAAATGCGCGGCCAGGACCGCCACAAACGCCGCGAGCGTGCAATGGAAGTGGTCAAGCTGGTCGGCCTTGAGGGTCGCGAGGATTATTTCCCGCGCGAGTTGTCGGGTGGACAGCAACAGCGCGTCGGCATTGCCCGCAGCCTCGCCATTGAGCCTGATATCTGGTTTCTGGACGAACCGTTCGGCGCGCTTGACCCGTTGATCCGTCGCGAAATGCAGGACGAATTCTTGCGGCTTCAGGAGATGCTGGCGAAAACCATCGTCTTTATCACTCATGATTTCGACGAGGCGCTGCGCCTTGCGGACCGCATCGCCATTATGAAAAATGGCGCGGTCGAGCAATGCGATACGCCCGATCAGATCGTGCTGAACCCCGCCACCGAATACGTGCGCAAATTTACCGAAGACATCGACAAGGCCCGTGTTGTGCATGCCAGTGTGCTGGCCAAGCAGGACATCAGTGGCACCGGCAATCCCGTGGATGCCACCGCAACCGTGCACGAATTGGCGCAACTGCTGGTGCAGGACACGCGCGAGGCGATCCCGGTGGTGCGCGAAGGCAAGACCATCGGCGCCTTCCGGCGCAGCGATGCGCTGAATATTCTGGTGGGGGCCGCCTGATGGCTGTCCTGACCACCAATCCCACCGCCTCTGACCCCATGCTCACCCGCCCGCGTGCGGCACTGATCATGGTAGCCATTGCCGTAATCTTGACCGGGATGCATTATGCCGGCGCCTTGCCGGCTGTGCTGCACCGTCTGCCCGAGGCGATGATCCCGCCATTTGCGCAATGGCTGGATGCAGCGTTCAACTTCATCAAGGATGATCTGGGCCTGCTGGCCCTGACGCGGTTTCTGACCACCGGACTGGAATGGCTGCTGGACGCCACCGCGAACCTTTTGTTCGGTCAGCGCCGCTGGCCCTTCCTTGGCCCGATCCCGTGGACGGCCATTGCGGCGGTTGCCGCCGTGGTCGGCTATTACCTGGGCGGCTGGCGTATGGCGCTGCTGGGCGGCAGCGTCTTCGTCTGGACCGCGCTGATCGGTCAGTGGAAGATCGCGATGCAGACCGCGTCGGTGCTGGTCGTCGCGGCGCCGCTGGCGTTTGTCATCGGCCTCACCTTGGGCATTGCCGCGTGGCGCTACGCATGGGTCAGCCGCGCGATCAAGCCGGTGCTGGCGGTGCTGCAAACGCTGCCATTTTTCACCTACCTTCTGCCTGCGGTCATCTTCTTCAAGGTCGGGCCGACGGCGGGCGCCGTGGCCACCACGATCTATGCCATCCCGCCGATGATCCTGATGACCACGCTGGGCCTGCAAAAAGTTCCGCACGAAGTGGTCGAGGCCGGCCATCTGAGCGGCTGCACCCGCTGGCAGCTGTTGCGTCATGTCTATCTGCCCTCGGCCCGGCGCGAGATTCTGGTGGGCGTCAATCAGGTCATCATGCTCAGCCTTGCGATGGTGGTTCTGACCGCGTTCATCGGCATGCCCGGGCTTGGTGCGAAACTGTTGGCGATGATGGGCAGCTTCAAGCTGGGCCGCTCGTTCGAGATCGGCGTGACCATTGTCTTGATCGCCATCATGCTGGACCGCATGTCCAAGGCATGGGTGATCAAACAGCCCGAGCATTACATACGCGGCACGCCATGGTGGAAGCGTCACATCCTGCTTCTGACCGGCATCGGCGCCTTTGTTTTCTTCTGCATCCTTGGCCAGTTTGTCGAGGTCGCCACCGATATCGGGCGCAAGCAGAATTTCAGCATGGGCAGCGAAATTGACGACATCATGAAGTGGTTTCTGGCGCTGAAATGGGTCAATGCGATCACAGATTCGATCCGCTACGTGCTGAACGTCCAGGTGCTGATCCCGTTTCGCAACTTCCTGCTCAGCATCCCGACACCTGCGTTTATTCTTGTCATCGCGGCCTTCGCGATGTGGCTGGGCGGGCGCAAGCAGGCGTTTCTGGCGGCGCTGTTCTTCAGCCTTGTGGCGCTGTCGGGCTGGTGGGACCGGTCGGTGATCACGCTCTATTCGGTGATTTCGGCGGTGTCGCTGGCGCTGATCCTGGGCCTGCCCTTGGGCATCATCGCCGCGCGCAGCGAAAAATGGTCGCGCCGGGTGCTCTTGGCCTGCGATACCGCGCAGACCTTCCCCAGCTTCATCTACCTGATCCCCGCAATCATGCTGTTCGGGATTACCGATGTGGCGGTGATCTTCTCGATCCTGATTTTCGCGATGGTGCCACTGACGCGCTACACGATCGAGGGGCTCCGCACCGTGCCCGAAGAAATGCTTGAGGCGGCGGATATGTCCGGCGCGACCCAGATGCAAAAGCTGTGGAAAGTGCAGCTGCCGCTGGCGCTGCCGACCATGGCGGTGGGGTTCAATCAGGCGATCATGTTCGCGTTCTTCATGGTGATCATCGCGGCCTTTATCGGCACGCAGGATCTGGGGCAGGAGTTGCAGCGCACGCTGGCGGGCACGGATATGGGCAAGAATTTCGTGCTGGGTATCTGCGTATCGCTGATGGCGCTGACCTTTGATCTGACGATCCTGAAATGGGCCAATGATCAGAAGAAACTGCTGGGTCTGGCCGAATAGGGCAGGCTGGCGATCCTTGGCGGAAGCGGCGCGTTGGCCGCTTCTGCCTCAGAATGTCGGCGGGGTATTGGCCCACAGGATGCGCGCGCGGGCGTCGCCTGCGTTGCGATAGCCATGCTTGCGGTGCGATTTGAAGTGAAACGCATCGCCCGCGTGGAGCGTCAAAACCTGATCATCCAGAAACAGCTCGATCTCACCCTCAAGGATATATCCCATCTCCTCGCCGACATGCTCGATCTGGCCGTCGCTGGCGCCGCCCGGCTCGACGATGTGGATGTTGCATTGCAGCATGTGACCTTGGGTATTGGGGATCACGCGCTCAAGGCTCAGTCCGGTGCCTTGGCGCGTGGCATCAATCGCTAAAACAGGGCGTGTCCCGGCGCGCGAAACTGACCTTTCAGCGGCGTCGTCTTCGTCGAACAGGAAATCCAGATTCAGCTCCAGCGCCTGCACCGCGCGGTGCAGAAATGCCAGCGTCGGCTCGACCTTGCCGTTCTCGATCTTGGACATATGGCCTTCGGATATACCCGCGGCATGGGCCAGATCCTTGAGCGTCATATTCCGTTGCCGCCGGGCCGATTTGATCCGCGCACCTATCATCGCCTGCTCCTTTGTGCCCGGCCTTTTGGGTTAATTAAACGGCGGGCGCTGGCGCGTTACAAGAATATTTCCCCATTTCGCAGATCATCATGCAAGATACTTGCATGGTCGCGCAAGTTACGCATAGGCTGATGCTAGGAGGAGGCGGCCCTGGGGAGGGCCGCAAGAAAAAGGGGCGGAAGGGTCGGCAGTAATCGCGGCCCTGCAACCGACCCCATCAACAGGGAGAGAGACAAAAATGACGTATTTTTCATTTAAACATGCGCCCAATCTGGCGCTGGCCGGAACGGTCGCCGCCACGCTGGCCGCCGCACTGCCCGCCAGCGCCGAGACGGTGCTGAAGATGGTGCCGCATGCCGACCTGCGCAACATCGACCCGATCTGGACCACGGCCTACATCACCCGCAACCATGGCTATCTGGTGTTCGACACGCTGTTCGCGATGGACGAAAACCTGGAAGTGCAGCCGCAGATGGCCGAAGGCCATGAGGTCAGCGAGGATGGGCTGGTCTATACGATCACGCTGCGCGACGGTTTGACATTTCACGATGGCGAACCCGTGACGGCCGAGGACGCGGTGGCATCGATCAAGCGCTGGGGCGCGCGCGACGGCATGGGCCAGAAGCTGATGCGCGTGACCGAAAGCGTCGAAGCGGTGGACGACAAGACGCTGAAACTGACCCTGACCGAGCCTTACGGTCTGGTGCTGGCGTCGCTTGGCAAAATCTCGTCCAACGTGCCGTTCATCATGCCCAAGCGGCTGGCCGATACTGATCCGAACAAGCAGATCGAGGAAATCATCGGCTCTGGCCCGTTCGAATTCGTGGCGGATGAATGGCAGCCCGGCAATCAGGTGATCTACAAGAAGTTCGAGGATTATGTGCCACGGGACGAGCCGGCTAGTTATGCGGCGGGCGGCAAGGTGGCCAATGTGGACCGCATCGAATGGCGCTATATCCCCGACGCCGCCACCGCCAGTCAGGCATTGATGGCGGGCGAGGTGGATTATTACGAACAGCCCGCCGTGGACCTTCTGCCGATGATCCAGTCCGATCCGGGCATCAAGGTGGAAACGGTCGATCCGCTGGGCACGCAGGGCGTCATCCGCTTCAACTTCACCCATCCGCCCTTTGACAACAAACTGGTGCGCCAGGCCGCGCTCTGGTCGGTCCAGCAGGCCGATTACATGTACGCGATCATGGGCGATCCGCAATATTTCGAGGAATTCTGCGGCGCCTATTTCATGTGCGGCGGCCCTTACGAGACGGACGTGGGCAGCGAGCCGCTGCGCGAGAAGGACGTGGAAAAGGCCAAGGCGCTGCTGGAAGAGGCCGGATATGACGGCACGCCTGTCGTGATTCTGGACCCGACAGATGTGCCGGTGGCACATGGTCAGGCGCTGGTCACCGCGCAGGCGCTGCGCGATATCGGCATGAACGTCGAACTGGCGGCGATGGACTGGGCGACCATGACATCGCGCCGCGCCGTGCGCGAGGCGCCCAGCGAGGGCGGCTGGAACATCTTCCCGACGTGGTGGCTGGCGGCCGATCAGCTCAACCCGATCACCAACATCTCGGTCGCGGCATCGGGCGACAGTGCATGGTTCGGCTGGCCCGAGAACCAGAAGATCGAGGATCTGCGCAACGCCTTCGCGCAGGAAACCGATCTGGAGAAGCAAAAGGCCATCGTCGAGGATCTGCAGGCCGAGCTGTATGATTTTGTCCCCTACATTCCGACCGGGCAATATTACCAGCCGACCGCCTACCGCGACAAGGTCAAGGGCGTTCTGACCGCCCCGGTGCCGTTCTTCTGGAACATTTCGGTCGAATAAACTTTTCGGAAAACGGGCGGCGCGTGTCACTATGAGACGCGCCGCTTTTCTGCTGGCCATTCTCACCCGGATCGGACGCTGACATGATCGCCTATATCATCCGCCGCCTTCTGGCCACGATCCCGATCATGGCGCTCGTCGCCGTGTTCGTCTTCATGCTGCTGCATCTCAGCCCGACGGACCCCGCGCTGATCATCGCGGGCGATTTTGCCACGCCCGAACAAGTGGACGAGATCCGCCGCCAGCTGGGCCTGAACGCACCGCTCTACCAGCAGTTCCTGAGCTGGGCGGTCAACCTGCTACAGGGCGACATGGGCAAATCCATCTATTCGGGCCTGCCGGTCACCACCCTGATCGGCCAGCGGGTGGAGCCGACCTTGATGTTGACGCTGTGCACCATGCTGATCGCCATCACGCTCGCGATTCCGCTGGGCGTGGTGGCCGCATGGAAGGTCGGCACATGGATCGACCGGACGGTGATGACGCTGGCGGTGTTTGGCTTTTCGGTGCCGGTGTTCGTGATTGGCTATCTGCTGATCCTGGGCGGGTCGCGCAAGCTGGGCTGGTTTCCGGTGCAGGGATATACCAGCATTTTCGACGATTTCGGCGGCTTCGTGTCGCATATCACGCTGCCCGCGCTGGCGCTGGGGGCGGTCTACATGGCGCTGATCGCGCGCATGACCCGCGCCACCATGCTGGAGGTGCTGAACGAGGATTACGTGCGCACCGCCTATGCCAAAGGGCTGGCGACGCGCAAGGTGCTGGTGAAACACGCGCTGAAAAACGCCATGGTGCCGATCAGCACCACCATTGGTCTGGGCGTTGCGCTGCTGATCGGGGGTGTGGTGGTGACGGAAACGGTGTTTGCCATACCCGGCCTTGGGCGGCTGACGGTGGATGCGGTCCTGCGCACGGATTATCCGGTCATTCAGGGCGTGATCCTCGTCTTTTCGCTGACCTACGTCCTCTTGAATCTGCTGGTCGATCTCAGCTATGTGCTGTTCGATCCGCGCATCCGCTACTGATGCAGGAGCCATCCGCATGACCGACACCACCATCAAGGACCCGTCCATCGGTGCCCGTCTGCGCCATCGCGCGGGCGTGGTCGTCGACAGTTTGCAGCGCAATCCGACGATGCTGTTCGGTCTCAGCGTGCTCTTGGTCATGGCGTTCATGTCCTTCATCGCCCCCTTTCTGGGCTTGCCCAGCCCGATGGAGCAATCGCCCCGCGACCGCCTGCAACCGCCATCCGCCGAGGCGTTTTTCGGCACCGACATGTATGGCCGCGATCTGTTCAGCCGCGTGCTGCATGGCGGGCAGGTGTCGCTGGTGGTGGGCCTGTCGGTCGCGGCGCTGGCGACGGCGTTCGGGCTGGCCATCGGGCTGATCACGGGCTTCATGCGGCGGGTGGATGCGGTGCTGATGCGCTTCATGGATGCGCTGATGTCGATCCCGTCGATCCTGCTGGCGATTGCGCTGGTCGCGCTCTGGGGCTCGAGCGTGCCGAATGTCATTCTGGCGCTGACCATCCCCGAAATCCCGCGCGTCGTCCGGCTGGTCCGGTCTGTGGTTCTGATGCTGCGCGACCAGCTTTATGTGCAGGCCGCCATCGCGGCGGGCACCTCGACCCCGCGCATCCTGATCCGGCATATCCTGCCCAACACCATCCCGCCGCTGATCGTGCAGGCGACATATATCTGCGCGCAGGCGGTGATCTTCGAGGCGTATCTCAGCTTTGTCGGGGCTGGCACGCCGCCGGAAATTCCCAGCTGGGGCAACGTCATGGCCGAGGGGCGCATGTTCTTTTTCCAGACGCCCGCCATCATCCTTTATCCCGGCGCGTTTCTGGCGATCACCGTTTTCGCGATCAACACCTTCGGCGACGGCCTGCGCGACTCGCTTGATCCGCGCATGCAAAGGAGCGTCTGAAATAATGAGCGATACCTCCTACGCCCCCCGCATCATCGACCGCACCGCCGAGCCGGTGCTGGAGCTGGACGATCTACGCACGCATTTCGACACCCGCGACGGGGTGGTCAAGGCCGTCGATGGCCTCAGCTTTGCCGTGCGCCCCGGCGAGATTCTGGGCATCGTTGGCGAATCCGGCTGCGGCAAATCCATCACCTCGCTGTCGATCATGCAACTGGTCCCCAGCCCGCCAGCCCGCTACGCCTCGGGCGAGATCCGCTATAACGGGCGCGATCTGCTGAAGGCCAGCGATGCCGATATGCGCAGGGTCCGCGGCAATGACATCTCGATGATCTTTCAGGATCCAATGTCGTCGCTGAACCCGGTGCTGACCATCGGCGACCAGTTGACCGAGGCGATCATGCTGCACCAAGGCATGGGGCAAAAGGCGGCGCTGGACCACGCTCAGGAGATGATGGAACTGGTCCACATCCCCGAGCCGCGCCGCCGTCTGGACGAATATCCTCACCAGCTTTCGGGCGGAATGCGCCAGCGCGTGATGATCGCGATGGCCCTGTCCTGCAACCCCTCGGTGCTGATCGCGGACGAGCCGACGACGGCGCTGGATGTGACCATTCAGGCGCAGATCCTGGCGCTGATGGAGGAGATCCGCGACAAGCTGAAGACCGCGATCATCCTTATCACCCATGATCTGGGCGTGGTGGCTGAAATGTGCGACCGGGTGCTGGTGATGTATGCCGGCCGCAAGGTCGAAGAGGCGGACGTGGTCGAGATTTTCGAGCGTCCGCAGCATCCCTATACGCGCGGCCTGATGCGGTCCGTCCCGCGCGTCACGGGCGACGAGGCGCCCGAACATGGCGCGCGCCTGTCCGAAATCCCCGGCATCGTGCCGGCCCTGACAGCCCTGCCGCCGGGCTGCACCTTTGCCGCGCGCTGCAAATATGCGACGGACCGCTGCCGCGCCGAGTATCCACCGCTTGAGGCGAAACAGCCCGATCATCTGGCCGCCTGCTGGGAAAGCGACAACCTGCCGGAGTGGATCCTATGACGAACGGCGCACCGCTTCTGGAAGTCAGAAATCTGGCCAAGCATTTCCCGATCAAGGGGGGGCTTCTCAACCGCGAACAGGCGCGCGTCTATGCGGTCGACGGCATATCCTTCGCTGTCGGCGCGGGCGAAACGCTGGGCATCGTGGGCGAATCGGGCTGCGGCAAATCTACCGTGGGCAAGACGATCCTGCGGCTGGAGGATCCGACAGAGGGGCAGATCCTGCTCAAGGGCGAGGACATTACCCACATCTCGCGCAAGCAGATGTTGCCACACCGCCGCGAGATGCAGGTGATTTTTCAGGACCCTTACGCCTCCCTGAACCAGCGGATGCGCGCGCAGGATATCGTGGCCGAGCCCTTGGGCAATTTCGACACCGGCAGTCGCCGCGCCCGGCTGGAAAAGGTCGCGGACCTCTTTGCCCGCGTCGGCTTGCGCCCCGATGCGATGCACCGTTTCCCCTACGAATTTTCCGGCGGGCAGCGCCAGCGTCTGGGCATTGCGCGCGCGCTGGCGCTCAGCCCCGAGATTATCATCGCGGACGAGCCGGTGTCGGCGCTGGATGTGTCCGTGCAGGCGCAGGTCATCAACCTGATGATGGATTTGCAGCAGGAGATGGGCCTGAGCTATCTGTTCATCGCGCATGATCTGGCGATCGTGCAGCATATCAGCCACCGTATCGGCGTGATGTATCTGGGCAAGATGGTGGAAATCACCGACAAACGGAGCCTCTTCCGCGACCCGCAACATCCCTACACGCAGGCGCTACTTGAGTCGGTCCCCGTGCCGGACCCGCGCAAGCGCAAGCCGCGCACGGTGCTGAAGGGCGACGTGCCCAGCCCGCTGAACCCGCCCAAGGGGTGCAGTTTTAACACCCGCTGCCCCTTTGCCTTTGACCGCTGCTTCCATGACGAGCCGAAGCTGCAAGAAGTCGCGCCGGGCCATATGGCCGCCTGCCATCTTCGCGACGCCGTCTGACCAAACCGGAGCCTTGCCATGACCGACCGCATCACCGGCCTCGATCTGACCCGCCGCCTGATCGCCTTTGACACGATCAACCCACCGGGCGATGAGGCGGAGTGTTTCAAGTATCTGGCCAGCCTCTTGGAGCCTGCCGGATACGTTCTGACATGGCATGACTGGCGCCCGAACCGGCCCAACCTGATCGCGCGCCTGCCCGCCACCGAGCCTGCCAAACGCGCGCCGCTGGTATATTCGGGCCATGTCGATACCGTGCCGCTGGGGCAGGCGAAATGGAGCGTTGCCCCCTTCGCGGGCGAGATCCGGGAGGGCCGCCTTTATGGGCGCGGCACCTCCGACATGAAGGCCGGGGTTGCCGCGTTCGTCGTCACCGCGTTGCGGCTGGCTGAAATCCCCGAACGCCACGCCGAGATCCAGCTGATCATCACTTCCGGCGAGGAAACCGGATGCGAGGGCGCGCTGGCGCTGGCCGAAACCGATCTGCTGGACGATGCTGCCGCGCTGGTCATCGCCGAGCCGACGGACAACCGCGCGCTGTGTGGTCACAAGGGCGCGCTGTGGATGAATCTGGTGCATGAGGGCGTGACCGCGCATGGCTCCATGCCCGACAAGGGGCGCAATGCGATCTTTGCCGCTGTCGAGAGCATCGAGCGGCTGCGCAGCCATGATTTCGGCATCAAGCCGCATCAGGTGATGGGCGGGCCAACGCTGAACGTGGGGAACATGAGCGCGGGGCTGAACGTCAATTCGGTGCCGGATCTGGCGCGCGTCGGCGTCGATATCCGCTCGGTCGTAGGACAGACCAATGCACAGATCCGCGAAGATTTGCAGCGGCTTCTTGGCAGCGACGTCCGGTTGGAGCCGCTGACGGATATGGACAACGTCTATACCGATTTCGACGATCCGTGGATGAGGCAGGTCTTCGCCGTGACCGAAGAAATCCTTGGCACCGCGCCCGAAGTCGCCACGGCGACCTATTTCACCGATGCCTCGGTTTTGAAACCGGCGATGGGCAATCCGCCGACCCTGATCATGGGGCCGGGCGCGATGGCGATGGCGCATCAGACGGATGAATATTGCGAGGTTGCCCTGATCGATCCCTGCGTCGAGGTATTTACCCGGCTTGGCCGCGATCACATTGCCTGATGACCAAGTGCCTGATCTGCGGTGCCGAGGTGGGTCGGTCTGCCAGCCATTGCAAATCCTGCGGCACGGTGCAGCCACAGCGCCGCACCGGTGGCACCATCGCGCTGGCGATCCTGGTCGGCGGTCTGGCCGTTGCGGCGCTGGCGGCGATCCTGCTTTAGCCCGCCACCGGGTCAATCGGACCCAGCGGTCCGCCCACCGCCATCTCGACAAAGCGTGCGGCGGCCAGCAGCCCGGCCTCGCCGCGCGGCTTGCCGACCAGTTGCAATCCCACCGGCATCCCGCGCGGGCCCAGCCCCACCGGCACCGAGATCGCAGGCAAACCCGCCGTGGTGGCGAGGAAGGCAAAGCGCAGCCAGTCCATGTAGCCGTTCAGCGCAGTTCCGTCTATCTCGCGGACCCATTCCTCGGTCTGGGGATGCGGCATGCAGCCGACCACGGGCAGGGCCAGCACGTCGAACCGGTCAAAGAAGGCGAGCATCGCGTTGAAGATCGTCGTGCGCCCGACCTCGGCTTCTGCCACGTCTTGGATTGTCAGGCCCTCGCCAAAACGGGTGTTCTCCTCCAACGTCGGCTTGAAATGCTGGCGCACCGCGGGGTCGATCGTCCGCGCTGCCGTGACCCAGCTGAGCCCGCGCAGGATATGATAGGTCCGCTCCAGTCCGGTAACATCGGGGCTGGCCTCCTCCACGGTCGCGCCGCCGCGCTCAAGCTGGGCCATGGCGCCGCTCAGGTGGTCGCGCATTTCGGTATCAACAGGGCAAAGCCCGCCCAGATCGGGGGCAAAGCCGACGCGCAGCTTGCCATCCGCGCGGCGCACGGCGTCCTGGAAAGGCAAATCTGGCGCGGGGTACGAGATCGGAAAGCGCGGCTCGAACCCCGCCATCGCGTCCAGAAACAGTGCACAATCGGTGACCGAGCGTGCCATCGGCCCCTGAACGCTTTCGATCATATACCCCGCCGCCAGTGATGCGCCGCCCGCGCGGCCCGGGGTGGGGCGCATCCCGACGATCCCGCAATAAGCCGCAGGCGTGCGCAGCGATCCGCCGTGATCCGACCCGTGGCTAAGCCACACCTCGCCCGTGGCCAGCCCGGCCGCCGCCCCACCCGAGGAGCCGCCGGCGTTCATTTTTGTGTTCCAGGGATTGAACGTCGGGCCAAAGACCTCGTTAAACGTATTGGCACCGGCGCCCATTTCAGGCGTGTTGGTCTTGCCCACCACCAGCGCGCCGCGCGCCTCCAGTCGCTGGACCAGCGGATCGCTGGCGCCCGGAATATGGTCGCTGAGCCCTTTGGTGCCATAGGTGGTGCGTACGCCGGCAACGGGCGTCAGATCCTTGATGCCAACCGGCAGCCCGGCCAGCCAGCCGGGCGCATCTCTGTCGCCGCCCTTTAAAGCCGAGATGGCCGCTCTCGCGCGGTCCCAGCAAGTGGTCGGCATCGCATTGATCTGCGGTTCGATCGTTTCGGTGCGGGCGCGTGCGGCATCCAGAAGATCCTGCGGGGAAATCTCGCCCTTGCGCAGAAGATCGACGACTTCATGCGCTTCACGCGCGCAGAGTTCCGGTCCGGTGAAAAGCTGTGATGCAGTTGGTGTCATGGCCTGCTCCTGCTTGTCTGACCGCCATCGCGGCGCATGTGTGCAGATTAGTGAAGGAAGGTTGAAGGGCGCAAGCGCTGTAAGACGAAAGAGATTAGTCCGCCGCCAGACCAATGTAATTCGCGCCATACTCGGCGCTGCTGGTCCAACAACCAACACGTGCAACGGAAATGTGCATGTCAGGAGTGCAGATGTTTACTTTAGTTATGAAATATGGTGCAGCTAGAGAGAGAAACTTTGAACTCTCTCTTCGACACGCTCCTGATCTGGGAAAAGCATCTCACACAACATGATCTTAGCGATCTGGGGTGTGGTGATGAGCACTTCAGATAGAGGTAACAATAAGTTAGAAACATCGCAGCGCAGCAAGAAGCTGCCGACGTTCTCACTACGTCTGACGTTCGAAGAACGGGCGCGGCTGGAAGAACTGGCTGGAAGCGAGCCGCTGGGCACGTATATCAAGCGCCGAGTGTTCAACGGCAAAGGTGGCGGCGGTAAGCGTGCGCGCTCCCGTCAACGCCGTCCGATCAAGGATGAACAGAAGCTCGCACAAGTATTGGCGATGCTTGGTCAGTCCCGCATTGCCAACAATCTGAACCAACTCGCCAAGGCCGCGAACCTCGGCACGTTGCCGATGATGCCCGATACTGAACGCGATATCCGCCGCGCCTGTGCCGATGTTGCATTGATGCGCCGCGAGCTGCTGCGTGCGCTTGGCCATCGCACAGATAGCGAGCCGTCATGATCCTCAAAGGCTCACAGCGTGGCGGTGCAAAACAGCTCGGGCTTCACCTTCTGAAAACCGAAGAGAACGAGCATGTCGAGTTGCACGATATTCGGGGGTTCATGTCCGAAGATGTTGTTGGCGCGCTTCGCGAAGCCGAAGCGGTCGCCAAGGGCACGAAGTGCCAGCAATATCTGTTCTCGGTGTCGCTAAACCCGCCCGAAACCGAAAACGTCCATATCCAGTCCTTCGAGCAAGCCCTTGCCGCCATTGAGGACAAGAACGGCCTGGACGGGCAACCGCGCGTGGTCGTCTTTCACGAAAAAGAAGGACGGCGGCATTGCCATGCGGTGTGGAGCCGGATCGATGCCGAGACGATGACCGCCAAGCCGATGTCGTTTTACAAGAACAAGCTGCGCGAAGTCTCGCGCCAGCTCTACCTTGAAAACGGCTGGCAGATGCCGCGCGGCCTGATCGATCCCAAGGATCGTGATCCGCGCAACTTTACCTTGGATGAATGGCAGCAAGCCAAGCGTTCGGGCCGCAATGCCGGTGATCTCAAGGAGTTGATCCAAGAGGCCTGGGCGACCTCGGATTCGGGCGCAACCTTCTCCCACGCGCTTGAAGAACGCGGGCTGTATCTGGCGCGTGGTGATCGGCGCGGCCATGTCGCTGTGACGTTCGAAGGCGAAGTGATTTCCATCGCGCGGGCGACGGGTATCAAGGCCAAAGACCTTAAAGCGCGGATTGGACAGCCCGACATCTTGCGAAGCGTCGAAGACACGCGCAAGCGGATCGGTGAAGATATCCTGCCGCGTATCAAATCGCATATCGATGAGGCGCGCGCCAAAGCCGATCAATACAAAGCGGAGCTTGATGAGCGGCGACAAGAGCTGGCGCACGGCCACCGCGAAGAACGCGTCAAACTCGATGCGGGTCAAAAGGCCCGTGCGCAAACCGAGGCGCGGCAACGGGCCGAACGGCTGCGCACGGGCATGAAGGGTCTTTGGGATCGCTTAATCGGACAACGCGCCAAGACCCAAAAGCAAAACGAAATGGAAGCCCTCTGGGCGCTGCGGCGTGATCAGGATCAGAGGCAGGCTGTTATCACGGCCCAGCTTCAAGAGCGTCAGACCCTCCAAGACGAAATCAGAGCCGCGCGGGCGCGGCATGCCCAGGCGCTGCGCGAGATTCATTTTGATGCAACGAATTACCGTCTGATGCAGCGCGGCCAAGAGCCCAAAGCAAGGCCGTCCTTCGAGCAGACCCGTCCGCCATCGCCGCAACCGCTGAAAGATCAAAACAGGCATCGGTTGGATCAACTCCGCGCAAAAAATGCGGAGGACGCGCGTCACGAGGACCGGACGCAGGAGCGCTTGCGCCGCCTGCGTGAAAACAAACACGACTCCCCCGATAAAGGGCCGGAGCCCGAACGCTAGATTGACAATCCTTGGGTGCAGACCGCAAAGTTGATCTTGATACTGAGAGAAACATCGCAGCCTAAGAGTTACTTAGGCTGTCTTGGGATCGCTTAGGTTATTCGTCTGGATTGGGGGATAGACCGCTGGCCGCATCAGCCGGCGCTTGTACCGTTTGTGAATACAGTCTTAGGCTCTCGGCCACCGACGGAATTGCATCGGATGCTTGTTGAAGGTCAAGGTCAATCACACCATCAGTTGCACCGAAAATGTTATCACCATAATAGTAGGTCAGGCCCGTCGCACGAGCATTTAGATTTACCCTTGAAAACGCCTCGGCGGTGATACCGTGGCTCGCAAATGCCTGCTCAAAATGCGCCTCGACCTTGGCAATCACCTCATCTGTGTTCGGCATGGACTGAATATCTTCACCGATATGGAACAGTATCGCGACACTGTTGTTCTCGCGCGCGTAAGCGCCAGCAGCGAAGCGAGCTTCGTTGAACTCGGCGATCTCTTGCTCATGGGTCATCGCGGTCGGCGTTGCATCCTGCGCCATCGCCGTCATAGGCGTGAGTGCAGTCAAACCTGCGAGACCCGCGCCAAGGGCGCGTCCCGCGAATGATTTTTTGAGTGCTCCGAGAGGCATAAGCCTTGCTCCTTCTTCGTTGGCGGGCAAAGCATGAACGGTTTGCATCCAGTTGAAAAAAACACAATTCACAGAGCCATTTTTGACCCCGACACGTCGCACCTCTGCCCGTTAAAATTAATATAAATCAGCGCATTAACTTCTAAGCGCAACGTACAACAAAATTTACGCTCCTTGCAAGAAAAACGGTTTCTCTCTATCTGGCAACGATGTCTAACTCGTCTGGCACCATGGCCGTGCCAAACGCCTCCGCGAGCGCCGGACCTTATGCGTGTCGCCACTTCACCTTCGATAAAACCGCTAGGCTCTGAACAAGATCGCGCCGCACTGAGCGCGCGGGCGCGTACCCATCGGCATGAAAGCTTGGTGCCGTTCGATCCGAGCCAGTATCAACCGTCGCGGGTATCACCCCCCGTCAAACCGGTGGCGGCATGCTTCAAGCGCTTCTCTCCAACTGATCCAAGAGAGACTATCCCGATCCATCAGGGCCTTCACTGGGCCATGGATGATGTGTGCGAGGGCCGAAAGGCCCTGAGCGGTTCGGGGCCTCCTTGACACACAGGAGGATAGCGATGAAACTCGTCTCACGATTTGAAGCGGCATCCTGCAGTACGGCAGAACTGCACGGCCTCTTGGCCAAAGCATTCAACGCCTTTTGCGTAGCGCCGCGCAGTAGCGCGGAGCGCCATGATGCTCTTCAGAGCATGCACAATATCGAAGATGAACTGGCGACACGCTCGCCAGGTCTCTAACGGGCTCGCGGCTGGCCGAAAGGTCAGCCGCTACCTTTCTTCCTACTTCTACAGCACAGTCCTTCATGCTAGCTTCAAGAAATGGATATTTATCAAGAACTTGGTTTCGAGGTTGACGCAGCAATTGATGACCGGAATGTCGGTGGTATTGAGGGCGTTCTCTCGAAGATCGAGGCGCTTCTGAGTGACACGCATCCAGAAGACCCCACGCTACTTTATTTTCGGGCAAACTGCTTTGCCGGATTGAGACAAATTATTCGTACAGAAGAGGCGGACCTATTCGACTGGAACCAGCCCGAACTGAGTCAGGAAATTCTGTCGCTCCGGCGTTCAATCCGAAGCGACGAATTTTCCAACCTGGATAGGATACGCAGGTGCCAAATCCTTACAAATCTCGGAAATGCTCTTAGCACAGTTGGCCGACCAATTGATGCAATCGCTGCTTGGGATGAAGCGCTTCGGCTTGAGCCGAGATTTGCCATGGCGAGCGCCAATCGTGCCTATGGAATTCTAAGTTACAACTCTGCGCTATACGACGCAGGACATCAATGCATATTCTTTATGGTTGCTGCGGATAGCTTCAGGATGGCGCTGGATGATAACGCTGTTTTTGACAGCGATCATCCAAGCGATATTAAAGAGCAGTTTAGCGCCAAACTCGAAGAAGTTGAACAGTATATGGACGTTCAATGTAAGCTTGACGACTTTAATCCCTATGGCTTCGAGCTTGGTAAGTGCGATGAAGCTATCGCGCTAAATCGATGGAGGCTTGAAAATCGTCTGTTCCTGAACCCGTTGAACGATCTGGCGGCGTGGCCTGTTGCTGCTCAAGACGTTTTCCATCTTCCAAATCACACCTATGAGTTTGATGAACGCCCTGTTTATCCTCAATACTTCGACCTTATGAAGCAAGAATATGTTGCCGCATGTGTCCTTCTTTACGAGAGTTTGGACGATCAAGAAACGCACCTAGCTGATCGTACGCTGCTGACTTATGAACACGCAGACTACTCAGTCACCAGCGTTCAGATTGAGAAGCGCAAGACTGCCTTTAGGATGGCCTATTCTATCTTGGACAAATGCGCAGTCTTTATAAACGCTTACTTCGCGCTGGGTCATAACCCAAAGAGTACGAGAACATCATTCAGAAATATTTGGTTTGACGGCAAGAAAGGGGCTCTACATAGAAATTTGCCTGAAGGTAACTGGCGCCTTCGCGGCCTATACGCAATTTCGTTAGACCTCTATGATCCTCATTTTAAAGAGACATCCTCTCCGCTAGCATTGACGGCACACGACGCTCGTAATGCCGCCGAACATCGTTTTCTATCGGTTCATGAGTTCCTCGGGCCAATTGATCCTGATGAATGTCTTGAGCGCGTAACAATACATGAATTGGACGAGCTTGCCATGCAGGGCCTGAAGCTCGCGCGCGCGGCCATGATGGGATTATCATTGGCTGTCCATCACCACGAATGGTTCCTGAAGCAGTCATCTGGCGACAAATTGATGATGCCTATTATGGCGGTGCCGAAAGAGCGCTAGGTTTCATATTCGGTGTCAGTGACTGCGGCTGGCCGTGAGGCCAGCCGAAAATTTGCCTGCGTTGGAGCCGCCTTAAGCGGCGACTCCTTCCTTTTCCTCAGTCTCGATCACCGGCTGACATCCGTGCAGGAAATCGGCGGCACGCTGGGCATGTGCAGCGGCGCTGAAAATCGCGCGCTTGTCGTCCTTCAACACCTTTAGCCAGCTTTGAATATAGGCGGCATGATCCGTGCCCAGCTCAGGTGTCAGTTCCAGATCGGCGCAGAGGAATGCCGCGCCAAGCTCGGCGACAAGCTCTTCGCGGGCATAGCCTTCATCGCCCCAACGCTTGCGCCCAAATTCCCGATCAAGGCGGCGCTTGTGCTTGGTCCAGTGGGTCAGCTCATGGGCAAGGGTCGCATAGTAGGCTTCGGGACTTCGGAAGCTCTCAAAGATCGGCATCTGCACGTGATCGCTGCCACCTGCATAGTGGGCGTTGTTCCCGCCATGGCGAATATCCGCGCCGATATGCCCGAAAAACTTTTCGGCGTGATCGATGCGCGTGGCAGGATCAATCACAGGCTCGGGCTTGGCATAGTAGTGCTCGGGCAAGCCTTCGATCTGCTCGACATTGAACACGCTGTATCCCTTCATGAAGGGGATTTTGCGCTCTTCCTCGCTGCCGTCGTCCCGCTCTTCGGTCTTGGTGATGGTGTTGGCGTAAACCACCAGATTGCCGCGCTCGCCCTTTTTCACATGCGCGCCCAGCTCCTTGGCCTGTTTGAATGTCATCCAGAACGGCGAGAGATAGCCCGACTCCACCGCCGCGCCCCAAAGCATCAGGATATTGATGCCGTTATAGGGCACGCTGTTGTGCCGCAGGGGCTTGGTAATCTTGCCTTCAAGGTTGCCGCTGCTCCACGGCTTGAGCCATGTCAGTTCGCCTTGTTTAAGATCGGCAATGATCTTGTTGGTCACTCTTTCATAAATATCGGTTTTCATCTGTTTCCCCTTTCCTCGGGTAGTCGGTTGCGCATGCAACCGGACTAGGCCCGCGCCAATGAGCGGGGGGAGACCGTCACAGACCGCAGACAGCGGAGGGGGATCGCCCGCCCTGCACAAACGAAGTGCGGAAGGACGGGGAGACCGCTGGTTTGCGCCCGAAGCCATAGCGAAGGGCTTGGTCTTGACGGAGGACGGGCCTGCAAGGCCCCAATCAAAGGAAAAAGTGTCAGCCGTTCACGGCTGGCGATAGCTGCGCAAGGGATGGAAGCCGCATGGCCGAGACCGCCAAAGGCGGACTCGGTTTACGAGAGCCTGATCTGAAGGATGCGCACAAAAACTGTGATGCGACTAAGTCTGTCAGCCTTGCAGCGGTGAAGCATTGGGAAATTCTAGATAAGGTCGGTACAGGTCAAATTAGTCGTGGTTGTCTTTCAGGCTTTTCAATCGAGTAAATTTTCGAAATACCTGATGCGAATTCGGCTTGACCGCCGTAGCTAGGGTGCCGAATGCTATGAACTTCAAGCTCTGGGAATAACCGACTAGCCACCTTTGAAGCATCATTCCCAATGGCTATGACCTTTTCCGGTTTAATCAACTCTTGAATACCTTTGAGAATTTCCTCTCCGAAGCGGCGTTCGGCGGCATTATGTGTCCGGTTAGAAAATTCATCGTTGGGCGAATGAGGATGAAACGGAAAAACATTCCACAAAAAGATGTTACGCTCAATCAAGTCAAGGAAATCCCACACCATAGAAGCTGTTCGCTCTGCAACCGGACGTCCTTTTGTCGGTCGAGATGCTTCGAGCCCCCAGCGCTCCAAATGAGAAGAAAAACGAACATCATCTGTCAGTGCGAGCCCGGTCCTGCGGCCACCTCTATACCCCAAATCACGACCGATCCAGATCGCGTCGACTGACTTTACATCCGCGCGATTAAGCATTTCGAAAAGAATTTCGGCTCTCATATCGGCAGACTTAGAGTGATCGAAGGTTCTGCATATATCATGATAAGGATTAAATGCATTCTCGAATTCGAAGGCTTGCAGTGCACCCACAATATGCTCCGCACTTGATAGTTTGTTCATGACAAAGGCCTGTAGGTTACAGTTCTCTTAGCCTTGTCACCAACGACAACGCCACCATTGTTCTTCTTGATTTGTCGAAAGACATCATATCCTTGTATGATCGCCTGCTCCCACAGGTACAAAGGACATCGTTCAACTTCGTAGCCGCGTACGAAATTACTTACGGTCTTTAGTATATCAAATGATATTGTCGATTGCCCTTCGAAAAAATTTAGCTCTTTAGAGCAAGAAAATATGTAGGCTGACAACCCTTCCTCAATGACAATCGCGCGCCCGCTGTCTTGTGCCTCATCAATATCGGGGTCACTCTTGCGCTTGTGCCGTATCAATGCACGAAAAGTCGGCGACCAATGTAGGATAGCTGCATGCGCAAAATGAAAAACATCGTGAAAACGATATCCATCTGGATCACCAATATTGTCGGAAAGGGGGTCGCCGATAAAAACACCCTTCCATCGAAGATAGCTTTTTCCGTTTGGTCGTTCCTGGATTTCAATTTCAAATTTATTGGGAAGGCTTTCGTCGTCGGAGAAGGCATGATCAAACTTTGGAAGCATGGACGTGTCTGATGGGATAAATCTTCCGGTCGCCTTGTCTAAATTTGATCGCACGATTTTACCGAATGGCACATTTGAAGATTGAACGGCTTTCAGGTATGCAGCGGTGAATTCAACAACACGGGCGCGCAAATCCGCCTGGCCAATCTCAGCATTCAAAAGATTTGCTGCCTTTAGCCCCAACTCTTTCAGCAAAACATCTATGACTTCAAGGTTTTGGAATTTATGAACCTTTGCAATTGGAGCTGACAAATGAAGGCTTGCTACTGTCATAGAAATGGTGCCTTCGCCTTTGCATGCATCATTAATTATTTGGTCCAGAGGCTCTCCAATGCGGCGGCAAATGGCACACAGATACCAAAGTGCATCGCCGAATTCTTCTTCCACCGCCGCAAGGTACGCGATAAACGCCTCGCCCTCGCGGTGAAGTTTTTTCGAAGTGGCCATGATGCTTCCAACTTCGCCAAACAGGCCAAGAAGAACAGGTGTTAGGGTATCGTTCGAAAGTCGGTCCGTCGGAGCGATTTGCTCTTCGTATTCCAATATTGTTAATGCCATGAATCCCTCATTTAAAAATCTGCACCCAATCCCATGGCTGCCCTTGAACGCCATGCATCTGAAGCGACGCTATCCAGGCCTCAAATTCTTCAATAGTTTGATCGTCTTGAATTCTCGAGTAACCTCGTTTCGATTTGAGCACATCATTTGCTCCACCCTCACGAAACGGGCTTGGTAGAAGCGGACCCTCTGCACCGAAATAGATGAAATCTTCCGACACCAATATTCGCTGTACCGCCGTATCACGTGCTATATGTTCAGCCTTTGGCGATCCATCGTCTTGACTGTGATATGAATTTAATTGGTGCCAAGATCCGTCTGGAAGAGGTTGGTAAATATTATCGCCGCACGCTTGCTTCCAGCTACCAGGAAAAATTGGCTTCTTTCGCTGAAAACGCAGGTCGTTCCAGTAATCTGCGGTTGGCAATGCTTCTTGAACGCGCATGGCATAAACAATATGTCCGCCACGCTTTACCTGCTGACTTGAGCTTCCAGTTCCTAGTAACCAATCACCAATCTGAGCCGTCTTTCTAATACCCGGTTTGCAAGTCGCCAGCGTGCAATAGCCGCCATACGGATTTGGTGCGAAACCGCTATCATAGCGAACTACATAGGAGTAGAGGCTCTGAAGATGGGCCTTCTTAGCTACAGGCATGTCGTTTGATTGGTTGAGGTTCGCAAGGCGTGCCGTCAGGATTGTTAAAGCCTTGATAGTCACCATTTACCGCATCAATGATATGGCCACCATTCCAACCGACTACAGCGTCACCGTATTTCTCAAGCGCTTCGGGTATGTCGCACCCATTACTCCCTTGCTCCCATACCCCAACAATAGTTTTGTCTTTTTGAAATGCTCTCTCGATCTCCCAGTTCACCCAATCGCTGTCTTTTGTTTCGGGCGTAATGTAAACAATCATCGTGCTTGCCCAGTCAATTTTGGGCGCGAGTATTTGAGATTTAATGTACTCTGGCGATGTCGCGTTGTTCGGTTTCTCAGAGTTTACTGAGCCGTCGCGAATGTCCATTCCGTTCTTCTTTAAAAGGTTCTTCAGGTCGCCAAGTCCAGCATCATCCTCGTGGATGTGGCTGATGAAGACATTCCTTGTGCTGTTTGCCATCAGTTGAGCCCTTAACGCATAAATGTTGAGATTTCTGATGACTACGATACTATATGGGGTAAGTTCGCACAACCTCGCACTGACAGGAAAACAGATGCTTCCACCCGTACTCGAAGTCTATGTTATTTGGCATCCTTCGGACGTCGAGGGAGAGGCGTTGGCACGAGAATTTGTCGAACACTTCCGAGGTGTATCGTTCTCAGGCATCATAGGTGGTGGGATACACGTCGCGGCAAGAAGTGCTGGGTGGACCGGGGAGGACGACTGCCCGCAACCATGTTACCTGCCGGGTACTGAAGGCCCAAACGGTTTGGCATCTGCTGAATACGTTGCGTTGGTTCCCATACTCGGATTCGGTATGGCCGATGCCACACAAACTCAGGACTCGCCGTGGCACAGCTACATCTCAAGCTTAGTAGAACAGCAAGCTCTGAACCCGCAGCACATTGCCATTTTTCCATACTCTTTGAACAGAGGCGCTACAGATAAGACGAGACTTGCCGATCTTCTGGGGACGTTTCAACAAATTGCAGCTACCACGGAGATGTCACCAGGCGACGACGCTCTCGGCTTGAGGTGTAGGGACTTGAGTCAAGGCTTAGCCCAATTTTTGGCTGACGGTGATGATGCGCGCCTGACCGTCTTCCTATCCCATACGAAGAGAAGCAACCCCAGTGAGGGCGATGACGTTGACGTGTTGGTGGAGATGATCCGCAATTTCATTGCGTCAACAAGGCTCAGCGAATTCTTCGACGCACATGACCTTCAGCCTGGACAAGACTGGGAGGCAGAGCTCGTCAAGAACGCCCAAAATAGTTCACTCTTGGCTGTTCGTACCGACTTGTATGCAAGCCGTGCGTGGTGTCAAAGAGAAGTCTCGGTCGCAAAAGTGTCTGGCATGCCTGTTGTGATACTTGATGCTCTCGGTTCAGGAGAAGAGCGCGGGTCATTTCTAATGGATCATGTTCCACGGATTCCATCGCGAAAGACCGATGGCTCTTGGCAGTTGGAAGACGTCGCCCGAGCGCTTAACCTGCTTACTGACGAGTGCTTAAAGCGAGAGATATGGTTAGTACAGCAATGGCTGGCTAAAGATCATGGTATTGTTTCCGTAGATTGGTGGGCATCACATGCTCCAGAACCAGTGACTCTGCTGGCCTGGATCGAACGGTGCATCATCCAAAAAACAAAAATTCCTGAAGAAGGAATCGTGAGAATTTTGCATCCTGATCCTCCTCTCGGACATGATGAGATTAAAGTCTTGAGGTCTTGTGCGCGCAATTCGAAACTAGATTTCGAGATTGACATTATGACGCCCCGACAACTCGCAATGAGAGGAGGTTGACATGACGGTATCGAAACACTCCCTTTTGCCACCAAATGCACTGGAAGGTAAGGCCCTAGGAATTTCAGTTTCGGAAAGTGCTGATCTAAAGCAACTAGGACTATTCGAAGATCATTTCAGGCTGGCTCTAGGTGATATCGCGAGAACCATCTTATTCGCGGGCGGAAATCTGTACTATGGCGGACATTTGCGCGCTGATGGATACACGCAGTTCTTAATTGACGAGCTGCAACGCTACGGGAACCGAAACAGGCCATTTAAGATTTGCCTCGCGTATAGCGAGCACCAGAAAATGTCCTCCGACGATATCGTTCAACAGAAAGAACGATTGGGTTTATTTGGAGAAATAATCTTCCTAGATGAAGACGGAAACCCCAGCCAATTCTCCGAAAACAACGACCCAACCTCATATGAACCAACACAGGACGTTCTAGAAAAGTCGCTGACAGATTTGCGAATTTTTCTGGCTCAGTCTACCGACGCACGAATTGTTCTAGGCGGAAAAAGAACTGGGTTTCTGGGCCGGTATCCGGGGATACTTGAGGAAGTGATTGTCTCGGTCAATGCAGGCAAGCCACTCTTTCTAGCTGGTGGTTTTGGTGGCGCAACCCTCGATGCGATTTCCGTTTTATCGCCAGAACATGCAGCTTGGTTCGAAAGGTACGCCGACGAGGGGGTTGATCACAAAAAACTGGTTTCCGGGCTGGATGCACTCAATGATGCGGCAGCAAAAACCGATGGATGGAACGCAAACGGTTTGGCCCCTGCTCAGAACGCATTGTTGGCAGCAACTTATCGGCCAAGCGAGATCGCAGCGCTTGTCGGTCACGGACTAGGAAAAATAGGTGGATAGAAAGAGGTTTGCCGCGCTGCTTTTGGTTCTGCTGCTAAAGAATGAAAGCTTTTAGCAGGTTTTTGCAGCATATTTCATGAATACAGTGGCGGGTCTATAGTTACCTCTGCGTGTGTACTTAATTTGATTATATTCTTTGGAAGGGAACCAAGTGGCTACTGTTCGACGCAAGTGTTTTATTTCTTATCATCATGCTGATCGAGATTCCGTAAACAGCTTTATTCGAGCTTTTGATCACGAGCGCGATTGCTTCATTGCTCGTGGACTCGGTGAAGAAATGTCATCTGACATTATTCAAAGCACTAACACTGACTACGTGATGCGTCGTATCCGAGATAGATTTCTCGGTGGTTCGACGGTGACTTTAGTTCTAATGGGTAGGTGTACATGGGCACGGCGCTACGTCGATTGGGAGCTGCAAGGCTCGTTGCGTAGAGGAGCCAATGCTATCCCGAATGGCCTACTTGGAATCAAATTGCCGTCCTTTGGCGGCTTTCCACCACGGTTTGAAAGCAATCTCTCATCCGATTGGCCAAGGTTAGATTGCTATGCTCGCCATATGACTTATCCATCATCGACGCAACAACTGGTCGATGCGATTGAAGCGGCCTACGAACGCCGAACTAGCCACGCACATTTGATAAGCAATTCGCGCGAGCGCATGTTTAACAACAGGCAGTGCTAATGGTTGACTTAATTAAAGCAAGTATATGACTTTTCATCTATCTCAAAAATGAATGGGCTGTTTAGAGGCTAGTTAGGAAAAATATTGGTCGATTATATTACCCGTTCTGACCTTCGGGGTGTCAGAACAAATCTAAATGAAGAGACTGCTAACACGATCCGTAAAAGGGCTGAAGATCGCTCGCCTCAAGGAGCGACGTTTCTCTCACATTCGAGCAAAGATGAAGAACTTGTAGTGGGTGCAATCCGCGTGTTGGAAAACCATGGTGCCACGGTCTACGTTGATAAAAAAGACCCGAATTTACCGCCTTACACTAGCAAAGAAACCGCTTCGGCGTTGAAGAAGAGGATCGGTCAGGCCGGGAAGTTTGTTCTTCTTGCCAGTGCTAATAGCAAAGACAGTAGATGGGTTCCGTGGGAGCTGGGCCTCGCCGATGGGTACAAACGGATGGAGAATATTGCGATATTTCCTGCTGTAGATTCCACCTATGAAACGGGTTGGACATCTTGGGAATATTTGGGGTTATACGACCGTATTGTTCACGGCAAGCTAGAAGGGCATGAGGACAGTGTAATGATGGTTCTTGATGTGCGGAAAAACACTGCAACGGAACTGTCGAAATGGTTGCGGGGTTACTAGGCTTTCGGGCCGTCATCAGAGTAGTACCGATTCCATGAGTGCAATGGCAGAAATGAAATAATTGTGTTTCTGTCACTGCGGATCGCGACGCCGGACAATCATTCCGTAACCTAAACAAGTGGTTCCCAAACTTGTGGCGGCTCCCTTCCTGGTCAGGGATGCAAGGGGCGAGACAATGCCCCTTGCTCTCGATGAAATCGTCTCCATGAAGTGGTCTGGGGTCTTGGGGGCAGGAACGCCCGCCAAGTCGATGGGTGCAGGGAGAGCGAAGTCTCCTTGTGAGTGGGTTTCAAGGGGCGCGATAGCTCCTTTGATCCATGGTTCGGTGCAGGTGGAGAGGGACGTCTCCAAGCCCTGCGAGTGTTTGACCGGCGATACGGTCTGCTGGCTCTGAAATGGGTTCAAAACCCTGGAAGAGCCATGGCCGGAGGGATGCAACGGGAGCGCGCAGCGGGCTCCCTTGCCAAGATGCGGGGTACTACCCCGCACATCTTGCGGTACAGAGATAACGTAAAATTGGGAAAAACAGGGTGCAGCGCAGCAAATGCACTCAGCACGGGGAGCTTACCCGTCAGCGTTCATTTCTGGTCGCCAATGATACATTGGCTATGTGATGACGAGGAGCGGGTGTCTCGCCTCTTCTTTGAATTCGCCACCAGTTAATATTTTGCAAAATATGACTTCTGAAGCTTCTGGCAAGAATCCTGCTACAGATTCATCTACAGGCGTGCCGAATGGTCTTCTGGATTGGTTGGAAGTAACCCAAATAAGTTGCCTTTCCTCGGCAAAATATTCCAACCGCAATATTTCATGCTTCATAGGGCAGTCATAGAAAAAGTAAATTTCTTTATGTTCATTTACTGCGATCTCCACATGAACTCGGCCCAGATGTGAGGCATCAAACAAGTCCACAAGCGTATCAACCATTCCCGGATGTGGGCTGTCGTTTAGAACCTGACTGAGTTCCTCTTCGGAAATATTGAGTGCGACAACGAGGGCATCGATAGTTTTGCTTTGCGGGCGAGTCACGTGGCCGTTTTCAAGTTCAGAGATCCTAGATTTTCTTTCCTCGTCACCAAATGCCTGTGCTGCAAGGTTTTGTTGACTAAGGCCTTCTATGTCGCGTTTGCGGCGTACAAGTTGACCAAATCTCTTCCCAAAGCTCATGGACAGATTTCCGTAACTTTCCGGAACGACTGCAAGTTTAGCTCCCCTTAATCTACAGGTATGCGCACCGATTTCCGGCGCGATCATAGTGGGGAGAGGTTCCATGCTCCAGAACAATAGTCAACGCGAGGCGGGTCGTTCGATCTTCATGTCCTCAATCCACGGGGTAGCCACTACGGTTGCCTTGGCGGCGACGGTGGTGGGTGCGCCGATCATCTACAACTTCTCTATCGAATGGGTGCAGAGTTTTACAGCTCGTCAGTACGGCTATGGTCTTGAAGACTTTGCTGCTGTCGTCTGGGGCGCAACCTGTGCTTCCACCGTCTTTTTCATCGCGCGTGCATCTGTTGGGACTGCCCTTGTCATGGGCGGCTTAACGAACACATTTGAGGAACCATGTCACAGACCATTCTCTACGCCCGCGTCAGCACTGCAGACCAGAACCGTGACCACCAGAGAACACAGGCCGAGGCCGCAGGCTTCGACATTGACGACGTGATTGCAGATCATGGCGTATCGCGTGTCAGCACTAAGTTGGCAGAGCGACCGGAGGGCAAGCGTCTCTTCGACAAACTGCGGCGTGGCGATGTTCTGGTGGTCCGTTGGGTGGATCGGCTGGGCCGCGACTATCAGGACGTCACTGATACGATCAGGGCGTTCATGCGGCAGGGTGTCGTCGTCCGTACGGTGATCAATGGCATGACCTTCGACGGTGCCACCACAGACCCCATGCAAGAGGCTGTGAGAGACGCTCTCATTGCGTTCATGGCGGCGACGGCACAGGCACAGGCCGAGGCGACGAAAGAGGCTCAGAAGGCTGGCATAGCCGCTGCCAAGGGCGACCCAGTGAAGTATCGGGGTAAGAAGCCGGGCTATGATCTAGAGGCGCTAAACACGGTACAAAACATGGCGGCGATGGGCAAAGGAACCACGACAATCGCGAAGGCGACGGGACTGTCGCGTCAGGCAGTCTTGAGGATCAAGGGTGACCCTGCAGCGGCTCAGGCTGCGCTTGAGAGGTGGGCAGGGACGTGATGCTTACTGTTCATCCGATACACACTTGTCTGATTGACACGCAGTGGACGGATGGTTTGTAGTCATTGGGTTGCGTTTGCTCTGCATTTATCGGCAACTCACGCAGTGGGAGCTAGTTAAAGGCACCGCATCATCTCTTTCGTAGCTCTGTCATGCGGTCGATTTCCAAACTGGAGTATCGCGGTAACTTTTGGATCTCTCGATAGAGCGCTCTTACAGTCGTTTCGCCATAGCTGGCAGTGGATCGACCATCCTCGTGTCCCTGCAACACATCCATGTACTCGGGTGGCATACCAACATCCCGGGCGATTGTCTTGAACCGATGCCGCCATGCGTGATTTGGCCAAATCCTGCTGTCAGTCACGCCTGCAGTCTCCCGAACCCATGCTCCAATCTTCTTAGCCGTGTTTCCTGCGCGGACTACAGGGTCATCCCCTGATCTCTTAGGTGTATAAAACAGAGGGCCATCGGGTTGTTCCTCAATAAAAGTGAGTAGACCAAGATCAATAAGGTGAGGGTGAACTGGGACAATTCGATAGTTACCGTTTTTAGTGGACCCCGCTTCGGGTGTGTTACGAAGGCAGGGGATGCCGGACTCCTCAATGAGATCGCTGCGGCGTAGCTGCATGATCTCGCCAACCCTTGCTCCTGTGTAAGCGCAGATCCAAGGCCCCCAGCGAATGGCTAACTTGTTATGCTTGGCCATCCCACCGAGTGCAGACGGCTCGCGCAACGACTCGGACAAGATCGTGAGGGCCTCAGCATCGGTAAAACCTAAGGAGCGCTCTCGTTGCGGCTTTTTGTTGTACTTGATTTTGACATTGGCAGTGGGATCACTGGCGATCTTGAACTTACTGACTCCGACACGGAACACTGCCTTGAGTGCAGCCAGATACTTGTCGCTGACCGTCCTTGCTCCCAGTCCTTGATTGTGACGAAGGTCTTCGCACCACTCAGCCACGTTTTTTGCGGTGACGCGCTGAGCTGTTTCGTGACCCAGAAAGGCAATAAAGCTGCCGAGTTTCTGTTGAAAGTCTGAAACAGTGCGCGTCGATTTGCCTTCTGCCAAGTGGTCGCGCTTCCACAACTCGAATAGATCGGAAAGGCTAATGCCTTCCACAGCGGTATCAGTAGCGTATGACGTAGTAGACGGGGCAGGAAAGCGAGACGCCTGCGGATCTGGACTGTAGTCACCCTTTGATCGCTTCAATTGTTGTTCTGCCCATTGGACAGCCGCCGAGTGAAGCTCAACGATCAATCTGTCAAAACTTGCCTGATCAGCAGAAAGGCCTTCCTCATCCAACAACTTGCAGGCTGAGGGGCTGAACCATTGTATACGACTTTCACTCGAGGCTCCGACCTCTTCCAAGTGGGCCAAGGCCGCTTCCCACACTCTCGGTTCGCCCGGTTCGTCGTCCAGCATTTTCATTGAGGCGCCGTAATGCTTACCGGCTAGCGCAACGAGTTGACGGTGTGGGATAGGGGCAGGGCCTTGCTTGAGCGCTTCCCAGTGCCGCTGTGCCTTTTGTAGTTCGGATGCGAACAAGGCTTTTGCGGTATGCGGGTCTTTTGTTCCGAGGGATTTCACTAGGAACTTCTTGCCTAGTAAAGCAATCACGTCGGCCGGTACGCGTACTCTCAAGTAGTACACGCCAGTCTTAGGATGCTTAGTTGGGCTGGGCATACGCAGTACCATGTTACCACCTCTGTGTATCACCGAGGGGCTTCCAATCTGCTGATTACACGCATCTTTCTGATAATTAACAGAAAAGAGTGGTGCTGTGAGAGAGGATTGAACTCTCGACCTCACCCTTACCAAGGGTGTGCTCTGCCACTGAGCTACCACAGCAATCGGGCGCTGATTAGACGCTTATCGGGCTTCGTGCAAGCCTTATCTGGACCAGCGGGTGCGCCTCATGTAGAGAAGCGCCATGAGTAAAGGCGAGACCCCGAAACAGCCCAAACCAAAAGGCAATGCGCGCGACGACCGGCTAAAGCAGGCGTTGAAGGCCAATCTGGCCCGTCGCAAGGCTCAGGCGCGGGTGCGGGATGTAGAAAAGCCGCGGCAGAACGAGGACGACGACGTATGAAATATTTGACGGCGTTCGTATTTGCGGTGTTTGCGAGCGATGCAAATGCGCAGCAGGCCGACCCGGCATTTTGCTATTTTGAAGCCGATGGAAATATCCTCATTCAAGGCCGGTGTCACTTCGTGCCGCAAGGTGGAGGAAGCTTCAGGGTTTTCGACACCGCGCCGAATTTCACCTATTTCGCCAATGTGCTGGTCGGCGCACAGAGTCAGGCAGACGGCTATTGGAATGGCGAGCCGGGCGCCAATCATGCGCACGCGCCGCTGGGCAAGTTGATCCGCGTTGGCGGCTGCTGGGTGAACCAGCGCACCCGCGTTTGCGCTTGGAAGTAACCTTTAGAATTCAAGAAAACGGAAAGATATTCGGATATGGACAGCATTATCGTCACGGGGAATGGCCCGCTCAGCGGAACAATTCCCATCGCGGGGGCGAAAAACGCATGTCTTACGCTGATGCCTGCAACGCTTCTCAGCGACGAGCCGCTGACGCTGACCAATGCGCCGAGGCTGAGCGATATCCGCACAATGTCGGAGCTGCTGGACTCATTGGGTGCGGAAGTATCGACGCTGCAAGGCGGGCAGGTCATCGCCATGTCATCCCACGCGCTGACCAGTCAGCGGGCCGATTATGACATCGTGCGCAAGATGCGCGCATCCATTCTGGTGCTGGGCCCGCTTTTGGCGCGGTTCGGCCACGCCGAAGTGTCGCTGCCGGGCGGCTGCGCGATTGGCGCGCGTCCAGTCGATTTGCACTTGAGGGCGCTGGAGGCGATGGGCGCCGAGCTGGAGCTGCGCGAGGGGTATGTGCACGCAAAGGCGCCCGGCGGGCTGAAGGGCGGCACGTTCGAGTTTCCCATCGTTTCGGTAGGGGCCACTGAAAACGCACTGATGGCTGCGACTTTGGCCAAGGGAACCACGGTGCTGAAAGGTGCCGCGCGTGAGCCCGAGATCGTCGATCTGGCAACCTGCCTGCGCCGCATGGGCGCGCAGATCGAAGGCGACGGAACCGACACGATCATCATTCAGGGCGTGGACCGCCTGCACGGTGCAACCCATCCCGTTGTCACAGACCGGATCGAGCTGGGCACTTACATGCTGGCCCCCGCGATTTGCGGCGGCAAGGTGACGTGCCTTGGCGGGCGAATCGATCTGTTGGCGGCCTTTTGCGAGAAACTGGACGAGGCCGGCGTGTCCGTCACCGAAACCGCTGAGGGGCTGACCGTCGCGTGCAAGAATGGCGACATTCGCGCCGTCGATGTGGCCACCGCACCGTTCCCCGGCTTTCCAACCGACCTGCAGGCGCAGTTCATGGCGCTTATGTGTACCGCCAAGGGTACATCGGTTTTGCAAGAGAATATCTTTGAGAACCGTTTTATGCATGCGCCCGAATTGGTCCGCATGGGTGCCGATATCGACGTGCACGGCGGGGTTGCCACGGTCAAGGGCGTTGCACAGCTGAAGGGGGCGCCAGTCATGGCGACCGATCTGCGCGCGTCCGTTTCGCTGATCCTCGCCGGTCTGGCGGCGGAGGGCGAAACGATTGTGAACCGGGTTTATCACCTTGATCGCGGATACGAGCATGTCGAGGACAAATTGAGCGCCGTCGGCGCCAGAATAGAGCGGGTAAGCAGCCAATGACCGACGACGCAAAATTTGAAGACGCACGCGAGGCGGCTCTGAACCTGGGTGCGCTGGACATGGACGATTTGCAAGTCATCTCCGGCCTTGCGCAGGATGCGGTATTTCCCGTCACGGAAATGACCTGGCGGCCCGGCGCGCGGCGCTTTGCGCTGCTGCTGAACAGGTTCCGCTGGGAAGATGACGCCGCTAGCCGCGCGCCCGAACGGGTGCAGGCACTGCTGGTCATCGACGGCGTGCTGCGCGTTGCCAGTCAGGGCATCGTGCGCACCGATACGAACCTGATCCTGTCGCTGCTCAGCATCACGTTCGAGCCGGGCGAGGATGGCGCGGGCTACGTGTTGTTGACGCTGGCGGGCGATGGTGCCATCCGGCTGGAGGTGGAGGCACTGGATGTTACCCTCAAAGATGTGACGCGCCCCTATGTCGCGCCTTCGGGCAAGACGCCACATCATCCGGACTGACCCGCCCTGAATCCCTGTACAGACAGCAAGGAGCCTGCGATGCCCCGTTTCCTTGACCATTCCGCACCTGAGTTCGAGGCCGAATTTACCGCCCTGCTGAACGCCAAGCGCGAGGATAGCCCGGATGTCGACGACACAGTTGCCGCTATCATTGCCGACGTGCGTAGGCGCGGCGATGCGGCAATCATCGAGCTGACCGAGCGGTTCGACCGCGTCGCGCTGACACCCGCCACGATGCGCCTGAGCGCTGATGAGGTCGCGCAGGCCGCGGACCTCGTTGCGCCCGATGTGCGCGCCGCGCTGGAGCTGGCTGCCGAGCGCATCCGGGTCTATCACGCGCGCCAGATGCCCGCCAATGACAACTGGACGGATGATACCGGTGCAGTGCTGGGCTGGCGCTGGACAGCGGTTGATGCCGCCGGGCTTTATGTGCCGGGTGGAATTGCGACTTATCCGTCATCGGTGCTGATGAACGCGATCCCGGCCAAGGTGGCCGGGGTGGGGCGGCTGGCCATGGTGGTGCCCACGCCGGACGGGGCGCTGAACCCTGCCGTGCTGGCCGCGGCCCAGATTGCGGGCGTCGATGAGATCTACCGCATTGGTGGCGCGCAGGCCATTGCCGCGCTGGCCTATGGCACCGAAACGATTGCCCCGGTGGACAAGATTACCGGCCCCGGCAACGCCTATGTCGCCGCCGCCAAGCGCCGGGTTTTCGGCAAGGTTGGCATCGACATGATCGCCGGGCCATCGGAAATTCTTGTCATCGCGGACGCCGACAACGATCCCGACTGGATCGCGCTGGACATGCTCAGCCAAGCCGAACATGACGAAAGCGCCCAATCGATCCTGATCACCACCGATGCCACCTTTGGGAAAAAGGTGGCGGATGCCATCGACGCCCGCCTGCAAACGCTGGAGCGGCGCGCCATCGCGGGCGTCAGTTGGCGCGACTTCGGCGCGATCATCACCGTGCCGGATCTGGACATCGCCGCGCAGCTTAGCAACCGCATCGCGCCCGAACATCTGGAGCTGTGCGTCGCTGACGTGGACGCGCTCAGCGCCCGGATCACCCATGCCGGCGCGATCTTCCTCGGCCAGTGGACGCCCGAGGCGATTGGCGATTATGTCGGCGGTCCGAACCACGTGCTGCCCACGGCACGCTCGGCACGGTTCTCATCAGGCCTTGGCGTGCTGGATTTCCTTAAACGCACCACTCTGGCACGCATGACGCCCGAAGCTTTGCGCGCCATCGGCCCAGCCGCTGAGACGCTGGCAAGGTCCGAAAGCCTTGAGGCGCACGGGCTGTCGGTGCGGGTCCGGCTGGACCGATTGAACGGGTAGAGCCATTGCCCAGCGCGCCCCGGCGCGCTACTGCTACTTCAACACGACTTGCGAAAGACACGCCATGAGCCGTATCAGCCATATCGAACTTGATGACGCAAACCTGCCAGCGCCGACCCCTGAAATCGAACAGGAGCGCAAGGTTGCCATGTTTGATCTGATGGAAGAAAATACCTTCTCGCTGCCTCCCCGCGACGGCCGCGAGGTGCCCGGCGGCCCCTACCGCGTGGCTCTTTCAATCCGCGATAAACGTCTGGTTTTTACCGTCACCACCGAGGCCGAGGCGCCGGCCGCCGAATTTCATCTGTCGCTCAGCCCCTTCCGGCAGGTGGTCAAGGATTACTGGGCCATCTGCGAAAGCTATTTTGACGCGGTAAAAAACATGCCGCCCAGCCAGATCGAAACCATCGACATGGCCCGCCGCGGTATCCACAACGAGGGTGCGCGCATCCTTGAGGAACGGCTGGAGGGTAAGGCAGGCATCGATAGCGACACCGCGCGACGCCTGTTTACGCTGATTTGCGTGCTGCATTTTGGCAGCTGACGCCATGGTGCATGACCTCCCCCATTCAGTGCTGTTTTGTTGCGATTACAACGCTGTAAGATCGCCAATGGCCGAGGGCATCATGAAAAAACTCTACGGCACCGGCACCTATGTGCAATCGGCGGGCGTCAAGAGTGATCTGGATATTGACGGGTTTTCCATCGCTGTGTGCAAGGAAATCGGCGTCGAGTTGGCCCGCCACCGCGTACGCAGCTTTGACGAGATGGAGCAGTGGGGCGACGATCTGGGATCGTTTGACATGGTCGTCGCGCTCAGCCCGGCCAGCCAGCGCCGCGCGCTTGATTTAACCCGCGTCTTTCACCTCGATGTGCTGTACTGGCCGATCATGGACCCGACGGGACTCGGTGAAACGCGTGAGGCTAAGATGACCGCTTACCGCCAATCCCGCGACCAGATTCTGGCGCATATGATCGAACGCTGGGGCGACCCAAGAGGAGAAAAGACATGAGCGAAACCATCAAGCATTATTTCGACGCCTTCAACATCGGTGACACCGAAGGCATGCTGGCCTGCCTTTCCGACGACATCGCCCACCATGTCAACGAGGGCGGCACGCGCCGGGGCAAGGACATGTTCCGCGATTTCTGCGATCACATGGAAGAAAGCTATCGCGAAGAGCTTTCGGATATTGTGCTGTTCACCTCCGAGGATGGTACCCGCGCCGCCGCCGAATTTGTGGTCAGCGGCACCTATCTGAAAACCGACGAAGGCCTGCCCGAAGCCGACGGCCAGACTTACAAACTGCCCGCAGGCACGTTTTTCACGCTCAAGGACGGGCTGATCACGCGGATCACCACCTATTACAACCTGTCCGACTGGATCAATCAGGTCTCATGAAGGCGGGGCGTGCTCCGGATGTGCGCATCCTGTCCGGCGCCGCACTTGATGCTGCGCTGGACGATGTCGCGCGGCTGCGGATGGCCGTATTCCACAGCTATCCTTACCTGTATGATGGCGATCTGGGGTATGAGCGGCGCTATCTGCAAACCTATCGCGACAGTCCCGGCGCCATCGTTGTAGGTGCCTTTGACGGCGCGCGTCTGGTCGGCGCGTCGACCGGGGCACCGCTGGAGGATCACGCAGATGATTTCGCGGCGGCCTTTGCCGATCAGGGGCTGCCGCTCACCGACATTTTCTACTGTGCCGAATCGGTGCTGCTGCCCGAGTATCGCGGGCGAGGCGTGGGCCACGCCTTCTTTGACGAGCGCGAAGCGCATGCGCGCGCGCTGGGCCGCCAGATCTCGGTGTTTTGCAGCGTTCAGCGCCCCGCCGATCACCCGCTTAAACCGCAAGGATATGCCCCGCTTGACGCATTCTGGCGTGCGCGCGGCTACGCGCCACTACCGGGTGTGGTCGCCAACTTTCGTTGGAAGGATATCGACGCAGACGCCGAGACGGATCATCCGCTGCAGTTCTGGATGCGTAGGCTGGAGTCGGATTGATACCGGCCAACTTACTTTGCCAGTCACATCGCTCAATTCGACAAGACGCCCTTACCACGTTTTTGCACATCATAGGCCGGAACAGGCAACATTCGCAGGGCTGTCTGCATGAGGTCACCAGGGACATATTGCCTGGATGCGATTGCTTTGCGCATTCGCCGTTCTGCCAGTCTGGTGCAGGCGGCGCTACCGATGATCGCCGGTCCGGCGTTGGCCGTGTCGGGGGCCGGTACTGGGGCGGCTCGCCCGGAAGCTATGGCCAGTTCGGGCAGGGCGCCCAGATGCTGCGCGATCCCGTCACCGGCCCCCGCTATCGCACCGTGCAAAGCTATCGCACCGTGCAGAATGGTCTGCGCAGAATGGTCTGCCTGAATATGCGTCCCTGCCGGAGCCGATACGGCCTGTAGTGACAGCAATGCTTTGCCGCCTGCCAGTCGTGGCTGTCGCCTGAGCGATGCGCGCAACCGGGTGCGCGCAAGGATGCTTGGAAATCGCTCGCCGAGAATCGTACGGTTTACGGAATCGCTTGGATCGGTCGCGATTTCAAAGGCCGATGTGAGGGCCAGATTGTGGGATCGCTGCGACTACACATGGAATTCTGACAGGTGCTCCTTGACGCATCTTCCCACACGTCTGGTCATTTGATGCCTTTCCTGCACTTAAAAAACGATCGAGGCAGGATAACTCAGGTTTGGGAACGGGATTTCGGGGTACCTTCCTCATTTCCTGGTCGCAGACCAAAGTGGACGGCTTTTCGCCCGACCTGGTCGAGCAGATTTCCGTCGGCCCACATGGCGCTGGCAGGGAAGCCGGGTGCGCATCGATGGACCGCCCGAATTGCTGCGGCTGGATCCGGTGCGCGAGATTACCTATATCCACCTGCTTTTGCCGCGTCATCAAATCGTCTGGGTCAACGGTCTGGAAACCGAAACCTTCCATCCCGCCAGCGCCGTGTTGTCGACCCTCAACGACGCAGATCGCCAGCGTCTGCTTGCGCGCTATCCGTCACTGGAATCCAAGCCGCACACCTATGGCAGCTTTTCCAGACGCGGCCTTAGCGCGCCAGAAGCTGCGATTATAGCCCACGAGGCGGCGTAACCCCATCTCGTTTTCCCGCGCGCCCGTGTTTTTTCTTGGTGAAAATACCCAAATCCACCAGTGGTTTCGCGCGAAACCGGGTAGACCTAGCGTACCGGATCCAGCCGCGCATCCTTCAAACGGCAATCACGCAGCACGTCCTGCCCACAGGGCACCGGGTCCAGACTGCGCGACAGGCAAATGCGCGCCTCCTGAATGCGTCCCTCTTTGCAGGTGATGGCCACCATATCCGGCTCGAGCGCTGGATTCGCTTTAAGAAACGCTGCCTCCACGACCTGTGCGGGCAGGGTCACCGACCGGGTTAGTTTGGCAAACACAGCGGGCCGGTTGACGCTCTCATATGCCTCGCGTGCCAGCGCATAATAATCGCTGCCGCTCAGGTCGGTGCAGCGGCCGTGTTTTTTCCACTGGTGCCATGCCAGCCCCGCACTGCCCATGATGTCGGCCATGCCGCCTGACATCGCCCGCGAGGGCGGGCGTTTGGCGGACTTGCAATAGCTGGGCCAGCCGCGATGGTATTGCGGCCATAACCCGTGCAACGACCACCCGCGATCCGCCGCCGGACTGCATTCCGGCGCGCTGCGCGTATCACCGGTGGTGGCGCACCATGTCGGCGTCCAGCTGAGCGCCAGCACGTAATAGTCGAATGCGCCCGCTTTTTCGCCCTCTGCGTGGGCAATCGTGGCTGTCAGCAGCAGGATCAGCAGCGCGCGCATGATTTCCGTCTTTCCATTTCGCAATTTGCGCACTATACGCAAGTCCAAGTTTCCCGACAATGGCGACCCGCCTCGGACCAGCTTCCGAGGCCTCCTGGAGACAGGGGACAGGGAAGGCTTGCCGGAATTCACAGCTGTAGGAGAGACACATGGCGAAACCACTGATGGCCAAGGCCACCGCCGTCTGGCTGGTGGACAATACCACGCTCAGCTTCAAGCAGATCGCGGATTTCACTGAAATGCACGAACTTGAGGTTCAGGGCATCGCGGACGGCGACGTCGCCGCCGGCGTCAAGGGGTTCGATCCGGTCAGCAACAACCAGTTGGACCAGTCCGAAATTGACGCGGCGGAAAAAGACCCGATGCGCAAGCTGAAGCTGAAATACAACGCCTCTGCCGAGGGCGAGGAAAAGCGTCGCGGCCCGCGTTATACACCTCTGTCCAAGCGGCAGGATCGTCCGGCCTCCATTCTGTGGCTGGTCAAATTCCACCCCGAACTGGCAGATGCCCAGATATCCAAACTGGTCGGAACGACCAAGCCGACTATTCAGGCGATCCGCGAGCGCACGCATTGGAATATTTCGAACATTCAGCCGATTGATCCCGTCGCGCTGGGCCTGTGCAAGCAGTCCGAATTGGACGCCGCCGTGCAAAAGGCCGCCGCCAAGAAGGCCCGCGAAGGCGAGACCATCAGTGACGATGACCGCCGCAAACTGCTTAGCACCGAGCAGAGCCTGTCGAGCGACGACGAATACAAGATCCCGACCGCGATTGAGGGTCTGGAGACGTTCACGCTGGGCAATGCCGAGCCGGAAGTCACTGAAAAGCAATACGATGCCGACAGCCTTTTCAAAGTGCCGGACGGTGAAAAAGACGAAGATGACGACGGCGACAGCGAAAGCGAGAGCTGATCGGCCCGACCTTCGGCCAGCCCAGCAGATCAATCCCGGCCGCAAAGCAGCGCGCCGGGATTTTTTATCTCTGATGCGAAAAAACCTCTTGCGTGAATCCGAGATGCGTTTAAATGCAAAATTCAAGACGCCAACGCACGCGCCTCTGGCCGGTCAGTCCTTCCTGACTGACCCCGCGTTTATGTAGCGACGGTAACGTCTCTGACTGCCGATCCCCCCGCTCGGGCGGGGCTATCCTTTTGGAGATGACCCATGACAGCCATATTCCCCGGCGCCCTGCGCGCCGATTCCTTCTGCGCATGCGATGCTGCAACCCTGTCCGATCCGGCGGCTGCCTTCATCGCGTCGCGCCAGTTTGACCGCCCAACGCTGGTGGTCAGCCGCGCGCGGGTTGCGGCGCAGTATGACGCACTGGTGGCAGGTCTGGGCGACGCCCGCATCCACTATGCGGTCAAGGCGAACCCGGCGCCCGAAATCATCCGTACGTTGGTCCAGCGCGGCGCACGTTTCGACGCCGCCAGCCGGGGCGAGATTGAGTTGTGCCTGTCGCAGGGCGCCTCGGGCACCGATATTTCCTTTGGCAACACGATCAAGAAACCGGCCGATATCGCCTATGCACATGCCCATGGCGTGGCGTTGTTCGCGGCCGACAGCGAGGCCGAGATCGACAAGCTGGCAGCGCATGCCCCTGGCGCTCAGGTCTATCTGCGCGTGATCGTCGAGAATTCTTCGGCCGACTGGCCGCTCAGCCGCAAATTCGGCTGCGCCCGCAGTGCGCTGGCTGATCTGATGGACTACGCGCGCGCCAAGGGTGTGGATGTGGCGGGTCTGTCGTTCCATGTTGGCAGCCAGACGCGCCGCCCCGAATTCTGGAACCCCGTTCTGGACCAGATCGCCGAGCTTTGGCACGCGGGCCGCGCCGCCGGGCATGACCTGCGCGTGCTGAACCTCGGGGGCGGTTTCCCCGCCACCTACGAGGATGAGGTGATGGGCGCGCAAAGCTATGCTGCCGCCGTCATGGACGCCGTGGCCGAGCGGTTCGGCGACGTGCCCTACATCATGGCCGAGCCGGGCCGCGGTCTGGTGGCCGAAGCGGGCCACATCGTGGCCGAAGTTCTGCTGGTGTCGCGCAAGTCGGCGGACGATCTGCACCGCTGGGTCTACCTCGATATCGGCATGTTCTCGGGGCTGGCCGAAACCATGGGCGAGGCGATCCGTTACCGGATCGAGACGCCGCATGACGGTGCTGAGACCGGCGCCTGCATCCTGGCCGGTCCGTCCTGCGACAGTGCCGACATCCTTTATGAGCAGCGCCCCGTCATGCTGCCGCTGGCGCTGGCATGCGGCGACCGCATCGTGATCCGTCACTGCGGTGCCTATACCAGCAGCTATTCGTCGGTTGGCTTCAACGGCTTTCCGCCGCTGGATGTGGTGGTGATCTGAGATATCCCTGCGCCGCCGCCTTGCATTTGGCGGTGGCGCGGCTTTAGGCTGAGGCTTGGATTACCAGCCGGAGCCTCGCCCATGCGTCGCCTTATAGATATTGCCTGCCTCCAACTTCGCCCCATGCCTGATATGGATGCCGCCTTGTCCGAAGCGCTGCCATTGTGCGAACAGGCGGTGGCGGGCGGCGCCCAGATGCTGTTTCTGCCGGAATATTGCGGTGGTCTGAAATCTGACGGCGCAGCGGTGGCGCCACCCTCTGCGCCGGAAGCAGATCATCCGTTCTTGAAGCGCATGCAGGCATTTACAGCCGAGCATGGCGTCTGGACGCATCTCGGCTCGATCGCCGTTGATGGTCCGAACGGGCGCATCATCAATCGTGGGTTTATGCTGGCGCCGGACGGCGGAATTGCCGGACGATACGATAAGATCCATCTGTTCGATATTCAGTTATCCGACGACGAAATTTACCGTGAAAGTGACCGTGTCGATCCCGGCAGTTGCGCGGTGATACATGACACGCCGCTTGCGCGCGTGGGGCACACGATTTGCTATGATCTGCGGTTTGCGCATCTGTTCCGCGCACTGGCGCAGGGAGGGGCCGAAATACTGGCCTGCCCGGCGGCCTTTACCGCCAAGACCGGCGCCGCGCATTGGCATGTGCTGAACCGTGCCCGGGCGATCGAGACGACGCGGTTTGTCGTGTCGGCGGCCATGACGGGGCCAATACCCGGTGGTGGCGCGACTTATGGTCATTCGCTGATCGTAGACCCGTGGGGGGCGGTTCTGGCGGATGGCGGCGAGGGTCCGGGCGTCGTGGCGGCACGTATTGATCTGGACCGGATCGCCGAGACCGAAGGGCGAATACCCAGCCTGATGAATGATGTGGATTTTGCGCGGGTCTAAGAAAATTCTGCGAATTTTCCGTGCCTTCGGCGAGAGTATTTCTGCCAAGATGAAAATGCGGGCGGCGTTTGGGTCTGGCTGGTGCCCGAGTGATTATTTACAATAGTCTCCGATGTAGTCAGTCAGCAGTTGCTCAAACTCTGGATCAACCGGATTCGAGACAATGATATCGGCAGAAACATACTTCTCCTGCTCATAGGCATCGCCGTTGCAGTGATAGACTATCTCGCCAGGTTTCACGCTGGCAGGCCGCCCCCAGATCTTTGACATCAGGTTGTTCCTGGCTGGCCACAGCCCGACATGCGTGTCGCCGTGAACCGACGAAACCCTCACGCTTTTGACAGTGGCAAGGTCGGATTTGCCAAGCTGTTGTCGCAGCTTTTGAAGTTTGCTGTGGCTTGACGTGTCCGGCTGAGCCATTTTTGCTATAGCAATGCTGAATCATCAGGTCGCAACCCTCTAGCAGGGAGTGGGCACCACACGCTCGGCTTTGTTGGCAAACTTGGCTTTGACCTGTCCGGCAAAAACTTCCTGTGAGCGATCCTTAGCCGACACCAAATGGGCGTAGAGCAAAATCGGGACGAATAGAGCCATGGCTCGCATCGGGATCTCCGCTGAAGCAGTTCGTCAGAAGCTTCAGCTTGATGACTGGCCTTTCGGAAAGCCGATGGTTTTCAGCGCCTCTGCGATCTCGTCCAGAACGGCGGGATCGTCGATGGTGGCGGGCATCTTGAATTCTTCGCCATCGGCGATGCTGGCCATGGTGCGGCGCAAGATCTTGCCCGAGCGGGTTTTCGGCAGGCGGTCCACCACCACGGCCAGTTTGAAGGCGGCGACCGGGCCGATCCTGTCGCGTACGAGGGCGACGCATTCGCGCGTGATTTCTTCGGCCGGTCGATCGACGCCTTTGGTCAGGCAGACGAAACCAACGGGGACCTGGCCTTTCAGATCGTCCTTGGCGCCGAGCACGGCACATTCGGCCACATCAGGGTGCGAGGCCAGCACCTCTTCCATCAGGCCGGTGCTGAGGCGGTGGCCTGCGACGTTGATCACGTCATCGGTGCGCGCCATGATGTAGAGATACCCATCCTCGTCGATCATGCCGGCATCGCCCGTCTCATAGTAGCCGGGGAATGTGTCGAGGTAGGATTTGCGAAACCGCGCCTCGGCATTCCAGAGGGTTGGCAGCGTGCCGGGGGGCAGGGGCAGTTTAATGGCGATGGCGCCCAGTTCGCCAACGGGTTTGGGCGTGCCATCCTCGGCAAGGATATGGATATCATAGCCGGGCATCGGCACGGTGGGCGAGCCCAGCTTGACCGGCAGTGCCTCCAGCCCGGCGGGATTGGCGGCGATGGCAAAGCCGGTTTCGGTCTGCCACCAATGGTCATAGACCGGTTTGTCCAGCATTTTTTGCGCCCAGTGGATCGTGTCGGGGTCGGCGCGTTCGCCCGCGAGGTAGAGCGCCTGAAGGTTGGACAGGTCGTATTTTTTGAGCAGCTCGCCGTCGGGGTCCTCGCGTTTGACGGCGCGGATGGCGGTGGGGGCGGTGAAGAAGCTGCGCACGTTGTGTTCTGCGATGACGCGCCAGAATGTGCCGGCGTCGGGGTTGCCCACGGGCTTGCCCTCGAACACGACGGTGGTGTTACCGTGGATCAGCGGCGCGTAGCAGATATAGCTGTGGCCAACGACCCAGCCGACATCGGAGGCGGCCCAGAACACATCGCCCGGATCGACGTTGTAGATGTTTTTCATCGTCCAGTTGAGCGATACCAGATGGCCTGCCGTGGCGCGGATCACGCCCTTGGGCGCGCCCGTGGTGCCGGACGTGTAGAGGATATAGGCGGGATGGTTGCCCGCGACCGGGACACATTCGGCAGGCGTCACGCCATATTGGAAGGCGTACCAGCTGACGTCGCGGCCCTCGACCAGTTTGGCGACCTCTTGTTCGCGTTGGAAGATGACGCAGAAATCGGGCTTGTGGGTGGCTTGTTCGATGGCGCCGTCGAGCAGGGGCTTGTACTGGACGATGCGGTTCGGTTCGATCCCGCAGGAGGCGGCGATGATCGCCTTGGGGGTGCAATCGTCGATGCGCACGGACAGCTCGGAGGCCGAAAAGCCGCCGAAGACGACCGAGTGGATCGCGCCGATGCGCGCGCAGGCCAGCATCGCTTCCAGCGCTTCGGGGACCATTGGCATGTAGATGATGACGCGGTCGCCTTTTTCCACGCCCTTTGTGCGCAAGGCGCCGGCAAGGCTGGAAACGCGCGCCTGTAGGTCGGAATAGGTGATGCGCTGCTTGATACCGGTGACCGGGCTGTCATAAATGATGGCGGCCTGCGCGCCGCGCCCGGCTTCGACATGGCGGTCGACGGCATTGTAGCAGGTGTTCACCTTTGCATCCGCGAACCATTCGTACATGTCATTGCCGCGATCAAACAGGGCCTTTGTCGGCGCTTCGATCCAGTCGATCGCCTCGGCCTGTTTCAGCCAATAGGCCTCGGGGTCGGATTTCCAGCTTTGATAGATCTCGGCGTAGCCCATGGCGCTCTCCCTGCTTGCTGCTCCCATTCTACGGCGGGGGCGGGGGGCACGGCAAGATGTGTCGCGCAGATTGGACGTTGGACAGAGCCCTCGCGCTGGCCCGTTCAGCCATAATGCGCAACGGGTGTGCCGGCGATGGCCGCCATGTTCAGCAGGCCGCGCGGGGTGATCGAGGGCGACACGATATGGGCGCGGTTGCCCATGCCCATCAGGATCGGGCCCACCTCAAGGCCGCCGCCCTTCATTTTAAGGATGTTGCGCACGCCGGATGCTGCATCGACGTTTGAGAAGATCAGCACGTTGGCCGATCCTTCCATCCGGTTGTCAGGCAGCAGGCGCGCGCGCAATTCCTCGTCCAGCGCGGCGTCGATATTCATCTCGCCCTCGTAGCTGAAATCGCGCGGTTTGGCGTCCAGCAGGGCAATCGCGGCGCGCAGGCGCTTGCCCGAATCCTCGCCCTGATTGCCGAAATTCGATTGCGAGCAAAACGCGACCTTGGGTTCTATCCCAAAGCGGCGCACATGGCGGGCCGCGCCGATGGCCGTCTCGGCCAGATCTTCGGGCGTTGGGAAGACGCGCACATGCGTGTCGCCGATGAACAGCGGGCCGTCCTCAAGGATCATCATCGACAGGGCGCCGTGGGGGTGGTGACCTGCGTCCCCCAGCACCTGGGTGACGTATTTCAGATGCCAGCTGTATTCGCCGAACGTCCCGCAGATCAGCGCATCGGCCTCGCCGCGATGGACCATGACGGCACCGATTGCCGTGGTGTTGGTGCGCATCACCGCACGGGCCAGATCGGGTGTGACGCCGCGCCGCTTCATGATCTCGTGATAGCTGGTCCAGTAGTCGCGATAGCGCGGATCATCCTCGGGATTGACCAGCCGGAAATCGCGACCGGGGCGGATGTTGAGGCCCAGCCGCTCGCAGCGGGATTCGATCACGGAAGGGCGGCCGATCAGCAGGGGCTGCTCGCTTGTTTCCTCCAGAACGGCCTGGGTGGCGCGCAATATCCGCTCATCCTCGCCCTCGGCAAAGACGATGCGGCGGGCGTCCTTTTTTGCGGCCTCAAAAACCGGGCGCATCAGCAGAGCGGATTTGAACACGGACGCATCCAGCTTGGCCTTGTAGGTGGTCAGATCCTCCAGCGGCCGGGTGGCGACACCGCTGTCCATCGCCGCGCGCGCGACGGCGGTCGATACGATGCCCGACAGACGCGGATCGAACGGTTTGGGGATCAGATAGTCGGGTCCGAATGTCATCGGTTCGCCGTGATACGCGGCGGCGGCCTCGGCCGAGGTGGTGGCGCGGGCCAGCGCGGCGATGCCATCGACGCAGGCGATCTGCATCTCGTCGTTGATCTGGTTTGCACCAACATCCAGTGCGCCGCGAAAGATGAAGGGAAAACACAGCACGTTATTGACTTGGTTGGGAAAATCACTGCGTCCCGTGGCGATGATCGCGTCTGGCACAGCCTCGCGCGCAAGGTCTGGCATGATTTCAGGCGTTGGATTGGCCAGCGCAAAAACGATGGGGCGCGGTGCCATTCTGCGCACATGATCCACCGTCAGTGCGCCGGGACCGGACAGCCCAAGGAAAAGATCGGCGCCATCAATCACATCGTCCAGACTACGCAGATCGGTCTGTTGCGCGAATTCCGCTTTTTGCGGGTTCATACCCTCGGTCCGGCCTTCAAACACTAGCCCCTGGATGTCGCACAGCCAGATGTTGCTGCGCCGCGCGCCCAGTTTGACCAGCATGTTCAGGCAGGCGATACCGGCCGCGCCGCCACCGGTCGAGACGATCTTGATATCCTCCCAGCGCCTGCCGGTCACATGCAGCGCATTTTTCGCCGCCGCGCCGACGACGATGGCGGTGCCGTGCTGATCGTCGTGGAACACCGGGATTTTCATCCGTTCGCGGCAGATCTTTTCGACGATGAAACAATCAGGCGCCTTGATATCCTCAAGGTTGATCGCGCCGAATGTCGGCTCCAGCGCGCAGACGATTTCGGCCAGCTTTTCCGGATCAGGTTCGTTCAGTTCCAGATCAAAGCAATCGATGTCGGCGAATTTCTTGAACAGAACCGCCTTGCCCTCCATCACCGGCTTGGAGGCCAGCGCGCCGATATTGCCCAGCCCCAGGACGGCGGTACCGTTGGTGACGACCCCCACCAGATTGCCGCGGATGGTGTAGCGGCTGGCATTGGTCGGATCTGCCTTGATTTCCAGACATGCCTCGGCGACGCCGGGTGAATAGGCACGGGCCAGATCGCGGCCATTGGCCAGCGGTTTTGTCGCGCGCACCTCCAGTTTTCCGGGTTTGGGAAATTCATGGTAGAGCAGTGCCGCTTGCCTTAGTGTATCGCCTGTGTCGGTCATCTGGCAGATCCTAGTCTTAGTTGGTTTAACGGTTATTTAACCGCCGCATGATGATGTGTCCGGGGGATACCAGAGTGTGCAGCCTTGCACGCCGGTTCGCAATCGGGAATCCTGCGCAGGGCGGCGCGGGCCATTGCCCTTGGTTGCCGCATCCGGGTAGAAAGCGCACAATTATTCGCCGGAAGGGTACGCCATGCAACAGCATCTTACGATCGTCAAACATCCGCTGGTCCAGCACAAGCTGACCCTGATGCGCGAGAAGGACGCCTCGACCGCTGTTTTTCGGCAGCTTTTGCGCGAAATTTCGCAATTGCTGGCCTACGAGGTCACGCACGAGCTGCCGATGACCACGCGCGAAATCGACACGCCGATGCAAAAAATGCACGCGCCGGTGCTGGCGGGGCGCAAACTGGCGCTGATTTCAATCCTGCGGGCCGGGAATGGTCTGCTGGACGGTATGCTGGAGTTGATTCCGTCCGCGCGGGTGGGATTTGTCGGGCTTTACCGGGATGAGGCGACGTTGCAGCCTGTGCAATACTACTTCAAGGTGCCCGATCAGTTGGACAAAAGGCTGGTGATCGTGGTTGACCCGATGCTGGCCACCGGCAATTCCTCGGCCGCCGCTGTCGATCTGCTGAAGCAGGCCGGCGCCACTGATATCCGCTTTCTGTGCCTGCTGGCTGCGCCCGAAGGTGTGGCGCGTATGAAAGAGGCGCATCCGGATGTGCCCATCGTCACGGCATCGCTGGATGAGGCGCTGGATGAGAAGGGCTATATCCTGCCGGGTCTGGGTGATGCAGGTGACCGCATGTTCGGGACGAAATAAGGCACAGCCGCGGCCGCTTGGCTGCTTACTCGCGATTCGAATTGAGGCAGGATAAATAACACATATTGTAGGGGCACTATGAGATTTACACGACTTATCGCGCTGGCGGTCATCGCTGCGTCCTGTAGTATGGGGCTCGCGCAGGCCAAATCGCTGCGCGATACCGGACAGCCGACCGAGTTTCCGCCCAGCTCGTATACCGGACGTCAGTACGTCGACAGCACGGGATGCGTTTTCGTACGCGCCGGTATCGACGGTAATGTGGCATGGGTGCCGCGCGTGTCGCGCGCCCGCCAGACGCTGTGCGGCCAGCAGCCATCGTTGCCAACAGCCCGCGCGCCAGAGCCAGCTCTGCGGAGCCAGCCAAGCGCCGTTGCAGCCACTCCGGCGCCCAGGGCGACACCAGTCCGCCCAGCACAAACCGGCGCCGTTCGCGCGCCGATGGTTCAAACTGTCGTGCGACCCTCCCGCACTCAACCGGCAGTGTCAGCGCGCACTGCGCCGGTGCTGGTCGCAGCGCCGACACCGGCGCCAGTCCGCCGCGCGCAAGTGCAGGTGGGGCGCGCTACCGCCACCTCAGGCTGCCCCGGGGGGAGTGCCATTTCGTCGCAATACATGCGTACAAATTCGGGCTTTTCCGTGCGCTGCGGTCCGCAAGCCACTGCGTATACCACCCGTGTTCCGGGTACGAATGCCGTGCGGGTTGCGCCGCGTGCGGCCCCTGCGTCAGTCTATAGCGCGCCGGCCTACGCGGCGCCGTCCTACGCGGCCCCCCTTTATGGCGGGACAGGTTACGCGGCTGAGGCGACCTATGTGCCGCGCACAGCGGTCGCCGCGCCAAGGACGCGCGTTGTCGACCCTTACACAACCCGCGTTGCCCCTCGCCACGTGGTGAGGTCGCAGCAGCGCACGCAGGCTGTGACCATTCCCGATGGGTACAAGCGGGTGTGGATGGATGGCCGTTTGAGCCAGCAGCGGGCGCACCAGACCTTCGCCGGCAAGGCCGCGATGGAGCGGATGTGGACAAAGACCGTGCCGCGCCGACTGATCCTGACGGACACCGGACGCGACGTGACGGCGCTTTATCCCGGTCTGGTCTACCCCTATGTCAGCTATGAAGAGCAGCGCGCGGCGATGTCCGGCAACAGCTATCGGATCCCGTCCGGGCCAGTAGCGTCAGGCCAAGTCGTGATTGCCTCGAGCAAGTCGCGCCAGCCTGCTGCGGCTACTGCTGCCCGGCCCGCTGCCCAGGCGCGCCCTGCCAGCCACAGTTATGTGCAGGCCGGTGTTTATGCCAGCCGCGCGCAGGCACAGCAGGCGGCGCAACGGCTGGCTGGGACTGGTCTGTCTGCACGGTTGGGACGGATGACCAGGGGCGGCGCGCAGTACACTCTGGTGCTGAGCGGTCCTTATAGCAACCAAGCTGCGCTGGATGGCGCATTGGCGCAGGTTCGCCGGGCCGGGTTTGGCAACGCAAAACTGCGCTGACGTCTGCATTGAGATTTAATACAACAAACGCCGGGCCTGAGAGGGTCCGGCGTTTTTGCATCTGACTCTGCCGCGCCATTTTGGTTTATCCGCCGCAAATTCCCTGAAGGCGCAGCCAGTCGCCATCGCTCAGGACCGCGGGCGGGGCGCTTGATGCGAAAGGGTCCGCCTCGATCAGGTGCAGCACCGTCTCGCCGGTGATGTCACGGGCGTAGGCATAGGGCGTGCTGCGAATGGACCATGCCGCGAATCCATCAAGCAATGCGGCGTCATTCGTCGGGGCCGACGGGGCGTCGGTCAGAAGGTGCTCGGCATAGCTGCGCAGCGCTTCATGCCCCGGCTCGCCTGTGGTCAGCAGCCGGAATGCGGCGATCAGGCCGGCATGGTCCAGCAGGCGTCCCAGCGGATCATAGCTGCGCGCGCGGATACGCTCGGCCACGATATAGCCGGCGACAACGTCGGGTTCTTCAAAGTCTTCAACCAGTGAGCGGTGCAGTAAGATTGTGCCGCCGGGCAGGGTGGCGGTCGTGCTCACGCCGTCGCGCACGACGCGCAGTGCGCCGGTGCCGCGCCTTGCGGGCAGGCGTTCGGCCAGACGCAGCAGCGCGGCGGCGCCTGCGGGCGCGCGGCAGGGCGGGCCGGTCACCGCCTGCATCTGCGCCTCCAGCGCGGCGCCGATCTGGGCGCGCTTGACCGGTGGCACCACGCGCAGCGCGTGATCGCGCACGGCGCCGGGCAGCCAGAAAATTGCCAGCGCCGCTGCGGCGGCCATCGAGCCCAGCACCATCGCCAGTCGCAGTCGCCCCGGACGCGGCCTGAGGCGCGCAACGCCGGTGCGCAGTTTCTCGATCGCGTCGATCATCTGATATTCGGCAGCGTCCAGTTCCAGCGTTTCGCCGGTGTCGCCGTCGGGATGATAGATCGCGGGCATCTGGCCGGGATTGGCACGCACGACGGCCGGGATGGACCAATGCGTCAGCGCGCGGTCGCGTGTATCGGTGATAACGAGCGTCGCATTGCCCATCGATACAACCACTTCGCAGCGCTGGTCGTCGGGCGCGGCGCGCCACAGGCCCTGCGCTTCGAGCCGTTCATATTCGCTGAGTGCGGTCATGTAGTGGAAGCTGCCCTGCGTTTTTTTGTGAGACCCTAGCACGATGGCAATAGCAGCAGCAATCATTCGGACGCAATGCGAGACGCAGCGTGTCCGGCGATCTTGGAATGCGCACCGCGCAGGAGTATTTGAGGAAAGATGAAAGCCGTGCGAGGGGGGTGGCGGGCGGACGTCGGGCGCGCTAACGATTGTGACGTACCGCTTTTGGAGCCTATGTGATGTCCCAGCCGCCTGTCAGGATCGCCATCAATGGATTTGGCCGGATTGGCCGCGCCATCTTGCGGATCGCTTTGCAGGGGCGCGATGACATCGAACTGGTTCTGATAAACGAGATCGAGCCGCTGGAGACCTGCGCCTATCTGTTTGAATACGACAGTGTTTACGGCACATGGGCTGGCAATGTCGACACAGCGCCGGGCGTTTTGATCGCTGGCGGGCGCGAGATTGCCTTTCATGCGGCGGCGGATCTGCGCCAGCTGGACCTGAGCGGTGTCGATCTGGTGCTGGAATGCACCGGGATGGCAGGCAGGCGGGCCATGGCCGCGCGCGGGATCGAGGCGGGGGCGGGCGCAGTTCTGGTATCGGGTCCAGCGCCCGAGGCGGACGTGACGCTTGTTCTGGGCGCCAACGAAGCAGCGCTAGCCGGCCAGGACATAATCTCGAATGCGTCCTGCACCACAAACGCGCTTGCGCCGCTGGCGCGGCTGCTGGACGAGGCGTTCGGCATCGTGTCGGGCCAGATGACGACCGTGCATTGCTATACCGGCAGCCAGCCCACGGTCGACAAGCCGCGCGGCAATCTGGAGCGCAGCCGCGCCGCCGCCCTGTCGATGGTGCCGACCACGACCAGCGCGCGGGGACAGATGGAGCTGGTCCTGCCGGGTCTGGCAGGGCGGATCGAGACGCGCGCGATAAGGGTGCCTACAGCGAGTGTGTCCTGCATTGATCTGACGGTACAGACGGCGCAGCCGGTATCGGTGGATCAGGTCAACGACGTTCTGCGCGAGGCGGCGCAAACCGGACCCTATACCGGCGTCTTTGGCTGGACGGAACGGCCGCTGGTATCGTCGGATCTGCGCGCACGCCCCGAGTCGATCATCATGTGTGGGCGCGAGACGTCGGTATCGGAGGGCGGGCTTTGCCGCGTCTTTGGCTGGTATGACAACGAGTGGGGATTTTCGTGCAGGATGCTCGACATGGCCGCGCGCATCGGGGCGGGCCTTAAAACCAGGGCTTGAAACGGGCCTCGAATTCGGCCTGAACGGCGGTGTTGTCGTATTCGGTCTGCACCCAGTCCTCAAAGCCGATGCCGGTTTCGGCATGGCGTGCCTCGTAAAGATCCAGGATGTAATCCAGCACCCCGGTGCGCGAGCGGCGCACATGCAAAAACCGCAGGCCCAGCATCGGACGGGCTTCGGCTACGCTGCGCCCCTCGATCACCATCAGATAGATGGCCGAGGCAAAGCCGGCCCGGTCGGCGCCGGATTTGCAGTGCATGACAAAGGGCCGCTCGATACTGCGGAAGGCGTCGATCAGCGCCTGGATATCCTCGGGCGGGGCGGCATAGCGGGCATGCAGTGTCACATCGACCAACGTCAGGCCCAGTGCCGCGCAGCTTTCCTTTTCGGTCAGGTAATGCGCCGCGCCGGCCGAGCCGCGCAGGTTGAGGATGGATTTGACACCCAATTCCTTGAGTTGCTGAAACCGCTTGTGCGTGGGGTGGTTTGATCGCCAAACACCCGGCGCGACCTCGTATTGGTTCGTCCAGATGCCGCGCAGGATGGCGTGGTCAAACCACAGGTTGTAAATATGCGCGCGGCGCCGGTTTTCGGGTGTCGACAGGTCTGTATTGTAGGATTGGCGCAGTTCACGCTCCCACGCGGCGAGTTTTTTGAAGGGTGTCATTCGGGCCTCGGCGCTGGGGCAGGAATGCCCCATCTAGTCGCCCGCGCCGCTCAAGGCAAGGCGCGCGCGTCCGTCAGCGCGCCGGGCAGGGCGGCGGCAAACAGCGCCAGATCGTCCGGCGTACCACAGCTTACCCTGATGCAGCGGTTCTGCGGCGCCGCAAACGGCATGCGCACAAAGATATCGCGCCGTGCCAGCCCTTCCAGCACTGCGCGGGCAAAATCGCCATCGCCGCCGCAATCGATGCTGACGAAATTGGTGGCCGAGGGGATGGCTTTCAGGCCATTTTCGTCAGCGATGCCCGCGATTTCGTCCCGCGCGCGAGCCACCTGCGCCTGTACATGCGCCAGCCAGCCGGTATCCTCGACAGCCGCCAGCGCCCCGGCCTGCGCGGCGCGGTTCATGCCAAAATGGTTGCGGATTTTCTCGAATTCCGCGATCAGCGGCACCGGCCCTATGGCATAGCCGACGCGCGCGCCGGCCATCCCGTGCGCCTTGGAGAAGGTGCGCATGCGGATAACGCGGGGATCGCCTGCATCAATCGGCGCGACGGCGGGCGCGAATTCGACATAGGCCTCGTCAAGGACCAGCAACGCGCCTTCCGGCAATTGGTCCAGTGCCGCCGACACCGCCATCCCATCATGCCAAGTGCCCATCGGGTTATCGGGGTTGGCCAGATAGATCAGCTTGGCGCCCACCTCGGCCGCGCGGGCCATCAGCCCGGCAGGATCCTCGAAATCGCCTGCGTAGGGCACTTTGTGCAGCGTGCCGCCATATCCGGTGACGTGATAGTTGAACGTCGGATAGGCGCCGTCCGAGGTCACCACCGCATCGCCCGGCGCGATCATCAGGCGCACCAGATAGCCCAGCAGGCCGTCGATCCCTTCGCCGACGACGATGTTTTCGGGGGTGACCCCGTTCTGCGCGGCCAGCGCGTGGCGCAGGTCGTGGCTGGTGGAATCCGGGTATTTCCAGATCTCGGTACTGGCCGCCTCCATCGCGGCGATTGCGCGGGGCGAGGGGCCAAAGACGCTCTCGTTTGCGCCAAGGCGGGCGGCGAAGGGCGCGCCGCGCGTGCGCTCCATCGTTTCCGGCCCGACAAAGGGGACTGCGGCGGGCAGGGACTGGATCAGCTTGGTTGTGCGATTATCTGGCATGGGGCCAATTAACGCGACCGCGCGCACGGGTGCAAGTCGTCAGATGCCGATACGGGCCACCGCGTGCGCCAGTGGCGCAACCGTATCCGCGTGCAGCCCGGCGACGTTGATGCGCCCGTCCGGAGCCATGTAGATCGCGTGTTCATCACGCAACCGCTCCACTTGGCCTGGCGTGACGTCAAGGCGCGAAAACATGCCGCGATGTCGCGTCAGATAGGCGAAGCGGTCCGATCCGGTCGCCTCCTCCAGCGCCTGCGCCAGCAGGGCCCGCAACGAAATCATGCGGCTGCGCATCGCGTCCAGTTCCGCCTGCCAGTCGGCGCGCAAGGCGTCATCATTCAGCACCATCGTTACCAGCCGTGCGCCATGATCGGGCGGAAAGGAATAGGCCTGACGGTTCAGATGCGTCAGCGCGCTTTGAGTTCTGTCCCGCACCGCGCTGTCCTGCATAACGGTCAGCAAAATGCCGGTGCGCTCGCGGTAGATGCCGAAATTCTTGGAACAACTGGCGGCGATCAGAACCACCGGGCAACGTTCTGAAATGGCGCGCGTGGCGGCAGCGTCGGCCTCCAGCCCATCGCCAAACCCGAGATAAGCGAGATCAATCATCGGCACTGCGCCGCGCGCGTTCACCACATCTATCAGCGCGCGCCAGCCCTCCATGTCCGGATCGGCGCCTGTGGGGTTGTGGCAGCAGCCATGCACCAGAACCACATCGTCGGTCCGTAAATTCGCCAGATCGGCCAGCATCCCCGCGATGTCGACGGCGTGTGTGGTGGGATCGTGGTAGCGGAAAGGGACAGTTTCGATCCTCAGATACTTTAGGATGCTCAGATGGTTGGCCCATGTCGGGTCGGGGACAAAGACGCGCGCGCCGGGCCGAGCCATGCGCAGCAGCTCGAACCCCTGCCGTACCGCGCCGGTGCCACCGGGCGTAGCGATTGCCGCCACGCTCGCCTGGGAAAATCCATCGCCCAGCACCAGCCGCTGCATCGCCCGCAAAAACGCCGGATCGCCCGCCAGTGCGACATAGGTCTTGCTGGTTTCAGCCTGCCAGAGCAGGCGCTCGGCCTCTTTGACGCTGCGCATGACCGGCGTCGCGCCAGTAGCATCCTTGTAGACGCCCACCCCAAGGTCGATCTTGTGCGCGCGGGTGTCGCCTGCCAATTGCGCGATCAGCTGAAGAATGGGGTCGGGGGTCTGCGACGCCAGCAGATGCAGCATGTCAGGCGTCGCCGGTCGCGACCGGCACTGTCGGAAAGGCACCCCATTCGGTCCATGATCCATCATAAAGCGCATGATCCAACACACCTATCCGCTCCAAGGCGAGGTTGATAATCGCCGCCGTGGTGCCGGATCCGCAGGTGGTGATGATCGGCTTGGTCAAATCCGCCCCGACAGCGTCAAAGACAGCCTGCAGATCGGCGGTATCCTTCATCGTGCCGTCCTCATTCAACAGATCGGCATAGGGCACGTTCAGCGATCCGGGGATATGCCCCAAGCGAAGCCCGTCGCGCGGTTCGGGTGCCTCGCCGCGAAACCGGCCCGCCGGGCGTGCGTCCAGGATGGTGTGATCGCCCAGCTTGGACGCGGCAGAAACTTGGGTGACGTCCTTGATCATCTGGTTCTGGCGCCGCACGGTCATGTGCCGGTCGCGTACGATCGGGGCCATGTCTTCGGTCGGGCGTCCCTCGGCCAGCCATTTCGGCAGCCCGCCGTCCAGCACGGCAATGTGTCGCTGGCCCATCAGGCGGAACAACCACCAGACGCGTGCGGCGGAAAACAGCCCGTGCGTGTCATAGACCACCACTTGATGCCCGTCGCCGACACCCATGGCGCGCAAGCGCGACATGAATTTTTCGTTCGTCGGCGCCATATGCGGCAAATCCGAGCGATTATCGCTGATGTCGTCAATGTCAAAGAAGCGTGCGCCGGGAATGTGCTGATCCTCGTATTCGGCGCGCGCGTCGCGATCAACGCCCGGCAGGAACAAGGTTGCATCAAGGATCCGCAGATCGGGGTCCTTCAGATGCGCGGCCAGCCACTCGGTTGAGACCAGAATTCCCGGATCGTTCTCAGCCATGATATTCCCTCTTTATAGCTAAAACCTGACTACAACCGCATTGATACCAAGGCAAGCGCGTCACTTGGCGACACGCCGCCGCATGATCCCCGCGGCAAGTGCCAGCCCCGCACCCAGCGCCGCACCGACGGCGCCATGGACCACAACAATCGGCCCTGCCTTCAGCCCCGGCCCGACCAGCGCCAGCAGATAAAACGCAACGGCACCGCCGACGATTCCCAGCCCCGTTGCCAAAACCAGCGCCAGTGGCCCGCGCAGTACAGCACCCCCGACCGCGCCCGATAGCATCGCGACCAAAAGCTCCATCAGCGGTAGTCCTTCAGCAGGCGTTGCTTCTGGCGGCCCCAGTCTCGTTTCGCTTCGCTCTCGCGCTTGTCGTGGTTTTTCTTGCCTTTTGCGATGCCGATCTTCAGCTTGGCCAGCCCGCGATGGTTGAAATACATCACCAGCGGCACCAGCGTCATGCCCTTGCGCTGCGTATCCGACCACAGCCGCGCCATCTCGCGCCGCGAGACCAGCAGCTTGCGCTTGCGCTTTTCCTCGTGGCCAAAGGTCTTCGCCTGCTTGTAGGGCGCGATATAGCTATTGACCAGAAACAGCTCACCATCCTCGACGCTGGCATAGCTTTCGGCGATGTTCGCGCCGCCCTCACGCAGCGATTTCACCTCGGACCCCTCCAGGATGATACCGCATTCGATATCGTCCTCGATCGCATAATCATACCGCGCGCGCCGGTTTTCGGCGATCACCTTGTAATTCTTGTTTTCGTCTTTTTGTGCCATGAGGTCGATCTAATCACGCCCTGCGCCGGTGTCCAGCAATAGGCGCGCCGCCCCTTGCTTCATCTTGGCCCAAATACTCCCGCCGGAGGCGATCTTGTCTTTTGGCGCAGCGCCCGTTGACACGGCCCCAAACCCCGATATAAGCGCGGCTTCATTGGTGTTGGTGGCCCCCGCAAGGGGATGCCTGTCGGGAGCGATCCAAAGGACAACGCCCTTCGCAGTTCAAAGAAGGAGATCAGCCGTGACCAAACGCACGTCTGCCAAGTACAAGCTAGACCGCCGCATGGGCGAAAACATCTGGGGCCGTCCCAAATCCCCCGTCAATCGCCGCGAATACGGCCCCGGCCAGCACGGCCAGCGCCGCAAAGCCAAGATTTCCGATTTCGGCCTTCAGCTGCGCGCCAAGCAAAAGCTCAAGGGCTATTACGGCGACCTGACCGAAAAGCAGTTCAAGCGCGTCTACATCGAGGCCGCCCGCGTCAAGGGTGACACCGGCGAGAACCTGATCGGCCTGCTGGAGCGCCGCCTGGACGCTGTCGTTTACCGTGCCAAATTCGTTGTGACAATGTTCGCCGCGCGCCAGTTCGTGAACCACGGCCACGTCACGGTCAACGGCCAGCGCGTCAACATCCCCTCCTACCGCGTAAAAGAGGGTGACGTCATCGAGGTCCGTGACCGGTCCAAGCAGTTGGCCGTCCTTCTGGAAGCTGTTCAGTTGGCCGAGCGCGATGTGCCCGACTACATCGATGCGGACCATTCGAAAATGAAGGCAACATTTGTGCGCACCCCCGGCCTGACAGACGTGCCCTACGCCGTCGTGATGGAGCCGAACCTCGTGATCGAATTCTACGCGCAGAACTAATCCTTCTGCACATTTACCACAAGGTTGGGGGCCGCGCCGGGAAACCGGGGCGGCCCTTTTCATTGGTGCTGGTCAATGGGCGGCACGGTGGCTAAAACGGGCGCTGTTGGAGGGGGGCTTATGAGTAACATCACACCGCAGCCGGGAATTATGGACATCACGCTGTATCAGGGGGGTATTGCGCATCTGCCGGGTATCGCCAACGCGGTCAAGCTCAGCTCGAACGAAAATCCCTTTGGTCCCAGTGACGCCGCCAAGGAAGCGTTTCGCAAGGCGTCCTATCACTTGCACCGCTATCCGTCCTCGGATCACACCGAACTGCGCACCGCAATTGGCGAAGTGCATGGTCTGGACCCCGAACGCATCATCTGCGGCTCTGGCAGTGACGAGATTATTTCGCTTCTCTGCCAGGCCTATGCCGGACCGGGCGATGAGGTGATCCATACCGAACACGGCTTTGGCATGTACCGCATCAGCACGCTGGCCAATGGCGCAACCCCTGTCGAAGTGTCCGAGCGCGAGCGCGTCACCGATGTCGATGCGATCCTTGCGGCCTGCACCGATGCGACCAAGCTGGTCTTTATCGCCAACCCCAACAACCCCACCGGCACCATGATCGGCGAGGGTGAGGTCGCCCGCCTTGCCGCTGGATTGCCAGACCATGTGTTGCTGGTGTTGGACGGCGCTTATGCTGAGTACGTCGATGGGTATGATGGCGGTGCATCGCTGGTCGAGGCACGCCAGAACGTCGTCATGACGCGCACGTTTTCCAAGCTGTACGGTCTTGGCGGGCTGCGCATCGGCTGGGCGTATGGCCCCGATCATGTCATTGCCGTACTGGCGCGGGTGCGCGGGCCGTTCAATCTGTCCTCTGCCGCTCTTGCCGCTGCCGAAGCGGCCGTGCGTGATACCGTGTGGGCCGAGAAATGTCGCGTGGATAATGCCCGCTGGCGGCATTGGCTGGCCGAGGCGCTCAGCGAACATGGCGTGCAGTCCGACACCTCTCTGGGCAATTTCATCCTTGCCCGTTTCGCCAATCAAGCCGAGGCCGAGGCCTGTGACGAACATCTGAAATCCGAAGGTTTGATCGTGCGCGGCGTGGCGGGGTACAATCTGCCCAATTGCCTGCGCATCACCGTCGGGGACGAGGCCAGTTGCCGCCGCGTTGCCCATGCCGTCGGGCAATTCATGGCCACTGCGCGATGAGCGTAATCTACGACCGCATCGCTCTGATCGGCCTTGGTCTGATCGCCGGGTCGATGTCGCTGGCGATCCGCCGCGCCGGGCTGGCGGGCGAGGTGGTCGGCTATGCCCGCTCGGCCGAGACGCGAAGCATTGCGCGCGAGATCGGGCTGTGCGACCGGATTGAGGATAGCGCCGCCGCCGCCGTCAAGGACGCCGATCTGGTTGTGCTCTGCGTGCCTGTCGGGGTCATGGGCGATGTCGCCGCCGAAATCGCCCCTGCGCTGAAGCCCGGCGCGACGGTCAGCGATGTCGGATCCGTCAAGCGGGCGGTGATCGACGCCGTCGCGCCGCATCTACCGGAAAACGTTCATTTTGTGCCGGCCCACCCGCTTGCGGGCACCGAACATTCCGGCCCGCGTGCGGGCTATGCCGAACTGTTCGACAACCGCTGGTGTCTGATCGTGCCACAGGACGGCGCCGACCGCGCCGCAGTGCACCGACTGGAGACACTGTGGAAGGGTATCGGTGCGCAGACCGATGAGATGGACGCCGACCACCATGATTTGGTGCTGGCCGTGACCAGCCATACGCCGCACCTGATCGCCTACACGATGGTCGGCGTGGCCGACGATCTGCGCCGGGTGACGGATAGCGAAGTCATCAAATATTCCGCGGCTGGTTTCCGCGATTTCACCCGCATCGCCGCCAGCGATCCGACAATGTGGCGCGATGTGTTTCTGAACAACCGTGACGCGACGTTGGAAATTCTGGGCCGCTTTACAGAAGAGCTGTTCGCGCTGCAACGCGCGATCCGGACCGGCGACGGCGATCATCTGCACGATTATTTCACCCGCACCCGGGCCATACGGCGCGGCATTATCGAGGCGGGGCAGGACACCGACGCGCCCGACTTTGGCCGCACGCGGACGCGCAGCGGATGAGGCGGGCGGCGATCCTGCTTGGCCTGATCGCCGCCTCCAGCGCCGCATTTGCCGGCGCGCCTGATGTATCGCTGCGCCCTGTCGCCCGGCCGGCCGCCTTGGCTCCCGCGGCGCCGCGGGCGGCGGCACCGGTACGCGCGCTGTTTACCCATGTCAGACCGGTTGCGCGCCCGTCTGGTTTGGCGCCTGTCGCCGTCATCCCGGCGCCTGCGCGCAAACCTGCCTCCTCATCGCAGACCCGCGGATCTGGCCATCAGCCCATCCCCAGGATTGAGCAGAAATCGGCGGGCGGCGGTCTGATGGCGTCCCTGCGCCCGCTGCTGCGCCCCTTGGGGGTCAACCGCAAAGGGCAGGAGCGCAAAAGGCAGCTGTCGCGCGGCGCCATCTGCGGCGATATCGCCATTCAGGGCGAAGAGGTTGGCCGGGTGCCGGGCCGGATATCCGGCTGCGGAATTGAGGACGCGGTCAAGGTGCGCAGCATCAACGGGATTTCCCTCAGCCAGCACGCACTTATGGATTGCCAGACCGCCCGCACAATCAAGGCATGGATGCAAAAGGGCATGGCGCCAGCCGTGGGGACCTATGGCGGAGGTGTCGCGCAACTGCGCGTGGCGGCGCATTATTCCTGCCGTACGCGTAACAATCAAAAGGGCGCCAAGATTTCAGAACACGGCAAGGGCCACGCCATCGACATCGCCGGTTTCACATTGCGAGACGGCAAGACGATCACGGTGCTGAATGACTGGGGCAGCGGCAGAAAGGGGACCATTCTGAACCAGATGCACCGCTCGGCCTGCGGGCCGTTCCGCACCGTTCTGGGCCCCGAATCCGACCGGTTTCATCAGGACCATTTCCATTTCGATACAGTCCGGACCCGCAGCGGCAGTTATTGCCGTTGATCTAGTGCAGGCGCAAAACGGGCGCCGGCGCGATCGGTAGCGGGCCAATCCAGATGCGACCGCCAGCAAAGCGCAAAGGCACCTCCAGCGATTTCGGATCATCGCCCATTTCGGACATGATCGACAGCGCCTGTTCTGCGGTATCTGCTACATCTGCGGCCAAGGCCCCAGAACGTGCTGCGATGTCCAGCATCTGACGCCAGTTGCGTGCGGTGATGGTCAGTGTTCCATTCGGGCGTCCGCCCAAATTCACCGTCAATACGCCCGACGCGGCCAGCGTCATGGCACCCCACTGGATCTCGGCTGACTGGACGGCGATGCGCGTGGGCTGCGGGCGCGCCTCTTCCACGGCGCGGCGATCCCACGGAACGTCGAAATCGACCGTGATATCGGCCGCGACGGTCTGGACGACGCGCGGCAATGTGCCATCTATACCGGCCTGCGCGATCAATGGTGCGGGAGGGGCGATGTCGCTGGCCGCCAGTCCCAGACGGTAACGCGCGTTGTCGATATGGCCGGTGTCTTCGATCCGCTCGCCTGCCAGCCGCAGGGCGGCGGCCGCAAGTGTGCCGCTGCCATCGTCCGGCGCAAGGGCCAAGCCTTTGGCCGTCAGCGTGAAACGTCTTGGCGCCAGCGCGGTACTGGGCGCGACCACCAGCGAGGCCCGCATGTCCTGATTGGTCAGCGTATAGCTGCGCAGAGGGGTGCGAAGCTGCTGTTCTTTTGGCCACACTGCTATCACATGGTTCGGCGTATAGCTGAGCGTTAGGACCTGAAAAAATGGCGCCTCCCAGCCCAGCCCCGATGCGGGATCAGCCAGCGCAAGATCCGTAAGGGTCGTGTCGAACCGATTGGGAAATCCCTGAACAGTCAGATCCGTATACTCTGCCTGCCAGCCGTCCGCCTGGCGCGCATCGAACCATGCCACCAGCCCCGAGCGCAGCGCAGTTGACCCGATAACCCAGTATCCGGCCCACGCTGCGGCCAGCGTTATGACGATCGCCAGCAACATCCGCATGATCAGCCCCTTTCGCGTCTTCGTCCAATCGTGTTTATAGATCTAAATGGCAAGAGGGACTTGGCAATGACGATGTGGGTTTTCGGCTATGGATCGCTGGTGTGGAATCCCGGCTTTGACGTGGCGCAGCAGCGTATCGCGACATTGCCGGGCTACGCGCGCAGTTTTTGCATGCGCTCGATCCATCACCGCGGCACGGTCGAGGATCCTGGGCTGGTTCTGGCGCTGGACGAAAGCCACGGCGCCCAGTGCCACGGTGTCGCGATGGCCGTCGCCGATGGGCAGGAGGATCAGACACTGGAATATTTACGCGCGCGCGAGTTGATTTCATCTGCCTATCTTGAACGTATGCTGGATATCAGGCTGGACGACGGCAGCAAGGTTGAGGCGGTGACTTATGTCATCGACGCGCATCACGTGCAGTATTGCGGCGCCCTGCCACTGGAGGAGCAGGCCCACATCATCGCCCGCGCGGTGGGCGATCGCGGCGCGAATACAGAATATCTGTTCAACACAGCCGCTCATCTGACCGAGCTGGGTATCAGCGACGGCGACCTTGAGTGGCTTGCCGCGCGGGTGCGGGGGCTGTGCGCATAACCGCTTGGCCCCACGCAATGATCCGCGTAGGGTGCCGCGAAATGAAACAAGTGTCGGGAGCGTCCATATGGACCAGCCGGACCGCAAGGTCGTGCCGCATTTTTCCCAGCCGCGGCGCCAGATTGTCATCATGGTGCTCGTGCTGGCCCTCGCCGCGCTTGGCGCGTTCATGGCGCTGCCCCGCGTCTTGCCGGTGTTCGAGGCGAACCCCTACCTGAACGGGTTCATCTTCTTCGTTTTCCTGATCGGAGTGGTCGCTTGCTTTTGGCAGGTGTTTCAACTGATCGGATCTGCCCGCTGGCTGGAGAATTTCGCCGGCAATGTGCCCGGCTCCGAAATGGCCACGCCGCCTTTGCTGCTGGCACCTTTGGCATCGCTGCTGCGCCAACGCAATAAACGGATGCAGATCTCGCAATCGTCGGCCCGCTCAATGCAGGACATGGTGGCGCAGCGCATCGACGAGGCGCGCGAGGTTACGCGCTATATCGTCAACGTTCTGATTTTCTTGGGACTTCTGGGCACATTCTACGGCCTTGCCACAACCGTTCCGGCGCTGGTCGAAACGATCAAGGGTCTGGCCCCACAAGAGGGCGAAGGCGGGGTCGAGGTGTTCACCCGTCTGATGACCGGCTTGCAATCGCAGCTGGGGGGCATGGGAGTCGCCTTTGCGTCCTCATTGCTCGGTCTTGCCGGATCGCTGATCGTGGGCCTGCTCGAGTTGTTCGCAAGCCACGGCCAGAACCGGTTCTACCGCGAGCTTGAGGAATGGATGACCACGATCACGCGCGTCGGTTTCGCCGGCGCCGAGGAGGGTAGTCCCGAACAGGCGCTGCTGACCGGCATCGTCGACCAGATGAGCGAGCAGATGGAATCGCTCCAGCAAATGCTGACGCAATCGGATGTCAGCCGCGCGGCGGCGGATGAACAAATGGCGGCATTGGCGGGCGCCGTGGGCCGGCTGGCAAGCAGCATGGATGATGACGGCAGTACGGCCGCTGCACTGGACCGGGTCGCGGACGGGCAGGACCGGCTGATTGGCGTGCTGGAGGCGCGCGAGGCGCCGGGCCACATTGGGCTGGACGCCGAAAGCCGTATGCGCTTGCGCTCGATCGACGTGCAAATGCTAAAAATTCTTGAGGAAATCAGTGCCGGTAGGCAAGAGAGCATGACCGAACTGCGCACCGATCTGGCCGGGTTGAAGCAGGCGGTGCACACCGCCCGCACGCCACGGCGTAGCTACCGCGTACCCGGCGCCGCCAGCCAGCCACCGGAGCAGGAGGGCTAGACCATGGGGCTGTCGCGTCGCAGCGGGCACCGTTTTCAGGCCTCGATCTGGCCGGGCTTCGTGGATGCGATGACCGGGCTTTTGCTGGTACTGATGTTCGTGCTGACAATATTCATGGTTGTTCAGTTTGCCCTGCGCGAGACGATCACCGGACAAGAAACCCAGTTAGAGACACTGTCGGGCGAAGTTGCGGCCCTGTCGCGCGCACTTGGACTGGAGCAGGACCGCAGCGCCGCCTTGCAGGAGCGCGTCGGCGCGCTGACCGCCACGCTGGGCGATGCGCGCGAGCGTCAGGCAGAGCAGACAGCGCAGATTGCATCTTTGACCGCGCAGAACGAGGCATCACAGGCCCGTATCGCCAGCTTTGAGCAACAGGTTGCCGGGCTTTTGGCGGCGCAGGATACCGCGCAGGAACGCATTGCGGATTTGGAAGGGGCGCGCGACAGTCTGACATCAGAAAAGGAGGCGCTTCAATTGGCCGTCGCAAGCCTGCGTGATGAGGTGAGCGCCGAGGCCGAGGCCGCCCGATTGGCAGCTGCCCAGCGGGACGCTTTGGAGGCATTGGCCGCCGATCTGCGCAGCAAGGCAGGCGACGCAGAAACCGCGCTGAGCGCGCTTCAAGAAGATCTGAGCGACGCCGAAGCCGCTCGCCTTGCGCAGGCCGCCGCCGCCGAGGCGCTACGCGAGCGACTGAAGAACTCTCAGACCGAACTGACCGCGATGACCCTCGCCCTGGAAGAGCAGCGCCTCCGCGCCGAGGATACGCTGACCCTTCTGGCCGCCGCACGCGACAAAACCGGAGATCTGGAAGCGCGGCTGGCCGATGCATTGGCCGACCGCAACTCGCGCCCCGATGAGGTGGCGGCGCTGAAGGCCGAACTGGCCGCGCTCAAGGCTGATCAAAAAATGTCGTTGGAAGATGTGCGTGCCCGGCTGGCCGCCGCGCTTGCGGCGCAGGCCAAAGCCGAGACGGCTGCAGATGCCCAGATGAGCGCCGCCGAGGAGCGCGCTGCTCTGCTGAGTGAAGCGCGCAAAAACCTGTCGGAGCAAAAGGCCCAGACGGAAGAGGGGGATCGCGCGCGCGAGTTGCTAAATCAACAGGTCGCGGCGCTGCGCGACCAGCTGGGCCAATTGCAAGCGCTGTTGGACGATTCTCGGGAGCGCGAGGCCGCCAGCGACGTGCGCGTCGAAGCGCTTGGTCAGGATCTGAACGCTGCGCTGGCCCGCGTTGCCGCCGAAGAAAAGCGTCGCAGGCAAGCTGAGCAAGAGAAAAACAAACTGCTTGAGGCAGAAAAGCAGGATCTTGAAAAATATCGCTCGGATTTCTTCGGACGCTTGCGTGATGTGCTGGGCAACCAGGACGGTGTGCGGATCGAGGGCGATCGCTTTGTGTTTTCCTCCGAGGTTCTCTTCGGGCCGGGACAGGCGACGTTGTCGAATGAGGGCAAGAATGAGATCGCCAAAGTCGCGGAAATCCTGCGCAAGGTCGTCGACGACATTCCCGAAGAAATTGAGTGGATCATTCGTGTCGACGGACACACCGACAACGTGCCAGTCCTCGGCACCGCCGGATTCGCTGACAACTGGGAACTCAGCCAGGCGCGCGCACTGTCCGTCGTGCGCTACATGATCGAATTTCTGGGCGTGCCCGCCGAGCGTCTTGCGGCGAACGGTTTTGGACAATACCAGCCCATCGCTTCCGGTAATAGTCCGGATGCGCTCGCGCAAAACCGCCGGATCGAGCTGAAATTTACGGAGAAATAGTGCTGGATTTGTGGCTGGTGCAAAGGAAACTCTGCGAATTTCGGGCACCCGGCGGCACCGTCACTGGCTGACTATTTTATCGGTTATCGTGGCGACGATAGCGCCGCTCCGCATCAGGTCCACCCGCACTGTGTAGATGCCAGAAGTCCACTCCGGGCCGCGCGCCTTGCGCCCGGCAGCGCGGTAGAATTGCGCCTGTGCGCGGTCAAATGTGTTATCGCTCTGGTGCAGAATGCGACTGTCCGGGCCAGTGATCGTCAGTCGCATGACGTCTGCGGACTGCGCGCCAAACCCATATCCCCAGCCCACCAGCGCGGGCGCGTCCGGGCGCAGATGTTCTATTGCCGCGCTACCTGCCTTTACCGCGTCATACGTCGGGACAGCCGTTGACAATCCAGCGCTCAGCAAACCGCCGGGCTGATAGGCCGGTGGATCTGCCCAAAGCGTATCATCGCCTGCGCTGCCGCAGCCGCCGCCCGGGCGAAACGGATCGACGGTTTTACCGTCCTTGCGCACGCTGATATGAACATGCGGAAACTGCGTCCGTCCCGACAGCCCTATAAGTCCAAGAGGCGCGCCGCGCTCTACGATGTCGCCTGCGCGCACCGTCAGCGAGCCCTGCCGCATATGGCACAGCTGCGTCTCCCAGCCGTGGCTGTGGTCGATCACGACACCGTTTCCGCAATCGCGCCCGGCCAGTTCGGCCGACGTCTCCTTGCTGTACATCTGGTCTGGCACATCATCGCGCACGCGCAGGACTGTGCCTCCAGCGGGAGCGATGACAGTCACGCCTGCATGCATCGCAGCCAGCGATGGCAGACCAAAATCGGTGCCTTGGTGCCCGTCATAGCTTAGACCGCTGCACATATAATCCTGCGCTGCGGGGCCGGGATCGTTATCGGGGTATTGCTGGATAAAGCAGGTATCGCCCAGCGTACAATCGGCCGGAAGGCTGAACCGAGGTTCGGTCTGTTGGCCTGCGGCGCCAGCCATGAGGACCAGCGCCGCAAAAAGTTGCTTCAGGATCATTCAGCCGTCAGGAGAGGGGGCTTTTTCCCGCTCAGGCGCGGGGTGTCCGGGCCGTTGATTTGCAGGTCGATCTTGCCGTCTTTGACCGCCACTTTGACCACGCCACCTTTGGCCAGCTTGCCAAACAGAAGCTCTTCGGCCAGCGGCTTCTTGATGTGCTCCTGAATTACGCGCGCAAGAGGGCGTGCGCCCATCTTTTCATCATACCCTCGGTCGGCCAGCCACTCTGCAGCGGGCGTTGTCAGCTCGATTGTGACATTGCGATCCATCAACTGCGCCTCAAGTTGCAGCACGAACTTTTCGACCACCTGCATTATCACTTCTTTGGGCAGGGTGCCGAAGGAAATGACAGCGTCCAGCCGGTTGCGGAATTCCGGCGTGAACGTTCGCTCGATCGCGGCCGTATCCTCGCCCTCGCGGCGGTCACGGCCAAAGCCGATGGCGGATTTCGCCATTTCGGACGCGCCGGCATTCGAGGTCATGATCAGGATCACGTTGCGGAAATCGACAGACCGACCGTTGTGATCCGTCAGCGTTCCGTGGTCCATCACCTGCAGCAGAATGTTGAACACGTCGGGATGCGCCTTCTCGATCTCGTCCAGCAGCAGCACGCAATGCGGATGCTGGTCGACGCCGTCGGTCAGCATGCCGCCCTGATCGAAGCCGACATAACCCGGAGGCGCGCCGATCAGGCGCGAAACCGCGTGCTTCTCCATATATTCGGACATGTCGAAGCGGATCAGCTCGACACCAAGCGTGTCGGCCAACTGCTTGGCCACTTCGGTCTTGCCCACACCGGTGGGACCCGCGAACAGATAGTTGCCGATGGGTTTCTCAGGCTCGCGCAGGCCCGCGCGGGCCAGTTTGATGGCCGAGCTGAGCGCGGTGATGGCGGCGTTCTGGCCGAAGACCACGCGCTTGAGCGACGTCTCCAGGTCGCGCAGCACCATCGCGTCATCCTTGGACACGTTTTTCGGCGGGATGCGGGCGATCTTGGCAACCACTGCCTCAATCTCCTTGACGCCAATGCTCTTGCGGCGCTTGGAAGCGACGACAAGATGCTGCGCCGCGCCGGCCTCGTCGATCACGTCGATCGCCTTGTCTGGCAGTTTGCGGTCATTGATGTAGCGCGCAGCCAGATCGACGGCGGTCTTGATCGCATCGTTGGTGTATTTGACGCTGTGATGCTCTTCGAAATAGGGCTTGAGGCCCTTGAGGATCTTGATCGAATCCTCAACCGATGGCTCGGCCACGTCGATTTTCTGGAACCGGCGCGACAGCGCGCGGTCCTTCTCGAAATGCTGGCGGAATTCCTTGTAGGTCGTTGAGCCCATGCAGCGCAGTTTACCACCCTGAAGCGCAGGCTTCAGCAGGTTGGACGCATCCATCGCGCCGCCCGAAGTGGCGCCGGCGCCGATCACGGTGTGAATCTCATCAATGAAAAGCACCGCATCGGGATGGTTTTCCATCTCCGTCATCACGGCCTTCAGCCGCTCCTCGAAATCGCCGCGATAGCGGGTGCCGGCCAGAAGCGCGCCCATGTCGAGCGAATAGATCGTTGTTTTCGACAGGATCTCGGGCGTGTCGCCCTTCACGATCTTATACGCCAGACCCTCGGCGATGGCGGTCTTGCCGACGCCGGGATCGCCCACCAGAAGCGGGTTATTCTTGCGGCGGCGGCAGAGCACCTGAATGCAGCGCTCAACCTCGTCGGCACGCCCGATCAGTGGATCGACATCGCCGGTGCGGGACTTTTCGTTCAGATCCACGCAATATTTTGCCAGGGCAGATTCGCCAGGCTCGACGACGCCTGCGTCTTTTGCACCATGTGAGGTGTCATCATCTGCCCCCTGAACCGGGCGTGCCTCGCCAAAGGCGGCATCTTTGGCCACGCCATGCGCGATGAAGTTGACGGCATCATAGCGTGTCATGTCCTGCTCTTGCAGGAAGTAGGCTGCGTTCGATTCGCGTTCGGCAAAGATGGCGACCAGCACGTTGGCGCCGGTCACTTCGGTGCGCCCCGAGGACTGGACATGAATCGCGGCGCGCTGAATCACGCGCTGGAACGCGGCGGTCGGGACCGCCTCGGAGCCTTCGATTTCGGTGACGAGGTTCGACAATTCGTCGTCGATGAATTCGACAAGCGTGCCGCGCAAATCCTCCGTGTCGACGCTGCATGCCTTCAGCACGCGGTTCGCGTCGGGTTCGTCCACCAGCGCGAGCAAGAGATGCTCGAGCGTTGCAAATTCGTGCTGCCGCGCGTTAGCCAGCGCCAAAGCGGCGTGAATCGCCTGTTCCAGTGTTGTCGAGAATGAAGGCACGGTCGTGCTCCTTCTTGTCTGGTGTCGCGGGTCTTTGGCCAGTTTGGCCCCATAACCTTAAGGTTTGGTCGATAAGTCCACGGCTTCAAGTTTTTTTTCGCAAAGCGGCCCCAATTTTCCGTGTTCGGGCGCCTGTGCATCGGTGGTTTGAGGTCAGAAATTGTCCTTGCGCTTGCGGATTTCGGCAAAGACAGCGGCGTCGGGGGCGTCCTGCATGGCCAGATGCTCCCGGATGTCGGGGTCGGCCGCGCGCAGGAACGGGTTGGTGGCCAATTCGTCGGCCAAGGTGGAGGGAACAGTGGGGCGGCCTTGCTTGCGGGCCGCGCTGATTGCGTCTGAGCGAGATATAAGCGCGGAATTGCCTGGATCAACGGTCAGCGCGAATTTTGCGTTCGCTGCTGTGTATTCATGGCCTGAATAGACAACGGTTTCGGGCGGCAGCGCCATCAGCTTGCTGAGGGAGTGCCACATTTGGTCCGGCGTGCCCTCAAACACGCGCCCGCATCCCAGCGCCATAAGGCTGTCGGCGGTGAAAACGGCGCGACTGGCCGGAAAATGCACCGCTATATGGCCGATAGTGTGGCCAGAGACGTCGATAACATGGCCGGTCTGGTCGCCGATCTGAATGATGTCGTCTTCGGCCACGGCAGTATCCAGCGGCGGCAAACGGTGCGCATCGGTAGCCGCGCCGATGACGGTTGCCGGATGCACAGCGAGCAGATCAGCAAGCCCCTGAACATGGTCGGCATGGTGATGCGTCAGCAAAACATGGCTAAGGGTCCAGTTCTTTTGCGCCAGCGCACGCAGGATCGGCGCCGTCTCGGGCACATCGACGCACAGCGTTGCACCGCTGCCCGCATCATGGGCGAGAAACGCATAGTTGTCCGCAAGGCACGGGATGGTCAGGATTTCGAATGGCATCACGCGTCTCCTGTTCGGTTCGAGCGGCGCTTGGGTGTTTGCGCGCGGTCTCTTCTAAGCTAGGGTCCAGCCTGACGGATCAAGGGCGCCACTGCAATGCATGTCGACGTGCAGGAGTTACGGAATTTTTATTACCGCAGCACGCTGGGCCGCGCTGTTCAGAAAACCGTGCGCGCCGAGATTGCCCGCGTCTGGCCCGAGGCCAAGGGGCAAACCGTCGTTGGATTTGGCTTTGCCGTGCCATTTTTGCGCCCCTATCTACAGGATGCGCGGCGGGTGATCGCGCTGATGCCGGGGCAGCAGGGTGTGATGGCGTGGCCGCAGCACATGCCCAATATTTCCGTCCTGTGCAATGAAACACAGTGGCCGATCGAAACGGGCCATATCGACAAACTGCTGGTGATGCACGCGCTGGAGGCCAGCCAGCGGCCCGACGATCTGCTGAATGAATGCTGGCGCGCGCTGGGGCCGGGGGGGTCGGCATTGTTCGTTGTGCCAAACCGGGCCGGACTGTGGTCGCGCAGTGACCGCACCCCTTTCGGATCGGGGCGACCGTACAGCCAGACCCAGCTGGAGGCGCTGCTCAAATCGCACAGCTTCCTGCCCGAACAGCACATGACCACTTTGTATCAGCCGCCCAGCACGCGCCGTTTCTGGCGCAAGACGGCCGGCATGTGGGAACGGCTGGGGGGCAACCTGTCGATGGTGGTGTCAGGCGGCGTGCTGATGGTCGAAGCGACCAAGCGCGTGCAGGCACCGCGCGGCCCCGGCCTGCGCGCCACGGTCCGCAAGCCACTGGAGGCGCTCAACCCGCGCCCCAAGCCGGTTGCCGGGCAGGCATGAGGCGTCTGCCTGCCCACACCATGCGGCAGCGTCAAACGGGCCCGATTGCTGAATACCTTGCGGGCAGAGGCGGTTAGCGCAAACATTTTCTCGATGCAGTGCAACCAGAATCGTCATAAGGTCACCGGGTTTTGTTTTTTTTTGACCATAAAAAGCTGCGCAATAACCGCCAGCTTGATCATGGTGTTGAAAAATATGCATTTTCTTCGCCATGCGCTGGCGCCTTAGCAACTTGCGAGGTGGGCAATGCTCTGCTAAACCCACGCCGGATTACACTGATAAGAGTATGAATGCTCGCCAACGCCCCTCAGCCGCGTCCGCGTCTGTCGTAGGGGCCAAATTGTCGAAAGGGTGGACGTGTCCGAACCAGCTTCGATCTCCTCGGGTATCGCCGAGCGTTATGCGACCGCGATATTTGAGTTAGCCCAAGACAGCAAAGACCTGCCCAAGCTTGAGACCGGCGTCGACGCCCTGTCCGAGGCGCTGAATGTCAGCTCCGATTTGCGCGACGTGATTTCCAGCCCGGTCCTCAGCCGGGAAGAGCAGGGCAATGCCATTGCCGCAATTTCGAAACATCTCAAGCTGATCCCGGCATTGTCGCGCGGCTTGAGCCTGATGGCGCAAAAGCGTCGCCTGTTCGCGCTGCCGCAGCTGATTGCGCAACTGCGCGCGATGATCGCCGATCATAAGGGCGAAGTGCAGGCCGACGTCACCAGCGCCAAGGCACTGACCAAGACGCAGTCCGACAAGCTGGCCAAGACGTTGAAGGCCAATATTGGCAAGGACGTCAAGATTAATGCGACCGTTGACGAAAGCCTCGTCGGCGGTCTTATCGTAAAAGTGGGCTCGAAGATGATCGACACGTCGATCCGCTCCAGGCTTGCATCGCTCCAGAATTCAATGAAAGAGGTCGGATAAATGGGTATCCAAGCGGCAGAAATTTCTGCAATCCTGAAGGACCAGATCAAGAATTTCGGCCAGGACGTCGAAGTGGCCGAGATCGGTCAGGTTCTGTCCGTCGGTGACGGGATCGCGCGCGTTCATGGTCTGGACAATGTGCAGGCTGGCGAGCTGGTCGAATTTCCCGGCGGGATCATGGGCATGGCCCTGAACCTCGAGGCCGACAACGTCGGTATCGTGATCTTCGGCTCCGACCGCGATATTAAAGAGGGCGACACCGTCAAGCGCACCAAGTCCATCGTGGACGTGCCGATCGGTGACGCGCTGCTGGGCCGCGTCGTTGACGGCCTTGGCAACCCGCTGGACGGCAAAGGCCCCATCGAGGCCACAGACCGCGGCATTGCCGATGTCAAGGCGCCGGGCATCATCCCGCGCAAATCGGTTCACGAGCCGATGGCGACCGGCATGAAGGCCGTCGACAGCATGATCCCGATTGGCCGCGGCCAGCGCGAGCTGATCATCGGCGACCGTCAGACCGGCAAGACCGCGATCGCGCTGGACACGATGCTGAATCAGAAATCGATCAACGACGCCGCGGGCGATGACGAGAGCAAGAAACTCTACTGCGTATATGTCGCCATCGGCCAGAAGCGTTCAACCGTTGCCCAGCTGGTGAAAAAGCTCGAAGAGACCGGCGCGATGGCCTATTCCATCGTTGTCGCCGCGACCGCCTCGGACCCCGCGCCGATGCAGTTCCTTGCACCCTATTCCGCGACCGCCATGGCCGAGCATTTCCGCGACAATGGCCGTCACGCGCTGATCGTTTATGACGATCTGTCCAAGCAGGCCGTGGCCTACCGCCAGATGTCGCTGCTCCTGCGCCGTCCGCCCGGACGCGAAGCCTATCCTGGCGACGTGTTCTACCTGCACTCCCGTTTGCTGGAGCGGTCCGCGAAGCTGAACGAAGACAACGGCTCCGGCTCGCTGACGGCCCTGCCGATCATCGAAACGCAAGGCGGTGACGTGTCGGCGTTTATCCCGACCAACGTGATCTCGATCACCGACGGCCAGATATTCCTGGAAACCGAGCTGTTCTATCAGGGCATCCGCCCTGCCGTGAACACCGGTCTGTCGGTCAGCCGTGTGGGTTCTTCGGCCCAGACCAACGCGATGAAATCGGTTGCTGGCCCGGTCAAACTGGAGCTGGCTCAGTACCGCGAAATGGCGGCCTTTGCGCAGTTCGGTTCGGACCTTGATGCGGCCACTCAGCAGCTGCTGAACCGTGGTGCGCGCCTGACTGAGCTGATGAAGCAGCCGCAGTATTCGCCGCTGACCAACGCAGAAATCGTCTGCGTCATCTTCGCCGGCACCAAGGGCTATCTGGACAAGATCGCCGTCAAGGATGTGGGCCGCTTCGAGGCCGGTCTGCTCAAGCATTTGCGCGGCAAGCACTCCGACCTGCTGGACTGGATCACCAAGGAAGACCCGAAGATCAAAGGGGACGCCGAGGACAAGATCAAGGCCGTGCTGGACGAATTCGCCGCCGACTTCGCATAAAAGGGAGATAAGGCAATGCCGAATCTCAAGGACCTGAAAAACAGGATCGAGTCGGTCAAATCGACCCGCAAGATCACCAAGGCCATGCAAATGGTTGCTGCGGCGAAGCTTCGCCGTGCGCAGGAGGCTGCCGAAGCGGCGCGCCCCTATACCGAGCGTTTCAACGCCGTTATGGGGCGCCTCGCGGCGTCGGTCGGCAAATCCGAAGGCGCGCCCCGCCTGCTGCGGGGCACCGGCGAGGATCAGACCCATCTTTTGATCGTGATGACGTCCGAGCGCGGCCTTTGCGGCGGGTTCAACGCCAACATTGCCAAGCTGGCCAAGCAGGATGCGACCAAATTGCTGTCCGAAGGCAAGACCGTGAAAATCATAACGGTCGGCAAGAAGGGCCGCGATTCCATGCGCCGTGAATACGGTCAGTATTTCGTGGATCACGTCGATTTTTCGGATGTCAAACGCATCGGTTACGCCGACGCGCAGGGCGTGGCGACCGAGGTGCTGAACCGCTTTGACGCAGGCGAATTCGACGTGGCGAAAATTTATTTCGCCGAATTCGAGAACGTGGTCACGCAGATCCCGACCGCGCAACAGATCATCCCGGCCAAGTTCGACGCGCCCAGCGGCGAAGACACCGGCGCCGAGACTCTCTATGACTACGAGCCGGACGAGACAGCCATTCTGGCCGACCTGCTGCCGCGCGGCGTGGCCACGGCGATCTTTGCCGCATTGCTGGAAAACGGGGCGTCTGAACAGGGCGCGCGGATGTCTGCAATGGACAACGCCACCCGCAACGCAGGCGAGATGATCGACAAGCTGACCATCGAATACAACCGCTCGCGTCAGGCTGTGATCACGAACGAGCTGATTGAAATCATTTCGGGCGCTGAAGCGCTCTAGAAACGAGACGGAGACGATACATGGCAAATGCAAAAGGCAAAATCACCCAGGTGATCGGCGCCGTGGTTGACGTTCAGTTCGGCGACCACCTGCCGCAGATCCTGAACGCCCTGACCACCGATAACAACGGCAGGCGTCTGGTTCTGGAAGTCGCACAGCACCTTGGCGAGAACACCGTGCGCACCATCGCGATGGACGCAACCGAGGGGCTCGTGCGCGGCCAGGAAGTGACCGACACCGACGGCCCGATCACGGTGCCGGTGGGCAACGCCACGCTGGGCCGCATCCTGAACGTCGTGGGCGAGCCTGTGGACGAGGGTGCCGATGTGTCCCGCGAGGAGACGCGCTCGATCCACGCCGACGCGCCCCCCTTCGCCGACCAGTCGACCGAATCGACTGTTCTGGTGACAGGCATCAAGGTTGTTGACCTGCTGGCGCCCTACGCCAAGGGCGGCAAGATCGGCCTCTTCGGCGGTGCCGGCGTGGGCAAGACGGTTCTGATCATGGAACTGATCAACAACATCGCCAAAGTGCACTCGGGTTTCTCGGTTTTCGCAGGTGTCGGCGAGCGGACGCGCGAGGGTAACGACCTCTATCACGAGATGATTGAATCGGGCGTTATCGTCCCCGACAACCTGACCGACTCCAAAGTGGCGCTGGTTTACGGCCAGATGAACGAGCCTCCGGGCGCACGTATGCGTGTTGCCCTGACCGGCCTGACCTTGGCCGAGCAGTTCCGCGACCAGTCGGGTACAGACGTTCTGTTCTTCGTCGACAACATCTTCCGCTTCACGCAAGCCGGGTCCGAAGTGTCCGCCCTTCTGGGCCGGATCCCCTCCGCCGTGGGCTACCAGCCGACGCTGGCCACCGACATGGGCCAGATGCAGGAGCGGATTACATCGACCAACAAGGGCTCGATCACGTCCGTGCAGGCCGTCTATGTTCCTGCGGACGACCTAACCGACCCCGCGCCGGCGACATCGTTTGCTCACCTTGACGCCACCACCGTTCTGTCGCGCGCGATCTCCGAGCTGGGAATCTATCCCGCCGTGGACCCGCTCGATTCGACGTCGCGCCTGATGGACCCGTCCGTTGTGGGCGAGGAGCATTATCAGGTGGCGCGTGACGTGCAGGGTATCCTTCAGCGCTACAAATCGCTTCAGGATATCATCGCGATCCTCGGCATGGACGAGCTGTCCGAAGAGGACAAGCTGACCGTGGCCCGCGCCCGGAAAATCCAGCGCTTCCTGTCGCAGCCCTTCGACGTGGCCAAGGTGTTCACCGGCTCGGACGGGGTTCAGGTGCCGCTGGAGGAAACGATCGCGTCCTTCAAGGCCGTCGTCGCTGGCGAGTATGACCACCTTCCCGAAGGCGCCTTCTACATGGTTGGCGGCATCGAAGAGGTGAAGGCCAAGGCCGAGCGTATGGCAGCCGACGCCGCATAATGCATCTGCCGGACCGCCGCTGCGCGGTCCGGCGCTTCGCCCAATGAAGGAGGCCACCCATGGCTGACACAGTGCAATTCGATCTGGTATCGCCCGAGCGCCTTCTGACATCGGTTCAGGCGCGCGAAGTGCAGATTCCCGGCGCCGAGGGCGATCTGACGGCGATGGCTGACCACGCGCCGCTGATCACCACGCTGCGCCCCGGTATCGTCCGGGTCATTTCGGACAAGGGCGAAGATGAATACGCCGTCACCGGCGGCTTTGCCGAGATCAACGCAGATGGCGTTTCGGTTCTGGCCGAGCAGGCGATCCACCGTACAGATTTGACGCAAGAACACTTCAAGAAGCTGGTCGCTGAAGCGACCGACCGGCTTGCGCGCGCTCAGGAGACGTTCAAGAATGAACCCGGCCCGGTCGACGATGCGGCCAAACTGCTGGCCGACATGGTCGCGATGGGCGATCACATGGGCCTGAGCGGGTACTGATCTTCGCCGAAACCCTTAACATTCGGACAGGGCCTGCATTTTGCAGGCCCTTTTTTCTGTCGGGATCATACCTTTCGTCGAAAATGAGGGTTATGTTCAGTAGTGGTCTTGGATAACGATCGAGTGGTATGAGAAGACTGGATACGAGGCTAATCGGGGTTGACCAAGGCGAGGTGGTCTTGTTTTCAGAGTATGAAAGCGGCGGTACAATGTGGACCGGCGCAGGGGAGCGTATGCGGCGTCACTCTGTGCGGTTTTCCGAGCGATATCGTGAACCCCCCATTGTTCATTGCGCATTATCGATGTGGGATATCGACAACGGCACGAATGCGCGGGTCGAGGTCAGCGCCGATAGCATCACCGAAATCGGGTATGACGTTGTTTTCCGCACTTGGGCTGACACGCGCATCGCGCGCGCCCGCGTGACTTGGATGGCGATTGGAGAGATTAATCACGAGGATGACTGGGATCTGTACTAGCCACTCCGCCCGGCGCCGTGGCCGGGGGCGGGCGGGCAAATCCTGCTCCGGGCGCCTAGATCAGTTTCCGAACTGGCCTTCGTAGACCGGCTCCAGCGTCGGCGTGTCGAACAGCGATGACACGGACGTCCCGTTCCAGATGTTCAGGATCGCTTGCGCGAATACCGGGGCGGTCGGGATGATGCGGATGTTCGGGGTTGCCTTGACCGCCTCGGTCGGCTCGATCGTGTCGGTAATCACCATGGATTTCAGCACCGAGTTTGTCACCCGCTCGACCGCTGGACCGGACATGACGCCGTGAGTGGTATAGGCATGTACCTCGGCAGCGCCGTTCTCGATCAGCACCTCTGCCGCCTTGCACAGCGTGCCAGCGGTGTCGCACATATCGTCGATGATGATGCATTTCTTGCCGGTCACGTCGCCGATGATGGTCATCTCGGCCACTTCGCCGGCCTTTTCGCGGCGCTTGTCCACGATGGCCAGAGGGGCGGCGATCCGTTTTGCCAATTCACGCGCGCGCGCCACGCCGCCCACATCGGGTGATACGATCATCACATCGTCAAGGCTGCCCTTGAACTGCTTCATGATGTCCAGCGCAAAGACCGGCGACGCATAAAGGTTATCGACCGGAATGTCGAAAAACCCTTGGATCTGTGCCGCATGCAGATCCATCGTCAGCACCCGCTCGATACCGGCCTCGACCAGCATGTTCGCCACCAGCTTGGCCGAAATCGGCGTGCGCGCCTTGCTGCGTCGATCTTGCCGAGCGTAGCCGAAATAGGGAATCACGGCGGTGATGCGCGCGGCCGAGGACCGGCGCAGCGCGTCGGCCATGATCAGCAGTTCCATCAGGTTGTCATTGGCCGGGTTCGAGGTGGGCTGGATGATGAACATATCTTCGCCGCGCACATTCTCGAACACTTCGACGAAAATCTCGCCATCGTTGAACCGTTCGACCCGCGCATCGACGAGGCCGACATTGACGCCCCGGTGCATCGACATGCGCCGCGCAATTGCTGTGGCCAGCGGCATGTTGGCATTGCCTGAAATAAGCTTCGGCTCGGATGTGGATGACATGGCTGTGGTTCCCCCGGGGTGGCCGCATGGGCAGATTCGCTGCGTTGACACCGCTTAGCACGCGCGTAGGGTCGGGCAAAGCAGCAGGCACCGGAAGGACGCGTAAAACATGGCTCAGATAGATTATTTTTTCTCGGTACTTTCGCCCTATGCCTATCTGGCGGGCGGTCGGTTGGAGGAAATCGCGCAAGCGCGCGGGGCGCGGATCACCTACAAGCCGATTGATTTCATGGCTGTTATGGCAAATTTTGCCGGTCCGGCCGGGGTGCATCCAGCGCGGCTGGGATATATGTCGCAGGATATTGTGCGTCTGGCGGCGCGGCAGAATATGCCGCTGACTGCGCGGCCTGCTCATTGGCCCGCAAATCCGGCGCCTGCATCCTATGCAATTATTGCGGCGCAGGCCGCCAAGGGCGGCGACACCGGCGCGCTGGTGCGCGGCTTCATGCGTGCGTGCTGGGCCGAGGATCGGGACGTTGCGGAGGATGCCGTTCTACGCAGTTGTCTGAGCGATGCGGGCTTTGATCCTGGACTTGCCGATAGTGGCCTGCTGCAAGGGGCAGAAACCTATGCCGCGAATAATGATGAGGCGGTGCAGCGGGGCGTGATCGGTGTTCCGTTTTATCTGACCGAGGACGGTGCGGCGTTCTGGGGGCAGGACCGGCTGGAGGATCTGGACCACCATCTGGCGGCTATTTCCTGACATGCCGCGCGGTGAAAGGGGTGGTTTCCCAACATTCTGGACGACTTACGGACAGGGGCCGCGCGCCGGGCTGATGATCCATTGCAGCCTTGCTGATTCGGGCATTTGGGGCGGTATGGCGCAGTCACTGTCGGGTGCGCTGACGATGACGGCGTTTGACATGCCCGGCCATGGCCGCAGCGGTGATTGGGACGCCCGCGGCGAGATGAGCGCGGTTTGCGCCGGGATCGCCTCTGACTTTGCGCAAGAAACAGGCCCTGTCGACGTGATTGGCCACAGTTTTGGTGCGGTCATTGCCCTTCGATTGGCGGTGGAGCGGCCGCACCTCGTCCGCTCACTGGTGATGATCGAGCCGGTCTTTTTTGCGGCTGGCTTGCGCAGCCAGCCTGCTGCCTGCGCCGCGCATCTGTCCGAACAGTGCGCGTTTGAGGCGGCCTTAAATGCGGGTGATCTGGCTGCGGCGGCGCGAAATTTTATCGGCCAGTGGGGCGGCGGGCGGCCCTGGGACAGTTTCAGCGCTGACCGGCAAGCCCGCATCGCGCAGCAGATGCCGCTGATCGCCGCGGCGGGACCTGCGCTATATGAGGATGTAGGCGGATTGCTGGCACCCGGCGTTCTGGAGGGCGTCGATATCCCTACGCTGCTATTGGAAGGTAGCAACGCGCCCGAGATTATTTCCGCCATCAATGCGGCGCTTGCGGCCCGTTTGCCGCGTGTCCGGCGCGGCGTGATTGGCGGTGCAGGGCATATGTCGGTTGCCACGCATGCGGATCAAGTGAGCGCGGAAGTGCTGCGTTTCCTGGCCGAGACCTGAGCCGCGCGTCAGCCCCTAGCCAGCGCCAGAAATTCATCGATCATTTCATGACTGATCGCCCAGTCGCAGACGAGGCGCATCATCACGCGTTCGTCTGCGTCGCCCTCCAGATCGCCCCAGAGGCCATAGACCGCGCCTGCCGCATGCAGGCGCTGATGCTGGTGCCGGGGCAGGGTGGCAAAGATCATGTTCGCCTCTGGTTCTTCCACAAACTCCAGCATGGCGACATCGCGCAGGCCTGCGGCCAGCCGTGCGGCGTTGGCATTGGCGGCGCGCGCGGCCTGCAGCCATGTGCCATCGGCCAGATAACCCTGCATCTGCGCCGACAGGTAGCGATGCTTGGAAAACAGATGCGCGCCGCGCTTGCGCCGCAGCTCGAATTCCCAAGCATGTTTGGGGTCGAAAAAAATTACCGCTTCGACCCCTGCGCAGCCGTTTTTCGTACCCCCAAGGCTGAGCGCATCTATGCCCGCCTTCCACGTCATGTCGGCGGGGGAGCAATCAAGCGCCACCAGCGCATTGGCAAACCGCGCCCCGTCAAGGAAGGTTGGCAGACCATGTTCACGCGCCACGCCGGTAAGCGCGCGTAGCTCGTCCAGCGTATAAAGACGCCCCATTTCCGTCACTTGCGTGATCTGCACGGGTCCGCGCTGCGAGGTATGCACATCTCCGCGCGTCCAGCTCTCGATGCGGGCGCGCAGCTGATCGGCTGTCATCTTGTCGCCGCCCCCGACAAGGCTCAGCTTGGCGCCGCCGGTGTAGAATTCCGGCGCGTGGCATTCATCGACGTTGATATGCGCCAGAGGTGTGCAGAACACCGTCTGCCACGGCTGGGTCAGCGTTCCCAGCGCCAGCGCGTTGGCGGCGGTGCCGGTGGCAACCAGATAAACTGCCGCCTGGGGCGCCTCGAATATCTCGCGGATCTGTGCGCGCACGCCGTCCATGATGGGATCGGTGCCATAGCTGGGTTGATAGCCGGTATCGGCTGCCATCATCGCCTGCGCCACGGCAGGATGCATCGGGCCGGAATTGTCGGAGGCAAAATACATCAGGTCGGTTCCTCTATGATGTGGTCTTCCCAGTCTTCCTCGTCGATCTCGAACTCGGGAACGCTGCGGCTTTGCATCGACACGCCCGCGTCATGCACGGTCTGCGGATCGCCGGAAATCAGCGGGTGCCAGTCGTACAGCTTCTTGCCCTGCCACAGCAGCTTGTAGGCGCAGGTTTCGGGCATCCAATACAGGTTCGCGTCCATGTTCGTCGGCTTCAGCACGATACATTCCGGCACGAACTGGTGGCGGATCGGGTATTGCGCGCAGCGGCAGGTAGTGTCGTCAAACAGGCGGCAGGCGACGCGGGTCATCACCACCTCGCCGGTATCCTCATCCTCCAGCTTGTTCATGCAGCATTTGCCGCAGCCGTCGCACAGCGCCTCCCATTCGGGGCGGGTCATGCGGCTGGGCGGGGTGTCCTCCCAGAATTTGGGGCGTAAGGGGGGGCTCATAATGCGTCCAGTATGCGGCGCGCCTCGGCGCAGTCGGCGTCCATTTGCGCGATGAAGGCCTCAAGGCCGTCAAACGTCTCTTCGGGACGCAGGAAATCGACCAGCGCGACAGACATCTCGGCGCCGTACAAATCACCGGAGAAATCAAATAGGAAGGTTTCCAGATTGGCGACCTCGCCGTCAAACATCGGCCTTGTGCCAAGCGATGCAGCACCGTGATACGACCCGGCATGGGGGCCAGTCAGCACGTCCACCAACACGGCATAAACGCCGAAATGCGGCGGATGCAGCCCGGTTATGGCCATGTTTGCAGTCGGATAGCCCAGAGAGCGACCGCGCTGGAACCCCTCGATCACCGTGCCCTCGATCCGGTGCCAATGGCCCAGCATTGCCGCCGCATCGCGCGGGCGACCCTCGCCCAGGGCGCGGCGAATCGCGGTTGAGCTGACTTGGCCGTCCGTGGCGGCCAGAAGGTCGGCAATGGTCACGGCAAAGCCCATTTCATCACCGAACTCGGCCAGCATCTGCGCGTTGCCCGCGCGCCCTTTGCCAAAGCGAAAATCCTGGCCGACGACGATATGTGAAAGGCCCAGCCCGTCCGTGATTACCTGTTGCGCAAATTCGCGGGGGCTGAGCGCCGCCATGCCCGAATCGAATGGCAATTCGAACAGGGTGTCGACCTCAAGCTTGGCCAGGCGGCTGGCGCGCGCGGCGGGGTTCATCAGGCGAAACGGCGGCGCGTCCGGGGCGAAAAATTCGCGCGGATGCGGCTCGAATGTCAGGATGCCCAGCGGCGCGCCGGTGCGCGCGCCAACCTCGCGGGCCAACTCGATCACCGAGCGGTGGCCCAGATGCACGCCGTCGAAATTACCGATGGCAGCGCTGGCGCCTTTGGCAGAGGCCGGGACGGCCTTGTAATCGTGGAAAATACGCATCCGGCAGGGGTAGCGCGGCGTTTGCGGGGGCGCAAGTCTGGATGCGCGCCCGCGTGTCAGGTTCGACGCCTAGTCAAACTTGCGCGAGGGCGCCATGACCATCGCCTCGCCGATCAACACCTTCTTGCCATTCACCATGCAGCGACAATCCAGCCCGACGCGGCGCTTGGCGTGGTCGATGGAAATCACCTCAACCTCGGCATGCACCATGTCGCCGGGCCGCACGGGGGCGAGGAATTTCAGCGACTGGCCCATGTAGACGGTGCCATGGCCGGGCAACTGCTCGCCGATGACGGCGGAAATCAGGCCGGCGGTCAGCATGCCATGGGCAATGCGCCCCTCGAAAATGGTGTCGCGAGCATAATCGTCGTCCATATGCACCGGATTATGGTCGGTCGAGACTTCGGCGAACAGCTCGATATCGCGGTCGGTGATGACTTTGCGCAGATGGCGCGTCATGCCCATTTCGATGTCTTCAATGCAGATCGTGCCGCGTGGCATATTGTCCAACATGAGGCCCTCCGAGTGGTCCTGTGGGTAATAATAGGACGCGAGGGCGCCCGCTGTGGAAACTTTATTGCTTCGCAGGCGCAGAAAATCAAGCCCTAAAGCGGGACTTGACGCAGTGATTATCGAGGCGACAATGTTCAGCGCCCTAGCGTAGATGCCCTATTGTATAGGTTGGAGAGGCCATTTTTTCGGCCAGAAAAGCCTCCAGCCGCGCAGGATCGGGCTGATCACCCTCGTTTGTTTCGGATGCGGCCAGCCCGCCGGTGATGAAGAGCGAATCGATATTCTCGCCCATCGCGCCCGCGATATCGGTGCCGATTCCATCGCCGATGGCCAGGATGTTTTCCTCGGCGACGTCCTTGCCAAGGGCGGCCAGACGGCGGCGGGCCAGATCGTAAATTGGCGGATGCGGCTTGCCGAAATAAAGGCTTTCGCCGCCCATTTCAGTGTAAAGCTGCGCCAGCGCACCCGCGCACCATTCGCGTACATCGCCGCGATCCACCACGATATCGGGATTCGCGCAGAGTAGTTTCAACCCTTTTTGCTTTGCAAAGAGAAACTCCGGCCGGTTCACAGCCGGATCTGCCAGCGGATCGAACGGGCCGCAGCAGACGATGCCGGTGGCTTGGTCCAGGGGTACGCGGGTGATGTCCACCGGATCGTCGATCACTTCCATCGGCTCGAAAAAACCGGCGTCGCGCTCGGGCTCGCCCATGAACCAGACCTTGTCGCCGACGACACCGCGAAACATCGCGGCGCGGGCCGAATCGCCCGAGGTGGCGATCGCATCATAGGTATCATCCGGCACGCCGAACTGGTGCAGTTGCGCCGCCACGCCTTTGCGCGGTTTGGGCGAATTGGTGACCAGCACCACGGTGCCGCCGCCCGCGCGATAGGTCTGCATTGCGGCGACCGCTTCGGGATAGGCGGTGACGCCATTGTGCAGGCAGCCCCACAGATCGACGAACAATGCATCGTAGCGGCTGGACACCTCGGCAAGCGATTTGATGATCTGGGTCATGGGGCCTCCCTTCGGCTTTGGTGCCAGATATGGCAGGCGCCGCCGCGCAAGGCCAGAGCCGAGTGCGGTTGCAGCCCGCCGCACCCCCGCGTTAGATGGCCTGCGAAGGAGAGCCATCATGCATGATCATTCCGGCCATGGCCATGGCGGCCACGAACATTCGCACATCCCGAAAAATGAGACGAAAATCGCCATCGCCGCCGCGTTGACCGGCACGTTCATGGTGGCCGAAGTGGTCGGCGGCATCATTTCGGGGTCGCTCGCCCTGATCGCGGATGCGGGGCATATGTTGACCGATTTCGCATCGCTGATGCTGGCCTGGCTTGCGTTCCGGCTGGCCCGTCGCCCTGCGGATTGGAAGCGGACCTATGGGTTCGACCGGTTTTCGGTGCTGGCGGCTTTCGTCAACGGCATGTCGCTGTTTATCATCGCAGGTTGGATCCTGTGGGAGGCGATTCAGCGTCTGAACGCACCTCAGGAGGTTCTGGGCGGTGTCATGCTGTGGGTCGCGCTGGGCGGTCTGCTGGTCAATATCCTTGCCTTCTGGGTGCTGACGCGCGGCGGCGAGGGTGAAAACCTGAACGTGCGCGCGGCGGCATTGCATGTGATGGGCGATCTTCTGGGGTCTGTCGCCGCACTGGTGGCGGCGCTGGTGATCATCTGGACCGGCTGGACGCCGATCGACCCGATCCTGTCGGTGCTGGTGGTGCTGATCATCCTGCGCTCGGCCTGGAAGGTGGTGGCGCAGAGCGGCCACATCCTGCTGGAGGGGGCGCCCGACGGGTTCGACCGGCGCGACGTGGCCAGCGATCTGCGCGCCGAAGTGCCCGGTTTGCGCAATGTGCGCCACGTTCACGCGTGGTCGGTCACACAGGAGCGGCCCATGGTCACGATGGTGATTGAACTGGAGGCAGGCAGCGATATGGCGCAAGCAAAGGCCGCGATAAGAGGCCGGCTGCAAGAGCGTCACGGGATCGGGCATGTTACAATCGAAGTCGAGGGCTGACGGCGGCGATTTCCGGCGAAAAATCGTTTTCGACCTGCGTCACTGCTGAGTAAAGATCGCCGCCGTGATGAGAAATGCCAGTGCCCAGCCCCATGCCGCGCCAACCAGATTGAGATGCCAGGCAAAGGGTTGCTTGCGCGTCTTGTGGCGCAGCATTCGCTGCGCCAGCTTGGCGGCGGGCCAGCCGCCGATCAGCGCCAGCGTCAGCAGACGCTTTTCCGGTGTACGCCATTCCCGAGACACTGACCGCCTCTTATCACGCCAGAAGGCGATATAGGTCACCGCGTTCACGACAATCAGATAGCCACCAAGCGCCGCCGGGTGGCCAATGCCCAGCCCCACGCGTCAGATCTTGAGGCTGGGGATGATCTGCTTTTTGCGGCTCATCACGCCGGGCAGGACCACCGTGTCGCCGGTGGGTGCGATGCCAAAGGATTCTTCTGCCAGCGTTTTCACCATGTCGTTGGGGATCAGCAGCGTCGCTTCCTCGTTCAGGATATCGACAACAAACAGCAGCACCTGATCGACGCCGTCCTCGACGGCGACGCCATGCATCGATTGCATCAGGCTGTCCTTGCGGTCCAGTATCATTTTCGGCGCTGTCGTCTCCAGAACGGAGACGCGGAATTTGGCGCCGGGCAACTCGAATTCCTTGCTGTCCATGCGTAAGAGCTCGGCGTCGGAAAACGCCGAAACGTCGGATTTGGCGGCGAACATCTGAGCGGCATAATCGCCGATGTCGATACCCAGATCCTTTGCCAGATCATGGGCAATCGCCTTGTCCTCGTCCGTGGTCGTCGGGCTGCGAAATTCCAGCGTATCGCTGAGGATGCAGGACAGCATCGCGCCTTTGACCCCCTCCGGCGCCTGCGCCATATGCTTGCCGATCATCTTCCACATGATAGTGGCCGTGCAGGCCACAGGCTCGATCCGGATTTCCAGCGGACCCAGCGTTTCCAGCCCCCCCACAAGGCGGTGATGGTCGATGATGCTGTGGATATCGGCCTTGCCCACGTTGGCGGGCAGTTCGGCGGGATTGTTGGTGTCGACGATGACGACGGGCTGGCCGTCCTCGACATCGCCGATGATCTCGGGCGTCTCAAGGTTCCAGCGTTTCAGCATATATGCGGCTTCGGTATTGGGCGCGCCCAACAGTACGGGTTTGGCCTTGATGCCCTTGATTTCGTTCAGATACCAGGCCCAGATGATGGGCGATCCGGTGCTGTCCGTGTCGGGCGATGTGTGGCCGAAAACGAGCGTTGTCATGGGCTGAGATCCTTGGATGGTGAATGGTTTGCGGTTTTGCGCAGCTTATAAGCGCGCGATGCGGGCTTGTCACGAGGGGGCGGCGCGGGCAACTTGCGGCGTATGGAAAAAGTGGCTGAAACCGATCTTTATGCGCCCGTCAAGGCGTGGCTGGAGGCGCAGGGCCATACCGTCAAGGGTGAGGTGGGCGCGGCCGATGTGGTGGCGCGGCGGGAAGATGCCCTGCTGATTGTGGAACTGAAACTGGGGTTTTCGTTGGTGCTGCTGCAACAGGCGGTGGCGCGGCAGGCAATGTGCGATCTGGTCTATGTCGCGGTCCCGCGCTGGCGCGGCAAAGCGGGCTGGCGCGCGTTCAAGGGCAACATTGGCCTTTGCCGTCGGCTTGGACTCGGCGTGCTTTCGGTCCGGCCCGAGACGGGCGAGGTGCAGGAACACGCCGCGCCGGGGCCGTTCCAGCCGCGCAAGATGCCATCAAAACGCGCGCGCCTGGAGCGGGAGTTTGACACGCGCAGCGGCGATCCGACACCGGGCGGCACGAATGGGCAGGTGATGACGTCCTATCGGCAGGACGCGCTGACCTGTGTAGCTTATCTTTCGGGCGCGGGCGCCACCAAGGCCGCTGTCGTGGCGCGCGAGACGGGCGTTGCTCGGGCGCGGCAGATCATGGCCGACAATCACCATGGCTGGTTCATGCGCGCCAGTCGAGGCATCTATGCGCTCAGCGCGGCAGGGGCCACCATGCAGGGCACGGCACCGCAACGCTAGGCTGGCGAAGGCCCGCAGAGCGCGCCGACAGCCGGATAACGGCAAGGATCGGCCGGCCTCCGAGATTGCCCGGATCTTTGACTCCTGAACCAGTTGACATGGCTTCGCCGGCCGCCTAATTACCGCTCGTTAGCACTCGCCATAAGTGAGTGCTAACGGCCCTCGGAGGGCCGTAAAATCGTAACCTCGAGCTAAGGAGTCTCAGAGATGGCATTTACACCGCTGCATGACCGCGTTCTCGTTCGCCGCGTTGAAGGCGAAGAAAAAACCAAGGGCGGTCTGATCATCCCCGATAGCGCCAAAGAAAAGCCCAGCGAAGGCGAAGTCGTCGCTGTTGGTTCAGGCGCGCGCGATGACGACGGCGACCGGATCAAGATGGACGTCGAAGCAGGCGACCGCATCCTGTTCGGCAAATGGTCCGGCACAGAAATCACGATCGACGGCGAAGAGCTGCTGATCATGAAGGAGAGCGATATTCTGGGCAAGCTGGCCTGATATCGCGCGATGCTGCGCCGCTCCGGTAGAGCCGGGCGCGCATTGACCTGAAACACGAATTACAAGGAAATTGAGACATGGCAGCTAAAGACGTCAAGTTCAGTACCGACGCCCGCAACAAGATGCTCAAAGGCGTCAACATCCTGGCCGACGCGGTCAAGGTAACGCTGGGCCCCAAGGGCCGTAACGTTGTTCTGGACAAATCGTTCGGCGCACCGCGCATCACCAAGGACGGCGTTTCCGTCGCCAAAGAGATCGAGCTGGAAGACAAGTTCGAGAACATGGGCGCGCAGATGGTCAAAGAAGTGGCCAGCCGCACCAATGACGAGGCCGGCGACGGCACAACAACCGCGACGGTTCTGGCTCAGGCCATCGTCAAGGAAGGCATGAAATCGGTCGCAGCGGGCATGAACCCGATGGACCTCAAGCGCGGCATCGACATGGCCACTACCAAGGTTGTCGAAGAGATCCGCAAAGCAGCACGTGATGTGTCCGACAGCGCCGAGGTTGCGCAAGTTGGCACCATCTCGGCCAACGGCGAAAAGGAAATCGGCCAGCAGATCGCGGACGCGATGCAAAAGGTCGGCAACGAGGGTGTCATCACCGTCGAAGAAAACAAGGGCCTTGAGACCGAGACCGATGTGGTTGAGGGCATGCAGTTCGACCGTGGTTACCTCAGCCCCTATTTCGTGACCAACTCCGACAAGATGGTTGCAGACCTTGAGGACTGCATCATCCTGCTGCACGAGAAAAAGCTGTCGAGCCTTCAGCCGATGGTTCCGCTGCTGGAGCAGGTCATCCAGAGCCAGAAGCCGCTGCTGATCATCGCAGAAGACGTCGAAGGCGAGGCGCTGGCCACGCTGGTCGTCAACAAGCTGCGCGGCGGTCTGAAGATCGCGGCCGTCAAGGCACCCGGCTTCGGCGATCGTCGCAAGGCGATGCTGCAGGATATCGCGATCCTCACCGGCGGTCAGGTCATCTCCGAAGATCTGGGCATGAAGCTGGAATCGGTCACGATGGACATGCTGGGGTCGGCCAAGAAGGTCGAAATCACCAAGGACACAACCACCATCATTGATGGCGCTGGCGAGAAGGCCGAGATCGAGGCGCGCGTTGCCCAAATCCGCAACCAGATCGAAGAGACCACCAGCGACTACGACAAGGAGAAGCTGCAAGAGCGCGTGGCCAAGCTGGCCGGCGGTGTTGCTGTCATCCGCGTCGGTGGCATGACCGAAGTCGAAGTGAAAGAGCGTAAGGACCGCGTTGATGACGCGCTGAACGCGACTCGCGCTGCTGTTCAGGAAGGTATCGTCGTTGGCGGCGGTGTGGCCCTGATCCAGGCTGGCAAGATTCTGAACGATCTGACCGGCGACAACAACGACCAGACGGTTGGTATCTCGATCGTGCGCAAGGCGCTTGAGGCACCGCTGCGCCAGATCGCCGAGAACGCCGGCGTTGACGGATCGGTCGTCGCGGGCAAGATCCGCGAATCGGACGATCCCAAGTTCGGCTTCAATGCGCAGACCGAAGAATATGGCGACATGTTCAAGTTCGGCGTCATCGACCCTGCCAAAGTTGTGCGTCACGCACTTCAGGACGCAGCGTCGATCGCAGGCCTGCTGATCACGACCGAAGCCATGGTTGCCGACAAGCCGTCGAAAGACGGCGGCGGTGCCGGCGGCGGCATGCCCGACATGGGCGGCATGGGCGGCATGATGTAAGATCAATTTCGCTTTGCGAAAATGATCGTTCAGGTCCGGTTGGCAGGCGTTCGGAAAAAGACAAATGCCTGGAAACCGGACCACCCAACGCACGGAATACCGGGGCCGCCTATTTGGTGGCCCCTTTTTTTCCAGCTGACGGCGGGGCATACGGAAAGACTTGACCTTGGAGCGGGCTTGGCATTCGGCAGACCCGTGCCGCGTCGCTCGTCCACCCGCGAGCCAGATCCGCCTGGTCAAGTCAGCTTTGCCATTTTCTGAACGCAATGTTAGGGTGAACTCGATGTTTGACCAAACTCAGGATTCCGCAGATGCCAACGACGTTCAACGTGATCTTTCTGGGGGCTGCCGAAAACTTTCGGCTTGATCCGATTGAGGGGAACAACTGGGTCGAAAACGCCCCATTGCTGGAAGGCGCAACAGCCGGAAACGCCGCCAACCCTCTGTATGAGAACATTGTGGAGTTTTCGCCGGGATCTACAGGCTTTGGCCGCGGAAACCCAATCGCATATGATACAAACAACAATGCCGTTGGAGGTGGCGAGACGTTCCGCATCAATGGCGGGCCGAATCAGAAGTTCGATGCGTCTGTCGTCTACAACTCGACGATAACCTACACCGACGGCACGACTGCGCAGATTTCCGCCGTCGTGTTTCAGGATACTGACGGACGCGTGTATCTGGCGCCGGAAATCACAGCCAACAGTGACCAGCGCGCACTCGACGCAAAACCGATCCAGTCCATCAGTCTGGACACCCTGACCCGGGACCCTTTTATATCGGGCGGGCTGAACGCCAATCGGCAAGCCGGTAACTTTGCCGTTTGCTTTACCCGCGGCACGCGCCTTCTGACGCCGGGTGGTTACGTGGCGATCGACGCGCTTCGTCCCGGCGACCTTGTGAGCACGGTCGACAACGGCTCGCGCCCGGTCGAGTGGATCGGCAGCACGCGGATCGCCACAGTCGATGCGCTCGACGCGCAGGGTATGCGTCCCATTCGGCTTCGGCAGGGGCACCATGGGTTGACCCGCGACATACTTGTGTCGCCGCAGCATTGCGTTGCTGTGGGTGACAATTTTGTCAGGGCACGTCACTTGGCTGAAATTCCGGGTGCTGGCGCACGTGTGGCGCGAGGCGTCACGCAGGTCGAGTATTTTCATGTCCTTTGCGCGCAGCACGAGGTGCTGATCGCCGAGGGAATGCACACCGAGAGTTTCTATCCTGGCCCGCAAGCCGTGCGCGCGCTGGGCTCGCGGGCCCTGGCAGGTCTCGAGCGGCTCCTGCCCGGCCTGTCCGAAGGCGATGAAGGCGCGGCACTGGCGGCCCTCGGACCCACGGCGCGCCCGATACTGCGGCGCCGCGACGTTTGCGATGTTCCGCATCACGAGGATCTGGTTGCACTGTCGTGAGGCGCTAACACATCGCCCCGGCAATCCGCTGGCCGGCCTTGCGCGGGCAGTGTGATTGGAGGCGCGATGATCCTCAAATTTCCTGAGTTCAGCCGCGATATGCATCGCGGCGAAGAGGGCGCGGTGGATGAACTGCTGGCCCGGGTCTATGGCAGCGATGTCAAGGCGCAGATCGTGCATGCCTTGCGCCGGTCGGGTGCTATCGCGGGCGAGGTCGTGTTGCCGTACAAGGGCGCGATTGTCGGCTATTATGCACTGTCGCAGATGCGCGCGCCCAGCGGCGTGCTGTGCCTTGGGCCGCTGGCGATTGACCCGGACTGGCAGCGTTCTGGGCATGGTCGGCGTATGATCGGCCTATTGGCCGAATGGGCGCGGATCAGCGGCAAACATGTCATCGTGCGAACGTGCGAGCCGTTTTTCGCGCGAGCCGGATTTCGTGCCGGGCCGGGCGCGGGTGTTTCGCTGGCGGGGCCTGAGTGGGATCAGAGCGCTGGCGATCTGATCTTTCCCACTGCGTTCGGTAAAACGTGACGTCTCAAACCCGTTTTCGGATCGCGGTCACTTCCAATTCAATCGTGCCGCTGGGGCGCGGCCATTCGACGACATCGCCCAACTGCGCCTCAAGAAGTGCGCGGGCAAGGGGGGAAGGCGCCGCGATCAGGCCATGCCTTGGATCGGCCTCGTCCTCGCCGACAATCGTGTAAGTGGCCGCCTTGCCGTCTTCGTCCAGCACATCGACAGCGGCGCCGAACTGCACGCTGGGATAATCACCGACGGGGGGTTCGACCAGAATGGCAGAGCCAAGCCGCGCGGTCACATAGCGCAGATCACGCTCGGCCACCGCGAGAGGATATAGCGTCTCGGGATCGTCAGGCGCGGCGCGAAGCCGGTCGATTTCGGCGCTCAACGCAGCCTCGCGGGCGTGAAGCTGCGCCAGCCCCTGCGGTGTGATGTGGTTGGGATGCGCCGAGATTGGCAAATCGTCCAGTCGCTGCGGCGTGGTGCTGCCGTCGTCTTCCTTTGTGAAGGCCTTGTTCATTGCGTATTACTCCACGATTTCTTCGAGTGGATCATAGCCGATGCCATCTGAAAAGGCGATTTTCCTCAGGGTGTCCGGTTTCATTTGGATACCCGGCAGCTCCTGTGCCGAAAACCAGCGGCGTCGGGTGACAATGCCCTCGGGATCGCGCCAGTCGGCATCCAGCGCGCCACTGACCAGCGAGCAGCGAAAGAAAACCTCGACCTGATGAAAGTCGCGCTGGCTTGCATGGAATTCGTTGATCAGGCAGGGCATGCCAACTGAAATGTTCAGGCCGGTTTCCTCATACACCTCGCGGACAAGGCCGTCTGCGAGGCTCTCGTGCATTTCGGTGGCGCCGCCAGGGGCGCACCAAAGGGTGCTGGCTGGTCCGGGCCAGGCGTTAACCAAGAGCAGGCGGGCGTCGTGGATCAGGACCGCGCGGGCGGCGATGCGGATAGACATGGGCAGAGTTTTACCTATGGCTGAGGATGTCGGGCCTTTTCGTGGGATCAGTTTGCGCATATCTGCAGAGGGATGAAAACATGGCCTCTCATGATCGCGCTTGCGCTGCCGGTTCCCGCGTTGGCGGATTGCGCGGTTTTGCTGCATGGGCTGGCGCGCAGCGATGCGTCCTTTTTGGTCATGGGAGAAGTGCTGCAGGCGGCAGGCATGCAGGTGGTGATTCCATCCTACCCCTCTACCAAGGCGCGGATTGCTGCACTGGCAGATGATGTTCTGCCCGGCGCGGTGACGGCGTGCGGCGACAAGAAGGTGCATTTTGTCACCCATTCGATGGGGGGCATTCTGCTGCGTGCGTGGCTGCCCGCCCACCGACCCGAGAATATGGGCCGGGTCGTGATGATGGGACCGCCCAATCACGGCAGTCAGGTGGTGGACGAGCTGGGCGGTCTGGAGCTGTTCGAATGGGTGAATGGTCCGGCGGGCATGCAGCTGGACACCGGGCCTGACACGTTCACAGAAAGCCTGCCGCCGGTAGATTTCGAGCTGGGAGTGATCGCCGGCACACGGTCGCTGAACCCCTATTTCTCGCTGCTGCTGGAAGGACCGGATGATGGCAAAGTGTCGGTCGCCTCAACGAAAGTGGACGGAATGGCCGATCATATTGCGTTGCCAGTCACGCATACTTTTATGATGAATAATCTGATGGTTATCGCGCAGGTTGAGCAGTTCTTGACAACGGGCGCATTCGATCATGATATGAATATTGGAGATCTGTTCGGCTGGGGCAGCGAATGACGCTGGCGCTGGAGCTGCGCGGCGCCGACGTGCTGCACCCTGGCGGGCTGTCGCGGGCGCCGCTGGCTATTGCGGAGGGTCGGATAGCCACGGCAGGCGGGCGGGTGGTGGACCTGACCGGATTTACCGTGCTGCCGGGGATTGTCGATGCTCACGGTGATGGGTTTGAGCGGCATCTGGCCCCCAGACGCGGCGCGATGAAGGATATCAGCGCGGGCCTGGTAGCAGCAGAGGCCGAACTGGCGGCCAATGGCATCACCACCGCCGCGCTGGCGCAGTTCTACAGCTGGGAAGGCGGCATGCGCGGCCCCGATTTTGCCACCTCCGTCATGGAGGGGCTGGCCCAGATACGCGGCAGCGTGGTGACAGATCTGCGTGCGCAGCTGCGGTTCGAGGTATCGATGGTGGATGATTACGACGCCGTCGCTGCTTTTGTCGCGCAGTACGAAATCGGCCATGTCGTTTTCAACGATCATCTGCCCCACGCGGCATTGGCGGCGGGCAAGCGACCACCGCGCCTGACCGGGCAGGCCCTGCGCATCGGTCGCAACCCCGAGCGCCATCTGGAGGCGATGCAGGAGCTGCATCAGGGCATGGACCGCGTGCCGCAGGCGCTGGCGCGGCTGACGGCGGATCTGGCGGCGGCGGGCGTATGCATGGGAAGCCACGATGACCGCAGCGCCGAGACGCGTGCAGAATGGCGGACTATGGGCGTCACCATTGCTGAGTTTCCGGAAACAATGGAGGCCGCAGAGGCCGCTTATGCTGGCGGAGATGCAGTCGTTATGGGGGCGCCCAACATCGTGCGCGGCGGCTCGCATAACGGCAACGCCAGTGCTGTGGATATGGCCGCGATGGGCTGTGTTCACGCTCTTGCGTCCGATTATCATTACCCGTCGCTGCGACGCGCTGCCTGGCTGCTGGCGGATGCGGGAATTTGCGATCTGGCAGCGGCGTGGCATCTTGTATCCAAGGGACCGGCGAAGGTTCTGGGCCTTGATGACCGCGGCGATCTGGCGCCGGGCCAGCGGGCTGACCTGACCGTTCTGGACAGCGTCAGCCGCCGTGTTGTGGCCACCATGGCTGCAGGGCGGATCAGCTATTTGGCCGGGGATGCGGCGCAGCGTTTCATCGCCTGAACGTTTCCGTCGACCATCGGCGGTTCCCCGCAGAAGCGCATCGCAAAACTCTTTCGAGTTGCCTGATCGTTGCTTATTGTGAAACAAAAAAGCGAAGCAGAGGGCAGGCAATGAAGATTTCCAAATGGCTGAGCGCAGCACTGACCGTACTTGTGGCCAATGGCGCGACAGGCGCCGAAGTCAGCACCTCGCCCCGCCCCGAAGGACGCCCCGACGGATTGCGCCTGGCGTCGATGGCGACCGCCGCGCCGAACGTGGCCTTGCGTCCGGTATTGCGCCCGGCGGATCTGGATGCCGAAACACCGCTGCACGTCGCGGCCAAGGGGCCAGGCTTGAACAGCTGGATCGCCGGGTTCCGCGCTCGCGCGGCGGCGGCAGGGATTGCGGAGCAGATTTTCGATGCGTCCTTTGCAGGTGTCCAGTACGATCCGCGCGTGATCGCACTGGACCGTAACCAATCGGAATTTTCCAAGCAGATCTGGGAGTATCTGGACACAGCCGTGTCGCCTTTGCGCGTCAGCAACGGCAAGACGGCGCTGGCCCGCCACGGCGCCGCGCTGGACCGGATTGAGGCACGTTTCGGCGTCGAGAAGGAGGTCGTCACAGCCATCTGGGGGCTGGAGAGCGCATATGGCGCCGCACGTGGCAAGAGCCCGCTGATCGAGTCTCTGGCGACATTGGCTTATGATGGGCGGCGCGGTGCCTTCTTTGAAGAGCAGTTGATCGCGGCGCTGAAAATCGTGCAGGCAGGCGACGTCGCGCCCCGTGCGATGACCGGCAGTTGGGCGGGTGCGATGGGGCACACGCAGTTCATGCCCACGTCCTACCTGTCCTACGCTGTTGATTTTACAGGCGATGGGAGGCGGGATATATGGTCGGAAGATCCAATAGATGCACTGGCATCGACGGCTGCATATCTGGCGCATTTCGGTTGGAAAAAGGGGCAGCCCTGGGGCGTCGAAGTTCGCCTTCCAACCGGTTTCGATCTGTCGCGCGCCCGGCGAGAACTGATCCAAACTCCTGCCGTATGGGCCGCCGAAGGTATCCGCGACACGGCAGGCCAGCCGGTGCCGAACCATGGCAAGTCATCTATCCTGCTGCCGGCGGGATCAAGCGGCCCGGCCTTCATGATCTTTGACAATTTCAGCGTGATCGAGCGCTATAACAAGGCCGATGCCTATGTCATCGGGGTTGGTCACTTGTCGGACCGGATCGGTGGCGGTCCCGTCATTCAAACTGCTTGGCCGCGCCATTATCACGCGATCAGCGCAGCCCAGAGGCGCGAGATACAGCGCCACCTGCGCGGCAAGGGGTTTGCTGTAGAAAAGATCGATGGCATCATAGGTCCCAACACGATCAACGCGATCCGCGCGTTTCAGCAATCCGCCGGGCTGAGCGCGGATGGGTATGCGTCCCATGAACTACTGGCGGCGCTGGGCGGTTAGTGTAGAATCAAGGTATTTAAGTCCAAGAAAAAACTACGAAGACACTCTTTCTTTTTGCCTTAAATATCCCCGCCGGAGGCACCTGCTCCCTCAATTTGCGGCACAGGGAGAAGATTTGCACCCGCTGTCAGATGCGTTCGCAGCAGGCTGACAGGATGTGCTTTGAGGCTGAGGCGTGTGGCGACGTAATCTTCGATCACCTCTTCGCCCGGTGTCATGGTCGGCAGATTCACTGCAGGCTCGTTCAAGGCCTCGCCGTCGATGTCTCCTGCAAATAGCGGCAGTGGCTGCGTTGCCGTCAGCGCCTTGGCCTGCCACAGAGCATCGCGCCTGGTCAGGCCAAGACTGGCAAAGCTATCGGCCTCGGCTAGTTTTGTGATGATCTCAGGCAGCAGCCCGGCGCGGCGCCAGACATCGCCAGGCGCGCCGTACCCGTTGGCGCGCGCTGCGGTCAGCCAACTGGCGCTGTCCTCATCGATTCCCTTGATCTGTCGGAATCCCAGCCGCAATGCGAGCCCGCCCTCATCGTCCGGCTCAATGCTGTTGTCCCAGACACTGGCATTGATGCAGACAGGCCGTACTGTCACGCCATGTTCGCGCGCATCTCGTACGATCTGGGCTGGGGCGTAGAACCCCATTGGCTGCGCGTTCAGCAGCGCACAGGCAAAAATCGTCGGATGGTGGCATTTGATCCACGCGCTCGCATAGACCAGCAGAGCAAAGCTGGCTGCGTGGCTTTCGGGAAAGCCGTAGCTGCCGAACCCCTCGATCTGGGCAAAGCAACGTTCGGCGAAATCGTTATCATACCCGTTCGCCTTCATGCCGCGCAAAAACAGCGTTCGGAATTCACTGATATTGCCACGTTTCTTGAACGTGGCCAGCGCGCGGCGCAGCCGGTCGGCCTGATCGGGGCTGAAGCCCGCGCCGACGATGGCGATTTGCATCGCCTGTTCCTGAAACAGCGGCACGCCCAGCGTCTTGCTCAGTACCGCACCCAAGGCATCAGAGGGGAACGTGACTTTTTCCTCGCCGTTTCTGCGCCGGATATAGGGATGCACCATGTCGCCCTGAATGGGGCCGGGGCGGATGATGGCAACCTCGATCACCAGATCATAAAAACACCGGGGGCGCATGCGCGGCAGGAAATTCATCTGCGCGCGGCTTTCCACCTGAAAGACACCGATACTGTCGGCGCGCGACAGCATATCATAAACGCGGCTGTCTTCGGGCGGCAGCGTCGCAAGGGTGTAGCGGTGCCCGTGATGCTGGGCCAGCAGATCGAACGCCTTGCGGATACAGGTCAGCATTCCCAGCGCCAGCACGTCGACCTTGAGAATGCCAAGCGCCTCGATATCATCCTTGTCCCATGAAATGACGGTGCGCCCTTCCATCGAGGCGTTTTCGACCGGGACCAGTTCATCCAGCCGCCCCTCGGTGATGACAAAACCGCCGACATGCTGGCTCAGGTGGCGGGGAAACCCTTCGATTTCCCGCACCAGCGCAAGGGTCTGCTTCAGGCGCGGATCATCGGGATCAAGGCCGATTTCCTGCATCCGTTCCCGCTCCACCGCGCCGGTCGAGAAGAAGCCCCATAGTTGCGAGGATAGCGCGCCGATCGTGTCCTGGCTCAGCCCCATGGCGCGGCCCACCTCGCGGATTGCCCGTTTGCCGCGGTAGTGGATCACGGTTGCGCACAGGCCGGCACGGTGGCGGCCGTAGCGTTCATAGATATGCTGAATCACCTCCTCGCGGCGCTCATGTTCAAAATCGACGTCGATATCTGGCGGCTCGTCGCGGGCCTCTGACACGAACCGCTCAAACACCATCGTGCCGATTTCGGGGCTGACCGACGTGACGCCAAGGCAGTAGCACACCACCGAATTGGCTGCCGATCCGCGCCCTTGGCACAGGATGCCGCGCTTGCGTGCGAAGGCGACGATGTCGCGCACGGTCAGAAAATAGGGTTCGTAGTTCAGCTTGGCGATCAGGGTGAGTTCATGTTCCAGCAAGCTGCGCGCGCGGGTTGGTGCGCCTTGGGGATAGCGCCATTTCAGCCCCTCTTCGGCAAGGCGGCGTAGGCGGGTTGTGGGCGTCTCGCCTTGGGCGATTTCGCTGGGATATTCATAGCGCAGGCTGCCAAGGCAGAAGGTGTGGGACTGCGCCAGCGCGGCGGCGCGATCCACCGCATCCTCAAAGCCCTTGAAAAGGCGGCGCATTTCGGGGCCGCTGCGCAGACGACATTCGCTGTTGGCCAGTGCGGCGCGGCCCAGATCGTCAACCTTGATGCCGGTGCGCACGGCCGTCAACACATCGGCCAGACGGCGGCGGCGTCCGTGATGCATGCGCGGCAGGGCGCTTGCGACAGGTTTCAGACCAAGGTTTTGCGCCAACTGCGTCTGTCTGCGAAAACGGGCCGTATCTTGCCCATCATAAGCAGGGGCCATCAGCAAAAATATCTGCTCGGCCAGATGCTGGCTCAGCCTGCGTGTTTGGTCCAGCCATGTGTCCGAGGCGCATTCCGGGGCATGCAAAAGCAGCGTCAGCCCTTCGGCGTGCTCCAGCAGATCCTCCAGACGCAGATCGCATTGCCCCTTGCTGGCCCTGCGGCGCCCGGTGGTCAGCAGGCGGCACAGGCTGGCCCAGCCTGTACGATTTTGTGGCAGGGCGGTCAGTGTGATGCCCTCTGCCAGCACCAGCCGCGCGGCAGGGATCAGGCGCGGCACGTTCGCCCAATCGGGGGCTTGCGGGTTTGGTGCAGGTGGCCCGATCAGGCCGTCGCGCGCCTCCAGCGCGTGCCGCTCGGCCACTTGGCGGGTGATTTCGCGGGCTTCCGAATAGGCGCGCACGATCCCGGCGACGGTGTTTTCATCGGCGATGGCGATGGCTGGCAGCCCCAGAAGCGCGGCACGCTGCATGTATTCCTCAGGGTGCGACGCCCCCCTTAGGAAGGTGAAGTTTGACAGGGCCGATAGTTCGGCAAAGGGTGGTGTGGCTCGCATGACGAGTCACCTTATATTCACTTTTTGTTCTCATACCGAGTCCCCATGAGGATATTATTGCAGATATGTTTATTTTGGATTTGGAGGTTTGGGCTCCACCGGCTTAATTATGGGCGCGCAGGGGCGGGGCATGATGATGCGGTCTCTGGTATCCGTCTGAAAGAAGGCCGAAATTCTGGCCCCTATCGTTGGTGGATGCACGTCCGGAATTGCCACTGCCGTGGTGAGGCTGGCGCAAGGCAGACTGGTGAGGGCGGTATTTGCGGGCCGCCTCGTTACAAATGCGGTGCGAATTCTTCCAGAACGGCCGTATAGACGGCGCGTTTAAAGGGAACGATGTGAGCTGCCAGATCGGCTGGCGGAATCCAGCGCCAGTGAGAAAATTCCGGGTGCGCGGTGGCGATGTCGATTTGGCTGTCATCGCCGTGGAACCGGACCAGAAACCATTTCTGCTCCTGACCGCGATAGCGACCTTTCCAGATGCGAGGCACCAGATCCTGCGGCAGGTCATAGCGCACCCAGTCTGCCGTTTCGGCTTCGATCCGGACAAGTCCAGGGGGCACGCCGGTTTCTTCGACCAGTTCGCGCACGGCGGCCGCGCGTGCATCCTCGCCCGCGTCGATTCCGCCTTGGGGCATTTGCCAGGCAGGCTCTTTGGTGTCGATGCGCTGACCAACAAAGACATGACCATCGGCATTGACCAGCATCACACCAACGCAGGGACGGTAGGGCAGGTGTGCAATTTGATCCGGCGTCATATGTTTCACACGCTCCATCAAGCGGGCCGCGACAGGCGCAGCCCGCAATTTGCGTCAGTCGTCGGTGCCGCTCAGCGTGGTAAGACCTTTTAGGATATCGATGGCATAGGCCAGTTGGTAATCCTCCTCACGCAGTTTCGCGCTTTCTTCGGCGCGCTCGCGGGTCTCTTTGATGTGCTGGATCTCATCCTCGGTCAGGCTGTCGTTGTTCAGACTGCCGCGCAGATCCGCCTCGGAGCGCAGCAACGGCGGTGCGCCATTCTCTTCCTCGGTCTCAGTCGGCTTGCGGCGTGGCTGAGCAACGAGGATGTCGGGCGATACGCCCAATGCCTGGATCGAGCGGCCTGACGGCGTGTAATACCGCGCCGTGGTCAGGCGCATCGCGCCATCGCCGCGCAGCGGCATGACCGTCTGGACTGATCCCTTGCCAAAGCTTTTGGTGCCGACAACCACCGCGCGGTGGTGGTCCTGCAGCGCGCCAGCCACGATTTCGGATGCAGACGCCGAGCCGCCATTGATCAGCACGACAATCGGCTTTCCTTCGGCCAGATCGCCAGGGGTCGCGTTTATCCGCTCGCCATCCTGCAGATTGCGGCCACGGGTGCTGACGATTTCGCCTTTTTCAAGGAATGCATCCGACACCATGATCGCCTGATTCAGCAGGCCTCCGGGATTGTTGCGCAGATCGATGACAAAGCCGTTGATCTTGTCGATACCGCCGGCCTTTTCGACCTCTTCAGCAAGGCTTTCCTTGAGGTTTTCATAGGTCTGATCGTTGAACTTCGATACCCGCAGAACCACGGCCTTTTGTTCGGTCCGGGCGCGGACTGCGACCAGTTTGATGGTGTCGCGGATGATCGACATATCGAACGGCTCGCTCTCGCCTTCGCGCACGAGGGTGATGACAATCTCGCTGCCGACCGGGCCGCGCATCATGTCAACCGCCGCATCGAGGGTCAGGCCCAGAACGCTTTCGCCGTCGACATGGGTGATGTAATCGCCCGATTCCACACCCGCCTCGGCGGCCGGCGTGCCGTCGATGGGCGAGACGACCTTGACGAAGCCTTCTTCTTGCGTGACCTCAATGCCCAGCCCGCCGAATTCGCCGCGCGTCTGAACCTGCATGTCTTCGGCATCGTCGGGCGGCAGGTAGCTGGAATGGGGATCAAGCGAGGTGAGCATGCCGTTGATCGCGGCCTCGATCAGATCGCCCTCGTCGACTTCTTCGACATATTGGGCGCGGATACGCTCAAAAATGTCGCCGAAAAGGTCCAGCTGTTCATAGACGTTGGTGTTGCGCTTGCTCTCCTGAGCCATGAGGGGGGCGGCGATCTGAGTGGTGACGATCACGCCTGCCAGCGTGCCGGCAGTGGCCGCCATCAGGAATTTCTTCATAGATTACTCATCCTTGTCTGTCTTGAACCACAGCGCGGGGTCCACGGCGGTGTTGTCTTGTCTGACTTCTATATACAGCGTTTGCGTCCATTCGGTAGCGGCCTCTAGCAACTCGGCGGGCACGATTTCGTCATCCCGCTGCGGGCCGGGATCGCCGACGCCGCCCATCAGGCCCACCGGGCTGCCCCCCGGCAAAACCTGTCCTATCTGACCATAGACCAGGTCCATACCGGCGAAAACCAGCAAAATCCCCGATTGCGGCTCCAGAATGGCGACATTGCCGTAATCCAGCAGGGGTCCGTGATAGCGAAGCGTCGCGGCAGCGGGCGTGGTGACCACGGCGCGGGGCGGGGCCGCCATGACGATGCCGGGACGGGTGATACCGGCCGCGTCAGACTCGCCCGCGCGGCGCAATATGCGGCCCTGCACCGGCAGCGGCAGCTGGCCTTTGCGATCCTCGATGCCCGGCAGGCTGCCGGGTGTTTCGTCCGCTGCTATCTGGCTGAGGCCGCTGGCAAAGCCGTCCAGCGATTCAGCAGACGCGATCAGCAGTGCGGTCTTGACCGGATCTTCGGTGAACCGGCGGGGCAGATCGGTGCGGTCAGCGATAGCCTGGCTCAGTGCGGCGCGGGCGGTCTGCGCGCTGGTCAGTCCTTCGGCCAGCGTATCGGCCGCGCTTTGCTGGAGGGCGCGCAGGGCGGCCAGTTCCTCCAGCCGCAGGCGGAGTTGGGCGGCCCGCGCGTTCAACGCCGGCGTCACATCGGCCAGAATCATGCCAGAACGGGCGGTGCCGACGGGGCCAGCGGGATGCATCAAGGTTATAGGCGCGGGTGTCGCACCGATGGAGCTGAGCACGCCCAGAAACTGTGCGATTTCCGTGTCGCGGGATGCCAGATCGCGGGCAACGGACTGTTCCTGAATTGCAGCACTGCGCAAGCCAACCCGCATGGCGCGAAGACCGGCCTCGAACGCGCGCACGGTCTGCGTCAGCGCCTTGACGCGGCTGGCCGCGCCATCCGATTCGTCCAGCGCGCGGGTTGCGTCGCTCAGCATTTCGGCTGCGATCCGTGCGGCGGCGCCGGGATCGGCGCTTTGCGCGCGCACGGCGAACGGATTCAAGACCATCAGTGCGGCGCAGATTAGCGGCGCGGCGGCGCGTCTCATGCGGTTTTTGCCGTCCGGGCGGCGATTATCAGAGACTGGCCGGTCATTTCGCCCGGCGGTTCCAGATCCATCAGCTCCAGCAGAGTGGGCGCCAGGTCGCTTAGCCTGCCGGGCGCCAGCGCCGCGCCTTGCGGGCCGCCGACCATGATGACGGGGACCAGATTGGTGGTGTGCGCAGTATGAGGCGCGCCGGAAACGGGATCGATCATTACCTCGCAATTGCCATGATCGGCGGTCACGATCATCGCACCGCCCTGTGCCTCGAGCGCGGTCAGAACGCGGCCCAGCCCGGCATCGACCGCCTCGCAAGCCGCGATGGCGGCATCCAGATCACCGGTATGGCCGACCATATCGGGATTGGCATAATTCACAATGATGAGGTCATAGCGCGCATCGATCGCGGCGATCAGGTGGTCTGTCACTTCGGGCGCCGACATTTCGGGCTGCAGGTCGTAGGTGGCAACGTCGGGCGACTGGGCCATATAGCGGTCCTCGCCCGGCTCCGCACACTCGCGACCGCCGTTGAGGAAAAAGGTGACATGCGGATATTTTTCCGTCTCGGCGATATGGAACTGGCGCAGGCCCTTTTGGGCAACCCAGGAGCTGAGCGTGTTTTCCGGCATTTCGTCCGGAAAGATGCAGTCCATGTATGTCTTGTGCCGTTCTGAATACTCGGTGAAGCCCGACACGATGGCAAAGCGGGGCCTTGTGCCGGTGTCAAAAGCTGTGAAATCAGGATCCGCAAAGGCGGCCAAGATCTCGCGCGCGCGGTCGGCACGGAAATTCAGGCTCAGCAGGCCGTCGCCATCCCGCATGCCAGCATAGTCGCCCAGAACGCGCGGTTTGATAAATTCATCCGTGCGGCCCTTGCAATAGGCGTTGTCAATGGCCTCGCTTGCCGATTGCGCCTTGTAGCCGCGTGCCTGCGCGATCGCCTGATAGCACAGCTCGACCCGGTCCCACCTGTTGTCGCGGTCCATCGCATAATACCGGCCCGATATCGTGGCGATATACGCACCCTGCGGCAGGGCGGCCTGCAGGGCTGCCAGATAGGATTTGGCCGAGATCTGCGCGACATCGCGCCCGTCGGTGAATGCGTGGATCGCGACCGGCACGCCCTTGGCCGTCAGCGCCCGGGCGGTGGCGATCATGTGCTGGATGTGCGAGTGAACGCCGCCATCGGACAGAACGCCCATCAGATGTGCGGTACCGCCCGAGCCGAGCATCGCGTCAATGAAGCGGTGCATGCCGGGCAGGGTGTCGAACGTGTTGTCCTTGATGGCGCGGTCGATGAGGCGCAGATCCATCTCGACGATGCGGCCCGCGCCGATATTCAGGTGGCCAACCTCGGAATTGCCCATCTGCCCCTCAGGCAGACCCACATCCAGCCCGTGCGTCACCAGCGTTGCATTCGGGCAGGTTGCCATCAGCGCATCGAAATTGGGCGTGTTTGCCAGCAGTGGCGCGTTTCCAATCGTGGAATCGGACAGGCCCCAGCCATCGAGAATGCACAGAATGACGGGTTTGGGGGTACTCATATGGTGCTCCTGGCCGCTGTCAGGGCCTTTGGTGCTGCTTTTAGTCAAGATGCGCAGGGGTTGAAACCGTGATAGCGTTAACGGTGCGGGGAATCTCTTGGTGCCTGCGCCCAATGCGGCCGCAGAGGTTCAGAAATTCAGGGAAGATGAAAGAGGAGCGCATTCCTATGATTAGCCGCGGTGATAGGGACCGCCGGACAGTATGGTTGTGGCGCGGTAAATCTGCTCGGCCAGCATGACGCGGGCCAGCATGTGAGGCCAGACCATCTTGCCCAGCGACAAGCTGAAATCAGCCGTATCGCGCAAGCCTGGTGCGATCCCATCGGCGCCGCCTAGAACAAAGGCAAGATCCGCGCGGCCTGCATCGCGCCAATCCGCCATTTTCTGCGCAAAATCGGGAGAAGTCAGCGTTTTGCCTCTTTCGTCCAATGCAATGCGAACTGCACCTTGGGGCAGAGCGCGCTCCAGCAGGGCGGCCTCGGCGGTTGGGCCGCCGTTCTTTTTGTCCTCTATCTCATGTAGTGAGATGGGGCCGAGGCCAAGGGCCCGCCCCGTACGGTCGGCGCGCAAGATGTAATCATCGAAAATGTCGCGCATCGGCCCGGCACGCATGCGGCCGACTGCGCAGATGTGAAGCTTCATTCACGTCAGCCTCTCTGCCGCCAATACGCGTTAGATCAGGCCGATGCGGCGCTGCCGGGGGTGCCTGCCGGTTGCCACATTTTTTCCAGCTGATAGAAATCGCGCACTTCGGGGCGGAAAACATGGACGATGACGTCGCCCGTGTCGATCAGCACCCAGTCGCCGGTTTCCTTGCCCTCAATGCGGGCGCTGCGCCCTAGATCATGCTTGAGCTTGTCGGCCAGTTTTTCGGCGATCGAAATCACCTGCCGCGATGAGCGACCGGAGCAGACGACCATGTAGTCGCCAATGGAGGATTTGCCGCGCAGGTCGATCTGCACAATATCCTCGGCCTTGTCATCGTCTAAAGATTTCAGAATATGCGCAAGCTGCTCTTGGCTGGATGCGCTGTCGTTCAGGGCCATATGGGGCACCTTCGTATCGGCGGCAAAAGCCGCTGCTGCGGAAATGGACAGCTCGTTGTCCTCCTTGGTCGTGCACCTGCCTGCGGCCCCGGTGCCGGGCCTTTTCTGAAGTTAGCAAGCCGACGCGTCTCTTTCAATGAAACACCTGAGAATTGTTTTCAATTTGCGGGATACTGCCGGATCTGACCAGTTTTTCGAGCCTTTGTGTGGCGCAGGAGCCTCAAAAATGGGTGGGTCTCTTCATATCGTCCGGATCGTTCAGCATGCGCACCTCGCGCTGGGGGAAGGGGATCGAGATGCCATTTTCGTGAAATGCATCCCACAGCGCCAGATAAACATTGCCGCGAATGTTGGTCAGGCCCTGCGTGGGGTCGCGAATCCAGAAGCGTAGGATGTAGTCCACGCTGCTGTCGCCAAAGCCGACGATGTGGCACACTGGTTCTTTCATGGCCAGTACGCGCGGGACGGAGACTGCCGCGTCGATCGCGATCTTGCGCACCTTGTGCGGGTCATCGCCGTAGGCTGTGCCGAAATGGATATCGAGCCGCACGAATTCGTTGGAATGGGACCAGTTGACCACCTGACTGGTGATCAGATCCTCGTTCGGGATCAGGTACTCTTTGCCGTCGCGAGTAACCACGCTGACATAACGCGCGCCAAGCGAGTTGATCCAGCCAAACGTCTCGCCCAGGCTGATGACGTCGCCCGGTTTTATCGATTTATCAAGCAGGATGATGACGCCCGATACCAGATTTGATACCACCTTTTGCAAGCCAAAGCCGATGCCGACACCAATCGCACCTGACAGGAACGCAAGCCCGGTCAGGTCGACCCCGACCATGCGCAGCCCTATAAAAAACGCCGCGCTGTACAGCGTGACCTGAAGCAGCTTGACCGCTAGCACCTGCATTGATGGGGAAATCTGTTCGTTTTGCCTGATCCGGCTGGATGTCGTTGTCGATAGCAGGCGCGCGGCGAAGAAAAGCGCGCCAAGGATGGCCGCCGCTTGCACGATCAGCCAGATGGATATCCGCGTCTCGCCCAGATGCACGGCCAGACTGTCCATCAGGCTCTGCGCCTCGTCGGTCAGGCCCACAATGATCAAGGTTGCCCAAATCCAGCCGGCATAGCGCACGACGCCCCGCACGAACCCGTTGACGATCAGGCGTGTTACAAAGGCGATGACCAGCCAGGTTGTCCCCAGACTGACCGCGATGCCGATTAGGTATGACCGGCTGGGCCAGGTCGCCTCCTGCATGATCCAGTAGGTGATCCAGCCCAGCGCGATGAAAAAGATCAGGCGTAGCCGCCGATGCACCATGACCAGCAGGCGCATTCGCCATTTTGGCCAGCCCTCGCGCGTGCGCATCCAGTCATGCAGTCGCGGGCCAAGTATCGATCGCAGCAAATGTGCGGCCACGATCAGGCCAAAGATCATCAGCACCTGATAAATGTTCCAGGTGCGCATCAATCCAAGCAAAAATCCCTGTCCCTGCGCCCACAGGCTCAGCGCGATGTCCTGTGCCTGTTCCGCCGGTGAGATTGATGGATCTATCGCCATACAGCGCAGATTACACGGCTGCCGCAGCACGGCAAGCCTGCACTGGACAGCCGTAGCGATTCGCGGTTGCATTGGGTTTGCAAACACACAAAAGGCCAAAATGATGTCCACCGCCCTTCTCAGCCACTCCGATTGCCTGAATCACGAGGTGCCGCGCGATCATCCGGAACGGCCGGGTCGCCTTCGTGCGATTTTACGTGCGCTGGAGGGGCACGATCTGCTGCGCGAGGATGCCCCGCTGGCCAGCGATGCACAGATCCTGCGGGTGCACCCGCAAGCGTATCTGGACGCGCTTACGCGCGCGGCACCGCAGGACGGTTTTGCCGCGATTGACGGCGACACATGGTTGTCGCCCGGAACCATACGCGCGGCCCGGCGCAGTGTTGGCGGTGCTATCCGCGCAGTGGATATGGTCATGGACGGCACGGCGCAGAACGCTTTTGTCGCCACGCGCCCGCCCGGCCACCACGCAGAGCGCAGTACGGCGATGGGATTTTGCTATCTTGGCACCGTAGCAGCGGCGGCTTTTCACGCGCTGGATCAGCATGGCCTCAGCCGCGTTGCGATCGTCGATTTTGACGTGCATCACGGCAATGGTACGCAGGATCTGGTGCAGGATACGCAGGGCATTGCATTCTTTTCAGTCCACCAGATGCCACTCTTCCCCGGTACCGGCGATCCATCCGAAAGGGGCGCGTTTGGCAACGTGGTCAACATCCCGCTGCGCGCCGGTGACGGCAGCGCGGCCTTTCGTGCCGCGATGGAGCGTCACATCCTGCCCGCGCTGGATGCCTTTTCGCCCGAGCTGCTGCTGATCTCCGCCGGGTTCGATGCGCACCGGGATGACCCGCTGGCCAGCCTGGATCTGGTCGAGGATGATTTTGCATGGGTCACGGAAAAACTGTGTGATCTGGCGGATGTCCATGCGCAGGGGCGCGTAGTGTCCTGTCTGGAAGGCGGATACAGCCTGCGCGCACTCGCAAATAGTGTGGCGGCGCATGTAGATGTCCTGATCGCGCGCAGCGCCTGACCGGTTCAGGTGCTCGCCGCCCTGCTTGTCATGGGGCGGCGATTGTGCAACGCAGATGAATTGCCGCAGCCGAGGATTCAGATATGCGCGCCGGGCTGATTCTGCTTTGTCTTGCCTACGTTCTCAGCCAGTTTTACCGCGCGTTCCTTGCCGTGCTGGGTACGGTTCTGGCGCAGGATATCGGCACTGGTCCCGAAGATCTGGCCTTTGCGTCGGGCCTATGGTTTCTGGCCTTTGCCGGGGCGCAGTTGCCTATTGGCTGGGCGCTGGACCGCATTGGGCCGCGCCGCACATCCTCGATAATGTTGCTGATCGGCGGGGCAGGCGGGGCGCTGATCTTTGGGATGGCTCAAGGGGCGGGGCATGTCAATCTGGCGATGCTGATGATCGGCGCGGGCTGCGCGCCGGTGCTGGTGTCGGCCTACTTTATTCTGGCCCGGCAGGGCAGCCCAGCGCAGTTCGCCACCATGGCGGCGCTGCTTCTGGCGATCGGATCGCTGGGCAATCTGGGTGCATCATGGCCCATGGCCTGGGCGGTCGAGGCAATCGGATGGCGTGCGGCGATGATTGGCCTTGCGGCGATCACCGCGCTGGCGGCCATTGTTCTGCTGATTTTCGTGCGCGACCCCGAGGCGGCGCCGGGCGGTCGACGCGGATCGGTGATGGACCTTTTGAAATTGCGCGCGCTCTGGCCAATTTTTCCCATGATGTTCGTTTGTTACGCGCCCGTCGCTGCTATCCGCGGTCTTTGGATCGGGCCATATCTAAGCGATGTCTTTGGGCTTGGAACAGCGCAGTTGGGTCAGGCGTCGTTGGTGATGGGCATTGCCATGATCGGCGGAACGCTGGTTTATGGCCCGCTCGACAGGATCTTTGGCACTCATAAATGGGTCATTTTCAGCGGCAATATGGCCTGCGCCGCTGCCAGTCTGACGCTGGCGATGATGGTGGGGTACAGCGTAGGCCTTGGGATCGCGCTCTGCGCCGCGATTGGCCTTTTCGGGTCCACGTTCCCGGTGATGATCGCCCATGCGCGCGGCTTTTTCCCTGCCCATTTGGCGGGCAGGGGCGTGACGCTGATGAACCTCTTCGGCATCGGCGGCGTGGGGTTGATGCAGCTCGGGTCGGGCGTTCTGCAGGGCAGGGTCGCGGCCAGTGCCGGCGATGTTGCGTCCTATGCCGCGCTTTTCGCGTTCTTTGGCCTTGCGGCGCTGACCGGATCGCTGGCCTATCTGTTCAGCCGTGATGCGCCAGCATGACGGCCCCCTTTCCACCGGGCGCCCAAGGCGCTAAGACGCGCGCAGTCACACCGTTTTTATCAGGAGTAGAGTGAATGGGCTACAGGGTCGCCGTCGTCGGTGCCACGGGCAACGTGGGCCGCGAAATGCTGAACATTCTGGCCGAACGCCAGTTTCCCGCCGATGAGGTTGTCGCACTGGCGAGCCGCAGATCGCTGGGCAGCGAAGTCAGCTATGGTGACAAGACGCTGACGACCAAGGATCTGGACGCCTTCGATTTCACCGGCTGGGATATTGCCCTGTTCGCCATCGGCTCGGACGCCACCAAGATCTATGCGCCCAAGGCCGCCAAGGCAGGCTGCATCGTGATCGATAACTCCTCGCTTTATCGCTATGACTCGGACGTGCCGCTGGTCGTGCCAGAGGTGAACCCCGAGGCGGTCGAGATGGTGCATAAAAAGAACATCATCGCCAACCCCAACTGCTCGACCGCGCAGATGGTTGTCGCGCTCAAGCCCCTGCATGACCGCGCGCGTATCAAGCGCGTCGTTGTCAGCACCTATCAGTCAGTATCCGGCGCCGGCAAGGAGGGCATCGACGAGCTGTGGGATCAGACCAAATCGATCTACAACCCCACAGATGACAAGCCGGCCAAGAAATTCACCAAGCAGATTGCCTTCAACGTGATCCCGCATATCGACGTCTTCATGGACAGCGGCGACACCAAGGAAGAGTGGAAGATGGTCGCCGAGACCAAGAAGATCATGGACCCGTCGATCAAGGTCACGGCCACCTGCGTCCGCGTTCCGGTATTCGTCGGCCATTCCGAGGCGATCAACATCGAGTTCGAGGATTTCCTCGACGAGGATGAGGCCCGCGATATCCTGCGCGAGGCGCCCGGCCTCATGGTGATCGACAAGCGTCAGGATGGCGGCTACGTCACGCCCATCGAATGCGTTGGCGATTTTGCCACCTTCATCAGCCGCATCCGTCAGGACACCACCGTCGAGAACGGCATCAACCTGTGGTGCGTGTCGGACAACCTGCGCAAGGGCGCGGCGCTGAATGCGGTGCAGATCGCCGAAACGCTGGGCCAGCGCGTGCTGAAAAAGGGCTGACTTTGCCCATTACCCTATTATGGTCCGGCGCAGATTGCTGCGCCGGAAGGCACGCTGCACCGCCAGAAACAGATCGTTCTGCACCGCGATCGCTGCCCAATTCTCTCTCCTACGCGCAACTTGCCTGACGACATCAAAACGCAAAACTGTAACTTAAGCGTGACTTCGCGCATCATCCCCCCAATCTCCTTGCAATTCTGCCCGCTGCGCCAAAAGCTGCCGGTAACCTAGCTGGAGACCTAAAATGCGCCCCCTTACCCTGCTGTTCGCCCTCGCCCTGCCCACCGCTGTTTGGGCGGAGGATATTCCGCTGGCCAGTGCTGTGTCGCAGGTCACACTGTATCCGCAGGGGGCGACCATCCACCGATCCGTGCCATTCAGCGCGCCCGCAGGCCAGCATGATCTGATCCTTCTGGACCTGCCGCAAGACACGGATCTGCAATCGGTCCGGGTCCGCGTCACCGGTGCGCAGATGGGCGGCGTCACCACGCGCCACAATTTCGTGCCGCCGCGCGGCGATCGCCAATCCGACGCCATCGACGCCGCCGAAGCCGAGGTCGAGCGGCGCGAGGATGCCTTGCGCGATGCGCAGGCCGATATTGCCCGCACGCAGCTGGTGGTGGAAGCGGCAGAGGCGCAGGTCGCCTTTCTGTCTCAGCTAGGGCAAGGCGACGGGATCGCGGCACAGGATGTTGCCAGCCTGCGTGATCTGGCTCAGATGATCGGCGCCCAGACGCTGGCGGCGCGGCAATCGGCCCATGACGCGCGCCGCGAGGCTCAGCAGGCGCAGCGCGGCCTGAAAGACCTCACCGAAGCGCTGGAAGAGGCGCGCCGCGCCCTAGCCGCGCTCGTGCCTGAACGCGAAGATCGTGCGATGCTGGCGGTGTCGGTCATGGCTGATGCCCAGACCGAGGGCACATTGGATGTCACATACCAGACATATGACGCCGGCTGGGCGCCAGTCTACGACATGACACTTACGCGCGAAACAGGTGCGCTTAGCATCGCGCGGGGTGCGTATGTACATCAAAACACCGGCGAAAACTGGACCGATGTCGCTCTGACATTGTCAACGGTTCGCCCAAGCGGCCAGACGACGCCCAGCGCAATATACCCCCAGCTGCGCCGTATCGGCGATCCGGTCCAACCGATGCAAAAGTCAGCTGACCGGGCCGTGATAAACTCTGAAGCCGGCGGCCTTATGATGGCCGAACCTGCCCCATCAGTGGTCATGGCCGAGGCAGATTTCGACGGACTGGCCGTGACTTACAGCTACGCGCCACCCGCCTCGATCGCATCCGGCGCCGACGCGCTGCGTATCGCGCTGGGCACATTGGAAACGCAAGCCAAGATTGAGGCACGCGCGGTCCCGCTCTACGATCAGACGGCGTATCTGACGGCGACGCTTACGAATGACATGAACGAGTTGATCCTGCCGGGGCGGACGAGCCTTTATCTGGGTGATACCTTTGTCGGCCAGGTTCAGGGTGATCTGATTGCGGCAGGGGCTGAGGCGGACCTCTCCTTTGGTGCCATTGACGGGCTGCGCCTGACCCGCATGGTGCAGGACCGCGAGGAAGGCGGCAGTGGCCTGATACGCAAATCCAGTGACCTGACGGAAACCGTCACTATCGAAATCGAAAACCTCACCGGCGAGGTGTGGCCTGTCCGCCTGCTCGACCGCGTCCCCTATTCCGAGCAGGAAGACCTTCAGATAAACTGGCAATCCGATCCCCGCCCAACCGAAACCGATGTCGATGGTCAGCGCGGAATTCTGGCGTGGGACCTCGACTTGCCTCCGGGTGAGAGCCGCGCGATCACGCTGGAGCATGACATGCAATGGCCCGAAGGAAAGGTGCTGCACTGATCAAGGCGCGCCTTGCCCAAACCCTTGCGCGCCCGCGTGTTTTTTCTTGGTAAAAATACCCAAATTCCGAGCATGAATTCGGGTGGTGTCTGTTAAATAATGCTCAAAGCGCCCGCCGCGCGCTCAGCGCAGCGCTGATCGTGCCATCGTCCAGATAGTCCAGATCGCCGCCAATAGGCACGCCCTGGGCCAGCGTGGTCAGGCGCACGCGATCCTCGATCTGGTCTGCGATGTAATGTGCGGTGGTTTGCCCGTCGATAGTGGCGCCGAGGGCAAGGATCACCTCGCTAATTTGCTCGGCCTCAATCCTTCGGATCAGCTGGGGGATGCGCAATTGTTCAGGGCCGACCTGATCCAGCGCACTCAGCGTGCCGCCCAGCACATGGTAGCGGCCTTGAAATGCGCCGCCGCGTTCCACTGCCCACAGATCCGCAACGTCCTCGACGATGCACAGCAGGCCGTTTGCGCGTTTGGGGGCGCGGCAGATATCGCAGATTTCGGCCGTGCCGATATTGCCGCAGACCGCGCATTCGCGCGCGGTCGCGGCAACGGTCTGCATCATATCCGCCAGCGGCATCAGCTTGAGCTCGCGCTTGGCGATCAGATGCAGCACGGCCCGCCGTGCCGAACGGGGGCCGAGGCCGGGCAGCTTGGCCATCATCTGAATCAGCGTGTCAATGTCGCGGTTAGAGCTCAAGCGGGATGTCCTGATTGCGGCGCTGAAACGCCTTCGGCGAGAGTATTTTTGCCAAGATGAAGGGGCGAGTCGCGCCTAGAAGGGCAGTTTCATATCCTTTGGCAGGCCCATGCCGTCGGTCAGTTTACCCATTTCTTCCTGCGCACGGTCGCTGGCCTTGCCTTGGGCATCCTTGATCGCGGCGAGGATGAGGTCTTCGACCACTTCCTTGTCGTCGCCAGAAAAGATGCTGGGGTCGATATCGAGGCTTTTGAGCTCGCCCTTGCAGGTGGCCACGGCCTTGACAAGGCCCGCGCCGGATTCGCCGGTGACGGTCAGCGTGTGCATTTCCTCCTGAAGCGCGGCCATCTTGGTCTGCATCTCCTGCGCGGCCTTCATCATCTTGGCCATGTCGCCCATCTGGCCCAGTCCCTTGAACATGTCGATCTCCAATCGGTGAGGATGTTTGACGTTAGATACGGGCACCACCGCCCGCGTACAAGGGGGCGGGCGTCAGCCCCGACGCGGCTTGCGGTTGGTATAAAGGATCATCGCGCCGCAGAGCGTGGCCACCGCCAGGATGAAAAGTGCGGGCGAGGCGAGACAGCCTTCGAGCCGGGCCAGATCGTCCATACCGGTGGGGTCGGTGGTGACGATCAGCATCGTCATGCCCGACCAGAGCACGCAGACCACCAGCGCGCCCCAGGCGCTGCGCAGCAGTATCGCCGTCGCCGACGCGGCCAGCAGGAACAGTGCCGCCGGCGTGGAGAAAAGCGCCAGCGCCTCGTCCCAAACGGTAAAAGGCACGCCGTCCCAGCTGGGCCGCGCCTTGTCGCAGACCTCGGCCAGCGCGGCAGTCGGCGCAAGCACGAACAGGGCCGCCGCAGGGCTCACTCCTCTTCGAACGGGTCCCATTCATCCTCGACTTCTGGCAGGGCTTCGACCGCGGCCGCGTTCGCGATCTGACGGGCCGTGCGGATCTCGATGATCTCGGCGCCGGGGAACGCGTCTATGACGGCCTGCACCAGCGGATGCTCGCGCGCCTCGGCCTTGAGCGCCAGATCCTCGGCGTCGCGCACACCCGCGATGGTCTGGGCGCCGCCCTCGTTAACCAGCGTCACTGCCCAGCGGTTGCCGGTCCAGCGCTGGAGCGCCGCGCCGAGGCGCTGGGCCAGATCGGCGGGGGCGCCGGGGGTGGGCACAAATTCGATCCGGCCGGGGCGGTAGGCGGCCAGTTGGACGCAGGTTTCAACCTCGACCAGCAGTTTGACGTCGCGGTTGGCGCGGATGGTCTCGACGACATGGTGAAAGGTCGGATAATGCGCCAGCGCGGCTTCGGTTTCGGAGGCGACGGCGAGAGTCTGGCCTGCGCCATTGCCGGAGGCGCGCGGTTGCGAGCCTTGAGGGGCGGCGGGGGCGTAGACGTTTGACGCAGCGGTTGTCGCGCCGCCGGAGGGCGATGGCGCGGCGCTGCCGGGGGGCAGCGCGTTGGGCACCGGCGTGTTCTGCAGTTTGCGCAGCAGATCCTCGGGGCTGGGCAGGTCGGCGACATGGGTCAGGCGGATCACGGCCATTTCGGCGGCCATCATGGAGTTGGGCGCGCCTGCCACTTCCTCCAGCGCTTTCAGCAGCATCTGCCACATGCGGGTGAGCACGCGCATCGGCAGCGCTTCGGCCATTTGCAGGCCGCGGGCACGCTCGTCCGGGCCGATGGTGGGATCGTCTGCGGCCTCAGGCGTGATTTTCACCACCGAGGTCCAGTGGGTGATTTCGGCCAGATCGCGCAGCACCGCCAGCGGGTCGGCGCCGTCGGAATATTGAGCCCCGAGTTCGGTCAGCGCGCCTGCTGCGTCGCCCTTGAGGATCAGATCAAAGAGGTCCAGCACGCGGCCCCGGTCGGCCAGCCCCAGCATGGCGCGGACCTGATCGGCGCCGGTTTCCCCGGCGCCGTGGCTGATGGCCTGATCCAGCAGGGATGTGGCGTCACGCGCCGACCCTTCGGCCGCGCGCACGATCAGGGCCAGTGCGTCGTCGGTGATCTCGGCGCCTTCGGCATCCGCAAGGCGGCGGACCAGTTTCAGCATCACTTCGGGTTCGATCCGGCGCAGGTCGAAGCGCTGGCAGCGGCTGAGCACCGTCACCGGCACCTTGCGGATTTCTGTGGTGGCAAAGATGAATTTGACGTGGGCGGGCGGCTCTTCCAGCGTTTTGAGCAGCGCGTTGAAGGCCGAGGTGCTGAGCATATGCACCTCGTCGATGATGTAGATCTTGTAGCGGGCCGAGGCGGCGCGGTAGGCGACCGAATCGATGATCTCGCGGATGTCGCCCACGCCGGTGCGGCTGGCGGCGTCCATTTCCAGCACGTCGACATGGCGGCCTTCCATGATGGCAGTGCAGTGTTCGCACACGCCGCACGGCTCGGTCGTGGGGCCGCCGGCCCCATCCGGACCGATGCAGTTCATGCCCTTGGCAATGATACGCGCGGTCGTGGTTTTGCCGGTGCCGCGGATGCCGGTCATGATAAAGGCCTGCGCGATGCGGTCCGCCTTGAACGCGTTTTTCAACGTGCGCACCATCGCATCCTGCCCGACCAGATCGGCGAAGGTTTCAGGCCGGTATTTGCGGGCCAGAACGCGGTAGCCGGAGGGGGAGGTGTCGGTCATGTGGGGCGCCTGCGTGACTCGGGGGACTTGGAACGCCAAACTAGGCGCGCGGCGCGTCCACGTAAACCGCCCAAGGGTGTCACAGCATCCATAATATCGCGCCGGTGCCCAGTGTCGCGAGCGTCAGCAGCGCGGCGAGGCGGTGAAAATTCTTGGATCCGGTCGCCTCCGCGTCGCGGCAGGTCAGACGGTCATGTGTCTTGTGCGCCTGCCGTGCGGCGGTCCAGTAAATCACGATCGCGCAGATCAGAAACAGGCTGGCCACGCCCTTGGCGGCCCATGTGGGCGTGAAATCGCCGAAGACCGCTTTCAGCGCGATAGCAACGCCGACCGCGCCCAGACCCAGGCCCATCCACGAATTAAACGTGCGTTCATTGGCCATGATCGTACGATCCTCGGCCCAATCGGTGCGCTGTTCTGCTTTTTCTGTCTTTCCGCTCATCTGAACAGGATACGGGATACCGACGAAGTTAGCGAGCAGGGTTTTGCTGTGGAATGATGCGCATCGCGCTATACAATACGGCAATGTCGCCCCAATCGGAGACCGTGCCATGAGACTGAAAGGACTGCGCCGCAGCCGCAACATTGAGGATCGTCGCCGTTCAGGCGGCGGGGCGCGCGGCGCCGGTATCGGCGGCGCTGGCCTGTTGGTGGTGCTGGCCATCGGGTACTTCACCGGCATCGACGTGACCCCGTTGCTGGACGGGATGCAGGGCCAGCAGGTGCAGACTGCCCCCCGCGAATTGAGCGCGGCAGAGCAGCGGGCCGCCGATTTCAGCGCCCGCGTTCTGGGCAGCACCGAGCAGGTCTGGAGCGATATTCTGCCCGCGCAGGCCGATATGGCCTACAGGCCGCCGGTATTGGTGCTGTTTTCAGGTGTGACGCGCAGCCCCTGCGGCGGGGCGACCGGGGCGACCGGGCCGTTTTATTGCCCTGCAGATCGCAAGGCGTATCTGGACACCGAATTTTTCGCCACGCTCGCGCAGCAATTGGGCGCCCGCGGCGATTTTGCCGCCGCCTATGTGATCGCGCATGAGGTTGCCCACCACCTCCAGAACGAGCTGGGTATCCTGAGCGCAGTCCACGAGGCCCGGCAAGGCAGCAATGAGGCGCGCGCAAACGCGCTGACTGTGCGGCTGGAGTTGCAGGCGGATTGCCTCAGCGGGGTCTGGGCCAGTGCCGTGGATGATCTGCTGGAGCCGGGCGATATCGACGAGGCGCTGAATGCTGCACGCCGGATCGGGGATGACCATTTGCAACGGCAGGCAGGCCGCGTGCCGCAGCCGCACACCTTTACCCACGGCACGTCCGAGCAGCGCTCGCGCTGGTTCGCCCAAGGCTATGACAGCGGGCAGATGAGTGCATGCGACACGTTTGCCGCAGAGCGATTGTAGGGCCGGGGCGTGACGGGGGTTGTCCTTCATGCACTGCCTGTGCTGCGCGGCATCCTGGCCATTGCGCCGATGCCCGGATCGGGCGGTGATTACGCGGATGATCTGGCGCATCTGAAGGATTGGCAGCCCGCGATGGTGGTGACGCTGACGACGTCTGCGGAAATGGCCGCTGGCGGGGCGGCCAATCTGGGACGCGACGTTGCGTTCATGGGAACCCGCTGGGTACATGTGCCCACACCTGATTATGGCGTGCCGGATGCAGGCGCGATGACCCAATGGACCGCCGCCGAGGCCGCTGCCGTGGCGGCGCTGCGCGGCGGCGGGCGGGTATTGGTGCAGTGCAAGGGGGGCTGCGGCCGCGCTGGTATGGCGGCGCTGCGCCTGATGATCGCGGCAGGGGAGCCGCCGGAGACGGCGAAGGCGCGTCTGCGGGCCGTACTTCCTGGCGCTGTCGAGACATCCGCGCAGATGCGCTGGGCCCTGCGGGCAGGGGGCGATGCGGTGAATACCGACAGAAAGGAAAGGTGAGAGGCTGGACAACGACCCAAGCGGGGCTCGTTACGGCTGCTTCCTTCCGGATCTGACCGGGTTGGCGAGGCGCCTGCCCGCGCCAACCTCTCAATGCTTCACTTAGCGGGGGCAGTACGGTTTTGCAAGGGCCAGCGGTGACGTAAGTCCGCGAAAACAGCCCTGGCGCTTTGCGGCGTTGGACTACGAGACGCTGGCGACATGCGCGATACAGACCACGGCCCCAAATGCAGCGATTGCGCCCTTGCAATACCGGATGCCGATCGTCATCATGGCGCCGGACTGGCCGCTCTGGCTGGTTAAGGCGGGGCATGGTGAGGCGACGCTGATGCGCGCGGTGTCGGAGGATTCGCTGTGTTTTGAGCAGGCGGCGCCGCTTTAATCGCCCTCAAAGGCACAGAGCGCCTGCACGGTCAGCCCCATCGCCTCAAGCTTTGCCCTGCCACCCAGATCCGGCAGAACGACGACAAACGCGCAGGCCGCGATGTGGCCCCCGAGTTGCTGGACCAGCAGCGCACCTGCGGCCGCGGTTCCGCCTGTCGCCAGCAGATCGTCGACGATCAGCACACGCTCGCCGGGGCGCACCGCATCCTCGTGCAACTCAAAAACCGCATCGCCATATTCCAGATTATAGCCTTGCGAGATCACCTTGCCCGGTAGTTTGCCCGCCTTGCGCACTGGAACGAACCCGGCGCCAAGGCGATGAGCGACAGCGCCGCCAAGGATAAAGCCCCGCGCCTCCAGCCCGATCACCTGGTCGATTCCGGCACACAGGTACGGCTGTGCCAACTGCTCGATGGTCATGGCAAGCCCATTTGCGTCCGCCAGCAGCGTCGTCACATCGCGGAAGAGGATTCCCGGTCTGGGGAAATCGGGAATGGTGCGGATCAGATCGCGGAGTGTCGGGTTTGTCATCATAGCGTCCTTGGCGTCGTCAGATTGGCCCTTTCTGCGCGCATCGCCCGCGCCGTGCAAGCGGATCACGCCGGTGCGCGTCATGCGCTCACGCCGGCGATCCGCCAGAAGCGCTCATGCCAGCGCAGTGCGCGCCGGGAGCGTCACCGAGGAGGCGATCAGGAGCGCAAATTGGGGCAGCAGGGGGCATCCAGTGTCAGAAATTGCAATACGAAGATAATGAAGTAGGCGATGGATTTGAGGTAAAGCGCCGTAACGGCAGCGGCATGAACGAACACGCTGCGCCCGCTTGTCTGAATGCCCGGCGCCGCACTGATGCCCGGCTCAGAGTGCCGCCTTGTTCAGCATCCGCCCGGCAACCGCGTCCAGCCGCGCCGTCACCTCGGGATCGCGCGCTTCGGGCGCGGTCAGGATTGCGTAGTCCAGTGCATGATCGCAGCCCTGCGGGCATGGCGCGCGCGCTTGGCCGAGCAGGTCCGGCAGGTCGCGCACCATCGTCTTGCCGCGCTCGGCATTGCCGATCAGCGTCGCGATGATCGCAGTCACGTCGACTTCGCCATGCTCGGGGTGCCAGCTGTCATAGTCGGTGATCATGGCGACCGAGGCATAGCACAGTTCGGCCTCGCGGGCGAGCTTTGCTTCGGGCATGCCGGTCATGCCGATCACGTCGCAGCTCCACGCCTCGCGGTAGAGGCGGCTTTCGGCAAGGGTCGAGAATTGCGGGCCTTCCATGGCCAGATAAGTGCCGCCCTGGTGAACGCGGCTGCCCGCCACCTCGGCGGCGCTGGCGCAGGCAGCGCCAAGGCGCGCGCAGGTCGGATTGGCGACCGACACATGCGCCACGCAGCCGGGGCCGAAGAACGATTTATCGCGCGCGATAGTGCGGTCAATATACTGATCGACAATCACAAAATCGCCCGGCGCCATTTCTTCGCGGAACGACCCGCAGGCGCCAAGGCTGATCACATCGGTTACGCCCAGCCGTTTGAGCGCATCGATATTGGCGCGGTAGGGCACTGACGACGGACTATGCACATGTCCGCGGCCGTGCCGCGGCAGAAACGCCATCGGCGTGCCATTGAGCGTCCCGGTCAGGATGCTGTCGGATGGTGCGCCAAAGGGGCTGTCGACCGTGCGCCACTCGGCGCCTTCCAATCCGTCAATGTCGTAGATGCCCGAGCCGCCAATCACGCCAATCATGGTATGTGCCATGTGCTGTCCTTTTCTTTTTGCATTCAGGGTTTAAGCGTCATCGGCAGGGATGAAAAGCGCCGCATCGGTGACGCCGGCTGAGAAAAATTACGAACTTTCTGCAATTGCACCCATGATTTAAAGGCTTGGCAATGGATTTGTGACCAAATCGCTGTGGCCAAGGGGCGTAGGGGCAGCTAAACGGGGCCCTTGTTTATCACTGGACGATGTCAGGACGCATGCTTTGAAAACCTCGCTGGCCGCTTTTGCCAAAACCATCACCAAGCCCGATCTGCGCGTCATGCAGGACGAGACGTTCAGCATAGGTCGGGTCCGGATCGAACTGCTGGCCGGTCTGACCGTCGCGCTGGCGCTGGTGCCAGAGGCTGTGGCCTTTGCTTTCGTCGCAGGGGTCCATCCGCTGGTCGGACTCTATGCCGCCTTTCTTGTCGGGCTTGTGACGGCGGTTATCGGCGGGCGGCCCGGTATGATATCGGGCGCCACTGGCGCGCTTGCGGTCGTCATGGTCAGCTTGGTCGCGCAACATGGCGTGGAATATCTTTTTGCCACCGTGGTCCTCATGGGATTGATGCAGGTGACGGCTGGTGTGCTAAAATGGGGCAAATTCATCCGGCTTGTGCCGCATCCCGTTATGCTGGGATTTGTGAACGGTCTGGCGATTGTGATCTTTCTCGCGCAGATGGGCCAGTTCAAGGTGCCGGGGACCATGGTGGATACCGGCCATGGGATGAGCGGCGGCGTCTGGCTAAGCGGCCAACCGTTGCTGGTCATGCTGGGCCTTGTGGCGCTGACGATGGGGATCATCTGGATCATGCCACGCATCACCCGCGTCATCCCTGCGCCGCTGGCCGGAATTGGCGTTGTCGCGGCGCTGGTGATCGTGTTCGGGCTTGATGTGCCACGCGTGGGCGATCTGGCGTCGATTCAGGGCGGCCTTCCGTCATTCCACATCCCGATGGTGCCGTTCACGATGGAAACCTTCGAAATCATCCTTCCCTACGCTATCATTCTGGCCGCCATTGGCCTGATCGAAAGCTTGCTGACGCTGAACCTTGTGGGCGAAATTGTGGGACGCCGGGGCGGCGCCAGCCAAGAGTGCATCGCGCAGGGGCTTGCCAATACGCTGACCGGATTTTTTGGTGGCATGGGTGGCTGCGCGATGATTGGCCAGTCGATGATCAATGTCAAATCAGGTGGGCGCACGCGTATCGCAGGGATAGCGGCTGCGCTGTTTTTGCTGGTCTTCATTCTTTTTGCCGCTCCGCTAATCGAACAGATCCCGCTGGCCGCGCTGGTCGGCGTGATGTTCATGGTGGTGATCGGCACATTCGCGTGGAACTCGCTCACCATCCTGCGCAAGGTGCCGCTGACCGATGCGATGGTGATCGTCCTGGTGACGGCGGTGACGGTGAAATACGATCTGGCCATTGCGGTTGTCGTCGGCGTCATCGTTTCGGCATTGGCCTACTCGTGGAACAACGCCAAACGCATCCACGCGACGACCAAGCTGGATGAGACCGGCGCACGTGTCTACAGCATTGAAGGTCCGTTATTTTTTGGATCTGCCGAGGGGTTTGGCGAACTGTTTGATATTGAGGGTGATCCCGATACTGTGGTGGTTGATTTCGACCAAAGCCGCGTGGTCGATCAGTCGGCATTGCAGGCGATCGAGATGCTGGCGGGCAAATATCAATCAGCGGGTAAAACTCTGCAATTGCGTCATCTCAGCCGTGATTGTCATCGTCTTTTGACCAAGGCCGGGCACCTGATGATCGACAGCGACGACGACCCGGAATACATGGTAGCGGTGGATTACGATGTGAGAACCGGGGTGCTGGGCGCGGGACATTAGACCTGCATTTGCGGAACCTGACGCGCGCCCAGACGGGTGGCGTGCATCCGCAACCTGAATTGCGCGCAATGGAATCTGATCTGACTGCCGCCACCCAAACCGTCACCATCCGGCGGGACTCGGATCTACGCAAACTCGTAGGCGCCGTACCAAATATAGTGATCGTGTTACCGGCTTGGGGTGTATCGCGTTTGGTTGGCGCAGGAAGGGCGGATCGCGGGGCGCTTGCACCTGCAGCAGACCCTGAGTGATGTCGTGGTGATGGCGACGCGCGTGCTGGTTTGGTTGGCGGGTATCCTCATCGCGCGGACGGTTTATTCTTACTATTATATTGAGCAAAGCAGTGGCCCTGCTCGGTCTGGGATCGTTCAACATCGGGTTTGCATTCAGGGATACATTCGAAAATTTTCTTGCAGGTATCCTTATTTTTCTGCGCGAGCCTTTTGCCCTCAGGGATCTTGTCGAATGCAAAAGCGCCGAGGGTAAGATGAAGGCAATCACGACCCGGGACACAACGGCGCGCCACACCGATGGCCAGCTTGTCGCCATGTCCAATCATGAGTTGCTTCAGAACCCGGTGACCGTTCGCACCGACAGGGATTTGCGCCGCACAACCATTATCTGCGGTGTGGGCGGACGCGAAGAGGTGGACCGCGCCCACGATATCATATGAGGCGCTGGATAAAGTGCGCTCGGATATCAAGGATGTTCAATTACTTGCACATGGATTCCACAATGCGCCCATAGATTTCGAGCTGACATGGTGGACAGGGCAAAGCCCTTTGGCGATCCGTCGGTCGCGTGATCAGGTGGTTGGCGCCGTCAAGCATACGCTGGACGATGTGGGCATTGAAATTCCGTATCCCTACCGCGTAATGATCTTCAAACGGCCCGCGCCGGTGGTAATGGCAAACCCTGCCGGGGACGATAGCGCGGCGTCCAACTGACTCCCGGGCCGCGTTTCAATTGTGCGACCTTGCGCGCCATGTTACGCGCTGCGCCGACGATGGTGGGAAACTGTTGAAAGGCGACGCGGTGCTCGAACTCAGGCCCGAAACGGATAGCGACTGGTGGGAGGTCGAGGCGCTGCTTGACCTGTGCTTTGCGCCCGGTCGCGAGGCACTGTCGTCCTATCGTTTGCGCGATGGAGTGCCGCCGGTGCCCGGCCTCAGCGTGGTTGCGAGGGACGGAAGCAACATACTGGCCGGAGCGATCCGATTTTGGCCGGTTCAGGTGGGTGGCGCGCCCGTGCTGCTGCTGGGGCCGATTGCCGTCCATCCGACCCGTCAGGGCGAGGGGCTGGGCGGCTACATGATGCGCGGCTCGCTGGAGGTCGCGCGCGACGCTGGCTGGGCCCGGGTGATGCTGGTGGGCGATGCGCCCTACTATGGGCGCTTTGGGTTCAGGCCGTTAAGGCATGTCGAAATGCCGCCACCGACAAACCCGGATCGCGTGCTCGGTCTGGATCTGGTTCCTGGCGCCTGGGACGGTATTGTCGGAAAAGTGACACGCACGGCTTGAAACCTGTGGATGATGTACTGATCTATATCCGATGATGGATTACTTTGACCCACCGATAGGCCGTGCAGAAGTAGCGTTGCGGCTGGAGGCACTGGTGCGGCGGCATGCGCGTGCTGGCAATCTGGGCATTCAGGTGCTCAACGTCCTCGGTGGGCGGGCCGAGGCGCTGTTGGAGCAGTTGCCGGGCGGCGTCCGAGACCGGCTGGAGGGCGGGACCGAGCAGGCGCTGGTCATTGCGATGGGCGCCGCGCATCGCTCGCGCGGGATGGTCGGCGGCCAGCCCGGCTGGCTGAACCGCGCTGTGACAACCGCGATGGGTGCGGCTGGTGGCTTTGGTGGTCTGCCCTCGGCGCTGGCTGAATTACCTGTAACGACAACGATATTGTTGCGCGCGATTCAGGACGTGGCCAGCGAATATGACTTTGACCCTGCGGAAGAAGGCGTTCGTTTCGATTGCGTGCAGGTATTCGCCGCAGCCGGGCCGCTGGATCATGACGATGGGGCGGATCTGGCATTTCTGACAACGCGCGTGGCGGTGACGGGCAAGGCTATGCAGGCATTGATCGGGCGGGTTGCGCCGCGTCTGAGTGTGGTTTTGGGCCAAAAACTGGCCGCGCAAACAGTGCCGATCCTGGGCGCTGCGGCGGGTGCGGCGACCAATTACGTCTTCACCAGCTATTATCAGCAGATGGCGCATGTGCATTTCGGCCTGCGCCGCCTGGCCATAGAAGCGGATATGAGCCACGCCGAACTTTTGGAGGCATTTCGGGAAAAGATTGCAGCGCCAGTCAAGCGGTCGTGAAAGCCTTACAGTTTTTCACGCAGATATTCCAAAACTGACGGGCGTACTGATTGGTCGCCCCGGCGCCCGGAATCGTCGATGACGCTGCGCAATTCGTTCAGATCGGTCCGGCGCAGGATTGATTTCACCGGCCCGATCGAGGCGGGTCGCATCGACAGGGTGCGGATGCCGATAGCGGCAAGGCAGGCCGCCTCGACGGGTTTGCCCGCATCCTCACCACAGAAACTGAGCGGCGTTTCGGTGGCCATGCAACGCTGGGTAATCCCTTGAAGGAAGGTCAAAAAGCTGACGTTCAGCGTATCATAACGGCGGCGCACTCGCTCGTTCTCGCGGTCGGCAGCAAAGAAGAACTGTTTCAGGTCGTTGCCGCCGATCGAAAGGAAATCGACATCGCGGTAAAACTGATCTGGCGCGTAGGCAAGGCTGGGGGTCTCCAGCATGGCGCCCAGCTTCATTGTGGCGGGCATGGGGTGGCCAAGGATGCGCTCGCGCTCCAGCGCCTTGTCCAGCTCGGCGCGGCCCGCATCGAATTCCTCGCGCTGGGCGACGAAGGGAAACATCACCGATAAAGGGCGACCGTTTGCGCCGCGGATAAGAGCCTGAAGTTGCATCCGCATCACGCCGGGTTTGTCCAGACCCACGCGGATCGCGCGCCAGCCCATTGCCGGATTCGGCTCATCCGTGGGCTTCATGTAAGGCAGCACCTTGTCCGAGCCGATGTCGAGCGTGCGGAACACTACTTCGCGCCCTTGGGCGGCATCCATGACGCGACTGTAAAGCTCGCTCAGTTCGGCCCGCTTCGGCATTTTCGTGCGGACGAGAAATTGCAGCTCGGTCCGAAACAGGCCCACACCCTCGGCGCCCGAGTTTTCCAGACTGGGCAGATCAGCCATCAACCCGGCGTTCATATTCAGCGCAAGGGTCTTCCCGCACAGCGTGGTCGCGGGCTTGTCGCGGATCGACGCGTAGCGTTCCTGCGCTTTGGCCTGCATCGCCATCTTGTCGCGAAACGCGGCCATGATCGTTTCACCGGGTCGCAGATGCGCAATGCCCTGATCGCCGTCTACCAGAATGGGATCGCCATTCATGGCCTCGGTTGTGATATTTTTGGCGTGAATCACCAGTGGGATCGCCAGCGCGCGGGCGACGATGGTGGCATGGCTGCCGACGGCGCCTTCCTCCAGCACGATACCCTTCAGGCTGCGGCCATAATCCAGCAGCTCGGCGGGGCCAATATTGCGCGCGATCAAAATGGGATCGGGCGGCATTTCGGCGGCGGTTCCGGTGCCCTGTCCGGTCAGGATGCGCAGCATGCGGTTGCTGAGATCGTCCAGATCATGCAGGCGGTCGCGCAGGTAGGCATCGGCCACCTGTCCCAGACGGGCGCGGGCGGTGGACTGTTCCTTTTCCACGGCTGCCTCGGCCGAGAGGCCGCGATTGATGTCTTCTTCCATGCGCCGCATCCAGCCCTTGGAATTGGCGAACATGCGGTAGGCTTCCAGCACTTCCAGCTGTTCCTTGTCGCCGAAGCGGGCGCTGGTCAGCATGCGGTCAACGCCGACGCGCAATTCGTCCACGGCCTCGTTCAGGCGTTCCAATTCGCGCACCGGGTCTTCGCCGATAAGGTTGGTGACCATAACGCGGGGCTCGTGCAGCCAGACATGGCCGCGCGCTGCGCCTTCCTGTGCGGTGGCGCCGCGAAATTGAACGGGGTGCTGGTGGCGCGCCTTCATGGCGGCGCCGTCGCCGATAAAGGCGCCCAATTCGGTCATTTCGGCAAGTACCATGGCGACCACTTCGACGGCATATACCTCTTCTTCCGAGAAGCTGCGCGCATTCTTCGTCTGGACCACCAGCACGCCCAGTTTTTCGCCCAGCCGCTGGATGGGAACGCCCATGAAGGATGAATATCCTTCCTCGCCGATTTCCGGCATGAAGCGGAAGCCGGGCATGTTTGGCGCGTCGTCTGTATTGATGACCTGTCCGGTGCGCGCCACACGCCCCACCAGACCCTCGCCCATACGCATCCGGGTTTTATGCACCGCTTCCGGGTTCAACCCCTCGGTCGCGCACAGTTCCAGCATGTCTTCGTCGCGAAACAGGTAGATCGAGCAGACCTCGATCCGCATTTCCTCGGCGATGAGGTGGGTGATCTGGTCCAAACGCGCCTGACCAGCCGCATCCTGCGCCATGACGGCGCGCAGGCGGCCCAGCATTTGCCGGCTGTCTGTCTGGAAATCATGGCTCATCAGTGTTGTGCTCTCGCGCCTTTCTGTCAGGTCAAGGGGCGCGCCGCGTGTCTTGGCGCGGGCGCTCTATCCGACCTTGTCCAAGTCGAAGGCATCATGCAGCGCCTGAACGGCGAGTTCCATGTATTTCCGGTCGATCAGGACGGAAATTTTTATCTCGGAGGTTGCAATCACCTTGATGTTGATCCCCTCGTCGCTAAGCGTGCGAAACATCTGTGCGGCGACGCCCGACTGGCTGCGCATGCCGATACCGACGGCGGAAATCTTGGCAACGTTGGTATCTGCCACGAGGTTTTGATAGTCGATCTGACCGGCTTCGACGGCATTTTTAAGCGCGTTCTCGGCGCGCGCGACCTGCTCGGTCGGGCAGGAGAACGTCATGTCAGTGCGTCCGTCCTCGGAGATGTTCTGAATGATCATGTCCACATTCACGCCTGCCTCGGACAACGGGCCAAAGATGGCGGCGGCGATGCCGGGCCGGTCGGCGACGGACATAAGGGTCATCTTGGCCTCGTCGCGGGAATAGGCGATGCCGGTCACAACTTTGGATTCCATGATTTCCTCCTCGGCGCAGACAAAAGTGCCGGCGTCATCTGATTGTTCCTCAAAGCTGCTGAGCACCCGCAACTTGACGTTAAACCGCATCGCCAGCTCTACCGAGCGGGTTTGCAGCACCTTGGCGCCAAGACTGGCCAGTTCCAACATTTCCTCATAGGCGATGCGGTCCAGCTTGCGAGCCTTGGGCGAGATGCGCGGATCGGTCGTGTAGACGCCGTCGACATCGGTGTAGATATCGCAACGTTCGGCGTCCATGGCGGCAGCAAACGCAACGGCGGTGGTATCGCTGCCGCCCCGGCCCAGCGTCGTGATGCGGCCCTCGGGGCTGATGCCCTGGAAGCCCGCGACGACGGCGACGCGCATGCCTTCGGCAAATTTTGCCATGATATTGGCCGGAGGAATATCCAGAATACGCGCGGCAGAGTGGGCGCTGGTGGTCTTGACCGGCACCTGCCAGCCCTGCCAACTGCGCGCGGGAATTTCCATCTCCTGCAAGGTCAGTGCCATCAGGCCGGCGGTCACGTTTTCGCCCGAAGCCACAACGGCGTCATATTCGCGCGCATCATAGAGCGGCGACGTCTCGCCCACCCAGCCGACCAATTCGTTGGTCTTGCCGGACATGGCCGACACGATGACGATCACGTCATAGCCTTTGGCGACTTCAACGCCGACACGTTTGGCCACGCGGCGGATGCGATCCAGATTGGCGACGGAGGTGCCGCCGAATTTCATCACGAGAACGGGCATATCTGCGTCCCTTGTGGTAAGTTCGGAGGCGGTTTACGCGCGGCAGCGGGCCAGCGCAATAGTGCGCGGTGGCCCGGCTGATCAGCCACGCGCCTCGCGCACCATTTCGCCAAGGGCAGTCATCGCGTCATTTGCGCGGTCTGATGGCACAAACAGATGGTCGTGATAGAAGCCTGCCACCGGATTGACCCCCATGCCGAGCCCGGCCAGCCGTGTCGTAACCTTGGCCAGAAACCCAACGGCATCAAGCGCGGAATGGATATTCAGCGTTATCATACGGCAGGGAAATTCGTGCGGCAGTGTCGCGGCAGTGGCTTCATCCTCTGTGATGATGACCGTCGTTCCCTCGCGCTCTTGCATCATCATGCGCGGGGTCAGGCCTGGGGGCAGTTTGCGGTCGCGCAGGGTGGCGAATACGTAGGTTTCATCCTCCAGCACGAGCGCCATGCCGGACAGGAGATGCCTCAGATCGCGACTGCCGGTCATCAGATGCCTCGGGTTAATGTCTAAAAATCGTGCGGGACGTCGGCTCAGTTCACCTTGCGCATCGGGCGGAAGGGCAGAGGTACGATTTGAACGCCGTCCTCCACCAGCTTGCGGGCTTCATCAGCGCGCGCCTCGCCGTATATGGGGCGTTCGGGCGCTGAGCCGTCATGCATCTCGCGCGCCTTGCGGGCAAAATCGGTGCCGACATATTCGGAGTTGGCTTCGATCTTTTCGCGCAATTGTGTGATGGCCAGCTGCGCTGCACTTTTGGGCGCCACCAGCGGGCTGTTGCTGGGCGATGTGTCCGGCGCCGTGCCGCGCCCAGATTGCACATTGGGCGCCATGATGCCTTTGGTGATGTCCGTGCTGCCACAATCGGCGCAAGTTACCAGCCCGGCGCGCGCCAGTTTGTCAAAGGATTCGGCCGACTGAAACCAGCTGTCAAAGCTATGATTTTCGGCGCATTTCAGCGAGAATTTTATCATCTGGCCCGGTCCGGTTCTGTTATATTTAAGGTATAGGCTTCGCTGCGAATATCAAGCGTAACGCATCAGAACAGGGCCAGTCACGCCTTTAGCATTGCCGGGTCGAACCTGGCGATCATGTGCGCCAGCTCGGGCTCATCCACAAGGGCGGCGGCCTTCCTGGGGCGCAACCATTTGCGCTTGCGCTGGCCCGCTTCGGGGAAGTCCGACGCAACATCCTGCACCTTGAGCGCGTAGAGCATGGCAACGCAGGGCAATTCGCCGCCCCCGGCGATGCTTTTGTGATAGTGATAAAGTCCAAGGCACCGCGGATACATACGACCGCGCACGCCAGCCTCTTCCCAAGCCTCAATCTCGGCGCTTTGCATCGGCGTCTTGCCGTCGATGGGCCAGCCTTTTGGCACGATCCAGCGGCCCGAACCGCGGCTGGTGATTAGCAACACTTCGGGTTTACCGCGCCTCATCCGATAGCACAGCGCGCCAAATTGCGTGCGCAGACCACTTTTGTGCGCATCGCTCATGTCGATTGGGATATGCGTGGATGGGGCGGTGATGGTGTTGTCCTTGACGTTGGTATGCCTGCTGCGCGGCGGCGCTTTTGCGCTTGCCTTTTGAGATTATATGGCGAGGATTCGCAAAATAACAACAGCTTGCGGTGGAGGGCGCTGTACGCGCAGACCAATTCCCGTCAGTGACATGTTCGACTGAGGAGACGGCGAAATGCGGATGGTATACTCATATGGCAGGCTGCTTGCGCGGCTTCGGCAGATGTCGGTTGCAGGCGTGGCCGCACTGATGTTGTCGACGCCGGGTGTGCAGGCAAAGCAGACGGTTGTCTTTGCCGCGGCGTCCCTGCGCGATGCATTGGACGATATCACCGCGCTTTACCCCGGCGAGGTGGCAGTGTCGCTGGGCGGCAGCGGACTGCTTGCGCGCCAGATCGGCGAGGGCGCGCCTGCGGATGTGGCGTTTCTGGCCAATACCGACTGGATGGACTGGCTGGAGGGGCAAGGCGCCGTGGATCCTGCGCGCCGCGTGTCGTTGGTGGGCAATGCGCTGGTGGTGATTGCGCCAGCGGATTCGCCCGATCTGGACGGGACAGACGCTGAGGCGCTGCTGGCGCGGCTGGACGGCGGGCGGATGGCCATTGGTCAGACCGAAAGCGTCCCGGCGGGCATGTATGGGCGCGCCTGGCTGGAGGCGGCGGGTGCATGGGACGCGCTGATGCCGCATCTGGCCCAGACCGACAACGTGCGCGCGGCGCTGGCACTGGTCGCGCTGGGCGAGGCGCCGCTGGGGGTGGTTTACGCCACCGATGCTGCGGCAGAACCCGCGGTTCGGGTGGTGCATGTCGTGCCGGAAGGCATGCATGATGCGATCATCTACCCGGCGGCGGCGCTGACGGAAGCGGGCGTGCCGTTCATGGAATTCCTGCAAGGCCCCGAGGCGCGCGCTGCCTTTGAAACACACGGGTTTGTCCCGTTGGTGCCTGCCCCCTGATGCTGGACGCCGCCGCATATACGGCACTGGCGCTGTCGCTGAAAGTGTCGCTGATCGCGACATTGTTCAGCCTGCCGGTGGCGATTGCGGTGGCGTGGCTTCTGGCGCGGCGGCGGTTTCCGGGGCACGCACTGGTCAGTGCGCTGGTGCATCTGCCGCTGGTGCTGCCGCCGGTTGTGACGGGCTACCTGCTGCTGTTGACGTTTGGCCGGAATGGGGCGGTCGGTGGATTGCTGGAATCGGTCGGCATTGTGCTGGCTTTTCGCTGGACCGGCGCGGCGCTGGCGGCGGCTGTCATGGGGTTTCCGCTGATGGTGCGCGCGATCCGACTGTCGATCGAGGCGGTTGATCCGAAGCTTGAGGAAGCAGCCGCAACGCTGGGTGCAGGCCGCTGGGCGGGATTTCTGCGTGTGACGCTGCCGCTGATCGGGCCGGGGATATTGGCAGGGGCCGTTATGGGGTTTGCCAAGGCGATGGGCGAATTCGGCGCGACCATCACATTTGTCGCCAATATACCGGGCCAGACGCAGACGCTGCCCTCGGCCATATATGCGTTTCTGCAGGTGCCGGGCGGTGAAGGATCGGCGTTGCGACTGGTTGTGCTGGCGTCTGGTGTCGCTGTCGCCGCTGTCTTGCTATCGGAATGGCTCGCGCGGCGTATGGCGTCGCGAATCGGCGCATGAGTTTGCGCGTTGATATTGCGAACCGTTTTGATGGGTTCGCGCTGGACGCCAAGTTTGAGGCTGGTCCGGGCGTGACCGCGTTATTTGGCGCATCCGGGTCTGGCAAAACTTCGCTGGCCAATGCGATTGCCGGGTTGTTGACGCCAAAGACTGGCCGCATTGCGCTGGGGGGTGAGGTGCTTTTGGACCGCGCGCAGGGGATCAACGTGCCGGTCGCGCGGCGGCGGATAGGCGTGGTATTTCAGGAAGGGCGGCTGTTTCCGCATCTAACCGTCGCGCGCAACATCGCCTTTGGCGCGCGCTATGCCCCGCCCGGCGCGCCGGGGCTGGATGCCGCCGCGATCATCGCGATGCTGGGGATAGAGGCGCTGATGGAGCGCCGCCCGCGCAGCCTGTCAGGGGGCGAAAAACAGCGCGTGGCGATTGCCCGCGCGCTGCTGATGCGCCCGCGCTTTTTGCTGATGGACGAGCCGTTGGCGGCGCTGGACGGCCCGCGCAAGGATGAAATCCTGCCCTATCTGGAGCGGCTGCGCGACAGCGGCACTGTACCCATCGTCTATGTGACCCACAGCGTGGCGGAAATTGCGCGGTTGGCGGACCGGATCGTTGTATTGCGGGATGGCAAGGTATTGCGCCAGGGCGATGTGACGGACGTGCTCAGCGATCCGGCCATGGTGCCGCTGATCGGTGTGCGCGAGGCGGGGTCGGTCCTGATGGCGCGCGTCGTCGAGCGCAACCCAGGCGGCCTTGGTCGTCTGGAGATCGGTGGCGGCCAGTTGCGCCTGCCGGGCATTGAGGCTGAAGTCGGAACGGGCGTGCGTGTGAGAGTTCTCGCGCAGGATGTGCTGATTTCAGTGACGCGGCCTGCGGGCCTGTCGTCGCGCAACATTCTGCCTGCGGTGGTGCACGAGGTGTACCGAGGCGAGGGGCCGGGCGTGGCTGTGTCGCTGCGCATCGGGCCGTCGCGCTTGCTGGCGCGTATCACGGTGGATGCGATGGAGGAGCTTGGGTTAAGGCCCGGGCTGAATTGTTTCGCCGTGCTGAAGGCGACGGCTGTTGCGCGGGCTGATATCGGTGGTCCGAAGGGCTAAGTGAGCATGTCTAATTAAGTTCTGGTAGGTGGCCTTATGCGCTGGCTTTTGCGAAATCCTTGTCCTAACCGAACCTTTTGGCTCATTCGGCCAGATGGCAGGCGGCCATCGTGCCACTGTCGCCGATGGGGCGCAGGCGCGGGCGTTCGGCGCGGCAGATGTCCTGTGCGATCGGGCAGCGCGGCGCAAAGGGGCAGCCGGGGGGCGGATTGACGGGATCGGGCAATTCACCGGGGGTGCGCGGCGCATCGAACGAGCCGCCGCTGAGCTTTGGGATCGCGTCAAGCAGAAGCTGCGTATAGGGATGCTTTGGCGCGTCGAATATCTTGTCTGTCGGCGCCAGTTCCATGATCTGGCCCAGATACATCACGGCCACGCGATCACCAAAATGTTCGACCACGCTGAGGTCGTGGGTGATGAACATGTAGGTCAGATCACGTTCGTCCTGCAAGTCGTTGAGCAGGTTCAGGATTTGTGCCTGAATGGACACGTCCAGCGCCGAGATTGGTTCGTCCGCGACGACGAAGGCGGGGTTCGTCACCAGCGCGCGGGCGATGGCGATGCGCTGGCGCTGGCCGCCCGAGAATTCATGCGGCAGCTTGCGTTGCCAGCTTTGATCGCAGCCGGTGGCGTCCAGCACATCCTCGACCTGCGCGCGCACGTCGGCCTCGGATTTCTCGGGCATCAGGTGGCGGATCGGCTCGGCCAATGTCTGAAACACGTTGCGGCGGGGGTTGAGCGATGCGTAGGGGTTCTGGAACACCATCTGCATGTCGGCGCGCACCGGCTTGCGCTCGGCCTCGTCCATGGTGTCGATGCGCTGGCCGCGAAAATAGATCTCGCCGGACGAGGGCGTCAGAAGGCCCATGATGGCGCGGCCCAGCGTTGTCTTGCCGCAGCCGGATTCGCCGACGACGCAGAAGGTCTCGCCCCTCTGGATCTGCACATCGACGCCCGAGAGCGCGTGCAGCACGGGCTTTTCCCGGCTTAGAAAGTGGGTCGGCAGCGGAAAACGTACTTCGAGCCCGCGTGTTTCGATGATTGGATCTGTCATTGCGCGGCCTCCGCATCTTCGTGCATCGGATGGAAACAGGCGACGCCATTTTCCAGCGGTGGCATCGCGGCGCGGCATTCGTCGGTCGCACGCTCGCAGCGCGGATGATAAGGGCAGCCCGAGGGCAGGTTTGTGATCGGCGGCATCGAACCGGGGATCTGGTACAGTTTCGCCCCGCGGGTGGAGTTCTGCGGCAGCGCTTTCAGCAGGCCGACGGCATAGGGATGTTTCGGCGCGTCGATGATGTCGCGGGTGCGGCCCGTTTCGACGCATTTTCCGGCATACATGATCATCAGCCGTTCGGTCACTTCGGCGACAACGCCCAGATCATGGGTGATCAGGATCAGCGCAACGTCATTTTCGCGGCAGAGGGTCAGGATCAGCGACATGATTTCTGCCTGAATGGTCACGTCCAGCGCCGTTGTCGGCTCGTCCGCGATGATCAGCTCGGGGTCGGTCAACAGGGCGATGGCGATGACGACGCGCTGGCGCAACCCGCCCGACAGCTCGTGCGGGTAGGCGTCCATGCGGCTCTCGGCCGAGGGGATGGCGACGAGGTTCAGCTTTTCCACACTGAGGCGGTGCGCCTCGCGGGTGCTGATATTGCGATGCGCCTTGAGGGTTTCGATCATCTGTGTGCCGATGCTGAGCACCGGGTTCAGCGTGACCATCGGATCCTGAAAGATCATCGAGATGCGATTGCCGCGGATGCGCCGGATTTGCCGGTCGGACATGGTCAGAAGGTTCTGGCCGTCGAAGACGACAGAGCCTTTGGTGACGCGGCCGGGATCGGCGACTAGGTTCAGGATGGCGAAGGCGAGCATGGATTTGCCGGCGCCAGATTCCCCCACGACGCCCAGTCGCTGGCCCTTTTCCAAGGTCAGATCGACGCCGCGCAGCGCCTCGACCTCGTCCTTTTTGCCGCGCGGGAAGGCGACGTGCAGATCTTTTACGTCCAGAAGTGCCATCAGTCGTCTCCCCGGCGCAATTTCGGGTTCAAGGTGTCGCGCAGCCAGTCACCCAGCAGGTTCAGCGCCAACACCAGTGCGACCAGGACAATGGCGGGGTAGAGCGTGATCCACCAGCTGCCCGAAAAGATGAATTCGAACCCGGATCGGATCAGCGAGCCCAGTGACGGTTTGTCCACCGGCATGCCAAGGCCAAGGAAGCTGAGCGCCGCTTCGGTCATGATCGCTTCGGCGACCTGAATAGTGGAAATCACCAGCACAGGTGTCAGCGTGTTGGGCAGGATATGGATCCACATCACCTTGCGCGCGGGCAGGCCGATGACACGGGCGGCGTCGACATATTCCTTGTTCTTCTCGCCCAGGACGGACGACCGCACGGTGCGCGCGAATTTCGGCCATTCGGCGACGCCGATGATGACGATCAGCATGATGATCGCGTAATCGGCGTAGATATTGGCGTCAAACGCGGTTTGGAACAGGGCCAGCGCAATGATGGCAATCATCAGTGTCGAGAGGGACATCTGGATGTCGGCAAGGCGCATCAGGAAGCTGTCAACCCAGCCACCCCGGTAGCCGGCCCAGAGGCCGATGCTGACGCCGAGGATGCCCTGCACGATCACCGCGCCGATACCGATCAGCAGCGAAATGCCGGTGCCATAAAGGATGGTGCTGAATACGCCGCGCCCTTGCGTGTCGGTGCCCAGCCAATAGCGTTCGTCGCCGCCCGTCCGCCATGACGGTGGCAGTTCGCTGTCCATGATATTGAGTTGCAGCAGATCATAGGGGTTCTGCGGTGCGATCCATGGGGCGAGTGCGGCCATGACGACGAGGATCAGCAGCACGATACCGGCGCCGACGGCGACAGGGTCCGACAGGAAGCGTTTGAGAAAGCCGCGCCAGGTGATCATGATTTGGCCCCCGGCAGTTTTACCATCGGATTGATGAGCGTGTAGATGAAATCGACGATGGTGTTAACCACGACAAAGATCAGGCCGACGACGATGATATAGGCGATGATCAGCGGTGTATCGACGCGGTTCACCGCCTCAAGGAACAGGAAACCCATGCCGGGCCACTGGAACACTGTTTCGGTCAGGATGGTATAGGCGATCAGGGTGCCGATCATCAGGCCGCCCACGGTGACCACCGGCAGCAGCGTGTTACGGAAAGCGTGGACGTAGCGCACGCGCGGCGTGCTGAGGCCCTTCGCCTTGGCAAAGCGAACGTAATCGGTGCCCATCGCCTCCATCATTTCCGCGCGGATCAGACGGATGAAGAGGGGCAGCATGATCGACGACAGCGCGATGCAGGGCAGGATCAGATGCGCCAGCCCGTCAGCTGTGAGAAAGCCTGTGTCCCAGCCCCAGGGCAGCGTTATAGTATCGCCTCGCCCGAAGGCGGGCAGCCAGCCCAGTTCGACCCCGAACAGCCAGACCAGAAGGATCGCGGTCAGAAACACCGGCACCGATATGCCGATGATCGAAGCGGTCATGATCGTCTTGGCCAGCCACCTTTCATGGTTGATCGCGCAGTAGATGCCGCCGGGAATCGACAGGGCGAGGAATATGAAAACGGAGCCAAGGACCAGTTCGAACGTGGCGGGAAATTTGTCCATGATGACGTCAAGCGCGGGGCGTTTGAAGAAATACGAATTGCCCAGATCGCCCTGCACGGCCTTGCCCAGAAAGCGGCCATATTGGACGAGAAAGGGATCGTTCAGGCCCAGATCATCGCGCATCACTTCGCGCTCGGCTTCGGATACGGATTGGCCGACCAGTTCGCGCAGGGGATCGCCCAGATTGTCCTGAATGGAAAACCCGATAAGCGAGATGACGAACATCACGATCACCGCCTGAATGGCGCGCCGGATGAGAAATGCGATGATGTGCATGATTGGTTATCGTCTCTGGCGTGTGCTGGAGGGGCCGAAAATGTCCAACAAGGATGAGGGGCGTCTAATCTTAGGGTTCGCCCGGCGTCAACCCCTGCGGCCAAGGTGACGTAGCGGCGGGCCAGCGCGATACTGGCCCGCCAGGTGAGGTTATTCCTGAATGACGAGATCACCGATATAGGGGAAATTCATCACGTTCAGAATGGGCTCAACATTCACGCCCTTGCGCGCGGCCCATGCCAGATCCTGCCAATGCAGCGGAATGAAAGCCGCATCGTCATAAAGCAGTTTTTCGATCTGCTGCAGATCCTTGGCCCGCTTGTCGGCGTCGGTTTCGGTCAGCGTGGCCATGGTCATGCTGTCGACCTCAGCGTTTGAATAACCGCCCGAGTTGTACTGACCTTTGCCGGTGTCTGCGTCGGGGGTCATGTTGAGGAATTCAAAGAAGTTAGCCGAATCCTCGGTGTCTGAATGCCAGCCGATCATCATGATGTCCGCAGCGCGTTCGTCATATTTGGGCCAGTATTGCGCTTTGGGCATCGTGGTCAGGTCGATGTCGATCTTGATCTGCGCCAGCATCGCAGCGGCCGCTTCGCAGATCTTGTAATCGTTCACATAGCGGTTGTTCGGGCACATCATGGTGGCGCTGAAACCGTCAGCGTATCCGGCCTCTTCCATCAACGACTTTGCCTTGGCGACGTCAAAGCGGGGCGTCAGGTCAGGGTTATGGCCGACGTAGCCAGCGGGCGAGTTCTGCGCCGCGACGGTGCCGAACCCCTTCATGATTTTCTGAACGATGCCCTCATTGTTGATGGCATGCACCATGGCCTGGCGAACTTGCGTATTTGCCAAAGCCTCGTTGCGGTTCTGGTTCAGTTGCAGCGTGATGATGCGTGTGCCTGGCAGGGTGATGAGGTCGACGTTTTTGTCGTTCCGGATGCGCTCCAGATCGGTGGGTGGCACGGGGGCGATAAAGTCGACGTCACCGGACAGCAGGGCGGCGACGCGGGTCGGGGCCTCTTTGATCGGGGTCAGGATGGCCGTCTGTACGTTGCCTGGGCTGTCCGTGTCCCAGTAATCAGGGTTGCGCTGGAACACCATTCTGACGCCCTGCTCGCGCTCGGATACGGTGAAGGGGCCCGTGCCCGAGACGTTCTTGGACGCAAAGCTGTCGCCGTGCTTGGCGATTTCGGCGCCGCCTTCCTCGTAGAACTTCTTGTCCATCGGGAACACGTAGGTGGCCGTATTCAGGATCAGCGGGCTGGGGCCGTCGGTCTTGATCTCAAGGGTGGTGTCGTCAATCGCGGTGACGGTGGTCCAGCCCGAGAAGATGCCCTTGAAATCAGGCGAAGATTTCAGGCGCTCGATGGTCCAGACGACGTCTTCGGCGGTCATGGTGTTGCCGGAGTGGAACTTGACGCCCTCGCGGAGGGTAAAGCGCATAGTGGTGTCGTCTACCCGTTCCCATTCGGTGGCAAGGCGCGGATCGAACCCGTGGTCGGCATTCCAGCGCACCAGCGGATCGGAGACCATATGGCTGAGTTGCAATGTGCCGCCTGACAGCTGCTCGTGCGGATCGAGCGAGACCGGATCGGCATCATAGGCGAAGTTTAGCGTTTGCGCGGAAACCAGACTACCGGCGCCCAGCAGCAAGGCCGTGGCAGAGGCTGTGGCGAGCGTGCGAAGTGATTTCATGTGATGTCTCCTGATGGTGTAGATGCGCGCAGCTCATTTTGGGTGCCGCGCTTGCAGATGCGGCAGGTTGTCCCGAATCTGGGCGCATGTAAAGACCGGCGTCCTGCCTGCGGCTGGCAACAGATCGTAAATACACTGTTGAATGGAGCAGAGTCGGGCTGATTTTCCTATCGGCCGGGTGTCGACTGCGCTGGCGTGTGTCATCTTTGGCGGGATCGCGGCCTTGACCCTTTGTCGCCCCGGTAATAGTGATCAAAACGCTCAGGCATAGGCGCCTGGTGTCTGGGGATTTTTCTTGATCGAACGGCTGATGTACCGGCTGGCCTGGCTCGTTGCCGCGCTATGTGTGGCGCCGATTCTTGCGGCAGCCCTCGCGGCGCTGGGCGGCGATCTGGAAACGTGGCGCAACGTTTTGTCGACGGTGCTGCCGCGCTATACCGCGACGACCCTTGCGTTGGTCGCCATCGTGGGCAGCGGCGCTGCAGTGATCGGCACGTCGACGGCATGGCTGGTCACTGTCTACCGATTTCCCGGCGTGCGCTTTTTGGAGGTGGCTTTGGCGCTGCCGCTGGCGTTTCCGGCCTATGTTTTGGCCTATGCCTACACGTCGCTGCTGGATCATCCCGGCCCGGTGCAGACGCTGCTGCGCGATGTCACCGGGTGGGGTCCGCGCGATTACTGGTTTCCCGAAATCCGCAGCCTTGGCGGCGCGGCCCTGATGCTGACGATGGTGCTGTATCCCTATGTTTACCTGCTGGCCCGTGCGTCATTTCGCCAGCAAAGCTCGAACGCTTTTTTGGTGGCGCGCACGCTGGGGCGCCCGCCGCTGGCCGCGTTCTATGCGGTGGCGCTGCCGATGGCGCGCCCGGCCATCATGGGCGGCACGCTGCTGGCGATCATGGAGACGATCGCGGATTATGGCACCGTCGCCTTTTTCAACGTGCAGACTTTTGCGACCGGCATCTATCAGGCGTGGTTTTCGCTGGGTGAGCGGGCGACAGCGGCGCAGTTATCTCTTTGCCTGCTGACCTTTGCGCTGCTTTTGGCGGGACTGGAGCGTGCGCAGCGCGGCAAGGCCCGCCGTGCCGGACGGGGTGGCGCGCGGTTCGAAGTTCTGACCAAGCCGCAACTGACCGGCTGGAAGGGATGGGCCGCGATGGCAATCTGTCTGTTGCCGGTGCTGCTGGGCTTCCTGATCCCGGTGGTCATGCTGGGCGTCATGGCATGGGGGTCGGGGCAGAGCATCATTCAGCCGCGCTATGTGTCATTGATGGGCAATTCGGTGACGCTGGCTGCTGTGGCATCGGTGCTGACCGTGACCGGCGCGATCCTGATCGGGTTTCGCGCACGAACCAAACCGGGGCGCGCCTCGCGCGCTTTGGTGGTGGGCGCGGGGCTGGGTTATGCGGTACCGGGGGGCGTCATCGCCGTGGGCCTGATGGTGCCGATGGCAGGGCTGGATAACGTGATTGACCGGTTCATGGAGGGCAATTTCGGCATAGATACCGGGCTGCTGATCACCGGGTCGATCTGGCTGATGGTGCTGGCCTATATGGCGCGGTTCATGGCCGCCGCGCTCAATGCCTATGACAGCGGCATGGCAACGGTGCCGCATCATTTTGATGCAATTGCGCGCAGTCTGGGCCAAGGCTCGGCCAGGCTGCTCTGGCGGGTGCATCTGCCGGTGGCGCGCACCTCGGTGCTGACCGCGCTGCTGATCGTCTTCGTGGACGTGATGAAGGAATTGCCGGCAACGCTGATCCTGCACCCGTTCAACTTTGATACGCTGGCGGTGCAGGCCTACCGTCTGGCGGCGGATGAGCGGCTGCGCGAGGCGGCGGTGCCGTCGCTGGCGCTGGTGGGCTTCGGGCTAATTCCGGTGCTGCTGCTGTGCCGCACCATTGGACGCGAGAGCGCCTGACGCGCAGCGATAGATCGCCTGCGGAAGCGCTAGAAGGAACCGCCCCGGCGGACCGGGGCGGCAGAGCGGCTGTTATTCGGCCAGGCCTTCGGGGATGACCTCGCCCGTCGGGCGGGGTGTCGTAGCGGTTTCGGGCGGAAGCACGGGATAGACGACCTCTGGCATCTCGCCGGTCAGAGAGCCGAGGAAAGTGACGATCTTGTCTGTTTCTTCGTCGTTCATCTCTGCGCCCAGCTGCGAGATCGACATGACCTGCACCGCTTCCTTCAGGCCCCAGACCACGCCGGAGTGAAAGTAGGGCGCCGTCAGCGCGATGTTGCGCAGGGGGGAGGCGCGGAACACGTATTCGTCGTCGGCGGTCTCCGTCACAGCAAAGCGCCCGACATCGCCCTCGGGCAGGATATCTGCGCCTGGTTTTTCGATCAGGCCGAAGGGGTAATAATCGTGCCCGCCCACGTTCACGCCATTGTGGCAAGCCACGCAGCCGTTATCCATGAACAGTTGCAGCCCCTCTTTTTCGTCTGCGCTCAGCGCATCCTCGTTGCCGTTCAGGAAGGCGTCGAAAGGCGCGGGCGTGGTCAGCGTGACCTCGTAAGCCTCGATCGCCTTGGCGAAATTGTCAAATGTGACGGGATCCTCTTCCTCGGGGAAGGCGCCCTTGAACCATTCGATATACTGCGGCATGGAATTGAGCGTGGCAACGACGTTCTCGGGCGTGTTCGCCATTTCGACACCCGCCTGCACCGGGCCTTTGGCCTGCGCCTTGAGGTCTTCGGCGCGCCCGTCCCAGAACTGCGCGACGTTGAAGACCGAGTTCAGCACGGTGGGCGAGTTGCGCGGTCCGGTTTGCCAGCCATGGCCGATGGAAACGGGCATGTTGTCATCGCCCCCCGTTGCCAGATTGTGGCAGGAGTTGCACGAAAACACGCCCGAGGCCGACATCCGCGGATCAAAGAACAGCGCCTTGCCGAGGTCGATTTTCTCAGGCGTGATCGTGTTGTCCGTGGGCGCCATCAGCGTCGAAGGAAGCGGGGCGAAATAGTCCAGCGCCGTATCGCGCAGTTCGCTGGCGGCAAGGGGCGCGGCGAACAGGCTGATGGCGGTTGTGGTTAATAGAATGCGATGCATTTTTCGGTTCTCCTTGGAACGATTCCAGACAGGCTTATCTTTTGCATCTCGCACCCGATCACCTTGATCTGGCGCAAGACGGGTCTTTTATAACCAGCACCTGCGTAAAACTGGCACAGGCACAGCGGCGCTGACAATTTCCCGGCGCGCCCTTGCAGCCCATTGGGCGCGACACTAAGACTCTTTTAGGATCTGGTCAGGTAAGGATCAGAGGCACTTCAGCAGGCAAGGCGGAATATGACAGACCCAATGGAAACCTACATGAACACCCTCGTGCCGATGGTGGTCGAACAGACCAGCCGGGGCGAGCGGGCGTACGACATTTTCTCGCGCCTTCTGAAAGAGCGGATCATCTTCCTGAGCGGGCCGGTCCATGACGGCATGTCCAGCCTGATCGTGGCGCAGTTGCTGCATCTTGAGGCGGAAAACCCGTCCAAGGAAATCAGCATGTATATCAACAGCCCCGGCGGTGTCGTGACCTCCGGCCTGTCGATCTATGACACGATGCAATATATCCGGCCCAAGGTTTCGACGCTGGTGATCGGGCAGGCGGCCTCGATGGGATCGCTGCTGTTGACGGCAGGCGCGCCGGGCATGCGGTTTTCGCTGCCCAACTCGCGGATCATGGTCCACCAGCCGTCCGGCGGCTATCAAGGTCAGGCGACCGACATCATGATTCACGCCGAAGAAACGCTGAAGCTGAAGAAGCGGCTGAATGAGATTTATGTCAAACACACTGGCCAGACCCTGAAAAAGGTCGAAGAGGCGCTCGAGCGTGACAACTTCATGTCTCCCGAGCAAGCCAAGGAATGGGGCCTGATCGATGAAATAGTCGAGAACCGGACCAAGCCCGAGGACGACGAAAAGCCCAAGTCCTGAGGGCGAAAAACGTAGCCACCGGGCGCGGCATTTTGCGATTGTCGCCGCCCGGTGCCTGCCCTAAGTTAGAATGAACGGCGGCCTGTCCTTTGTTTGGGCCACCATTGCAACGCACCGCCCGAAAGGTAGATCATGTCGAATAATTCAGGCAGCGACAGCAAGAACACCCTCTATTGCAGCTTCTGCGGCAAGAGCCAGCATGAGGTGCGCAAGCTGATCGCGGGCCCGACCGTGTTCATCTGCGACGAATGTGTCGAGCTGTGCATGGACATCATCCGCGAAGAAACGCGCAGTGCCGGGCTGAAATCCTCCGAAGGCGTGCCGGCCCCGCGTGAGATCTGCGACGTGCTGGATGATTACGTCATCGGCCAGGCCACGGCCAAGAAGGTGCTGTCGGTTGCGGTTCACAACCATTACAAACGCCTCAACAACTCTGGCAAAAGCGGCGAAGTCGAACTGCAAAAATCCAATATTATGCTGATCGGCCCCACCGGCTGTGGAAAGACGCTGCTGGCACAGACGTTGGCGCGGATTCTGGATGTGCCGTTCACCATGGCCGATGCGACGACCCTGACCGAGGCCGGCTATGTCGGTGAGGATGTCGAGAACATTATCCTGAAGCTGCTTCAGGCTTCCGAATACAATGTCGAACGCGCGCAGCGCGGCATCGTCTATATTGACGAAGTCGACAAGATCACGCGCAAGTCGGAAAACCCCTCGATCACCCGCGACGTGTCGGGCGAAGGCGTGCAGCAGGCGCTGCTGAAATTGATGGAAGGCACGGTCGCCGCTGTTCCGCCACAAGGCGGGCGCAAGCATCCGCAGCAGGAATTCCTGCAGGTGGACACAACCAACATACTGTTCATCTGCGGTGGTGCCTTTGCCGGTCTGGACAAGATCATCGCGGCCCGCGGTAAGGGCAGCGCCATGGGCTTTGGCGCAGATGTGCGCGACAAGGATGATCGCGGCATTGGCGAGGTCTTCAAGGATCTTGAGCCAGAGGATCTGCTGAAATTCGGGCTTATCCCCGAGTTTGTCGGTCGCCTTCCTGTCATAGCGACGCTGGAGGACCTGGACGAAGACGCGCTTATCACCATCCTGACCCAGCCCAAGAACGCGCTGGTCAAACAGTATCAGCGCCTGTTCGAGCTGGAGAATGTCAAGCTCAGCTTTACCGACGATGCGCTGACCGCCATCGCCAAACGGGCCATCACGCGCAAGACTGGCGCGCGCGGTTTGCGCTCGATCCTGGAAGACATCCTGCTGGATACAATGTTTGAGGTTCCCGGCATGGACAACGTCGAAGAGGTGGTGGTGAACGAAGAGGCGGTTACGGCCGACGCAGCGCCGCTGATGATCTACGCTGAAAGCGCCAAGAAAAAAGAAGGCGCCAGCGCGGGCTAAGGCTTGGGCTGAGTGCTTTCATCAGGGGGCGGGCCAATTGGCTCGCCCCTTTTTGTTGGTGATTGGCTTCCATCGGTAAGGTGAAAATTGCCGTTAGCGGCCCATCCGGTTCGTTGGGCTACTGGACGTTTGCCCGGCAATGCGCCATATCAGAGACAACGATTGGCGGAGGACGACATGGGAATTCTCAACTCGCTGCTGCGCGCGGTGACATGGTGGCACGGGCAGACTTTGAACACGCAGCTATATACCTGGCGCAAGGGCACCAAGGTTGGCGAGGATTCGCAGGGCAACATTTTTTATCGCACAAAGGATGGCGACCGCCGCTGGGTCGTCTACAATGGCGAGGCTGAGGCAAGCCGGGTCAGCCCCGAATGGCACGGCTGGCTGCATCATACCTATCAGGATCCGCCTACAGAGACGCCGCTGACGCACCAGCCATGGGAAAAGCCGCATCTGGAGAATTTGACAGGAACTCCGCTGGCGTATGCGCCTGCCGGGTCGCTTCGGCGCAGTAACCCCAAACCGCGCAGTGATTACGAGGCGTGGAAGCCCGAATAGGGCGCCACTGGCAGAGAGCGGACATGGCAGAGAGCAAAAGCGAAATTATCGCAGGCGCCGTTGTTGTGGCGGTTGCATTAGGCTTTGTCGCATATGCCGGCAAGCTGACCGGCGCGTCCGCTGCGGGCGACAGTTACGAGTTGTCGGCCAGCTTTCGATCGGCGGATGGCATCTCGGTTGGCACCGATGTGCGCCTTGCCGGGGTCAAGGTCGGGCGTGTGACGTCGATGGCACTGGATCCGGCGACCTATCGCGCGGGCACGACAATCAGTGTGGCCAACGCGATAGAGGTGCCCGATGACAGCGCTTTGGCGATATCGTCCGAGGGGCTGCTGGGCGGAAATTATGTAGAAATCCTGCCCGGTGGATCGCCGATGTATTTTGCGCCGGGCGACCAGATTGAATTTACCCAAGGGTCGATCAGCCTGGTATCGCTGCTGATGAAATTTGTCGGCGGCGATGACGCTGGCGCTGGCGCAGGCGCGGCGGAATGAAAGCGCGCGCGCTGATACTTGCTGTGTTGATCCCGTTTGCGGCAATGGCACAGGAGGGGGCACAGACCGGCACCGGTGCCATGCTGCGCGCGGTAGAAAAGATTTCCGGCGAGGCGACCGACTTTACCCTGACACCGGGCGAACAGGCTCGTTTCGGACGCCTGAGCATCGAGATGGTTGAATGCCGGTACCCGTCGGGAGACCCTGCAGCGGATGCCTTTGCCTATCTGATCATGCGCGAAGATGGGGCAGATTCTGCCGTCTTTTCCGGCTGGATGGTCGCATCGTCCCCGGCCCTGAATGCGCTGGATCATCCGCGTTACGATGTTTGGGTGCTGCGCTGCAAAACGGACTGAGTGTCCGGGTCCAGCGGATATTGCGCTATATCCGCCGGGTGCTGTAGGGCCAGTTCCAGATGGCTGCGATAGGTTGCACGGCTGATTTCTATCGCGCCGAGGCTGGCCAGATGATCGGTGATGAACTGGGTATCAAACAGCACAAACCCGCAACGGCGCAGATGATCAGACAGGTGAACGAGCGCCAGCTTTGAGCCGTCAGTAGCGCGGGAAAACATGCTTTCGCCAAAGAAGGCGGCACCCAGCGTGACGCCGTAGACGCCGCCGATCAATGCGCCGTCCTGCCACACCTCCAGTGAATGGGCATGCCCAAGATCGTGCAGCATCAGGTACAGACGGCGAATTTCGGCGTTGATCCACGTTTCGGGGCGGTCCGCGCAAGCATCAACGACGCCTGCGAAATCAGTGTTAAGCGTGACAACGTAGCCGCCGCGCCGCATCCGTTTGGCAAGACTGCGTGAGATGTGCAGCCCGTTTAGCGGCAACACGCCCCGCCGACGCGGATCGACCCAAAAGATTTCAGGATCGTCGCGCCCCTCGGACATGGGAAAGACGCCCGCCGCATAGGCGTTAAGCAACAACGCGGGCGTCAGGACGAAATTGTCATCCTTCATGACGCATCTCAGCCCCGCAGATTTGTCTCCAGCCAGTGTTCCAGCCAGTGGATGTTGTAATCGCCTGCGTGAACATCGGCGTCCTGCAAGAGCGCATGGAACAACGGTACTGTGGTTTCGACCCCATCGACGATCAACTCTCCCAATGCCCGTTTGAGCCGCGCCAGTGCGGCGGGGCGGTCGGAGGCGTGCACGATAAGTTTGCCGATCAGCGAGTCATAATAGGGTGGAATGGTGTAGCCATCGTAAAGCGCGCTGTCCATCCGGACGCCAAGGCCGCCAGGCGCGTGAAATTGCGTGATCCTGCCGGGGCGCGGCGCAAATTCGGGCAGCTTTTCGGCGTTGATGCGCACTTCGATGGCGTGGCCATTGATTTTGAGTTCGTCCTGCTGGAAATCCATCGGCAGACCAGCCGCAACGCGGATTTGTTCGCGCACCAGATCGACGCCAAAAATGGCCTCGGTGACCGGGTGTTCGACCTGCAAGCGAGTGTTCATCTCGATGAAATAGAATTCGCCGTTCTCAAAGAGAAATTCAATCGTTCCAGCGCCGGTATAATTGATGCGGGCAACGGCATCAGCACAGATGGCGCCGATGCGGGCGCGATTCTCTGGGGTGATGGTGGGGCCGGGGGCCTCCTCGAAGACTTTCTGGTGGCGCCGTTGCAGCGAGCAGTCGCGCTCGCCCAGATGCACGGCGCGGCCTTTGCCATCGCCGAAGACCTGAATTTCGATATGGCGGGGCGTGGTCAGGTATTTCTCGATATAAACTTCGTCATTGCCGAAATTCGATTTGCCCTCGGCGCGGGCAGTCTGAAAGGCACGCTCCATCTGGGCCGCGTTTTCGGCCACTTTCATGCCTTTGCCGCCACCGCCGGCCGTGGCTTTGATGATGACCGGATAGCCGATTTCATCGCCGATGCGCTTCGCCTCGGCCAAGGTGGCCACGCCGCCTTCGCTGCCCGGAACGCATGGCACGCCCAGCTTTTTCATGGTGTCCTTGGCGGTGATCTTGTCGCCCATGACGCGGATATGCTCGGCCGTGGGGCCGATGAAGGTCAGGCCGTGATCCTCGACGATCTGCACGAAGGCGGCGTTTTCCGACAGGAAGCCATAGCCGGGATGGATCGCTTGGGCGCCGGTCACTTCGCAGGCGGCGATGATCGCGGGGATCGACAGGTAGCTGTCGGTCGCAGAGGGCGGGCCGATGCACACGCTCTCGTCTGCCATGCGCACATGCATTGCGTCGGCGTCGGCGGTTGAATGGACCGCGACCGAGTGGATGCCCATCTCGCGCGCGGCGCGGATGACCCTCAGGGCGATCTCGCCGCGATTGGCGATCAGGATTTTCTCGAACATTGCGCGTGCCTTATTCGATGATCATCAGGGGGGCGCCGTATTCCACGGCGCCGCCATCCTCGACGAGGATGCGTTTGACGGTTCCACCGCGCGGGGCGGGAATGTGGTTCATTGTCTTCATCGCTTCGATGATCAGCAGCGTGTCGCCCTCGCTGACCTTGTCACCGACAGACACGAAGGACGGTGCGCCCGGTTCGGCCTGCGTATAGACGGTGCCGACCATGGGCGATGTGACCGCGCCGGGGTGGCTGGCCGGATCTTCGCCAACGGGGGCGGCAGGCGCAGCGCCGACCGGCGCGGAGCCGAGCGCCGGAGCCTGCTGCATCGGGGCCTGCGCGATGTATTGCGGCGCGGGCTCGACCTTGCGGCTAACGCGCACATTCAGGCTGTCATCTTCGCCATATTCGCGTTTTACCTGCAATTCGGTCAGCTCGTTCTCATTCAGAAGCTCGGCCAGTGCCTTGATGAAGGCAACGTCGTCATCATGCGATTTTTTGGGCATCGGGTTCCTCGGCGGCTGGCGCCCGACATGGGGCGCGCTTTGGTTTTGCATGGCTTATATGGCATGGGCGCGCCATAGAAAACCGGGTTTGTTGTCTGGCGGCATTCCTGCGCGCGCTTATAGGGGCATCCCGCTGAGTTTGGCCACCAATTCCGCCAGTTTGCGCGCGCCGAACTTGTCCAGCAGGCGGGCGCGATAGACCTCTATCGTGCGATAACTCAGTCCCAGCTCATGCCCGATTTCCTTGGAAGTCAGGCCGCGGCAGGTCAAAATCGCCACTTCGCGTTCGCGCGTGGTCAGATCGACCATTGGCCGTTCATCGGACAGGTCCGCAAAGCTCCAGACGCCGCAGCTGAAGGGGGCGTCTGGTGTGACGGATTGGCCGCGCACACGGCACCAGAACAGCGCGCCGCCGTCGCGCCGCATGACCCGCTGGTCCGAATAGCGTCCGGTTTTCCGCATGGCGCACAGGCCCTGCTCGCCGATGCGGCGATATTCCTCGATGCTGGGATAGAACCGCGCCAGGGGCACCCCTGCAAATCTGGACGGATCGGGTGCCGTTGCGCCATCGCCAAACGTTTCGGCAAAGCGCAGGTTGCACTGCCGGATGATCCGGTCCTCAAGAATCGCCAGCCCGATGGGCGCATGATCGAAGGCAAGCTGAGTCTGTGGCATTGGCCTCATGTGGCCCTGATTGCGTATGATTGCAATGCCGCATAGGCGGCTTTGGACGCACTCGGCTTGCCCTTGGGCGGCATGGCAACTAAATGACCGCTATGCGGTCGCAGCCTACCCGCCCAAAACAAGGACGAGACATGAAAGTTATAGTCATCTGCTCCGGCGGGATGGATTCGGTGGCGTTGGCGCACCGGATCGCGGTCACCCAGGATTTGCACGCACTGCTGTCGTTTGATTACGGCCAGCGCCATTTGAAAGAACTGGAATACGCCGCCGCCTGCGCCCGGCGCCTTGGCGTTCCGCATCACGTGATTGACATTGCGTCGGTCGGCGCGGCGCTGACGGGATCGGCGCTGACCGATGATATCGACGTGCCGGACGGGCATTACGCGGAAGATACCATGAAGCTGACGGTGGTGCCCAATCGCAACGCGATCATGCTGGCCATCGCCTTTGGAATGGCCGCCGCGCAAAAGGTGGACGCGGTGGCGACTGCGGTGCATGGCGGCGATCATTTCATCTATCCCGACTGCCGCCCGGATTTTATCGACGCGTTTCAGCAGATGCAGGACCGCGCGCTGGACGGCTATGCGCAAGTCGAATTGCTGACGCCCTATGTGCTTGGCTCCAAGGCCGATATCGCCATTGACGGCGCAAAATTCGGTACGCCTTTTGGCGAAACGTGGTCCTGCTACAAGGGGGGCGAGCTGCATTGCGGACGTTGCGGCACCTGCGTCGAGCGACGCGAGGCGTTCGATGTGGCCGGCGTGGACGATCCGACGGTTTATGCCGATCCGGATTTCTGGCGCAGCGCAACCGGAAAGGAATAAACGATGTATCGCATCACCAAAGAGTTTCATTTTTCCGCCTCGCATCAGCTGTTTGGCCTGCCAGACGACCATCAATGCGCGCGGCTGCATGGACATAACTATGTCGTTGTCGTCGAATTGGCGTCCGGCACGCTGAACGCGCATGGCTTTGTGCGCGACTACCTCGAACTGGCGCCGCTGAAGCGGTATATCGACGACGAACTGGACCACCGGCATCTGAACGATGTGTTGGGCGACGATTGCGTCACGGCCGAGCGGATGGCGAAACACCTCTTTGACTGGTGCGCCGCCCGCTGGGCGGAAACGGCAGCGGTCAAGGTCAGTGAGACTCCGAAAACATGGGCAGAGTACCGCCCATGAGCGACCTGATCCGGATATCGGAGATATTTGGCCCCACGATTCAGGGCGAGGGCGCCCTGATCGGGGTGCCGACAGTATTCGTGCGCACGGGCGGCTGCGACTATCGCTGCGTCTGGTGCGATAGCCTGCATGCGGTGGACAGCGAATTCCGCCACAATTGGGCGCCGATGAGCGCGGATGCGGTGATGGACGAGGTGCGCCGCCTGTCCGGCGACCAGCCTTTGACCGTGACGCTGTCAGGCGGCAATCCGGCGATCCAGCCTATGGGCGATCTGATCGCGTTGGGGCGGGCAGGCGGCTACGGCTTTGCCATGGAAACCCAAGGGTCGGTGGCCAAGGATTGGTTTTCCCAGCTGGATATGCTGGTGCTCAGCCCCAAGCCGCCCTCATCCGAAATGCAAACCGATTGGGCGATGTTGCAGGGCTGCATCGATGCAGCCAAACGCGCGCACACTGTGCTGAAGGTCGTCGTTTTCGACGAGCTCGATTATGCCTATGCGCGGGACGTGGCGGCGCGCCACCCCGGCCTGCCGATCTATCTGCAGCCGGGCAACCACACGCCGCCGCCGCCCGATGACGAGGATGCGACCGTTGATCTGGCTGGCATCGACGACCGGATGCGCTGGTTGGTGGACCGCGTGATCGCGGATCGCTGGCACGCGGCGCGCGTGCTGCCGCAACTGCATGTCATGCTATGGGGAAACAAGCGCGGCGTTTAAAGCCGCAGGAGAATGAATATGAGCGACAGTATCTATAATGATCTCAAACAGCTTGGCGCGACTACCGCGCTGCCGGATGATCCTGCCAAGGCAGAGCTGGAGCGCGTGAAAAATCCGCAGGCCGATGTGGACTACAACGTGCGTTTTGTCGCGCCGGAATTCACATCGCTTTGCCCGATGACGGGCCAGCCTGATTTTGCGCATCTGGTGATCGACTATGTGCCGGGCGATTGGCTGGTCGAGAGCAAGTCCTTGAAGCTGTTTCTCGGCAGTTTCCGCAATCATGGCGCGTTTCATGAGGATTGCACTGTCAGCATTGGCAGGCGTGTGGCGGAATTTACCGCGGCGAAATGGCTGCGCATCGGCGGTTATTGGTATCCGCGTGGGGGCATTCCGATAGATGTGTTCTACCAGACCGGACCGATGCCCGAAGGCGTCTGGATTCCCGATCAGGGTGTGCCGCCCTATCGCGGGCGCGGGTAGAACGGGAGCGCCCCGCAAGCGGATTGCTTGCGGGGCAGCCTCAGTTATTTCTTGGTCTTGCGGTTCTCGATCAACTCGTCCACCACTCCGGGATCGGCCAGAGTAGATGTATCGTCGAGCGTATCAAAGTCATTCTCGGCGATCTTGCGCAGGATGCGGCGCATGATCTTGCCCGATCGGGTCTTGGGCAGGCCGGGCGCCCACTGGATGATGTCCGGCTTGGCAATGGGGCCGATTTCGGTCCGCACCCATTTTTCCAGCTCTTTGCGCAGCTCGTCTGTTTCTTCGACGCCGTTCATCACGGTGACATAGGCATAGATGCCCTGACCCTTGATATCATGCGGATAGCCGACGACGGCGGCTTCTGCGACGCCTGCATGGGCGACAAGGGCGGATTCGACCTCGGCGGTGCCCATGCGGTGGCCGGATACGTTGATCACGTCATCGACGCGGCCCGTAATCCAGTAATAGCCGTCCTTGTCGCGGCGGCAGCCGTCGCCGGTAAAGTAATATCCCTTGTAGTCCGAGAAATACGTCTGCTCGAACCGGGCGTGATCGCCGTAGACGGTGCGCATCTGCCCCGGCCAGCTGTCCTTGATGCACAGGACGCCTTGGGCCTCTGTCTCGGTGATCTCCTCGCCGGATGTCGCATCCAGAATGACAGGCTCGATTCCGAAAAACGGCTTGGTGCAGCTGCCGGGTTTCGTCGCCGTCGCGCCGGGCAGGGGGGTCAGCAGGTGACCGCCTGTTTCGGTCTGCCACCATGTATCGACGATAGGCAATTTGCCCTTGCCGACCACTTCGTTATACCAGTTCCACGCTTCGGGATTGATCGGCTCGCCCACGGTGCCCAGCAGTTTGAGCGAGGACAGATCGCATTTTTCGACCGGTTCGTTGCCTTGGGCCATCAGCGCGCGGATGGCTGTGGGGGCGGTGTAGAACTGGTTCACTTTATGCTTTTCGCAGACCTGCCAGAAGCGGCTGGCATCCGGGTAGGTCGGCACGCCCTCGAACATCAGCGTTGTCGCGCCATTGGCCAGCGGGCCGTAGATGATATAGCTGTGGCCGGTGACCCAGCCGACATCGGCGGTGCACCAGAACACATCGCCATCGTGATAGTCGAAATCGTATTTATGCGTCAGTCCGGCATAGAGCAGATAGCCGGCCGAACTGTGAACGACGCCTTTGGGCTGCCCGGTGGAGCCGGAAGTGTAGAGGATGAACAGCGGATCTTCGGCTTTCATCGGGCGGGCGGGGCAGTCGGGGCTGGCCTGCTCCATCTGCGCTTTCAGGTCGATGTCACGTCCTTGAATCCATGTGGTCTGGCCGCCGGTGTGCTTGACTACCAGGCAGCGCACCTTGTCCGAGCAGTGCAGCAGGGCCGCATCTGCGTTGGATTTCAGCGCCGTTTTGCGGCCACCGCGAGGGGCCTCGTCGGCGGTGATCACCACCTTGGCACCCGAGTTGTTGATCCGGTTGGCCAGCGCATCAGCCGAAAAGCCAGCGAAAACAATGGAGTGAATCGCGCCGATACGTGCGCAAGCCAGCATGGCATAGGCCGCTTCGGGGATCATCGGCAGGTAGATCACCACCCGGTCGCCGCGCATGATGCCCTGGCTGAGCAGCACGTTGGCAAAGCGGCATACCTTTTCGTGCAGCTCGTTGTAGGTGATGTGCTGCGCGGGTGTTTCTGGATCGTCGGGCTCGAATATGATGGCCGTCTGGTCGCCGCGCGTCTCCAGATGACGGTCGATGCAGTTGGCCGCAACGTTCAGAACGCCATCCTCGAACCAGCGAATATCGACATTGCCATGCTGGAACGATGTATTCTTGACCTTCGTGAACGGCTCGATCCAATCCAGATCCCGCGCATGTTCCGCCCAGAACCCTTCGGGATCCTTGATCGAGGCGGCGTACATTTCTTCGTATTTTGCAGCGTCGATATGGGCGTTCTTGGAAAATTCCGCGGATGGCGGATATGTTTTGTCGGACATGGGATATACCTCTGTAGCTTGTCGGTGCGGGTAGATCGGGGCGTCCAGTTTTCGGCAGACGCGCCCCGCTGTCAAATCGCCAGATATTCCGCGCGCAGTTTCTCATCGGCGAGAACCTCGGCTGCACTACCGTCAAATACGATGCCGCCAGTGTCAAGGATCACGGCACGGTCCGACAACTCCAGCGCGCGGACGGCGTTCTGCTCCACCAGGATGGTGGTGATGCCTTGCGATTTGATGATGCGCAGGGTTTTCTCGATCTCGTCCACGATCACAGGGGCGAGACCCTCGTAAGGCTCGTCCAGCAGCAAGACCTTGATATCGCGGGCCAATGCACGCGCGACCGCCAGCATCTGCTGCTCGCCGCCCGACAGGGTTACGCCTTCTTGCAGGCGGCGCTCTGCCAGCCTCGGAAACAGATCATAGAGCCGTTCGATCGACCAGCCGATCGGCGGGGCGATCTGCGCCAGTTGCAGATTTTCCTCGACCGTCAGGCCGGGGATGATGCAGCGATCCTCGGGCACAAGGCCGATACCGACCTGCGCGGCCTCATGGCTTTTCATCTTGTGCAGGGGCTGATGGTCCAGCCAGATTTCGCCGTGGTTCAGCTGCGGGTTGTCCATGCGGGCGATGGCGCGCAGCGTTGTTGTTTTGCCCGCGCCGTTGCGGCCCAGCAAGGCCAAGATTTCGCCCTCATGCACGTTAAAGCTGATGTCCTGCACGATATAGCTTTCGCCGTAATAGGCCCGCATCCCCCAGACCGACAGAAAGGCGGGGGCGGTGGCGGCGTGGTTCGCGTGCTTGGAAAAGTCGGGTTTTTCGGTGGTGTCGGTGATCATCTTGTCTGTCCTTTCTGGCGCATCTGCGGCGCAGAATTATGTCCTCAGGCGGTGGCGCTTTCGCCAAGGTAGGCCTCGCGAACCTTCGGGTGGCCCTTGATATTGTCGGGGGTATCCTCGACCAGCGGGGTGCCTTGCGCCAGAACGGTGATCCGCTCGGCGAGCGAGAAAACGACGTGCATGTCATGTTCGATGATGGCGATGGTGATGTCGCGCTCTTCCTTGATCTGCTTCAGCAAGTCGATGGTGTTATTGGTGTCGGCGCGCGCCATGCCGGCCGTCGGCTCGTCCAGCAGCAAAAGGCGGGGTTCCTGCGACAGGCACATGCCGATCTCCAGCCGCCGCTTGTTGCCGCGCGACATTGACGCCGAATGGTTGTGCCGCTGATCGGCCATGTTCAGGCTCTCCAGCATATGCTCGGCCTGCTGGACAACGGCGCGTTCGTTGCCGACGCTTTCAATCGCGTGCATGCGAAAGGCGCCGTCGCGCTTGGCAAAAATCGGGATCATCATGTTTTCCAGCACGGTCAGATCGCCAAAGATTTCGGGCGTCTGGAACACGCGAGAAATGCCCATCTGATTGATCTCATAGGGCTTGCGCCCCAGTACCGATTGGCCGTCGAACATGACCGATCCGGTATCGGGGATCAGCTTGCCCACCAGCACGTTCAGTAGGGTGGATTTACCGGCCCCGTTGGGGCCGATGATTGCATGTACGGTGTTTTCCGCAATGCTGAGGTTCATATCGCTCAGCGCTTGCAGGCCGCCGAAACGCTTGTTCACGTTCTTGACTTCGAGAATACCCATGACTGCGTTTCCTTATTCGGCGGGGGTTGTTTGATCGGACGTCTTGCGGGCTTTCTTGGATTCGAACAGACGCTTGATGCGCTGTCCGCCCTCCACCAGACCGCCGGGCAGGAAGATGACAACCAGCATGAACACGATGCCCAGCGTCAGGTGCCAGCCCTTGCCGACAAAGGGATAGATCAGCGTGATCACGAAATCCTCCAGCCCGTCGGGCATCCAGTAGAACCATTCGTGCAGGATGCTGCTGTTGATCTTGGAAATGATGTTTTCCATGTATTTGATCAGGCCGGCGCCCAGAACCGGGCCAATCAGCGTGCCCGCACCGCCAAGGATGGTCATCAAAACAACCTCGCCTGAGGCGGTCCAGAACATCCGCTCGGGCCCCACTTGAGTGTCCATCGCCACCATCAGGCCGCCAGCCAGACCCGCATACATACCCGAGATGACAAACGCCGCCAGCGCATAGGGGCGCGCATTCAAGCCGGTATAGGTCATGCGGGTGTTGTTGGACTTGATCGCGCGCAGCATCATGCCAAAGGGCGACCGGAAGATGCGGATCGACAAGTAAAACGCCAGCACCAGCACCACGGCGGCAATATAGTAGCCCGCATTGAAGGTGAACTGCCATCCGCCGACGATCAGGTCATAGCTGGATGTCATGTCGATGCCGAAGAGGTTGGCGTCGGCCCGCTCGCCCGGTGCCAGCGGGGCATCCAGAACGCGGGCGTCGTTCAGCTTCAGCTGCAATCCGGTTTCGCCGCCTGTGATGGGCGTCAGCACCGAATAGGCCAGCGCGTAGGACATTTGCGCAAAGGCCAGCGTCAGAATAGCAAAGTAAATGCCCGACCGGCGCAGTGAGATGAAGCCGACGACCAGCGCGAAGAGGCCCGCGACGATGATGCCCATGACCATGCCGGGCAGGATGTTGGTGGTCAGCAGCTTCATCATCCAGATCGCGGCATAGCTGCCGACCCCCAGAAACGCGGCATGGCCGAAGCTGAGATACCCGGTCAGGCCGAACAGGATGTTGAACCCGATGGCGAAGATGCCGAAGATGGCAAAACGTTGCATCAGATCCGGATAGCCCGCGTTGAACTGGGCAAAGCCAGAGTCGACGGGGAACGGGTTCAGGATGAAGGGGGCCAGCAGTGCGACGATGGCGACGATGGCCAGCATCATGGCGTCTTTGCGTGTCATTCCAAGCATTGATTAGTCCTCCATCACGCCTTTGCGGCCCATCAGGCCGCGCGGGCGAGTCAGCAAAATGATGATCGCGACAAGATAGATGACGATCTGATTGATACCCGGCAGCAGCTCCAGGACCTCGGACATCGACGCAAAGCTCTCCAAAATACCCAAAAGGAAGCCGGCCAGCACGGCGCCCGGCAGGCTGCCCATGCCGCCGACGACGACCACGACAAAGCTGAGCACCAGAAAATCCATGCCCATGTGATAGTTGGGGCTGTTGATCGGCGCGTACATCACCCCGGCAAGGCCCGCGACAGCGGCGGCAATGCCGAACATGATGGTAAACCGCTTGTCGATATTGATGCCCAGAAGGCCCACGGTTTCGCGGTCGGCCATACCGGCGCGCACGACCATCCCGAAGGTGGTAAAGCGCAGGAAGGCAAAGACGGCGCCGATGATGACCAGCGAGAAGGCAAAGTAAACCAGACGCCAGTAGGGGTAGATGATCGAATTGGCATCCATCCCCAGAAACGCGCCGAAATCGAACGATCCCCTAAATGCGCTGGGCGCCGGTGTCGGGATCGGGTTGGCGCCGTAGTAGAATTTGATGATTTCCTGCAGCACGATGGCCAGACCAAAGGTCACCAGGATCTGGTCGGCGTGGGGGCGCTTGTAGAAATGCTTGATCAGGCCGCGTTCCATGATGACGCCGATGCCGATCATCACCGGAATGGCAAACAGGATCGACAGCGGCACCGCCCAGTCGATCATGAAATCACCGGCATTCTGGCCGACAATGCTGTGAATGTAAGGCACATCGACTTTCATCGGGTTGCCCAGAAAATCTGTGCGCGTCTCGTCCACCACTTCATGGCTGAACGTCAGGATGCGGCTGATCGTGACAGCGCAGAAGGCGCCGATCATGAACAATGCGCCATGGGCGAAATTCACCACCCCCAGCGTGCCAAAGATCAATGTCAGGCCAAGGGCGATCAGCGCATAGGCCGATCCCTTGTCGAGTCCATTGAGGATTTGCAGGATTATTGCATCCATTGTCTGCCTCACATGTCAGATAAGAGCCCGGCACAGATGGCCGGTGGCCCCGGACGGGGGCCTGGCGTGCGTGGAATAAGGCCGCCCGTCCCGTATAGGAAGGCGGCCTTTTGCCAGCTTAGGCGCCGTCGTTGCACTGGCCCAGCGTCGCGGCGGTGCCGCCAAACTCGGGCGAGTCGGGCGCGTATGTCACCTGCTCGGCCGGGGTCACCTCGACGATTTCGACCAGGTCGAATTCGTTCTCGGGGTTCTCCTTGCCGCGCACGACGACAACGTCCTTGAAGCACTGGTGATCTTCGGCACGGTAGAGGGTGGGACCGTTGCCCAGACCGTCAAATTCGAAGCCTTCCAGCGCCTCGACGATCGCGCAGGGGGCAAAGCTGCCCGCGCGCTCGACCGCATCGGCATAAAGCAGGGTCTGCACATAGCAGGTATGTGCCGCCTGGCTGGGTGGGAAGCCGTATTTTTCACCGAACGACTGCACGAACGCGTCGGTGCCGACAAAGCGGTCGCCCAGCTGCTTTTGCAGTTTCCAGTCCCAGTTCTGCGAGCCAAAGATGCCGGCCACGTTCTTGCCCGCGCCGCGCGCCATCAGCTCGGAGTAGAGCGGCACGACGATCTCGAACTTCTTGTCGTTGACCATCTTGTCGCGCAGGCCGAACTGCACCGCATTGGTGAGGCTGTTGACCATGTTGTTGCCGTAGTGGTTCAGCACCAGCACGTCGGCGTCCGATTGCAGGACGGGCGTGATGTAGGCGCTGAAATCGGTCTGCGTCAGCGGCGTCTTGACCGCGTTCACAGTCTCCCAGCCCAGTGCCTCGGTCGAGTTGCGCACAGCTTCTTCGGTGGTGTAGCCCCAGTTGTAGTCGGCGGTCAGGTGATACGCCTTGCGGTCGGTGCCGTATGCCTTGGTCAGAACGGGCGCCAGCGCCGCGCCGGACTGCCAGCTGTTGAAGAAGTGGCGGAAACCGTTGGCCTTGCGGTCCTTGCCGGTGGTGTCGTTGGCGTGGGTCAGGCCCGCCATGAAGATGATGCCGGCCTCCTGGCACAATGCCTGCACGGCCACGGCCACGCCCGACGACGATCCGCCGGTGATCATCACCGCGCCGTCCTTTTCGATCATGGATTTGGCCGATGCGCGGGCTGCGTCGGATTTGGTCTGGGTGTCGCCGGTGACAAATTCCACCTTCTTGCCCATGATGCCGTTGCCCTGCAACGCCTTGGAGCTGAAGGTCTGCATCATGCCGCCGTCGCCGCCGCCATTCAGATGCTCGACCGCCAGCTGATAGGCGCGCAGCTCGTCCGCGCCCTCATCGGCGTAGGGGCCGGACTGCGGCACGTTGAAGCCCAGCGTGACGGTGCTGGAATCTGTCGGATCATTGGCAAAAGCAGATGCGCTGCTGGCGGTAAAGATAGTCGGAGCAGCAAGGCCAACGCCTGCGACTGCGCTTGTCTTGAGCAAGCTGCGACGCGTGAAATTTGATTTGGACATAAAAATCCTCCCTGTTGAGTAATCACGGATAGCGCGCCTCCTCCGCGCGCTATCCGGATCGCACAGTTGTGCAAAGACACTATGACACAGGCTAAGAAAATTTCTCAACAACCGCTGTACGTAGAACGATATTTTTGTAAAATACTAAACAGCGTGATCTTGTGTTGTGTAAAGTTTTGTCAATTACGCAAAGATTATTGTTGATTCGAAAGGAAAAGAGATGGCTGAAGACGCTGTAGGGGGAACACTGACCGGCACCCGAATTCGTCAGCAGCGTCTGGCGCGCGGGATTGCGCAGGGCGCGCTTGCCAGTCAGGCCGGTATATCGCCATCTTATCTGAACCTGATCGAGCATAACCGGCGCAAAATCGGCGGCCGCATCCTGCTGCGTCTGGCCGAGGTGCTGGAGGTGGACCCTCAGACGTTATCGCATGGCAGCGAAGCGGCGCTGATCGCCGCCCTGCGCGAGGCGGCGGGAGAGGCGGCTGAAATTGGCGATGCAGAAGGCGCCGCCGCGCCCGACCTGGACCGGGCCGAGGAATTCGCCGGGCGCTTCCCCGGATGGGCGCATTTGCTGGCGGGCACCTTGCGCCGGGCGCAGGCGGCGGCGCGGCAGGTCGATGCGCTGTCGGATCGGCTGGCGCATGATCCGCAACTGGCCGCGTCCCTGCACGAGGTGCTGTCGGTCGTGACCGCCATCCGGTCCACCGCGTCTATTCTGGTCGAGACGCCCGCGCTGGAGCAGGAGTGGCGCGCGCGGTTTCACCGCAATCTGGGCGAGGATAGCCAGCGACTGGCCGAAGGCGCGGAGCGGCTGGTGCGCTATCTGGATGACGGGCCGGCCACCGGGCGCGATATCCTGTCGCCGCAGGACGAAATGGATCGCTTTCTGGCGGCGGCCGATCACCATTTTGACGTGCTTGAGCAGGGCGGCGATGTCGATGCCGTCATTGCACAGAGCGATCTTCGCCCCGGTACCGGTGCGCATGTATTGGCGCGCGCGGCGCTAGAGACCTATCGCACGGATGCCACCGCCTTGCCGCAGACCGTTTTGCTGGCGGCAGTCAAACGCCATGGGCTGGACCCGCTGGCCTTGGCGCAGGAGGCGGATGTGCCGTTGCCGCGCCTGATGCGCCGTCTGGCGGCGATGCCCGAGGAGGCTGTCGGCCCGATCGGCCTGATCAGCGTCGATGCGTCGGGCGCGATTGGCACGTTGAAACCGCTGGAGGGGTTTGCAGTGACACGTCTGGCCGGGGCCTGCCCGCTATGGCCGCTGTTTCGCGCCTCTGCGCAGCCCGCCATGCCGCTGCGCCAGCGCATTGTGCAACCGGGCCGCGGTGCGCAGCCGGTTCAGGCCATTGCCGCCAGCGAAGCGGCAGCGCCGCCCAGTTTCAACATGCCACCGCTGATGCGGTCCTTTATGCTGCTTTTGCCGGACACGCCCGAGGATCGGGATGCCGCGCCAATGCCCGTTGGCACCGCCTGTCGGATCTGCCCGCGCACAGGCTGCGCCGCGCGGCGCGAGCCGTCGGTCTTGGGAAACACAGAGGACGCGAAATTATGAGGCGCGCCGCCGCGCAGCTTGGTTTTGACATGTCCCGGACCTTAGCCCAATAGTGGGCACCAGTTGCATCCCGCTTCCAACATTCCGCTTCCAAGGAGGGCGCGCCGTATGAGCAGCCAGGTTCTGCTGATCGAGGACGAGCCGAACATCATCGAGGCGATTACCTTTATCCTGTCGCGGGACGGCTGGCAGGTGCGCAGTCATTCGGGCGGCCATGATGCGATGGACGTGGTGCGTGCCCGGCAGCCCGAATTGATCATACTGGACGTGATGCTGCCGGGGCGGTCGGGGTTCGACCTGCTGGCCGATATTCGCAGCGATGCAGGTCTGGCGCATATCCCGGTGTTGATGCTGACCGCGCGTGGCCAACGCAAAGACCGCGAAATGGCGGAAAAGGCAGGCGCCAGCATGTTCATGACCAAGCCCTTTTCCAACGCCGACATGCTGGAGGCCGTGCGCGCCCTTGCGGGCCGCGCATGAGCACCCGGCCTCCTGGCAGGCGCGCGGAATTTGTCGCGCGCGACACGTATCGACGCCGCCGCATGATCGATGCTGCCGGTCTGCTGCCTGTCCTTGGTGCGCTGTTGTTTCTGGTGCCGCTGCTGTGGATCGGCGCACAGGTTGGCGAGCCGGGCGGTGCGCCGCGCACGTCGCATGTGATGCTGTATCTTTTTGCGGTCTGGGCGATTTTGGTGGTGCTGTCCGCGCTGGTGTCTCGCGGTCTGGGCGCGGGCAGCGATGCACAGCCGCCTGAGGATGGCGGGCATGCGGATATGGATGCGTCCGAGGACGCGGGCGGTGGCGGCCCGCCTGAACGGCGCGGCTGATGGCCACGTTCAGCATTCTGGTGATGGTGTGCGTCGCCTATGTGGTGCTGCTGTTCTCGGTTGCGTTTGCTGCTGACCGGGCGGCAAGGCGCGGGCGCGGCGCATGGCTGCGCTCGCCGCTGGTCTATACGCTGTCGCTGTCGATCTATTGCACGGCGTGGACATTTTATGGCGCTGTCGGTTTCGCCGCGCGGTCCGGTCTGGAATACGTGACGATCTACCTTGGCCCGACACTGGTCATGATCGGCTGGTGGTGGACCCTGCGCAAAATGGTGCGCGTGGGGCGCAGCCAACGCATCACCTCGGTCGCTGACATGATTTCGTCGCGCTACGGCAAATCAAACACGCTGGCTGTTTGTGTCACGGTTCTGGCGGTGATCGGCGCGACACCTTACATCGCGTTGCAACTACAATCGGTGACACTGTCCTTTGCCGCGTTTTCACCGTCGGGCCCAAGCCTGCAAGCCCGCAGCGAGCAGTCGATCGCCATCTATGTCGCGCTGGGCCTGACCCTATTCACCATCCTTTTCGGCACGAGAAACCTCGATGCGAACGAGAGGCATCACGGCGTGGTCATCGCCATCGCGCTGGAGGCGGTCGTCAAGCTGTTTGCGCTGCTGGCTGTCGGCGTCTTTGTCGTCTGGGGATTGGAGGGCGGCATTGCGCAGACGCTGGCGCGCATTGACGCATCGCCCATCGCAGAATTTACCGTGGCGCCCAGCCGCTGGACCGCGCTGACACTGCTGTCGGCTGCGGCGTTTCTGTGCCTGCCGCGCATGTTTCAGGTCATGGTGGTTGAGAATGAAGATGAAAGCCATCTGCGCACCGCCGCGTGGGCCTTTCCGCTCTATCTGATGCTGATCAGCCTGTTTGTCGTGCCGATTGCCGCCGTTGGCCTCAATCTGATGCCGGCGGGCACGAATCCTGACCTGTTCGTGCTGAAGCTGCCACTGCTAGCCGGACAGGACGGACTGGCGATCCTGTCTTTTTTAGGCGGTTTCTCCTCGGCCACGTCGATGGTGATCGTCGCGGCCATTGCGTTGTCGACGATGGTCTCGAACCATATCGTCATGCCGATCTGGCTGCGGGCGACCGGGGGGGCTGCGATGATGTCGGGCGATGTGCGGCAAGTGGCGCTGCTGGCGCGGCGGCTGTCCATCGGGGCCGTAGTGTTTCTGGGCTATCTTTATTTTCGCATGTCGGGCGGCGGCACGGCGCTGGCCGCCATCGGGCTGATCGCCTTTGCGGGGGTTGCGCAATTTCTGCCCGCGCTGATGGGCGGTCTTGTCTGGCGCGGCGCTACGCGCACTGGCGCGCTGGCCGGGCTGGGCGTGGGGTTTGCGTTCTGGTTGTATTGTCTGCTGCTTCCCAGTTTTGGTGCGGGCGTGATCGTGCCGGTACGCGTGATGGAGGCGGGCCTGTTTGGCCAGTCTTGGCTGCGCCCTTATGCAATGTTCTGGACCGGGGGGATGGATCCGCTGGTGCATGCGGTGATGTGGTCGATGCTGCTGAATTGCGCGGCGTTCTGTGCGGTGTCGGTGTTCACCTTTCCGCGCCCTGTCGAACGGCTTCAGGGCGCGCAATTCGTCAACGTGTTCGACCATTCGCAGCGTCCGGGCAGCTGGACCGGCGGCCTCGGCCAGTCCGAGGATCTGCTGATCATGTCTCAGCGCATCCTGGGTGCTGCCGAGGCGCAGGAAGTGTTCGCCCGCGCCGCCCGCCGTCAGGGTCTGAGCGGGTATCTGCCCGAACCGTCGCCGGAATTTCTGGACTATCTCGAACGGCGTCTGTCGGGATCCGTCGGCGCAGCGACCGCCCACGCCATGGTCAGCCAGATCGTCGGGCGCGCGACCGTATCGGTCGAGGATCTTCTGGCCGTTGCCGACGAGACGGCGCAGATCATGGAATACTCCAACCGGCTGGAGGCGAAATCAACCGAGCAGGCCCGCACCGCGCGCCAATTGCGCGTCGTGAATGAGAAATTGACCCAGCTTTCGGTACAAAAGGACGGCTTTCTCAGTCAGGTCAGCCACGAATTGCGCACGCCGATGACGTCGATCCGCGCCTTTTCCGAGATCCTGCTCAGCGGCAGCCTGACCCCGGACGAGTTGCAGGAATATGCCGCGATCATACACGCGGAATCGCTGCGGTTGACGCGGCTTCTGGATGATCTGCTGGACCTTTCGGTTCTGGAATCGGGGCAGGTTGTCCTGAACGTGCAGACCGCCACTTTGGCGCAGGTGATGGACCGTGCCATTTCCAGCGCGGTCGGCAGCGCGCCCGGCCAGCTTGATATTCGTCGGGATGCGGCAGCCGAGGCGATCACGCTGCAAACCGATGTCGACCGACTGGCACAGGTTTTCATTAACCTTATCGCCAATGCGCGCAAATACTGCGATGCGGATCATCCCGTGCTTGAAATTCGCATCGAGCGCGACAAGGCTTGGCTGACAGTCGATTTTGTCGATAACGGCAGGGGTATCCCGATTGAGGATGAGGCGCTGATTTTTGAGAAGTTCTCGCGGCTTGGCGAGACGCGCGCGCCCGGTGCCGGCCTTGGGCTGGCGATCTGCCGCGAGATCATGCACCGGCTCGGCGGATCTGTCGCCTATCTGCCGGGGCAACGCGGCGCCGCATTTCGCGTGCGCCTGCCGCTGGCGCCGCTCGAACCGGGCGGTGGAAACGATTTGGTAACCAACGGCGGGCTAAGGTCCGTGCGATGAAGAACTGACAAGGGATGGCACGGGCAACGCATGGTGACGGACGGCGGCAATAAGGTGATACATCGCAAGGCGCGGGCCTCTCGCGAGGAATATCAGGCGCGCGCCATGTCACCGGCCAAGGCGCTGCGCCTTGCGTTGGCGCAGGCGTCGGATACGCAATTCGACTTGCCAATGGTGGTAACCACCGTCGAGCAGATCGAGATTTCGCAAACGGCTCTGCGCCTCGAATTCAGCGACGGTGGCCTTTTGGTGCTGCTGGACGGCCCCAAAGGCGCGCGCGGCGCCGTGCGTCTGGACGATGCCATGCTGTCGGCTTTGATTGAAGTGCAGACAACTGGGCGCGTTACAGGGCGCCCACAGGGTGGCCGCGCCGTGACGCGAACCGACGCGGCGATCGCCGCGCCGCTCATTGACGCCACATTGGAGCGTGCCGGGGCGCAACTGTGCGAAGAAACACCGGACCATTGGGCGGTCGGCTATCGTTTCGGCGTGATGATGGAGGATGCGCGCGGTATATCGCTGGCGCTGAGCGCTGCTGCGTTCCACGTGTTCCGCATGACGGTCGAATTGGGGGAGGGCGCTTTTCCCGCCAGCATTGTGTTTCTTTTGCCGGTACCTGTCGCCCCGCCGCCGCAAGCGGCCGGTCCGGGCGAAGACAAGGTGCAGCGTACACTGGAGCAAAGTGCAATGAATGCGCCTGTTTGCCTGGATGCGGTGCTGGCCAGGGTTACTGTACAGCTGACCCAGCTTTGCGGTCTGGCGCCGGGGGACGTGCTGCCATTCCAGATGGACCGGCCGCTGCAGATCCGGCTTGAGACCAGTCAGAAACATGTCGTCGCACTTGGGCGGCTTGGCCAGATGAACGGCATGCGGGCGGTGCGCCTGACACCGGGCGGCGACAATGCGGGCAGCCCGACCCGATCGTCTAGAACACCTGAAACGCATTCTGTAGGGGCAACCCCAATAGATGATGCGGCAGATGTACCGGTGTTGGACGTGCATCCTGATCCGGCACCGAACTTGAGAACAGAAGAACATGCTGATTATGAAGCGCAATAACGATGCACAGGTCGCTGCCGCGCTCAGATAATCCGGCAAGAAGACGTCTGGCCACGCCGAATGGACCGCCGTCGGTATGATACTGGCAGTCGCCGCACTTTGCACCGTCCTCAGCGCAACATGATGCCGAGAACAACGACCATCAGCCCAATGACGGACAGAAACAGCGCGCCTGTATTGACAGGCAGAACCTTGCTCAGGACAGCGCGCATTGCGCTGTCATCCAGCCCCGCCCGACGGGCGCGCCAAACGCGAATCACGCACCATATCAGCCCGCAAAGACCTAAAAGGGATATCACCGCGCCACACCAGATCAGTATTTCCATCGTGCCATCCTCCGCGCTTTGCCGCCTGCGTGCTGGCGTAATCCATCCGGTCCCCAACCTCAAGCTGGCAGGGCTTGCGAGTGTCGCGCCCGGGCTGTAATCAGGCAGCTTTACGAGGATGCGGAGAGCAGCATGGACGATCACACCCCCGGAACCCCCGATACCTACCGCGTAACCGCCGACGAGCTGCGCCAGTTCATTGAGCGTATCGAGCGTTTGGACGCCGAGAAAAAAGACCTCGCCGAGCAACAAAAAGAGGTGATGGCCGAAGCCAAAGGCCGTGGATACGACACCAAAGTGATGCGCAAGGTAATTGCGCTACGCAAGCGTGACAAAGACGATATTGCCGAAGAAGAAGCCGTCATGGAGATGTACAAAGAAGCTTTGGGGATGTGAGAAATCTAACCTAAGCTGCGATAAATACACGATTGGTTTCTGGCGTTGTGCAAGTCATATTCTCTTTGCGCAGCGCCTTTTTTGTGAGGGCAAGCTGCCGGTTTTCGCGCCAACCTTGCTTGGAACACCCAATTCGAGCCTTCTGACTGAGGTGGTCCCCAAAAGCTGGACAGCGACGCGAACTCAGATTTGCCGTCACCTGATCTTCACGACGAAGCAGGCCGACCGCGTCAAACCTAAACCACCTACGCCTGAGCTCAGGTCGACGGCGGCATTTGAGGCGCTGAAAGACCAGGGAACATCGTCTGAACTGGCGATCTGGTTCGTTATTTATCCGGCACTCGTCACTCAATGGGGGCGCGCGCTGCGTGTGGGTGCCTGCGGTGTTTTTGAGCGCCGTCGTCGCAAGGCCCCGGTAATCATTGAACGCCAGACCAAAGAGCGGCACGCCAAAATCGGGGGGCTGGCGGGCGGCGAAATCATTTTGCGAAGAGAGCTGAAAATCTTGGCACGGAAGTGAAGAGGGGCATGAAGCGAACGCCTTCATCCGGGTCAGTCGATTGGTCAACATTGCGCACTTCTGTCGACTATGGAGTGACGCTCCTGCATGTATCTATCTTGGCGGGCCCCGATTAGGTTGGTCGCCGACTTCTGTGCGGGGCACTGAACGCCTCAATTCTCAGGTACGGACCTCCCGGCACCATGTACCGCTATGAAGGGCTCCAGTTCACAGCCCGTGCCTGGACAGGCTGTCTGCGCCGGTCAGCGGCCTGAATCTCCGCTTTCCTTGGTGGATCAGTGCAGACCCACCTTGGCACATTGCTGCAGCCGAAGGGCGCGCGCATTGCCAGAGCCATGTACGACGGTTTGGAGGTGCGGCAAAGCCTTTGGCTTGCAACACAGGCGGGCCGAGGGATATAATGATTGCGTAATTTTGCGCGTAAATGCATTGGTCTGACCCCGCACTGCAGCGGGTGTTTTGTGAGTATAATTAATGACAAATCTTTACACGAACGTCAGCGCATCCGGCGCGGCACGATCGGTGCGGCTGGTGGGTGGCCTTGTACGATGGTGTCTGTTTGCGGCGTTGTTTTATGCCATATCTCTTTTTGTGATGACGGCGTCCGGTTTTACCAGCATCGAAGTGTTGCGCGATTTGGCGCAACAAACCGGGCAGTCCAGCTTTCTTGGATTTCTGTCAAGTATCGGCACTTGGCTGTGGGTATCGGCAGCGGCGATATGCTTGTTCGCTGCGCGTTTTCACCCCGGCGATCCGGGCCGGACACCGAAAAGGCTGCTGCGCCTCTTGGGATGGTTTTCGCTCGTTCTGGCGGTCGATGATTTTTTTCTGATCCATGACCGTTACATCACCGAAGGAATCCTGCTGCCGATATATGCAATCTTCATCCTCACGGTGGCGCGCCGCTATTGGAGCCTGATCAGTGAGATCGACAAACCGGCCTTTTTGACAACCGGCGCATTGTTGGGCGGTTCGATCCTCGTGGACATCGTGCAGGAAAATCTGCCGATATCCTATGGCGCCTCTCAGGTGTTGGAGGAGGGATTCAAATTCGTCGGTGCCGCCGCATGGATGTATTTCTGCGCAGCGATCGCGCGCCATGGCCTGACCCTTGGTCAGGATCGCAGCGCCTAAAAATGATAAAGCCGCGCAGATAACTGCGCGGCTTTTTTTGATGTGGAGTGATGCGCCTGCCTGGCGACTTATGACGCGTCTTCGTCCTCGGACCGCGCTTCTCCGACCGCATCGGCCAGATCGTCATCGTCCGACGCGGCGGATCCGATATCGTCGAAGAGCTCGGCAATCTCGAAATCAGCTGCCGCTTCTTCTTCGGCGGCCAGTTCCTGGATCGACTTGCCAGACGCCTGAAGCTCGGCCTCTTCGGGCGAGCGGGCAACGTTCAGGGTAACGGTCGCGTCGACCTCGGGGTGCAGCGAGATGAAGACATCGTGCAGACCAAGTTCCTTGATCGGGTTGCCCAAGCTGACCTGCTTGCGGTCCAGCTCAAACCCGTTCTCGGTGGCTGCATCAGCTGCGTCACGCGTGGTGACCGAGCCGTACAGCGCGCCCGAATCAGCCGCCTGGCGGATGATGATGAATTGCTGACCGTTCAGCTTTTCGGCCATCTTCTCGGCGTCTTTGCGGGTTTCCAGGTTGTGCGCTTCGAGATGTGCCTTGCGGGTCTCGAAATCAGCGATGTTTTTCTGCGAAGCCGACAGCGCCTTGCGCTGGGGCAGCAGGTAGTTGCGTGCGAAACCAGCCTTGACGTCGACAACGTCGCCCATCTGGCCCAGCTTTGCGACGCGCTCAAGAAGGATAACTTGCATTGTATTGCTCCTTACTTAACGGCGTATGGCAGCAGGGCGAGGAAGCGGGCGCGCTTGATCGCGCGGGCCAGCTCACGCTGCTTTTTGGCCGAAACGGCGGTGATGCGGCTGGGGACGATCTTGCCGCGTTCGCTGATGTAGCGCTGCAGCAGGCGTGTGTCCTTGTAGTCGATGGCAGGTGCGTTATCGCCCGAGAAGGGGCAGACCTTGCGGCGACGGAAAAATGGTTTTGTAGCCATGGTTTATGTCCTTGTCCTGGGGGCGTTGATCAACGGCGCTCGCGGCGCTCGGTCCGCTCGTCGCGCTTTTGCATCTGAACCGAAGGCAGCTCTTTGTGCTCTTCGACCTTGATGGTCAGCGTGCGCATGACGTCGTCATGCAGGCGCATCAGACGCTCCATTTCCTGCACGGCCTCGGACGGCGCGTCCGAACGCAGGTAGGCGTAATGGCCCTTGCGGTTCTTGTTGATCTTGTAGGCCATCGTCTTGACGCCCCAATACTCGTGATCCACGAGTTTGCCGCCGTTATCGGCCAGCACGGTGCCAAAATGTTCGATGAGGCCCTCGGCCTGCGCGCTGGACAAGTCCTGGCGCGCGATCAAGACATGCTCGTAAAGGGGCATGTTGGTATCCACTTCTATCAAGGCGCATTTCATAGGCGGGGCATCTGTGTCCTGCGGCCCCACCACGAGAGACTGCGCGGTTTTCCATATTTGCAGAACAGGCGCGAGCCTTACCCGCATCCCTGCCGGGAAGCAAGGGCGCGCGGCGCGGTGGCGCCCCCCGAAGTCAACGCACCTCTGCCGCAATTGTGCCGGAATGCTGAATCAGCTATTTGCCATGGTCAATTGCGAGGAATTGGAACGATGGCGGCTCTCCCAGATACATTTATGCCCGATGGACCGCTGCGGCGGCAGCGCGATGTCCCGGCGCATTTCACCGAAGCTTTGCCGGAAAACAAGGTGCGCCGCGCCGTATTTCGAGTTGCTGCGGTTGGAGCGCTGGCGGCAGCGGCGGGCCTGTGGCTGGTGCCGGTCGTACCGGGGGACGCGCTGATGCAGGTTTTCAAGCTGGCGTTTTCCGCGCTGCTGGCCATGGGCGGTGTTGCTGGTGTGACCCGGTCGCGTGGCCAGCACGGCCCGGAGGTGCAAATCGACACGCATGGCCGTCGCCTGACTGTCATCGAGCGTGATGCAACTGGCCATGTGCGGTCCGAGTGCAGCTATGCCGTCGACGGGCTGAAGGAAATCGTGCTGCGCGACAACATGCTGACTGCGCGCGATGCGCAGGGGTCTACGTTGATTGCGCTGCCAGTGAAGGCCCCGCTGGTTCGGGCTGCGTTGATGCGCGTGCTGTCGCAGGGGCATGTCTGAGGCGTTCCGCAAAAGGGCCCGTTGCGGAAAATTTTTAACGAATTATTTCAAGCGGCGCTTTGCCGCCTCATACGTAATGGTGGTGGTTGGGCGATTGCCCTTCGCGGGGTTTGCGTTAGGTTGACGCAGTCAACTTGTACAACCGGAGATTATATATGAAAACCGCCCTTTTTGCAGCTGCCATCGCACTGACCGCAACTGGCGTTGCCGCCGCCCCTGAGAAATATACACTGGATTCCAGCCATAGCCAGGCGATGTTTACCTATAATCACCTCGGTTTCTCGACCACATATAATATGTTCTCCGGTTGGGAGGGCGAGATCATGTTCGACGCCGAAGATCCCGCTGCGTCCTCGGTCGACGTGTCGATTCCCCTCAGCTCGTTCTATACCGGCTGGGAAGAGCGGATCGAGCATTTCATGGGTGATGAATTTTTTGGCGCCAAAGAGGGCGACATGATCACGTTCAAATCCACCGCGATCGAAGTCACGGGTGACGATGAGGCGATCATCACCGGCGATCTGACCATCAACGGCATTACCAAATCGGTCCAGCTTGAGACCGAGTTGAACCAGCAAGGCATGCACCCGATGGCCGGTAAAGAATGGCTGGGCTTTGACGCCGAAACCAAGATCAATCGCTCTGATTTCGGTCTGGACAAGTTTGTTCCGAATATCAGCGACGAACTGGATGTCGAGATCTCGATCGAGGCAGGCAAGGCCGAATAAGCCAGCCTTGAGCTGATTTTGCAGGCTATGGCCCGCATCCCATCTGGGGTGCGGGCCTTTTCATTTGTCGGCCTATTCTGTCGAAGCGCGCGTTGCGGTCAATTGCCAGTCAATATCGACGGTAAAGCCCACGGTTGCTTCATCCGTCATGCCCTGCCCAACGTTATAATCGCGGCGGTCGATGGTCAGTGATCCGGCGGCATCTGCTGTATCGCCCTCAATGCTCAGCGTGACAGGCATCTGCACCGGCACTTCCTGATCGCGGATGCGCAGCGTACCATCTGCAATCAGCCCGTCCTCGGCCTGCACCAGATCGGCGGTGAAGGTGGCGGTTGGCCATTCTTCGGCGGCAAAATAATCTGGCCCCATGGCCTGACTGGCGACATTGCCCAAGGTCAGCGATGTGATCGCGACCGTGACGGTGACGGCGCCATGCAATCCATCGGCGTCCGGTGTTTCGCTATAGGCGATGCTGGCAGTCCAGTCGTCAAAACTGCCGGTCACCTCGGCGCCGCTTTGCACGATTGCGATGTTCAGCGCGCCGTCCTGAACGGTCCAGTCGCTCTGCACCGCCGCCAGAGCCTCTCCGCGGGCTGCGCCGCCCTCAAGGCTTAGCCAGCCGGCCCAGACACCCACGCCCAATGCGCCGACCCAGATCACCAACGCGGCGAAAATCGGCAAGGCATGGCCGGGCTGCTGCGCAGTCGGTAGCGCATCCATCCGGCCGGGCAGCATCCGGCGCAGTGTCGCATCGCCGTCGATAAAGTGATGCTTCAGCGCGCCCAGAATATGCAGCGTGACGGCGCCCGCCAGCACCCATTGCAAGATGAAGTGCAACGCGGCGCTGATTTCGGCCACCTGCGCATCTTTCGGCACGAAAGGCAGCGTTTGCCCGAATGGCCACCAGATCGGCGCATAGCCCGTCGTGGCCGCATGATACACCCAGCCGCTGAGCGGCACCGCGATGAGCGAACCATACAGCAGCCAATGCACGGTTTCGGCCAGCACCGCCTCGGGGCCGTTGTCGCCGTTTAGCAGGCCGGGCTTGGGCTGCGAGATGGCCCAGAGGATCCGCAGGATCGCAAGGAAAAATATCGTGACGCCAAGTGTTTTATGTACGGAAAACAGCAGCTTGGTCCATGCTATGGTGTCGTCGGTTACGCTGATGTCGGGCGCCTCGATCCAGCCTGCCAGCGTGCTGGCGACCCATCCCAAGGGAAACATCGACAGAATCACTAATGCGATGGTCCAGTGAAAGGTCTTGGTGACCCATCCATAACGCTCAATAGTATTACCGGCCTGCATTTTCTGTCCTTTTGCTTTGGGCTGCGCCAATTCTAGTGCATTGGCGCGCGGGAACAATCCCGCGCATTGCCTCGCGCCGCGCTGCACGTTATCTGAGGAAAACACAAGCCGAGGGAGAGAGCGGGCATGACCAGAGCATTCATTTTTCCGGGACAGGGCGCCCAGACAATCGGCATGGGCAAGGCGCTGGCCGAGGCTTATCCGGCAGCGCGCGACGTGTTCGACGAGGTCGACGATGCGCTGGGCGAGCGTCTGTCAGCGCTGATCTGGGACGGCGCGCAGGAGCAACTGACGCTGACGCAGAACGCACAGCCAGCGCTGATGGCCACGTCTCTGGCCGCCTTGCGCGCGCTGGAGGCCGAAGGCGTGACGCTGGAGGCGGCCGCCTATGTCGCCGGTCATTCGCTGGGCGAATATTCGGCGCTGGCCGCCGCTGGCGCGCTCAGCGTGGCCGATACCGCGCGCCTTCTGCGCATCCGCGGCCGCGCCATGCAAGAGGCCGTGCCGGTCGGGCAGGGCGCGATGGCGGCGCTGCTGGGGCTGGATTTTGCCGCTGTGCAGGAAATCGCCGCCGAGGCCGCGGGCGGCGAGGTGTGCCAGGCTGCCAACGATAATGATCCCGGTCAGGTGGTGGTCTCGGGCCACAAGGCGGCGGTCGAACGTGCGGTCGACCTGGCCAAGGCACGCGGCGCCAAGCGCGCGATGCTGCTGCCGGTCAGCGCGCCTTTCCACTGCGCCCTGATGCAACCGGCCGCCGAAGTCATGCGCGCCGCGCTGGAAGAAGTGCCGATGGACACCCCCGCCGTGCCGCTGGTCGCCAATGTGCGCGCCACCGCCATCACCGACCCCGAGGAGATTCGCGCGCTGCTGGTCGAGCAGGTCACCGGATCGGTGCGCTGGCGCGAAAGCGTGGAATTCATGGCCGCGCAGGGCGTAACTGAAACTTGGGAGATCGGCGCAGGCAAGGCGCTGTCTGGCATGGTGCGCCGCATCGCGCGTGATACGGTGGTGCGCAATATTGGCACGCCCGAGGACGTCACGGCGGCTGCCGAGGTATTGAACAACGGCTAAGGCTGGATAGGGATTTTTCGCGAAAAATCTCGCGCGCCACATAGGACAGGAAAAGGAATTCTAGATGTTTGATCTGACAGGCAAGACGGCGCTGGTAACCGGCGCATCGGGCGGTATCGGCGGGGCCATTGCCCGTGCGCTGCATGGCGCCGGCGCCATTGTGGGGCTGAGCGGCACAAGAACAGAACCGCTGGAGGCTCTGGCCAAGGAGCTTGGGATTGATGCGCATGTTTTGCCCTGCAACCTGTCGGACAAGGACGCGGTCGAGGCGCTGCCAAAACAGGCGATCGAGGCGATGGGCAGTCTCGATATCCTGGTCAACAACGCCGGAATCACCCGCGATCAGATCTTCATGCGCATGTCTGACGAAGAATGGCAGAGCGTTCTGGACGTCAACCTGACCTCGACCATGCGCCTGTGCCGGGGTGTCATGCGCCCGATGATGAAGGCGCGCTGGGGGCGGATCATCAACATTTCGTCCATCGTCGGCGCTATCGGCAATCCGGGACAGGCCAATTATGCCGCGTCCAAGGCCGGGGTGATCGGCCTGACCAAATCCATCGCCTACGAGGTCGCCAGTCGCGGTATCACCGCCAACGCGGTGGCGCCCGGTTTCATCGCCACGCCGATGACAGACAAGCTGACAGACGACCAGAAGGCCAATATCAACAGCCAGATCCCCGCCGCCCGCATGGGCGAGGCCGATGAGATCGCCGCGGCAGTGCTGTATCTGGCCAGCAAAGAGGCCGGATATGTCACCGGTGCCACCCTTCACGTCAATGGCGGCATGGCGATGCTGTGACGCGCGCGCGGCGTGATTGCGCCGGGACAGGCAGGATTTCACTTGCGCGCCTGCGGTTTGCCGCTCAATCATAGGGTGGGCACGGCGCCGGGAAAACATTTGCGTCGCCAGCGCCATATGCTATAGGCGGCGCATATTTACCGGGGGCGCGCAGCCTGTGCGCCACTGTGGACCTGCGCAGCGGGGCCTTGACACCACGCCCCTTGCGGGCACCATTCACGCCGCTACCCGCAAGGCGGGCGGGGGCACAATCGGGCCAGAGTGCCCAACGAGACATGAGGATTATGACATGAGCGATATCGCAGACCGCGTGAAGAAGATCGTTGTTGAGCATCTTGGCGTCGAAGAGGACAAAGTCGTCGAAAACGCTTCGTTCATCGACGATCTGGGCGCGGACAGCCTCGACACTGTCGAACTGGTCATGGCCTTCGAAGAAGAATTCGGTATCGAGATTCCCGATGATGCCGCCGAAAATATCCAGACCTTCGGCGATGCGGTCAAATTCATCAAGGAAGCTTCCTGAGCTATTCTGGGCCGTTCGCGGCCATTGAGTGATATCAAAGGCTCTCGCCAGCGCGGCGAGGGTCTTTTTACGTTCCGGGGTCGCGCCATCAGCGGCGCTGGCGCCCCGGATCTGACGCGCGAAAAATACCTGATTGAAGGCGCAGCGGACGCTTTAAGACGTCGACAGGGCGCGAATGGCACTGCAATTGCCGATTTAAGAACACCCTGCCGGGCGGCATCCGTGCGAAGGTAGGCGCGCCGTGGCAGCGTGCCGGGGCGCGAAAATTGGGGGCAGCCGCCATGATCCTTTATCCCACACTCGAACTTCTGGACGGTAAATGCGTGTCGCTCACGCGAGGTCGACTGGAAGATCCGGTCCTGTGGCACGTCGATCCTGTCAAGACGGCCTGCGGCTTTGCCGAGGCCGGTGCGCAGTGGATGCACCTGACAGACCTGAACGGCTTGCGCGGCGACGGAAACAACAACGCTTTGGTGGAAGAGATCATTCGCACCGCGCGCATTCCCGTGCAACTGGGCGGCGGCTTTCGCACCCAGGCCCAGGTAGAGGGCTGGATCGACCGAGGCGCGGGACGGATCGTTATCGGCACGATGGCAGCGCGCGATCCTGAATTCCTGCACGCGCTGGCCAAGTTCCATCCCGATCAGATCGTGCTGGCGGTCGACGTCTATGAGGGCGCGGTGATGACGGATGGCTGGCGCTCACGCTCCAGCTTCACCCCGGCGGAGTTCATTGCCGCCTTCGAGGCCGATCCGCTGGCCGGGATCATCGTGACGGATGTCGACGCGGATATCGGGCAGGGCGATGCCAGCCTTGGGACGATCACCGCGCTCGCCGCCGCGACCCGCCATCCGGTCATTGCGCGGGGCACGGTCGCGTCCGTCGACGATATCGCGCGGCTGAAATACGTCCCCAACGTCGCAGGAACGCTGATCGGCCGCGCGCTGATGGCGCGTGACGTCGATCTGGCCGAGGCACTGGCAATCGCCGCCGCCCCGGCCGAGCCTGTCGCGCAGTTCAAGTAATCCCTCTCCGATGCGCGATGCGCAGCGCGGTCTTGCCCCCCGGCCCCAAGGCGGGGTAAGACCGGAAACGGAACAAAGGGAAGGGACTGCCATATGCGGCGTGTCGTTGTAACGGGCCTGGGATTGGTCACACCGCTGGCATCCGGCGTCGAAGAAAGCTGGAGCCGCCTTTTGGCCGGCCAATCGGGCGCAGGTCCGATCACGCGGTTCGATCCTGCCAATGTGCTGACCAAATACGCCTGCGAAGTGCCGGATGGCGATGGCACGAACGGCACCTTCAACGCCGACCACTATATGGAGCCCAAAGAGCGCCGCAAAGTTGATGATTTCATCCTTTACGGCGTTGCCGCTGCGCAGCAGGCGGTCGAAGATAGCGGCTGGATGCCCACCGATGACGAGGGGCGCGAGCGCACCGGCGTCATGATCGGCTCAGGGATAGGTGGCTTGCGCTCTATTGAGGAAACAACGCTGATCATCCGCGACAAGGGCGTGCGCCGCGTGTCGCCGTTCTTTATTCCCGGGGCGCTGATCAACCTGATCAGCGGGCAGGTCGGCATCCGCTACGGCTTCAAGGGGCCGAATCATTCCGTTGTCACAGCGTGCTCGACCGGCGCGCATGCCATCGGCGATGCGGCGCGGCTGATCATGTTTGGCGACGCGGATGTGATGGTCGCGGGCGGCGCCGAGGCCGCGATTTGCGAGATCGGCATTGCCGGTTTCAACGCCTGCAAGGCGCTCAGCACCAAACGCGCGCATGATCCGCAAGGGGCCAGCCGTCCCTACGACATCGACCGCGACGGGTTTGTCATGGGCGAGGGCGCCGGCATCGTCGTGCTGGAGGAATATGAACACGCCAAGGCGCGCGGCGCCAAGATTTATGCCGAGGTGCTGGGGTATGGCCTGTCCGGCGACGCCTATCACATCACCGCCCCGGCCGAAGATGGCGACGGCGGCTATCGCGCGATGAAAATGGCTCTGAAACATGCCGGCGTAGAGCCTGGCGATGTCGATTACATCAATGCGCATGGCACATCGACCATGGCCGACACCATCGAATTGAAAGCGGTCGAGCGGTTGCTGGGCGATGCGGCCGACACGGTAACGATGAGTTCGACCAAATCGGCGACCGGGCATCTCTTGGGCGCGGCGGGCGCGATCGAGGGGATCTTTGCCATTCTGGCGATCCGCGATCAGGTCGTTCCGCCGACGATCAATCTGGACAACCCGGCGATAGGGACCCCGCTGGATCTGGCGCCGAACGAAAAAGTCGAGCGCAGCGTCAAGGTGGCGATGTCCAACAGCTTTGGGTTTGGTGGCACGAACGCCAGTATCTGTTTCGGCGCAGTGCGGTGATGTGGCGTAACATCGCTTCCAGCGCGATCAGTTTTCTGGTCGTGGTCGTCTTTCTTGTCGGTGGGATCATCCTGTGGGGGCAGAATACCTATAAGGCCGAGGGGCCGAACGCCGCGCCAATTTGCCTGCGCGTCGACCGCGGCGCGACTATGCGCGGCGTGTCGGGCCAACTGGCCGAACAGGGCGCGATCACCAACCCCATGATCTTTCGCATGGGGGCTGATTACGCGGGCAAGGCGGGCGATCTGAAGGCCGGCAGCTGGCTGATTCCCGAAGGCGCCACCATGGGCGAAATTACAAATCTGATCACGCGCGGCGGGGCCAGCACTTGCGGCACCGAAGTCGTCTATCGCATCGGCGTGACCAGCAGCGAAGTGCAGGTGCGCGAGCTGGATATCGAGGCCGGCCGCTATGTCGAAAGGGCCGCGTTCAATCCAGTGGACGAGGCGTCACCGGACGTCTTTACCGAGGTGCGGGCGCAGGCTGACACACGCTACCGTGTTGCTATTGCCGAGGGCACCACCAGCTGGCAGATCGTTGATGCGCTGAAATCCATCGACGTGCTGGAGGGCGACGTGGCCGAGTTGCCCGCCGAAGGCACGCTGGCGCCCGACAGCTATGAGGTGCGCAAGGGCGACACCCGCGCCAGCGTGATCGAGCGGATGCAAACCGCGCAGGAGGTTCTGGTGGCCGCTGCATGGGCCAGCCGCGCCGATGGCCTGCCGCTGAAGGATGCGCAGGAAATGCTGGTTCTGGCGTCAATCATCGAAAAGGAAACCGGCGTGGCGGCCGAGCGGCGTCAGGTGGCCTCGGTTTTTGTCAATCGGTTGAACCGGGGGATGCGCTTGCAAACTGACCCCACGGTGATCTACGGCGTGACCGAGGGCAAGGGCGTGCTGGGCCGCGGCCTGCGCGCCAGCGAATTGCGCAAGGCAACCGCGTGGAACACCTATGTCATCGAAGGTCTGCCGCCCACGCCCATCGCCAATCCGGGCAAAGCCAGCATCGAGGCGGCGGTGGACCCGGCGCAGACCGATTTCGTCTTTTTTGTTGCGGATGGGTCGGGCGGGCATGCCTTTGCCGAAACGCTGGACCAGCATAACGCAAACGTCGCCAAATGGCGCCGGATCGAGGCCGAGAGCGCGCAGGAGCCTGCGCCCGCGCAGTGATTGCCGCGCCCCCGCGACGAATGGGTGCTTGACCCTTTGGCCGTGCAGGGCCAGAACGCGGGCTAGCTGACCCTCACCACAGGAGTGCGCAATGGCACGTAACGCCGCAGCAACCGCAGAAATGCGGGATCGCGATCCCTCCAAGCGCATCAGCGCGCTGACCGCGTTGGTCCCGTTCCTCATGCCCTACAAGGGGTTGATGGCCGCTGCCGCTGCTGCGCTGTTTCTGACCGCAGCAGTGTCGCTGGCGCTGCCGCTGGCCGTGCGCCGGGTCATCGACAATTTCGGCGCCGAGGATGGCGCGATCCTGGATCGCTATTTCATGGGCGCGCTGGTCATCACCGCGCTCCTGGCCGTCGGCACAGGCCTGCGCTATGCGCTGGTTACAAAGCTGGGCGAACGGGTGGTCGCCGATATCCGCCGCGCCGTGTTTGACCGCGTTATCGGCATGTCGCCCGTATTTTTCGAAAAGATCATGACCGGCGAAGTGCTGAGCCGGATCACCACCGACACCACCCTGATCCTGAGCGTCATCGGCTCTTCTATCTCCATCGCGCTGCGCAATCTGCTGATCCTGCTTGGCGGTCTGGTTCTGATGCTGGCTACCTCGCCCAAGCTGACCGGTCTTGTGCTGCTGATCGTGCCATTGATTATCGTGCCGATCATGACGCTGGGGCGCAAACTACGCAAGCTGAGCCGCGACAATCAGGACTGGATCGCGCAGAGTTCCGGCAAGGCGTCCGAGGCACTGCTGAGCGTTCAGGCGGTTCAGGCGTTTACCCATGAGACAGCCACGCGGGCCGATTTCGGCGCCGCCACCGAGCGCAGCTACGAATCCGCGCGCCAGCGTATCCGCGTGCGCGCGGCAATGACGGTGATCGTGATTTTCCTGGTGTTCACCGGGGTCGTTTGCGTGCTGTGGATCGGCGCGCGTGATGTGCGCGGCGGCGGCATGAGCGCGGGCGCGCTGGTCCAGTTCGTGATCTATTCAATCATGGTCGCAGGCGCGGTTGGCGCCCTGTCAGAAATCTGGGGCGAATTGCAGCGCGCCGCCGGCGCGACCGAGCGTCTGGTCGAATTGCTGGGCGCCAGCGATCCGGTCGAGGACCCGGCAGACCCGCTGCCTTTGCCTGACACCGTGACCGGCGAACTTCAGTTCGAGAATGTCGATTTCGTCTATCCGGCGCGGCCAGATGTGCCGGCGTTGCATGGCTTTGATCTGCATATCCGCGCGGGCGAGACTATCGCGCTGGTCGGCCCTTCCGGCGCGGGCAAGACGACCGTGATCCAGATGCTACAACGCTTCTACGACCCCGTCGGGGGCCGCATCCTGCTGGATGGCACGGCCCTGTCGGACATGCGCCGCGACAATTTTCGCCGCGTAATGGCTCTGGTGCCGCAAGATCCGGTGATCTTTGCTACATCGGCGCGCGAAAACATCCGCTTTGGAAGGTTGGACGCCACCGACGCCGAAGTCGAGGCTGCGGCGCGCACGGCGGCGGCGCATGACTTCATCATGGCGCTGCCCGAAGGCTACTCCAGCGAGGTGGGCGAGCGCGGTGTCATGCTGTCGGGCGGGCAAAAGCAACGTATTGCCATCGCCCGCGCCATCCTGCGCGACGCGCCGGTCCTGCTGCTGGACGAGGCCACCAGCGCGCTGGACGCCGAGAGCGAGCGCGCGGTGCAGATCGCCGTCGATAAACTGGCCGAGGGGCGCACGACGATCATCGTCGCGCACCGTCTGGCGACTGTAAAGAAGGCCGACCGCATCATCGTGATGGAGGCGGGTCGCATCGTCGCGATTGGCACGCACGAGTCGCTGGTGGCCGAAGGTGGCCTCTACGCACGGCTGGCCAAGTTGCAGTTTACGGCGGAGGCCGCCTGACGGCTGCCTGCCTCTCCGCAGGAGTATTTACCGGGAAGATAAAAGCCGGTGGCCGGAGGGCTGGACGACGGCGCGCGCGGTGATAAAGTGGCGGACATGAAAATAGCAACCGCTGCATATCCGCTGGATCCGCTGCCCGATTGGGCGGCTTACAAAGCCAAACTGACCGACTGGGTGCAAGGCGCCGCCGGGCAGGGGGCAGATCTGCTGGTGTTTCCCGAATATGGCGCTCTGGAGCTGTCGATGCTGGCCGGGCCAGATGCGGCGGGCGATCTGGAGCGATGCCTGCATGTGGTGTCGGACCTGATCGGGGACGTCGACGATCTGCATGCCGATCTGGCCGCCAAACATGGCGTGCATATCCTTGCCGCGTCGGCGCCGGTATTCGACGACGTGTTTGACCCGCGCCCTGTAAACCGCGCGCGCCTGTTTGCACCGGGCGGCGGGCGCGGCGCGCAGGACAAGCAGATCATGACGCGGTTCGAGCGCGCGCCATGGGATGTGGTGCCGGGTAACCAGCTACAGGTCTTTGATACATCACTGGGCAAGATCGCGATCCTGATATGCTATGACAGCGAATTTCCGTTGCTGGCCCGCGCAGTCAGCGACGCCGACCTGCTGCTGGTGCCGTCCTGCACAGAGGCTCTGGCGGGGTATAGCCGCGTGAGAATCGGGTCGATGGCCCGCGCGCTGGAGGCGCAGTGTGTCAGCGTCATGTCCTCGACCGTGGGGTCCGCGCCGTGGTCGCCCGCCGTGGATGAAAATGTCGGAATGGGCGGCATTTTCGGCCCGCCTGACGTCGGTTTTCCCGCAACCGGGGTGATTGCGGAGGGTGTGTTGAACCAGCCCGGATGGACCATTGGCGAGGTCGATCTGGCGCGGGTCGCGCATGTCCGGGCCGATGGCGGCGTGCTGAACCGCAGCCATTGGGACGATCAGACGGGCCGTGACGGCGCGCCAACCGTGACATCCTTGCGCTAGATTGTGCTGCGCTGCGGCATGTGGCGCTTTAGCCCTTGAAAAATGCCGTGAATGAGGCCATCTAAGGCGCTGTTCCGCGATGGCGCGGAAATTGCTTCTACAGGAGACCCCATGGCCAAGGAAGATACGCTCGAATTTCCCGGTGTCGTCAAGGAACTGCTGCCGAACGCGACATTCAGGGTCGAGCTGGAAAACGGCCATGAGATTATCGCGCATACCGCAGGCAAGATGCGCAAGAACCGCATCCGCGTTCTGGCAGGCGACAAGGTGCAGGTTGAAATGACCCCATACGATCTGACCAAGGGTCGGATCAACTATCGCTTCAAGTAGGGGCGAAGACAACTTCGCCGCGTGCGGGAAGGCATTTCGCCAAAGCGGAATGTGGTCGCGCCCCGTATGAAAACAGGGTGCCGCCATGATGCTTTCTCCTGATTCCCCTGCAAAACTCATCCTCGGCTCAGGCAGCCCGCGACGGCGCGAACTGCTCGCGCAGATCGGCGTTGTGCCTGATGACATCCGCCCGCCTGACATTGACGAGACGCCGCTGGAGGCGGAGTTGCCGCGCCCCTATTGCATTCGCATGGCGCGGCAAAAGGCGTTGGCGGTTCAGGCGGATGCAGACGACATTGTCCTGGCGGCAGATACCACCGTCGCGCTGGGCCGCCGCATTCTGGGCAAGCCCGAGGACGAGGACGAGGCGGAGACATTCTTGCGCGCCTTGTCCGGGCGCCGTCATAGCGTGATTACCGCGGTTGCGCTGCGCCGGGGTGACAGGCTTTGGCAGCGCGATGTTCTGACCAAGGTGAAAATGAAACGCCTTTCTGAGGCCGAAATTGCGGCTTATATTGCGACCAAAGACTGGCGTGGCAAAGCTGGCGGGTATGGGATTCAGGGACCGGCAGGCGCACTGATCCCGTGGATATCGGGGTCGTTCACCGCTGTCGTCGGTCTGCCGCTGGCCGAGACCGCGACATTATTGACCGCCGCAGGCTGGAAGGCGCAGGCATGAGACGCGAAACAATCGTTCTGGATCATCTGAATGGGCAGGAGGCCGCCGCGCGTCTGGTTGCGGGCAGGCTTGAGGATGTGCTGATCGATGGCGGCGGCCCGCGCTCCGGTACGATCTATCGCGCCATTGCCGACCGCCCGGTCAAGGGGCAGGGCGGCATGTTCCTGCGCACGCCCGATGGTCCGGCCTTCCTGCGCCAGGTGCGCGGACTGGCGCCCGGGCAGGTGCTGCTGGTGCAGGTGACCGGTCTGGCCGAACCGGGCAAGGCGCTGCCGGTGACGCAAAAGCTGCTGTTCAAGTCGCGCTATGCCATCGTCACGCCGGGTGCGCCGGGGCTGAATATCAGTCGCGCAATCCGCGACGATGCGCGCCGCGATGCCCTGATGCAGATTGCCCACACCGAGATGGACGAGGTGGACCAAAGTGCGCTGGGGTTGATCCTGCGCTCCTCGTGTGAGGAAGCCGATGACGCCGCCATCGCCGAGGATATCCGCGCGATGGCCTATCTGGCCGCCGCCGTTCTGGACGATCGCGAAGGGGATGCCGAGACCCTGACCGAGGGCGACAGCCCGCACCAACTGGCTTGGCGTGAATGGACGGCGCCAGCCGATGTCGTGACAGATCCGGGCGGGTTTGAGGCCGAGGGTGTGCTGGACCAGATAATATTGCTGGAGGACGCCCATGTGCCGCTACCCGTGGGCGCCTCGATGTATGTCGAGCCTACCCGCGCGCTGGTCGCGGTCGATGTAAATACAGGCGCCGATGCCAGCCCTGCGGCAGGCCACAAGGCCAACATTGCCGCCGCGCGCGAGCTGCCCCGCCAGCTGCGCCTGCGGGGTCTCGGCGGCCAGATCGTACTGGATCTGGCGCCGATGGCCAAAAAAGACCGCCGCCAATTTGAGGATGCACTGCGCGCTGCATTCCGCGCCGATACGACCGAAACCGCGCTGGTCGGCTGGACTCCGCTGGGCCATTACGAGCTACAGCGAAAGCGCGACCGCGTCCCGCTGGAGATGCCGAAATGAGCTGCCCGATTTGTTCCAGCAAAACTGACCGGGCACATCGTCCGTTTTGCTCCAAGCGATGCGCCGACGTCGATCTGGCGCGCTGGCTGGGCGGCGTTTATGCTATTCCATCGACTGATCCGGATGATCTTGAAGAGGCGATTGCCGCAGCCGAGGCCGAGCGCGAGAAACCGCACTGAAAATTTTCGCAAAGCCTCTGGACAGCACTGATGCCCTCGCCTAGAACGCCCTCACCCGAACGCTAACGCGTTCCCGGTGCCCGGGTAGCTCAGGGGTAGAGCAGTGGATTGAAAATCCTCGTGTCGGTGGTTCGATTCCGCCCCCGGGCACCAAAGCACCTACTGGTGTGAATGATATCAATAGGTTACGTGGCAAAATCGTCCCACCGTTTTCGCGCTGGGGCAAAAGTGGGACTTTTTTGTTCGTGAGACGTTCGCGTTGTGGCGCGTGAAATCGCACTCTCGGCGGCGTCTGGGGAGTCGTGGATTTCTGAGGTGTGCAGGCCTAGAGAAACTCGGCTGTCCCGACAGCCCAACCCAGGTCGAGCAGTTTGCCGGAAGGCAGGATGTGCCGCAGCGGAGTTCCGCGCGTGGCTTCGAGCCCGAGCAGGCTGGTGAAGGCTGCGAAATCCTCGAACCACCGGTGCTTCTGGGAAAAGGACTGCACGATCATCGCGGCGCGGTCCGTCTTGAACCGCGTCGCTTCGAGAACGGCGGCGGCAGTGCGGTGGAGCAACTGGTAGCGGATGTGGTCGATTGATCCTTCCGGCAAGCCGAGCAGGTGACGGATGAAGGTCATCCGCTCTGTCTTGCCCGCGCTGGCGCCGACCATCCATTCCCCGACCGACGGCCCGAAGGGTTCGTTGACCTTGGCCTCGACCGCGAGAGCGATCGTCTCATCTCCGGCCCGGGCGAGGGCAAAGACATCGCAATGGCTTTCCCGCCGTCCGCCAGGAAGAGCGACCTTGTGCTCCGGGATCGCGAAGAGAAGTTCCGCGTCCGGCCCGAGCAGCGCGGCGATCTCAGGTGGAAGGCCTTGCGCCGCTTCCCACGACAAGGCTGCGGCCATGGCCGAATAACCGCGTTTCCACTGCTTCTGCGGATCGGCGAGGAACTGCTGCCAATCGTCGGGGCCGCTGCTGGGTGTGAGTATCTTGCTCATCAAGAACGGTCTACGGGATCGCCGTTGCTCGGCTTTGGTCTTGCCGACCTGCGTGACGCCCTCGCCGCGGTTCCTCCGTCTCTCCCAACCCTTCCAGCGCCACCGGTGCCTTACCCGGGAATTCGACCATCAGCTTGAGTTCACCGCCCATCGCCCGGACGTAGCTCGTCAGTGTCGAGAGCAGAAGGTCGCTCTGGCGTTCGTATTTCGCGACGGTGGCTTGCTGCACGCCGAGGGTTTCAGCCAGCTGAACCTGGGTCAGCTTCTTGGCCTTCCGCAACTCCTGCAGCGTCAGGTACTCGGCATGCAGCCGATCCGCTTCGGCCTTGATCGCCGCGCGGCGGGCGGGGTCGAGGGTCTCCAGCTTCTCCTTAAGGCTCCGGGCCATCGTCGTTATCCTTTCCGTCTCTCCAGGTGGCGGTCGAAGCGGTCGTCCGCCCTAGCAATCAGCGACTTGTAGAACCGCTTCTCGCTGCCACCCGACTTGTCCCCGCCGACGAGCAGGATCGCCTGCCGGTCGGGGTCGAATGCGAAGGCGATGCGCCAGACGCCATCGGCGGCGGTGCAGCGCAGTTCCTTCATGTTGGCATGCTTCGACCCGATCAGGGTGTCCGCATGGGGTCGCCCGAGCATGGGGCCTTCCCGCTCGAGCAGCAACGCCCGGGCGAGGATCGCGTCCTGCACCTCTTGTGGCAGGGCATCGAATTCCGGCTCGAATTCCTCGGCAAAGGATACGGTCCACGGCATCGGATGAATACTACCTTGAAGCTATATAGCCTTGAAGAACTAATTTTGCAAGAACGGGCTGCGGGCCGGTAGCGTTGCGTCCGCAGGAACGGGGCGAGGATCAGTCTGCCTCTTTGAGCAGTCCCTGTGCCTTTTCCGCTGCGAGAGCGAGGCCGCGAATCCGTGTGCCGGGGGCATCCGTTGCTCGCTGAAACTCGGCAAACGCCTCGGGCGAGAGCGTCGAGGACTCGCCTTCGTCCAGCTTCGGTTTCTCGGTCTTGGTCATGCCTGCCTCCATAGTGTTCTTCTTGGTCGTTTCAGTCTTTGCGTGGGGGTTTGGTGTATCACGTTTCGCCACCCCACGCTTCCTCCCTTTCCGGCCCGCCCACGTCCCGCGACAACAGCTTCATCCCCGAAGCCGCTAGTACCTTCTGGCGCGCGGCGCGGGTGTAACGCGAGGCTTCCTTCATGGTCGTCCAGCCGAAGATCGCCATCAGCTGCCGCTCGGTTGCGCCGTTCTCGGCCGCCAGCGCCGCGCCCGCCTTGCGCAGCCCGTGGGCGGAGCAATGCTTCAGCCCGGCGTCGTCGCATTGCTTGCGGAACCAGTTGCCGAAGCCGTTCGAGGTGAAGGGCTTGCCGAAGGCCGTGACGAGGAAAGCCAAGTTGCCGGTGGCTGTCGCGTCCAGCACCGCCTTCAACTCTGGCAGGACCGGGATGGAGAGGGTGACGGGCTTGCGGTCGCGGTTCTTGGCCTGGGTCAGGGTGATCCAGCCGTCCTTGATGTGCTGGGGGCCGAGCCTGACGATGTCCGACCGCCGCTGCCCGGTGTAGAGCATGAGCGCGAGCGCCAGCCGCGGCTTGCTGCCGATCGGGTGATGGTCCTCGAACTGCCGAACTTCCTCCATCGTCCAGGAGTGGAAGCCGTCCCCCTTTGCCTTGAGGTAGGGCACGTCGCGGGCAGGGTTGCGCTGCGCCAGCTCGTACTCGACAGCGAAGGCGTAGACCTGGCGCAGCGCCTTGACGAAGCCGTTGGCGGCCTCGGGGCGGTCGGCCATCTCGTCACGGATGCGGCGGACATGGCGGGGCTCCATCAGCGCATAGGGTTTCGACCCATTCTTCTCGCAAATCCGGTCGAGGATGCCGCGTCGGACGTACTTGGTGCGGCCGCTGAGGCGCTGGTACTCGGCGGAAACGTAATACTGCTCGCAGAGCCACTTGAAGCTGCCCTTGGGGCCGCGCCGCTCGAGCGGTCCGGCCGGCGCGCGCGGTGTCGCGCCCATCATCGCGGCGCGGTATTCGGCGAGGAAGTCCTCCGTACCCGGCTGGCTCCGCAGCCGCACCTTCAGGTGCCCGGGCCGCCGCAGGTAGACGCGCACGTTCCCGTGCCGGTCGGTATCCTCGATGACGTGTTTCAGGCGGATGCTGCCCGAACCGTCTCTCATCCTGAATGTGGGCATGGCACGCGCCGCCTTTCGTCAGCCGTCAGTCGTCCCAGGGATTGTGGTCGGAGTGATCCCCATCAGGGATCAGCTCGAACGCCCGGTCAAGTTTTTTCCGGTCCCAGACCGTGCGGGCATTTATCCGCTTGGGCGGCGGCATGCGCCGGTCGCGAACCAGGTGATCGAAGAGCGTGGGCGAGACCCCGATATAGGCCGCCGCTTCGGTCCGCGAGAGACCGCGGGGCGCGAGCGTGGGCGGCAGGATGGCGGGGCGCTTGGGCATGGGGCGATGGGTTTGGGTTTCGGGTGTCCCAAGGATGCCGGAAAGGGAGGGTGGAACGAAGCCGAGAACGGGCGGGGTAGGTCTGTGGCGGGGAATGACAGGCGGGCGGCGGTTGTAGCTTTGCGGGGCGATCTCCGGGCTGCGCTGGCGTAGTCGTGCGACGTCGCGCATAAGGCTCGGTGCCGCATACAAAATCTTGCGAAATCAGAGGACTGGCGAGACTCGTGCCGCAAGACCCGAGAAAATGCCGCGCATTTTTCCATTCGACATCAACAGCCTGCAAGAATCTGCGGCAAGCCTTTTATCTTGCGCTCCCAATGTTGAGCGCGAGATGCCACCTCCGGATGCTCGGAGTTGTCGCCTCTTCAACCAAGCAGCCGCCAAGAGCAGGTTCCCGCAGTGTGCATACCAATGGTCTGAAAACACTGCGAAATTGCAGGAAACCTGCACACGACCGATTTGCATGCACACGAAAACGCCAGTCACGTCAGTGACTTGCGGCATTCGTGGCAGACGCTTTTATCTTGCCCTTTTCCATCGCTCACCCCTAGCCGTTTCGGTGGATCTCACCAGCGGTGCGATGCGGCACGCTACAATCCGCGAAAGCCCGCCACAATTTCCGCGATCCGACGGTGCGAGACAGAGCACGTCGGAAGTAGGTTTTCGGCTGCATTCCTAGCCTGCGATGAGCGCAATTCTGAATCTTTAATTAGCTATGGAGCGACTGGAATTGGTTCGAGGGTGAGCGCTGGACAATGGCCTTCCCTGCAAAAGGTGTGCTGCGTGTCTGCCGAGATGCTGCAGCCTGTCGGCATCTGCGCTGCAAGCCGGGTACAAATCTTCGGGCCAGGTCGATCTCTCTCGCAACCGCCTTGAAGCGTTCAACAAGGCCTTGCAAATGCTGGAAATCATGCGTTGATTCAACCTATGGGGACAGTAACGCGTAACAAACTTGAAACGAGGGAGGTCGATGCGACGCCATACGCCGCGTCGCTCATCGAGGGTCATCGCGACTTTGGCTACAGCCTCGAGACGGCTCTCGCAGACATCATCGACAACGCCATTACCGCCGGCGCGCGAACAGCAACCCTGATGGCCGACACTGTTGCGGACGAACCTTGGATCGCGCTGGCCGATGATGGTTCAGGTATGACGGAGACCGAACTGGTCGAAGCCATGCGTCTCGGCTCGAAGAATCCGACCGATGACCGCGAGGCCGAAGACCTCGGTCGTTTCGGTCTCGGCTTGAAGAGTGCCAGCTTCTCGCAGTGTCGAAGTCTGACGGTTCTGACGCGGAAAGACGATCGCACATCTTGTGCCCGCTGGGACCTGGATCGCGTCGCCAAACGGAACGACTGGAGCCTCGAACTCATCGACAACCCCGAACTCGTGACTGGCCATGACCTCCTATCGGAGACCGGAACGGTCGTCATTTGGGAGAAACTCGATCGCTTGAGCGGCGGTTATATGCATGATCGTGCGAAGCGGGCCGAACACATGAACTCGGAGTTGTCCCGCGCAGAACATCATCTGCGGCTGGTGTTCCATCGCTTTCTGGAGGGCGCCAAGCCACGTCTGAAACTGTCACTCAACGGTCGACCGGTGAAACCCATCGATCCCATGGCAACGACACACGCCGCAACGCAGAGGGACCCGGAAGAAGTGCTTCGCCTGCGTCAGGGTGACGTTCTGATAAGGTGCCACACGCTGCCCCATCACAAGCGGATGAGTCGGGAAGAGTGGGAAGAAATCGGCGGTCCGGAGGGGCATCTGAAGTCTCAGGGCCTCTACGTTTACCGGGAGAAACGTCTCATCATCGCGGGCGGATGGCTGGGCCTCGCACGCCAGACCGAACTCACAAAGCTCTGCCGGATCGCAGTCGATATCCCGAACACGATGGACGCGGAGTGGAAGATCGACGTGAAGAAGGCCTCGGCCCAGCTTCCGCCGGTGGTGCGTGAGCGCCTGAAAAAGGTTGTCGAGCGGTTTGTTGGCACGTCCAAGCGCACGTATAGAAGCCGGGGCCAGAAACTGGTCGATGAAACCCGTTTCCCGATCTGGAATAGGGTGCAGAACGATGGTCAGATCGTCTTTCGCCCCAACCTCGAGCACCCGGTTTTCCGAACCTATGCCGAGCAGCTGCCAGAAGAGCTGCGAGAGGGTTTCGAACGTTGCCTGCGCATCGTGGGGTCTGGTCTACCGATCGAGACGTTGCATGCTGAACTCGTCGGGAACGCGGAAGCTGTCACTGCTGACGAGACCTCGGCTGCTGATCTGGGAGAGCTCATATACTCCCTTGCAGTCAATCTAATGGAAAATGGCATGTCCACTGACGCCCTAATTGATACAATGAAAAATTATGCATTCTTGCGTTCGCAGTGGGATAGCGTTGAGTCAATTCTACAGAAATTTCTTGCCGAGGCAGAGTAATGAGAAATGCATTTGAGAAGCTTAAAAACACCGTCGAAATGGATCTTTTTGACAGTCCGAGAATGACTGGGGAGGAATTGCGCGCCTATATTTCCGACCTAAACATGTTGCACGCGCGTAGAAATCCTCCAGGGGTGACTGATGACGAAATCGAGCTGATAGCCAAAGAAATTGAGGCTAAGGAAGGAATCAAAGCGGGCCTAGGTGCAGTCGTCGACAGCGAGGACTTCGAGCCATGGCTTGATGATGCCAAACCATCTATCGAGCCGTTCTACTGGAATCGCTATCAGAAACTGCTTCTGCAGAACGGCCTTCCCAAGGACGTCGTGATTTCAACAGATAAGGTCACAGACAAGATCCTCAGTCGCTTGGGAAACCCTGACAAACAGGTGCCATGGGATCGACGTGGCATGGTGGTTGGCCACGTCCAAAGCGGAAAGACCGCCAATTATACGGGCCTGATCTGCAAGGCGGCTGATGCGGGGTACAGGCTGATCATCGTCATTGCCGGTATTCACAACAACTTGCGCAACCAGACACAGGCCAGGATCGACGAGGGGTTCATCGGTCGCGATACCGGGAAGTCCCAGGAAACCAAGAAGGGCGGGGCAAAACACATCATTGGTGTCGGCCATTTCGACCCGAATAACACCCCTGTCAGCCTCACGAACACGCTAAGGGACTTCAACAAGGCCACAGCTTCCACGAACACGAGCGAGATCGACTCCTACAAGGTACCTGTCGTCCTCGTAATCAAGAAGAACCATCGCACGCTCGCGAACCTGCTTGACTGGCTCAAGGACAATAGCGCGCGTGGCGATCAGGAGATGATCGACCAGCCGATGCTCCTGATTGATGACGAAGCCGACAACGCATCGATCAATACCAAGTACGGCAAGAAGCTTGTCACGACGATCAATGGGCAGATTCGCGACCTGCTGAACATGTTCCACCGGAGCTGTTACGTCGGATACACGGCGACCCCGTTTGCCAACATCTTCATCGACCCCGATCAGGACGACGAGATGTATAATGAAGACCTCTTTCCGAGGGATTTCATCATCGGCCTTGACGCGCCCACCAACTACTTCGGCCCGACCAAGATCTTCGTGGATGGACTGCCGGAGGAAGGCGATCCAACCTGGCTTCGCTACATCACCGACAACGAGGACATTCTGCCGATAAAGCACAAGCTCGATCATGAGCTAGATGCGCTTCCGTCGTCGTTGACGCGGGCATTGCGCACCTTTCTGCTCGCAAGGACCATCAGGAATATGCGCGGGCAGAAGGCGGCGCATTGCTCGATGCTTGTAAACGCGAGCCGTTTCACCGCCGTTCAGGGCCGCCTGCGAAATCGCCTTCACGAAACGCTCGAGCGGATTCAGAATTCAGTTCGCATCAATGCGAGCCGGGGCGCGGCCGCATTGAATGATCCGGAGATTGCCGCGCTCCATGGCGTCTGGCAGGAAGAATACTTCGAAACGGAATTCGATTGGCCCTCCATCCAGTCCGAACTCCTTGATGCAATCGCCTCCGCCAAGATCGTGGAGGTAAACAGCCGGGCCAATGATCTGGACTATTCGAACTCCGGAGAAAGGGGCCAGACCGTTGTTGCCGTCGGTGGGTTCTCGTTGTCACGCGGGCTGACGCTAGAAGGGCTGACCGTCACCTGGTTCCTGCGCAACACCATGATGTACGACACGCTAATGCAGATGGGGCGGTGGTTCGGCTACCGGAGTGGCTACGAGGACCTTTGCCGCATATGGATGCCTGCCGAAGCAATTGATTGGTACTCGTTCATAGCGACCGCCGCCGAGGAATTGCATGATGAGTTGCGCACCATGGAGAAGGCTAAGGCAACGCCTCGAATGTTTGGCCTTGCTGTGCGAAGCCACCCCGCTTCACTGCTGGTGACCGCGCGGAACAAGATGGGGTCGGGGAAGAGGGTTACAACGCTTGTTGGCCTATCGAACAAGTTCGTTGAGACATCTCGAGTTAGTATTCGATCCGACGACCTGAGGGCCAACACCGATATTGCAAAACGATTGATTCAAGAGCTGAGCGCTGGAGGTTTTGAAGAACGCACCGTATCAGCAGGCATTTGTGTGATGAGGGTTCCGGTCGAAATTGTGGATAGGTTCTTGGCTGGCTGGAGAAATGCGGAGCAGAGCGTCACTTCTGACCCTGGTCCGATACGTCAATACATTCGTGCGCGAAAAGATGATGAGCTACCGCTTTGGGACGTTCTGATTGCCAGCAAGAAATCCGGTGATGACGTTCATACTCTTGCTCGACCAATTAAACCCATCACGCGGTCAGTAGATCCAGTGAAACTAAAGGAGGGATTCATTCCGTTTGGTGGGAAACGAATGCGAGTGGCCGATGCAAGCTTCGAGAAAGCAGGATTGGATGAGTACTTGATTTCGGATGTCGAAGAGCAATACCGGTCACGCCCTGACATCAGTGGAGATAGGCCGAGCTATCCCGGTTCGATCTACAGGTCTGTTCGTGAACGTCCTCTGTTGATGCTAATGCTGGTCAAGCCTCTTCCGATGGAAGGAACAGAAGAAAAGAGGGAAGTCGAACTCATTCCAGCCGATCCAGTTGTAACGTGGGGAATAAGCCTTCCCGTATCTTCACGCCCGGCCGAGAGGGTCGAGTACGTGGTGAACACGGTACGATACCAAGAACTCTTCGGTGAAGAAGACGAAGACGATGATCAGGAGGCAGCACTTGAAGCCTCATGATCCTTGGGAAAGACTGGACCCTGACGAAGCCAAGCGGGTCGATGTTGCGGGCCGCTTCGATTTCTTCTGGGTTGTGCTGGACGCCGGCTTGCCCGGCCTGATGCTGAAGCTGCCCGGCCTTCCGCAACCACTACCACGTCTGCCGAAATTGAGGAACCTTGTCGCCTCCTTCCGACCGGTTTCGGGAGGATCGGCATTCGTTCTGGGCCTCAAGGAAAGAAGTCAGGTCGAGATCTTCGAGACCCTATGCCGGGATGTGGTCGAGGCCGGGGAAGCAGGTGCGGATCGAGAGGAAGCACTCTCCAGAGCACTCCAGCGCACGCGACGCTGGTATCACCTCCTGCGTGGCGGGAAGACAAATGGGTTGTCTGTTGAAGAGCAGCGTGGGCTTGTCGGCGAGTTGGCCTTCCTTCGGGAGCTTGTGTCGGCCTTCGGCCCTGACACCGCAATCGAGGCGTGGACCGGACCGACCGGTTCCGCCAAGGATTTCGAGCTCATCAGAAGCTGCGTCGAAGTGAAGGCAAGGCGGGTAGCTGCAAAGCCATTCGCGGCTATTTCTTCGGAAGACCAACTTGCTGATGTCGAAGGGAGCCGCCTGTGCCTGCGTGTGGTCAACGTGGCGTCGGCCGTCCTGCCGGAAGGTCAGAGCCTACATGATCACGTGAGAATGACCGCCGAGATGTTCGAAGAAGACGGCGCGGCCTTCGAAGCGTGGGAGGAGACGCTCTATTCGACAGGATATGATCCTGAGAACGACTACGACGACAGGCGATGGCTTCTTGGCGCTGCGACCGATTACGAGGTGACAGAGGGTTTCCCAAGGATTTCCGCGCCTCTTGCACCAGGCGTGGAGAATGTCCGGTATGCGATCGCTCTCGATGCCTGCGAGCCGTTCAAACTGGAAGGTGATCTGATCGACGTGATCCGGAAGGGACTTGAGCATGAGTGATCTCGAAGAATTTCATCATGAACTCATCGCCGATATCCAGGGCGATGCCGACGTTCTCGGACTTGTGACGGTTGAGGCGTTTTTCGAGAAGGTGGGCGATCTACTTACCGAAGCCGGGGAGTTGGACGGAGCCAACAGGGCGTATTTCGAGGGGGGCGGCGCAAGCAACCCCATGCGGATCGACGGTTACGGCGGCGACCCAAGAGATGGCGATGGCGTCCTGAGCCTCGTGTTGTGCGACTTCGAGCTTTCCGAAGAGGTGCGCGTTCAGAACAAGGATCAGATTCAGCGCCTGCTCCAGCGGCTATACAGGTTCGTTGTTTCAAGCCTGAAGGCCGATTTCCGAGAGCAGCTAGAGGAGACGAGTGCCGGGTTCGGCGTGGCCGACCTCATTGCAACGACGTGGAAGGACGTCGAGAAGGTCAAGCTCATCATCGTGACCAACGCAGACTTTCGCGCCCGTGCCGATGCGGCGAACGTGAAGGATCTTGATGGCAGACCGGTCACCCTTAGCGTCTGGGACCTGAAGCGCCTCAAGCAGTACATGGAGCAGGGGCAGGCGCGGGCGAACCTGATCATCGATTTCGACAGGGATTTCGGTGGGGGCGTTCCCCTTCTTGCGGCTTCAGGAAGCGACAGCGCGCTCGAAAGCTACCTTGCAGTCATTCCCGGAAAGCAGCTGGCGGCCATCTATGACAAGTGGGGACCGCGCCTGCTCGAGGCCAACGTGAGAAGCTTTCTTCAGGCGCGCGGCAAGGTGAACCAAGGCATTCGCAACACGATCCGCGATGAGCCGCACATGTTCTTTTCCTACAACAACGGCCTGAGTGCGACGGCCGACGCGATCGAGGTGGAACAGACCGATATCGGGCTCCAACTGGTGCGGGCTGACAATCTGCAGATCGTCAATGGCGGTCAAACGACGGCTTCACTGCACGCCGCACGAAAGGCCTTCACCGAGCAGTTGGATCGTGTTCACGTCCAAATGAAGCTGACCATCGTTCCGCGCGAACAATCCGAACTCGTGGTCCCGCGCATCTCGGAATACGCGAACAGCCAGAACAAGGTTAACGCAGCGGACTTCTTCGCCAACCATCCCTTCCACATCAGGACGGAAGAGTTGTCGCGCAAGGTTCTTGCGCGGGGAGAGGACGGGTATCGGGACACCAAATGGTTCTATGAACGCGCGAGGGGACAATATGCCGACGAACGAGGGCGAAGGACCATTGCGGAGCGCAAGAGGTTCGATGCCGAGTTTCCGCGTTCCCAGTTCCTCACGAAGACCGACTTGGCCAAGTTCGAGAACACCTGGGCCTGCATGCCGCATATCGTGAGCCTCGGCGCGCAGAAAAACTTTGCGGAATTCGCCAAGCACATCGGCAAGCGGTGGGGCAACGAGGGCGCGGCGTTCGATGAGCTCTGGTTCAGGCGCATGATCGCAAAGGCCATCATCTTCCGGGCCACCGAAAAACTGGTCTCGGGCGCGGAATGGTATGAAGGCGGCTACCGCGCCAACATCGTGACCTATGCGATTGCCAAGCTCGTGCATGATGCAGAGAAACGGGAGATGGTTGTCGATCTGGACGCCGTCTGGAGATACCAGGATGTCTCGCCCGATCTGAAGGCGGCACTGTTGGTTGCTGCGGCAGAAGCTCAGGACGTGATCACGCACCCGCCCGAAGGCGTGCGCAACTTCAGCGAATGGGCCAAGAAGCAGGCTTGTTGGAAGGGGCTGGAGGATCGTGAGTTGAGCTATCCGGATGAATTCGATCGCATCCTGATTTCGCCGGACCTGGCCAATGAACGCGCGAGAGAGGCCCGCGCGGACAAGGCTGTCGAGACCAGCGTCGAAGCTGAGCTCGAAGTGCACAGGCTTGGCGCGGCGTTCTGGGCAGAAGCACGGAACTGGGCTCGGGAACGTGGGCTTCTGTCCCCGCGAGAAAATGGTGTTCTGGAAACCTGCGCCGCGATCCCGATCAAGATGCCGTCGGACAAGCAATGCGCCATCGCGATGAGCGCACTCGGAAAGCTCGAAGAGGAAGGCTTCAGAGAAAGCACAGGTTAAGAGCCGCTCTCATCCAGCTCACGATGGTATTCTCTGATCATTTCCCTGATCTGTTCATCTGTATGGAAGTATTTTCCAACCTCGAAGGCTGTGCCGACGCCCCAAACGAGCAACAGGGCGATTAAAATCTTGCCCCAGTGTTTCTTAAAGAACCGAGACGCCAAACTGTCTAGAATGTCTGGCTCCAGCCTTTCCACCAAACCACTTTTCAGGCTCTCCTCTATCCTCTCTTCCATTTCGGCTGTTTGTAAGAAGGTGCTGGAAAAGTCGCCAACCATGTCCACCAAGATCTTTCTGGCATAGGATTCATGGTCAAATTCTAGCTTTTGAGGGATTTGGCCTCCTTCAGATTCTGCATGTTTGAAGAACAGAACGCGAAAAAACTCTTCACCGGCATCTAGGCGAATCGGCTTCCTGGAAAAGTTGATTACCAAGCTTCCGATTGGACCAAAGAAATTTGCATCAACCAAGCCTACATCCAAGGCAAGCATGCCTCGCTTTGTGAAGCCACTTCTAAGTGTGACCAACGCCGTTACTGATGGTTCCCTGATCTGGAACTTTTCTTGCGAAATCACCCATGCCAGTCCTCCTGGTTCGAGGGTGTGAATGGTCTTGGGCTTCTGAGGGTCGTAGGTCTTGGTGTCCTCACCCGCCGGAATAATGGAATGGATCCTGAGGTAGTAGCATCCGCCACGGATGTTCTTCGGTTCGACGTTGGCTAGAAGTTCAAGTTCAGTTATCTGGTCGCCAGTGATAAGCACGTGTCAAACTCCTCATGAGGCACCGATAGATGGATGTTATTCAGTGTGATAGATGGGATGCCCGCTTCTTTGCAATGGCAGACCTTGTAGCCTCATGGAGCGAAGATCGAAGCCGACGGGTCGGTTGCGTTGTCGTAGGTGATGCCAATGAGGTAAGATCAACCGGCTACAACGGCCTGCCGAGGGGCGTGAGCGCGGAGCAAGCGACACGTCATTCGCGCGAGAATGGTGAAAAGTACCTCTGGTTCGAACACGCTGAGCGTAACGCACTCTACAACATGCTCCGAGCTGGCGTGTCCACTTCGAATTGCAGGATGTACTGCAACAGCTTTCCGTGTGCCGACTGCGCGAGGGCCATCGTCCAGTCAGGTATCGGCGAGCTTCGTACCTATGCGCCAGATTTGAACGACACAAAGTTCGGAAGGCATTTCAATGTTGCAATTGAAATGTTTTCTGAAGGAGGAGTCATCGTAAAACTTTACTCCCGTGAGGACGAAATGATTGCTAAAGCTTTCTCCACCCTCGAGGCGACTCGCAATCCGACTGGCGGCTTCTTCAGATAAGCGTTCCCGCTTCTTCTAGGCGCCCCTACCCTAGAATTGCGTGCAGACCTTTTGAAGCAACAGTCGCGGTCATCACCTTTCAGATCAGTCAAAAATTGGCAGTAACGCCTCCGCAATCTGCCTCGCAAGAAATGGAGGCACTGCATTGCCAACCTGCACGAATTGCTCGGTGCGATTTCCCATGAAGTGATAATTGTCGGGGAAGGTCTGCAACCGTGCGGCCTCGCGCACCGTCAGGCTACGGCACTGCGTCGGGTCCGGGTGAATGAAGTAGTGCCCGTCCTTCGAAATGTGGCTCGTTACCGTCGAAGCCGGGGCGTTGCCAACTTGGACTCGAAACCGGTCGTTGAACTTGCCCGTTTTCCAGTTCTTGTGGTTCGGCGCCAGGATGTCTGGAAACTGGTGCGCACGCGGGCTCAGGCCCTCGGCCTTCGCGAAACACGCGGCGTAGAGGTAGCGGGCAAGATCGGATGGCATATGGCCGCGGGTTTCATGACCCGAGACGCCGATGAGCTTCGGGTCGTCCAGAAACGCAGCGAGTCCCGGCTGCAGCTTCCTCGAAAGAGGTTTTCTTGCTTTGCTCGCGCGACCCAAAGGCGAAGTCGCTAGAAGTCGTTCCTCGACCCGATCCAGCTCGTTCAGAAAGCTGCCAAAGTTATCGCCCGGATAATCCCGGACGATCTTGCCCACAGACTCCATCGCGTCGACCACCGCGTCGTACCAAGCGTGCTCGTCATCGCGTCTGCTCAACCCGCTTCGTAGCCTCGGCAGGCCTGTCAACATGTCCCTGACCGGAACCAAGGCGTTTTGCTGGTGAAGTTTCGGAACGAAGTCTCCGGCGATATCCGACCTGATGCCGACGATGATAACCCTGTGCCGCGCCTGCGGTACGCCATGAGCTTCCGCACGAATGACGAAATCCTTGGGTTCCGTATGATCGCCCGGTTGGATGTTGGCCGACAAGGCGATGAGCTTGTAACCCGGGCCAGCATGTTCGAGATCAGATATGACCTGCTCGAAGATGGCCAACCCTTCGACGGATGAGGACAGCATGCCCTTGACGTTCTCCATCACGAACACGGCGGGGCTCATCTCTCTCAGAACTCGACAATACTCGCGATAAAGGAAGTGGCGGTCGTCATTCTTCGGTTTGTAGTCCTTGATTCCGGCGTTTCTAGATCGGCCCGCAAGGGAGTAGGCTTGGCAGGGAGGGCCGCCAATCAGAAGAGTGCGATCACCGGCCAATCGCCTTGTCGCAGAAATCCTCTCGGAGAGTAGCGACGCAGCCTCTGGTTTCCCGAGCTCTGCGCATAGAGCCTCGTTTTCGGCAGCTTTCCATTGCCGAGGGTATAGTTCTTTCCAATCCGGGCATTCGTGCTTCCCGGCAATCCATGAATAGTATTCCTGTGGGTATTCATCGAATTGGCGCAAGAATGCACGAAGTCTCAGTGTCTTATGCGCAGCAGGATCCTTTTCGATCGAAACGGCGATTGCATAGGCGCGTGATCCATCGCTCCTTCTGCAGGAGGAGAATCCTTCCCCAAGGCCTCCCGGGCCTGAAAACAGATCAACGATTTGAACGGGCTTCGACACATCAATTCTCCTGCCTCTCCTCTTCCCAGGTTTTCGCAGACATGGCAAGGAGATGAGATGGTGGACATCGTCGATGCCGAAACCCGATCGCGGATGATGCGCAGCATCCGTGGAAAGGACACGAAGCCGGAGCTCTTGCTGCGGCGTGCTCTGCATGCGCGCGGATTCCGATATCGGCTGCACCGGAAGGGTCTTCCGGGTCGTCCTGACCTCGTGTTTCCCAAGTATAGAGCTGCCGTCTTCGTTCACGGCTGCTTCTGGCACCGTCACCCGGGATGCCCGAAGGCCACTACCCCCGCGACGCGTGAGGACTTCTGGCAGAACAAGTTCGCCGAGAACAGCGCGCGAGATCGGCGGAACATCGATCAGCTGCAGTCGGCAGGTTGGCGGGTCCTTGTCGTGTGGGAGTGCGAGCTTGCGCGCGAAGCGTTGGTTCCGACTGTGCAGCACGTTTCGGATTGGCTGATGGAGCATCCGAACGCATAGCGGTCGGCTGGGCTGACGCCGTTTGTGACTGTCGCATTCTGGAAAATCAGGCTGTCCTGATCGAAGACGTTTGCGTCAAAACTCCCCTCGGAAAAGTGGGACACAAATCCGGAAAAATCCAATAAACATGGTGAAAGAAAAAAGTCCCACCAGCCCGTAACTTACTGCAATAAAAACGACAAGTTATGCCGCCCCCGGGCACCATTTCTTCGGCTAACACATTGTTAAAACTCCGGCTTTTAACTTGAGCTAGGAGCCGTAGACCATGTCGGAGACCATTTCGCCCACGTTCACCTTCGTAAAAGACGGGGTGTTCTACTTCAGCCGTCGCATCCCCAGAGAGTTGCTTCGCCACTATTCGTCCCCTCGTATCGCCTTTTCTCTGCGCACGAGGTCCGCAAGGGTAGCTGAGGCGAGAGCCAGAAAGGCTGCTGACCAACTGGATGACTACTGGTTCGCCTTGCGGTCTCAGGACGCTGAACTGCCGGGAAAGCACATGCTTCGGTTCGGCACCTCAGGGCCGAGTGAACTTGGCACTGCCACACCTGCCACCTCATCAGCATTTGTCCTTTTGTCAGAGGCCGTGGAAATTTACTTGCAGCAAAAGGGGAAGGGTCGCCCAGCCACCTTCCGTCGGGCTGCTGAAAGGACGTGTGGTTATGACATGGGTCGCCTTGCTGTTTGCGCTTTGGTCGGATCAGTGGTGCTCATGATCTGAGGCCCACCGCTTGGATTTGCGCCTTGGTCACCAGCTCTGCGGCCAGGAGTGCATCGATCTGGCCGGGTGTGATGTGGCGGCAAAGAGGGTGCTTGTCCGTGACCCAATTGGCCAAGCCTGCGAGCATCTGGGCTTCCTTCGCCTTCGCTTCATCTCGGCCCTTGGCGATGTCTTCGACATAGGCGCGCCAGCGCCCGGACCTGCGAGCGGCGATTTGCGGTATAATCTCCGGCACCAGGGCGAAGCGATGGGTTTGCGGCTGTCTTTCAGATGCCCAGCTTGGACAGTGCCTGAACGCCGCACGCGGAGGCGGTATTGCAAAGCGGTCCGCGTGTGGTAGTAATCGATCACTATCTTTTGGGTAACAGGGAGACTTGAGTGAAAATTTCTCGCGGATTGCGTTTACTTCCTCCGGTCGCGCTTGGCATTGCAGTGGCGGCCTGGCTGATCTCAACGGCAGAGCCGCCTGCGCGGGTCGATGCCGCTGAGCGCAGCGTCGTCGCCCGCGTGATCCCGGCAGAGGCTGCACCGGTGCGCACCGTCGTGCGCGGCTATGGTAACGTTCGCGCCGCCCGCAATTGGGAGGCTGTTTCCGAAATCGCCGGCGCGGTTGTCTGGCGCAATCCGCAGTTGGAGACCGGCAATGTCATCGGCAAGGGGACCCGTGTCTTGCAGATCGATCCGACGGCTTATGAACTGGCCGTGGCGCAGGCCAATGCAGATCTGGCGGTGCTTGAAGCCGATCTCGCGCAGCTGGATCTGGATGAGGCAAACACTGGCCGCATTCTGGCGCTGGAGCAGGACCGTCTGGATCTGGCAGAGACCGAACTGGAGCGGGTCCGCGATCTGGTCGCGCGGGGTGTTACCTCGGAGGCCGCGCTTGACGTTCAGCTGCGCGCGACCCTGCAGGTGCGCCGCAGCGCTCAGGAATTGCGCAATGCGCTGGACCTGATTCCCAGCCGTCGCGCCCGGCTGGATGCCCAAATGACCCGCACGCGGACGGTTATGGCCCGCGCCAAGCGGGATTTGGACAAGGCCGACATCGTGGCCCCGTTCGATCTGCGCATTGAGGCTGTTCATGTTGAGCGGCATCAGTTTGTCGCGGCGGGGCAACCCTTGGTCAGCGCCGACGATATAGGGCAGGCGGAGATTACGGCGCAGATTCCAATATTGTCGTTTCGGCGTTTGATGGGCGGGGACCGCGATCTGCAAGGATTCAAGGATATGTCAGACCGGCTCGGTCAGGTGTCCGCCCAGATCCGCCTTGTGCAAGACCCGTCGCAAACCTGGCAGGGTCGGCTGGCGCGGGTGGAAAGCGCGCTGGACCCTCAGGCGCGGTCGGTCCCGGCTGTCATCATTGTCGACGATCCCTATGCCGGTGCCAATCCGCCCATGCAGCTGGCCTTGGTTCCCAACATGTTTGTCGAGCTGGTTCTTACCGGCCCCTCAATTGCGACAAGCGTGACGATTCCCGACAGCGCGGTGCATGAAGATGATCTGGTGTACCTACGCAATGCCGACGGAAGGCTTGAGCTGCGCCAAGTCTCTGTCGACTGGCGGCAGGGCGGCCAGGCTATTCTGACGGATGGTCTGACGCCCGGCGAACAGGTCATTCTCGACGATCTGGTGCCTGCCATTCCGGGCATGATGGTGATCCCGGCGGAGGGCGCAGAATGATCCGTTGGTTCGCGGCCCATCCCACCGCGGCCAACCTGCTGCTGGTGCTGATCCTCGCTGTCGGCGCTATGGCCGCGCCGACGCTTAAACGCGAGACGTTTCCGGACTTCCGGCCCGTCGAGGCCGAAATTCGCGTGGAGTATCGCGGCGCCACGGCAGAAGAGGTCGAAGACGCCATTTGCAGGCGCATCTGGGACGCGGTCGAGAGCGTCGAGAACCTGGACGAGCTGAGCTGCACTGCACAGAACAACATTGCTCGCGCGACTGCCAAAATGCTGCCTTCGGGCGAAAGTTCACGGTTTATCAACGATCTGCGCACCGAAGTTACCGCAATAGATGACTTCCCGGCTGCGGCTGATCCCGCAGTTGTGCGCGAGCTGCACCGCACAGATATCGTCACTTCGATCGCCGTGGCAGGCGATCTGCCTGCGGCACATCTGGAACGTTATGCGGCAGAGTTGCAGGACAGGGTTTCGGCCCTGCCGGGGGTGGCCAAGGTCACTCTGTCGGGGTTCGGTGTGCGCCAGTTCCGCATCACCGTGCCTCGCGCAGTAATGGAGCAACACGGTCTGACAGTGTCTGGCCTTGCCGCGCAGATTGGCGCCCAAAGTGTTGACCGTCCGCTGGGCAGTCTGGACACCGAAGAGCGCGAGATCAGCCTGCGTTTCACCGATGAGAGGCGCAGCGCTGCGGGCCTGGCCGCGCTGGTCGTTCTGTCAAAGCCGAACGGCGCCGAGCTGACGTTGGGACAGATCGCAACCATCTCCGAGCGCTACACCCCCGACGAGGAACTTGCCTATCTGGACGGCCAGCGGGCGGTGTTCTTGCAAGTGGACAAGGCGCTGAGCGCGGATGCGTTGACGGTGTTCGACCATGTCGATGATCTGGTCGCGGCTGAAGACGCTGTTCTGCCCGATACCTTGCGCGTCGAAATCGCCCGTGACATGACCAGCATCGTGCGCGAGCGGCTGGCGATGTTGGTGCAGAATGGCGCAATCGGGCTGCTTCTGGTCATCGCGGTGATGAGCATGTTCTTCCGCCCCGGTTTTGCAATCTGGGCTGCGATGGGTCTGCCTGTGGCGTTTCTGGGTGCATTCGCGGCTATGGCCCTTCAAGGTCTGTCGCTGAACATGATGACGCTAGTGGCACTTTTGATGGCCATCGGCATCGTTATGGACGATTCCATCGTCATTACGGATGCCATTGCCGAGGCACATTCGGACGGTGCGTCGCGGATGGACGCGGCAATAAAAGGGACGCTGGCCGTCATGCCGGGGGTTCTGTCATCCTTTGCCACCACCATCGCCGTCTTTGGTCCGCTGGCATTTTTGGCCGGGGAACTGGGCGCGGTGCTGGAAGTCGTGCCGCTGGTGCTGATCGCGGCCCTTGCCGCCAGTCTGGCCGAGGCGTTCCTGGTTTTGCCGCACCATCTGAGGCACGGCTTGAAAGGCGCGGACAAACCGCCCTCACGGCTGCGTGCCGGCTTTGATCGCGGCTTCGACAGGTTCCGCGAAAAACGGATCGGGGGCATGGTGGACCGCGCCATTCGCTGGCGCTATCTGGTCACCGGCATGACCATTGCGGCGCTGATCGTGACGGCGGGCCTGATGGGCGGCGGCTACCTCAAGCGCGAGGCGATCCCGGCGATGGACGGCGACGTCATCGAGGCGCGCATCCTGATGCCGCAGGGCACGCCGCTGGGCCGCACGCGCGAGGTGGCCGACGGCGTGATTGCCGCGCTGATGCGCACAAATGCCGGCTTCGCACCGGATCAGCCGAACGGTGCGGCGCTGGTGAAAACGGTGCAGCTGCGGTTCAATCACAACGCTACCGCAGGCGAATCCGGCCCGCATGTGGCCACGATCAGCGCCGATCTGTTGGGCGCGGAAACGCGCACCGTTACGCTGGACCAGATTGTGACGCGCTGGCGCACAGAGTTCGGCGACGTGCCCGGCGCGTTGGCGATCCTGCTGACAGAACCGGGCATCGGGCCGCAGGGTATTGCCATCGAAATTCGCTTGTCTGGCCCGGATCTGGATATACTGGCGCGCGCCGCCGATGCGCTTCAGACCGAAGCCGAATCCTATGCCGGGGTGTTCAACGCAATCCACGACCTGCGGCCCGGCAAGCCCGAATTGCGCCTGCGTCTGGCCGAGGGTGCGACCGCGCTGGGCCTGACCTCGCGGGACGTGGCAGACCAGCTTGGCACCGCGTTTCTGGGGCGCGTCATCACAACGGTCCAGAGCGGTGACATCAGCCATGAAATCCAGCTGGAGCAATCGGGCGACGACCGCGATTCCCGCGAGGATCTGAGAGATTTCAGCATCACTTTGCCGGGCGGAAAACAGGTGCCACTGTTGACGGTCGTCCGAATTGACGAGGCGCGCGGCTGGTCGGGCATCACTCATGTGGACGGCCAGCGCACGGTGACCGTGCAGGCCGATGTCGACACCCGTATCGGCAACGCCGATGCGATCGTGGCGGAGTTGCAGACCAGTTTTCTGCCGAACCTTGCCGCCGCGACGCCGGGCCTGAGCTTTGATGTCGGCGGCCAAAGCGCGAATTCGGCTGAAACGGTCGCTTCGATTCTGCGCGGCTTCCTGATCGGGCTGGTGGGCATCTATGTGGTGCTGTCTTTCCAGTTTCGCAGCTATGTAGAGCCTGTGATCGTGATGATGGCCATTCCGCTGGCATTCATCGGCGTTATTCTGGGCCACCTAATCATGGGCTACAACATTTCGATGCCCTCCCTGATCGGGGCGGCGTCATTGGCGGGGATCGTGGTCAATAACTCGATCCTGCTGGTGCAGGTGATCAAGCGCCACACCGCCGAAGGGATGAACATCGCACGCGCCGCCGGACAGGCCAGCCGTGAGCGGTTTCGCCCGATCCTGATGTCAGTCTCGACCACGATAATGGGCCTTGCCCCGTTGCTGCTGGAGCGTAGCACGCAGGCGCAATCCCTGAAGCCACTGGTGATTTCAGTTGTGTTCGGTCTGTTTTCCTCAACACTGCTCGTTTTGGTCGTGCTGCCCGCCTTCTACGCGATCCTTGGCGATCTGGGGCTGGCGAAGGCAGGCGATGCCGCAAACGGCGCAAAGCAAGAGAAAGGCGTGCCGACGTGAACACACGTGTTTTGAGTTTCGTATTGGGCTGAGCAACTGTGCGGTACTGGCTGCACTGTCTGAAAATCATGCATTTGGCGTATTCAGTCTTGGCAGCATCTGTTGGGCAATCCCTGCACAGCAATTGCTGACGGCAGATCATATACCGTCTCGGATCATCGGATACCGGTTTCAGGGGCGTAAGAGGATCATGTCGGTGATGGTTTATAATGCGGCGACCGAGTTGATGATGATGCAGTTGATGATGATGCAAACGCCGCTCGGCGCGGGGGAGGGGGGGTAGTATCGGGCAACCAGCCTTGCGTGACGCTGATATCCTGGCCGCGCAGGGGGACGGAACGCCTGACATTCATCGGGTCTCCCGATGGGCGCTACAATGCCTCAAACGGGGCTCGGTTGAGATCGATACAGTGATGCGGGCGATGTTGGCCTGTCGGCAAATGCTTTAGTCTGGCGCCGTATCATCGCGCTGTCCGAAGATTTCAGTTTCCAGATAGGCTGCGACACGCTCGGCGCGCACCATGAGATAATTAGCGGCCGCCACTGTCGGGGCCGTCTCATCAAGCGTTGCGCGAAATAATGCGAGCCAGTGGTCGAAATCCTCTCGCTGGAGGCCGTCAAGCTTGCGATGCGCTTTGACCAGATCGCCGACATACGAATCCGTCTCCAGCGTATTGGACAGCCAGAATGTGGTCATATGCGCGACCTGACGGGCCCTGTGTTCTTCGTCCTCAACGGCATAGAACCTGCCCAGACGTTTGTCTGCGCGAACACGTGCCACGAAAAAGTGAATAAGCCGCAGAAGATACGCTTCGTCGATCCCAATGATCAACGCCGCTTCCCTTCGCTGCGCGCGCATGCGTTCGCAGCAGTCCTTGTCGGCATTGATTGGGCTGGACATAGCACGTCTCCCTCGTGGCTATGGAAGGCGCGGCCGCACGGACCTTACGCCGTACTATGGTACAACGCCAAACTTGGGCTCAGGGTTCCATCGCCGCGTGGGAACCGGGCAGCACTCTTACTGTGCGAGCAACGGGAACCGGTCCGTTGCGTACTGCGTATGGCAATCTGAACAGGCCTGTATCATCTCGCCGAATTTTTGATGTTGAGCGGGCCTGTTGCCTTCGCGTGCGGCCTTTGCCAACTCAGCCGAGAGCGCGTGAAAGGCGCGGTCCTGTGTGACGAAATCCTTGGGCACAGCCGACATCAAATCCTGCTTGTCTTCTGGTGTCATGGATTGCTGCAAGATGAAGCTGTCATGTATCTTCTGCGCCAATTCAGCGACCTTTTCATCATCTCCGGCTATGAGATGTGACATGATCTGCTGGCTGGCATCTTCGACCGAAAGCATCTCCTTGCGCAGAAGCTCGCGCAGTTTTGGCGTCAGCTCTGGCGAGACAGGCTGAGCAATGGCGGGCATCGCGATGGACAGCGCAAGCCCCACCGCCAGCGAGGATAGGCCGCGCCGCTTTCGATTTGTCCTTTTGATGGTGTCAGTCATCAGTTTTTTCCTTCTTCGTCAGTTTCCAACAGGTATAGGGCACGGTCCCCTGCCAAGGGTGGGCTGAATACCTCCGGCTCGCGGATTGCCACGCCGGCGATGGCGCCCCAGATCACGGTGCGCAGGCTCATCACAGCGACTGTGCGCATCTCGTAGGGGCCACCGATCAGCAGATGAACGCCAAAGGCGATCATCACGAGGATCGTAGTGGCAAGGATCAAAATCGACAGTTGCACGGCCCATTTCCGACGGGCGAGCAGACCAACACCCGCCGCTACATAAGCAAAACCCGCAATAAAATTGAACCACAGAACGAAAGGCACAGCATTACCCACCGCTGCGCGCGCCTCGGCACCGCCGAACAGTGCACGCCCGCCGAGCGCTATTGTCAGCAGCCCCAACAGGACGGCAACGAGTGCTGCAATTGCAAGGCTCCATCGCCCGTCAGCCATTCATCGCGATCCTCTCTTAGCGGGGGGGCATTGCAGGTTCCCTATTTTTGAAACACATACGTTCCCGGCGCATCGGCGATGGGAGGCTGCCCCTTGCGGCCCATCCGTGGCGGGGCGGCCGTCGCGGACGACTGCGCGTTTAGCCATTCGCCCCATGGCAACCACCACGATCCGGCCTGTTCCGGCGTTTCCTTGACCCATGTATCGGGTCCGACGTGCAGGTCCGAAGCCTTCCTGCTGCGGATCTGATAGGTGCGGCGGTGATGGTCCGGCGGGGTGACAATACCGGCGTTATGCCCGCCGCTGGTCAGGGCAAAGGTCACGTCGGTATCGCTGAGCATGTCGATCTTAAAGACTGACTTCCAAGGCGCGACGTGGTCGCGGGCCGTACCGACTGCAAAGATCGGCAGCCGAATGTCCGAGACGTGGACAGGGCGGCCCTCGACCGCGAACCGGCCTTCGGTCAAATCGTTGTTGAGGTAGAGTTTGCGCAGATATTCCGAATGCATCCGGTAGGGCATGCGCGTGGCGTCCGCGTTCCAGGCCATCAGATCGAACATCGACTGATCCTCGCCCATCAGATATTCGCGCACCATCCGCGACCAGATCAGGTCATTCGATCGCAGCATCTGGAATGCGCCCGCCATCTGGGTCGTGTCGAGATAGCCCTGTTTCCACATGACGCTGTCCAGAAACGCAAGCTGGCTTTCGTTAATGAAAAGCGCCAGCTCGCCCGGCTCGGAAAAATCAACCTGGCTGGCCAGTAGCGATAGTGAGGCCAGACGCGCGTCGCCGTCCCGCTCCATCGCCGCCGCGGCGATGGACAGCAGCGTGCCGCCCAGACAGTAGCCAACGCCCTGGATCTTTTGGCCCGGAACGATGTCTCCGACCACGTCCAACGCCTTCAGGATGCCAAGGCGACGATAGTCGTCCATGGTCAGGTCTCGGTCCCCTTCATCCGGATTCTTCCATGAGATCATGAATACGGTATGACCCTGCTGGACCAGCCAGCGCACCAGTGAATTCTGCGGCGACAGGTCAAGAATGTAGTATTTCATGATCCAGGCCGGGACGATCAGGATTGGCTCTGCGCGAACCTTGTCGGTGGCTGGAGCGTACTGGAGCAGCTCGATCAATCGATTGCTGTAGACTACCTTGCCTTTGGTCGTTGCAACGTCCCGACCCGTTACGAAATCTTCGGTGCCTGTGGGGGGCGCGCCTGTCATATTGCCGCGCACGTTCTCAAGAAGGTTCTGCATCCCACGAACCAGATTTTGCCCCGCCTCCTCGCGGGTCTTGGCCAGAACTTCGGGGTTGGTCAGCAGGAAATTGGAAGGTGAGAGCATGTCGAGAAACTGGCGCGTCAGGAACTGCAATTCCCTTTCATGTTCGGCGGTGACGCCGGGAACGTCCGTGACGACATGGTGCCACCATTGCTGTTGCAGCAGGAAACTCTGATAGATCATGTTGAACGGCTTGGTTTGCCAGGCGTCATCGCTGAACCGCTTGTCCTGCGGCAGGGGATCGATGCAAGGGGTGGTGTCGTCCGTCGTTGTGGCACATTTCATCATGAAACCGGCCTGACGGATGGCCTGATCCGATGCCTTCTCGGCCAGTTGCAGACGCTTTCCCGGTGCCGCCGCAATATGCGTGGCCCAGTCAAACCAGGCCGCCATCAATGCCGCTGGCGAAAGGCCATGCGTAAAGCGCGACAGCCAGGCCTGCGTAGCGTGATCGAGGGTTTCGTGAATGTCCGATCCGCCATCCACATCAGCCGCCCGCGCGCTTGCTGTATGATCACGCGCAGCAGCGCCGCCTTCAGGCGCGACAGCGACCGCGTCAGAGCCGCTCTGCCGGCGGAGCTCGCGCAGATCCACCACGGTTTTCTCTTTATCGTGCTCCATTGATCCCCCCGTCGGTTCCAAATCTCTGCGATCCTGAGAATTGCCTATTGCACCCGTTAAAAGATAGTAATTGATTACTATGATAAATCAAGAAATGATACAGCCGATGCGAACAGGCTGTTTCGGTCATCCTCAGGAGGATCCCCATGTTCGTGGCTGAGATCAACATCGTGCCGGTATTGACCGCGATCATGGGCGCCGGCCGACATAGCGTTGCGCGCCGAAAACAAGGGTAACACATTGAAAAAAGCGGTAAAAAAGAACCTTCCAGCCGATGAGCGGCGTAATGTCACCGTCGAGGCGGTAGTCGATCTGGCCGGGAGAACCAACCCGGATTCGATCACCACAGCGGCCATCGCCAAGCATATGAACCTCACACAGGGCGCGCTGTTCCGGCATTTCCCGAACAAAGAAGCGATCTGGCAGGCCGTCATGACATGGGTGGCCGAACGCCTGATGGCCCGCATTGAGAAAGCCTCCGCCGGGATCGATTCGCCGGTTGAGGCGATGCAGGCAATGTTTATGGCGCATGTGACGTTCGTCTCCGAACACCCCGGCGCGCCGCGTATGATGTTTGGCGAGTTGCAGGGCTCAAAAGCAACACCCGCCAAGCGCATGGCGCGCGCCTTGTTAAAGCAATACGCGGCCCGGCTGAATGATCTCATCGCATCTGGCAAGGCGCGCGGCGAATTGCGCGCCGATCTGGACGGCGAGGCGGCGGCGGCGCTGTTCATCGGCACGATACAGGGCCTCGTGATGCAATCGCTGATCGTCGGCGACATGCGTCATATGGTCGGGGATGCTCCGCGCGTCTTTGAGATTTATCGGCGCGGTATTGTCGCTGAATCGTGCAGTACCAAGGCAGAGTAGTCATGTCACGAAAGGTCCCGATCCTGCTGGTGCTGGCGGTGCTTGCCGGGCTGATCGGCCTGGCCCTCTAGAAGGTGTTTCTTGCGCCCAGCGGCGTTCCGCCGGAGGGTTTTGCGCGTGGCAATGGACGGATTGAGGCGGATCTTGTCGACGCGCCTTGCTGGCCGAGTGGCCGACGTGGCGGTGCAGGAGGGCGATCTCGTCGCACAGTGTGACGTTCTGGCCGTGATGGACACGGCCGAGTTGAAAGCGCAGCAGGCCCGAGCGCAGGCAGCAGTTGCCAGTGCCCAGGCGGCGGTGGCGGTTGCCAGCGCTGGCCTGACCAAGGCCGAGGCGAGCCTTGCGCCGGCGCACAGGCCCGCGCCTAAACCCTCGGCGAGCGCGAGGTCATCACGCGCGAAAACCTCGATATCCGCCAGACCGAAGCGCAGCTGGCCGAGGCCGGACTTGCCGCGTCAAAGGCGGAAGCGCGCGCCCGAAAGCGTGCCGTCGATGCCGAAAATGCGCATCTGCGCGAGATCAAGGCGCGGACTGCCGACAGCACGCTCTACGCGCCCGTGCCGTGCCGCATTCTCTATCGTCTGGCCCAGCCGTGAGGGTGCTGGGCAGCGGCGGCAAGGTGCTGACGTTGGTCAGTTTGGGCAATGTCTACATGGAATTCTTCCTGCCCGCTGGCGCAGCAACGCGCGTGCAACTTGGCGATGAGGCGCGCATTGTGGTCGATGCCATGCCCGGTGCCGCTATTCCCGCGACGGTCAGTTTTGTCGCTCCGCAGGCGCAATTCACGCCCAAACAGGTCGAAACCATCGCAGAGCGCGAAAGCTTGATTTTCCGTATCCGCGTGCGCATCCCGTCGCAGATGGTGGAAGCGCGCCTAGCTCAGGTCAAGACCGGGGTGCGCGGTGTGGCGTGGGTCCGGCTGGTTGGACCGGACGGCACCATGCCCGCCTGGCCCCAGGGGGTGACGCCGAAAGTGGTTGATACGCTGCCCGCGCCAATGGCGGCGAAAACCGGCTTCGGACCAGAGCAATGACCACGGGTCAGGCGGCAACCGGCCCCGTCGCAAGGCTCGCATCGGTCAGTCATCGCTATGGCAAGGTCACGGCGCTTGACGATCTGACGCTCGCCATTCCCGCCGGGCGTATGGTCGGGCAGGTCGGCCCGGACGGCGTGGGCGAATCCACGCTGATGAGGCTAATTTCCGGTGCGAAAAGGCTGCAAGCAGGCGAAATTGATACGCTGGGCGGCGACATTTCCAGCGCGAGGCACCGCGGCGTTATCGGACGGCAGATCGCCTTCATGCCTCAGGGGTCGGGCAAGAACCTCTATCACGATCTGAGCATCCGTGAAAATCTGGAATTCTTCGGCAAGCTGTTCGGGCAGGGCCGCGCGGATCTAACGGCTGACCGGCGCAACCGGCCTTGCGCCGTTTCTGGACCGCCCGGCGGGTAAGCTTTCAGGCGGAATGAAGCAGAAACTGGGGCTGTGCGCAGCCCTGATCCATGACCCGGATTTTCTGCTGCTGGACGAGCCGACGACCGGCGTTGACCCGCTCTCGCGGCGCCAGTTCTGGGACCTGATCGATACGATCCGCAAGGACCGCCCGGACATGTCTGTGCTGGTCTCGACCGCCTATATGGAAGAGGCTGACCGGTTCGAGCATCTGATCGCCGTGAACGAGGGCCGCCTCCTGGCCGAGGCCAGCCCCGCCGACCTGATGGCGCAGACCAAGACCGAGACGGTCGGCGCCGCCTATGTGGCGCTGCTGGGCGGAACGGCGAGTGGTCCGCAAAGCGCCGAGCCGGCCGCCGCGCGGACCGATACCGCCACAGATGGTCCGCCTGCGATCAAGGCCACCGGCCTGACCAAACGCTTCGGCGACTTCACTGCCGTCGAGGCGGTCAGTTTCTAGATCAAGCGCGGCAAGATTTTCGGCTTTCTGGGCTCCAACGGCTGCGGCAAGACGACGACGATGAAAATGCTGACCGGCCTCACTGCGGCAACCGAGGGCGAGGCGTGGATATTCGGCCAGCCAGTGGATGCGCAGGACCTTGATGCGCGCCGCCGCGTCGGATTCATGTCGCAATCCTTTTCGCTTTACGGCGAATTGACGGTGCGCGAAACCTGTTGTTGCACGCGCGCCTGCTTCATCTGGGCAGTGATCTGACCGACGGGCGGATGGCGGACCTTGTGCCGCGTTTCGGGCTGGAGACCTATCTCGATCACGGCGCGGCATCGCTGCCCCTGGGCGTGCGCCAGCGCCTGTCGCTGGCCGCGGCAGTGATCCATGCGCCCGATATCCTGATTCTTGATGAGCCGACGTCGGGCGTCGATCCGCAGGCGCGGGACGCATTTTGGGATATGCTGCTGGATCTGGCGCGGCGCGATCAGGTCACGATTTTCATCTCGACCCATTTCATGGACGAGGGCATGCGCTGCGACCGCATTTCGCTGATGCATGCAGGCATGGTTCTAATGACCGGTGCCCCGCAGGAGATCATCGAAGCGCGGGATATGGACAGTCTTGAGGATGCCTTCATCGCTCATACGCTGGACGCGATCCCGCAGGAGGCCGAAGCAGATGCCGAGCTGCGCCCAGTTGAGACGCCCGAACACACAATCGGCACGCAGCGCTTCAGTCTGAGGCACATTCTGGCCAATACGGCGCGCGAGGCGATGCAGGTGCGCCGCGATCCGGTGCGGCTGGCGTTCTCGTTCATCGGCAGCGCCGTGCTGCTGCTGATCATGTCGTTCGGCATCTCGCAGGAGGTGCACGGCATTCCCTTTGCCGCGTTCGATCTGGGCCGTAGCCCCGAAAGCCGCGCCTATCTGTCAGGGTTCAAAGACTCCGAATGGTTCCGCCAGATGCCCCCGATCCGTGACGCGGGTGATCTAACCCGCGCATGGTCAGTGGCGAATTGGCGCTGGCGCTGCAAATTCCACCCGATTTCGGCACCTCCGTGCGGCGCAATGAGACGGCGCAAATTGCCGCGCTGATCGACGGGACCGATACCAGCCGCGCCGGCACCGTGGAAAGCTATGTCAAGGGCGCGCATATGCACACCCTGACAACCGGCGCGCAATCGGCGCTGGCGCTGCCCGATCCGGGCGCGGCGCGCGGGCGGGATCAGGGCGCTTCTGCGCAGCTTGAGCCGCGGTTTCTGTATAATCCGTCGAAGGAAAGCCTGCCTGCCATCGGCCCGTCGATCCCGCCGCTGCTCCTGCTGCTGTTTCCTGCGGTCCTGATGGCGGTCAGCGTGGCGCGCGAGAAGGAGATTGGCACGATCACTATTTTCTACGTCACTCCGACGAGACGCGCCGAATTCCTGATAGGCAAGCAGCTGATCTATATCGCCATCACCCTGCTGAATTTCATCATCCTCACGGTGCTGGTGGTCACGGTGCTGGGCGTGCCTCTGAAGGGCAGCCCCGCGGCGCTGGTTCTGGGCGCGCTGCTCTATGCGGTGGCCGCCACGGGCTATGGCCTGCTGGTGTCGATGATGGCCAAGACGCAAGTGACGGCGGTTTTTGCCGCGGCGATCCTGTCGGTGATGCCGGCGCTGCAATTCTCTGGCATGATGACGCCGGTATCGTCGCTGGAAGGGCCTGCGCGCATCCTCGGCACGCTCTGGCCGACGACGTGGTATATGGGGCTGAGCGTGGGCACGTTCACCAAGGGGCTGGGCCTGGCGGAGCTGTCGGGCCACCTGCTGCGCCTTGCCGTGTTCGGCCCGGTCCTAACCGGGCTGGCCATCGTTTCCTTGCGCAAACAGGAGCGGTAGCGATGCGCCGGTTGCTGAATGTTTTCAGGCTGGCAGGCAAAGAGTTGAAAAGCGTTCTTGGCGATCCGCTGATGGTCATCCTGATCCTGTGGTCCTTCATCGTCGCTGTCATGCTCGAGGCGAGCGGCGCTGGCGACACCGTCTACAATGCTGCCACTGCCATTCTGGACGAAGACAATTCCATGCTGACCCGGCAGATCACCGCCGCGCTTGGCCCGCCATGTTTCCAGCCACCGCTGATGATCGCCGCCGATCAGGTGGCGCCGGATATGGATGCGGGGCGGATCATGTTCGTTCTGGCCTTTCCGCCAGGATTCGAGGCCGATGCGATCGCCGGGGCAATGCCCGCCGCGCAGCTGGAGGTTGATGCCACCGCCGTGTCACAAGCCCAGCTTGGCACCGATTACATCAGCAATTTCCTGGCCGCCGAAACCCGCGTCTTTCTGACCGGGAACCTCGATGCGCCCGATACCGCGCTTCGGCTGGAACTGCGCCGCGCCTTTAACCCAAACGGCGATCCGGTTTGGTTCAAATCGGTGTCCTCGCTGCTCAATCAGCTGTCGCTTCTGACAATCGCCCTGACCGGTGCGGCGATGCTGCGCGAGTGTGAGCCGGGCACGATCGAACATCTGATGGTGATGCCGCTGACCCCGCTGGAAATCGCGCTGTCCAAGGTACTGGCCAACGTGGTTGTGGTGCTGGCAGCCTTCACCCTGTCGTTGCTGTTTGTCGTGCAGGGGGTGTTGAACGTGCCGATGGCCGGATCGGTGCCGCTGCTTCTGGCAGGAACAGCGATATACCTTGGCGCCGCTGCCGCCATCGGTTTGTTTCTGGGCACAATGGCGCGCAGCATGGCGCAATTGGCCTGCTGGTGATTATGGTCATCATCCCGATCATCATGCTGTCGGGCGACATGGGCGCCATCGAAAGCCAGCCAGACATCGTTCAGCGCCTGACCACGGCCCTGCTGTCGCGCCATTTCTGTGCCTTCGCCAAGGCGGTGGTGTTTCGCGGCGCCGGGCTTAACACGGTGTGGGTCCAACTCGTGCTGATGGGCGGGCTGGGGCTGGTCTTTTTCGTGGCCAGTCTGGCACTGTTCCGCCGCTCCATGAGTTTTTCATGAAGGCTTTTGCAACTGACGCGCCTCTTCTCCTTTTGCTATTGCTCGCCGCAGCCGGATGCGCGCCGCGCCCCGGATCAGATGCTCTGTCAGTCGCGCAACTGGGCAATGGTGCACGGCAGCAGATCAGCATCACGGTCGCCGAAACGCGCCGCATGGACGAGGCGACGGGCGGCTATATCGACGCTCGCGCCCCCAGCCTCAACTATGAGGCTTTCACGATCTCCATTTCTTCGTGGAACGAGGTCACACAAGTCGAGCGGCCCAAAGGCAGACCGGACCCGCGGACCAGCCTTGCAGTAACGCATCGCGAGGTTTTAGAGGGTCTTGTACTGGATAACCGGCCTAAACGGTGCGGCCACCTCTACGCGCTGAACCCTGCGCGCTGTTGCATGCGGCCAGGGCCTTTGGTTTTAACAGACGGCCCGCCGCTGCGCTCATCAAATATCTTGAAATCAGCGCGCGATTCTGCGATGCAGAATGGGATGGTGACGGATTGGCCTCGGTCTGTTCGTCGTAATAGGGAACACGGTGCGGGCGCTTGCCCAATTCCGTGACTGCCCCCGCAACTGTAAGCGGCGAGCGGTCCTGAGTGACACCACTGGGCGACATGCCCGGGAAGGTTCAGGACAGCTTTGACCCGCGAGTCAGGAGACCTGCCATCTCCGGTGCCTTCGGCACTGTGACCACCTTAGACCTGGCGGGGTGCCTGGGAGAGAGAGCAGATCGAGATGGACCAAAACGGCCCCAATTCGACCCTGAGCTATCTGCAATCCCCCGCCTTTGCGCGGAGGGCGCGATGCAGATTGAACAAACACTCAACCAGTTACAGGTAAAACCATCCTCACCGCAGCGGGCGCGCGAACTGGGCCAGCTGGGCTATATGCAATGGCTCGGCGGGCTGTCCGGACACGCCGACTATAACGCCGAGGCCGCGCGTGCGTATCTCATGGCGGTGGATTTCAGGGAAACCGACCCAACGATCGCCGTCTTCTGCGACCTGCTGATCGCGTCGATCCAGCGCCCGTTGCAGCCGCTGGATCTGGCCCTGCCTAAGCCTGCGCGCCGGGGCGGCGCCCGCGCAAGGAGGGACAGTTTCTAGGATTTTCCGCCGTTGCCTGATGCCCTTCCCGCCGGGTTTGCCCGTCGGGAAGGGCACGCCTAGACCTCTACCGTGACGGCGCCGATCGGGTTGGAGCAGCAGGCAAGGATGTAGCCGCCTTCGATATCATCGTCGGAAATACCGCCGTTATGCACCATATGCACATCGCCCGCCGTCTTGCGGACTTTGCAGGTGCCGCAGACGCCGAATGTGCATCCCGAGGGAATGTTCAGCCCGTTTGCCTTGGCGGCGGCCAGAATCGTATCGGTCTCGGCCACCTTGGCGGTCACGCCGGACAGGGCAAAGGTGATTTCGGCGCGCACATCGTCATGCGGTACGACATCGTCGATGGGCGGCGCGTCTGCGGGCACCACGACAGGCGCCTGAAAATTCTCCTGATGATAGCGGTCCATGTCGTAGCCAAGACCCTGCAGCGCCTCGCGAACAGCCTGCATGAACGGGTCTGGCCCGCAGCAGAACACCTCGCGTTCCAGATAATCGGGCGCCATCAGGCCCAGCATCAGCTGGTTGATCTGGCCCCGATACCCCGTCCAGGGGGCATAGCGGTCGGGCGCCTCGACGACCCAGTGCAGATCGATGCCGGGCACGCGGCTGGCCATATGCTCCAGCCGCTGGCGAAAGATGATCTCGGAGGGGCGGCGCGCGCAGCTGATGAATACGATGTCCGGCTCGGTGCCCAGATCAAACATCCATGTCGTCATCGACATCAACGGCGTGATGCCTGACCCGGCCGAGATGAAAAGGTATTTCTCGGCCGCGACGGTGGTGTGGCTGAACAATCCAGCAGGGCCCATGACGCGCAGACGCATGCCGGGCACAAGGTGGTCCAGCATCCAGCGTGTGCCGATGCTACCGGGCTGCGCCTTGACCGTGATCGAGATCGACCGTGGCCGCGACGGCGAGGACGATATCGTATAGGTGCGGTGCACCGTGCCGCCCGGCACCGGCAGTTCCAACGTCAGGAACTGGCCGGGCCGAAAGTCGAACAACGCGCCCGATGGCGCCCGAAATGTGAATGTCGCGGTGTTCGGCATCTCAGGGATGACCGACACGCATTCCAGTGGCTCAGACTGTTGCCAGACGGTGCTGGCGTCGGGGGGGAAATCCTTCATGTCGCGTTCACTCCGCTGCCAGTGTCTGAGGGCCGTGGTGGCGCGCCATGGCGTTACAATACCAGTCTACAAACCCCATCACGCCGTTTTCGTGGATGGGCGAATAGGGGCCCGGCTCGTAGGCGGGGGAATTGATGCCGCGCTGATTGTCCTCGACCACGCGGCGATCTTCGTCATTGGTGGCGACCCAGACTTCGGACAGGCGCTGCACGTCGTAATCCACGCCCTCGACCGCGTCCTTGTGGACCAGCCATTTTGTCGTGACCTCGGTCGTCGTCGCAGTCAGCGGCGTGACGCGGAACACCACGGTGTGATCCGGCAGGAAGTGATTCCAGGTGCTGGGGTAGTGATATTTCAGCAGCGTGCCCGCCGTGTCGTCCTGCACCCGGCCCAGAATACGCTTGCTGGCAGGCTTGAGGTCCATGGTGAAGCTTTTCGCGCCCGGCAGCAGCGGCATCCGCGCGAAGCGGTACTGCATGTCATCGGACATGCGGAATTGCGACGGGTAGCCCTGCGCCTCCAGCCGGTCGAAATGTGCCTGCAGATGCGGCGGAACGGCACCCTCGGAAATGCCCGTTACGGTCGGATCGTCGGTGAACGATCGGCACAGGCCCGGGTGATTGCCGCCGCAGTGATAACACTCGCGGTTATTCTCCCACACCAGTTTCCAGTTGCCGTTCTCGACGATGCTGGTCTCATGAGCGACCTTGGCATTGCTCAGATCATGCACCTCCAGATAGGGGCGGGCGAGCGCGGCGAAAGCGTCAAAATCGGGTGCCTCATCGGCAAGGCAGATATAGATCAGCCCGGCCAGATCTCGGCAATGCACGGTCTTGAGCCCATGTTTCGAGGGGTCGAAATCATCGCCCATCTCGCGCGCCCACAGCAGGCGGCCGTCCAGCTCGTAAGTCCACTGGTGGTAGGGGCAGACCAGCTTGGGCGCGTTTCCCTTGGCCGCCTTGCACAGGATCGAGCCGCGATGCCGGCAGGAATTGTGGAACGCGCGGATCACGCCGTCGCCGCCCTTGACCACGATCACGCCATAAGCGCCGATTTGCAGGGTGACATAGGCGCCCGGCTTGGCCAGCTCGCAGGCAGGCACGGCAAACACCCATTCGCGGGCGAACAGCGCTTCCATATCCTCGGCAAAGATGCCGGGATCAGTGTAAAAGGGCTGCTCCAGTGCGTGACCCGGCTTGCGCCGCGCCAGAAGGGTGTCGATAGCATGGGTCATCTGGCGATCTCTCCTGCCGCATACACGCGGCTGCTTGGGCGGGGTGCGGCTGGGCGCCACCCGCGGTTTGGCGTCTTGCAAGGCTGGTTTCCGGGCTTGGTCCGTGCCGATTGGCAGAGGCGCGACACCTTTCCGGGGGACGCGTTCCCCCGGCGGTCATCATCGCGCCCGGCCCCGGATCCCACCGTTGCGGGGGCAGCGCCGGATTTCGGCCGACTTCCCAATTCTCCGGCCCTTGCGGGACGGCACCTTGCACGGACAGACCTACGCTGTTTGCCCGGCGCGGCATCACTGGATTGCGACCTTCGATATTGAAAAACAGACATCAAGCCGAAGACGGGCGATGTTTGCTAGGCAGGCAGCACCAGATGCACCGTCTGGCCGGCGCCTGCCGCCTGCGGCAGATCCAGTCGCCCGCCAAGCCGGCCAGCGGCGCTTGCCACGATGGCAAGGCCCAGACCGCTGCCACCCGGTTGCGCGTCGGCGGGCCGGTAGAACCGTTCGGTGATACGGCTTAGCTGCGCAGGCGCGATACCCGGCCCTTGGTCACGAACGCCGATTACAACCTGATCGGTGTTCCGTTCGACGGACACCTGCACTATGGCGCCCTCGGGCGATGCTGCGATAGCATTCTCCAGAATGTTGCGCAGCGCGGCCTGCAGCAGATAGCGGATGGTTCGAAGCTGTATGGCATCGGCGCCGGACACCTCAATCCGGACGCCCTTTCGCGCGGCACTCTGTCCAAGGTCGCGGCAGACATCCGCCAGCAGCGCCGTCAGATCAACCGGCACGGCGGTGTCAACATGCCGCTCTACCGCCGCCAGTTCCAGCAATTGCCGCACCAGACGATCGGTGCGGTCCACCGATTGCTCAATCGTCACAAGGGCGCGACGGCGCGTCTCCTCATCCTCGGCAATCCGCGCGATCTGCGCTTGCATGCGCAGGCCGGCCATCGGTGTTTTCAGCTCATGCGCGGCGAAAGCGACGAAGTCACGTTCGGTCGCGCGTACCGCTTCGACCTCGGCGAAAAGGCGGTTCAGTGCGCGGCGGACGGGCCGAATCTCGCGTGGGGCAGGGCCGGTCGGCAGGGGGCTGAGATCCTGAGGCTGCCGTGCGCGCAGACCTTCGGCCAGCCGGTCCAAAGGTTTCAGGCCGCGCCCGACGCTGAGCCAGATCAGCGCAGCAAGCAGGGGCAGGATCACCGCCGCCGGGATGGCAAAGCCGGTCATGACATCACGCACCAACCGGCCCCGCACCGCGACCGCGTCGCCGACCATGACGCGCACGCCCAGATCGGGATTGACGGTGGTATAGACGCGCCATAGTTCGCCATCGACCATCTCTTCGGAAAACCCGGTCTGCATGGCCGACGTCAGGCGCGCGTTTGGGGCGCCCTCGGACTGGCCCAGCAACCCGCCCTCCAAAGACCAGATCTGACAGGAGAGTTGCCGCGTGTAGCCGTTGCGGCCCGGCGCGGGCAGGGATAGCTGCGACGGCGCGCCTGCTGTCACATCAATGCGCCGGTCCGCGATCAGCGACGACACCATCGTCGCCGCCTCGCGCAGGCGCGCATCCAGCACGTTTTCGACCTCGCCGCGTGTCGAGTGGTCGATCCACAGCACTGCCGACAACCAGACCAGTCCGGTCGCTGCCGATAGCAGCAGAAACAGGCGCATTTTCAGCGACATGCGCGCTGTACCCCCTCGGGTGCCAAACGGTAACCAAGTCCGCGCACCGTTTCGATATAGCCGCGCCCCAGCTTGGCCCGCAGGTGGTGGATATGGACCTCGACCGCGTTGCTTTCGACATCCTCCTGCCAGCCATACAGGCGATCCTCGATCTGGGATTTCGACAGGATGTGGCTGGGCCGCTCGATCAGCGCGTACAGGATTGCAAATTCGCGGCGCGAAAACCGCAGGGCGGTGCCGTTGAATTCGCCGCTCTGTGCCGCAGGGTCCAGCACCAGACCGTTCCAGCGGATCACCGGCGCCGCGCGCCCTTCGCGCCGCCGCAGGATCGCGCGCAGCCGCGCCGAAAGCTCGTCCAGATCGAAGGGTTTGCCAAGGTAGTCGTCGGCGCCCGCATCCAGCCCGTCGACCCTGTCGCGCGTCTGGTCACGCGCCGTCAGCAGCAGAACGGGGATCTGCACGCGCTTGGCACGCAGGGCCGTCAGCAGATCCAGCCCGGATCCGTCGGGCAGCATCAGGTCCAGCACGACAGCCGCAAATTCGGACGTTTCCAGCGCGGCACGCGCGTCGGCCAGCGTGCCGACCGGTTCTGGTGTGAACCCGTTCAGACGCAGCCCCACCACCAGCCCATCTGCCAGCACCGCGTCGTCTTCGACTACCAAGATCCGCATGATCGCTCCATAAGGTGCAGGTGGGGCGCCTGCCTTAAGGTTTGCTTAAGGCCGCCACTCTAACCGGGCGGCATGACGGTGTACAAATTCATATCCCTTGCCCTGCCAATAGCCAAGCGGGCGCTGCCATGAACGGCGTGGCCATCGGGCCTCTGGTGATGGACGCTTCGCGGCTTGCCTTCATTGCGGCGGTGATCACGTTTCTGGTGATCGCAGAGTTTCGCGGGTTCGGCGCCGCTGCCCGCGCGAGGCGGACGAGCAGATCGACATGGGCTTTTGCCGTTCTTGTCGCGTGGATTATCGGTGCGCGCGCCGGTTTTGTATTGGAAAATTCGGCCAGTTTCGCAGCTCAGCCGTGGGACGCGGTCAAGCTGTGGCAGGGCGGGTTCGTGCCATGGATCGGCGCAGCCTTCGCTGCGTCTATGATCGCTTTCGTGAGCCTGCGCCGCCGTGCAGAACTCATGCCGCTGACGCTGGGCGCGGTGGCCGCTGCGGGAGTGTTCTTGGCGATGAACGCTGTGTTCAGCGGATCTTCACCGGATCTGCCCGGCGGCACGTTCGAGGCGCTGAGAGGCCCTGATGTCACTCTGGAGGATATCGAGGAGCCGGTCGTTCTGAACCTTTGGGCAACATGGTGCCCGCCCTGCAGGCGCGAAATGCCGATGATGCTGGATGTTGCGGCGCAAAGCGACACGGCGACATTTGTCTTTGCCAATCAGGGCGAAGACGTGTCACAGATCGGCAGGTTTCTGGCGGCCGAGGGGCTGGCGGCGGAGCATATCGTGCTGGACCGCCAGATGGATCTGATGAACGCGCTTGGCGCCAAGGGGCTGCCCGCGACGTTGATTTTTGACCGACACGGCACCTTGGTGCAGTCCCACACCGGCGAGATATCGCGCGCGGCTCTGGAGCGGGCGCTGCGCGAGGTTGCAGCAGGAGCACCCTAAAGGGCGCATACTAGGATCTCAATGCAAACGCGGCGCCAATCGACGCCGCGCGTCAGGTTTTCCAGGTCGGTGCGAAACGCTCTAGAACTTGTTGACCGGCATTTTCAGATAAGAATGGCCGTCGTCCTCCGCATCGGGAAGGCGGCCGCCACGAAGGTTGATCTGAAGTGCGGCCAGCATCCTGTCAGGCAGGTCCAGCGTCGCGTCGCGGTCCTCGCGGGTTTTGATATAGTCAGCTTTGTCGGTGCCTGATTTTACATGCTTGTTGTGAGCCTTGTGCCGCGCCACGGTAGCCTCCCACGCCGGGGTGTCCCGGTCGTCGGTGCCGTAATCATGACCGATATACAGGCGCACCTCGTCGGGCAGGCTGAGAATCGCCTGAATGGATTGCCACAGCTCATCCGCCGAGCCGCCGGGAAAATCGGCGCGGCTGGTGCCTGCATCAGGCATCATCAGCGTGTCGTGGACGAAGGCAGCATCGCCGCACACATAGGTGATCGACCCCAGCGTGTGGCCCGGTGACAGCATGACGCGCACGTCCAGATCGCCGATGGTAAAGGTGTCTCCATCTTCAAAAAGAAGGTCGAAATCGCGGCCGGGATCAAAGGCGTTCGGGGTGTTGTAGAGGTCGCGCCACAGGCCAGCGATCTCGCGTACCTTGGCGCCAATGCCGTTACGCACACCCAGCCTTTGCTTCAGTTGCGCCGAGGCCATGAGGTGATCCGCATGCGGGTGCGTGTCGAGAATCAGGACGACATCCAGCCCGTTCTCTTTGGCCAGCGCCACAACCTGATCCATGCTGCGTGTATCGGTGGCAAAGCTCTTGGGGTCAAAGTTCCAGACCACATCGATCAGTGCTGCTTTCTTGGTTGAGGGGCAGGCGCAGATGTACTGGATTGATCCCGTGTCAGGTTCGTAAATACCCCAGACATCGGGGCTGCCCCGACCGGTCGAGGCGGAGTAGCGGGTGATTGCATCCTTGGTCATGTCTCATGCGCTCCTTTTTGCGAAGGTGTTGAATTTCAGATAGCGGCCCAAAAGTATCCCGATCAGCATCATCGGCACGAAGATCAGCGTACCGGGCGCAGCAATGGTCAGCGCGGTCCAAGCCGGGCCGGGGCAGAAGCCGCCGATACCCCAACCGATACCGAAAACAGCCGCACCTGTCAGCAGCTTGCCGTCGATATCGCTGGCGGTGGGAATGTCGAAACTGGGCAACAGCAGCGGCGCGCTTTGCTTCCACGCCAGCCGGTAGCCGACAAGGGCGGTCACGGATGCGCCGCCCATAACGAATGCAAGGCTGGGATCCCATGCGCCAAATATGTCGAGGAAGTTCAGAACCTTGGCCGGATTGGCCATGCCCGATACGATCAGACCGATGCCAAAGACAAGGCCCGACAGAAAACCGAAAAATATTCGCACTAAAATGCTCCCCCGATGACATGGCGCAGGATGAAAACCGTTGCGACAGCGAAAACCATGAATGTGTTCACAGCTACCAGCGACCGGCCTGACAGGCGCGCGAGGCCGCAAACACCATGCCCCGAGGTGCAGCCCGATCCTAGCGCCGTGCCCGCGCCAACCAGAAGGCCGGCAATGGCCATGCCGGGCAGATTGTCACTGACCGTTTGCTGTGGCATCGCGCCATTGGCCAGCAGCCACAGCAGCGGCGCCGCAATCAGCCCAATGATAAAGGCGATACGCCAACCACGATCCTCCCATAGGGCAGCACCTGCGGTGATACCGATGATGCCTGTCAACCTGCCAAAAAGTGCCATGACCATGACGGTCGACACCCCGATCAGGATACCGCCGCCCAGCGAAGCCCAGGGCGTGAAGTCTGTTGGTGTGATTGGCAGCATGTCAGATGACTCCTTTTCAGGTCTCGGTTTGCCGCGCGCGCGGGCTGGTCAGGTCGGCGATGGCTTCGTGTTGTGACAAAAACACGCGGCCTGTCAGTTCGTTCAAAAAGTGGGCGCGAGTCAGGCGGTCCATGACCGGGCCCTTGACCTCGGACAGATGCAGCGCGATGTCCATCTCGCCCAGCCGCTGGTTGATCGCCTCCAGCGATTCCAGCGCGCTCAGGTCGACCTCATTCACCGCCGAGCATTGCAGGATGACGTGTTGCACGGCCTTGTCGCGGGTGACGCGGTCCAGGATATGATCCTCGAGAAACCGGGCGTTGGCGAAATACAGGCTTTCATCAATGCGCAGCGTGACAATGGCCGGATCGGTCAGCACGTCGTGACGATGGATGTTGCGAAAATGTTCGGTCCCTGCGATGCGCCCCACCTCGGCGATATGGGGGCGCGAGGTTTTGAACAGGTAGAGCAGGACCGAAATCACCACACCGCTGGTCACGCCCAGCTCCACCCCGAAGGCCAGCGTGACGGTGATTGTGATTGCAACGGCGACGAAGTCGGGCTTGGAATAGGTCCAGCTGCGCCGCAGGATGCCGAAATCGACAAGACCGAGGACAGCGACGATGATCGTCGCGGCCAGCGTCGCTTTGGGAAGATAGTAGATCAGCGGGGTCAGCGCCAGCGCGGCGATGGCCAGACCGGCGGCGGTAAATGCGCCGGCGGCAGGCGTGCGCGCACCCGCGTCGAAATTGACGACCGAGCGGGAAAAGCCCCCAGTGACCGGAAAACCGCCCGTAAAGGCTGCGCCCATGTTGGCGGCGCCCAGTCCGATGAGTTCCTGATTTGGGCTGACGCGCTCGCGCTTTTTCGCGGCCAGCGTTTGTGCGACCGAAATGGATTCAACAAAGCCGATGACCGAGATCAACAGCGCCGGAAGCAAAAGCTGGCCGATCAGATCAGGCGACAGGTCCGGCATGGTCAGTGGCGGCAGGGCCTGCGGTACGGTGCCGACGATTGCCACGCCTTCTGCGCCCAGATCCAGACCCCAGACCGCCAGAGTTGTTGCGACGACAGCCGCCACCGGCCCGGCCTTGGCCGCAACATCGGCCATGCGGGGGCCAAGGCCGATGCGGCGGAGTAGCGGCTTTAGGCCCCGGCGCACCCAGAACAGGAATCCAGTGGCAGATGCGCCCAGGATCAGGGTGGATATATTGATCTGCGCCAGATTGCCCGCCAGGCTGTGCACCAGCTCGATCAGCGTATCGCCGCTGCCTGAAATGCCCAGAATATGGCGTAGCTGACCGACAGCGATAATAATGGCAGAGGCGGTGATGAACCCGGCGATGACCGGGTGCGAAAGGAAATTTGCCAGGAACCCCAGCCGGAAAAATCCCATCGCCAGAAGGATCGCGCCTGAAAGCGCCGCCAGCGTCAGCGCGGCGGCGGCATATCCAATGCTGCCCTGGCTTGCGACCTCGCCCAGCGCGGCGGCGGTCATCAGGGACACCACCGCGACCGGCCCGACCGCCAGCGCATTGCTGGTCCCGAACACGGCATAGAGCAGGATCGGCGCGATCGAGGCATATAATCCAGCCTCGGGCGGCATCCCGGCCAGCAGTGCATAGGCCAGCGACTGCGGCACCAGCATGATCGTCACGATCACGGCGGCGATCAGATCGTCCGACAGCGCGGCGCGGTCGTAGGTTCTGCCCCAGGTCAGGATCGGAAAATAGCGGGTGATGGCGTGCATGTTTCAATCTTTGGTGAACATTGGGTCGAGGATGATGGCGCTCGGCGCGGTTCCGGTCAGGCCGTGCGGGTCACGGCAGGACTGGATGCTCTGGCGATGCCAGCCATTCGCGGCCGCGCAGCATGGCCTTCCAATAGATTGGGGGCAGCATGCGTTCCTTCAGGAACCATGCCGCGCGGGACGGTCTGGTTCCGTCGATCAGCGCCGTCGGAAGGCTGGGCAGCAGTTTGCCACCATAGCCGAATTCTGCCAGCACGATCTTGCCCCGTTCAACGGTCAGCGGGCAGGAGCCGTAGCCGTTATAAAGCGCCACTGCCGATTTGCCGCTGATGTCCGCGATCACATTTTCGGCCACGGTGGGCGCCTGCACGCGAGCGGCGGCGGCGGTTTTGGCGTTGGGGGCGTTCATCACGTCGCCCAGTGACCAGATGTTGTCATAAGTCTTGTGGCGCAGGGTAGACTGGTCAACGTCGATCCAGCCCGCCGCATCGGCCAAGGGCGAGACACGGATGAAATCTGGCGGGCTTTGCGGGGGGCAGACATGCATGATGTCAAATTCCATCTCGACCCGGCGGGTATCAGCGTCCGAGTCCCTGACCTCGAAAACAGCCGTTTTCGACGCGCCATCAACGGCAATCAGATTGTGATGGAAGTTGAGGTTTGCGCTGTATTTCTGGACATACTCCATCAGGGCAGGCACGTACTCCTTAACTCCAAACAGCACAGCGCCTGCGTTGTTAAAGTGGACGTCGATATCGTTCAGCACGCCGCGCCGCAGCCAGGCGTCGCAGGACAGATACATCGCCTTTTGTGGCGCGCCGGCGCATTTGATCGGCATGGGTGGCTGGGTAAAAATGGCGCGTCCAGATTTAATGTTTTGCACTAACTTCCACGTGTAAGGCGCCAGATCATAACGGTAATTTGAGGTCACGCCATTTTTGCCGAGCGTGGCAATCAGTCCGTCGATCTTGGCCCAGTCCAGCTTGAGCCCCGGACACACGATCAGGCGCGTGTACGTCACCACCCGGCAGCCATCCAGGATGATGGCGTTTTGCTTCGGCTCGAACGCGGCAACGGCGGCCTTGATCCATGTGACACCGCGCGGGATCAGGCTTGCCATTGTCTTGGCGGTTTGCTGCGGCTCGAAGATGCCGCCGCCAACCATGGTCCAGCCGGGCTGGTAATAGTGCACGTCCGCCGGATCAATGATCGCAATATCGAGGCCTGCATCGCGCGATTTCAGGCTGGCCGCCACAGCAATTCCGGCCGCGCCCGCACCGACTATAACGACGTCATGGGTGGCATCGGGCGCATCGGTGGGCGTCTTGCCACCATTGGCGATGCGGCGCACCACGCCGCTCATGTCATAGCCCGCGCGCTGGGTTGCGGCCAGAATGTCCGGCACCGTCAGCGTGTCGCTCTGCGCCAGCGACCATAGGGTAGCTGAGCGCGTGCCAGAGCGGCAATAGGCCAGCACCGGGCCGGGCAGTTCGGCCAGCGCAGCGCCAAAGGCTGCGGCGTCATCTTCGCTGACTAGCCCGTGGACGATGGGGATATACCGCGCCTCAAGCCCGGCCGATTTCGCCGCCTGCTGGATCTCGCCATAGCTGGGCTGATCGGCTCCCTCGCCGTCAGGCCGGTTGCAGATGATCGCGCGGAAGCCCTGTGATTTGAGCGCGGGGATATCAGCCGCAGTGATCTGGGACGCGACCGAGAGCCGCGCCGAGATGGTCCGTGTCTCGGTCGTCATGTATATTCCTTCGGCTGGATCAGAGTGCGTTGATCGGCACCTTGAGCATCGGGTTGCCGTCCTTGTCGGTCGGCACCTCACCGGCGCGCATGTTCACCTGAAGCGACGGGATGATCAGACGCGGCATCGCAAGGGTCGCATCACGCTCGCTGCGGAAGCGCACGAAGTCCTCGCGCGATTTGCCGCCGCCGACATGGATGTTGCGCGCCTTCTGCTCGGCAACGGTCGTCTCCCACGCGATCTCGCGGCCGCCGGGGGCGTAGTCGTGGCACATGAACAGGCGCATGGCATCCGGCAACGCCAGCACCTTTTGAATACTGTCATAGAGCGTGCCGGCATCGCCGCCGGGAAAATCGGCGCGGGCCGATCCGCCATCGGGCATGAACAGCGTGTCGCCGACAAAGGCGGCATCGCCCATCACATGCACCATGCAGGCGGGGGTGTGGCCGGGGGTGTAGATGGCGACGCAGTCCATCTGGCCGATCTTGTAGGCGTCGCCATCCTGAAACAGCGCGTCAAACTGGCTGCCGTCACGCTGAAATTCGGTGCCCTCGTTGAACACCTTGCCGAAGGTATCCTGTACCACCATGATCTGGTCACCGACGCCGATCTTGCCGCCCAGCCGCTGCTGGATATAGGGTGCGGCGCTGAGGTGATCGGCGTGAACGTGCGTCTCTATAATCCAGTCCAGCGTCAGTCCGCGCGCCTCGACCTCGGCGATCAGGGCATCGGCGTGGTCATAGGTGATCTGCCCGGCGGCATAGTCGATATCCATCACGCTGTCGATGATAGCGCAGTGATCGCTGGCCGGATCACGTACGATATAGCTGATCGTGTTGGTGTCCGCGTCGAAATGGGCGGAAACGTCAGGTTTGATCGACATATCGATTGGATAGCTCATAAAATTCTCCGGGATCGGTGCGGTCAGCGGCTGCAGGTGCGGATGCCGAACAGGGTGTAAAGCGCGCAGAACCGCATGGCGGCGGTTGCCACCAGCACGAGGCCGATGATGACGGACGCTGCTGTGGCCCATGTGGCCTCGAAGAACGCGAACCCGCTTATGAACGGCAGGATGATCAGCAAAAGGCCGAAAACGATACGAAAGATGCGGTCGGTGGTTCCAATATTCTGGGTCATGGCGAGGTTTTCCTTACTTGGGTTGCCCCCAGTATATCCCCGCGCATGGGCGGGGGTCAGTGACTTTGTCACACAGGTGCGCAGACGCCGTGTTTAACTGCGGTGTTGGGCCAGTTTTGCCAGCGCGTCCGCATCCGTCAGGGTGATTGTGCCGCGTGTCTGTGCGACCCATCCCCGACGCTGGAATTCCTGTAACTGTCGCGAGATGACCTCGCGCGCGCTGCCCAGTTCGGCGGCCAGTTGTTGGTGCGTAGTCTGCACCTCGGTGCCGCCTTGGGCCAGTTCGTGCAGTTTCTGCGCCAGCCGCACGTCGATGCGCTGAAACGCGACCTCGTCAATCATCAAAAACAGGTCGGTGATGCGCTTGGAGAAGGCGAAAAACACGAAATTGCGGAAGGCGGGCGAATTTGCAACCAGATCGTCAAACACCGGGCGCGGGATCGCGGCGGCGCGAATATCGGTCTCGGCGATACCCTCGGCGGCGTAATCGTCATAGGCCAGCAGGCAGGCGGTGGTCAGAACGCAGCTTTCGCCGGCATGAATGCGATATAGCACAATTTCGCGCCCGCCCTCCGAAGTCTGCTGCACCCGGACCGCTCCATCCAGCAGGAACAGCATGTTTTCCGGCGATTTTCCTGGTCCAAAGATGACAGTGCCGCGTGGCGCCTCGATGATGCTGCTGCGCGCCAGAAGGGTCTGCTTGATCTGGTTATCCAGCCGCGACAGGCCGCCGAAACGATCCACCCAGACATCCGGCATCATGGGCGGGTCCTGCACATTTTACGGGCGGGGTGGGCAAAGATGTTCATATTGGCCGATTTCCTGAAATTAAGGCGCGTTCGGGCGACCTTATCCAGCGCAGCGTGCGTTTGCAAAGCAGGGTGCGACAATTCCCCATTCGTGCAACGTTTGCTTAACAGGGTCCTCTGCATTACCTCCCCCGCAGTAACGATCGAGGTAAATCATGCTGGGATCATTCGACGCGGTGCTGCTGGCACGCATTCAATTCGCCTTTACGATCTCGTTTCACTTCCTGTTTCCGGCCTTCACCATCGGGCTGGCCAGCTATCTGGCGGTGCTGAACGGGTTATGGCTGTGGACGCAGAAACGCCGATATCTGGAACTGTTTCGCTACTGGGTCAAGATTTTCGCGCTGGCCTTTGCGATGGGAGTCGTTTCGGGCATCGTCATGTCCTACCAATTTGGCACCAACTGGTCAGTTTTCTCGGACAAGGCCGGGCCGGTGATCGGCGGGCCAATGGCCTACGAAGTGCTGTCGGCCTTCTTTCTTGAGGCCGGATTTCTGGGCATCATGCTGTTTGGCCGCGACAAGGTGGGGCCGGGTCTGCACATGGCCGCGTGCCTTGCCGTTGCTTTTGGCACGTTTTTCTCGGCGTTCTGGATTATCAGCGTCAACAGTTGGATGCACACCCCCGCCGGATTTGAGATCGACGCCGCGACCGGCCAATTCCTGCCGCTGGATTTCTGGCAGGTGGTGTTCAACCCGTCCTTTCCCTATCGCCTGATGCACACCGTGACGGCAGCCTACCTGACGACGGCGTTCATTGTCGGCGGTGTTGCGGCCTGGCACCTGCTGAAACGCCGCCGCAGCGGCTATGCGGCAACGCCGGCCACGCGCACGATGTTCTCGATGGCGATGTGGATGGCCGTGATCGTGGCGCCGGTGCAGATTTTTCTGGGCGATTTGCACGGCATCAACACGCTGGAGCATCAACCGGCCAAGGTCATGGCTATGGAGGGCCATTACGAGAGCCATCCGGACGGCGCGCCGCTATATCTGTTCGGCATTCCCAACGATGAGACGCAAAGACTGGACTATGCGCTGGGCATCCCCAAGCTGTCATCGCTGATCCTGAAACACGATCTGAACGCGCCGCTGGCGGGCCTCGATACCATTCCGGACGCGGACCAGCCGCCGGTTGGTATCGTCTTCTGGGCATTCCGCATCATGGTCGCGCTGGGCTTTGCAATGCTGGGGATCGGTGTCTGGTCGCTCTGGGCGCGCTGGCGCGGGCGCCTTTATGACGCACCGTGGCTGCACCGGGCGGCGCTGGCGATGGCACCCTCGGGCCTGATTGCTGTGCTGGCGGGCTGGGTTACGACCGAGGTGGGGCGTCAGCCCTTTACCGTCTACGGCCTCTTGCGCACGGCGAACAGCGCCGCGCCGCTGGATGCGCCTGCGGTGGGCGCAACGCTGGTGGCGTTCATTGTGATCTACTTTACCGTATTTGGCGCGGGCACTTACTATATCCTGCGCCTGATGGGGCATGCGCCCGGAGCGGGCGAGCCGCGCCTCAAGGATGCCAGCGAAGGCCCGGTCCGTGCGGCCGGAAAAACCGCGGCGCATGGCGACAAGCCCGAGCGTTCGGGTGCTGCAAAGGCGGGGGGATGATCCATGTCACTGGTTGAAGGTTTCTCATTCGATCTGACCGTTATCTGGGCGTTTGTGATCGCCTTTGCCGTGCTGGTCTACGTCATCCTCGACGGATTCGATCTGGGCCTCGGGATGCTGTTCGCGCTGGAGCGCAAGCGCGGCGACCGGGACGTGATGATGAATTCGGTTGCGCCCGTGTGGGACGGCAACGAGACGTGGCTGGTGCTGGGCGGTGGCGGTCTGATGGCGGCATTTCCGCTGGCCTATGCGTTGATCCTGCCCGCGCTCTATATGCCGATCATCCTGATGCTGCTGGCGCTGATCTTTCGCGGGGTTGCGTTCGAATTCCGCTGGCGGGCGGGCGGTGGCGTCAGTCGGGGGGCATGGGACGCGGCGTTTATCGGCGGATCGGCCCTCGCGTCGCTTTGTCAGGGTATCGCGCTGGGCGCGCTGCTTCAGGGGATTGAAATCGACAAGGCTGCGCGCAGCTATGCGGGCGGCTGGTGGGACTGGCTGACGCCGTTTTCGCTGACCGTGGGCGTGGCCGTCATGGTCGGCTACATGCTGCTGGGCGCAACGTGGCTGGTGATGAAAACCAGCGGCGAGCTACAAGAGCGGATGCGCACCCGCGCGTGGCCCCTGGGCGTGGTGACGGTTGTGTTCATCGGTGTCATCAGCCTGTGGACGCCGTTTTTGCAGGAAGGCTACTACGCCCGCTGGTTCGGTGGCTGGCATATCGGGCTGGCCGCTGGCGTGGGGCTGGCTGTGCTGGCGATTGCGGCACTGATGTTCCGCTCGCTGACCATCCACCGGCATGAATACTGGCCGTTTGCGCTGGCGCTGGCGCTTTTCACGTTGTGCTTTGTCGGTCTTGGCGTGTCGATGTTCCCCTATGTCGTGCCGACCGAAATCACGATTTGGGAGGCCGCAGCGCCAAAGCTGAGCCAGCAATTCCTGCTGGTCGGCGCGGTATTCCTCATACCGATAATCTTGGGATATACGGCCTATGCCTATTGGGTGTTTCGCGGCAAGGTCGATCCTGATAGCGGATATCACTGATGCGCCGGGGCGCGCCGTTATGGCAGCGGTTGCTGTGGTTTGTTGCCATATGGGCGATGTCGGTCGCAGCGCTGGGCGTGGTTGGCTATGGTATCCGCCTGTTTTTGCTCTGAAGCTACAGGGCGAAACTGCCGAACGGGTAGTAGCGCACCGGATCGCCCTGCCGGATCGTCGCAGCGGCATCGGGCAATTCGACCAGCCCTTCGGCCCAGCTGATCCCGCTGATCCGGCCGGACCCTTCTGACGCGAACACTTCGGCGCGCCCGTTGCGGATACGCGCGCGCAGATACTCGCGGCGGCCCGGTTTCTTGGATTTTTCAAACGCCGCCGGTACATGGAAAACTTGCGGCTCCTGCCAGCCCGCACCGGCCAGTAGCCCGAGGGCGGGACGCGCGAAGATCAGCGTGCAGACCAGTGCCGCAACCGGATTGCCCGGCAAGCCAAACACCGGCGCGCCCTGCCACAGCCCCAAGGCCAGCGGGCGGCCCGGCTTCAGCGCGATACGCCATTGCTGCATGGCACCAGCCTCGCTCAGCAAGGCCGAGACGTGATCCTCGTCCCCCGCCGATGCGCCGCCCGAAGTCAGTATGACATCGGCGCGGCTGGTCGCATCGTCCAGCGCGGCGCGCAGGGCCGTGCGATCATCCGCGATCCGGCCCATGTCGATTGCCTCCATCCCCCATTCGCGGATCTTGGCCAGCAGCATCGGGCGGTTGGCGTCGAATATCTGGCCGAGGTCGGCAGTGCCGCCTGCCTCAATCAATTCGTCCCCGGTGGAGACGACAGCAACGCGCAGGCGTTGAAATACGTCGACCTCGCCAATTCCCGTAGCCGCGAGAAGGGCCAGATCGGCGGGGGTCAGCACGCGGCCTTTGGGCAATAGTTCGGCGCCTGCATCCACGTCCTCGCCCGCCTTGCGGGTATTGGCGCCGCGTTTTATCCCGGCGCGAAAGGCAACCTGCCCGGCGCCTTGGCGTGTGTCCTCTTCCAGGATCACGGTATCGACACCGACGGGCACCGCCGCGCCGGTCAGGATGCGGATGGCGTGACCCGGCGGTACCGCCTTGTCGTACGGCACCCCGGCAGCGGCCCGGCCTGCGACAAGCGGCAGAACCGGATCGCCGGCCGGCAGGCTGTCATAGGCGAAGCCGTAGCCGTCCACCGCCGAATTCGGTGTTGGTGGATTGGCGCGCTTTGCCAATACGGGCGCCGCCAGAACGCGGCCGCAGGCGTCCGGCACGGCGCAGCGCTCCGGGCGCACCACAGGATGTAACCCGGCGCGCAATGCGGCCAGCGCGTCATCAACCGGCGTCCAGTCCACGCCTGCGGGCATGGCGAAACAGTCGTCGCGCAGCGGCGGCGGGGCGGGGGGGCGGCCGTCCGTGGCCAGATCGCTCAGCATTTCATCATGTCCTGTGCCCAATATCCAAGCCTCCTGTTGTGCCTCAACCGGCAGGTCTGTCATCATCGCATTCAGATCCTCGGCCGATACCCGCGACAGCGCGCGCGCCAGCAGCGTGACCTGTACCGCGTCGCGGATAGGCGCGGCCGGGTCATTTGCCATCGCGGATTTGACCGCAGGTTCTATCAGCCCCGGCCAGATCTCGGCCAGCACGACGGGCGCCCCCTGCCATTCATCGGAAGGCCAGATGGCGACGCCCTGTTGCCTGCGCAATCGGGCCAGCATGGGCAGACCCATTAACATCTGGCTACCCACGGTCGGCGGGAAACACAGCTGAAAGCAGCTGCTGGCGGCCTTGCTCGCGACATCGCAGGCGCGCTTTTCCGCAACCTCGTCAAAGCGGATCCCTGCCTTGCGATAGGGGATGCCGGGCCAGCGGTCGGCGTGGGTCTTGCCCCAGAACGGCCCCGGCGCATCGAAACATGCGTTCATCGCCTCAGCCACGTCAAAGCGGTTGTTCTCGCCCGTCTCGCTATCGGTAATCCGCGCCTCCAGCCAATCCCACAGGTCCAGCGGATCATCGCTGCCGGTGATCCTCCGTGCGACGCCTTTGGGATAGCCGAAGGGGAAATCAAAGCCTGCCAGCAACCGGCGTCCGGCGGCGCGTTCGCCCGCGATGATCCGCGCGATGCGCGCCTCGGCCTCGGTGCGTGTGCGGCAGTAGATCGGCGTCTGACAAGTGCCGTCTTGAACAAAGCCCAGCCAGATGGAATCCTTGGAGGGGCGTGCCGGTGCACGCTTGACCGACGCCGACCAATCGACGACCAGAAAGCTGTCAAAGCCCGTCACAGGCCCAGCTCGTGCAGGATGAAATCTGCGATGGCGGATGTGTCGTTCAGGTCCAGCACCGGCTGGTTCACCAGCGACGCGACATCGGCTGGAATGTCGGCGGCGATGGCCCGGATGGTGGGATCACCCGGCGCGATCAGGGTGTTGGCGGCCTCGCTGCGCCATGCCTCGATCTTGGGGTGTCCCTCGCGTTTGTAGCCTTCGATCAGGACCAGATCGACGGGCGTCAGGCGCGCCAGCAGATCTGCCAGCGGCGGCTCGGGGGCGCCGCGCAACTCCTGCATCAGAGCGACGCGATTGCCCGAGACCAGAAGCACCTCACTCGCGCCGGCCTCGCGGTGGCGATAGCTGTCGCGCCCGGGCTGGTCGACGTCAAAGCTGTGATGGGCGTGTTTCACGGTCGAGACGGTCAGACCGCGCCCGGTGATCTCGGCCACGAGACGCTCCATCAGGCCCGTCTTGCCGGCGTTTTTCCAGCCGGTGACGCCGTATATTTTCATACCTGCGCCCCCTCTATGGCCTGCGCGCGGGCCAGATCCTCGGGTGTGTTGACGTTGAAGAAGGGATCGCCCGCATCGTTGAACATCGCTGTGGCCGCACCATGCGTGTCGGTCCATTGCACGACCTTGCGCAACCCGCCTTCCAGCGCTGCGCGCAGATCGTGGCGCAGGGCGACCGGCCAAAGGCCAAAGGTGGGGTGGCGCCCGTCGGGCGTGGCCGCCAATGCCAGCGGCGCCTCCATCCCCTCGGCAGCCAGAAGCAGCCGCGCGGCCAGATCGCAGGGGAAGAACGGCGTATCGGCGGCGACGGAAACGATCGTTTCCGCGCCCTCCTCAGCCGCCCATTCCAGCCCCGCCAGAACGCCCGCCAAGGGGCCGACAAAGCCGTCGACCGGGTCGGCCAGTACAGGCAGGCCAAAGCGGGCAAAGCGCGCAGGATCGCCATTGGCATTGATCGCGGTCGCGGCGACCTGCGGCGCGATGCGGTCCAGTACATGATCCAGCAGCGTGGCACCCCCCAGCGGCAGCAGGCCTTTGTCGCCACCGCCCATGCGCGTGGCGAGACCGCCGGCGAGGATGATGGCATAGGGCTGTTTCATGTCGGTATCCTCGCTGGCGCGGTCTTTGGCGGTCGGCATCGTCTTAGTGTTTCAGCGTGTCGCGGGCAAGGATCAGGCACCCGCCCCCTTGCGCCGGTGTTTGCTGTCTTCATCGGCCACTGCCGCCGGATCGGCGTCGCGGATCAGCCTTTCCTCCCCCGCGAGGCAGACAAAACGTCGCCCGCGCAGCCGCCCGATCAGCGTCAGGCCGACCGCTTGGGCGATCTCGACCCCCCATGCGGTAAAGCCCGAGCGCGAGGCGAGGATGGGGATGCCCATCAGTGCGGTTTTTATCACCATTTCCGACGTCAGCCGCCCGGTGGTATAGAGCATCTTGCCTTCCGGCCCGACACCCTCGGACAGCATCCAGCCGGCGATCTTGTCGACGGCGTTATGGCGTCCGACATCCTCCATATAGACCAGCGGGCGCGCGCCTTCGCACAGGACCGTGCCATGGATCGCCCCGGCGGTCAGGTAGAGCGACGGTGTCGTGTTGATGACATGCGCCAGCGCGTAAAGGTGGGAGGTGCGCAGGCTGGCGTCGGGCAGGGTGACGCCTTCCAGCCCCTCCATCATGTCGCCAAAGACGGTGCCGACGGCGCAACCGCTGGTGCGGGTCTTTTTCTTCAGCTTGTCCTCGTAGGTTGTCTGCCCGTCGGTGCGCACGACCACGGTTTCCAGCTCGTCATCGTAATCGACGCGCAGGACGTTTTCGCCATCTTTCAGCATGCCCTGATTGCGCAGGAATCCCAGCGCCAGATATTCGGGGTAGTCGCCGATGGTCATGGCGGTGACGATCTCCTGCGCGTTCAGGAATATGGTCAGGGGTCGTTCCTCGACCACGTTGACGGTCTGATGGGCGCCTGTCTGGTCGGTGCCGGTGACGGCGCGCGTCAGGCCCGGCGCATCCGGCGCGGGGGCGATTATATAGGGGCTGTCGTTGTCCATGCGGGGCAATTGCATCTCCTGACGGGTGCCGGTAGGCAGCAGGTCATTCCCATCCTTGTTGGCGTGTATCCGAATGACCACTGAGACCACCAAATCGACCTACTGGCAAGGCGTGCGCGCCGGCGCGCCGTTCATTCTGGTGCTGGTGCCGTTTTCGATGCTGTTCGGCGTCGTTGCGACTGAGGCCGGTCTGAACCTGCTTGAGACGTTTTCCTTTTCGCTGCTGGTGGTTGCCGGCGCGGCGCAGTTCACGGCGATCCAGCTTTTGTCGGAGCATGCGCCGGTGATCATCGTGTGCGTCACGGCGCTGGCCGTCAACCTGCGCATGGCGATGTATTCGGCCTCCCTGACGCCGCATCTGGGCCGTGCGCCTTTGGGCAAGCGGGCGCTCGTGGCTTACCTGATGGTCGATCAGGCCTATGCCTGCGCGATCCTGGCCTATGAGAAAAACCCTGGCTGGAGCATTCCGCAAAAGCTGGCCTTTTATTTTGGCGCGATCACGCCGCTGATACCGCTATGGCTGATCTTTACGGTGGTTGGCGCGGTGGTGGGCAGTGCGATCCCGCCGGAATTCGCGCTGGATTTTGCGGTGCCGATCACGTTTCTTGCAATGATCGCGCCGATGCTGCGCAGTGCGGCGCATGTGGCGGCGGCGCTGGTGGCGATCGCGGTTTCCCTGTCGCTGGCATTCATCCCCTACAGTCTGGGGCTGCTGGTTGCGGGCGCGGCCGGGATGATCGCGGGCGCACAAGTGGAACTGATGATGTCGCGCCGCGTGGAGGCAGGATTGTGAGGGATATTGCAACGCTCGATATCTGGATCGTGATCGCTGTCCTTGGATTGGGCAGTTTTGGCCTGCGGTTCGTCTTTCTAGGGTTGATCGGGGACCGACCGATGCCGCCTTGGGTGCTGCGGCATCTGCGCTATACCGCGGTGGCCGTTCTGCCGGCGCTTGTGGCGCCCATGGTGGTGTGGCCCCCAGCCACGGGCGGCACGCTGGATGCGGCAAGGTTGACGGCCGCCTGCGTGACAATCATCGCTGGGCTGATCACACGCAACGTGCTGGCGGCGATCATAATGGGCGCCGGGGCGCTTTATATTATGTTGTATATGGTGGGGTAGGTCCGGTGACCGGCGGGGCACCATGGATGTACGTCTTCGGCGGGCGTGTTTTCACAAAAAAGCTACTGATTAAGGCTGGTCGTTACACAAGGGCCGCTGTTTGGGCACAGCCGTGTGCGGTAAACGGCCCTTTTGATTTGATGTGCTAGGGGCGACCAGAAATACCCAGCCGACGATCAAGGGCCCTGCGGTACGGTATTCAGGCAGCGCACTATGAGTTCGGTCCGCTTTTCCTCATGGCCACCAAGCTCCGAAGGCTTTTCGAGAGCTTTTGAGTGTCTACCGTGCAGACGTGCTGAGGACTGCTGATCATTCCGCGTCTATCTGAAGAATTTACTGAAAGGGGCGCAGCCTGCGCCGCGCCCTTCTTGCCGCATGCAGCCGCCGTGTTCACTTGATGGCGGCGGCTTTTACGTCTTCATCGATATGGGGCATGTACTGCTCAAAGTTCTCGGCAAACATCTTGACCAGCTTTGCTGCCTGACGGTCATAACTGTCGGGCTTGTCCCATGTGCGGCGCGGGTCCAGCAGCACGTTGGGAACGCCAGGCGCATCGACAGGCACGTCGAATCCGAAATTGGTATCTGTGCGGAACTTCACACCGCTGAGCGATCCGTCCAGGGCGGCGGTCAAAAGGGCGCGGGTGGCCTTGATCGGCATCCGCGATCCGGTACCATAGGCTCCCCCCGTCCAGCCGGTGTTGACCAGCCAGCAGGTTGCACCATGTTTGGCGATCTTGGCGCGCAGCAGGTTACCGTAAACTTCGGGGCGGCGCGGCATGAAGGGGGCGCCGAAGCAGGTCGAGAAGGTCGGCTCGGGTTCGGTCACGCCGCGTTCGGTGCCGGCCACCTTGGAGGTGAAACCCGACAGGAAGTGATACATCGCCTGCGCCGGGGTCAACCGCGCGATGGGCGGCAGCACGCCGAACGCATCGCAGGTCAGCATGATGATGTTCTTGGGATGCCCGCCCATGGCCGTTTCGCTGGCGTTCGAGATGTATTCCAGCGGGTAGGCGCATCGCATGTTCGCGGTAAGTGAATCGTCTTCAAAATCCAGCTCGCGGGAGTTTTCGTCGTAAACCATGTTCTCGATCACGGTGCCGAATTTGCTGGTGGTCGCGTAAATTTCCGGCTCGGCCTCGGGGTTGAGGTGGATCGTTTTGGCATAGCAGCCGCCCTCGAAATTGAAGGTGCCGCGGTCCGACCAGCCGTGTTCGTCGTCCCCGATCAAGGTGCGATCCGGATCGGCCGACAGGGTCGTTTTACCAGTGCCGGACAGTCCAAAGAAGATGGCGGTATCGACCGGATTTCCTTTGGCGTGATTGGCAGAGCAATGCATCGGCATGATGTCTTTTGCAGGCAGCAGATAGTTCAGCAGCGAGAAAACGGATTTTTTGTTCTCGCCCGCGTATTCCGTGCCGCCGATCAGGATGATCTTGCGGTCGAAATTCAGGGCGATCACTGTCTCGGAGCGGCAGTCATGCTTTTTCGGGTCGGCCTGAAAACCGGGGCAGTTGATGACGGTGAAATCCGCGATGAAGTGATCCAGCGCGTCACGCTCGGGGCGGCGCAGAAGGTGGCGGATGAACAGGCCATGCCACGCCAGTTCGGTCACCATGCGCACCTTGATCGCGTGGGCCGGATCGGCGCCGCCGATGAGATCCTGCACATAATATGTGCCACCCGCCATGTAAGCGACCATATCGTCATAGAGCGCGTCGAAGCCTTCGGGCGACATCGCACCGTTGTTTTCCCACCAGATACTGTCTTCGACACTGGGCGTTTTGACCACATGCTTGTCTTGCGGCGAGCGGCCTGTGAACTTGCCGGTCGATACCAAAAAGGCGCCGCCGCGGCCCAACTGACCTTCGCCGTTCTTCAGTGCGGCCTCGATCAGGGCCGGTTCGATCAGGTTGTAATGCACGTCACCAAGCCCCGTGATCCCTTGATCCTCAAGGCGGAATTTCGGGTTTACCCGTCCCAATGTCATGACAATCGCTCTCCAAATACTGGTCATTGCCGGCCTTTTGGCCTCAATAGGCATGTGCCGGGTGTCGACGCACAGCACGGCGATCCGACCTCGGTACGCCGGGGTCATAGCACGCCGATTTATGGAATGAACAGATCGCTTTGCTGCGGTTAGCGCAACCAATCTGGCGTTAGCGCAATCACCGACGGCAGGCACGCCACGGACGGCAAAAGACTGCCCAGAGGCGGTGGGCTGTGCAAAAAAGTGAGTCATATTAGCCATTGGTTATGGAAATCAGTCCCAAATAGGGGGGCGGTGCTGGGTGATTCGCGAAAGGGGATTGATCGGAAAACAAGAACGAAGACATATTTATGAAAAAAATCAGGCAACCTGAGCAGTACAAGGAATGAAGACATGTCCAAAATCGCCCTGGTGGACGATGACAGGAATATTCTGACATCCGTATCGATGACCCTCGAGGCCGAAGGGTTCGAGGTGGACACTTATAATGACGGCCAGCAGGCCCTTGACGCCTTTGCGAAAAAGCTGCCGGATATGGCCGTTCTGGATATCAAGATGCCACGTATGGATGGCATGGATCTGTTGCAGCGTCTGCGCCTGAAATCGCAGATGCCGGTGATTTTCCTGACCTCTAAAGATGATGAGATTGACGAGGTTCTGGGCCTGCGGATGGGTGCGGATGACTACGTCAAAAAGCCGTTTTCTCAGCGCCTTTTGGTTGAGCGTATCCGCTCGCTGCTGCGTAGGCAGGACGCGCTGGAAGGAATTGCCGCGCCTGCCGAAGTTGAAGAGGGCAAGGTGATCGAGCGTGGCGATCTACGGATGGACCCGCTGCGCCATGCTGTGGGCTGGAAGGGAAAGGACGTGTCGCTGACAGTCACAGAATTTCTACTGCTTCAGGCGCTGGCGCAGCGCCCCGGTTTTGTCAAAAGCCGCGATCAACTGATGGACGTGGCTTACGACGAACAGGTATATGTCGATGATCGCACGATCGACAGTCATATCAAGCGGCTGCGCAAGAAGCTGCGCCAGGTTGATCCGGAGTTTTCGGCAATTGAGACGCTTTACGGCATCGGCTACAGATATAACGAAGAATAATCATGGCACTGGCCGAAGGGGTGAACTTGCACGATGGTGCACCAGGACGAGACGGCGATCTCGTTCTGGGTGACGATTTTGTCGCGCCTGACAGTGTCGTGAAAGACGAGGTGCGTGCGCGCCGCGCGCGACGGGTTTTGTGTTCCCTGCGCGAGTCGCCGCTGACGCGCAAGATCATTATCTTCAATCTGATAGCACTCAATATTCTCGTCGCCGGTATTCTTTATCTCAATTCATCTCGCGACGGCCTGGCCGTGCAGCGCGCCAGCGGTCTGGTTGGTGAGGCCGAATTGGTGGCCAACGTGTTCGAAGTGCAGATGCCTCGCAGATCGCCGGTTAACCTGATTACAGGTGACGGAATTGATGTAGCCGGTACGCTGGCGCGGATCGACGTCCAAAATGGCGCCGAAGTTTTTGTCTTTGACACCTCCGGAGCCGTCGCGGGTCGTATCACTGGTCAAGCCGAGCGGCCTGTCGGCGCCTCGCGTAATCAACCAACCATCATCACTGATGCATTTTCGCGTTTCTGGAATTGGCTGGCGACCCCCTTTAGCGCGACTGGTGCTCTAGCGCCCAGCGTCGAGCAGGTTGCCCAGAACCAGGTGGCAGCAGCGTTGGCCAGCGGCAATACGCAGGTGATATCCCGCGATGTGACGGATGGTGCTGTATTTGTCGTGGCGACCCCGATCATGCAGGAAGGCAACCCCGTTGGCGTCATTGCGATGATCAGCGCGACAGGTGAGATCGACAGTCTCGTCATGTTCGAGCGCGAGCGTGTGCTGCAAATGTTCATAATTGCCACGCTGGTATCTATCGGCCTGAGCTTGATACTGGCATCAACAGTTGCGCATCCGCTGGCGGACCTTGCGGCAGCGGCGGAAATTGGGGGTGCACGAAATCGGGGTAAAGGGGGCGCTGGGCGCATCCGTATCCCCGACCTGACCGCGCGGCCCGATGAAATTGGACGCCTTTCCGGTGCTTTACGTGGAATGGTTGCTGCGCTCTATAATCGGATCGATGGGAATGAGCAGTTCGCCGCAGATGTCGCGCATGAGATCAAGAACCCGCTGGCCAGCTTGCGCAGTGCTGTCGGCACGATGCGCGTCGCCAAGCGCGAGGATCAGCGTGAAAAGCTGCTCGATGTGATTGAGCATGACGTTCGCCGGTTGGACCGGCTGGTCAGCGATATTTCGAATGCATCGCGCCTTGACAGTGAGTTGGTCAAAGAGGAGGAGGAAGCGTTTGACTTGTTGACCATGCTTCGAAATCTCGGCCAATATCTGGGCGAACAAGCGTCAGCCAAGGGCATTGAATTCATCACCGACTTCCCTGACAATCAGATTGTTATCAACGGGCTCGAGGCACGGCTCGCGCAGGTTTTCGTAAACCTTATTTCAAACGCCACCAGTTTTGGCGAGACAGGCGACGCAATTCGGATCTGGGCAAGGCGGCGGGATAATCGTGTGTTGATCGTGGTCGAGGATACCGGACCGGGGATTCCAGATGAGGCGCTGACCAAGATTTTCCAACGCTTTTATTCTGAACGCTGCGCAAATGATTTTGGCAATAATTCAGGCCTTGGCCTCGCTATTTCCAAGCAGATTGTCGAAGCGCATGCTGGCGTGATCTGGGCCGAAAATATTCGGCCTACAGATGCTGACATCACTTCGGATCCGCTGGGCGCGCGGTTCGTAGTTGGCCTGCCGGTCTGAGATTATGAATGACACCGAGAGAGCGTTGTCGCTGCATGCAACGGCGGTATCGGTCGCCGGTCATGCTGCGCTGATCCGGGGGGCGCCTGGCGCAGGCAAATCCGGGCTGGCGCTGCAGCTTATCGCGCTGGGCGGCACGCTTGTCGCGGATGACAGCACATTGATCTGGCGCGAAGGCGATCGCCTGATGGTGGATGCACCCGATGCAATCCGGGGCCAGATCGAAGCGCGCGGAGTGGGTATTCTGAATGCTCCCGCTGCGGGGCCGCAGCCATTGGCGCTGCTTGTAGATATGGAGGCAGCTATGCCCGCGCGCCTACCGGAGCGTGAATATGAGACGTATTTGGGGCTGACTGTCCCGCTGGTGCGCGCAAGCGCCGCAGCCCACTTTCCGGCTGCAATCTATCTCTATTTGGTGCATGGACGGTTTGCATGAAAGAGGCGGAAAATGGTTGAGGCATCACAAAAGGATCAAGGGCAGAGCGCGCCGATGATGCTGATCACAGGGCCGTCCGGCGCCGGGCGCAGTACCGCGATCCGGTCGCTTGAGGATATGGGCTATGAGGCGATAGACAACTTGCCACTTGGTCTGCTGCCGCGTCTGCTGACTGCGCCGGTCGGGGGCGATCAGACGCTGGATCGGCCTCTTGCGCTTGGTGTTGATACGCGCAACCGTGATTTCTCGGCTCAGGCGCTCTTCGATGCGGTTGAAACTCTCGGCGCGTTCAAGGCCGGACAGGTCCAGTTATTATACGTTGATTGCCGCCCCGACGTACTTTTGCGGCGGTTTTCGGAAACGCGTCGCCGTCATCCGATGGCCCCGGCGGAAAGCGCGCAGATCGGCATCGCGCGCGAATTGGCCCTGCTGCGACCTATCCGTGCGCAAGCCGATGTCCTGATCGACACCTCCGAAATGAGCCCGCATGATCTGCGCGCTGAGCTGGAGCGATTGCTGGTGCCGCGCGGCGAGGGGCGGCTATCGGTCTCAATTCATTCATTCTCCTACAAGCGCGGCCTCCCGCGTGGTGCGGACATTGTGCTGGACTGCCGCTTTCTGCGAAATCCGTATTGGGAGGAGCCGCTGCGTCCGCTGGACGGGCGCGCGCCCGAAGTGGCGGAGTTTGTTTCGGCCGACCCACGATTTGCTGCGTTTCTTGCGCAACTGACTGAGATGATGATGCTTTTGCTGCCGGGATTTGAAGCCGAAGGGAAATCTTATCTTTCCATCGCGCTGGGCTGTACGGGCGGGCAGCACAGATCTGTCGCAGTGGCGGAAACTTTGACGCACACCCTTGCAGACGACGGCTGGCAGGTGTCAACTAGGCACCGTGAACTCGAGCGGCGCGCTGCCATTGCGGACGCGCGATGACGCGCATTACCTACAAAAGGATGCAAGGGCGTTGATTGGAATCGTCATTGTTGCCCACGGGGGCCTGGCGCGGGAATACCTCGCAGCGGTTGAGCATGTGGTCGGCCCTCAGAATGGCGTGCGCGCCATTTCGGTCGATACCAATGACGATCGTGCCGCCAAATCCGAGGAAATCACGCAGGCGGCCCGGGATGTGGATCGCGGATCGGGCGTTGCCGTTGTGACGGATATGTTTGGCGGCTCGCCGGCCAACCTGTCGCTGCCCGCCTGCCGCACCGGCGACAGGCGCATGCTGTACGGCGCGAACCTGCCGATGCTGATCAAACTGGCCAAAAGTCGGGACAAGCCGTTGCCGGATGCCGTGCGGGATGCGATATACGCCGCGCGGAAATATACCGATAGCCAGAACATTTCAGTGGAAGATTGATCTTATGTCCGCACCAGTGACACGCAAATTGCAGATCGTGAACGTCAAGGGTTTGCACGCGCGCGCCTCGGCCAAATTGGTCGAAGTGGTTGAAGGGTTCGATGCGACCGCCGAAGTGTCCCATGACGGCCAATCGGCCAGCGGCGACAGCATCATGGGCCTTTTGATGTTGGCAGCCGCGATGGGAACCACTATTGACGTCGAAACCCGGGGCCCCGATGCCGAGGCGCTGGCCGATGCTATTGCGGCCCTTGTGGCGGCCCGGTTCGGGGAGGATATGTAACGCGGCGCGCCGCGTTCAGGACGGAATGGAACGGTCCCACTTGGTGAATGAGCAACGCGATCAGGGCGATCAGGCATCCGCCGGGGCGGGCAGTCATGCGGATGATGCGGATACTCGCATGATGACGTTTCCCAAATATGACCGCCGCAGCCTGACATATTCAAATTCTTTCGATGCACCGCTGACGGCCTCGATCATTCGCGGGATCGAATGGTTGACCGGCAAGGTCTCAATCATCCGCATGATCCGCGAATTCGAGCGGCGTGGCGCCCCGACCGGGCAGCCGTTCTGGCGCGCGTCGCTGGATACGATGGGGATCGACCTTCTGACCCCTGAGGCGGAGCTGGACAATATCCCGCGCGACGGGCCTGTGGTGGCGGTGGCAAACCATCCCCATGGGTTGGTCGACGGGATGATCCTGGCCGATCTGATCGGGCGGCGCCGCACGGATTACAAGATTCTGACCCGCGCGCTGCTGACCGGCATTGACGAGGTCGCGGCCAGCTACATGATCCCGGTGCCATTCCCGCACGAGCCGGACGCGCAGCGCAAATCCGTGGAAATGCGCGCCAATGCCATGGCCCATCTGAAGGAGGGCGGGCTGATCAGCGTCTTCCCCTCTGGGGTTGTTGCGTCGTCGGACACGATGTTCGGCCCGGCGATTGAACGGGAGTGGAACGTTTTTACCGCGCAGATGATCCGCCGGTCGGGTGCCAAGGTGGTGCCGATCTACTTTCCCGGCGCCAACAGCCGCTGGTATCAAATGGCCAATCGCGTGTCGCCCACCCTGCGTCAGGGGCTGTTGCTGCATGAGGTGGTGCATAGTTGCAACCGCCCGCAAAAGCCGGTCGTTGGCGCGCCCGTTTCTGACGCGCGCATGCAGATGCTGGCCAGTGATCCGCGCGGTTTCATGACGTGGCTGCGCGCGCATACCCTGTCGCTGGGCGGCGAGCGGGCGCAGTGACGCCGCGGCGATGGACGCCGTGCGCTGGTTGCGCTATCAGATCAGACAAACACCTAATACAAAGGCGCATGTATGTCTGGCCACGGCACCCCCATCCCCATGAGTTCGGCCAAATGCGGCCCCTTGACTGGCACGGCAGATGTGCCGGGCGACAAGTCAATCTCGCACCGCGCGTTAATCCTGGGCGCGATGGCTGTGGGCGAGACGCGGATCACCGGCCTGCTGGAGGGCGAGGATGTGCTGGACACTGCCCGCGCCATGCGGGCCTTTGGCGCCGAGGTGACGGATCTGGGCGGCGGCGCATGGTCGGTGCATGGCGTTGGGGTCGGCGGCTTTGCCGAGCCTGAGAATGTGATCGACTGCGGCAATTCAGGCACCGGCGTGCGGCTGATCATGGGGGCGATGGCCACCTCGCCGATCGCGGTCACGTTTACAGGCGACGCATCGCTGAACAAACGCCCGATGGCACGCGTGACCGATCCGCTGGCGCTGTTCGGCGCGCAGACCGTGGGCCGCGCGGGTGGGCGCCTGCCGATGACCATTGTCGGCGCAGCCGACCCGGTGCCGGTGCGCTACACGGTGCCCATGCCTTCGGCGCAGGTGAAATCGGCAGTGCTGCTGGCCGGGCTGAACGCGCCGGGCGAGACGGTGGTGATCGAACGCGAGGCAACCCGCGATCACACCGAGCGGATGCTGGCAGGCTTCGGCGCACAGATCACAACCAACGAGACCGAAGAGGGCCGGGTCATCACCCTGACCGGCCAGCCCGAGCTGCATCCGCAGACAATCGACGTGCCGCGCGATCCCAGCTCGGCCGCGTTTCCGGTTTGTGCGGCGCTGATCGTTCCCGGCTCGGATGTGTTGGTGCCCAATATCGGCCTGAACCCGACGCGGGCTGGCCTCTTCACCACCCTGCGCGAGATGGGCGCCGATCTGACCTATGAAAATGAGCGCAGCGAGGGCGGAGAGCCTGTGGCCGATCTGCGCGCGCGGTTCTCACCGGATATGAAAGGGATCGAGGTAGATCCGGCGCGCGCCGCGTCGATGATCGACGAATACCCGGTCCTGTCGGTTGTTGCTGCCTTTGCCAAGGGCGCGACTGTCATGCGCGGCGTGTCCGAACTGCGGGTCAAGGAATCCGACCGGATCGAGGCGATGGCAACCGGCCTGCGCGCCAATGGCATTGAGGTGGAGGATGGGCCGGACTGGTGGATTGTACACGGCCGCGGCCATGGCAATGTTCCCGGCGGCGCGACCTGTGCCAGCCATCTGGATCACCGGATCGCGATGTCGTTCCTGATCCTTGGAATGGCAGCCAATGCGGCGGTGAGCGTGGATGATGGCGGACCGATTGCAACATCATTCCCGATATTCGAGCCGCTGATGGGCAATCTGGGTGCAGAAATCAGCCGCAGCGTTTGAGGCTTGGGCCGTATTTGAGTATTTTCAACAAGATGAAGGCAGGGCGCGCCAGATGACGGCGCGCCCCTATTATCTTGGTACTTAGTTCAGCGCCTTGTCGGACACCGCATGGGTCCAGGCATCATCGCCGGGGTGTTCGGTGATGACGGGATCTGATCCGCCGGACAGGAGCGATTCAATCGTGCGCTCGAAATCTGCCGGGTCAAGCGCGCCGTTGCTGCCGGCTGTCAGCTTGGCGACCTCTGTCATCATGAAGACCTGATGCGCCTCGGTCTGGGCGCCGCTGGCGTCGTTATCCAGAACGATCAGAGCGGCCTCTTCTGGGTTCTCTTCCGCCCACTTCCAGCCCTTCATCGACGCACGGACAAAGCGCGCCATTTTGTCCACGAATTCGGGATCGTCCAGGTTGTCGCCCCGCACGTATAGGCCATCTTCCAATGTGGCGACGCCTTGATCCTCGTATTTGAAAACGACGAGTTCTTCGGGTGTCAGGCCAGCATCCAGCACCTGACCATATTCATTATAAGTCATCGTTGAGATGCAGGCAGCCTGACCCTGAAGCAGCGGATCGACGTTAAAGCCTTGCTTCAGAACGGTGACGCCGCCGTCCGATCCGTCGGTGGCAAGCCCGAGCTTGTTCATCCAGCTAAGGAAAGGGTATTCATTGCCGCTGAACCAGACGCCAAGCGTTTTGCCGGGGAAATCCTCGGGGCTGTTGACGCCGGTATCCTTTCGGCAGGTCAGCATCATGCCCGACGATTTGAAGGGCTGGGCGATGTTCACCAGGTCCAGCCCCTTTTCGCGGCTGGCCATGGCGGACGGCATCCAATCGACCACCACATCGGCGCCACCGCCGGCGATGACCTGCGCGGGGGCAATGTCCGGCCCGCCCGGCTTGATCGTGACGTTCAGGTCCTCCTCGCCGTAGAATCCTTGATCCTGTGCCACGTAATAGCCGGCGAACTGCGCCTGCGTGACCCATTTCAGTTGCAGCGTTACATCATCGGCAGCATTCGCTGCCCCCGCGGCAGCGAATGCCAGTGCCCCAAAGCCGAGCGTTGCGAGTTTTGGTGTCTTTCTCATTGTTATCTCTCCCTGTTATTGTAATTGCCGTTTTATACCTGCTCAAACCCGGCTCCGCTGCGAAGGGTGCCAGAACGTCAGTATTTTTTCCAGCAGCGCGATGCCCCCGTAAAATGCCGATCCGGCGATAGCGGCTACGACGATCTCGGCCCAGACCAGATCCATTGCCAATTGCCCGACCGAGATTGAGATGCGGAATCCCATCCCCTTTGTTGGTGAGCCAAAGAATTCGGCGACAATGGCCCCGATAAGCGCCAGCGTTGTCGCGATCTTCAGGCCGTTAAAGATGAACGGCATCGCGGCAGGCAGTCGCAGCTTTAGAAGTGTTTTCCAATAGCCAGCAGCGTAGGTGCGCATGAGGTCGCGCTGCATCGGGCCGGTATCGTTCAGTCCTTCGACGGTGTTCACCAGCATGGGGAAAAACACCATCACCACTACGACTGCCGCCTTGGACTGCCAGTCAAAGCCGAACCACATCACAAGGATCGGGGCGAGGCCGATGATCGGCAGGGCTGCCATGAAGCTCGCAACTGGCAGAAGTCCGCGTTGCAGGAAAGGAAACCGGTCAATTGCCACCGCCAGCAGAAACGCCGCGCCGCAGCCCAAAACATAGCCGGTCAGCGCGCCCTTGATCACCGTCTGTACGAAATCGCGCCACAGCAGCGGCAGCGATCCGGCAAAGGTCTCAGCGATCTGGCTGGGCGGCGGCAGAAGGATGGGCGAGATTTTCAGCCCATGCACCAGACACTCCCAGATCACGATGATGGTCAGCCCGAATATGATTGGTCCGGCAAGGCCGGTTGCCCGGCTGGCAAGACGCCGCGCAAGACGCGCATTGATCTGCCATCCGATGAACCACGCGGCAAGTGCTGCAACAAGCCAACCCACTACGCCATCCCCATCCGTTTAAGTGTGATGCGCTGTACCAGCGCGATCGCACCGACCATCAGCGCAGCCAAGGCGGCAGCGGTCAGAAGCGCGCTCCAGATTTGAACGGTCTGGCCATAGTAGCTGCCCGCCAGCAAACGCGCGCCAAGCCCTGCGACGGCGCCCGTAGGAAGCTCGCCTACGATGGCGCCAACAAGACTGGCCGCAATGCCCACTTTCAGCGACGCAAATAGGTAAGGCATCGAAGAGGGCAGGCGAAGCCGCCAGAATGTTTGCGCTGGGCTGGCATTCCAGGTGCGCATCTGGTCGAGCTGCATGGCGTCAGGGCTGCGCAGCCCCTTGACCATACCGACGACTACCGGGAAAAATGACAGATACATCGAAATCATCGCTTTGGGCAACAATCCGGAGATGCCGATGGCATTCAACACCACGATGATCATCGGGGCGATGGCAATGATTGGCACAGTCTGGCTGGCGATGACCCAGGGCATGACGCTTAGATCCATCGTTCTGTTGAACACGATTCCAACTGCCAATGCGATGCCCAGAGCCGTACCAAGCGCAAAGCCAAGGATCGTGGCGCTGAACGTCACCCAACTGTGATAGATCAAGGACCGTTTGGAAAATCCACGGCCCTGCAACACCATGGCGCCAGTCGTATCCCAAATCTCGGCTGCGACCTGATGTGGTACGGGCAGCTTGGGTTTTTGCTGGCCCCACGTATCGGCGATCAATTCGACCCGGCTCAACTCGACGCCAGCGCGCTTGGCCTTGTCGTGGGCCCAAGGCGCGTTCAGCATGATCGCGGCGACATACCAGATTGTGATAATGGTTAACACAACCGTGACTATTGGCAGGACGTTGCGCATCAAAAGCTCCCGGCTTTCATCTTTCCTGAAATTCTCAGAACACAGTATCTGCAGATTGCTGTTTTATTGAGTACTTGAAGGAAAATGAAAGACCTTAGTGATTTCCTCACCTCACGGTACGGGCGGGAGAGCCGATGACGGCGGAAGGTCAAAATCCGGAGGCCGTTACGACCGTGCAAGGCGGGCTGCGGGGCGCCGCGATCAATCATCGCCGTGCCCCGCGCGCAGACCGTCGCGCACGCGATGGGAAATTTTAATGAATTCGGGGCTGTCACGAATATCCAGCGGGCGGCGCCGGGGAAGCGGGCTTTCTATGATATCAGCGATGCGGCCAGGGCGAGGGGACATGACGACGATGCGGGTGCTGAGGTAAACGGCCTCGGGGATGGAATGGGTGACAAAGCAGATCGTCTTGCCGGTCCGGTCCCAAAGCTGCAGAAGTTGTTCGTTCAGATGATCGCGCACAATTTCATCCAGCGCGCCGAAGGGCTCGTCCATCAGTAGCAGATCCGCGTCAAAGGCCAAAGCACGCGCGATTGAAGCGCGTTGCTGCATGCCGCCAGAGAGCTGCCAGGGATACTTCTTTTCAAAGCCACCAAGTTCGACGAGTTCCAGCACCTTTGCCGTGCGCTGTTCCTGATCACTGCGGGAATAGCCCATGATTTCCAAAGGAAGGCGGATGTTACCGCCAATTGTGCGCCATGGGTAAAGACCTGCTGCCTGAAAGACGTACCCGTAGGCGCGGTTCCTGCGGGCCTCTTCAGGCGTGACGCCGTTCACTGTAATCGTGCCTGACGTCTGCCGTTCGAGGTCGGCCATGACGCGCAGGAGCGTCGTCTTGCCGCAACCGGAGGGTCCGATAAAGCTGACGAAATCGCCGCGCTGCACATCGAGGTTCACATTTTTAAGGGCATGGACCGGTCCGTCATTGGTCTGAAAGGTCAGGCCAAGGTTTTTGGCCGAGATCACCGTATCGCTCACGTGTCAAAATCCCATAACTTGGCTTCGGCGAATTCTACCGAGTTTTGCGCTGGATCGCGCACGTAGATTGAGCGCACGCCGTTCGGCCATTCAAAATCAGCTTCAATCTTTACATTCATTGCAGTCAGATGGGCTGCCCAGGCATCCATATCGCCGGGGGCGGCGCGAAAGCAAATATGGCCTTCGCCTGTCGCACCGTGGGGTGGAACGGGGAGTTTGCCGCCGCCTTTTTGTGTAATATCGGGATTGAACAGCATAATCATTGATGTGTCGCACCGCATGAAAACGTGGCGGCCAGGCGCGCGCTGATACTCTGTCAGTCCGATCACGTCCCGATAGAACGCTGCCGTTGCATCGAGATCAGTCGCATAGAGAGCCGTTTCCAGAACGGCCTTGGGGGGATAGGGTGCTGCCATTCGCTGCTCAGATCCCGGCCGGAATGTTCAGCGGGTCGCGCCGAATCATCTTGGGCGCGGTCAGCGCCTTCCATTTGCTGAGCGCGGTATGTGCCGATGGGAAGGCGGGGCGCGGCACGAAGCGGCCTCGGCCCGGCTGCGGTTGCGAGTTTTGGCCCCAGGCCCAGATGACTTCGCCGCGCGACAGAGTATAGCGGCTGTTAGCGGTAACCTCGAAGCCCTCGAAAACGTTGTAGTCAAGGATCGAGTGGTGGTTGGCCGGGCTGATCGTCTTGGTAATCTTGGGATCCCAGACAACAATGTCAGCATCGGCGCCTTCGACAATGGCGCCCTTTTTCGGATAGATGTTCAGGATCTTGGCCACGTTGGTTGAAGTGACGGCGACAAATTCATTTGGTGTTAATCGGCCCGTCTCGACGCCGGTGGTCCAGAGAACCGGGAGGCGTTCTTCCAGACCGTTCGAGCCGTTGGGGATGATGCGGAAATCGTCGCGCCCGGCGCGCTTTTGTTCGGTGGAGAAGGCGGCGTGATCGGTGGCGACCACTTGCAAAGAGCCCGATTGCAGACCTGCCCAGAGCGAATTCTGATGCTCTTTATTCCGGAAGGGCGGGGACATCACGCGGCGCGCGGCATGGTCCCAGTCGGTGTTGAAATACTCGGACTCGTCCAGCGTCAGGAACTGCACCAGCGGCTCGCCATAAACGCGCATGCCCTTTTGGCGTGCGCGGCGGATCGCCTCATGCGCCTGCTCGCAGCTGACATGCACGATATAAAGCGGCACGCCCGCCGCATCGGCGATGCAGATGGCGCGGTTCGCCGCCTCGCCCTCGAATTCGGGGGGCCGGGAATAGGCGTGGCCCTCGGGGCCGGTGATGCCCTGGTCGAAGTATTTCTGCTGCATCTCGGCCACCAGATCGCCGTTTTCGGCATGGACCATCGGCAGCGCGCCCAGCTCGGCGCAGCGTTTGAACGAGGCGAACATCTCGTCGTCCTCGATCATCAGTGCGCCCTTGTAGGCCATGAAATGCTTGAAGGAATTGACGCCCATGTCGACGGCGTCCTTCATCTCGCTGAATACATTCTCGTTCCAGCCCGTGATCGCCATATGATAGCCGATGTCGCTGCAGATCTGCGGGGCGGATTTGCGGTGCCATTCGTTGATGGCGTTCTTGATCGACCCATCGGCGCCGGGCAGGCAGAAATCGACCAGCATCGTGGTGCCGCCGCAGGCCGCCGCCCATGTGCCTGTCTCGAACGTCTCCGCTGCGGTGGTGCCCATGAAGGGCATTTCAAGATGCGTATGCGGGTCGATCCCGCCGGGTATCACATAGGCGCCCGAGGCGTCGATGTATTCGTCGCCTTTCAGGTCCTCGCCGATCTGCTTGATCGTCTCGCCTTCGATCAGCACGTCGGCTTTCCATGTGCGGTCGGCGGTGCAGACGGTGCCGCCCTTGATGACTTTGGTGGTCATTGGTTTTCTCCCTGAGCTTTGCGCGGCGTCTGTCGCGCCGCTTTGGCTATCCTGAAGGATGCCGTGGTATTCTTGTGCGTGTCTAGTCGGCCACCCCCGCCGTCTCCACCACCGCGTGCAGCAAAACATCCGCCCCGGCGCGCGCCCAGTCCAGCGTGATTTCCTCGGCCTCATTGTGCGACAGTCCATCGACGCAAGGGCACATCACCATCGCGGTGGGCGCCACCTGATTGATCCAGCAAGCATCGTGGCCCGCGCCGGAGATCACGTCGCGGTGCGAATAGCCCAGACGTTCGGCAGCACTGCGGATGGCGGTGACGCAGCCTGCGTCGAACTCGACGGGGTCAAAGCCGCCAACCTTTTCGAATTCGACCTGCAATTCCATGTCGTCGCAGATTTTCTGCGCCGCTTCTTTCATCTGGCTCACCATCACGGTCAGCGTGTCCAGATCGGGCGAGCGGAAATCGACGGTAAAGACCGCCTTGCCGGGGATGACGTTGCGCGAGTTGGGAAAGACTTCCAGCGCGCCGACGGCGCCGACGGCATTGGGCGCGTGGGCGAGGGCGATCTCGTTCACCTTCTCCAGCACCCGCGCCATGCCAAGGCCCGCGTTGCGGCGCATCGGCATCGGGGTCGAGCCGGTGTGCGCGTCCCGACCTGTAATGGTCAGCTCGGTCCATTCCAGTCCCTGACCATGCGTGACGACGCCGATATCCTTGCCTTCTGCCTCCAGAATGGGGCCCTGTTCGATGTGCAGCTCGAAAAACGCGTGCATTTTTCGCGCGCCGACGGGTTCGTCGCCTTTCCAGCCGATGCGCTTCAGTTCGTCGCCGAAGGTCTTGCCCTCGGCATCCGTGCGCGAATAGGCGAAATCCTGATCGTGCAGGCCCGCAAAGACGCCGGAGGACAGCATGGCGGGGGCGAAACGTGTGCCCTCTTCATTGGTCCAGTTGGTGACCACGATGGGGTGCTTTGTCTTGATATCCAGATCGTTCAGAGTGCGGATCAGTTCCAGCCCGGCCAGAACGCCGAGGACACCATCATATTTGCCGCCCGTCGGCTGCGTATCGAGATGACTGCCCACATAGACCGGCAGCGCATCGGGGTCAGTGCCCTCGCGGCGCGCGAACATGTTGCCCATTGTGTCGAGGCCCATCGTCATGCCCGCGCCCTCGCACCATTTCTGAAACAATGCGCGGCCCTCGGCATCGGCATCGGTCAGCGTCTGGCGGTTGTTGCCGCCCGCGACGCCGGGGCCGATCTTGGCCATTTCCATCAGGCTGTCCCACAGGCGCTGCCCGTCGATCTTGAGGTTTTGTCCGGGTGCAGCCATGATTATGCCTTCCTTGCGCGGTCGCTGGGTGGTCTTTTACCAAATGGTCAACTTAACGATTGCGCACGGTCCCGCGCCTGTCAAGAATAGTGTTCGGTGAGTTTTGCACGCGCGCTGGTTTGAGCCGCGGGGGGCAGCTGGAAAAAAGAGGGCATCATGGACGAAACTGGCGATAATGGGGTCGCAAAGCCCAGCCGCATCCAAAAGCAAAACCGCGGGCGGATCATTGAGGCGGCGCTGGATGTCTTCTCGCAACATGGCTATCGCGGTGCCACGTTGGATCAGATCGCCGAGCGGGCAGGGCTGAGCAAGCCGAACATCCTCTATTATTTCAACGGCAAGGAAGAGATCCATGTCACCCTGCTGAGCCAGTTGATGGACCGCTGGCTGGCGCCCTTGCGGCGGCTGGACCCCGAGGGCGAGCCGTTGGACGAGATCCTGACTTATGTGCGGCGCAAGCTGGAGATGAGCAGGAAATACCCGCGTGAAAGCCGCCTGTTCGCCAATGAGATTCTGCAAGGCGCGCCGCGAATAGCACCGCATCTGGAGGGTGAGCTGAAACCGCTGGTCGATGGCGCGGCCTCAACGATACAGGGCTGGATCGACGCCGGGTGCATCGCGCCCACGGAGCCACGGCACCTGATTTTTTCGATCTGGGCGACGACGCAGCACTACGCGGATTTTGAGGCGCAGGTTGGCGTTCTGATGGATGGGCGCGCCGCAACGGATGGTGCGGATGCGTTTTTGACCACGCTCTACACGCGTATGTTGCAGCCTGTTTCATGATTGAGCCGTTGTTAATCATGACGGCAGATCGGGTTTGGCATGGCATGGCGTGACATCTAGGATGATCTTGGGTGGTGGCTCCGTGGGGGAGCGAGATGTCGGAGTTTTATCGTCACGGTTTCATGTTTCAAGATTCTGCTGCGGCCGATCCTGCGGCAGCGCGCTTGCGGACCGATCAAATGATGCGCGCACTTCGCGTTGCGGCAACGCTGGGTGGGGGGGCGCCACCGCGTGTCGTCGGCCTGTCGGGCCAGATATTGGATGCAGACGACCAAGGCGGCGACGGCGCGCGCGTAATCGACGATTCGGCAGGCGATCACTGGAAACGTTAACGGTCGTTTTACTTTGTTCCGGCAGAGCGGTCGCCATGCAAAGCCTCACCAGAGTGACCGACACCGGTTACTGGGTTGACCAGATGTTCGCAGCCAGGGCCACGCGTTGCAGCGGCGTTTTGCGCCGCTGCAACGCGTGGGTGGATCGCGACATTGGGCGCGAATGCTTTATCAGTGCCATGCGAATGCGTGGATTTCACCTCATCCGTTCAGCAGACCAGTTCACCGTCATGTGCCGCAATGAACCGGTCGAAATGATATTCTGAAAAAATTCGCGAATTGTCTCATTTTAGGTTTTTCGCTGAAAATCTGCCTCATTCCGCTGCGCAGGCCCCCGGATTATTGGGGTGGGTCGTCCAGTTGGCATAGTCCGCCTCGACCACTTTGCCGGTGCGCGGATCGGTGGTGCCTGCGGCCATCGCCTCCATCGTGATGCAATTCTCGACCGGGCAGACATTGACGCACAGGTTGCAGGCGACGCATTCGGCGTCGATCACCTCGAACACCCGGTCGGGCGACATCGAAATTGCCTGATGCGACGTGTCCTCGCAGGCGGCATAGCAGCGCCCGCACTTGATGCACTCGTCCTGATTGATGACAGCTTTTGCCACGTAATTCAGGTTCAAGTCCTTCCAGTTGACGGTATTCGGCACAGCCCTTCCGACGATTTCCGCCGTGGACGTCATCCCCTTTTCGTCCATCCACTGGCTAAGGCCCGAGATCATTTCCTCAACGATCTTGAAGCCATAGGTCATCGCCGCGGTACACACCTGCACATTGCCCGCCCCAAGGGTCATGAATTCGGCGGCGTCGCGCCATGTGGTGATGCCGCCGATACCACTGATCGGCAGGTCGCGCGTTGCCTGATCGCGGGCGATTTCCGCCACCATGTTCAAAGCGATAGGCTTGACCGCAGGGCCGCAATAGCCGCCATGCGCGCCCTTGCCGTCAATCGTGGGCTGCGGCGCAAACAAGTCCAGATCGACAGATGTTATTGAGTTGATCGTGTTGATCAGGCTGACCGCATCGGCGCCGCCCTCCATTGCCGCCTGCGCGGGTTTGCGGATATCAGAGATGTTTGGCGTCAGCTTGACGATCACCGGCAGGTCGCTGTGTTTCTTGCACCAGTGGGCAACCTGGCCGACATATTCGGGCACCTGTCCGACCGCGCTGCCCATGCCGCGCTCGCTCATCCCGTGGGGGCAACCGAAGTTCAACTCGACACCGTCGCACCCCGTATCCTCGACCCGGCGCAGGATCTCACGCCACGCCTCCTCGTTCACCGGCACCATGAGCGAGGCGATCAGTGCGCGGTCCGGGTAGTCGCGCTTGACGCGTTTCATTTCCTCAAGGTTCACTTCCAAAGGTCGGTCAGTGATCAACTCGATGTTGTTCAGCCCCAAAAGGCGCCGGTCAGCGCCGTAAATCGCGCCATAGCGCGGGCCGTTGACGTTGACGACAGGCGGGCCGGCCTCGCCCAGCGTTTTCCAGACCACGCCGCCCCAGCCCGCGTCAAAGGCGCGGCGCACGTTGTATTCCTTGTCCGTAGGTGGCGCGGAGGCCAGCCAGAACGGATTGGGTGATTTGATCCCGATGAAATCGCTCGTGAGATCAGCCATATTATGTCTCCCTGTCTTGCGTGTCGGGCCTTAGCCCGCGTTCGTCAGACTTGCATGAATATCCATCGCGGCATCGCGGCCTTCGGCCACAGCCGTCACCGTCAGATCATCGCCGCCCGCAGCGCAATCGCCCCCCGCCCAGACGCCATCCACAGAGGTGCGCCCCGCGCCGGTGACGGCGATTTTGCGGCCCTCCAGTTTAGGTAATCCCTCGCCTTGCAGCGATTGGCCGATCGCTTTGAAGACCTGATCGGCAGCGAGACGGAACGTCTGGCCGGTCGGAGTCAGATCGTCATCGGTGTATTCAAATTCGATCTCGCGCACGGCGCCGTTGCCGATGATGCCGCGCGGCGTGGCACCCGTGATGATCCGCACACCCGAGGAGGCAGCAAGGTCCTGCTCGAACGGGCTGGCGTTCATCCGGTCGCGGCCGCGCCGGTAAACTAGTGTGACGTTCAGCGCGCCCAGCAGCTTGGCTTGCACTGCGGCGTCCACGGCGGTCATTCCGCCGCCGATGACCACCACGTCGCGGCCCACCGGCACGGCGGCCACATCGCTGGCCTGCCGCAGATCGGCGATGAAATCGACCGCGTCGCGCAGCCCATCCTTGTCCTCGCCCTCAAGGTTCAGGGCGTTCACGCCGCCCAGACCAATGCCGAGAAACACCGCGTCAAAATCAGCTTTCAGCTGCAGCAATTCCAGCCCGTCGCCCAAACGCTGGCCGGTCTGGATGTCTATACCGCCGATTTTCAGCAGCCACGCGACCTCGCGCGCGGCGAAATCGTTAGGAGTTTTGTAACTCGCAATGCCGTATTCATTCAGCCCACCAGGTTTTTTGCGCGCATCGAACACCGTCACGTCGTGCCCATGCATGGCGAGCCGGTGCGCGCAGGCAAGGCCCGCAGGGCCGGCGCCGATGACTGCAATCCGCTTGCCCGTGAGCGCGGCGCGGGTAAAGGGATGCACGCCCGCCTCCATAAGCGTGTCGGTAGCGTAGCGTTGCAACTGGCCGATCAGCACGGGTTTGCCCTCGGCGACCTCGCGCACGCACGCCTCTTCGCACAGGGTTTCTGTGGGGCAGACGCGGGCGCACATGCCGCCCATGATGTTCTGAGTCAGGATCGTGCGCGCGGCTGCCTCGGGCGTTCCGGTAGCGATCTGGCGGATGAACAATGGGATGTCGATGGCGGTGGGGCAGGCCGTGATGCAGGGCGCATCGTGGCAGAAATAACAGCGGTCGGCGGCGACCAACGCCTCGTGACGGTCAAGGGGCGCGTGCAGGTCCGAGAAGTTCTCGGCGTAATCTTCGGGGGGCAGTCTTCCGGCAGTGATGCCGGGGGTCAACGCGGTGTCTTTCATGGCGTCCTCCATCACGCAGGTCGGGTGGGGTGGCTGAAATCAGTATTTCACAGTTTGATATTTTATCAATTGGTAAAATTTTGATGAGCGATATTTTATTTCACTGTGGGGGTACCGCTTTGCAAGATTGCTGCGTTGCGGCATGCGTTAGCGAGATATTAACCATTTAGCAGTTAGGCTGAGGCATGAGGGATTTGATCCGGTATTTGCTGCCGCCCATCGTGCTGCTCTGCGGCGCCTGCAACATGCCCGGTCCCGCCTTTCGCGGAACCGAAGCCACACGCATCACTGTGGCAGGCTCGACATTCGATGTGCGGGTGGACGGGCTGCGTGCGGAGGCGATTCGCGTGAACATGCAATGGGCGCCGCGCCTTGATACCGTGGGGCCGCAAGGTGTGGCGGCCATCGAACGCGTTTCAGGCTGCCGCGTGCGAAAGCTGGACGGCGACGCAGCGCTGATGACGGCGCGTTTGGATTGCGGCCAGCCGCTGGCGCCTTTGCCGCGCGGCAATACCTATGACTGCGATGTGTATAAGATTGTCGACGGTCTGGCCGAATTGACATGCGAGGCAGTGCAATACTGACACGGTATCGCTCTCGCATCGCGTGATATGGTGTTTTGCAGTGCTTGAATATCGCCCATATTTGCGCGATAGCAGGCTATGGGCAGCATCGCCCGCGAGGATATAGTCATGAATTACAAGGCACAGGGCGCCCCCAAGATGGGCCGCAACGCACCGCGCCACGCCGAACATAACGCACCCGGATCGGATCAGGATCCGTTTGGCCAGCGCTCGGGCGGTCGGCCCAGCAAGGCTGAGTTGCTGGCGCGGATGAAAGCGGCGCAAGATGAGCGTAGCAAAGAGGGCAGCAAAGATAGCTGAGATCGGCGGCGTTGCCGTCTAGACAAACGTCTAAAGCGTCTTTTGCATATAGACGCTGACGGCGTTTGGAGCGTAATCGCCAAACCGCTCGCAGCGGATGAAGCCGTGGCGCTCATACAGGCGGATCGCACTGTCCAGAGCCTCGCCCGTCTCCAGCCGCAGAATGGACGCGCCCAGGCTCCGCGCATGATCTTCCAGCGCGCGCAACACGGCGGCGGCCACCCCTCGCCCTCTTGCAGCGGCGGCCGTAAACATAGACTTGATCTCGCAGTAGCCGTCCATCTGGACAAGCGCACCGGTTGCCAACACCGTGCTGCCATCGCGCGCGGTGATGAAATAAACCTCCGGCGCGGAAAGGGCTTCGAAGCCGAGGAAGAAGTTGTCCTCCGGCTCGAACAGCTGCTGCATCAGCGCGTGGCTTTGTTCCAGCAGCGCACGGGGGGCGGGGTCCAGGGGATTGGAGGGCGCGACGATCAACATGGGCTCAGATGTGGCGCGGCCGAGATAGCAAAGTCAAGTGCCGCGTGCGGGCGGTTCAGCTGGCGGCAGATCAGGACGTTTGACATTGACAGCCCGCCCTCCCGGTCGCCACATTGCGCCTTGTCACGAAACCAAGATAACCCGAACGGAACCCAGCCCCATTGCGTTTTTCCAAGCTTAGACTGACCGGCTTCAAAAGCTTTGTCGACCCGACCGATCTGATCATCGGGGACGGGCGCACAGGCGTTGTCGGTCCCAACGGGTGCGGCAAGTCCAACCTGCTGGAGGCATTGCGCTGGGTCATGGGCGAGAACCGGCCAACCGCAATGCGGGGGGCTGGGATGGAGGATGTGATCTTTGCCGGATCGGGTTCGCGCGGTGCGCGCAATTTTGCCGAGGTGACAATCCATATCGACAACGCGGACCGTCTGGCGCCCGCCGGTTTCAACGATGCCGATCATATCGAGATCGTGCGCCGCATCACCCGTGACGTCGGCAGCGCCTATCAGGTCAATGGCAAGGACGTGCGCGCGCGCGACGTCCAAATGCTGTTCGCGGATGCCTCGACCGGCGCCCATTCGCCGGCCTTGGTTCGACAGGGCCAGATTTCCGAGCTGATCAACGCCAAGCCAAAATCGCGCCGCCGCATTCTGGAGGAAGCCGCCGGCATCTCTGGTCTCTATCAGCGCCGCCACGAGGCCGAACTGAAGCTGCGCGGCGCCGAGGCCAATCTGACCCGCGTCGATGACACGGTTGACCAATTGGCCAACCAATTGGCGACACTGGCCCGGCAGGCCCGGCAGGCTGCCCGTTACCGGACCATCGGGGATGATCTGCGCGCTGCCGAAGGACTGCTGCTCTATCGTCGCTGGCGCGAGGCGGATGAGGCATTAAGCGCCGCGCGCGCTGAGCTGCGCGAGCGTATCGCGATCACTGCGCGGGCCGAGGCCGCCGCGCGCGAAGCCGCCAAAGCCAGCAGAGCGGCCGACGAAGCCCTGCCGGGCCTGCGCGAAGAAGAGGCGATTGCCGCCGCCGTCCTGCAACGCCTGACAGCGGAGCAAGCCAGCATCGCCGATCAGACAGCCGCCGCCCGCGTCCGGATCGAAACGCTAGAGGGCCGTATTGCGCAGCTTGACCGTGACTTTGAGCGTGAAGCGGGATTGAACCGCGATGCGGACGACACGATCAAGCGGCTCGACTGGGAGCAGGCGCAATTGGTCAAGGCTGATGAGGGCCACGACGATCGGCTGGCCGCAGCCGCCGAAGCGGCGCGCGAGGCCAGTCAGGTGTTACAGGACCGCGAACGCGATCTGGCCATCCTGACGGAAGATGTCGCGCGTCTGTCGGCCAGACATCAGTCTGCTGCGCGGCTGGTGTCTGACAGCCGCAAAATGCTGGAGCGTAGCGAAGGTGAGGCCGCCCGCGCCCACGCCGCTGTCGAGCAGAGCCGCGCGATGATGGACAAGGCAGGGACAGATTTTGACGTAGCCCGACAAGCTGAACATGCGGCACAAAACGCCGCCGAGGCCGCCGAAGCGGCGCTGACTGCCGCCGACGAGGCCCGCAGCGACACGCAGACACGCGAGGCGGATGCTCGCGCCGAACGCAGTGCCGCCGAAGGCGAGCTGAGTGCGCTTAGCGCCGAAGTGTCCGCACTGGCGCGGATGCTGGAGCGGGATACGGCAGAGGGCGGCCAGATTCTGGACCGCCTGCAAGTGCAGCAGGGCTACGAAAAGGCGCTGGGTGCGGCGCTTGCCGATGATCTGCGCGCGCCGCAGGTAGAGGCGGATGGCCCCTCGGGTTGGACGGAACTGCCGGGCTATGACCAGCCCCAGGCGCTGCCCGATGGCGTACCGGCACTTAGTCGAAACGTGTCAGTCCCTGATGTTCTGGCGCGGCGGATGAGCCAGATCGGTCTGGTCGATTCGGACGACGGCCCGCGCCTGCAACCGCTGCTGAAACCGGGTCAGCGGCTGGTGAGTGTGGAGGGGGATTTGTGGCGCTGGGATGGATATCGCGCGTGGGCAGAGGATGCGCCTTCGGCGGCGGCGCTACGGCTGCAACAGCTTAACCGGCTGGAAGAATTGAAGCAATTTCTGGAACATGCAACCGCCCGCGCGGACGGCGCCCGCGCAGCGCATGAGACGCTCAAGCGCCAGTTGGCCGAGCGGACAGAGGCGGACAAAGCTGCCCGTGCCGCCCGCCGGGCCGCCGACAGCGCCATTGGCGATGCCTCTCGCGCGCTCAGCCGGGCCGAGGCGGACCGCAATCTGGCGGCGTCCAAGCTGGAAGCGCTGGGCCTTGCCGTGACGCGCCACGAGGAGGAGGCGATGGCCGGTCGGTCACAGTTGACCGATGCCGAAAAAGCGTTGTCCGCGCTCGGCGATCTGGAGGTCGAGCGTGCCCGGGCGGAAGATACCAAGACAACCGTCGAGGCTGCGCGCATCACCATGATGTCGCGCCGCTCAGCCCATGACGAGCTGCGCCGCGAAGGCGACGCCCGGATGCGCCGCAGGCAGGAGGTGACCAAGGAAATCAGCGGTTGGCGCCATCGCTTGGAGACGGCAGAAAAGCGCAGTGCAGAACTGGCCGAGCGCAAGGAAATGTCCCGGGCCGAGTTGAAAGAAGCCGCCGAAATGCCCGCAGGACTGGCGGAAAAGAGCGCTGGGCTCGCGCAGAAAATCGCCGATGCAAGTGCACGGCAGGACCGCGCCCGCGAAGCGCTGGCTGGCGGCGAAGCCGGATTGCGCCACGCCAATGAGGCCGAACGCGCCGCCGAGCGTGCCGCCGGCGAGGCGCGCGAGGCGCGCGCGCGCAGCGAAGCGCGTGCTGATGGCGCCAGCGAGGCAAGACGCGCCGCCGATCAGCGTATCGCGGACGAGCTGGACACGACGCCCGGGGCGCTTGTGAACGCGCTTGGAATAGATGTTGAGAATATGCCGGGCTTGGATTCGATCGAAGCTGACGTCAATCGCCTGAAACGGCAGCGGGACGCGCTGGGCGCCGTCAATCTGCGGGCCGAGGAGGACGCTAAGGAAATCGAGGAAGAACACGGCACGCTCACCTCGGAAAAGACGGATCTGGAGGAGGCGATCAAGACGCTTCGCAGCGGTATCGGCAGCCTCAACCGCGAAGGACGCGAGCGGCTTCTGACTGCTTTCGAGCAGGTGAACGCGAACTTCTCGATGCTGTTCAAACACTTATTTGGTGGCGGTGAGGCCAGTCTGGTGCTGGTCGAAAGCGACGATCCCCTGGAGGCCGGTCTGGAGATCATGTGCCAGCCGCCGGGCAAGAAGCTGGCAACGCTCAGCCTGCTGTCAGGGGGTGAGCAGACCTTGACCGCCTTGGCGCTTATTTTTGGCGTCTTCTTGGCCAATCCGGCGCCGATCTGCGTCCTGGACGAGGTTGACGCGCCGCTTGATGATGCCAATGTGGCCCGCTTTTGCGATCTTCTGGACGAAATGTGCCGACGCACTGAAACGCGGTTCTTGATCATCACCCATAATGCCGTGACGATGAGTCGAATGGACCGATTGTTCGGTGTCACAATGGCTGAACAGGGCGTTTCGCAACTGGTATCTGTAGACCTCAAGAAAGCCGAAGCGATGGTTGCCTGATTGTGTGCTTATGGCAAATCCCGATTTGACGCTGCTCCTTTGGGGTAACCGGTCGGCTTTTAGCGTGGACGGGTAGAGCTTCGCTTACGAAGCTTCGGTATGCCGCTCAATCAACTTCCTTACTCAAGCGTAAATTCGCATCATAGCTGATCGAGCAACTCTCGGGTTGGCCATGCATCCGCCGGAAGGCCTAATGCACGTTGAGCATCCTGCACTGCTGCACGTGTTCCTGCGCCCAGAATACCATCGATTTTACCCACATCATGGCCGCGCTCTGACAGTTTTTGCTGCAACTGTTTCATTTGTTTTGAGGATAGGCCCGGCGCAGGCCGACCCGGCGACATCGCAGGTGCCCCCTCTAACCGCGTGGCGAAGTAAGCCGCAGTCAAAACATAAGTATAGCTTTGATTCCATTCGAAAAGAATGCGAAAATTTGGATAGGCTATGAAGGCCGGGCCGCCGCGTCCCTCGGGTAGCAGGATATTGGCCGGCAGCATTTCGGCGATTTGCCCATGGCGCACCTGAACCCCCAGTGCGGCCCATTCAGCGCCAGTTTTCGTTGTGCGCAGCCCGGTTTGAGACCAGTCCAGATCTTGCGGAACAGACACCTCTTGCAGCCATGGCTCGCCCGCGCGCCAGCCCAGATGTTGCAGCATCTGGCCGCCCGACATCAATGCATCCGGCGCGGAATCCTTGAGCGAGACGCGCCCATCGCCATCGCCATCCACGCCATTGTCCAAAATGTCCTGTGGCAGCATTTGCACCATGCCAATCTCCCCGGCCCAGGCGCCGGTTGTGCGTGCCGGATCAAAATCATCCTGCTCAAAAAGCTGAAGAGCCGCGAAGATTTGAGGCCGGAAAAGCGCCGGGCGCCGACAGTCATGCGCAAGGGTGACGAGCGCATTCAAAGTGTTGTAATCACCCTGAAAGCCACCAAAATCGGTCTCAAACGCCCAAAAGGCCAGTAGAATGCCCCGGCTTACGCCATATTGCGCCTCGATACGGTCGAAAATAGCGCCGTGAGAGTTTGCCTTGGCCTTTCCTGTGTTCAAACGATTGGAAGAAATGAGACGCTGAGCGAATTCGGTAAAAGTCTTTTGAAACACGCCTTGCGCCCGGTCGGCGCGCAGTACGGCCGGATCCTGGCGCACTGGTGTGAAGAAAAGGTTAGCATCGGCAGGGTAATGGCCTCGGCTGACGGCTTCCTGCTTGAGCTCAGCGACAAAACTTCCGAAGTCGCCGCCGCACGGCGTCGCCAGGGCGGGAGTGGAGCTCAAGGCTATGCCGAAGATTGCGGGCAGGAGACGCATGTTGGACCTCACTTGGGTTGATCTGCAAAATCTTGTCACTTGGCTTTCTGTCTGAAACGGAAAATCAACTATTTTGCGGCCAGTATTTGGCATTGGCGCCTTATCTTATTGAAACAGCGTAAAAAGGACGGAAATGGCAAATATCATCGTCCATGCGCGCCACAAAACCGTAACGGCCGCATCGATCTGGATCGGGCCGGATTGGCGCAGTCCGTCGGGATTAACGAACGGATGGTCCTGCATCTGTCCGTGGTAGGCGCGTGGGCCTGACAGTGCGACACCGATGGCGCGGGCCATCGCGGCTTCGGGCCAGCCAGCGTTCGGGGAACGGTGCTGGCGCGCGTCGCGTGATATGTCAGTCCAGCGAGGCCATGGACGCGATACCAGCGCGATCAGCAGGGCGCTGATGCGGGCCGGGATGAGGTTCATCAAATCGTCCAGTCGCGCCGCTGCCCAGCCGAATTGCGCGTGGCGCGGTGTGAGGTGGCCAATCATGCTGTCGGCCGTATTTATCATCTTGTACAGCATCAGGCCGGGAAGGCCGCCTAAAGTTAGCCAAAACAGCGGTGCGACCACCCCGTCGCTGAAATTCTCCGCTGCCGATTCGATGGCCGCGCGTGTGACGGCGGCCGCATCCATGTCGCGTGTGTCGCGTCCCACGATCATGGCAACCGCCGCGCGTCCGTCGCCAACCGACAGGCGTAGTGCCGATGCAACAGCTGCCACGTGATCGCATAGGGAGCGATGCGCGATCAGGATGGCGGCGACGACCGCAGTAACGACCGTGCCAAACTGCGCCAGCATTGCGCCTGTGATCAGCGCTGCACCTCCCAGCAGCACAATTGCGGCAACACCCTTGGCCCTGCGTACGCGCCCTGTATTCCACCGTAAATCCAGCACGTCGATCGCGCGGCCCATCAGCACAGCGGGGTGCGGCAGCTTTTGCCACAGCCAGCGCGGTTCGCCCAGCCAGGCGTCCAGCGCCATGGCGATTGTCACGACCGCTGAAATGCTCATCTGATGGTTCCTCTCTGGCCGTTGGTAGGCGGGTCTTGGCCACTATTGCGGGATTATAAGGCAAGTTTCTGCCTGTTTTTGCACCTGCTGCATAAGACAGTGGGTTTGCAATGAGAATCCGATAATGCTTCGCCGTCCTTCTTTTGAAGTTCCGTTCCAAAACAGCCGCCCGGCTTTGGACGATTTCGGCCAGGGGAGCTGCGATATGAGTGTTCTTATTGTCGAAAGCGATCCCGAACTTGGACGGCTGTGGCAACGGCATATGGAGCGTCAAGGCTTGGTTGCGCGGCTGGAAGGCGGGCAAAGCCAGGCGATTTCGGCGCTGCAAACCGGCGACTTTAGCGTGATTGTACTCGATTTGGTTTTGCAAGAGGGCAGTGCGCTGGCGGTAGCAGACTATGCCAGTTATCGGAATCCGGAGGCGCAGATTATATTGGTTAACAGCACGTCCTTCTTTTCGGATGGGTCAATTTTCACGCTGTGCGCCAATGCCCGCGCTTATGTCCAGACAGGCACCCCGCCCGAGGATCTGGCAATGATGGCCGCGCATTACGAACTCCAGAGCCCAAGCGTACTTTGATGCGGGCACACCAATGCTGGCAAAAGGGTGACGTATGACATTTTCTCAAAATCTTAACTTGATTGGAAGGATATTGCCTGCATCCTAGACTTATCACAGGGGTCTTGGGAGGGATCGGTCATGGAAATGGGGTTGCCGAAAGAGGTACAGCTCGGGCTGGACGCCGCGCGCCGCGCTACACATCTGAAAAGCCACCGATTGCGAGTGGAGGTGGATGGCACACCTTATCGCATCATACGCGCCTGGCGGGGAGGGTTTGCCGTGGATGCTGCGGACGCGCCGCATCTGCGCGGGCGGGTCGATTTGTTCGACGGGGCACGGCATCTGTCGCAATGTCTGATCGTCGCTGCCTCGGATGAGGGTGCAGAGTGGCACTTTGACTATAAGCGTATGACAGAGGCGACCGGCAGTCAGCCCATAGATTTCGAGCGGTCTGAGGATGCGCCTGCAGGGCTGTTGGAGGATTTCGGCGGCTGAAAAAATGGCGGCGGGGACCCCCGCCGCACGTCTATTGCAGATCAGCAAAGGCTTTTTGTAGCCGCTCGACCGCTTCGGCCACCCGTGCGCGCGGCGTTGCAAGATTGAAGCGCAGAAAGTTTTCTCCGCCCGTCCCGAAAGTCGGGCCATGGTTGGCAGCGATGCGCGCGCCAGATTGGACGCGATCCGTGATCCCACTCTGTGAAATTCCGGTGCCGGTGAAATCAACCCAAGCCAGATAGGTCGATTCCAGCGACATGGACGTGACGCCGGGAATGGCACTGACGCCCTCATCAAACAGCTTGCGGTTCCCGTCGAGATAGAGAATCAGCGCATCGACCCATGCGGCCCCGTCAGGGGAATATGCCGCTTCTGTCATGAACAGGCCAAAGGAATTGGCCGACATGCCCATTGCCGCCATGCGCGCGGCAAAGCGGGCGCGCAGATCCGCGTCTGGGATGATGACGTTACCGGTATGCGATCCGGCGATATTAAAGGTTTTGGTTGTGGCGGTCATCATGACGAGGCGATCCTCAACGCCATCGATTTTAGCCATCGGGATGTGCCGGTGGCCGGGCATGACCAGATCGTGGTGAATCTCGTCAGATACCAATATCAGATCGTGTCGCTTTGCAAACGCGGCCACGCCCTGCAGTTCGCCTGAGGTCCAGACGCGCCCGCCGGGATTATGCGGCGAGCACAGGATAATCATTGTTTCCTTGCCCGTCATCTGCGCGTCCCAAGCGTCGAAATCCATCTGGTATTTGCCAGCGTCCAGCGCGAGAGGGCATTCGATTACCTCGCGCCCGGCGGCTTTGATGACACGCGCAAATGCGTGGTACACGGGGGTCATCAGCACGACGCCATCGCCCGCCTGCGTAAACGCATCCACGCACATAGCGGTGCCGTTAACCAATCCATGAGTGGTAAAGATCGCGTCCTTGTCCAGCGTCCAGCCGTGCCGTTCTTTCATCCACCATTGGATCGATGCGCGATAGGCGCCCTCGTCGCCGAAATAGCCATAGATGCCATGATCATGCATCGCCTTGACCGCGTCCGATACGCATTGGGGCGGGCGGAAGTCCATGTCGGCGACCCACATGGGAATACCGTCCTGGGGGCTGACGCCGTAAATCGGCTCCATCATGTCCCATTTGCTGGAATGTGTGCCGACGCGGTCGATTATTTCGTCGAAATTCATACTGAGGTCTCCCTTGTGCCGCCCATCGCGAAGCTAAACCACCTGTGCGCAGGCGCAAGGGCCGTTGCACCCGTTGCGCTGGGGCTGCGGGTGCCCTACATGCATTGCCATGAAAATGCCGATCCTGATCCATCCCGACCCGCGCCTGAAAAAGCTCTGCGATCCTGTCGCGGATGTGACGGGTGAAATGCACGCTCTGGCCAAGGACATGCTGGAGACTATGTATGCCGCGCCCGGCATTGGTCTGGCCGCGCCGCAGGTAGGTATGCTGAGCCGCCTGATCGTCATGGATTGCGTCAAGGAAGAGGGCGCCGCGCCCGAGCCGCTGGTGATGTTCAACCCCGAGGTGACCGCCACCTCGGACGCGATGAACGTGTATGAGGAGGGGTGCCTGTCCATCCCGGATCAATACGCCGAAGTGACGCGGCCCGCCGAGGTGGAGGTTCGCTGGATCGATATCGACGGCGCTGAACAGTCCGCCGGGTTTGACGGGCTGTGGGCGACCTGCGTGCAGCACGAGATCGATCATCTGAACGGGGTGCTGTTCATTGATCACATCGGCCCGATGAAACGGCAGCTGATCACTCGCCGGATGCAAAAGCTGAAACGCGAAATGGCGCGGGGATAGCCTGATGACTGTGCGCCGCTGCATTCCATGGCCGGACAAGCGGCTGCGCAGCGTTGCCGCGCCGGTGGAGGCGATCACGGACGAGGTTCGCGTGGTTTGGGATGATATGATCGACACGATGGAGGCGATGCCCGGTGTTGGTTTGGCGGCGCCGCAGATTGGCGTGATGCTGCGCCTTGCGGTGGTCGATGCCAGCGAGGCACGCGGCCAGGCGATCCGCATGGCCAATCCCGAGGTGCTGCATGCAAGCGCGCAATTCCGCCCGCATGAGGAGGCCAGTCCGAACCTGCCGGGTCTGTCGGCACTAGTTGCGCGGCCCCGCGCGGTGACTGTGCGGTTTTTGAATGCGGAGGGCGACGCGGAAGAGCGCGATTTTGTCGGGCTCTGGGCCACATCCGTGCAGCACCAGATCGACCATTTGAACGGGCGGATGTATTTTGATCGCCTGACCAAGCTGCGCCGCGACATTCTGATACGGCGCGCGCGGAAACTGGCGGGGTAGGGCGGATGCGCGTAATCTTCATGGGAACGCCCGATTTTTCGGTGCCGGTGCTGGAGGCATTGGTCGCGGCAGGACATGATATCGTCGCGGTCTATACCCAGCCGCCGCGCCCGGCGGGGCGGGGCAAGAAGAAACGGCCCACCGCAGTTCATGCACGCGCCGCCGAGATGGGGCTGGAGGTGCGCTATCCGTTGAATTTCAGCGCCGAGGCCGATCAAGCAGACTTCGCCGCACTGAACGCCGATGTCGCGGTCGTCGTTGCCTATGGGCTGATCCTCCCGCAGGCTGTTTTGGACGCGCCAAGGCGTGGCTGCCTGAACATCCACGCCTCCCTGCTTCCACGCTGGCGCGGTGCGGCGCCGATCCATCGCGCGATCATGGCGGGTGATGCCCAGACGGGTGTGTGCATCATGGAGATGGAGCTTGGACTGGACACTGGCCCCGTCCTGCTACGCCAGCAGACGTCGATTGGCGCCGAGGAAACGACCGGCCAGCTTCATGACCGTTTGAGCGCGATGGGCGCGGCGCTGATCTGTGACGCCTTGGCAAAGCTGGATGCGCTGGTGCCGGAGCCGCAACCAGAGCAGGGCGTTACCTATGCCGCCAAGATAGACAAGGCCGAGGCGCGTATCGACTGGACGCGCGGCGCGCCGGAGATTGATCGGCAGATCCGGGGGCTTGCACCCTTTCCGGGAGCCTGGACGGCGATTGCCGGGCAGCGGGTCAAGCTGCTGGCCTCGCGGTTGACAGACGGGCAGGGTGCGCCGGGCCAGGTGCTGGACGATGCGCTGGCTATTGCCTGCGGGAACGGCGCCGTGCAGCTTTTGCGCCTGCAGCGGGCCGGGCGCGCGGCGCAGGACGGGTCTGAGTTCCTGCGCGGCATGTCCGTGGCGCCGGGCATGACCTTGGGTGAGGACTGATGTTTCCAACCATCATGGGCACTGTCGTTATCGCCGGGATCGTCGGGTATGTTTCGGAAAAGTCCGGGTTTACCCGCAACGGGATTTTGCCGTCGATCATCATCTGCGTCGGCGGCGCGTTTCTGTTTTATTTTGTACGCCTGATGTTCGGTGTCGGGTTTGGCTCGTCCGGGCTGAACGCGATCGTGTCATCCATCGGGGCGCTGGTGATCGTGCCGTTCCATTGGCGTGGCCGGCGCTGATTTGATGGCTGTGCGCCACTATCGGGTGGCGGATCCTGGGTATTTACACCAAGAAAAAGCCAGAGCCTGCGCTATTGGTGGGGCGGGCGCGTCTTGTAGACCGGAATCGACCACCCGAAGGTGAGCGATCCGGCGCGCAGAGCCCATGTAACGACACCGCACCCGCCCAGTACAATGATCGTCTCAAACCCCATCCTATCAAGGATCGCCGCAGTGAGCGATCCGGCGAAGGCGGCGCTGACGTAAAGCTCGCCTTTGCGTAATACCAACGGCACCTCGCCGATCACAACATCGCGCATGAGGCCACCCAGGCAGCCTGTCGCCACGCCCATCAGCACCACGATGGGCAGAGGCTGCGCCATCATCAGCGCCGCCGACACGCCCGCCGGGACCGCGACGGCCAGAGCGAAGGAATCCAGCCAGAGCAGCCAACGATAGCGGCTCTCGACAAGATGCGCGGTAAAGAAGATCAGGACGGCGGCGCTGACGGCGATCAGGATATAGGTGGGGTCGCCCATCCAGAAGATCGGGTGGCGGTCCAGCATAATGTCGCGCATTGTGCCACCGCCCACCGCCGTCAGGCTGGCGATGAACGCGAACCCGACGATATCCAGCTGCGCGCGGCTGGCCACCAGCGCGCCGGTCAGGGCGAAGATCAGCACCGAGGCGTAGTCGAGCAGGGCGACGGCGCTCATTTCGTGGCCTTTGTTTTAAAGGGGGCCATGCCCTCGCGGGCAAGTTCGTCCGCGCGTTCGTTTTCGGGGTGGCCGGCATGGCCTTTGACCCATTCCCACGTCACATCATGGCGCGCCTGAGCGATGTCGAGACGCTGCCATAGTTCGGCATTTTTCACCGACTTCTTGGCGGAGGTTTTCCAGCCGTTGCGCTTCCACCCGTGGATCCAGCCGGTAACGCCGTTCTTGACATACTGGCTGTCGGTGATGATCGTGAGCTTTGAAGGTTTTTCAAGCGTTTCCAGCGCGTTAATTGCGGCCAAAAGTTCCATCCGGTTATTGGTGGTGTTCGGCTCGCCGCCCTTGAGGCAGCGTTCCTTGACGATGGTGGGCCCGTCCATGGCCCGCAGCAATGCCCCCCAGCCGCCGGGGCCGGGATTGCCTGAACAGGCGCCGTCGGTATAGGCGAAAAGCTTAGGCATATGCGTGGATGATACTCCAGTCGTCTTGGGTTCCGGCAAGGCCGGTGTCGCAGCCCGCCCAACTGGCAGCGGGGCGCAGGCCAGCAGCGATCAGCAGGTCGCGCAAGGCGTCCTCGGTGTAGTAGGTATAGAAGCGTCCCAATGCGTCGCGGCCTTCGCCTTCGCCGGTTTTCATTCCGATATGCAGCAGGCCGCCGGACTTGAGCGCGCGCCGGATGGGGGACAGATACTCTGGCAGCGAAGCGCGCGGTGCGTGCAGAAGGCAGAAATTGGCCCAGATGCCATCATAGAGGGCATCGGCGTCTATCTGATCGAAGGTGGCTTGCCATGCGGTGACGCCTGGCTGTGCGGCTGCCATGGCGACCATTTCGGGGACAGCATCCACCGCATCGACGATCAGTCCTGCGGCCGCCATCTGGCCCGCGGCGCGGCCCGGACCGCAGCCAAGGTCCAGCACGCGCGCGCCCGGCGGCAGTGCGGCGATGAAGGCGGCGAGGTGTTTGTCGCCCGACAGATCGTCGGTCATGGCGGCGTAGTCCCGCGCGCGGGCGCGGTAGACCCCCAAGGTTTCTTCGTCGGCACTCATGAAAAGACCCCGACCGCAAGGCAGGCCAGCACCACGGCGGTCAGCAAGACGCGCAGTTGCATCCACCACTCGGGCGCGACGCCGTAGCGCCAGAACAGCCAGTCGATACCCAGAAGGCCGATAAAGCCCGCCATCAGCGACATGCCCGCACTGGTCGGCCCGCCGCCGGTGGTAAAGAACGCCCAGAGCGCGGGGATCACCGACAGCACGTACCCGGCAGTGGCCTGAGCGCCTTCCAGTTTCGTGGCAAAGCCCCAAAGGACGCCGGACATAAAGGCCAGAATGATCGCGCCGTAGAACAGCATGATGTAAGGTCCGGCAAAGCGCGGGCCGATGCTCTGTCGCGTCCAATCGGCAAGGCCGGGTTGCAAGATGGTGATGGCGCCCCACAGAAATGGGATCAGCCCGGCAAGACCGAGTATCAACGCAGAGCGCGGCAAGGCGGTCATGCGGGCGCCCGCAGCACGCGGGGCACCTTGAATTCGACGTTCTCGATGGCGGTTTCGACCTGATTGATGGTCACGTCATAGCGGTTCTGGATGGCCGCTATTACCTCGTTCACCAACACTTCTGGGGCCGAGGCGCCGGCTGTCACGCCGATGCTCCGCATGCCCTCAAGGGCGCGCCAGTCGATGTCGGCGGCGCGCTGGACCAGTTGGGCATAATCGCATCCCGCCCGCGCACCAACCTCGACCAGACGGCGCGAATTGGACGAGTTTGGCGCGCCGACGACCAGCATCGCATCGCAATCGGGCGCCATCGCCTTGACAGCCGCCTGCCGGTTGGTCGTGGCGTAGCAGATGTCTTCTTTGTGGGGGCCGATGATGGCGGGAAACCGCGCCTTGAGCGCGGCGACGATGCCTATGGTGTCGTCGACGCTAAGGGTGGTTTGCGTCACATAGGCCAGCGCAGCCTCATTGCGCACGGTCAGACGGGCGACGTCATCCTCGGTTTCGACCAAAAGGACTGCGCCGGGGGGCAACTGGCCCATGGTGCCAATGGTTTCGGGGTGGCCGTCATGGCCGATCATGATGATCTGCAGACCGGCCTCGTGATGTCGCTCGGCCTCGATATGCACTTTTGACACCAGCGGGCAAGTGGCATCGACATAGACCATGTTGCGTGCGTGCGCCTCGGCCGGGACGGATTTGGGCACGCCATGCGCAGAGAAAATCACCGGACGGTCTGTGGGACATTCGTCCAGTTCCTCGACAAAAATCGCGCCCTTGGCGCGCAGATCGTCGACGACGTATTTGTTGTGCACGATCTCGTGGCGCACATAGACGGGCGCGCCCCATTTGGTCAGCGCCATTTCGACGATCTTGATCGCACGGTCGACGCCGGCGCAAAATCCGCGCGGGGCGGCCAGATGTAGGGTCAGGGGTGGTTTGCTCATGGTCTGCGCTCCTTGGCGGCAGAGGTAAGCTGCGCGGCCCCGCGCGTCCAGAGGGCAGCGCAGAAAAGCCGCGCCTGAGATAGCGCGGCTTTGCTAGCTTTCGGCAGCTTTTGGGTTGCGTCAGGCCTGCGCTACCATTGCTTCGTCGGGGTCGGCAGGGATTTCGCGTGGTGGGCGCCCAATGACGTCTTTCAGATCGTCCAGTTCGATAAAGTTATCGGCCTGGCGACGCAAATCATCCGAAATCATCGGTGGCTGGCTGCGGATGGTCGACACAACCGACACGCGCACGCCTTGGCGTTGCAGGGATTCTACCAACGGGCGGAAATCGCCATCGCCGGAAAACAGCACGATGTGATCAACCCGCGGTGCCAGCTCCATCGCATCGACGGCCAGTTCGATGTCCATGTTGCCCTTCACCTTGCGGCGGCCTTGGCTGTCAGTGTATTCCTTGGCCGGCTTAGTGACCATGGAGAACCCGTTGTAGTTCAGCCAGTCCACCAGCGGGCGGATCGGAGAATACTCATCGTTTTCCAGCAGGGCGGTGTAGTAAAACGCGCGCAGCAGCTTGCCGCGGCGCATGAACTCAGACCGTAGCAGTTTGTAGTCTATGTCAAACCCCAGCGCCTTGCCGGCGGCGTAGAGGTTCGAGCCATCAATAAACAGCGCAAGTCGCTCGTCTTTATAAAACATTTTAAATCCTTTCAGCCGACCAAAACGCGCTAATTTTACGGGATGAAAAATAATGCCGTAAAATGTAGAAGGCCGGAGGTGATTTGGAACACGCATAATTTCTAGACCAACCCGGGGCAAGACCGCCGGGCTATATATAAAGGTGGGTGACGTGACGGTAATTGAAAGCTTTCTGATTGCGCTGGGCGGAAACTTGCCGTCCAGCGCCGGATTGCCCGGCGAAACCTTGCGCGCGGCGCTGGATGCGCTGGTCGCTGAGGGGGTCGAACTGCACGCGGTCAGCCCGTTTTATGCGACGCCATGCTTTCCGGCGGGTGCTGGGCCTGATTATGTCAATGCAGCAGCAGAAATTGGCGTAAAGGGGGATGCACGGCAGGTTTTGGACCTTCTGCACCGAATCGAGGGGCGTTTTGGCCGCGAGCGGGTGCAGCGCTGGGGGCGACGCACGCTCGATCTGGATCTGATCGCGCAGGGGCAGATCGTGTTACCGGACCGCGCAGGGCATGCCGCATGGCGCGATCTGCCGCTGGACGATCAGATGACGCGCACCCCCGATGAACTGGTACTGCCGCACCCTCGATTGCAGGACCGCGCCTTTGTGCTGATCCCGCTGGCCGACATTGCGCCGGACTGGCGTCACCCTGTGTTGGGTCGCACTGTGCGCGAGATGGTAGACGCGCTGCCTGCGCAGGTAGCGGCCGACGTGGTGCGCCTGCCATAACCTGCTTGCACATCGCGCCGCGCGCGCGTAAGGGAGACGTTTCCACGCCGCTTTATAAATCCGGAGGTCTCATGGCCCGCGTAACTACCGAAGACTGCGTCGACAAGGTTCCCAACCGGTTTGAACTTGTGATGCTGGCCGCGCACCGCGCCCGCGAAATCACCGCCGGGGCGCCCCTGACGGTGGACCGTGACAACGACAAGAACCCCGTTGTGGCGCTGCGCGAGATTGCCGAAGAAACCCAGAGCGCGGATGACCTGCGCGAGCGCATGATCGAATCGAACCAGACCGAAATCGAAGTCGATGAGCCGGAAGAGGACCAGATGGCCCTTCTGATGGGCGGCGAGGCCGATAAACCGGCTGACGACGACATGTCCGAAGAGCGTCTACTGCGCGAATTGATGAAGGCGCAGGGCCAGGGCTGACACCCCCGGCCCAGCCGCTGGCACACCTGCGGCGCGACGGGTGCATCACATGATTACCGCCGATGACCTGATCGCGCTGGTGCGCAGCTACAATCCCCGCTGCGATGAGGGACTGCTGCGGCGGGGCTATAATTATGGCTTGCGCATGCACGACGGGCAGACCCGCTATTCGGGCGAGCCTTATTTTACGCACCCCATCTCTGTCGCCGCCATTCTGGCGCAGCAGCGGCTGGGCGATGCGACCATTGTCACTGCCTTGCTACATGACACGATCGAAGACACCCGCGCCTCGTACGCGTCGGTTGCCGAGATGTTTGGCATCGAAATCGCCGATCTGGTCGACGGCGTCACCAAGCTGACGAATCTGCAGCTCAGTTCCAGCGAGACCAAGCAGGCCGAAAATTTCCGCAAACTGCTGATCGCCATGTCCAAGGACCTGCGCGTCATTTTGATCAAACTGGCCGACCGTCTGCACAATATGCGCACGATCAAGGCGATGCGCCCCGACAAGCAGGTGCAGAAGGCGCGCGAGACGATGGATATCTATGCGCCGCTTGCGGGCCGTATGGGCATGCAATGGATGCGCGAAGAACTGGAGGATCTGGCCTTTCGCGTCATCAACCCCGAGGCGCGCGCGTCGATCATGCGCCGCTTCATCACGCTGCAACGCGAATCAGGCGATGTCATCAGTCGCATCACTGCCGACATCCGCAAGGAAATGAAGAAGGTCGGCATCGAGGCCGAAGTGCTGGGCCGCGCCAAGAAGCCCTACTCGATCTGGCGCAAGATGCAGGAAAAGGATCTGGCCTTCTCGCGCCTGTCCGACATTTACGGGTTCCGCATCATTTGCGCCAACGAATCGGAATGCTACGCCATTCTGGGCGCAATCCATCAACGCTGGCGTGCCGTGCCCGGCCGGTTCAAGGATTATATAAGCCAGCCTAAATCGAACGGCTACCGCTCGATCCATACAACCGTTTCTGGCCGCGACGGCAAGCGGGTCGAGGTGCAGATTCGCACCCGCCAGATGCATGACGTGGCCGAATCGGGCGTGGCCGCGCATTGGTCCTACCGCGACGGGGTGCGCAGCGAGAACCCCTTTGCCGTCGATCCGGCCAAGTGGATCAACACGCTGACTGATCAGCTGGACGGCGACGACGATGCCGATTTTCTTGAGGCGGTCAAGCTCGAGATGTATTCCGATCAAGTGTTCTGCTTCACCCCCAAGGGCGAGGTGATCAAGCTGCCGCGCGGCGCAACCCCGATCGATTTTGCCTATGCCATCCACACCCGCGTCGGCAACGCTGTGGTCGGGGCCAAGATCGACGGCATGCGCGTGCCGCTCTGGACCCGGATCAAGAATGGCCAGTCTGTCGATGTCATCACCGCCGACGGGCAGACGCCGCAATCGACGTGGCTGGACATCGCGACGACGGGCAAGGCCAAATCCGCCATCCGCCGCGCTTTGCGCGAGCTGGATCGCGGCCGTTATATCAAACTGGGCCGCGAATTGGCGCGCGCCGCGTTTGAGCATGTGGGCAAGCGTGCCACCGACAAGGCGCTGACGGCTGCCGCGCGGAACCTGCAACTGAAAGATATCGATTCCGTGCTGGCGCGCATGGGCAGCGCCGAACTGACCGCGCGCGAGGTCGTCAGCGCCGTCTATCCCGAACTGGCCCCGCAGGGCACTGATGAGGTGGGCCGCGACCGCGCCGTGATCGGCCTTGAGCCTGACCAGCGGTTCGAGCGGGCGCGCTGCTGCGAGCCGCTGCCGGGCGAGCGGATCGTCGGCATCACCTTTCGCGGCAAAGGGGTTGTCGTTCATTCGATCGATTGCGACAGCCTGAGCACGTATGAGGACCAGCCGGAGCGCTGGATTGACCTGGCCTGGCATTCAGGCACCCATGCGGCGGCCTACAGTGTGTCGCTGGATGTCACGATGAGCAACGACGCCGGTGTTCTGGGGCGCATTTGCACCTTGATCGGCGAGTGCAACGCCAATATCTCGAACATGACGTTCGTGGACCGTAAGCCCGATTTTTACCGTCTTCTGATCGAGGTCGAACTGCGCGATGCGGAACAGTTGCACAATGTCATCAATGTGCTGAACGCCGACACCGATGTCGCGCAAGTCGAGCGTCTTCGCGATCTGTCCCGTGCCGCCGGCAAGGGCGAAACCTGAGAAACGGGAGTGTGCCGCGTTGGTCTTCAAGCGACGAGACAAAAGATCGTTCTGGAGAACTGTAGGCGCCTTTTTCTGGCCCAAGGGCGGCTGGACACGTGCGGCCCGCTATGTGCAGTACCGCGTCACGCGTCTGCCTGACCCGCCACACCGCATCGCGCGCGGTATTTTTGTCGGGGTGCTGGTCACGTTCTCGCCGTTCTTCGGGCTGCATTTCGTTCTGGCCGCGCTGATATCCAAGATCATCCGGGGCAATATCGTGGCTTCGCTTTTGGCGACGTTTGTCGGAAATCCGTTGACCTTTCCGGCGATTGCGGCCAGCGCGCTTCAGACCGGGTATTTCATTCTGGGCACCGCTGGGCGGACCGCCAAGGATGTGCATCTGACGCTGGGCGCCAAGATCATCGGCGCCGGGGCAGATCTGAAGCATAACTTTTTGGCAATGTTCACAGAAGAAACAGCCCACTGGGACCGGCTCGCGGTTTTCTTTGACGAAGTTTTTCTGCCCTACCTTATCGGCGGCATCGTCCCCGGTCTGATCTGCGCCATTGCCGCCTATTATTTCTCGCTGCCGGTGATCCTGGTTTACCAAAAACGTCGCCAGGCGCGACTGAAGGCCAAATGGATCGCGCTGAAACAAAAAGCCGCAATAGACGATGCCAAAGCGCCACAGTCGGGCAGCGAGGGCTGAACGCGCCTTGACGCCGCTTCGGGCAGGCCCATTACTATTGGGTCAAGTACCGTTCGGGGGGACACCATGACTGACGCATCCAAGCTGCGCCTTGGCGTGAATATTGACCACGTCGCCACGTTGCGTAACGCGCGCGGCGGCGAGGTTCCTTGCCCGGTGCGCGCGGCGCTGCTGGCGCAGGACGCGGGCGCCGATGGCATCACCGCACATCTTCGCGAGGATCGCAGGCACATCGTCGATGGCGACATCGACGCGCTCATGGCGGCGCTGTCCGTGCCGCTGAATTTTGAGATGGCCGCGACAGAGGAGATGGCGCAGATCGCCCTGCGCCTGAAACCCCACGCCGTCTGCATCGTCCCCGAAAAGCGTGAGGAACGCACAACCGAGGGCGGGCTGGACGTGGTGCATAGCGAGGCCAAGCTGGCCGATTACATCGCACCCTTGCGCGAGGCGGGCTGCCGCGTGTCGATCTTCATCGGTGCCGATGCGGCGCAGATCGACGCCGCCGCGCGCATCGGTGCCGAAGTGATCGAACTGCACACCGGCGCTTATTGTGATGCCCATGCCGAAGGGAATTTTGCCGCTCGCGACAGCGAGCTGAAGGCGCTGACCGAAATGGCGACCTATGCGCATGCGCAGGGGCTTGAGGTGCATGCAGGCCACGGCCTAACTTTTGACACCGTTGCCCCGATCGCGGCACTGCCGGAAGTGCGCGAGTTGAATATCGGCCATTTCCTGATCGGCGAGGCGGTGTTCATGGGGCTGGTCCCTGCCATCGCGGAAATGCGCCGCCGGATGGACGCGGCGCGGTGAATTATCCGCGTTATACGGCCGTCTTTCTGGGCATGGCCATTGGTGTGGCGCTGATCGTCATGGCGGCAAATGCATGGTTCGATGCGGGCCTTGGCTCTTCCGCGCAGCTTTTGGTGCCTGCCATGGTCGCGGCCTTGATCGAAGGGCGCGCTTTTGTGCGCGATGAGGGGCGCAAGCCCAACATGGCAGAGGCGTGGAACTTTGCCCTTTTGGCAACGGGGCTGGCGGTGGTTCTGAACGTCGCGATCAGCTACGGGATGACTGCACTGGCGCCTGAATTTGCCAAGCTGACCATCGCGGAATTCGGATCGCGCCAGTTTCTGATCCTTCTGGCGCTTTATGCGCTGGGCTATCTTATGTCGAACCGCTTCTTTCTAAGCATCGGCGCCCGCAGCGAGCAGGACGCCATCATCCGCCGGGACGGTGTGGACAAACCGTGATCCTTGGCATCGGCACCGATCTGGCCAACATCGAGCGGATCGCCCGCACGCTGGACCGTTTCGGCGACAGGTTTCGCAACCGCGTTTTCACCGAAACCGAGCAACGCAAGGCCGAGTCCCGCGCTGACACTCCTGGCACCTACGCCAAACGCTGGGCCGCCAAGGAGGCTTGCTCCAAGGCGCTGGGCACCGGCCTGCGTATGGGCATCGCTTGGAAGGACATGGCCGTCAGCAACTTGCCCACCGGCCAGCCGGTGATGGAGGTCACGGGCTGGGCGGCAGACCGCCTTGCGCAGATGACGCCGCCGGGCCATGCGGCGATCATCCACGTCACACTAACGGACGACCACCCCTGGGCTCAGGCTTTTGTCGTGATCGAGGCGCGGCCACTTGCGCCTGCGCGCGATGCGCCGGGTTGACTTGGCCCGCCCCCGCGCCCATGAAGCGGCACACGTCATAGACCCAATTGTATAGGCGGAGACCGCGCATGGCATCCGAGGCCAAGACTGGCAATCCCATCATCGAGACGATCAAGACGGTGGTGTTCGCCCTGCTGATCGCCGGCATTTTCCGCACACTTTTCTTTCAACCGTTCTGGATTCCGTCCGGGTCGATGAAGGACACGCTGCTGATCGGTGATTTCCTTTTCGTCAACAAGATGGCTTACGGCTATTCCTACGCGTCCTGCCCATCGATCAAATTCGGCCCGATTGATGTCGATGCCGAAGATATCTGCGGCTTTCTGGACGGCGACAACACCCGGCTCTGGGGCTCTGAGCCCGAGCGCGGCGATATCATCGTCTTCCGCCATCCCGTCAATCACAGCGATTTCATCAAGCGTCTGATCGGGATGCCGGGTGACACGGTTCAGATGATTGATGGTGTCGTGCAGATCAACGGCACCCCGGTCAAGCTGGAGAATGCGGGCAGTTTCGACGAAGTCTACGAGAGCCAAGGATCGATGAACAGCCGCCCGCGCTGTGAAAACGGTGTCGTAGGCGAGGGGGCGACATGCTCCAAATCGCGGCAGATCGAGACGTTGCCGAATGGCCGGTCGCATAACGTGCTCAATATCGCCGATCAACGCTCGGACGATACCGGCGTGTTCACCGTGCCGGAGGGGCATTATTTCTTCATGGGCGACAACCGAGACAATTCCACCGACAGCCGCTATCCCCAGACGGTCGGCGGCGTGGGGTTCGTGCCCTATGAGAATCTGATCGGGCGCGCCAACCGCGTGATCTTCTCTTCGGCGGGTAAATCCATGCTCTATTTCTGGACATGGCGCAGCGACCGCTTCTTCAAGGGGCTCGATTGAAACTATCCGCAGAACTCAAGGCTTTCGCGGCGCGCCTCGGGCATGACTTTGCCTGTCCTGCGCTGCTGATCGAGGCTGTGACGCACCCGTCCATGTCGTCGGTGGGCCGGTCTGACAACCAGCGGCTGGAGTTTCTGGGCGACCGCGTGCTGGGTCTTGTGATGGCCGAGGCGCTGCTGGCGCATGATCCGACCGCCGCCGAGGGCCTGCTGGCGCCGCGTTTCAACGCGCTGGTGCGCAAGGAGGCCTGCGCGGCCGTCGCGCGCGAGATTGACCTGGGCGCGGTGCTGAAACTGGGCCGCTCCGAAATGCTGTCGGGCGGGCGCCGCAAAGAGGCGCTGTTGGGCGATGCGATGGAGGCGGTGATTGCCGCCGTCTATCAGGACGCAGGGTTCGAGGCGGCGCGGCATGTCATAATGGCCCATTGGGCCCCGCGTATAGAGGCGGTCGAACAGGATGCGCGCGATCCCAAGACGGCCCTGCAGGAATGGGCCCAAGCGCGCGGCATGCCGCCGCCGCGCTACGTCCAGATCGCCCGGAGCGGACCTGACCACGCGCCGCTGTTCACGATAGCCGCGCAGCTTGAGAACGGGATCGAAGAGAAAGCCACGGCAGGCTCTAAGCGTCAGGCCGAACAGGTTGCAGCCAAGGCGTTGATGCACCGTCTTCAAGACGGCGCATAGGCGCCGACGGGAACATCTCTGCGCCGCTGCACCCTCTGGGCAAGCGCGCGCCAATCGGTTAGGTCTGCAGCTTGCAACCGATGGAACACAGCCACATGAGCACACGCGCCGGATTCGTAGCCCTGATCGGAGAGCCGAACGCAGGAAAATCGACCCTGCTGAACCGCATGGTCGGCGCCAAGGTCAGCATCGTCACCCACAAGGTGCAGACGACGCGCGCCCGCATCCGCGGCGTCGCCATCGAGGGCGACGCACAGCTGGTGTTTGTCGACACGCCGGGCCTGTTCAAACCGCGCCGCAGGCTAGACCGCGCCATGGTCGCCGCCGCTTGGGGCGGTGCTGCCGATGCCGATGTCGTCGTCCTGCTGATCGAGGCAAATCGCGGCATCACCGATGGGGTCAAAGCTATCCTCGAAAACCTCGGCGATGTGACGAAGGGCCGCAAAGTGGCGCTGGCGATCAACAAGATCGACCGCGTGCAGTCTCCCGTCCTGCTGGCGCTGGCAAAGGACATGAATGATCGTTTTGATTTTATGGAAACCTTCATGATCTCCGCCGAAAAGGGCCACGGCGTCGACGCCCTGCGCCAATGGCTGGCGGATCAACTGCCCGAAGGTCCGTGGCTCTATCCCGAGGATCAGATTGCCGATCTGCCGCTGCGGATGATCGCCGCTGAAATCACGCGAGAGAAACTGACCCTGCGCCTGCATCAGGAATTGCCTTACCAGCTGACTGTCGAGACGGAGAACTGGGAAGAACGCGATGACGGATCGGCGCGCATAGATCAGTTGGTCTACGTCATGCGCGATGGCCATAAGGGCATAGTCCTGGGCCACAAGGGCGAGACGATCAAACAGATCGGCGCCGCCTCGCGCGCCGAACTGGAGGAATTTCTTGGCCGCCGCGTCCACCTTTTTCTTCAGATCAAGGTGCGGCCCAACTGGCTGGAAGAGGCCGAGCGTTATTCGGAGATGGGCCTGAATTTCAAAGACGGCAATTGATGCACGCTTCCACCTTGCACCTCCCCTTGAATACTCAAATTCGACGGCCAGCGTGATGCGCCTGACCGCAGAGTTCTGGGTGCATGCCTATCTCTCCCGCCTGCGCGGAATGGAGATACCCGCCTTTGTCACCGCGCATGGCGATGACGGCTCGGGCGCTGTTTTGGTCAAGCTCAATACGCTGGACGGGCAGGCGGCAGCATACCAACGCAGCTTTGATCTGATGAGCGGCGCGCGCAAATGGGATACTCTGATCGAGGGCGCCGAACCTGATGTCGACGCTGCCATCGCGCGACAGCGCGGATTTGATCCCGATTTGTGGGTGATCGAAGTCGAGGATCGTTCAGGACGGCATTTGCTGGATCAGCCCGGCCTTGCAGACTGACGCATATACCTTAGCTTGGCACCATGCGCGCCGTCGCGCGCGGCAGGGGTAGGCTGCGATGGAATGGCGCGATCAAGGTATTTTGTTGTCTGCGCGCCCGCACGGTGAAAGCGCCGCAATCATTGATGTCCTGACCCCTCAGAGGGGCCGTCATTCGGGGATTGTGCGCGGCGGCGCATCGCGAAAACTGGCGCCAATCCTGCAACCCGGTGCGCAGCTGGACCTGTCTTGGCGGGCCCGACTAGAGGACCATCTGGGTGCCTTCACGGTCGAACCTGTACGTTCGCGTGCGGCGCTGGTGATGGATGACCGGCTGGCGCTGGCGGGGTTGAATGCCGTGACGGCCTTGTTGCTTTTTGCGTTGCCTGAACGCGAGGCTCATGCAGATCTCTACCGGCGAACGGAAACGTTGTTGGATCTGATGGGCGCGCGGGATGTCTGGCCACTGGCCTACTTGCGCTGGGAAATGGCGCTGCTTCAGGATTTGGGATTTGGCCTCGATCTGTCGGCTTGCGCTGTGCGCGGGGCGCGCGCAAATGATCTCAGCTATGTGTCGCCGCGCAGCGGGCGGGCGGTGTCCCGCGCAGGGGCAGGCGATTGGGCCGATCGCCTGCTGCCTCTGCCGGCCTGTATGTTGGGCCATGGGCGCGCGCCAGATGCCGAGATCGCCGAGGGACTGCGCACCACAGGGTATTTTCTGCACAACCGACTGGCGCCAGAACTGGGAGGCAATCCCCTGCCAGAGGCGCGCGCGCGGTTCATCGCGCGCTTTGATGCACGCGCTGTGGGCGCCGCGGATGGTGATTGAGTATTTTAGGAAAGATGAAAGCAGGTTGTGATTTAGCCTGAAAGCGGTGTCCGCTGGATCAGGTGGAAATGGCCAACGGCATCTTCGCCGACGAGGCTGAGTGCGTCCATGGTGAAGGGGCGTGGCAGGAGCGGGGAGAGAGCCGGGCTGAGGGCGGCATGAGCTTGGACAATCTTCGCGCGGGGATGTTTGCCGGTCAGGGTCATGTGCCAGCGAAAGCGGTCCATGACATGGGGGTATCCCCAGCGATGAAGGAGGTCTATTTGGGCCGCATCAAGAGCGGGGCTGGCATGCCGCGCGATCTCGGCCTCTGTTGCGGGCGCACGAAAATTGTCGAACGCGCGCACGACCTCCGCCGCGAGAAGGCTGAATGCGGTCGCATCGCCATCCGGCACCAGCGTGAGAAATCGCCCGAGTTGCTGCAGCTTTAGTCCGGCGACACCGGCGGGCGCACGCGCGGCGCAGAATGTGACAAAGGCTGCGATGAGCTCCGCCTGGGAGCGATCCGCCGTGAGGCGGAACGGCGGCTTGATCGTGGCGTGAAACCCGTAGCGGCGGGGCGCACGCGTCAGGACATCCATGGGAAGCGGCAGATCTGGCATGTCCAGCCCTTGCGCCGGAGGCCGCCCAGCTGCGATGTCCCATCCGAGCCATTCGGCGCCAAACCGCTCCAGCGGGCCGGGCGGAGGGGTAAAATAGATCGCGTAGCGCAGAAAAGTCTTGGCGGGCATGAGGCGGGTTTCTTTCACGGGACTGCAGGGCGCACATTGTCATGCATATCGAGATCGCGACGCCAATGCTAATGCACCGCTTTAGCGGGCTGGCAGGCGGCCCACTTGAAGTGTGGGCGATCTGGCTGCGAGCGACAAACGCTATGATAGTAGTGCCGGTTTATATGTCCCGCCTGCGTAATCTGTGACGGTTGCAGACGTTTCGCAGATGTTTGTTGTGCGACACGTGTCTTGCGTTGGGCGGGTATACGCCGCGCATGCCATAGAGGTGGGCAATGAGGTGGACCGCGCGGCGCCGATGGGGCCGGTTTGCGGCTATGCCTATGCGAGCGCCCTGAATCCGCGCGATTTGCAGGGAGCCGCCAGGCAGAGAAACAAGCCTTGGCCTTTGGGCAAAGGCTTCAGGAATTCTGGCATTGTGGCGCCGGTGACGTCGGCGATTGCTGTCGACGCATTCCTGTAATGCGTGATCGCGCAATAAAATACTGTTTCTTTGGGTATTTAAACCAAGAAAAAGCCTGCACGAGTAATGCGCAGCACCATGGATTACCACGGTGCCGCACGAAAGTTCAGCCCAGCAGACGGCGGGCGATGACCTGTGCCTGAATTTCGGCTGCGCCCTCAAAAATATTCAGGATGCGCGCGTCGCACAGAATTCGGCTGATCTTGTACTCCAGCGCAAAGCCATTGCCGCCATGGATTTGCAGGCCGTTATCGGCAGCGGCCCAGGCAACGCGGGCGCCAAGCAACTTGGCCATGCCGGCCTCCACATCGCAGCGACGGCCCTCGTCCTTTTCCCAAGCGGAAAAATAGGTGAGCTGGCGGGCGACCATGATTTCGACCGCCATCATCGCCAGCTTGCCCGAAACGCGTGGGAAGGCGATCAGCGACTTGCCGAATTGCTTGCGGTCCTGTGCATATTGCATTGATACATCCAGCGCTGATTGTGCCACCCCGATGGCGCGCGCGGCGGTCTGAATGCGGGCGGATTCGAACGTCTCCATCAGCTGCTTGAAGCCTTTGCCCTCTTCACCGCCCAAGAGGTTCTGGCCCTTGACGTGGAAATTGTCGAAGGCCAGTTCGTATTCCTTCATGCCGCGATAGCCCAACACCTCGATCTCGCCGCCGCTCATTCCCTCTGTGGGGAAGGGGGCCGCATCCGTGCCAGGGGTTTTTTCGGCCAGGAACATCGACAGGCCCTTATGATCTGTGCTGTCCGGATCCGTGCGCGCCAGAAGGGTCATCACATGTGTTCGCGCAGCGTGGGTTATCCACGTCTTGTTGCCGGTGACGCGATAGTCATCGCCATCCTTCGTCGCGCGGGTACGCAGCGCGCCAAGGTCGGAGCCTGTGTTCGGCTCGGTAAACACTGCCGTCGGCAGGATTTCGGCACTCGCCAGCTGGGGCAGCCAATGCGCCTTTTGCGCCTCTGTGCCGCCGCAGATGATCAGCTCGGCTGCGATTTCGCTGCGCGTGCCGAGGCTGCCGACGCCGATATAGCCGCGGCTGAGTTCTTCGGAGACGACGACCATGGACGCCTTGGACAGGCCCAAACCGCCGTATTCCTCAGGAATGGTCAGGCCGAATACACCCATCTCGGCCAGTTCTTCGATGATTTCCATCGGGATCAGTTCGTCTTTGAGATGCCAGTCATGGGCGTGCGGCTCGACACGATCGACAGCGTAGCGGCGGAACTGTTCGCGAATCATTTCCAGTTCTTCGTCCAGACCGGTGCGTCCGACCGTGATTTCCGCGGCGCGCTCCTGCATCAGATGTACCAGGCGCGTGCGGGCGGCCTGGCTGTTGCCGTTTTGCGTCAACGCAAGGATCTCGGGCGTCATCATCCCGCGGATGTCGTCCTGGCTGACCCCGATATCAGTCGTACGCAGCATTTCGCCCTGGCTCATCGGGATCCCGCCGAGGATCTGGGCAAGGTATTCGCCAAATGCGATCTGGTGGATCAGCGCTTCGACTTCGCTGAATGTGCCCTCTGCTTGCAGGCGGTCTGCCCATGCCTGCATCTGATCCAGCGCTGCGGAATAGGTGGCCAGCCATGCCAGCCCATGTGCTGCGGTCTGATGCTGCTCGATCAGCGCATTTGAGACGCGGCCTCCCTCGGAAACAAGCGCCTTTACGTTAGATTTTGCGGTCTCCAGCAAGGCTGCGACCGGCGCAAGGCTGGCGCGGGTTAAATCCGTGAGATTGTCCATAAGTACGGCATGCTCTGTCATGTCAATTTGTCCGTCATGGGCCATTTTTCGATCCTTTCAAACTTGCTGACCGTCCTAATCACTTCGCAGGTGCAGCGCAACTATTATACCTTTCGGCTAGTCATTTTGGATTTATCTTGCGTGACATTTTTCCACAGCGAGTGGATTTAGTTTGATACTTCGGGACGGCGGATCATATTAGCCATTCGCAAATGTAGGGGCGCGAGATGCAGCAGGTAATGCGCGAATCACAGCCCATTACCTTCCAGAGCGAAGCGTTGACGGCAGGGGATCGCAGGTGCTTTTCTGGCCAAATCGTCTTGTGCCTGCAGATATTCGCCGCTTTTGTCACGGCTGTGGCGCGCTTTGTGGTTTTGTTTCCGCGCTTTGCGCATATACTGTCCCGGCAGCATCGCCTGTGAGAAGCACTGGACCAAGGGGACTTTGCCGATGATCCGATCGGAGTTGATTCAAAAGATTGCCGATGAAAATCCTCATCTGTACCAACGGGATGTCGAGCGGATCGTGAACACGGTGTTCAACGAGATCACCGACGCCATGGCGTCAGGCAATCGAGTGGAGTTGCGCGGCTTTGGCGCCTTTACTGTAAAAAAGCGGGATGCGCGATTGGGACGGAACCCGCGCACCGGCGAATCCGTTCCTGTCGAGGAAAAACACGTGCCCTTCTTCAAGACAGGCAAGCTCCTTCGGGACCGACTGAACGGAAAGTAAACCATGCGCTATCTTCGCTATATTTCCATCGCCATATTCGCGATGGCCCTGATCCTTATTGCGCTTGCAAACCGAAGCATGGTGCAGGTGCGGCTGGTTCCGGATGAATTGACCGGGTTCACTGCGCTGAACCCCGCACAGGAAGTGCCGCTGTTTGTGGTCATCTTCGGCGGAATTCTGGCGGGCCTGGTCCTGGGTTTTATCTGGGAATGGATTCGCGAGTCGGGCGAGCGGGCTGCCGCTGCGCGGCAGACGCGGGAAATGGCCCGCCTTCGCGCCGAAATCAAGCGCCTTAAGCGGGACAAGCATGAGGGCAAAGACGAGGTGATCGCCCTTCTGGATGACGGTCGCTGAGTCGGCGCCATGGGCCGGGATATCCGAATCAAGATGTGCGGGCTGACGCAACCCTGCGACGTCGCCAATGCGGCAAAGGCAGGGGCGCATTACGTCGGTTTTGTATTTTTTCAGCGCTCACCGCGTAATGTAAGCCATGATACCGCGGCTGCGCTGGCGCGGCGCGCGCCCGCCGATATCGTCAAGGTGGCGCTAACGGTCGATCCGGATGACGCACAGCTCGACGCGCTTGTCGCAGCGGTGCCGCTGGACATGCTGCAACTGCACGGATCCGAGACGCCGTCGCGCGTGGCGGACATCAAGGCGCGCTATGCGCTGCCAGTGATGAAGGCTGTCGGTATCGCCGGGCGCGAGGACTTGGCGCAGATCGACAGCTATGCGCCGGTAGCGGATCAATTGCTGATTGACGCCAAACCGCCCAAGGGCGCGCCGTTGCCGGGCGGCAATGCGCTGGCGTTTGACTGGTCGCTGATCGCCGGGCGCGACTGGGCACTGCCATGGATGTTGGCAGGGGGCTTGACGGCCGGCAATGTCGCCGAGGCGGTGCGACGCACGGGCGCGACCCAGCTTGACGTCAGTTCGGGAATCGAAAGCGCTCCGGGCATCAAAGATGCAGCGCTGATGCGCGCCTTTGTGCAGGCCGCTCAACATTAGCATACCGCCCTTTTCGCTGGAAAACTTTTGCGCCGTCCCATATTCACCAGAGGCAGCGCATCACGGGAGAGGCCAGCGATATGAACGATCTATTCAACTCATTCATGACAGGCCCAGATGAAAAGGGCCGTTTCGGCGATTTCGGCGGGCGGTTTGTGTCAGAAACCCTGATGCCGCTGATTCTGGAGCTGGAAGAGCAGTATGAGCACGCCAAGACCGACGACAGCTTCTGGGCGGAAATGCAGGATCTGTGGACGAATTATGTTGGCCGCCCCAGCCCGCTTTATTTTGCCGAGCGGCTGACGCAGCATCTGGGCGGCGCCAAGATCTACCTCAAGCGTGACGAGCTGAACCATACCGGCGCGCATAAGATCAACAACGTGCTGGGCCAGATCATCCTTGCCCGCCGCATGGGCAAGACGCGCATTATCGCCGAAACCGGCGCCGGACAGCACGGTGTCGCCACAGCGACTGTCTGTGCGAAATTCGGCCTGAAATGCGTGGTCTATATGGGCGCGCACGATGTCGAGCGCCAGAAGCCGAACGTCTTCCGCATGCGTCTGCTGGGTGCCGAAGTGATCCCTGTCACCTCGGGGCGCGGAACGTTGAAGGACGCTATGAACGACGCGCTGCGCGACTGGGTGACGAATGTGCGCGACACGTTTTACTGCATAGGCACAGTGGCGGGGCCGCACCCTTACCCCGCGATGGTCCGCGATTTTCAGAGCATCATCGGCAAGGAAGCCAAGGAGCAGATCCTGGCCGCCGAGGGGCGCCTGCCCGACACGCTGATCGCTGCCATCGGCGGCGGCTCGAACGCGATGGGCCTGTTCTACCCGTTCTTGGATGACAAAGATGTGAGCATCATCGGCGTCGAGGCCGGCGGCAAGGGCGTCAACCTGAAGATGGAGCATTGCGCGTCCCTGACCGGCGGGCGCCCTGGCGTGCTGCACGGCAACCGCACCTATCTGCTTCAGGATGACGACGGTCAGATCCTTGAAGGCTATTCGATTTCTGCGGGCCTGGACTATCCGGGTATCGGTCCCGAACATAGCTGGCTGCACGACATCGGGCGCGCGCAATATGTCGCCATCACCGACAAGGAAGCACTGGAAGCGTTCCAGCTGAGCTGCGCGCTAGAGGGGATTATCCCCGCGCTAGAGCCCAGTCACGCGCTGGCCCATGTGATGAAAATTGCGCCGGATCTGCCTGAAGACCACGTCATTATCATGAATATGTGCGGGCGTGGCGACAAAGACATCTTTACCGTGGCCAAGCACCTCGGCTTCGGCATGGAGGATAAAGACTGAAAACGGGGTGTATGCTGCGATGGACGATAAGAGTATTTTTGCCAAGATGAAGGTGCAGGTCCACCCCGCCCCCGACACTCGCTAGGCGGAAAGGGTGGCGGGGCTTCACCTTGGGCGGTCATCGGCTCTCCAGCCTGTACCGCCGTGCCATCAGGCACGATTGACCTTAATGCCGGGTTAACACCCTGCTTCATCTTGGAGAAAAATACTCAATTCTACGTTTGATCTACGCGCCGTCTCAGCGAGTGGGAACAGGCTCGTCGCCGCGATAGTCGTAGAAACCGCGGCCGGTTTTACGGCCAAGCCAGCCAGCCTCGACATATTTAGTCAGTAGCGGGCAGGGACGATATTTGGTATCGGCCAGTCCGTCATGCAGCACGTTCATAATCGCAAGGCAGGTGTCCAATCCGATGAAATCGGCCAGTTCCAGCGGCCCCATCGGATGGTTCGCGCCCAGCTTCATCGACTGGTCGATCGACCGGACATTACCGACGCCCTCATAGAGCGTATAGACCGCCTCGTTGATCATGGGCATCAGAATGCGGTTGACGATAAAGCCGGGGAAATCTTCGGCAGATGCGGCTGTCTTGCCAAGGTTTTCAACGACCTTCAGGCATGCATCATAGGTTGCCTTGTCGGTGGCAATGCCTCGGATCAGCTCGACCAAACTCATCACCGGCACCGGATTCATGAAGTGAAACCCCATGAATTTTTCGGGCCGATCGGTGCGGCTGGCAAGGCGAGTGATCGAGATGGACGAGGTGTTCGACGTCAGGATGGTATCCGGTTTCAGGTGCGGCAGCAGGTCCTCAAATATCGCCTGCTTGACTGTCTCGCGCTCTGTCGCGGCTTCAATGACCAAGTCGGACTGGCCGAGATCGGTCAGTTTTAAAGTTGTGGCTATCCGCTCCAGCGCGCTGTCCATGTCACTCTGGCTGATCTTGTCGCGGCTGACTTGCCGGTCAAGGTTGCGGCGCATGATCTGCATTGCGCTGTCCATCGCGTCCTGACTGACGTCTGTCAGCAGCACCTGATAGCCTGCCAGCGCCATCACATGCGCGATGCCGTTGCCCATCTGGCCTGCGCCGACGATGCCGATTGTCTGGATGTCCATGTGGCTGCCCCATCTTATCGTTTCATGCACAATAGGCCCCAGCGCATAGGGGCCGCAAGGGGTGGTGGCCCGAGCGGAGCTTCTAAAGTTTGTGGTGAATTCACCTTTTAGCAATTTCTAAAGGCATTGCGGTGATTCTCATCCTCGGGTGAACTGAATGGTGGGAATTATGGCTTATGAAAAGCAGGGGGCGCAGCCCCTCGATTACAGACCATGCCAATATGGCGCTTCAAAGCTGCTGTTTCGAGGGCCGAAGCGCAGCACGGAAGGGCACTATGCCGCGTTTCTTGGCGGCACCGAGACATATGGAAAATTTATAGAAAAGCCATTTCCGGCTTTGGTGGAGGCTCAAACAGGCATGAGCTGTATTAATTTGGGCTGGCCGAATGCGGGTCTTGATGTGTTGGCAAACGACGAGCATTTATTGCGCGTCGCGTCCGCTGCGGCAGTGACTGTGCTTCAGGTGCCGGGGGCGCAAAGTCTGTCAAACCGGTACTATTCGGTGCATCCGCGTCGCAATGATCGATTTGTGGATGCTTCGCCGTTGTTGCGGGCAATCTACAAAGATGTTGATTTCACCGAATTTCACTTTGTTCGGCATTTGCTGCGCCATCTCAATGACATCTCGCCAGAGCGGTTTGCGGTACTGCGCGACGAATTGCAGTCTGCGTGGATGTCGCGCATGAGGTTGCTCCTGCGCAAGATCGGCTCCCCGGTTATACTGCTTTGGATATCGGCGCAGACGCCGCCCGAGCATGCGACCGACCCCGAGATTTCTGCCGATCCGGCATTCGTAACGCGCACGATGTTAGAGGCTGTGAGTGGGCATGCCACCCAAATCGTTGATGCAACGCTTAGCCAAGAGGCTCGGTCAGCAGGCCTCGCAGGCATGGTTCACTCGGATTTTGAAGCCATCATCGCCGCCGAACTGCCAGGACCACACGCCCACGAGGAAGTGGCGCAGCGACTGGTGCCGCTGATCCACAGTTTTGGACCGGCATAGTCCGCAAACAAAGAAGGCCCGCCAATCTATGGCGGGCCTTAATCTGATATCGTGGCAGCTATGTGTCAACTCAACTTCTTGGTGAGTTCCGGCACGGCGTCGAACAGGTCAGCGACCAGGCCGTAGTCAGCAACCTGGAAAATTGGCGCCTCTTCGTCTTTGTTGATCGCGACGATGACCTTGCTGTCCTTCATGCCGGCAAGATGCTGAATCGCGCCGGAGATTCCGACGGCGACATAAAGCGCGGGCGCGACCACTTTGCCGGTCTGGCCAACCTGCCAGTCGTTTGGTGCATAGCCCGAATCCACTGCTGCACGCGATGCGCCAACAGCGGCGCCAAGAGCGTCGGCCAGGTCCTCGATCATGGCGAAATCGTCCTTGCTGCCGACACCGCGACCGCCGGATACAACCACGCCAGCCGATGTCAGGTCGGGCCGGTCAGAGGCTGCGACTTTATCCTCAACCCACTCACTGAGGCCGGGGTTTTCGGCGGCCGAGATTGTTTCCACCGAGGCCGAACCACCATCGGGGGCGGCGTCGAAGGTGGATGTACGGATGCTGACGACCTTTTTCGCGTCGGTCGATTTTACCGTCTGGATGGCGTTGCCCGCATAGATCGGACGCTCGAACGTGTCGCCATCGATGACGCCCGAAACGTCGGATATGACCATGACGTCCAGCAGCGCGGCGACGCGCGGCAGCACGTTTTTCGCGTCGGTCGTGGCCGGTGCGACGATATGTTCGTAATCGCCCGCAAGGGACACGATCAGCGCCGCCGTCGGCTCCGCAAGGCGGTGGCCCAATGAGGCATCTTCGGCGACAAGCACCTTCGAAATACCCTTGATCTTCGACGCGGCCTCACCGGCAACGGCGGCAGACGCGCCACAGCACAGTGCCGTGACGTCGCCCAGTTTGGCAGCGGCCGTGACAGCCTTGGAGGTCGCGTCAACGTTGAGATCGCCGTTTGTGACTTCGGCCAGGAGAAGAACAGCCATTATACAGCCCCCGCTTCTTTGAGTTTCGCGACCAGTTCGTCGACCGAGCCGACAATCTCGCCCGCCTTGCGCGCCTCGGGTTCGGCGGTGCCCATGACCGTCAGGCGAGGCGTGACATCGACGCCGTAATCGGCGGCGGTTTTTTCATCCAGCGGCTTTTTCTTGGCCTTCATGATGTTCGGCAGGGACGCATAACGCGGCTCGTTCAGGCGCAGATCGACGGTGACAATGCTGGGCATCTTGACCTTGATCGTCTGAAGTCCGCCATCAACCTCGCGGGTGACCAGCGCATGATCGCCGTCGATATCTAGATCGGAGGCGAATGTGCCCTGCGACCAGCCCAGCAGCGCCGACAGCATCTGGCCGGTGGCGTTCATGTCATTGTCGATCGCCTGCTTGCCCGCGAGGACCAGACCGGGCTGCTCCTCATCCACGATCGCCTTCAGAATTTTGGCGACGGCCAGCGGCTCGATATCGGTGTTCACGTCCTCGGACGCGACGACCAGAATTGCGCGGTCGGCGCCCATGGCGAGCGCGGTGCGCAGCGTTTCCTGCGCCTGCTTGACGCCGATGGAGACCGCGATGACCTCGTCGGCCTTGCCGGCCTCTTTCAGGCGGATCGCCTGTTCGACGGCGATTTCGTCGAACGGGTTCATCGACATTTTGACGTTGGCAAGATCGACACCGCTACCGTCCGCTTTGACGCGAACCTTCACGTTGTAGTCAATCACGCGCTTGACGGGCACGAGCACCTTCATTGGCATAATCTCCTCAGATTGACGAAAAGTCGCGGCGCGACTCTTCAGAAACGCTTCCTTGGGCGTTGATATAGAAACGATCAAACGGAAAACAGCGCAAAATCGTCACATCATGGCTCGGCGGCGGCGCATGGGTTTGATCGGCGCGGCTAGTCGATACCTTGCGGTAAAATCGGGCCGTAGCGCCGCGCGTCTCCGGGGGGCAATATCAGCGGTTCGCGCCCGGAACCCATAGAACATCATCCTTGCCGCCATTATTGGCCATACGCCCCGCAACGAAAAACCAGTCGCTGAGGCGGTTCAGATATTTGATCGCGTCGGGATTGACGGCTTCTATCTGTGCCAGTTCGGTCGCGCCGCGTTCCGCGCGGCGGCAGACGGTGCGGCACAGATGCAGGTGGGCGGCGAGCTCGGTGCCGCCGGGCAAAATAAAGCTGCGCAGCGGCTCCAGCACCTTGGTCATTGCGTCGATCTCGGCCTCAAGCCGGTCGACCTGGCTGGCGATAACGCGCAACGGGGTATATTCGGCCTCGGCGTCCTTTTCCATATCTGGGCGGCACAGATCGGCGCCTACATCGAACAAATCGTTCTGAATCCGCGCCAGCGCCTCGTCCGTTTCTGCGGTTGCGTAAAGCCGTGCCATGCCCAAGGTCGAATTCAGCTCATCGACATTACCGTAGGAGGCAACGCGCGCAGAATGCTTGGCGGCGCGGCTGCCATCGCCAAGAGCGGTGGTGCCGGCATCGCCGGTGCGTGTGTAAATCTTGTTGAGAACGACCATTGTCATTGCCCTCCGAATTGGTTGCGGATCGTAACGAAAGCCAGAATCAGTGCGACTGCCACGAACTGCGCGATGATACGCCAGCGCATGAATTTATTGGCGCGCTTGGCGTTTTCGACGCCGGGCTTGCCGAAAGTGCTGATGCCCATGGCCAGGATGATGGCAACGGCAAGGCACGCCGCGGCGACGAGCAGGAATAGCGGATCTTTCAGCATGCGGATCTCCAGAATGGCTCTGGGTGCCGATGTAGACCTCTTGCCGGTGAAAGCGAAACGAAAAAACGGCGCAGGTTAAGTGCAGGCATCACGCGCGCGACAGAATCCAGTCGAGCGCACGGGTTGGCAGCAGGCGCCGTGCAACGCCCATCGCATGAGTCGGAAGCGTGACATAGTAACGCGCGCGAGGCCGCGGGGTCTCGACCGCGTGCACCAGTTTGGCGGTAACGGCAGAGGCTGGCAATTCGAACTTGTCAGGACCGGATACGGCATAAAGACGTTTTTGCAGACCGGCGCGATAATCCTCGGCGCGCGCAGAATTTTCCCAGTCGATCCAGCGTTCGAAATGTGGGATCGAGTTGTGGCGGATGCGCGATGTTACCGGCCCCGGCTCGATCAGGCAGACATGAATGCCGGTGCCGCGCAGTTCGATCCGCATTGTATCGGTCAGGCCCTCAACAGCATATTTTGTGGCATTATAGGCGCCGCGCCAAGGCAGCGTCACCAGCCCGAGGACCGACGAGCATTGCACAATTCGTCCATGCCCCTGAGCGCGCATGACAGGAATTACCTGGCGCGTCAGGTCGTGCCAGCCGAACAGGTTCGCTTCGAAAATTTCGCGCAGAGCGCCGGTCGGGATATCTTCGACGAGCCCGGGGCAGGCGTGTGCACCGTTGTTGAACAGCGCGTCTAAAGTGCCGCCCGTGGCATCAAGCACTTCGGCCAGCCCGCTCTGAATACTGGCTGCATCGGCGTAATCAATCAATGGGCTGTCGAACCCTTCTTCCTCCAATCGCGCGCAATCGGCGGATTTACGGCAGGACGCAAAGACACGCCATCCGCGTGCCGCCATCCCGTGAGCCGCATCGTATCCAATCCCCGAAGAACATCCGGTGATCAGGATCGCGCGGCCAAAGCCGCCATTACTAGGTGTCAAATCGGAGTGCCTCAGTTTGTGGCGGTGATCAGCCAGTCGGCCATCCACCCGGTTTGGCCGGTCTGCATATTGCGCAACTCGACCCAGGCGCCGCGCCTGTCCAGCACCTCGACCTGAGTGCCCTGCGTCAGCTGGTCCAGTGCGGCGTAATCCGTGCCGGGACCGCTGCGCATATTGGCATTGCTGCCCGCGATGCTGCGGATGTCGGCGGGCTGTTGCGGCGCAATCAGCGCTTGTTCAATTGGCATCCGATTTACTTCCTGAACCAGTGTCTCCGCACTGAACGTGCCGACGGTTTCAACCGGACGCTGACCCATCGCATTGCCTCCGTTCAGAGGCGTGGCTGCCGACGCGAGCGAAATCTCAAAGCCGCCCTGTTCATCATTTCCGATTCCCGATAGGCCGACATAGTGCGTCTCGCTTCGATTTGCGGCGTTTTTCAAATCGATGCCGCTGCTATGGGTCTTGATGCGCTTTGATTTTGGCACCTGAACAGTCGGCAGTTCCGTCTCGGCCACCTGAGTGCTGTCGTCTTCCGCTGGCGCGGGTTTGAGTGGTGCGGCGAACAAGGGTGTGTCCCGCATAGCGACCTGAAGCGAGCCGGGGGCAGGGGTATAGTCTGCTCCGCCGCTGGCCTCATAAAACGCAAAGCCCAGAACACCAAAGCTGATCAAAATGAAACGCCACATCTGTGCAATCCCCCACCACAGTTACCCATTGGAGCTGGCAGACCCCGGGCAGATCAAGAAGTTAACACGATTCGCCGCGTATCTTAACGACAAACCGCATGGCGCATGCAGGCAAACGCTTTACGAGCATTGACGCCACAGCTATGACGCCAGACATGAGCGACAAGACCAAAACCCCCGGCGCCCCCGGCGACACCCCCGAGGCGATTCCCGAAACGCTGCGCCGCGCCATTGGCGACCGCTATCTGACCTATGCGCTCAGCACGATCATGCACCGCGCCTTGCCTGATGCGCGCGACGGGTTAAAGCCCGTTCACAGGCGCATCCTTTATGCAATGCGCGAACTGCGTCTGAGTTCCACTGGAGGCTTCAGAAAATCGGCCAAGATCAGCGGCGACGTGATGGGTAACTATCACCCGCATGGCGACGCGGCGATCTATGATGCCATGGCCCGCCTCGCGCAGGATTTCGCGGTGCGTTATCCGCTGGTCGACGGGCAGGGCAATTTCGGCAATATCGACGGCGATAACCCCGCTGCCGCCCGCTATACCGAAGCGCGGATGACCGCCGCCGCCGAGGCGCTGCTGCAAGGGCTGGATGAAAACGCCGTCGATTTTCGCGAGAATTATGACGGCACCCTGACCGAGCCGGTGGTGCTGCCCGCCAGTTTTCCGAACCTGCTGGCCAACGGGTCCAGCGGCATCGCGGTGGGCATGGCGACCAACATCCCGCCCCATAACATTGCCGAACTGATCGACGCCTGCCTGCATCTGATCAAGACGCCGGACGCGCAGGACGACACGCTGCTGAAATATGTGCCCGGCCCTGATTTCCCCACGGGCGGCGTCATCGTCGAACCGCCCGAAAATATCGCGCAAGCCTACCGCACCGGGCGCGGATCGTTTCGCCTGCGCTGCAAATGGGAGGTCGAGGATCTGGGCCGCGGCCAGTGGCAGATTGTTGTGACCGAGATCCCCTATCAGGTGCAGAAATCCCGCCTGATCGAAAAGATCGCCGAGATCATCCAGTTGAAGAAAATCCCGATTTTGGGCGACGTCCGGGATGAGAGCGCCGAAGATATCCGTCTGGTTCTGGAGCCGCGCAGCAAGAATGTCGCGCCCGAACTTCTGATGAACATGATGTATCGCAATTCCGACCTCGAAGTGCGATTCTCGTTGAATATGAACGTCTTGATTGACGGAGTTACACCAAAAGTCTGCTCGATGAAGGAGGTGCTGCGCGCCTTTCTCGATTTCCGTCGCGAGATTTTGCAGCGCAGGTCCGTCTACCGGATGGAGAAGATCGACCACCGGCTGGAGATCCTCGAAGGGCTGATTGTCGCCTTCCTGAACCTTGACCGGGTGATCGACATCATCCGCTACGATGACGCGCCCAAAGCCGCGCTGATGCGCGAGGATTGGGGCCGTGATTTTGTCCGCGCCACGGACGAATCCGACTATGTGTCGCCCGCCGAGGGTGGCGAGGACGGACTCACTGATCTTCAGGCCGAATCCATCCTGAACATGCGCCTGCGCAGCTTGCGGCGCCTTGAGGAGATTGAGCTGCTCAAAGAGCAGAGCGCCCTGATGGAGGAGCGCGCCGCGCTGGAGGATCTGCTAGAGCATCCCGAGCTACAGTGGAATTCAGTGGCCGACCAATTGCGCGACGTTAAAAAGCTGTTCGGCAAATCCTCCGCCGGTGGCGCTCGCCGCACGCAGTTTGCCGTCGCGGGCGAGGTCGAGGAGGTGCCGCTGGAGGCGATGATCGACCGCGAGCCGATCACGGTGGTGTGCAGTCAGATGGGCTGGATTCGCGCGCTGACCGGCCATATCGACCTGACCCGCGAGCTGAAATTCAAGGATGGCGACGGTCCGAGGTTCCTGTTTCACGCCGAGACGACTGACCGTCTGCTGGTCTTCGCAGGCAATGGCCGCTTCTACACGATCCCGGCATCAAACCTGCCCGGCGGGCGCGGCATGGGCGAGCCTTTGCGCCTGATGGTCGATCTGCCCAACGAGGCTGAGATCGTCGATATCCTGATTCACCAGCCAGGCCGCAAGCTGCTGGTCGCATCCAGCGCCGGTGACGGTTTCGTCGTGCCCGAAGACGAGGTTCTGGCCCAGACGCGTGGCGGCAAACAGGTGCTGAATGTGCGTACACCGACCCGCGCCCTCGTGTGTCGACCGGTGGGCGGCGATCACGTAGCTGTTGTCGGCGAAAATCGTAAAGTGTTGGTTTTTGCCCTGTCCGAGTTGCCCGAAATGGGGAGAGGCAAGGGCGTAAGGTTGCAAAAGTATAAGGATGGCGGGCTGAGCGATGCGACGACTTTCAGCATGGAGGCCGGTCTGACATGGCTTGACCCCGCCGGGCGCACGCGAACGGAGACGCAGCTAGACGATTGGATTGGCAAACGTGCCGGATCGGGTCGCATGGCGCCGCGCGGCTTCCCGCGGGACAACAAGTTCACTGGATAGTCCATCCTGAACAACTCGCACCTGCTTGAATTTATTTGAAAACGGAGGGTTTTGGTTAGGTGGGGATCGCAGGCTGACGTATTATCCGGGCAGATACTCTGCAATTTCGAGCCGGAGTATGAAGCCCAAAAATCCACCCGCAGTCCAAGACGACCACCTGCGCGCCTGGTTGGTCGACATGATCGACATGCGCCACGAATTGATGAAGCTCGCAGCCGTGATTGACTGGGATGTCTGCGAGGGGGAATGGATCTGGTTCTCTCCGTCCCGCTTCGGTCGCCCGGCGACTTTGACGCGCCTGCGAGCCGGGGCTCGGCCTGCGACAAACCTACAACGACCTCGGGCCTCGGCTGGCCGGTCAGGTCGACCGTTACGCCCATGCCCGCATGAGGCGGCGGTCGAATTCATCTCGGAGGGCAAGGCGCACAAGCGCGACGGGTTCGGAACCAAAGTCAGCGTTGCCACAATCAACCGGGGCGGATCCAGCATGCGGTCGCTTTCAGGTAACCCCTACGACGGCCACACGCTGGCTGGAGCGCCGAGATCCTCACTGACCAGCGGCCCGACTTCGTGGACCGGGATATCGTGGCCGTGACGTCGATAATGTGAAGGTCTTCATGAGCGGTGCCCGGCGCGGCGTCACCAGAACCATCGCCAGCCTTCTACAACGACGCAGCGCCATCGAGCCAATGATCGGGCACATGAAGAATAACTGTCGACTGACACGAAGCACGCTGAAAGGAACCGGCGGCGATGCCCTATTCGCCGCGCTTTGCGGCTGTGGCCACAATTTTCGTATGATCCGGAGGCACCTGAGGATCATCTTGCGTCAACTGATCTGGTTGATCCGCCGAGCTTGCATGATAGTTGCCGCACAAATGGCCGTCGGTCGACGAGATAAGGTCGACACACAGGCAGCCTGACAGAGATCTTCGGGACGGACTGGATAAAGATCTTCGCCTAAGCTTCTCATCCTGCGTAAAAAAGCACTTTGGCCCAAGTTGCTACGCTGATTCAACTCAAGCTGAAAAGCGGATAGAGCCGTCTGAGCAGGGCCTGACGATCAATGCGCAACGAAGGGCCCCGCCGGGTCCTTCTCCATCTGGTTCGCCGGTGCGCCATCACTCCAGCGTGTTACCCTGCTTGATCATGCCAGTGCCAGCGCTTTCGCCGTTCTGAAACCACTCCAACTGATCGCCATCAATCTGCGCTTCGTAGCAGCCAAAATCGGTGCCGGGGTAACATACACCTTCATCTGTGATCTCGTAGGTGCCGCCGCCTGCCGCATCATCGTAGGTGCCGTCTTCGGCGAAATAGCTGGCATAGCCGCCGCCGCCCATATCACCGCTGAAGGTGTTACCAACAAGCGCCGCGCGCAGTTCGTCCGCGGTGGAGGCGGCCATCGCGCCGGTGGTCAGTGCGCTCAGCGCAAGGACGGCGGACAATGCCGTACGGGTGATGATTCGAATGGTCATGTGCGTTATCTCCATAGTTGATTGCGTTCCACTAGATAGGCAGGGTGAGCGGTGTTCAATGGGCCTTGCGGCGCGATCCCCGGCCGGTGCGCGCCTTTGCGCTCCATCGCTGGAGCGGCTGCTAGAGCGGCTCGGCCGTCAGCCAGACACCGCCTTCGGGACGCAGGGTCAGGATCATCACCGGATCGGGATCGCGCCCCTCGACCGGTGCGAAGCGGAATTGTCCCAACAGCGTGGCAAGGATGATGACCACCTCCTGAAGCGCAAAGCTGGCACCGATGCAGATGCGTGGACCGTCACCAAAGGGCAGGTAAGCATAGCGCTGCATGTCCTTTCGGTTTTCGAACCGCTCGGGACGAAACGCATCGGGATCATCCCACAGCTGATAGTGTCGGTGCAGGGCATAAATCGGCACGATCACCGTATCGCCCCGGCGGATTTGCCGGCCGCATAGCGTGTCGTCCGCCAGCGCGCTGCGCGACACCATCGCGGCAGGCGGATAGAGCCGCAGCGCCTCGTCGGCAATCTGGCGGATATAGGGCAGGCTTGCCACATCGTCGCCGGTCGCGGCACGGTCGCCGCAGACGGCACGTATTTCGGCGCGCGCCTTGTCCTGAACGCGGGAATCGAAGGCACAAAGATAGAGCGACCATGCCAGCGTCAGCGCCGTGGTCTCATGGCCCGCGACGATAAAAGTCAGCAGATTATCGCGTAGTTCAGCCGTATTCATCCGGCGCTTTGTCTCGGGGTCTTCGCCGTCCAGCAACAGGTCCAGCAGGTCCGGAACGTCCTTTGGTCCGCGCTGGCGGCGCGCCTCGACCGCGTCATCAGCGACAGATTTCATCTGCTTCATCGCGGCGCCCGATATCATTCGTCCGGGGCGCGGCACCCAGTCCGGCAGCCCCAAAATATCAAACAGCGAGATTTTTCCCGCCTCGGCGATATAGGCATCAATCGCGCCATGCACCGCGTCCGAATCAAAACTGCCATCGCCGGAAAACGTCACCTCGCCGATCACATCGAAGGTGGTGCGCACCATATCCTCGGCCACGTCCACGGCGCGCGGGCCAGCTGCTGCAATGCGCTCGGCGCTGCGCTCTGCCGCCGCCGTCATGATCGGCGCGAGGTTCATCACATTGCGGTGGGAAAATACCGGCGCCGCCGCGCGCCGTTGCCAGCGCCAATGCGCGCCCTCGGCGATGAACATGCTTTCGCCGATGGCGGGGCGCAGCAGGTTTTTCGTGACCAACGATTTGGGATAATTGCTCTCATTCTCCAGCAGCACGCGGCGCAGCGCGCCGGGGTCCATAACCATGTGCCAGCGTTTGCCGGTGCGCCCAGATACCATCGGCTGACGCGTGGCAATATCGGGGATGATGCTCAGCACATTGCGCCGGGCCGCATTCAGGCTGGCAAATATGCCCATCGGCTGCGTAACCAGCGGCACGCGTACGGGCAGGGCGGGCGAGGGAGGTGTCTGTGACGTCATAAGCCATCATATAGGGGGCGATAAGCGCCCCGGCAAACGACAGCCCCTGCATTTCGTTGCGAAAAGCGCGTGGGTGCGCTATCGCGGCGGGGTTCGCTAACAAATTCCTGTCTGCCAAGGATCAACGATGCATCGTCTTATCGCCATTTTCGTCCTGCTGGCCACCCTGGCGGCCTGCACCAATCCAAATGATCTGGACAATGCACCGACGCCTCTGGGTGATTTCAAATTGGCCCATAACGTGGTTGTCGCGCCCAATATCACCAAAGGACCTGCCTCTCGGGATGCGTCGGACGCCGAATGGATCGCCGCGATGACCAAGGCGGTGGACGAACGATTCAGCCGCTACGACGGCGACAAGCTGTATCATATCGGTGTGTCGATTGAAGGTTATGTGCTGGCTGTGCCGGGCGTGCCGATTGTGGGCTCTCCGAAATCGGCGCTGATCCTGAATGTCACTGTCTGGGATGACGCAGCGGGCAAGAAGCTGAACGAAAAGCCCGAGCAGGTCACGGTTATAGAATCGTTGTCGGGGGAGACATGGTTGGGTTCGGGGCTGACGCAGTCCAAGCAGGAGCAGATGACAAACCTGTCGCGCAATGCGGCCAAGCTGATCCAGAATTGGCTGATGCGCGAGAAATACCAGAACGATTGGTTCGGCGGGACCGATGCGGACAAGGCAAACGCCCGAAAGACTGTGAAACCTGCCGCTGCGGCGGCCGCCCAGCCTGCGGGGAAACCTGCACCCGGGCCGGTGCGCGCAAAAAGCTGAGTTGACGAATATCGGTGCGATTGATGGCTTGATTCCCCGGGCAAGGTCGCGTAATCGGTCGCACATTGTAGGGGTATAGCTCAGCTGGTAGAGCGACGGTCTCCAAAACCGTAGGTCCCGGGTTCGAGCCCTGGTGCCCCTGCCAATTTCTCCGGATTTCAGAATTTTTTGCCAGAGCGGTCATTTGTGGCCGACATCTTCTGATTTGTTTGATGACGCCGTCTGGCTGCCCTCATCTGTTTCGAGGCGGGGGGCGGTCAGCCATATCGTCACCACAATTCCCGCTGTGTGACGCAAAGTGGACATGCTTGCCATATTCTTGCCGCAAACTTGCCGTATGATGCTCCCATTCGGCCCGCCTTAGCGCGCTGCCGGATTCGCGTGGGGGCGCGGAGTTAGGGGTAACGTTGCAATGACATATACAGAAGATGAAGTAGCGCAGATTCATCTGCGTGCGTTGCGTCCCGGGATGCGGCTGACGCCGCTACAGTCGCCGCCGTCCAAGGTGAGCGACGCAGAAGTCGATACCGTGATTGCCAGAACATTGGCCGAAAGCCGCCAGCTTGAGGCGCGCGCAGCGTTGCCTGTGATTGCGCACCAAGATGACCTGACCGGGCTTGCCGGGCGCAATGCCCGGCGCGCGGCCGAGCAAGAGAGCGCGGCAGCGGCGCGTCTGAGCAGTGTTTCCGCTCGTTTTGCATCTGGAACGCCCGCCCCGGTGACCATAGAGGATTTGGCCGGCAGGGCGCCGACGGTACTGGAAAAGCTAAGAAAATTGCCTTTGCGGGTATTACTTTTTGCCTCAGTGCTGGCCATTTTCGCGCTGGCGCCGTGGCTGATGCCGCTGGCGCTCTTGTCGATGGCGGTTTTGGTGGTGGCGATGGGCAGCGACCGTGTGGCGGCCGCTTTGACGCGTGTCTATCATCGTCGATATGCGCGCAATCGGGACCGGGCAGAGCGGTTTCGCGCCCGTATTGATCGGTTGGCAATTGGCATGGACGCAGTGTTGGATCGGCTGCCCGAGCGGTGGACGACGGGCCTGTATATGCCGGACTTCAGCCGTGAGGCGCTGCTGGAGGACCTGGATGAGGGTCGTCCGGACCCGTTTGACAGGATTGCCGCAGAGATGCGGCAGGGCTGACGCTCGGGCATAAGCGCCACGTCGGCAGCGCTTGACCCCTTGAAATCATCGCGCCCGGCGGATATGTGCGCCGTCAACGGATCTGCGCCGCGCAGGGCCACCCAACCAACAAAGAAGGCAGCGCATGGCACGCACCAACCCGCTTCAGTTCGTCCAGCAAGTCCGCTCGGAGGTCTCCAAGGTCGTCTGGCCAACCCGCCGCGAAGTGCTGCTGACCACCGTTATGGTGTTCATCATGGCGGCATTGACGGCGGTTTTCTTTGCGTTGGTGGATCTGGGAATTCGCAGCGGGCTTCAGGCAGTTCTGAGTATTTTCGGCTGATTGCGTGTCAAGGGGCGCGCGTTTGTCAATGCTGCCTCTTGAACACGCGCGCGATGACAGGTAACTGCTGCACAATTCTGCAATATGGCGCGCGGCGAATCGAGCCCCGCGCCGATTTTGTTTAGCGGACGTCCGGCGGGGCGCTGCGCCACTCAGGGCGCGGCAGGCCGGGCAGGACAGGAAATTTCGGCCAATGGGGCCGTGTGATACGAGGGAATGGCTCAGCATGGCAAAGCGGTGGTACTCGGTGAGCGTTCTTTCGAACTTCGAAAAGAAGATCGCCGAGCAGATCAGAACCTCGATCGTCGAAAATGGCCTCGAAGATGATATCGACGAGGTGCTGGTTCCGACCGAAGAAGTGATCGAAGTGCGGCGCGGCAAGAAGGTAACAGCCGAGCGGCGGTTCATGCCCGGCTATGTTCTGGTGCGCATGGAGATGTCCGACAAGGGCTATCACATGATCAACTCGATCAACCGTGTCACCGGATTTCTTGGCCCGCAGGGCCGCCCGATGCCGATGCGCGATTCCGAAGTGCAGGCCATCCTTGGCCGCGTTCAGGAAGGCGAGGACAGCCCGCGCACCCTGATTCATTTCGAGATCGGCGAAAAGGTCAAGGTCAACGACGGCCCCTTCGAGGGCTTCGACGGATCGGTCGAGAATGTCGACGAAGAGCAGCAGCGCCTCAAGGTGTCGGTGTCGATCTTTGGCCGGGAAACCCCGGTCGAACTGGAATTCACGCAGGTTTCCAAGCAATAAGGACTGCGCGATGTCGCCCGGATAATCTGGGCACCATGTGGGAGGCACGGGGGCCGCGGCACCCGGACCGGACCACACAACCGAGTTGGCTGCGGGGCGCGCCCCAAGGCCTGTTGAAATGGAAGGAGAGGCCTCATGGCCAAGAAACTCGCCGGGAAGATGAAACTGCAGGTGAAAGCCGGGCAGGCCAACCCCAGCCCGCCCGTCGGCCCCGCACTGGGCCAGCGCGGCATCAACATCATGGAATTCTGCAAGGCGTTCAACGCCAAGACGCAGGATCTGGAGCCGGGCGCACCATGCCCGACCGTGATCACCTATTATCAGGACAAGTCCTTTGAGATTGATATCAAGACGCCCCCGGCGGCTTACTATCTCAAAAAGGCGGCCAAGCTGACCTCGGGCGGCAAGACGCCGGGCCGTGACACAGTCGGCTCCGTGTCGGTCAAGCAGGTCCGCGAGATCGCTGAAGCCAAGTGGAAAGACCTGAACGCAAACGACGTCGAGGCCGCGATGAAGATCATCGTTGGCAGCGCACGCTCCATGGGCATCGAGGTGAAGTAAGATGGCAAAGCTTGGAAAACGCGCACGCGCAGCCCGCGAAGCCTTTGAGGGCAAGAGCAACCTGACGGTCGAAGACGCCGTCGCTCTGGTCAAGGGCAACGCCAAATCGAAATTCGACGAAACCATCGAAATCGCAGTGAACCTGGGCGTTGATCCGCGCCACGCGGATCAGATGGTTCGCGGTGTTGTCGGCCTGCCGAACGGCACTGGCAAAACCGTCCGCGTCGCTGTCTTTGCGCGCGGCGCCAAGGCTGAAGAGGCCGAGGCGGCCGGGGCCGACATCGTCGGTGCCGAAGACCTGATGGAGATCGTTCAGGGCGGCAAGATCGACTTTGACCGCTGTATCGCCACGCCCGACATGATGCCCGTCGTGGGTCGCCTGGGCAAGGTTCTGGGCCCCCGCAACCTGATGCCGAACCCAAAAATCGGGACGGTGACGATGGATGTGGCTCAGGCTGTCAAGGACGCCAAGGGCGGCCAGGTACAGTTCAAGGCCGAGAAGGCCGGCGTGGTTCATGCCGGTGTGGGCAAGGCATCCTTTGATCAGGCGAAGCTGGTCGAGAACGTGCGCGCCTTCATCAACGCCGTGCAGAAGGCTAAGCCGACCGGCGCCAAGGGCGCGTATATGAAGCGGATCTCGCTGACCTCGACAATGGGTCCGGGCGTGACAATCGACGTGGCTGACGCTGCTGTCGAGTGATCGCACGATCTGACAACTGATAAGGGAGCGGGCCTTGCGGTCCGCTCTTTCGTATTTCAGGGGCGATTTGCGCCGGATGCTACCGCAGGGGTTGGCAAGGCGCGGGGAAACCTCTATGGGCTGCAGGGTGCAGATGGCAGGGGATTCGCGTTCCGTGACTTTTGTACGTTTCGTCCAAGAAGGTGGGTGGGCCTTGGCCCTTAATAACCTGCCTGAGGCGGGAGTGACTAGATCAGCCAGACCACATGTCTGGATGCGTCGACGATGCCCCGTTTTACAGGACCAAATGCCGGACGCACTTGTCCGGCTGAACTGAGCCGGGGGAATCTCCCCCGAATATTGGAGTGAAACTGTGGATAGAGCCCAGAAAGAGAAAGTGGTCGAGGAACTCGGCCAGATCTTCGAAAGCTCTGGCGTCGTAGTGGTTGCCCATTACACCGGACTGACAGTTGCGGAAATGCAGGATCTTAGGGCGCGCGCACGCGCGGCCGAGGCATCCGTACGCGTTGCCAAGAACAAGCTCGCCAAGATCGCCCTTGATGGCAAACCCTGCGCATCTATTGCAGGCTACCTGAAGGGCATGACCGTTCTGACCTATTCCGAGGACCCCGTGGCAGCTGCCAAGGTCGCCGAGGAATTCGCCAAGGGGAACGCCAAGTTCCAGATCCTTGGCGGGGCTATGGGTGAGAACGCTCTGGACCGTGCCGGCGTCGAAGCCGTGTCGAAAATGCCTTCGCGCGACGAGCTTATCGCTCAGATCGCAAGCTGCATCGGCGCACCTGCTTCGAATATTGCCGGTGCCATTGGCGCGCCTGCTTCGAACATCGCAAGCATCCTTACCACGATCGAGGAGCGGGCCGAAGCGGCCTGACGCAACTGAAAATTCCGGCAAGGGCATAACGCCCTGTCGTTGGAACACATCTAAAACGGAAAGCATGGAAAAATGGCTGATCTGAAAAAACTGGCAGAAGAGATCGTTGGTCTGACGCTGCTCGAAGCACAAGAACTGAAAACCATCCTCAAGGACGAGTACGGCATCGAGCCCGCCGCAGGCGGCGCAGTGATGATGGCCGGCCCCGCAGAGGGCGCCGCGGCTGCCGAAGAGCAGACCGAATTCGACGTCATCCTGAAGTCGGCTGGTGCCTCCAAGATCAACGTGATCAAGGAAGTCCGCGCAATCACCGGTCTGGGCCTGAAAGAAGCCAAGGATCTGGTCGAAGCCGGCGGCAAAGCCGTCAAGGAGCAGGTCTCCAAGGAAGAAGCAGACGACGTCAAAGCCAAGCTGGAAGCAGCTGGCGCCGAAGTCGAGCTGAAGTAATTGCAGGGGAATTGGACCGGGCACATGTCCCGGGCCTGACCCCGCCTAATCTGGCTGGATCCGGAATTCCCGGGTCCAGCCGAACCTGTCTTGGACAGGCCCTCATGCGCCAGATGCTGCGCCGGTCACGATACCGGCATGTGCAGTTGCGGCGCAGGGCAGGGGGCTTATCTCAGGCGAGGTTCGTGCGATCGGGAGGCCGTCTTTGGGACGATGGCCATGAATGGATCGCACTCCCGCTCTCTCTGATGGCCGTGCGGCTGGGGCCCGACAGCACGCGCGACCGTTGAGAAATTGAAAGGTGACCAGACACATGGCTCAATCCTATCTTGGCCAAAAGCGTTTGCGCAAATACTTCGGCAAAATTCGCGAAGTTCTCGAAATGCCGAACCTTATTGAGGTTCAAAAATCCTCCTACGATCTGTTCTTGCGCTCCGGCGAGCAGGCCACGCCAACCGATGGCGAGGGCATCAAGGGCGTATTCCAATCGGTGTTCCCGATCTCGGATTTCAACGAGACCAGCGTGATCGAGTTTGTCAGCTACGATCTGGAAAAGCCGAAATACGATGTCGAAGAGTGCATGCAGCGCGACATGACCTATGCCGCGCCGCTGAAAGTGACGCTGCGCCTGATCGTGTTCGACATCGACGAGGATACCGGCGCCAAATCCGTCAAGGATATCAAGGAACAGGACGTGTTCATGGGTGACATGCCCTTGATGACGCCCAACGGCACATTTGTGGTGAACGGCACCGAGCGGGTCATCGTCTCTCAGATGCACCGCAGCCCCGGCGTGTTCTTTGACCACGACAAGGGCAAGACGCACAGCTCGGGCAAGCTGCTGTTCGCCTGCCGTATAATACCCTATCGCGGCTCGTGGCTGGATTTTGAATTCGACGCCAAGGATATCGTGTTCTGCCGCATCGACCGCCGCCGTAAACTACCTGTCACCACCCTGCTGTATTCCATGGGGCTGGATCAGGAAGCCATCATGGATGCCTATTACGACACCATCCAGTTCAAGCTGGAAAAGGGCAAGGGCTGGATTACGAAGTTCTTCCCCGAGCGTGTGCGCGGCACCCGGCCAACCTACGATCTGGTCGACGCCAAGACCGGCGAGATCCTGGCCGAGGCCGGCAAGAAAGTCACGCCCCGCGCGGTCAAAAAGCTGATCGACGAAGGCAGTGTGACTGACCTGCTGGTCCCGTTCGAGCACATCGTCGGTAAATTCGCCGCCAAGGATATCATCAATGAAGAAACCGGCGCGATCTACGTCGAGGCTGGCGATGAACTGACATTGGAGTACGACAAGGCTGGCGATATTACTGGCGGCACGCTTCAGGATCTGCTGGATGCGGGCATCACCGATATTCCAGTGCTGGACATCGACAACATCAATGTCGGCCCGTACATCCGCAACACCATGGCCGCAGACAAGAACATGAGCCGCGAGACCGCGCTGATGGACATCTACCGCGTCATGCGCCCCGGCGAGCCGCCCACCGAGGAGGCAGCATCCAACCTGTTCAACACGCTGTTTTTTGACAGCGAGCGTTATGATCTGTCCGCCGTTGGCCGGGTCAAGATGAACATGCGTCTGGATCTGGATGCCGAAGACACCGTGCGCACGCTGCGCCGCGAAGATATCGTCGCCTGCATCAAGGCGCTGGTGGAGCTGCGCGACGGCAAAGGCGATATCGACGACATCGACCACCTCGGCAACCGCCGGGTGCGCTCGGTCGGCGAGTTGATGGAAAACCAGTACCGCGTCGGCCTGCTGCGGATGGAGCGTGCGATCAAGGAGCGTATGAGCTCTGTCGAGATTGACACCGTCATGCCGCAGGATCTGATCAACGCCAAACCTGCCGCCGCTGCGGTGCGCGAATTCTTCGGCTCGTCCCAGCTGTCGCAGTTTATGGACCAGACCAACCCGCTCTCTGAGGTAACGCACAAGCGCCGCCTCTCGGCGCTTGGGCCGGGCGGTCTGACACGTGAGCGTGCCGGCTTCGAGGTGCGCGACGTGCACCCCACCCATTATGGCCGCATGTGCCCGATCGAGACGCCCGAAGGGCCGAACATCGGTCTGATCAACTCGCTCGCCACCTTTGCGCGGGTGAACAAATACGGCTTCATCGAAACACCTTATCGCAAGGTCGTTGACGGTCAGGTGACGGATGATGTGCAATACATGTCCGCGACCGAGGAAGCGCGCCATACGATCGCTCAGGCGAACGCCAACCTCGATGAGGGTGGCCGGTTCGTGAACGATCTGGTCAGCACCCGCCAGTCCGGCGACTACATGCTGGCCCCGAACGAGCAGGTCGATCTGATCGACGTCAGCCCGAAACAGTTGGTTTCCGTCGCCGCCTCGCTGATCCCGTTCCTTGAGAATGACGACGCGAACCGCGCGCTGATGGGCTCGAACATGATGCGTCAGGCCCTGCCGCTGATCAAGGCCGAGGCGCCGCTGGTCGGCACCGGCATCGAGGGCGTCGTGGCTCGCGATTCCGGCGCCGCGATCATGGCGAAACGCGCCGGCGTCATCGATCAGGTCGATGCGCAGCGTATCGTCGTGCGCGCCACCGAGGATATGGAACCGGGCGATCCCGGCGTCGATATCTACCGCCTGCGCAAGTTCCAGCGGTCGAACCAGAACAGCTGCATCAACCAGCGCCCGCTGGTCAAGGTGGGCGATACGGTCGGCAAGCATGAGGTCATCGCCGACGGCCCCGCGACCGACATGGGCGAGCTGGCCGTTGGCCGGAACGTCATCGTCGCGTTCATGCCGTGGAATGGCTACAACTATGAGGACTCGATCCTGATCTCCGAGCGGATTTCCCGCGACGACGTCTTCACCTCGATCCATATCGAGGAATTTGAGGTCGCCGCGCGTGACACCAAGCTGGGGCCAGAGGAAATCACCCGCGACATTCCCAACGTGGGCGAAGAGGCGCTGCGCAACCTCGACGAAGCCGGGATCGTCTATATCGGCGCCGACGTCGAGCCGGGCGATATCCTTGTGGGTAAGATCACCCCCAAGGGCGAGTCGCCCATGACGCCCGAGGAAAAACTGCTGCGCGCGATCTTTGGCGAAAAGGCCAGCGACGTGCGGGACACGTCCCTGCGCGTCAAGCCGGGCGATTTCGGCACGGTCGTCGAAGTGCGCGTCTTCAATCGCCACGGCGTGGAAAAAGACGAGCGCGCCCTGCAGATCGAGCGTGACGAGATCGAGCGTCTGGCCCGTGACCGTGACGACGAGCTGGCGATCCTGGATCGCAACATTTACGCGCGTCTGCGCACGATGATCCTGGGCAAGACGGCTGTCAAAGGTCCCAAGGGCGTAAAGTCGAACTCGGACATCACCGAGGATCTGCTGAGCACGCTGACCAAGGGTCAGTGGTGGCAGCTGGCGCTGAAGGAAGAGGCCGACGCGCAGGTGATGGAAGCGCTGCACGCGCAGTACGAGGCGCAGAAGCGTGCCTTGGATGCGCGGTTCGAGGACAAGGTCGAGAAGGTGCGCCGCGGCGACGACCTGCCGCCGGGCGTGATGAAGATGGTCAAGGTGTTCATCGCGGTGAAGCGCAAGCTGCAGCCGGGTGACAAGATGGCCGGCCGTCACGGCAACAAGGGCGTCATCTCAAAGGTGGTGCCGATGGAGGACATGCCGTTCCTCGCCGATGGTACGCCGGTCGATTTCTGCCTCAACCCGCTGGGCGTTCCCAGCCGGATGAACGTCGGGCAGATCCTTGAGACCCATATGGGCTGGGCCGCACGCGGCTTTGGCATCAAGATCGACGATGCGCTTCAGGGTTACCGCCGCAATGGCGATCTGTCCCCGGTGCGCGAGGCGATGCATCTGGCTTACGGCGACGAAGTCTTTGAAGAAGGCATCAAGGACATGGACGAGGCGCAGCTGATCGAGGTTGCAGGCAACGTGACGAACGGTGTCCCCATTGCCACGCCGGTCTTTGACGGCGCGAAAGAGGCCGATGTGAACGACGCGCTCAGCCGTGCAGGCTTTGACACTTCGGGCCAGTCGATCCTGTTTGACGGCCGCACGGGCGAGCAGTTTGCCCGCCCCGTGACCGTGGGCATGAAGTACCTGCTGAAGCTGCATCACCTTGTCGATGACAAGATCCACGCGCGTTCCACCGGGCCCTACAGCCTGGTCACCCAGCAGCCACTGGGCGGTAAGGCGCAGTTCGGTGGTCAGCGCTTTGGTGAGATGGAGGTCTGGGCGCTGGAAGCCTACGGCGCCGCCTACACCTTGCAGGAGATGCTGACGGTCAAGTCGGACGATGTGGCGGGCCGTACCAAGGTCTATGAGAGCATCGTCAAGGGCGAAGACAGCTTCGAGGCCGGCGTGCCGGAGAGCTTTAACGTGCTGGTCAAGGAGGTCCGGGGTCTGGGCCTCAACATGGAACTCCTGGATTCGGAGGGGGAAGAATAGAAAATTCGCAGAAATTTTCTTGCTTCGGTTTTTCGCGAAAAACCGGGGCATTCCCCTTTCCGGCCTACCCAAAATTCGAGGTAACTAAATGAACCAGGAACTGACAAACAACCCGTTCAATCCAGTCGCGCCGACGCAGGTTTTCGACGAGATCCGCGTCACACTGGCGTCTCCGGAGCGTATCCTGTCGTGGTCCTACGGCGAGATCAAGAAGCCCGAGACGATCAACTATCGCACGTTCAAGCCCGAGCGGGACGGCCTGTTCTGCGCGCGTATCTTTGGCCCGATCAAGGATTACGAGTGCCTGTGCGGCAAATACAAGCGCATGAAGTATCGCGGCGTCGTCTGCGAAAAATGCGGTGTCGAAGTTACGCTGCAAAAGGTCCGCCGCGAGCGGATGGGCCATATCGAACTGGCGGCACCTTGCGCACATATCTGGTTCCTGAAATCGCTGCCCTCGCGCATCGGTCTCATGCTGGACATGACGCTGCGCGATCTGGAGCGGGTGCTTTATTTCGAGAACTACGTCGTGATCGAGCCGGGCCTGACGGACCTCACCTACGGCCAGATGCTGACCGAAGAGGAATTCATGGACGCGCAGGATGCTTACGGCATCGACGCCTTCACCGCCAATATCGGCGCCGAGGCGATCCGCGACATGCTGGCCCAGATCGATCTGGACTCCGAGGCCGAGAACCTGCGCGCCGATCTGGCGGAGGCTACTGGCGAGTTGAAGCCCAAGAAAATCATCAAGCGTCTGAAGGTCGTCGAGTCGTTCCTGGAATCCGGCAACCGGCCTGAGTGGATGGTGATGACGGTCATTCCGGTGATCCCGCCAGAGTTGCGCCCGCTGGTGCCGCTGGACGGGGGGCGTTTTGCGACGTCTGACCTGAACGACCTTTACCGCCGGGTCATCAACCGCAACAACCGTCTCAAGCGTCTGATCGAGCTGCGCGCGCCCGACATCATCGTGCGCAACGAGAAGCGGATGTTGCAGGAATCCGTTGACGCCCTCTTTGACAACGGCCGCCGTGGCCGTGTCATCACCGGCGCCAACAAGCGTCCGCTGAAGTCGCTGTCGGACATGCTGAAAGGCAAGCAAGGCCGCTTCCGCCAGAACCTTTTGGGCAAGCGCGTCGACTTCTCGGGCCGCTCCGTCATCGTGACGGGACCGGAACTGAAACTGCACCAGTGCGGTTTGCCCAAGAAAATGGCGCTGGAGCTGTTCAAGCCGTTCATCTACAGCCGCCTTGAGGCCAAGGGGCTCAGCTCTACTGTCAAGCAGGCGAAAAAGCTGGTCGAAAAGGAGCGTCCCGAGGTTTGGGATATCCTCGACGAGGTCATCCGCGAGCATCCTGTGATGCTGAACCGCGCGCCGACGCTGCACCGCTTGGGCATTCAGGCGTTCGAGCCGATCCTGATCGAAGGCAAGGCGATCCAGCTGCATCCGTTGGTCTGCTCGGCTTTCAACGCCGACTTTGATGGCGACCAGATGGCCGTTCACGTGCCTCTCAGCCTTGAGGCGCAGCTGGAATGCCGCGTTTTGATGATGTCGACGAACAACGTTCTGTCGCCTGCCAACGGCGCGCCGATCATCGTGCCGTCGCAGGACATGATCCTGGGCCTGTACTACACCACGCTGGAGCGTGCGGGTATGAAGGGCGAGGGCATGATGTTCTCATCCATCGACGAGGTTCAGCACGCGCTGGACAGCGGCGAGGTGCATCTGCACGCGCGCATCACCGCCCGCATTCCGCAGATTGATGCCGAGGGCAATCAGGTGTTCGAACGGTTTGAGACGACACCGGGCCGCGTGCGGCTGGGCGCGCTTCTGCCCAAGAACGCCAAAGCGCCATTCAGCTTGGTCAACCGTCTTCTGCGCAAGAAGGAAGTGCAGCAGGTCATCGACACCGTCTACCGCTATTGCGGCCAGAAGGAATCGGTCATCTTTTGCGACCAGATCATGACGATGGGCTTCCGCGAAGCGTTCAAGGCAGGCATTTCGTTCGGCAAGGACGACATGGTCGTTCCTGAAAACAAGTGGGACCTTGTTGGCGAGACGCGCGATCAGGTCAAAGGCTTTGAGCAGCAGTATATGGACGGCCTGATCACTCAGGGCGAGAAATATAACAAGGTGGTCGATGCCTGGTCGAAATGTAACGATCAGGTCACCGAGGCGATGATGAACACCATCTCGGCCAGCAAGATGAACGAGAGTGGCGTCGAAGCGGAGCCAAATTCGGTCTACATGATGGCCCACTCGGGCGCCCGTGGTTCGGTCACCCAGATGAAGCAGCTGGGCGGTATGCGCGGCCTGATGGCAAAGCCGAACGGCGACATCATCGAAACGCCGATCATCTCGAACTTCAAGGAAGGTTTGACCGTTCTTGAATACTTCAACTCGACCCATGGCGCGCGTAAGGGTCTATCCGACACCGCCCTGAAAACGGCGAATTCGGGTTATCTGACCCGCCGTCTGGTGGACGTGGCGCAGGATTGCATCGTGCGCGAGCATGATTGCGGCACCACCCGCGCCATCACCACCGAAGCGGCCGTCAACGATGGCGAGGTCGTCTCGTCCATCGGCGAGCGTCTGCTTGGCCGCGTCGCGTCCGAAGACATCTTGCGCCCCGGCACCGAAGAAGTGCTGGTCAAAGAAGGTCAACTGATCGACGAGGTCACCGCTGATGTGGTCGAGGAGGCGGCAGTTCAGACCGCGCGCATCCGTAGCCCGCTGACCTGCGAGGCTGAAGATGGCGTTTGCGCCATGTGCTACGGGCGCGACCTTGCGCGCGGCACCATGGTGAACCAGGGCGAGGCTGTCGGCATCATTGCCGCGCAGTCGATCGGTGAGCCGGGCACGCAGCTGACGATGCGGACATTCCACATCGGCGGCGTTGCGCAGGGTGGTCAGCAATCGTTCCTTGAGGCCAGCCAGGCCGGCAAGATTGCGTTCGACGGCGAGCAGACGCTGGAAAATGCGGCAGGCGATATGCTGGTCATGGGCCGGAACATGAAGCTGCTGATCCTGGGCGAGGGCGATGTCGAACTGGCCAGCCACAAGGTTGGCTACGGCACCAAGCTGCACGTCAAGGCGGGCGATACTGTCGGTCGCGGCGACAAGCTGTTTGAATGGGATCCCTACACCCTGCCGATCATCGCCGAGAAATCCGGTACAGCGAAATTCGTTGACCTCGTGACGGGCGTTGCCCTTCGCGACGAAACGGATGATGCCACCGGCATGACCCAAAAGATCGTGATGGACTGGCGTGCGGCCCCCAAGGGCAACGAGCTGAAGCCAGAGATCTTTATCGTCGGCGAAGACGGCGAGCCGATGCGCAACGATGCGGGCAACCCTGTCAGCTATGCGATGTCGGTTGACGCGATCCTGAGCATTGACGAGGGTGACGAGGTCAAGATGGGCGACGTCGTCGCGCGTATTCCGCGCGAGGGTGCCAAGACCAAGGACATCACCGGTGGTTTGCCGCGTGTGGCCGAACTCTTTGAGGCGCGCCGCCCCAAGGATCACGCCATCATCGCGGAAATCGACGGCTATGTGCGCTACGGCAAGGACTACAAGAACAAGCGCCGTATCTCGATCGAGTCTGCCGAAGATCCGGATCACAAGGTCGAATACATGGTCCCCAAGGGCAAGCACATCCCGGTTGCGGAAGGTGATTTTGTCCAGAAGGGTGACTACATCATGGACGGCAACCCGGCGCCGCATGACATCCTTGCCATTATGGGTGTCGAGGCGCTGGCGGACTACATGATCGACGAAGTGCAGGACGTTTACCGCCTGCAGGGTGTGCGGATCAACGACAAGCACATCGAAGTCATCGTGCGCCAGATGCTCCAGAAATGGGAAATCCAGGACAGCGGCCAGACCACGCTGCTGAAGGGCGAGCATGTGGACAAGGCCGAGTTTGACGCCGTGAATGAGAAGGCTTTGAAAAAGGGCGTTCGTCCCGCAACGGGCGAGCCTATCCTGCTGGGCATCACCAAGGCGAGCTTGCAAACCCGCAGCTTCATCTCGGCGGCGTCCTTCCAGGAGACGACGCGCGTGCTGACCGAAGCATCGGTTCAGGGCAAGCGGGACAAGCTGGTGGGCCTCAAGGAAAACGTCATCGTGGGCCGCCTGATCCCGGCGGGCACCGGCGGCGCTACGCAGGACATGCGCAAGATCGCAGCCAGCCGCGACAACGTCGTGATCGAAGCGCGCCGGGAGGAAGCCGCAGCGGCCGCCGCCCTTGCTGCTCCGGTCATGGACGAGGGCGACGAAAGTCTGGTTGAAACACCGGAAAACCGCGACGAATAAGCGTCTGCAAATCTACTGAAAAGGGGCCTCGTGGCAACGCGGGGCCCTTTTTGCATGTGCCGCCCTGCAGTCGATAAATGCCCGCGTCACCGGCAAAATGCGCGGATGATGTGCGTAAGACTTAGGCACGCGGAGCCGACAGCGGAGCGCGCATCGCTGGGAGCTTCACCAGATTGACCGATTTTTTTTGGGGGGGCGAGACGAATAATGCGATACCGGCGGGCGGCTGATGTGCCGCCCGCCGGGGCGGGCTTGGGGCTGTCTTAGAAGATGATGCTCGGCAGCCAGAGCGCGATCTGCGGGAACATGAATACCAGCGCCAGCCCGATGATCTGTAGCGCGACAAACGGCAGCGCGGACATGTAGATATCGCCGATGGTGACATGCTTGGGTGCGACTGATCTCATGTAGAACAGGTTGTAGCCAAAGGGCGGTGTCAGATAGGCCGACTGCATGCTGAGGATGAACAGTACCGCGAACCACGTCGTGTCAAAGCCCAGATCACGCACGATGGGCACAAATAGCGGCACCGTGATGAACACGATGGCGAAATCGTCCAGAAACATGCCCAGGATGAAGTACGTAATCAGCATCGTAATGATAACGATGTTCGGCGACAGATCGTAATCCTCGATCAACTCTCCCACGACCATGCCGGCGCCGACGCCTACGTAGATCTTGGAGAAGAAGACGGCGGCGATGGTGATCCACATCAGCATACCCATCAGCTTGGTCGTGGACAGCATCACATAGCGCAGCGTTTCCCAGCTGAGGCGGCGTTGAATGGCTGCGATCAGCAGCGCGCCGAAGGCACCGATGGCTGATGCCTCGGACGGGGATGTGATGCCGCCGATGATGCAGCCCAGCACCGTAAAGATCAGCAGGCCGGGTGCGATCAGGAAGCGCAGGGATTTCAGCTTTTCGGTCGTGGTGAATTGCTCTTCGGCAGGGGGGCCGAGGGTGGGATTGATGCGGCAGCGGATCAGGATGTAGATGATATAAATCGTCGCCAGCATCAGGCCCGGCATCAGTCCGGCAGCAAATAATTTGCCCACGGAATCGCGGCTGAGGAAGGCGTAGATGATCATCAATACGCTGGGCGGGATCAGAAACCCGAGCGCGCCGCCAGCCATGATCGTACCTGTGACCAGCCGCTTGTCATAACCCCGGTTCAGCATGGCGGGCAGGGCTATGATGCCAAGGCTGACAGTAGCCGCGCCAGACACACCAGCCATCGCGGCGATCAGCGCGCAGATGATGACCGTGCCGATGCCCAGACCGCCGGGCAGGCGGCCCATCAGCTTGTGAATCATCTCGAACAGATCGTCGGTGATGCCCGAGCGTTGCAGCACCAGCCCCATGAAGATGAACATCGGCAGCGCCACCAGCAGGAAGTTATCCATGGCGCTGTATGTGGATGACACCAGCAGATCGAGGCCGCCGTCGCCGTAGATTGCATAGGCGCTGCCAATGCCGCAGATGGTTAATGCCCATGCCAGTGGGGCCCCGAGCGCCATCAGCACCAGCATTGACGCGAACATGATGCCGGTAATGGCGAGCGGGTCCAGATTTTCCATTCAGTGTATCCTTGATACGGCCATGGCGCGCGTCGCGCTGCCGGTCAGCGTTTGCGCGATGCGCCTGTGTCCACGGCCTCGGCCACGTCACCGTCCAGCATGGAGGGCAGCAGCTCGGGGTCGATATCGCTCTCGTATTCGGTCTCGCGCGGGTCGTTATAATCGACGTTGAACAGCGTCAGGATGGCACGCACCAATTCGGCGATATTTTGCAGCATGACCAGCCCGACGGCGACGGGAATGACCGTCTTGATCGGGTAAACTGCCGGCTGCCAAACGCTTTTGTTCGAATATTCCAGCACGGCCCAGCTCTCGGCGGCAAAGGCGACGGACAATTTCAAGAAGATGCTGAGGACCGCCAGCCCGACAGACCAGATGATCACGTCGCAAAACGCCTGACCGCGGCGGGGCAGCGCGCCCCAGATCACTTCGCTGCGCACGTGCCCGCGGTGACGCAAAGTGTAGCAGCCGGCCAGCATACAAAATGCACCATACAGCATGGTGCTGCTCTCATGGGCCCAGGTCGTTGGCGAATCCAGGAAATACCGGAAGACGATTTCGATCATCAGAACGGCGATCATACCCAGCGTCAGCCAGGAAATGGCCCGCCCGACAAATTCGGACAGGCCATCCTGAGCGACAAGATATCTTGTCACCCAGACCATCAGAGGCGACCTTGCGCCTTGGCGTTTTCAATCAGCAATTCGATCAGCTTGTCGTTACGCTCGGAGCGGGCGGCCTCTTCTTGCCAGACTTCTTGCGCCGCGATCGTCAGCTGCTTGGAATCTTCCGCCGGGAGGGTTGCAAAGGTAAAGACACCGCCCTTTTCCTCGACCGACTTGTTGCCGTCGGCCAACCAGTCGTTGAGATCCTGCGCATAAGCTGCAATTGCGTCCTGCATGATTGTTTTATGTTCGTCCGACAGGGCATTCCACGTGTCGGGATTGGCCAGATACGTATCGGTCCAGCCCGGCATCAGCATGTTCAGGCGGGTGTAATGTGTCGCTGTCTCGTTCAGCTTCAGCTGCTCGTATTCGACGGGACCGCCATAGATCGCGCCATCGATAAGGTTGGTCGACAGGCCAATATACAGCTCGCCTGCGGGTAGATAAACGGTCTGAATTCCCAGGCTGCCCAGAACCTTGCCGATTTGCGCCGTGGCGCGGATCTTGCGGCTTTTCAGGTCTTCGAGCGATGTGACCGGCTCTTTGGTCAGCAGGTCGTAATCATGGCCCCAGCCCTTGCCCAGATAGACGACGCCGGCCTCTTCGTAGGCCTCGTTCAGGATCGCATCGACAGGCTCGCTGGCGAAAAACGTCTTGGCCTCTTCGATGCTGGTCCAGCCGCCGGGAAGACCGGCCTCGATATTGCCGATATCAACCTGACCCGACCAGTAGCTGCCGACGCCATGCGCGATGTCGATAGAACCCTTGGACGTGGCCTCAAGAAGTTGGTCGCTGGCGACCAGCTCGCCGCCGTGGAACACCTGAACGCGCAGATCACCGCCGGACTGTTCTTTGACGGTGTCGCGAAATTTCTTGATGACATGGTCGATTTCAGTGCCGAAATAGGTGTGGAACCGCAGGCGCGTGGTGTCTGCACTTGCCGCGGGTGCGATAGCGGTCAGCGCGAGGGCGCCCGACACGGCCGCAAGCGCGGCGCGGCGGGTGAATAGGCTGAATTTCATATATAATCTCCTCCGGGTTGGACGCCGTGGCGTCCTTGATTGGGGCTTTCGCCGAATCTGTTTCGACGCCCCCTTTTTGCGCCCCTTTCGACAGGGCTTGGAGAGTGAGCCTACATCATGGTCTATACTGCCGGCAATGATAATGTTAGAAACGAGCGGCAGGAGCGGGGAAAGTATCGCAACAGGGCGATTTTACGCAATAATCGCAAAGTGACGGGACATTTGGAAACAACTAGCCTTAAAGTAGTGTGGCGGTGGGCCAAGGATTCTGTGGCGGCGGCCAAGCTGCGTTTTCAATCAAAGCTTGGCACAAGCAACAGCACGCTTCAAGATCCGCAAGCAAACAGCCTGCACGAGCGGACAAGCACCAACAGGAGAAAGCCAAAAATGGCCAAGACACCTACAAAAGAAAAACAGCCGAAAAAGGCGTCGAAACGTGAAACGAAGACTGATCAGATGACATCACAGCCGACACGCGAAAAACTGAACGGGCTGTCGGAAATTTACCGGTATATGCGGCGCAACAAGACGCCAATTTACGTCATCATGCCGACCCCATTCAATCTGATGGGTCTGGATCAATGGGTCGGCGGGCTGGAATTTGTCAATTATTTTGACGTATTCGACGGCGAGCATCCGCGCGTTTTCAAACCAACCCAGCTTGGTGCACCGGTGTTCCAGTCGATGGAGGATGTCGGCAATTATCTGGTGGATCACCCGGAATTCCGCGACCGTGTGAAACAGCGCGATCCGGGGCTGGCCGTTTTTGTGATGTTCGACGAAAAGACCGAGGATCTTTGCCGCGAAATCGGACTGAAAATTGCGCTGCCCTCAAACGAGCTGCGGCACCGGCTGGACAGCAAGATCGAGACAACCCGTATCGGCAACGAGGCCGACGTTGCCAGCGCGCCCAACGTGATGGGCAAGGCCGATACATATGCCGAATTGACCAAGCTGGCCAACGGCTCCAATCTTGGCAAGGATCTGGTTGTTCAGACGCCCTACGGCGACAGTGGGCGTACGACATTTTTCATCAGGACCAAGAAAGACTGGGACAAATTCTCAAGCAAGATCATTGGCGAAGAGTTGAAGGTGATGAAGCGCCTGAACCATTTGCCCGGCACCATTGAAGGCTGCGCCACACGTCACGGCACGCTGGTCGGGCCGGTAATGACCGATATCACCGGGTTCGAGGAAATAACCCCCTATAAAGGCGGTTGGTGCGGCAACGACGTGTCCCCGGCGATCCTGCCGGACGGCGTGCCGGACAAGGTGCGCAATATGGCCCGCAAGCTGGGCGATCAGCTGTATATCGAGGGCTACAAGGGCGTGTTCTGCATGGATTTCCTGCTGGATACGGACACAAACGAGGTTTATCTGGGCGAAATCAACCCGCGTGTTTCGGGTGCCTCCCCGCCTACGAACCTGATCACGTCCACTTATGGCGGCTGCCCGATGTTCCTGTTTCATCTGCTGGAATTCATGGATGTCGATTACGAGGTCGACATTGAAGAGGTGCAGAGTCGTTGGAATCATTACGATTATTGGACGCAGCTGATCCTCAAGCAGACCGAAGACAAGGTCGAGCTGATCACGCAGGCGCCCAGATCGGGGATTTGGAGCATGGATGACGACGGCGAGATTTCGTTCGTGCGCGCAGGCCATAACATCAACGCGCTCGGCGAAGAGCATGAGGCGTTTTACCTGCGGGTCTATGGCGTAGGTGAATACTGCTATCACGGCGCCGATCTAGGCTGCGTGCTGGCGCGGGGTCGGATGCAATCGGACGAGCGCGAGTTGCTGGAGCGGGCCAAGCAGTGGAACAGCGCGATAAAGGGCCAGTTCAAGACCGTGCCCCTGACGCCCAAGACCGAGGTCACGATGCCGGCGGACATGACCGCCGGCAAGTGGTTCTAAGACCGGCAGGAGCGGGGGGTCATTCTGGCTCCCCGTTTGGCACACCAATCGCGTCGATATCGTTTCTGACCCAGAAAAATGCGAATCCCTGACCGCGCAGCCAAATCTCCAGCTTGTCCAGACTGCCCCATTCGCGGCGCATGCCCCGCGCGCTCTCGAGCGACATCCAGACGCCGTCGACCAGGAAAAACACCGTCCACGTGAACGGATTGCGATCCTGATCACCAAAGCCGCCCCCCTGCACCGTGCGCCGGACCCTGACAATGCAGGGATACTGCGTGATACGATACGCCGCGACCATGCCGGGAATGTCTATCTGACGTATGGTGCCAGAAGGGATGGGGGAGGGCAGCATGACCGCGATCTTGACAATGTGACGCTCAATGTCAATATCGTTACATCATGCCTTATGGTGTTCTCCACCTGAATGAAGGTAAAGAGAGCTTTGTGCAGAAGGCACATATCTGACCCCAGATATTTACGGACACATCATGCAACTCAATTTCACCAGTCTTGCAGAAGACAAGCCGTCTGATGCACTGGCACAGGTTTTTGCCCGTGGCTGGCCGGGCTGGTCGCAATGGCTGGACAAACGGCGCACCGCCCGCGCGACTGATCTGCGCGATGCGCGTCTGGCATTGCGGCGGCACATGCCGGAGTTTGAGACGCTTTGGGACACGTGGGTCGCGGTTTGCGGGGCTGACGATGATGCAGCGTTGTTCCTTAGCTTCTGGTCGCCGCCGCGCTATCTGGTGAATTGCTCGCAGGCGGTTTTGATTGACGCAGATGGCCCGCTGTTGATCCGCAACTATGATCTGGACCCGCAGCTGAACGAATCCACGCTGTTTTCGACCGGGTGGCGCGGGCGCCGCGTGGCTGGGATGGTGGACGGAATCGTCGGGCTTGCCGATGGTATGAACGAAGCGGGCCTTGCCGTTTCGCTGACCTTTGGGGGGCGCACTGCATGTGCGGCAGGTTTTGGTATCCCATTGATTGTACGCTACGTGCTGGAGATGTGCGTGGACGTGCAACAAGCGGTCGAGGCGCTGCGCGCCGTGCCGTCGCACATGTCCTACAATGTTACCGTTGTTGATGCGGCAGGCGACTTCGCGACCGTCTATCTGGCGCCGGACCGTCCGACTATCGTCACGCGCACGCCTTACGCGACCAACCACCAGATCGGTGTTGAATGGCCGCGTCACGGGCGGTTTTCGAACACGCAAGGACGCTCGGATCATCTTGAGGCATTGCTTCTGGATCCGGGGATGACGCCGGAGCGGCTGAGCGCTGAATTTCTGACCGCGCCGCTGGCCAGCACGCGCTATTCACGCGGGTTCGGCACCGTCTACACCGCCGCGTACCGCCCTCATGCCGGGTCGATTTCGCTAAGTTGGATGGATGGCAGTCGTGAGGCATGGCAGCTTGGGGCGGTCCATGCGCGCGAGCGTCTGATTGGGTTCACGTCGGAGGGATCTCGCACCCTTTCGGTAGGGCCAGAGCAGGGCGATGCGTATAATACCCAGTGCCAGCCCGACACGGATGGCTATGGCTGGCTGCCGGGCACGCTCGCGGTTTAGTCTGGCTTGTGGCTGGTCAAACCGGCGCTGACAAAGGCGCGGTGCCCGACGATAGCACTGCCATATCGTGCCGCGCCATGAAGCGGTCCAGTTCGGGCGCGGTCGGCGTGCGCCCGGTGAACACCTCGATATAGGCGCTCATCCGCGACATGCGCAGGGTGCGGTCTTCACTGACCTGCATCGAAAGATAACCGATCTGCGTGTAGATCATCGTCATTGTTCGGACTTCCGCCTCCTCCGGTCCATAGCCAAACCGCACGAACATCGCCTGAATCGCCGCTTTGCGACGCGCATCTGCCAGCGCCAGCCGCTCCGCCAAGCCCGCATCGTTGCGCGCCCAGTTGCGGATGGCCAGATCCAGCCGCCCGTCGAACAGCGAATCGTCCAGCCAGCAGTCAAACAGGTTCAGCACCGCCTCGCAGATCGACTCGGCGTAAGCCTCGCAGCGGGCAATCAGATTGCCGGTGTTCTTGTCCTCCCAGTGGGTGATCATCGAATCCAGCAGCGCCTCGCGGTCTGCGAAGTACCAGTAAAATCCGCTGCGCGTGACGCCCAGACGCTTGGCCAGCGGCATGATCTTTACTGCCTCCACCCCGTCTTCGGTCAGCACGTCATAGGCGGCCTTCAGCCAGGCATCTCGGGGGGCGCGGGGCGGATTAGGGGCGATTTGATTCATGACCCCAAGATGGAATTTATTGACAGGTGTGTCAATTCACTGAACACTTATGTCAGCAAGCCTGAAACGGATCTGAGTCGGGGAGACATGCAGATGCATTTGGTTGAGGAACTTCGCAAACCACGCAGACGTCCGCGGGAGGCCCGCAGCGGCGCGCCGGGGCAAAACCCCCAGCTTGAGGTGCCGTTCATCACGCGCGGCATCCCCGCCTATGATCTGCTGGGCGAGGAGGCCCTGCAACGGATCGAGGCAACGGCCGACCGTATCCTTGCCGAGATCGGCATGGACTTCCGCGAAGATCCCGAAACGGTGTGTTTGTTTCGCGAGGCTGGCGGCACTGTGACCGATCTGGGGGAGGACGCCTGGAACATCAAATTCGCGCCAGGCATGATCCGCGAGATCCTGAAAACCGCCCCCGCGCGGTTCACCCAGCATGCCCGCAACCCCGCCCGCAATGTAGAGATTGGCGGAGATGCGGTGGTGCTGGCGCCCGCCTATGGCTCGCCCTTCGTGATGGATCTGGACAAGGGGCGCCGCTACGGCACCATCGAGGATTTCCGGAATTTCGTGAAACTGGCCCAATCCAGCCCGTGGCTGCACCATTCCGGCGGCACCATTTGCGAGCCGACGGATATTGCGGTGAACAAGCGCCACCTCGATATGGTCTATTCCCACATCCGCTATTCCGACCGGGGGTTCCTTGGCTCGATCACCGCGCCCGAGCGGGCCGAGGACAGCATCGAGATGTGCCGCATCCTGTTTGGCGAAGGTTTTGTCGATCAGAACTGCGTCATCATGGGCAATTTCAATACCACGTCGCCCTTGGTTCTGGACGGTGTCACCACACAGGGCATCCGCGCCTATGCGGGCGCGAACCAAGGCTCGATCCATCTGCCGTTCCTTTTGGGCGGGGCGGTGTCGCCGCTGACCATGGCCGGATCGGTGGCGCAATGCCTGGCCGAGTCGATGACCTCCTGCGCGCTGACGCAGCTGGTGCGCCCCGGCGCGCCTGCGGTGCTGGGCTCGTTCCTGTCGTCGATGTCGCTGCGCTCGGGCTCGCCCACCTTTGGCACGCCGGAACCGGCGCTGGGATCGCTGGTGATGGGGCAACTGGCGCGCCGGGCGAACCTGCCGCTGCGCTGTGCGGGCAATTTCAGCACATCCAAACTGCCCGATGCGCAGGCGATGCAGCAGGGCATGATGTCGATGATGTCGGCGGTGCAATGCGGGGCGAATTACGTGCTGCATTCAGCCGGTTTCCTCGACGGGCTGCTGTCGATGTCCTACGAGAAATTCATGCTGGATACGGACCTGTGCGGCATGCTCCACGCCTATCTCAAGGGCGTGAGCGTGGACGGGGACACGCTGGCCTTCGATGCGCTGGCCGACAAGGGGCCGGGCGAACACCTGTTTTCCACCGCGCACACCCTGCGCCACTATCAAAGCGCCTATTACGACAGCGCGCTGGATGACAACCAGCCGTGGGAGACGTGGGATGAACAAGGCGGCATTGACGCCGCCACCCGCGCGAATACGCGCTGGAAGGCGCAGCTGGACAGCTACGAGGCGCCGCCGCTGGACCCCGGCATAGACGAGGCGCTTCAGGATTTCATGGCACGGCGCAAGGCGTCGATGCCGGACGCTTGGTATTAAGGACACGACATGAGCAAAGACCCCCTGCTGCAGCCCTACCAGCTGAAGCATCTGACGCTGAAAAACCGCATCATGACCACCAGCCACGAGCCTGCCTATCCCGAGGATGGCATGCCCAAGGAACGCTACGCCGCCTACCACGCCGAACGGGCCAAGGCTGGCGTTGCGCTGGCCATGACTGCCGGATCGGCCGCCGTGTCGAAGGATAGCCCGCCGGTCTTCAACAACGTGCTGGCCTACAAGGACGAGGTTGTGCCGTGGATCCAGAAACTGACCGATGACTGCCACGAACATGGCTGCGCGGTGATGATCCAGCTGACGCATCTGGGTCGCCGTACGAATTGGAACAAGGGCGACTGGCTGCCCTCGGTGTCCTCCACCAAGCACCGCGAACCGGCACACCGCGCCTTTCCCAAGCTGCTGGAGGATTGGGATATCGAGCGGATCATCAACGATTTCGCGGATGCTGCCGAACGCATGAAGGCCGGCGGCATGGACGGGATCGAGATACAGGCCTACGGCCATCTGCTCGATCAGCTCTGGTCGCCGCTGACCAACGATCTGACCGGGCCGTATGGCGCCGATACGCTGGAAAATCGTCTGCGTTTTCCGATGGATGTGCTGAGCGCGATTCGCAAGCGCGTGGGCGACGATTTTATCGTCGGCATCCGCTATACGGCAGACGAGGTGCAAAAGGGCGGCATTGATGCGGTCGAGGGCATCGAGATTTCCAAACGCCTTGCCAAATCCGGGCTGGTCGATTTCCTGAACGTGATCCGGGGCCGCATCCATACCGATCCGGCCATGACCGACGTGATCCCGGTCCAGGGCATGGCCAGCGCACCGCACCTCGATTTCGCGGGCGAAGTGCGCAAGGCGACCGGCATGCCCACCTTCCATGCCGCGCGTATCCCTGACGTCGCAACTGCGCGCCATGCCGTTGCCGATGGCCTGCTGGACATGGTCGGCATGACCCGTGCGCATATGGCTGACCCGCATATCGTGCAGAAGATCATCGAGGGCCGCGAGGAGGATATCCGCCCCTGCGTCGGCGCCACCTTCTGCCTTGACCGGATTTATCAGGCCGGCGATGCGCTGTGCATCCACAACGCTGCCACGGGCCGCGAACTGACCATGCCGCATGATATTCCTGCCGTCGAGACGCGCAAAAAGGTGGTGATCGTCGGCGCCGGCCCTGCCGGTCTTGAGGCCGCCCGCGTCGCCGCTGAGCGCGGCCATGACGTGACCGTGTTTGAGGCCGCCGCCGACCCCGGCGGCCAGATCCGCCTGACCGCCCGCAGCGCCCGCCGCCGCGAGATGATCGGCATCATCGACTGGCGCATGGCGCAATGCGCCGCGCGCGACGTGACCTTTCACTTTAACACTTTTGCAGAAGCATCTGACGTCACAGCCCTAAATCCTGATGTCGTCATCATCGCCACCGGCGGACTGCCCAACACCGAGCTGTTCGAAAAGGGCCGCGAAGAGCCGCATGTCGTCACCGCATGGGACATCATTTCCGGCGATGTGAAACCGGCCGAAAATATCCTGATCTACGACGAAGCCGGCGACCATCCCGCTTTGCAGGCCGCCGAAATTGCCGCCGACGCGGGCGCGACAGTCGAGGTGATGACCCCAGACCGCACATTCTCGCCCGAGATCATGGCGATGAATCTGGTCCCCTACATGCGCAGCCTTCAAGGCAAGGGAGTGACCTTCACCGTCACCCGCCGCCTGCTGGGCGTGGCGCGGGACGGCAACAAGCTGACCGCGACGATCGGCACCGATTACAGCGATCTGAAGGAAGATGCACAGTACGATCAGGTGGTTGTCAATTACGGTACGCTGCCGCTGGACGATCTCTATTTCGAGCTGCGCGATCAGTCGTCCAACGGCGGCGCGCTGGACCATGAGGCGCTGATTGACGGGCGGCCTCAGGAAATCACCCGCAATCCGGATGGCCAGTTCCAACTGTTCCGCATCGGCGATGCGGTATCGGCGCGTAATACGCACGCGGCGATCTACGATGCGCTGCGCCTGCTCAAGGATATCTGACATGCGCATCGGCGTCATCGGCACCGGCACCATCGCCTCGGCGGTGGTGGAGGGGATCGCCGGAGGCGGGCATGACATCGCGGTGTCCCGGCGCAGCGCGGCCCAATCGGCGCGGCTGGCGCAGATGTTTGACAATGTCACGGTGCATGACAATCAGGCGGTGCTGGATCGCAGCGATATGGTTTTCCTTGGCCTGATGGCGAATGCGGCGGCGGAAATCCTCGCCTCTCTGACGTTTCGCAGCGATCAGCGCGTAATCTCGCTGATGGCCGATTGCCCGCTGGAGCGCATCGCGCAGATGGTCCGCCCGGCCCGCGCGGCAGCGGTGATGATCCCGTTTCCCGGTATCGCGCAAGGCGGCTCGCCTGCCTTGGGCTATGGCGACACCGACCTGTTGCAAGAGCTGTTCGGCGCGCGCAATACCATCTTTGCGCTGGGCTCGGAGGCGGAGCTTGCCACCTATAATTGCGCCCAGGCGGTGCTGTCGCCTGCCACAGTGCTGGTCGCGGAGGCTGCCGATTGGCTGGGCGCACGGATAGAGGACCTCGCGCAGGGCGAGGCGTTCTTGCGCGCGCTGGTCGGCTCCAGCCTGATGGGGACGGACTGCGCCACATTGCTCGGCGCGCTCGATACGCCGGGCGGCTACAACCAGCGGCTGCGCAATCACATGGATCGGGCGGGGATGAACGGGGCGCTGGCCGAAGGGCTGGACAAACTGGAGCGCGATAGATGAGCCATCCACACATCTTCAAACCCATCCAGCTACGTCACAAGACGCTGAAAAACCGCGTCGTCTTTGGCGCGCATACCACCAATATGGCCGAAAACGGCCTGCCCGGCGCGCAGCATATCGGCTATTACGCCGAACGCGCGCGCGGCGGCGCCGCCATGATCGTGGTCGAGCCGATGCCGGTCCACCCCGCCGCCGTGCTGACGCGCGGCAATTTCCGGCACGGTACGGATGACGTTATCCCGTATTTCCGCAAATTGACGGAAGCCTGCCATGCGCATGGCACGGTGATGATCCAGCAACTGTACCATATCGGCGCACATGGCGACGGCGACAATTCATGGCACGCGCATTGGTCGCCCTCGGGTGGGCCCAGCTATCACGACAGCGACGGCAGCCACCAGATGAGAGAAGGCGAAATCGAGGAGACCATCGACGGTTTCGTGCAGGCCGCGATCCGCTGCCAAAAAGCGGGCTTTGACGGGGTCGAGGTCTGGGCCGCCTATCACGGTCTACTCGATCAGTTCTGGACGCCGTTTTCCAACCAGCGGACCGATCAATGGGGCGGCAGCCTTGAGAACCGCACGCGCGCCTCGCGCGAGGTGCTGCGCCGCATCCGCGCCACCTGCGGTGAGGATTTCATCATCGGACTTGCCGTCAATGACGAGCCGGACGTAAAGGCCGCGCTGAGCCGCGAGGAGACCGCCGAGATTGTCGCGCTGCATGACGCCGAGGGGCTGATGGATTACGTCACCTGCGGCTCGGGCGGGTATTTTGATTTCTACAAGCTGATGCCGACCTTCCTTTATGGCGAGAAACTGGGCGTCGATCTGGCCGCGATTCTCAAGGGCGTGGTGAAAAACGCGCTGGTGACAGCGGAAAGCCATATCCGCACGCCAGAGAACGCCAATACCGTGCTGGGCGCGGGGGAGGCCGATCTGGTGTCCATCGTGCGCGGGCAGATCGCCGATCCGCATCTAGTGTCTAAAACTGAGGCGGGGCGCGCGGACGATGTGCGCGGGTGCATTTCGTGCAATCAGCAATGCTGGGGCCGGCGCAGCCGCGACTATTACATCTCCTGCCTGATCAACCCGTCGGCGGGGCATGAATACCTCTGGGGCGGCGACCGCTTCACCGCCAGCGACGCGCCTGCATCGGTGCTGGTTGTGGGCGGCGGCCCGGCCGGGCTGGAGGCCGCGCGCGTTTGCGCCGAGCGCGGCCACCGCGTGACGCTGGCCGAAGCCGGGCCGGAGGTGGGCGGGCAGTTCCGCCTTGCCGGACTGCAACCGCGCCGGGGGCAGATCACCGACCTGCTCGGCTGGTATCAGCGCCAGCTTGAACAGCTGGGCGCCCAACTGCGCTACAACAGCTATATGGATGCGGATGACATCGCCGCGTTTGGCGCCGATCTTGTCATCCTCGCCACCGGATCGCTGCCGACGGAAACCGGATTTCAACGCGCGCTGCCGCATGTCGCCGCCCTGCCGGGGCTTGAGCGCGGCAACGTATTCTCAGCCGAGGATGTGATGATGCGCGCCGCCCGTCTTGGCCCGCGCGTGATCGTGCTGGACGAGGGTGGCAATTGGCGCGGCTGCGGCACCGCCTGGCGGCTGGCCGAGGACGGCCATCAGGTGACGCTGATCACGCCCGATGCGCTGGTCGGCAAGGAGCTGCAACGCTCGGCCACAGACTGGCCTTTGCGCCGCGCGCTGGCGCAAAAGGGCGCGCGGTTTATTACCGACAGCGCGATTGCCGAATGGACCCGGCAGGGCGCCGAGGTGTTGTCGCTGCTGACCGGAGGGACGGAACATGTCGCGGCCGATGCGCTGGTGATGGCGACGACGAACGTGGCGGACATGGCGCTGCGCGATGATCTGGCGCGGCGCGGCATCATTGCGCAGGTCATTGGCGATGCCAGCGCCCCGCGCAATGCGGCCTTTGCGATTTACGAGGGGCGCAAGACCGCGCTGGCGCTTTAGCCCCTTTTGCGCGCGCGGGGAACAGCTTGTCGCCGGGGGCGTTGTTTTCACGCGTCCTGTCCCCAACTGAGGGATGTCGCCCTGCCTTGCGCAGGCAATTCATTTCAAACGTTGGAAAGGCACCGGATATGCCCCAATCAGACACCAAGAACCGCAAATTCACCCTGGCCGAACGCCCCAAAGGCGCGCCAAGCGAGGACACCCTGAAACTGGAGACCACTGACCGCCCCGCGCCCGGCAAGGGGCAGATGCTGCTGCGCAACGTCTATCTGTCGCTGGACCCCTACATGCGCGGCCGGATGAGTGACGCGCCCTCTTACGCCAATCCGGTACAGATCGGCGATGTGATGGTCGGCGGCACCGTGTCGCAGGTCGAGTCTTCGGACGTGGACGGTTTCGCCGAGGGCGACTGGGTGTCGGCCTTTGGCGGCTGGCAGGATTACGCGCTGTCGGATGGCAAGGGGGTCATCAACCTTGGCAAAGATCCCGAAAATCCGTCCTGGGCCTTGGGAATCCTTGGCATGCCGGGCCTGACCGCCTGGGCGGGGCTGACGCAGATCGGACAGCCGCAGAAGGGCGAGACGCTGGTTGTCGCCGCGGCCAGCGGGCCGGTGGGCGCCACCGTCGGCCAGATTGGCAAGATCATGGGCTGCCGCGTTGTCGGCATCGCGGGCGGGCCAGAGAAATGTGCGCATGTGGTGGACAATCTGGGGTTTGATGATTGCATCGACCACAAGGCAGACGGGTTTGCCGATGCGCTGAAGCAGGCCGTGCCGGACGGGATCGACATCTATTTCGAGAATGTTGGCGGCAAGGTGTTCGATGCGGTGATGCCGCTGCTGAACACCTCGGCGCGGGTTCCGGTTTGCGGTCTGGTGTCGCAATACAACGCCACGTCACTGCCTGACGGGCCGGACCGGCTGAGCCTTCTGATGGGAACGATCCTGCGCCTGCGGATGACGATGCGCGGCTTCATCGTGTTTGACGATTTCGGCCATCTCTATGACGAATTTGCCGACCAGATGCAGCCTTGGGTCAAAGAGGGCAAAGTGAAATACCGCGAGGATATGACAGAGGGGTTGGAGAACGCGCCCGCCGCCTTTGCCGGTATGCTGAAGGGCGAAAATTTTGGCAAGGTTGTTGTCAAAATCAGCGATTGAAGCATGTCATGCAAACCGGGGCTATGATCCGCTCATCGCCCCGCCTCAACCTTGCCGGTAGGTTCAATCCTTGCGCAGATCGCGGACGTCCTCGGGTGTGATCGTGCCGGGGAAATCATTGCCGAAACTGGTGCGCACATAGTTCGAGACTTCGGCAATCTGCGCGTCGTCCATCTGATCGCCAAAGCGCGGCATGCCGTGATAGCCGGTCAGAAGCACGGCGACGATGTAGTATTTCGACACCATCTTGGCATTGCCCGCCAGCGGGGGGTATTCGCCCGCGCCAATGGCGCCCTTGCCGTCCTCCATATGGCAGGCCTGACAGCTGGTCTGATACAGCGCCTTGCCGTCCGTCTGGGTGAACTGGTCCGGATCGCGCGAGAAACGGTTGACGACCTCGCGCACCGCGTCCTCGCTGGTGCCGGACTGGTAAGCCGTGGCCTCTTCGGTATCCACATCCTCGGACGGGACGTTGATTGTATAATCCGGCTCCGGCACGTCGGCCTGCGCGGTCTGCGCGTGGGCGGCCGTGGCTGGCAGCGCAAGTGCGGCCCAGATCGCGATTACATGTCTCATGCCTGTCTCCTTACGCATTTTCACGGGCGTCCAGCCGCTTGATCGCATCCAGAGCCGACAGGATGGCGCCCTCCAGCCATGCGGGGATGTGCGAGCAATGCTCGCCCGCCAGCACGATACGGCCGTCGATTTCGTTCAGCGTCTCGTAATGCGCGGCGCGCAGCTCTTCGGTCCACTGGCCATAGCAGCCCAGCGTCCACGGCACGCGGTGCCATGCGCAGGATGTGCCGCTGAGGAATTCCTCGCGGTATTGCGGATGGATCTGGCTGCCGAATTCCAGCGCCGCCTCGATACGTTGTTCGGGCGACAAGGTGTTGAACGAATAGGTGTAATTCTTGCCCGCCGTGTAGGTGTCATAGGCGGCCTGCACCACGCCCGGCCCGTCGCTGAAATAGCCATAGGACGGGTAGGCAATCTGCACGATGGGCAGATCGGTATAGCTGATGCCGCCCGCGATCCATTCATCCTGCTCCCAGAACCGGCGCTTGAATTCCAGCGCCACCTTGAAGGCCGAGGCATAGGGCACCGCCGCAATCGCCTTTTTCTTGGCGTCCGAGACATCGACTTCCAGCTGCGCCAGCACCGACAGCGGAATGGTGCAGATGCACCAGTCGGCGGTTTCCTGATAGGTCTCGCCGCTGCCCTCGCGATCTTCGTAATGGACGGTGACCTGATCCTCGCCCTGCTCGATCTTGAACACGCGGGAATTGAAGCGGATCAGATCGCGCGTCGCTTCGGTAAAGGCGTCGCCGATCTTGCCCATACCGCCAACCGGCTGGAACATCGCCGGGGCATGGCCGTAATCGTTGAACGTGTACAGCATCTGCCACAGGTCGGAATGCAGCAGGGGGCCAAATTCCATCGGACTGGTCGGCTTTTTCTCCGGCATCAAACCGCCACCGGGCAGGACCTCCCAGCCGCGATGCCCGCCCAGAGCGTCCGAGGTGACATAGCGGTAATCCTTGTCCAGAACGCCCCAGCCTTTCAGCCCTTCCAGCAGCTTTTCCTGATCCTCAAGGCTCAGCTGTTCGTCCAGCGCGCCCTGCTGCACGGATTTTGCCAGCAGTTCGGAGGTGTGGCCGCGAATATCAGTCTCCACATCGCCGATGCGCTGCGGTTTGCCGTCATAGGCCTGCGAATTGTGCAGGAACGCCTTGTTGTTCTTCATGATGAAAGGCTCAAGTTCGACGCCCAGTTTGCGGCAGTAGTCGAACACCGCATAATGGTGGATTGGCAGGCGCCAAGGGCCGGGATTTAGGTATCCGCTGGTGAAATCGCAGGTCACTTCCTCGCCGCCCAGCTCGGTAAAGCTGTCACCGCCATTGATGGTCCAGCAGCGCCCGCCGCCGCGGTCCTGATACTCTAGAACCTTGACCTGATAACCGGCATTGCGCAGCTCATAGGCCGCCGTCAGCCCGGCAACCCCAGCGCCGAGAATGACAACCTTGGTTCCGTTTTTCGCGCCGCCCAGCTCGACCGGGGCGGTGTAGTCGGACGTGGCGGCAAAGCCCATCGAGGTCATGGCCTGATACATTGCCGTGGCGCCGGCCGCGTGGCCGATCATGGTCAGCAACTGGCGACGTGTGGGGGTGATCTGAGTCATGCTTGGCTCTCCGACGGCTTGTTTTTCTTGCGCAATACCAGCCAGATGATCCCGGCGATGACGGCCAGCGCGGCGATGATCCCGATCCATGCCAGCAGGGCGGCATTCTTGATCAGGAACGGAAGGTCCGGGCGCGGATCGCGCAGAAGGGCGATGTCGTCCTCGGTCAGATCGCTTTGCTCGAGCCCGCCGAACTGGACGCGGGTATAGTTGGCCACGTCGGCAATCTGGGCGTTGTCCAGATCCCGCGCAAATCCCGGCATCAACGGCGCACGATAAAGCGTGGCATGCGTGACGCCCTGCGCGATCACGTTGATCAGATTGGCCGGGTTGTCGCGGCGCAGATCGCCGTTGCCTGTCAGCGTGGGATAATAAGCCGCCGGTTGGCCCTTGCCCTGCACACCGTGGCAAGCGGCGCATTGCGTCAGATAAAGCGTCTCGCCCGAGGGCAGATCGGTCTTTTTCAACGCCACCGACAGCTCCTCTCGGATTGATCCGTATTTGAGCACGGCCAGTGTGCGCTCGGCTTCTGGCTGAATAACAGGCACAGTTTGCCCTTCGGTTTCCAGCGCGGGCACGGTTTTTAGGTAGACGGCCATCGCAGTCAGATCGTCGTCGGTCATTTTTCCGGTGCTGTAATGCACGACCTCGCCCATCGGGCCTGCGGCCTGCGCCGCATTCATGGCGCGCCCGGTCTTGAGATAGTCCACAATATCCTGAACGCCCCAGTTGCCAAGGCCGCCAACCGGATCGGACGTGATGTTGGGGGCCTCCCAGCCCTGAATCATCGCGCCGCCCATATAGCGGCTGTCATCGGACATCATCAGCGCATCGCGCGGCGTGTGGCAGGTGCCGCAATGGCCCAGATGATCCACCAGGTACTGCCCGCGCGCCACCTGCGCATCCGCGCCGTCGGCACGATTGACCTCACCCAGCGCGATCACATCCCAGAACCGCATGAGAAACCGCATGTTGAACGGAAAATCCAGATTGGTTTCGCCCTCGGGCGCCGCATCAACCGGAGGGATCGTCTGAAGATAGGCGTAAAGCGCGGTTACATCCTCATCAGTCATGCCGTGATAGTCGGGGTAGGGCATCGCCGGATACAGCATGTGATCCGGCGCCTTGCCCTCGTGCAGGACCGCGGCCAGATCAGCCTCGGAGTAATTGCCGATGCCGTATTCCTTGGAGGACGTGATATTCGTCCCCATGATCGCGCCCAAAGGGGTTTCGATAAAATTACCCCCGGCGTAGGGGGTGCCGTCGGTCCCGACATGACAGGCCATGCAATTGGCAGCGATGGCGATATATTGCCCTTTGGCGATCAGGTCTTCATCGGCGGGCTGGGCCGTTGCAGCGCTAAGCGATCCTGCAATCAGAACGCCTCCTGACAGAAAACGCTGTAGGATATATGTCATGCGGCACTCCTGGCAGAGGGTGAAAGCGGTAAGTTGCCGCTCGTCATCCCTGATGAAACCCAGCGCACAGGGAATGGTTCCGAAACTTCCCGGAAAAGTTGTGTTGCCGGGGCGGCCCTGCGGCGCGGACAGGGGGCGCCGAAAGGCCGGATCAGGCGCGCATGTCCAGTGGCGACAGGGCGCCGTGCGCGTCCATCAGCAGCAAATGCATCCAGCGATTTTCAAACAGCGCACGCACTTGCGGGTGGCGCCTAAGTATGTCCACGACGGCCTCGCGAGGGGCCTCGACACAGACGGTCAGGCGTAACGGCTCGTGCGCGAAATTCGTGCCATCATGCACCGATTGCCACGGCAGCCCGGTGCGCAGCGCGCCGCCATTGCCTTCGACCACGCCGATGCCGCCGGTGACATTGTGCAGCAGCTTGTTGCCCGCGCCGAACACATCCGGCGCCACGACCGAGCCGTAGTATTGCAGGCTGATCCAGCTGGCGACAACGACCGGTGCGGTCAGGATCAGCTCCAACACGCCAAAACCATCGTCTTTGCGCCAGTCGTAATCATGCAGAAATGCGCGACCATGCAGCGCTTTGCCCCGCGTGCGGCTGCGCGGTGCGGCAATGAAGGCATTGCAGCCGGCCAGCGCCCATTCGGGGCGCGTTTCGGCCCAGTTGGTGCTGCGCGCGGGGATCGCCGCGCCATTGTCGGCGCGGGGCAGCCGCAGCGCGCGCTCGGTCCGGGCTATTCTGCCGGCAGCGGCCAGCCAGCCCTGCGCGCGAGCCAGCGCGGGGCTGTTTACCGCCCGAGGCGCGTCAGAGGCAAAGAGAGTGATCGCGTCCGTCGTGGTGTCGTGCAGGCCGCCGACGAACACGGTGTCGGCAGGGATCGCAATTCCGGCCTCGGCCAGACCGGCGCGGACCTCGGTATCGTTCAACAGCCCGGCCAGCAGGCGCGCATTCACGTCGCCGGCATAACCACCGCAGGCGCCGCAATGCAGGGCGCTGGCGTGCGGGTTGTTCACCACATTGGCGCCATGCCCGACCAGCAGCACCAGCGGTGCGAAGCCGTCCGTCATCGACATCGCGCGCAGGATGGTGGCGGCAGCCGTGATGCGGTCCTTTGCGCTGATATCGCTTGCGATGCGCGGCGCGGGGGGCTGGCTGCTGTCCCGGTTCGGGCGCCCCGTGGCATCACGCAACAGGCGGGCGACATAGATCGGGCCTGCTGCCTCGACAAAGGCAAACGACGATACCGCAGCCAGTTTGAACCTCCCCCATGCCCGGATTGCGCGGGCGGACAGGCGCGCGGATTGATCGGTGCCACCTGCGCTGCTGGCCGTGCTGTGCAAACTGGCGTTCAGCAGCACCGGCAGCCGCCGCTCCTCAACGTCCGAGGCGAAACCGCGATGCGATATGGACAGCCCGAAAAAACCGGCGAAGCCAAAGGTTCCGATCCCCGGATCAAGGCTTTCCAGCGCGCGGCGAAAGACTTCGGATCGCACGTCGATACAAAACGCCGCCTGTAGGGCGGGGCGCGCGCCTGTAGCTGGCTGTTCGATCTGCGCCAGTGTTTCGGCCAATTTGCGCTGCGCTGCAAATTCGGCGGCTTGTTGCAGAACGCAGCTTGCGATTTGGGCCGCAGTCGCCTCGGGCGCAGCGGCATGTGCGGCGCATACGTCGCGCCAGCGATCTGCGATCTGGCCCTTATAGTGTTGGAATAGCGCCTGTTCCCAAAGCATCCTGATCGTCAGCATATCGCTCACCCCGCTATCGGCGGCACCGGCCAGTTCGGCCTGCCACAGACGCTGGCGCGCGATCTGCGACCAGCCGCCCATGCCCAGCACCAGTTGATGAAAATAGGTCTTTGCCGCCTCGGGGTTCAGCGCGATGGCGTCACAGGCCAGTGGCAATGCGATCATCGCTTTGGTCGGCGCACGGGCCGCCGTTGCAGCAAAGCCTGTCAGCCCTGCGATTTCTGGCGTCAGGTCATGACTGGCAAAGATCTGCCAGCTTTCATAGGCGCCGCGTCCGGGCGTGGCCTGCCACAGCGCCTGACCGGTGTCGAAATAGCCAGCAGCCCATGTGCCGATCCGGTCCTCGATCAAGGCGGGCCAGTCGATGCCGGAAGCCTCGGCGGCCAGATGTGCGATGGTAGGCAAGGCGGCAGGTGCCGCATCCTTGCTGGCTGCTGCGTCTTTGAGCGCTTGAATGCCGATCGGCGCAGCCTCGGGGGTAATGGCCAGTGCGGCGGTCAGGTCGACATCGGTGATGGTGCCACCTGCGATCCGGGCGTGATACCAGTCGCGTGGCATTGTCATGCGCATGCCAGCAACGCGGGCCATCAGGGCGGTTGTCTCGGTCAACGATTTGCCTGCCTGTCCGATGAACGGGTTGACGGCAACAGAGGAAGACAGGGGCCAGAGCGGCGGGATCGCGCGCGTCGCATCCTCGGACGCGGCGATCAATTCCAGATGCCGGCCGGAAAATCCGGTGTTGGTGTCAGGGGTCATTTTGTGGCTCCTTTATAGGCGGCGTTGCGCGACCAGCCCTTGAGCAGGCGATCCTCGACAGCGTTGATGTAAAGACCGTTCGACAGGTGGATACGCAGTCCCTGCGCCGCCGGGTGGTGCGACCAGAGCGGCAATGTCGCCTGTGCCAGTGCGACCGCGCCAAAGCTGACCAGCGCCAGCAGGATCAGCGCCCATTCCAGCGCGCCCGCAGCAGGCGCCGGCGGCAGGGTGCCGACCGTCAGCCATTCCGATCCGCGTTGCAGCCCGACATAGGCCAGCGTTGCAGCCAACGACATCAGCGCCGTGCGACGTGTCAGCGCACGGGGTGCCAGATCAGCCAGACCCTGTGCCAGCAGATAAGCCACGCCAAAGATCAGGATCGCTCCCAGCGCCACTGCCTGCGGCGATTTGGCTCCAAAGCCGATCAGCAGGCCGGACCCCATATAAACCAAGGCATAGATCGTCAACGCCAGCGCGAAGGCGCGCGCTACCGCGCCCAGATCAGGCACTGCAACGGGGCCGGGTCTCCGGATCTTGGCCACAGCCTCGATCGCGCTGCCCGAGGCCAGAAACGCATGCGCCTTGTACAGGGAATGGGCCACGATATGCAGCAGGGCCAGCGGGAATAGCGCCAAACCGCATTGCAGGATCATGAACCCCATCTGTGCCACCGTGGACCACGCCAGCGACACCTTGACCGTCGGCTGGGTCAGCATGACCACCCCGCCGAAAAGCGCGGTGAACCCGCCGATGCCCACCAGTACCGCCATCACCAGCGGCGACAGTAGCATCACATCGGCAAAGCGGATCAGCACGAAGCCGCCTGCGTTGATCACACCAGCATGCAGCAGCGCCGATACGGGCGTTGGCGCCTCCATCACTTCGGTCAGCCAGCCATGGGTGGGAAACTGGGCTGATTTCAGTACCGCTGCCAGCGCGATGAAGGCCGCCGCCGCAATCGCCAGTCCGCCGCCCGTGCCCAGCCGCGCCAGTTTCAGTATCTCGTAGATCTGCGTCGTGCCATAGGCCGCGATCAGCAGGACGCCTGCCACAAACAGCGCCGCATCGCCAACGCGGGCGGTCACGAATTTCTTGCGCGCCGCGCGCTGGGCAGCCACGCGGGCCGGGTAGAACAGCAAAAGTTTATGCAGGCACAGGCTGGTCGCGACCCACGCGCCGAGGAACTGCAGGACATTGCCCGCCTGCACCAGCAGCAGTACGGCAGCCAACGTGGCCAGCAGCCAGATCGAAAAAACGTTCTGACGCGCCTCGCCGTCCAGATAGGTGCGCGCGTACCGCACGACGATCCAGCCTATGAAGCCGACCAGCAGCAGCATCGCGGCGCTGACCACATCGAGCCGTACCGATACACCAACGCCCAACAGCCCCAATAGCGGGCTGTCGCCGGGTCCGGCACCGATCAGTATGCCGCAGGCAAAAATGGTAATTAGCAACGCGCCGATTGCGGCCCCTTCCGCATATGCGGCAGCCGTGCGGGGCGGAATATCGCGACGCACGTGCAGATAGGCAGCGACGGCGATCACCAGGGCAGGTGCTAGCATGGGCAGGATGTATAACGGCATGGCGCGCTCCGCTGGCGGGAAATGGTGCAGGAGCCTTTTGATACGCGGCAGCGCTAACAGAAATAAAATTCATTGTTCGCAACATATCGTTCGCTTAAATGGAACGATATGCCCGATATGAATTTCAACCATCTGCGCTATTTTTGGGAGGTCGCCCGTGACGGCAACTTGACCCGCACCGCCGAGCGGCTGAACCTGTCGCAATCTGCGGTCTCGGTGCAGATCCGCAAGCTGGAGGATCGCCTCGGGCATCCATTGTTCGAGCGGCGTGGCCGCAAGCTGCACCTGACCGAGGCGGGGCGCATCGCGCTGGATCATGCCGACACGATTGTTGGCGCAGGGCAGGATCTGATCGCCACGCTCAGACGCACAGGCAGCCCGCGCCGGGTGCTGCGGGTGGGCGCGCTGGCGACGCTGTCGCGCAATTTTCAGATCGAATTCCTGCGCCCGCTGCTGGGCCAGCCGGATGTGGAACTGGTGCTACGCTCCGGCACCTCTGTCGAATTGATGCAAGGGTTGGAGACGCTGGGTCTGGACGTGGTGCTGACCAACCGCGTGCCGGCGCAGGATGCGCTGACGACGCTCATTTCGCACCCGTTATCCGAACAGGCGCTGAGCGTCGTGGGCACGCCGGGGCGCGTTACGGGCGCGACAACCTTGGTTGATCTGCTGCGCTCCAGCCCGATGATCGTTCAGACGCAAGACAGCCCGGTCAGGGCGGGATTCGACGCGCTTTGCGCGCGGCTGGGCGTGGTGCCCAATCTGGCCGCCGAGGTGGACGACATGGCGATGATGCGTCTTCTTGCACGCGAAGACATCGGGCTGGCCGTGCTTCCGCCCATCGTGGTCAAGAACGAATTACACTCGGGCATCTTGATGGAAGCGCCGCATCGAGTCGGCCTGTCCGAGAGCTTTCACGCTGTGACGGTAAAGCGGCAGTTTCCCAACCCACTGCTGGATCTTGTGCTGAATGATCTGGGGCCGACTGCGCTGCTGCCGTAGAGCCTTGCTTCTCGCCTTACCCGACGAAAACCTTGCAATGAGTCGATTATCAGCCATATACCATCCATACAGATGGAGAATCGATTATGAGCAACGTTAGGCAGCTACGGGACAAGACGCCCGACAGCGAGAAAATCACGATTAACTTGGGATATGTGGACCTTGGCCGGATCGACCTTCTGGTTCAGGAGGGCTTCTATTCCAACCGCAGCGATTTTATCCGCACCGCGATCCGCAACCAACTGGACAGTCATGTCGAGGTGGTCGCCAAGTCGATCGAACGCCACACGATGGAACTGGGCTTGCGCGACTACACTGCCGCCGATCTTGAGGCGGTTCAGGCGGCGGGCGAGGTGCTGCATGTCAAGGTTGTGGGCCTCGCGCGAATTGGGCCGGATGTCACGCCGGAATTGGCGCTGGCGACGATTGCATCCATCACTGTGCTGGGGGCCTTGCAGGCCAGCCCGGAGATCAAAAAGGCACTGGCAGGGCGCATTATGTAGCGCAGCGCTGCTGTAAAAGGACTGAAAACATGAAGATATTTAACGTCAGCGCGATGCGCCCGGCGGCCGGTGACGCACGCTCTGCGCATATGACGGCCGCCAACGATCTGGTGCAACGCACGCTTGCGCAACATGGACTTGCCCCGCCTCTGGACGGGCAGTTGGCTGGCGCCGACGGCTTGCCGGGAATGGACGGCCTGATGTCGCGCCTGAGAATGCCGCGCGGTACTGGTCCGGGGCAGGACGTGCAGGTCACTGCGGGCGCCGAATTTCGCAGTGCCGTACACAGCTCTGCCGCCGGATCGCGTAGCTACCGCACCTATGTTCCGTCGACGCTTGCGGGCAGCGCCAATGGCGTTGTGATGATGCTGCACGGTTGCACACAAACGCCCGAGGATTTCGCCATTGGCACCGGTATGAACGCCTTGGCCGAGGCGCGCGGGCTGATCGTGATCTACCCCCATCAGCAGCGGGGTGATAACGCGCAATCGTGCTGGAACTGGTTCAGCCCCGGCGACCAGAAGCGTGGGCGGGGCGAGCCTGAAATCCTTGCCGGCATGGCCCGCAGCGCGATCGCCGAATTCGGCGTGCCGGAGGAACGCAGCTTTGTCGCCGGGTTGTCGGCGGGGGCTGCGATGGCGGTGATCCTTGGCGCGGTCTACGGCGATGTCTTTGCCGCCGTCGGCGCCCATTCCGGATTGCCGCTTGGGACGGCCAGCGACTTGCCCTCGGCGCTTGCGGCCATGGCAGGAAGCGGCGCCGAGCCGTCGCTGCACGCACCGCCCGCGCGTAGCATCGTGTTTCACGGCACCAAGGATGCGATCGTGCATCCGGTCAACGGCGACCGGATCGCGCAACACGCGGTGAACGGCGGCGGCGCCGCGGCCCTTGATACCGAAAACACCGGCACGAAGGCGGGCCGATCCTACCGCCGCCGCATCGTCGGCGCTGTAAATGACGCGCCGTTTCTGGAGCATTGGACCGTTGAAGGTCTTGGCCATGCGTGGTCGGGCGGGCAGCCGGGTGGCAGCCATACCGACCCGGTTGGGCCTGACGCGAGCGCCGAGATGATCCGCTTTTTCCTCAATGAAAAGGACCTGTAACATGACCGATCTGACACTGACCTTTGATGCCGTATCCGAAGCCATCCCCGGCCCGAAATGGGCCGCCCGCTGGCGCCGCTGCTGGCCCGACTATCAGGCGTGGTTCATCGCCAAGGGCGGCGATGACGGCCCGTCTTTGGCGGCGTGCAAGGCCGCTCTGCGCCGCTACATGCCCGAGCTTTTGCCGACATATGGCCGCCTGACGGCCCTTGCGGGCGGGTCGGACCGGGCTGCTCGGTTCCTGTCCACATGGTGCCCGCCGACCTATCTGGGCGGTTGCTCGCTGGCGGCTGTCGCGCAGGGGGGCGATGTGCGGCTGGTGCGCAATTACGACCTGTCGCCCGAATTGAATGAAGGTCTTTTGCTGCGCAGCGAGTGGACCGGGCGGGCAGTGATGGGGATGTCCGAATTCCTATGGGGTCTGTCGGATGGCATCAACCAGGCTGGTCTGGCCGTGGCCATCGCGTATGGCGGGCGATCTGAGACGGGCGAGGGGTTCGGCATCACCACCATCATCCGGTATGTTTTGGAGACATGCGATACCGTGGACGAGGCGCTGGAGGCGCTGCGCCGCGTGCCGTCGCACATGGCCTACAATCTGGTACTGGCCGACGCGTCTGGCCGCATCGAGGGGGTCGAGATGCTGCCCGGCGGCGGCGCGCGGATCAGCGCGCGGGCGATCGCGACCAACCACCAGAGCGGGCCGGAGCAGGCGAGCAATCCCGGTTTTACGCATACCTACGAGCGCCGCGCGCATCTGGACCGGATGCGCGCAACGCCGCGCACGCTGAACGCGCAATTTCTGAAAAAGCCTCTATTGCAAGATCGCTATGCCCAAGGGTTTGGCACGCTGTTCACCGCCGAATATGATCCGGTTGCGCGCAGTTTGGGGCTGACGATATGCGGGGCGCGCTGGGACCAGAGCCTGGAGGCCTTCGCAGAGGGCCGGCGGGACGTCGATTATGCCGAAACAATCCCGGTTCGCCTTCCGGCGATGGCCGCAAGGGCCGGGGTTTCGGTCCAGCCCGAAGTGCAGCCTTGGGCGGCAAGTGCCGCTGTGGACGCCGGTTGGATGGCCTGGGCGGCGGTCGACTGGGCCGCTGTGGGCCAAGACTATGCGGCCGGCAGGGGGCGACCTATCCACAGTTACCTGCCAAAGCACCACGCGCCCGAAGCCCGCGTGCCGGGCCATATCGCCGCTGCCTGCGCGGCAAACGGCTGTGCTATGCGCCTTTAGGCAGGTCAGCCACCGCTCAGCAGCACCGCCTCGACGCGGCGGTTTGCCTCGCGCCCGGCATCATTTGTGTTGGGCGCGGTCGGGGACAGATAGGCAATGCCATCGGCCTCCAGTTGTGCGGGCGCGACGCCATGCGTGTCGATCAGACGCTGCATGACGGCGCGTGCCCGGCGGCGCGAGAGGGCCAGATTGGGCTCCAGCCCGCCGACAGTGTCAGTGTGACCCACCAGTGCGATCCGGCGCGCGCTGTCTGCCTTGAGGAACGCGGCCAGCGCGGTCAGGGACGCAAACGGGCCGGGGCCGAGCGTATCGGCGCCAGTGGCGAAATCCAGATCGCGCAGCACCGCATGGCCTCGCTGCGTCAAGGCTTGCATCAGTGGGGCAGTGGGTGCCGGTATCACTCCGGGTGGTGCTGCCTTTGGTGCCCCGGTCACGCTGGTGGTTGCACTAGGCGGCGCGATGCGGGTGATCTGAATATAGGTGTCAGCGCCCGACCGGCTGATCAGCAGAGTCACAAAGGCGTCCGTCTCTGCTTCGTCCAGTGGCTTGCGCGCTGAGATATAGTGATAGTCGAACAGATCGACGAACATTTCCGGCGGCGGCAGCACCGTCAGATTAAAGCGGAAATCAAAACCACCGCAGGCCGCCGAGGCGCAGCGATATACCGTGCTGTATCCGGCGGCCTCCAGCTGCGCCTCCAGCTTGTTTGTCAATTGCAGCGTTGTGACCGGCGCACCGGCCACGCGCCACGACTGCCGCGTTACACGCCCCACAGCGTCCTGCGTTGGCTGCGCGCCGCCCGCCCACGGGCCTGTCGGCACCGCATGACCGCCTGCCTGCTCGACCAATTCGCGGGTCAGCGTGGCGCCACCCGGAAGCGACAGTTCCTGAGCTGATAATGTACCGGCAAAGCCTGCCAGCAGACACGCCAGCATCACCGCTCCGCGGCGTCTGCCACAGGGCCGGGCGGTCATGTGCCTTGTCCCGCCTGAGGGTGTTGGCGATAATGATAGCGCCCGACCGGATGCATTCCCATCGACGCATAAAGCGCATTTGCGGCAGTGTTTGCCTGGGTGCAGACTACCGCCAGATGCCGCGCGCCCAAGGGCGCCGCCCAGCGGGCCGATTCCAGCATCAACGCGCGGGCCACGCCCTGCCTGCGGTATCCAGCCAACACTTCCAGCGCGTGAACCATCGCCGTGCCCTCGTGAGTCGGGACAAACGCTGTGGCTGCCGCGTGCCCGTGCTTGCGCCCCATAAGCGCCGTCTTGGCCCCGGATGCGCGGTGCATTACGTCGACGCGCGCGGCGCCGATCCCGCCGCCTGCCCAGATTTCGCGCTGGATCGCCAGCGGCTCCCAGATGTGGAAGCTGGCAGTCGGCTCGGGCGTGTCCATGGCCAGCTTGTCCAATGGTGCGGCATACATCATCACGGGGTCAATCACCTCGTAGCCGGCCTGCGCCAGCAGCGCGTCAAGGTGTGCATCGCCTTCGCGGATCATGAAACAGGGCCGCTGATTCATGGCGCGCATAGCGGTCTCAGCGCGCGCCAGATCAGCCTCTGTCGCCGGGCCTTGAACGGTTGCCGCCGAAGCACGTTTGCCGCCGCCACGACCGTCCCGCAGCAGCCATGGCCCCACCGTATGATGGGCATGTGCAGGCCATGTCGCCTCCAGCGCGCCATGCAGCGTGCGCGCATCTGGAAGCGTCATGCAAACCGCTCCGCCAGATCGGCCATGGCGGCGTCCAGCGCGACCTGATCCTGCCCGCGCGCGACCACGTTAGCGCCATACAGACCGTTGCGCTGAAACGGGTAAGAGCCAAAGCTGAGCTGCGGATAGAGCGCCGCCACTTCGCCCAGAGGCCCGGCAATATCGCCCTCGGCGCGCAGAATATCCATGCTGCGCGAGATCAAGGGCGCGCCTCCGGTCAGGCCGGGCAGCACCGAGGCGACCATGGCCTCGAATATCTTCGGCACGCCGGCCATCACATGCACATTACCGATGATGAAACCGGGTGCGGCGCTGACCGGATTCTCGATCAGCGCGGCGCCCTCGGGGATGCGCGCCATGCGCAGCCTCGCGGCGTTCAGCTCGGTCCCGGACCGTTCGTAATGGGCCGCGAGGATCGCGCGCGCATCCTCGCGCACGCCAATTGACGCGCCAAATGCGCGCGCGACGGCATCCGCAGTGATGTCGTCATGCGTCGGCCCGATACCGCCAGAGGTGAACACATACGTGTGCGCCGCGCTCAACCCCTGCACCGCCTCGACAATTGCGCCCGCATCATCGCGCACCACGCGCGCCTCGGTCAGAGTAATGCCCGCAGCGGTCAACGCACAGGCCAGATGGTGGGTGTTACTGTCACGCGTGCGCCCAGACAGGATCTCGTCGCCGATCACCAGCATGGCGGCGGTAGGGTTCGACATGGTGTGCTCCTTGATCGGCTCTGCCCTTGGGTATAGGGCCGTGCCCATGCGGTTTCAAACCCCTCTTGAGCCCGGCGTGCTGATCCGTCGGTACAAACGCTTCCTTGCGGATGTCCAGCTGCCCGGCGGCCAGGAGGTCGTGGCCCATTGTGCCAATCCCGGCCGCATGACCGGTCTGGCCGAGCCGGGGATGCGCATCTGGGTCGAACAGAACAACGACCCGAAGAAAAAGCTGCGCTTCGCTTGGCGCCTGACCGAGCTGCCGGGCGGGCATTTCGCCTGCGTCGATACAGCGGCCGCCAACCGCGTGGTCGGCGAGGCGCTCAGAGCAGAGCAAATCCCCGGCCTCACCGGCTATGACAGCATCCTGCCGGAGCAGCGCTACGGCGAGAAAAGCCGCGTTGATTTCCTGCTGCGCAGCTCCAACCGCCCGGATGCCTATGTCGAGGTGAAATCCGTCACCCTGCGCCGCCACGCCGATCTGGCCGAATTCCCCGACAGCCGTACCGAACGCGGCGCCCGCCACCTGTTTGAGCTTGCCGAAAAGGCGCGCAACGGCCAACGCGCCGTTCTTCTCTACCTTGTCCAACGTGGCGATTGCAGCCGCGTGACCTGCGCCGCCGATATCGATCCAGACTACGCCGCCGCGCTTGCAGATGCCCGCAAAGCTGGTGTCGAAATCATGGCTCACGTATCATTGATAACACAATCGCAGATCATCCTCGGCCCCGCGGTACCCCATTTTTAAGGGGCCGGGCCATCTTTCATCTTTGCAAAAATACTTAAATACAGCGCCGCGGCACGCGCAGCGGTCTGGCCCTTCTCGCGCGGGCGCAGTAAGGAGACCCCATGACACCAAAGATGAGGCCAGACGTGAAAGACGAGCATCGCGGACGCACCACACGGGACGGAATTCGCATCCATGAGGCTGCGGATTTTGTCGGCATGCACAAGGCCGGCGCGCTGGCCGCGCAAATCTTGGATGACATCGCGCCCCATGTTAGCGTGGGCCAGTCAACCGAGGCGCTGGATGCGATGATCGAGGGTATGGTTAACGATGCCGGCGCGACCTCGGCCACGATCGGCTACAAGGGCTACCGCCACGCCAGTTGCATCAGCGTTAACCATGTTGTCTGCCATGGCATCCCCGGTGGCAAAATTCCAAAATGGAAAAACGACACTCACACGCGCCCCGATGACAGCCTGAAAGAGGGCGATATTCTGAACATCGACGTCACGGTGATCGTCGATGGCTGGTTTGGCGACACCAGCCGGATGTATGTCGCGGGCAAGCCCAAAGCCTATGCCGAGAGGCTGATGCAAGTCACGCATGACGCGCTGATGATCGGGATCGAGGCGGTAAAGCCGGGCAACACCTTTGGCGATATCGGCCATGCGATTCAGGCCTATGCCGAGGCGCATCAGACATCGGTCGTGCGCGATTTCTGTGGTCACGGGCTGGGCCGGGTGTTCCACGCGCCGCCCAACGTGCTGCATTTCGGGCGGGCCGGATCGGGGGCAGTGCTGGAAGAAGGCATGTTCTTCACCATCGAGCCGATGATCAATCTGGGTCGCGCTGAAACCAAGGTTCTGTCTGACGACTGGACGGCCGTTACACGCGACAAATCGCTGTCGGCACAGTTCGAACACTCCATCGGTGTGACGGCGACAGGGGCCGAGATTTTCACCTTGTCGCCTGGCGGGCTGTTTCACCCCACCTACGGCTGACGCCGCACGGTGGGCGATTTTTCTGCGAAAAATCAAAAGAAGAATGGGTATTTAGACCAAGAAGAAGCATGGGTGGCGTCAGGTGGCCTGTGCTGTTTTCCCGGCAATGGCGCGTCCTGCGGCGATGCCCGAAGCCCAGGCCCATTGGAAATTGTAGCCCCCCAGCCAGCCCGTCACGTCCAGCGCTTCGCCAATCACATAAAGGCCGGGTTGCGTGCGTGCCTCCATGGTTTTGGAACTGACGCCGCTGGTGTCGATGCCACCCAGCGTGACCTCGGCGGTGCGGTAGCCTTCGGTGCCGCCGGGAGTGAGCTGCCAGTTTGACAGGGTCGTGCAAAGCTGTGTCAGCGCCGCGTCGCTTTGATCCGCCAGATTGCCACCCAGTGCCAGCCCGGTTTGATCTGGCAGGGCGGCGATCAGCCGCGCTGGCAGGTGGCGGGCCAGTTCGGTCGTCAGATTGTGCCGCCCGGCCCTAGCGCGCTGGGTGCGCAGGGTGTCCAGCAACGTGCCGTCCGGGTCGAGGTTGACGGTAATCGGCCTGCCTTCCTGCCAGTAGGACGAGATTTGCAGCATCGCTGGGCCGGACAATCCGCGATGGGTGAACAGCATTGCTTCATCGAAGCTGGTCGCCCCGGCCTGTGCCCGAACGGGAAGTGCAACACCTGCCAGATCGGCAAAGCGGCCCTCGGGAAAGGTGAAGGGCACAAGGCCAGCGCGGGTTTCCGTGACTGCCAGACCGAATTGGCGCGCGATATCATAGGCAAGGCCGGTCGCGCCCATCTTGGGGATGGATTTACCGCCCGTGGCCAGTACCACGTTGCGCGCGGTAACAGTGCGGCGCGCGCCCTCGGCCTCCAGCACGGCGTGAAACATGTGGCCGTCATGGCTGAGGTCCGACAGGCTGGTGTGCAACCACAGATCGGCGCCCGCGCGTGCCATTTCGCTGCGCAGCATTGCGACGATATCCTTGGCCGAATTGTCGCAAAATAACTGTCCCAGCGTTTTTTCATGCCATGCGATACCATGCGCCTCGACCAGAGCGATGAAATCCCATTGCGTATAACGCCCCAGCGCGGATTTGCAGAAATGCGGATTGGCGGACAGGAAATTGTCGGGCGCGGTGTAAAGATTGGTGAAATTACAGCGCCCACCCCCCGAAATGCGGATTTTTTCGCCCGGCGCCTTGGCGTGGTCGATCACCAGCGTGCGACCGCCGGCATGCGCCGCGCACATCATGCCGGCAGCCCCGGCGCCCAGAATTAGCGTGTCGATCTGCATGGATCACGCCCTGCCCGAAGCGGCGCGCGCGGTCAAGCGCGACTGTGGTAGGGTAAGGTGATGCGGGCAAAAGCTGCGCTGCGCCCGTGCCTGAGTGCTTTCCACACTGTCAAATTACTGCTAAGGTGTTCGGATAGACCCCGAAAAGGGGCAATGTTCTGAGGCGAAAACGGCGGGTGTCATGACAGAAATGGTCTATGGATCGGCTCCCATTCGGGATGTCGAACCGATCCTTCCAAAATGGTGGCGGACGATCGACAAATGGTCGATCTCCTGTGTTCTGATCCTGTTCGGCATCGGATTGCTGCTGGGCTTTGCAGCTTCGCCGCCGCTGGCGGAAAAGAACGGTTTTGCGCCGTTTCACTACGTTCAAAGGCAGACATTTTTTGGCGGGATGGCGATGATCGCCATGCTGGCAACCTCGATGATGGGGCCGATGCTGGTGCGGCGTCTGGCTGTGATCGGGTTCCTGATTTCACTGGCCGCTCTGATGATGCTACCATTTCTCGGCACTGACTTTGGCAAGGGCGCGGTGCGATGGTATTCGCTGGGATTTGCATCGGTGCAGCCATCCGAATTTCTCAAGCCCGGATTTGTTGTTGCCGCCGCGTGGATGATGGCGGCCAGCCGCGAGATCGGCGGGCCGCCGGGCATGAGCTGGTCGTTTGTTCTGACCCTGATTATTGTCGCATTTCTGGCGCTTCAGCCCGATTTCGGGCAGGCGTCGCTGGTGTTGTTCGCGTGGGGCGTGATGTATTTTGTTGCCGGCGCGCCGATCCTGCTGCTGGCGGCGATGGCAGGGCTGGTGGTGCTGGGCGGATCGTTTGCCTACTCCAACTCGCAGCATTTTGCCCGCCGGATTGACGGGTTTCTGTCGCCGGATGTGGACCCTACGACGCAGCTGGGGTTTGCCACCAACGCCATTCAGGAGGGCGGATTTTTCGGGGTTGGCGTGGGCGAGGGCACTGTGAAGTGGTCGCTGCCGGACGCGCATACGGATTTTATCATCGCTGTCGCGGCCGAGGAATACGGGCTGGTTCTGGTGCTGATTGTCATCGCGCTCTACACTACGATCGTGGTGCGTTCGATCATGCGTCTGATGCGCGAGCGGGATCCGTTTATTCGGCTGGCAGGTACCGGGCTGGCCTGCGCCTTTGGCGTGCAGGCGATGATCAATATGGGCGTCGCTGTGCGGCTGCTGCCGGCCAAGGGCATGACGCTGCCTTTTGTCAGCTACGGCGGATCGTCGTTGATTGCCGGCGGGATCGCGGTGGGGATGCTGTTTGCGTTTACCCGGTCGCGTCCGCAAGGCGAGATTGGAGATATTCTGCGCGGGAGGGCAAGATGACGGCACCCACGCCTTTGCTGTTGATGGCCGCCGGCGGGACCGGCGGGCATATGTTTCCGGCGCAATCACTGGCCGAGCACATGCTGGCCAAGGGTTGGCGGGTGAAATTGGCAACAGACGCGCGCGGCGCGCGCTACACCGGCGCGTTTCCTGAGGGTGTTGAAATCACACAGATATCAAGCGGCACCTTCGCACGCGGCGGCGTCGTGGCCAAGGTGATGGCGCCCTTGCAGATCGCGGGCGGAACGCTTGCGGCGATCTGGGGCATGACGCGCGACAAGCCTGATGTCGTTATCGGCTTTGGCGGATATCCCAGTATTCCGGCGCTGTCGGCGGCATGGGTTTTGCGCAGGCCGCGCATGGTGCACGAGCAAAACGGCGTCTTGGGGCGCGTAAACGGTATCTTTGCGAAGCGCGTGGATGCTGTCGGCTGTGGCGTCTGGCCCACGCAGCTGCCGGAGGGAGTTGAAGGCTATCATATCGGCAATCCGGTGCGCGCTGCTGTGCTTGAGCGGGCGGGCGCGGGATATATCCCGCCGGGCGATTACCCGATGTCTATCCTCGTGATCGGCGGCAGCCAAGGCGCGCGCATCCTGAGCGACGTGGTCCCGCCTGCTATTGCCAGCCTGCCGATGGAGATGCTGGGCAACATCCGCGTCGCCCATCAGGCGCGCGGCGAGGATCTGCAGCGCGTTGCTGAATACTATGCCGAGCAGGGCATTGATGCCGAAGTCGAGGAATTTTTCGACGACGTGCCGCGCCGTATGAGCGAGGCGCAGTTGATTATCAGCCGCGCTGGCGCGTCTTCGGTTGCGGATATTGCGGTGATCGGTCGGCCATCCATCTTGATCCCTTATGCGGCGGCGACCGGCGACCACCAGACGGCCAACGCGCAGGCACTGAAACAGGCCGGCGCGACGATTCTAGTGCCTGAAAGCCGACTGAGCCACGAGGCGCTGTCCGAGCAGATCGAGACCATCATCGGCAATCCGAGTGGCGCCGCACAGATGTCACGGGCCGCGTTGGGCAGTGCAATGCCAGACGCGACTGACAGGCTGGCCGAGATGGTGGAATGGTTGGCCGCGAACGCGGCGCAAAAAGGAACGACGTAGATGAATTCAGCGGCCACGAAACTGCCCGGCGATGTCGGACCTATCCATTTTGTCGGGATCGGCGGCATCGGCATGTCGGGCATCGCGGAGGTGCTGCTGAACCATGGCTATACCGTGCAGGGGTCGGACCTGAAACGCAGTCCCCTGACGGACCGGTTGGAGGCGCGCGGCGCGACGATTTTCGAAGGCCAGCGTGCCGAGAACCTTGAAGCGGCGGAGGTTGTCGTGATCTCGTCCGCGATCAAACCCGGCAATCCCGAACTGGACGAGGCGCGCACGCGTGGCCTTCCGGTGGTGCGCCGCGCCGAGATGCTGGCCGAACTGATGCGCCTGAAATCCAATATCGCGGTCGCCGGTACGCATGGCAAGACAACGACCACCACCATGGTTGCGGCGCTGCTGGATCACGGCAAGTTTGACCCGACCGTGGTGAACGGCGGCATCATACACGCCTATGGCAGCAATGCGCGCGTCGGAGGCGGCGAATGGATGGTCGTCGAGGCCGACGAAAGCGATGGCACCTTCAATCGCCTGCCGGCCACTATCGCGATCGTCACCAATATCGACCCCGAGCATATGGAGCATTGGGGCACTGAGGCAGCCCTGCACAAGGGCTTTGAGGATTTTGTCAGCAATATTCCGTTCTACGGCCTTGCGGTTTGCTGCACGGATGACCTGGATGTGCAGACGTTGGTTGGCAAAACCACGGACCGGCGTGTGATCACCTATGGCTTTAACGCGCAGGCCGATGTGCGGGCATTGAACCTGCGCTATGAGCGGGGCGTTGCGCATTTCGACATCGCGCTTCAGTCCGAAGGCAAGCGCATCGACGGCTGCACGCTGCCAATGCCGGGCGATCACAATGTCAGCAACGCGCTGAGCGCCGTCGCGGTGGCGCGGCATCTCGGCATGAAAACCGGCGAAATCCGCGAAGCGCTGGCCGCTTTTGGCGGGGTCAACCGTCGCTTTACCCGCGTGGGCGAAGTGGACGGCGTGACCATCATCGATGATTACGGCCACCACCCGACCGAAATTCTGGCGGTGCTGAAGGCCGCGCGCCACGCGACGGAGGGTCGCGTCATCGCGGTGCATCAGCCACACCGTTACACCCGCCTGCATCATCATTTTGAGGAATTCTGCGCCTGCTTTAACGAGGCGGATGTCGTTGCCATCGCGCCTGTCTATGCGGCCGGAGAGGATCCGATTGAGGGCGCCAGCCAGGCCGATCTGGTCGCAGGATTGATCGACCGGGGGCATCGTGACGCACACGCCATCGCGGGGGAGGAAGATCTGGCAGATCTGGTGCGCACCCATGCCCGGTCCGGTGATCTGGTGGTCTGCCTCGGCGCGGGCACGATCAGCGGCTGGGCCAATCGGCTGCCGGAGGCGTTGGCAATGGAACCGGAGGCTTTATGATCAAAGAGCATATCGTTCCGGCCGGACTCAGCGATTCTCTGGGTGTTTTTCCATGTCGCATCGGGCTGATGTTGCTTGGTGCCGCGATCGCGGTGTTGTGGAGCGTCAATCATTTCCACCCAGTCTCCGAGCCTGCCACCGGATGGTCGACGGTATTTGCCGTCATGCTCTTCATGTTGCCAATCATTGCGGCGTCATATGCCGCGACATTCGCTTTGCGATGTTTCTACCTGCGGCAGATGATTGCTGGCGGAAAAGGAGGGATGATCTGATGCCAATGTCGCTGATACTTGCGTCGCTTTGGGCGCTTTGCGCAAACCTGCTGGCGATGACGCCCAGCCGCGATCATCATTGGCGCGCGGCATACATTCTGGTAGCCGTGGGCATCCCGATATTGGGATATGTGACGTGGCAGACGGGGCCGTGGATCGGGCTTCTGTGCCTTGTGGCGGCTATGTCGATCCTGCGCTGGCCAGTGATATATCTCTGGCGCTGGCTGCGCGGCCCGCGCCAGGAATTGGCCGAGGATTGAGCGCGGCAGATACGGGTGTTACCACCCGTCCAACGACTGGCAAGAGGACCGGCATATGACTTCGAACGCGGCAGTGCTATTCACCGTTATGGCGGCGGCGTTCTGCGTTGGAGTTGCGGTTTTCTTTCGGATCAGCGCGCGGCGGTCGCTGCGATCGGCAGGTGTCCGATGGCTGATCCTTACGACGTTTGTTCTGGCGCTTGGTGTGATGTCTGGCCCGCTAGGCTTGCCAGCCAATGGCGTGATCTTTACCGGCCTCATCCTGCCTATCTGGGCCGTTGGCGGACTTCTGGGCCTGATCATAGCGGCGATCCGCCCGGGGAAGCCCAAGCAGTGAGCGCGCAGATGCCAAAGGTGCGCGGCACGTTGACGCCGCAGCGCGCGCTTGCGGATTTGACGTGGCTGCGTGTGGGCGGACCTGCCGACTGGCTGTTTCAACCGGCGGATGAGGCGGATCTTGCGGCTTTCCTGGCGGCGCTTGATCCATCGGTGCAAGTTTTCCCGATGGGTGTGGGCAGCAATCTGATCGTACGCGATGGCGGTATCCGTGCCGTCGTCATCCGCCTTGGGCGCGGCTTCAACAGCATTGAGGTAGAGGGTAACCGCGTGACCGCAGGCGCGGCTGCGCTGGATGCGCATGTGGCAAAACGGGCGGCGGCAGCGGGGGTCGATCTGACGTTTCTGCGCACAATCCCGGGCGCTATCGGCGGCGCCTTGCGCATGAATGCAGGTTGTTATGGCACTTACACGGCGGATGTTTTCGTATCCGCCCGCGCGATAACCCGACAGGGCGAGATCGTGACGCTGACCGCCCAGAACCTGAATTTTCGCTATCGCCAGACCGACCTGCCGGCGGGCTGGGTGCTGATCTCGGCGGTTCTGCAAGGCCCTGCCGCCGATCCTGCGGCGTTGGATCTGCGCATGGCCGAACAGCTGAAAAAACGGGACGACACGCAGCCGACCAAGGACCGCAGCGCCGGCAGCACCTTTCGTAATCCGGCGGGTTTCAGCAGCACCGGACAGGTGGGCGACACGCACGAATTAAAGGCGTGGAAGGTGATTGACGATGCCGGAATGCGCGGCGCCGCGCGCGGCGGGGCGCAGATGAGCCCCAAACATTCCAACTTTCTGGTCAATACAGGAGGCGCCACAGCCGCCGATCTGGAAGGATTGGGTGAAGAAGTAAGAAAAAGGGTTTATCAAACCAGCGCAATAGAGTTAGAGTGGGAAATCATGAGGGTCGGCGAACCGGCCCCGTGACCGGGTAGAGCACCCATACGACCAAAAAATAGACGACCAAAAAAACAGGGCCGAAAACGGTCCGGGACATTGAGGCAGATCGGTGGTTGGTTCGAGCAGAACAAACCCCAAAGTTGCGGTGATAATGGGCGGCCCGTCAGCAGAGCGCGACGTGTCGCTGTCCTCTGGACGCGAGTGCGCCACCGCGCTGAGGGATGAAGGCTATGACGTGGTCGAGGTCGATGCAGGCCCCGACCTTGCGCAGAAGCTGTCGGAAATTTCGCCTGATGTGGTCTTCAACGCCCTGCACGGTCGCTGGGGAGAAGACGGCTGCGTGCAAGGCATGCTGGAATGGCTGCGCATCCCGTATACCCATTCGGGAGTTCTGTCTTCAGCACTTGCGATGGACAAAGAAGCGACCAAATCGATCTACCGCGCTGCTGGTCTGCCCGTCGTGCCCAGCATCATTGCCAACCGCGACGATGTGCGCGCGCAGCACCCCATGCAGCCGCCCTATGTGGTAAAGCCCTATAACGAGGGCTCTTCGGTCGGCGTTTATATCGTGCATGAGGCGGCAAACGCACCTGCGCAGTTGTCGGATGATATGCCCGAACGTGTGATGGTCGAGGCCTACGCGCCGGGCCGCGAACTGACCACCACTGTCGTTGGCGACCGGGCGCTGACGGTGACTGACATCATCACCGATGGCTGGTACGATTATTCGGCGAAATACGAGGTTGGCGGATCGCGCCACGTCGTGCCCGCCGATATCCCGCAGGACATTTTTGATCTGTGCATGGACTATGCGTTGCGCGCCCATGTGGCGCTGGGGTGCCGGGGCGTCAGCCGCACAGATTTCCGCTGGGACGAGGCGCGCGGCGCTGCGGGCCTGATCCTGCTTGAGACGAATACGCAGCCCGGTATGACGCCCACATCGCTAAGCCCCGAACAGGCGCAAGCGGTCGGTATGACGTTTGGCAAGCTCTGCCGCTGGATGGTCGAGGATGCATCATGGGGCAGGTGAGCGCGCGCAATGATCCGGCGCCGTCGCGCTGGTCCTATCGGATGCAGCGGGTGCTGCTGACGCCTATGTACCGCCGTCTTTTGCGTTTTGGCGTGCCGTTCTGCCTGACATTCGGAACGGCGTCCTGGTACCTGTCTGATCCGGCGGTTCAGCAGCGCATGATCCAGACCTATCAAAGTGTGCGCGAGCAAATCCAGACACGTCCCGAATTCATGGTCAAGCTTCTGGCGATCGAGGGCGCCAGCCCGCGCACTGCCGAGGATGTGCGCGACAGCTTTGGCTATGTTCTTCCGCTCAGCTCGTTCGATATGGATCTGGAGGCCGTGCGCGCCGCGATCGAGGATATTCCAGCCGTTGCCAGTGCCGCGGTGCGCGTGCGTCAGGGCGGCGTGCTGGAGGTGCGGGTGCATGAACGCCAGCCCGCTGCGCTGCTGCGTGTGCCCAAGGGGCTGATTGTGATTGATGGCGAGGGCGTCGCGCTGGACGCAGTTGCGCACCGGGCCGAACGCGCCAAGCTGCTGGTTTTGACAGGCGACGGCGCGCAGGATGCGGTGCCTGAGGCGTTGGCGATCCACGCGGCTGCCGGCCCGCTTGCGCCGCGTCTGCGCGGACTCGTGCGGATAGGCGCGCGGCGCTGGGATCTGGCACTGGACCGCGGCCAGCGCATCCTTTTGCCAGAGGTGGATCCGGTTCGGGCGCTGGAGCGCGTGATCGTGCTTAACGAGGCGCAGGCGATGCTGGAGCGCGACATTGGAACCGTAGATATGCGGCTGGCCGACCGGCCAACGCTGAGAATGAATGAGCCCGCCAGCCAGGAATGGTGGCGCGTGCGGAACTCGAGTGCAGGGACGAGTGCAGAATGATCGAACTATATGAATCCCAACGCGCAATGCGCAACATGCGACGGGCCGCCATGCAGCGCGGCGTCGTGGCCGTTTTGGATGTGGGCACCTCCAAGATTGCGTGCCTCGTGCTGCGGTTTGACGGCAGCGATCGGCGCGATGGTGACAGCGGCATCGGCACCATGGCCGGGCAGGCGGGTTTCCGGGTGATCGGCGCCGCGACCACGCGTTCGCGCGGCGTGCGCTTTGGCGAGATTGAGGCGATGGGCGAGACCGAGCGCGCCATTCGCACCTCGGTTCAGGCCGCGCAGAAGATGGCGAACATCCGCGTCGATCATGTCATCGCATGTTTTTCCGGCGCCGAGCCTCGTAGCTACGGCTTGGCCGGTCAGGTCGAACTGGAGGGCCATATGGTGTCGGAGCAGGACGTCAGCCGCGTTCTGTCAGCCTGCGAAGTGCCTGATTTCGGTTATGGCCGCGAGGTGTTGCACGCGCAGCCGGTGAACTTTGCGCTGGACCACCGGTCTGGTCTGATTGATCCGCGCGGGCAGATGGGCAATGCGCTCAGCACCGATCTGCACATGCTGACCGTCGACAGCGCACCGATCCAGAACCTGGCCCATTGCGTCAAACGCTGTGATCTGGAGCTGGCCGGCATCGCCAGCTCGGCCTATGTGGCCGGCGTTTCGTCGCTGGTCGAGGATGAGCAGGAACTGGGCGCTGCTTGCATTGATCTGGGCGGCGGCAGCGCCGGCATCTCGATCTTTATCAAAAAGCACATGATCTACTGCGACAGCGTGCGCATGGGCGGCGAGCATGTGACCTCGGATATTTCCATGGGTCTGCAGGTGCCGACGGCCATAGCGGAGCGTATCAAGACATTTTATGGCGGCGTCGTCGCAACCGGCATGGACGACCGCGAAATGATCGAGATAAACAGCGACACCGGCGACTGGGACCATGACCGGCGCAGCGTCAGCCGCGCCGAGCTGATCGGCATCATGCGACCTCGCGTCGAGGAAATTCTGGAAGAGGTCCGCGCCCGCCTGGACGCCGCCGGCTTTGATTGCCTGCCCAGCCAGCAGATCGTCCTGACAGGGGGCGGCAGCCAGATCCCCGGCCTTGATGGGCTGGCCAGCCGTATTCTGGGCCAGCAGGTGCGTCTGGGGCGCCCCTTGCGTGTGCATGGATTGCCGCAGGCCGCCACCGGCGCGGGATTTGCCAGCGCGGTCGGCATGTGCCTCTTTGCGGCGAACCCGCAGGACGAATGGTGGGACTTCGAATTGCCGGTCGATCGCTATCCGGCACGGTCGCTGAAGCGGGCTGTGAAATGGTTCCGTGACAACTGGTGACCCAAGATGCGGTGCCATCGGCGAAATCCCGCGAAGAGGGATGAAAAAACGTCTATATCTGGTGGTTCCACGCTGTTTTTTAGGTGACGATCCGGGTATATCCCGGTAACAATGCAAATTAAGGCAGAAAAATGGCCCGCGAATGTGGGCGCAAGCACAGGCGGACAGAGCAATGACATTGAACCTCACCATGCCCGGACGCGAAGACCTAAAGCCCCGGATCACCGTTTTCGGTGTTGGTGGCGCTGGCGGTAACGCAGTCAACAACATGATCGAAAAGCAGCTGGATGGGGTGGATTTCGTCGTTGCGAATACCGACGCGCAAGCGCTTGCGCAGTCAAACGCAGAAAACATGATCCAGCTGGGCGTCAAGGTAACCGAAGGACTGGGTGCTGGTGCCCGTGCATCGGTCGGCGCCGCTGCTGCCGAGGAATCGATCGAACAGATCGTCGATCATCTGGCCGGCGCGCATATGTGCTTTATCACTGCCGGAATGGGTGGCGGCACCGGGACCGGCGCTGCACCGATCATCGCGCAGGCCGCGCGTGAGCTGGGCGTTCTGACCGTCGGTGTCGTGACCAAGCCGTTCCAGTTTGAGGGCGGCAAGCGGATGAAGCAGGCCGAGGACGGCGTCGAGGCGCTGCAAAAGGTCGTCGACACGCTGATCATCATTCCCAACCAGAACCTGTTCCGTCTGGCGAATGAGAAAACCACCTTCACCGAAGCCTTCAGCATGGCCGACGATGTTCTGTACCAGGGCGTCAAGGGTGTGACCGACCTGATGGTGCGCCCCGGCCTGATCAACCTCGACTTTGCCGACGTGCGCGCGGTGATGGACGAGATGGGCAAGGCGATGATGGGCACCGGCGAGGCCGAGGGCGAGGATCGCGCGATCCAGGCCGCCGAAAAGGCCATCGCAAATCCGCTGCTGGACGAAATCAGCCTGCGCGGCGCCAAGGGCGTTCTGATCAACATCACCGGCGGCACCGATCTGACCCTGTTCGAGCTGGACGAAGCCGCGAACCGCATCCGCGAGGAGGTGGACTCCGAGGCGAACATTATCGTCGGCTCGACCATGGACCCCGAGATGGAAGGCAAGATGCGCGTCAGCGTCGTCGCCACCGGCATCGACGCGGCTCCGGCCACAACCGAAGTGCCGGTCCCGCGCCGTTCGCTGGCCGAGCCGCTGCGCCAGACCACAACGGCAGAGCAGTCCGAGGACCGCGAAGAGGCGCGCCGTCCGGCACCCGCACCGCAGCCCGAGCCCGAGCCTGTGCAGCAGCCCGCCGCACGCAGCGAAGAGCCGTCCGAGCCGTCGTTGTTCACCTCGATCGAGGCCGAGCGCGCGGCCGCCGAGGACCGGACGGAGGACATTTTTGAGCCGCGCCAAGAGCGTCAGCATCAGCCGTCGCGCCCTGCGCCAGTGCAGTCCGGCAATGACCTGCCGCCCCCGGCCTACACTCCGCGTGCAGCCTCGTCAGACTACGAGGAAGAAGAGGAATTGCACGCATACGTCGCCCCGCGTCCGGCGTCACCCGGCACGCCGTCGGCTGATGCACTGGCGCGTCTGCACACAGCAGTCGGCAATGCGGCATCGCGCCGCCCCGAAGGCTCGCAAACGCCTCAGGTTCGCCAGGCACAGCAGCAGGCCCGCAACGCCGAGCCGCAGCAGGCCGCCGAGCGTTCGCGCTTTGGCATCAACTCATTGCTTAACCGTATGACCGGTCACGGCCAAGAGGCCGAGGCGCCGCGCCCGCACCGCCAGCAGCCCAGCGTTCAGGCACATCAGCCGGCACCGGCTCCGCATGAGGAAGAGCGCGACGAACAGATCGAGATCCCGGCCTTCCTGCGCCGACAGGCGAACTGAGCCATAAACGAAACCGATCTGCAATATTTGATAAAAGGTCGCCTCAGGGCGGCCTTTTTTCGTGAGTGGAGGCGGAATTACGCATTCTTAACCGCTGGAAATTTCAGGTAAAACTTGGCTTGGGCGAAATGTCGCCGCTGTTGATTCCACCATGTTTCAAACCGTTGCAAAGATTGAGTTGAGTCGGCGGCAGCCACGGCTTAAATCCTTCTTAACCACAGCGGCGCGTCCAGCTGGTGGACCCGAGGCAATAAATTTCACGAGGCTCATGTGCAAACGACAGTGACAAAGCCCATTTCGTTCGACGGCGTTGGCCTGCACTCCGGGCAGTCGGCGCGCTTGGTGATCCGTCCTGCGGCGATTGGTCATGGCATCGTGTTTCGCCGGGTTGATTGCCCGGCCGGCACAGGCGACATCCCTGCGCTTTGGACCCACGTGAATCAGACGCCGCTCTGCACCCGTTTAGAGAATGCTCATTCGGTGCAAATTTCGACGGTTGAACATATCATGGCGGCCTTGATGGGCTGCGGTATTCACAACGCTCTGGTGACAGTCGATGGCCCCGAAGTTCCCATCCTTGATGGCAGTTCGGCGCTGTTCGTGCGCGGCATCTTGCAGACAGGTCTGCGCAAGCAGGGACAACCGGTGCGTGCGCTGCGTGTCCTGCGTGACGTCGAGGTACGCCGAGGTAATGCTTGGGCACGGTTGACACCACATGACACACTGACCATCGAATTTGACATCGCTTTTGACGATGTGGCGATTGGCGTGCAGAAAAAGACACTGAATATGGCCAATGGCAGCTTTGTGCGCGAACTTGCCAGCAGCCGTACATTCTGTCGCAAGGCAGATGTGGATGCGATGCGTGCCAATGGGCTTGCCTTGGGCGGATCGCTGGACAATGCGGTGGTCGTGGACGGCGCCGATGTGCTGAGCCCCGGAGGCTTGCGTCACAGTGATGAAGCCGTGCGTCATAAGATGCTGGATGCATTGGGTGATTTGGCATTGGCGGGTGCGCCGCTGTTGGGGTTCTATCAGGGTCATCTGGCCGGCCACGCGCTGACCAACGATCTGCTGCGCGCGCTGTTTGAAACACCCGGCGCTGTCGAGTGGGTAACATGCGACGCGGCGCTCGCGGCCAAGCTGCCCGGCGCCGGCGTGCATTGGGGCGAAGTGCCGCAAGTCGCGTGATGCGTGTATGTGGCCCGAAGTGCAGAAAACTGCAGCACCGCTAATGGATTTCTCTGCTGGCACAGGCCGAATGATTGGGCTACAACCGCGACATTGCGGAAGAAGGGCAGATCAGGCATGACGTTTGGCAGACAGGGCGCAAACCCGCGCGCGACACTGGCGGCAAAACAAGCGACGAAACTGACCGGCGCGCTTCTTCTGGCGGCGGCGATTGCGTCGTGCAGCGGCATCACCGGCAAGGTTGAGCGCGGCACCGTCGATTATGAGATTTATTCCGCCCAGCAGATTTTTGAGCGGGGCGAATTCGATCTGGCTGCGAACAAGCCGCAGGTCGCCGCCCAAAGCTTTGCCGAGGTTGAGCGGCTTTATCCCTATTCGGATTTGACCAAACGTGCCGTAATTATGCAGGCATATGCCTACCATCTCGACGAGAGTTATGAGGAAAGCCGCAGCGCTGCGCAGCGCTACATCGATTTCTATCCAACGGATGAAGATGCGGCTTATGCGCAGTATCTTCTGGCGCTCAGCTATTACGACCAGATCGACGAAGTCGGGCGCGATCAGGGCCTGACCTTTCAAGCGCTTCAGTCACTGCGCAAGGTGATCGAGATCTATCCCGACAGCGAATATGCCCGCTCGGCGATGTTGAAATTCGATCTGGCGTTTGACCATCTGGCCGCCAAGGAGATGGAGGTCGGGCGCTTCTATCTCAAGCGCGACCATTTCCCGGCATCGATCAACCGCTTCCGCGTTGTGGTCGAGGATTTCCAGACCACGTCCCACACCGCCGAGGCGTTGCACCGTCTGGTTGAGGCGTATCTGTCGCTGGGCCTGAACGACGAAGCGCAGACTGCGGGTGCGATTCTCGGTTACAACTTCCGCTCGACCCCGTGGTACGAGGACAGTTACCAACTGTTGACGCGGCGCGGCCTGAAAATGGAAGCGCGCGGCTATAACTGGCTGGCGCAGGTGTACCGCCAAATGGTCAAGGGCGAGTGGCTCTAACCCGTGAGGCTGGCCACGACCTGCTCTTCGGCACAGGCGCGTTTCCCAGATTGACCAGCGGAGTGCGCGGCGTCGGCAGGCCACTAAAGTGCGGTGGCCGTCTTCCCAAGCCAGAAAAACGCAAGAAGGCTTTAGGCGATGCTGCGCAGTCTTGATATTCGCGACATGTTGATCATCGACCGGCTGGAATTGACCTTTCAGCCTGGCCTCAATGCGTTGACAGGGGAAACCGGGGCCGGCAAATCCATCCTTCTCGATAGTCTGGGCTTTGTGTTGGGCTGGCGCGGTCGGGCCGAACTGGTCCGCGCAGGCGCCGATCAAGGCGAGGTGACCGCGGTATTTGACCTCCCGCCGGACCATGCTGCGCACGCTGTTCTGACCGAGGCCGGAATTCCCGCAAGTGACGAACTGATCCTGCGCAGGATAAACACCGCCGAAGGCCGTAAAACGGCATGGGTCAATGACCGGCGCTGCTCGGGCGAGGTACTGCGCAGCCTTAGCGAGACACTGGTTGAACTGCATGGCCAGCATGATGATCGCGGCCTGCTGAACGCGCGCGGGCATCGGGCGCTGCTGGATGAGTACGGGCAAACGGACGCTTTGCGCGACGATGTGCGCGCCGCGTGGCACGCACGCCTGGCTGCGACCAAGGCGCTGAAGGCCGCTGAAGAAGCGCTTGAGGCCATTCGAAGTGAAGAGGAATTCCTGCGCCACGCGGTCGCCGAGATGCGCGCGCTGTCGCCCGAACCGGGTGAGGACGGCGTGCTGGATGCGCGCCGCCGGATGATGCAGGCGGCCGAACGCGTGCGCGCCGACATCGCCAAGGCCGCGCAGGCGCTGGGCGGGCAGGGGGCCGAAGGGTCAGCCGGCGATGCATTGCGCTGGCTGGAGGATGCAGCAGCTCAGGTCGAGGGCCAACTGGATGCGCCGATCGCCGCGCTTGGCCGCGCCATGGTCGAACTGGACGAGGCCGCGCGCGGCGTCGAGGATTGCGTCGAGGCGCTGGCCTTCAACCCGGTCGAGCTTGAGGAAACCGAGGAGCGTCTTTTTGCCATCCGCGCCCTCGCACGGAAACATGGCGTCGGGCCCGATGCGCTGGGGGAGTTTGCCGTGGGACTGGAGCAGCGCTTGGCCGCACTCGACGCAGGCGACGCCCAGATTGATACGCTGCGCCGCGACGTCAAAGGCGCGAAAAAACTCTATGACGATGCCGCCGCCGCGCTCAGCGCCGCACGGTTCGAGGCCGCCGGGCGGCTCGATATCGCGGTCATGGCCGAACTGGCCCCGCTCAAGATGGAGCGTGCGGTGTTCAAAACGACGATGACCGAACTGCCCCCCGGCCCCGAAGGCATTGATGAGGTCGCATTTCGCGTGGCGACCAACCCCGGCGCGCCGTCCGGCCCGCTGGCCAAGATCGCGTCGGGCGGCGAACTCAGTCGCTTCCTTCTGGCGCTGAAAGTGTGCCTGACTGGCGCCCAACCGGGCCTGACGATGATCTTTGACGAGATTGATCGCGGTGTCGGGGGCGCGACGGCCGATGCGGTTGGGCGGCGTTTGGCGGGTCTGGCGCAGGGCGGCCAGGTTCTGGTCGTCACGCACAGCCCGCAAGTCGCGGCATTGGCAGCCCATCACTGGCGCGTGGAAAAACGGGTGGAAGAGGGCGTGACGCTGTCAACCGTGACGCCGCTGGACACCGACTTGCGGGTGAATGAGATAGCGCGGATGCTGTCTGGCGACACGATAACACCGGCGGCACGCGCGGCCGCCGAGGCGTTGATGGCGGGCTGACGCGCAGTAGCAACTGCCGGAACCTCCGGCGGGCATCTTCAAACATTCAAGTGGCGGCGCGCCGCCCTGTTTTTTCTTGGTAAAAATACCCAAAATCCAACAGGCACAGCGTGCGCAGAGTTCTAAACGAGGCGCGAGGTTTCAACAGCAGCGCGCACGAAATCGTCGAACAAGGGATGCGGCGCGAAGGGCTTGGACTTTAGCTCAGGGTGGAACTGCACGCCGATGAACCACGGATGGTCCGCCCACTCCACGATTTCGGGCAGGCGCCCGTCCGGGGACATACCGGAAAACTGGAGGCCGCACTTCTCAAGCTTTTCGCGGTACTTGATATCAACTTCATAACGATGGCGATGACGCTCTTCTATCGACGTGGAGCCGTAGATTTCAGCAACGCGGCTCCCGTCTTTGAGGGTGGCATCGTAGGCCCCAAGACGCATGGTGCCACCCTTGTCATCGGTGACTTTGCGTTTGACCTTGGCGTTGCCCTGCACCCATTCCTTGAGGTGATAGACAACCGGCTCGAACCGCTTCGTGCCGGGCGTATGGTCGAATTCTTCCGAGCCTGCGTCGGCAATGCCGGCGACGTTGCGCGCGGCCTCGATCACTGCCAGTTGCATGCCCAGACAGATGCCCATGTAGGGGATCTTTCGCTCGCGGGCGAATTGGGCTGCCTTTATCTTGCCCTCGGTGCCGCGCTCGCCAAAGCCGCCGGGCACGAGGATGGCGTGAAATCCTTCCAGATGGCGCGCAGGGTCCTGGGTGTCGAATACTTCGGCATCGACCCATTCAACGTTGACCTTGACCCGGTTCGACATGCCTCCATGGGTCAACGCCTCTTTGATCGACTTGTAAGCATCCTCAAGCTGGACGTACTTGCCGACGATGGCGACGTTCACCTCGCCGTCGGTATTGTAGATGCGGTCGGCCACATCCTGCCAGACGGTCAAGTCGGGCCGGGGCGCCGGGGATATCTGGAACGCGTCCAGAACAGCCTGATCCAGCCCTTCGCGGTGATAGGCCAGCGGCGCCTCGTAGATGGATTTCAGGTCATAGGCGGCGACGACATGTTCCTTGCGCACGTTGCAGAAGAGCGCAATCTTCTCGCGCTCTTTTTCCGGGATCGGATGTTCCGAGCGGCACACCAGAATGTCTGGCGCGATGCCGATGGATTGCAATTCCTTGACGCTGTGCTGGGTCGGCTTGGTCTTCAACTCGCCGGAGGCTGCCAGATAGGGCAGCAAGGTCAGATGCATGAAGATGCATTGTCCGCGTGGCTGGTCATGACTGAACTGACGGATCGCCTCGAAGAAGGGCAGACCCTCGATATCGCCAACGGTGCCGCCAATCTCGCATAGCATGAAATCAACCTCGTCCTGACCAATTGCGAGGAATTCCTTGATCTCGTTGGTGACATGCGGGACGACCTGAATCGTCTTGCCCAGATAATCGCCGCGCCGTTCCTTTTCCAAGACGTTGGAATAGATGCGCCCCGAACTGACCGAATCCGTCATGCGCGCGGGCACCCCGGTAAAGCGCTCGTAATGACCCAGATCCAGATCTGTTTCGGCGCCATCATCGGTAACGAACACCTCGCCATGCTCGAACGGGGACATCGTGCCGGGATCAACGTTCAGGTAGGGATCTAGTTTGCGCAACCGCACCGAAAAACCACGCGCTTGCAGCAGCGCCCCCAGCGCGGCAGAGGCAAGACCCTTGCCAAGGGAGGAAACAACGCCGCCAGTGATAAAGATATAACGCGCCATTGGCAGGCAGTCCCCCGTGATAGTGGCCCGTAAAAGCGAGCCTGATTTTGTGCGAAAGCGGGTTCAAGAAACCGCTGCATCACGGGACTTGAGCCATAGAGGATTCGTGCGGCGTGCGCAACCACGCCGCGTGACGTTGTAGAGGGATGCGTCAGGCCACAGCGCGGCCCAAAGCGTCAGGTGATGTTATTCAGCGGTTGGCAGAAGGGGCGCGTCGGCATCGCTCTCGTCCAGCGATTGCAGCGGCGATGTGCCTGCGGCGGGATCGGCGGGCGCTTCATCCCGGCGGGGCGCCTCGATGATGCGGTCCAGAACCGAACTTCCGGCCGAATTGCTGGCTGCGATGATCGTCAGCGCCATGGAGGTGCAGATGAACGCGCCGGCCAGAACCCACGTAAGTTTTCCCATGGCGGTCCCTGCCGAGCGGCCCGCAACGCGGCCACCGCCGCCACCACCGCCGCCCATGCCCAGGCCGCCGCCCTCCGAGCGTTGGAGCAGCACGGCGCCAATTAGCGTCAGCGCCAGAAGGAGGTGGATGATGAGAACGACGTTTTCCATTGAGCGGCCTGCCGGGTAGGGGAAATCTGAGGAAGTCTTGCGGGGTATCTAAGGAATTTCCCGGCCCCCCGCAACCCGGCATCGGCGGGGGTGCGCCGGGCCGAGGCCGCTTTCACGTTGAAAACGGCAGGCCGGCGTTCCGACAAAGTGCTTTAGAGGTTTCGTCCCCCGCTGCGCATCGCTACAAGGGCGCGGGTTTTACCGAATAGATAAGAGGTCCAGCATGGCAAACGTGGTCGTCGTAGGCGCCCAGTGGGGCGACGAAGGCAAAGGCAAGATCGTCGATTGGCTGAGCGAGCGCGCAGACGTCATCGCACGGTTTCAGGGCGGCCATAATGCCGGTCACACGCTGGTCGTGGATGGCAAGGTCTACAAGCTGAACGCGCTGCCTTCGGGCGTGGTGCGCGGCGGAAAGCTCAGCGTGATCGGCAATGGCGTGGTGCTGGATCCGTGGCATCTGGTGGCCGAGATCGCCAAGATCCGCGAACAGGGCGTCGATATCTCGCCCGAAACGCTGATGATCGCCGAGAACACGCCGCTGATTCTGCCGATCCATGGCGAGCTCGACCGCGCCCGCGAAGAGGCGGCCTGTGCGGGAACCAAGATCGGCACCACCGGGCGCGGCATCGGCCCCGCCTATGAGGACAAGGTCGGGCGCCGATCGGTGCGCGTGGCCGATCTGGGCGATCTGGCCACGCTGGAAGCGCGGGTGGACCGCGCGCTTCAGCATCATGGGCCACTACGCAAGGGGCTGGGAATCGAGCCGGTGGACCGCGACGCGCTGATCCAGCAGCTACGCGATATCGCGCCCGAAATCCTGCAATATGCGCAGCCAGTGTGGAAGGTGCTGAACGACAAGCGCAAGGCCGGCAAGCGCATCTTGTTCGAGGGCGCGCAGGGCGCGCTGCTGGATATTGATTTCGGCACCTATCCGTTTGTGACGTCCTCCAACGTGATTGCAGGGCAGGCGGCAACCGGCGTGGGCGTTGGCCCCGGCGCGATCAATTACGTTCTGGGCATCGTCAAGGCCTACACCACCCGCGTCGGCGAAGGGCCTTTTCCGACCGAGCTGGACGACGATAACGGTCAGCGGCTGGGTGAGCGGGGGCGTGAGTTTGGCACCGTGACGGGCCGCAAGCGGCGCTGTGGCTGGTTCGATGCCGCTTTGGTGCGCCAGACCTGCGCGACTTCGGGCGTCAAGGGCATCGCCCTGACCAAGCTGGATGTGCTGGACGGATTCGAAATCTTGCGCATCTGCACCGGGTACGAGCTGGATGGCGAGCGGCTGGACTATCTGCCGACCGCCACAGACCGGCAGGCCCGTTGCAAGCCGATCTACGAGGAAATGCCGGGCTGGAGCGAATCGACCGAAGGCGCGCGCAGCTGGGCCGACCTGCCTGCCGGGGCGATCAAATATGTGCGCCGCGTCGAAGAGTTGATCGAATGCCCCGTCGCGCTACTGTCTACGTCCCCCGAGCGAGAAGACACCATTCTGGTGACCGACCCGTTTGCAGACTGATAGCATTGCGCAGCGAATAAGGAGAGACGGCATGGCCCTCAGCTATAAGGCGCGCAGGCGCTGGTCCCTTGTGATCTTGCTGATTGGCCTGCCGATCTACATTGTGGCGGCGATAAGCCTGATCGCATGGTTGCCGGAGATGCCGGGCTGGGTGATGTTATTGGTTTACGTGGCAGTGGGGTTTGCCTGGATGCTGCCGTTGAAGTTTGTGTTCATCGGAATCGGACAGGCGGACCCCGGCGCGCCCCCTTCGGATGCCGGTTCGCGCTGATTGCGCGGATTTTGGGTATTTCTCCCAAGAAAAAGTACCTTTAGCGCAATGCTGAAAGCGGGGCGCATTTTGCGGTCCGATGCTATTGCAAAGGTGCGCACATGACCTCATCGCCCTCCTATTGTGCGCTGATGGCGCAGTATAACCTTTGGCAGAACGGATCGCTTTTGTTGGCCGCAGGTGAATTGGACGATGCGGCGCGCAGGCAGGACCGGGGCGCGTTTTTCGGATCGATTTTTGGAACGCTCAATCATCTTTTATGGGCCGATCTGACGTGGATGTCGCGGTTTGACAGTGGCGCGCCGCCTGAAATCGGCATTGAGGCCAGTCCGACATTGCTGGCTGATTGGCAGGCTTATCGCGCGGCGCGGGCCAAGACGGACAAGCGGATTTTAGGCTGGGCGGGCAGACTGGACCCTGAGGTATTGGGTGAGGATCTGACGTGGTATTCGGGCGCCGCCAGGCGCGAGATGACGCGGCCCATGGCGTTATGCGCTGTGCATATGTTCAATCATCAGACGCATCATCGCGGGCAGGTTCACGCAATGCTAACCGCAGCGGGGGCGCAGCCCGGTTCGACTGATCTGGTTTTCATGCCCGAGGATATCCGAGTATAGCCGGTCCGCCACGCTCGCGTGGGAAATCATGGGACGGGGCGGTGCCTGCATGGGGCGATCATTTGATCGTAGCGAGAATCGCGGCGAATCTCGCTTCTCTCGTGTGAGCTTTTGCCTGAAATCGCGCGAAATCTGTTGGCAGGATCGTATTCCGGGCTCTGATCTGTAACTCTGTCGAAGAAAATCGGGAATTTATGGGAAAAACTTGGGTCATTATTGATGCCACAAGATGTAGTCGTTTTCTCTGAAGCGAGATCTAGGTTCTGCGTCTCTTCACAGATATGTGTCACATGATCTTGTTTTGTGCTCCTGTGGATAACTATATGCAGTAGCTGCATCAGTCATTTTATAGTTGCGTACCATGAATTCCCATGGCATCCCTATAAGCGTGATGAGGACGGGACGACAAACAAAGGGACACCAAACGATCCCGAACATTAATAACCAAAGTCAGGTTTCATACAGGCATCCGCCTTCATCCAACAAAGAGATCCGGCGCGCGAGCGAGCAGACATCCCCCCAGGTGGCGCGCGCAGTCGGACACCCCGCCAAGAGCGGGACGAGGGCGACGGATTGGGCAGTGGCAGCCGCTCAATCCGTCGTTTTCGTTTGAAGAGACGATTACGGCAAATGAGGCAGGGCAAGGGGCCGCACCCGTGGCACGCAGGTTCAGAGGTGAAAGCCACCACAAGGTGGATACCAAGGGCAGGGTCTCGATCCCGGCCCTTTTTCGCCGTGTGATCGAGGCGTCCGACCCGAACTGGACAGACGGCCTCGCGCCTGAACTGGTGATCGTTTATGGCGATCACCGCCGCGATTATCTGGAATGCTATACCGTCGAGGCGATCAACGAGGTCGATGACAAGATTGACGCGTTGCCGCGCGGATCGATGGAGCGCAAGATGCTTCAGCGGTTGTTTCACGGCCAGTCCTTTCCCACCACAATCGATGAGACCGGCCGCCTGGTGCTGCCCGCCAAGCTGCGCGCCAAGATCGGGCTGGACAGCGAGGCATTTTTTATCGCTGCGGGTGACACGTTCCAGATCTGGAAGCCCGAAACATACGAGACCCAAGAGGCCGCCAAGACCGAAGAATGGCTGGATGATCTGCCCGAGGATTTTGATCCGCTGGTGTTTCTGGATGGCGCGAAGGGGGAATAGGCGATGTCTGCTGCTGCCCCCGATGATGCCCCGCATATCCCTGTCCTGATCGCGCCGCTTATTGCCGCTGCCATGCCCGTTTTCGGTATCTGGCTGGATGGCACTTTGGGTGCGGGCGGTTATGCGCGCGCGTTGTTGGCGGCGGGTGCGGATAAGGTAATCGGGGTTGATCGCGACCCGATGGCGCTGGACATGGCGCAGGACTGGGCGGCGCCCTTTGGGGGACGGGTGGAGCTGGTCGAGGGGGTGTTTTCGCGGCTGGATGAATATGCGCAGGATCTGGACGGGATCGTGCTGGATCTTGGTGTCAGCTCCATGCAGCTGGACCTTGCGCAGCGCGGGTTTTCCTTCATGCGCGACGGGCCGCTGGACATGCGTATGAGCCAAGGGGGCGCGAGCGCGGCTGATCTGGTGAATTCTGCGGAAGAGGGCGTGTTGGCTGATATTCTGTATCTTTACGGTGAAGAACGGGCCAGCCGCCGGATTGCCAAGGCGATCGTGACCAGACGCGCCGAGGCGCCGATAACAACAACGCTGCAACTGGCCGCGATTGTCGAGAAATGCCTGCCACGGTCCAAGCCCGGACAGGCGCATCCGGCAACGCGCAGCTTTCAGGCGCTTCGCATTGCGGTTAATGACGAATACGGCGAGCTGATCGGCGGGCTGGAGGCGGCCGAGCGCGCGCTGAAGCCGGGCGGTATTCTGGCGGTTGTCACCTTTCATTCTATTGAGGACCGCATGGTCAAACGTTTCTTGCAGGATCGCAGCGATGGGGGCGGTGGCGGCAGCCGCCATGCACCGGTGCAGGCCGTGACCGAGCGGCAATTCACATTGAAAAGCCGCAAGGCGATCACGGCGGATGAGGCCGAACTGGCCGCAAACCCGCGTTCACGCAGTGCCAAGCTGCGCGTGGCCGTGCGAACCGATGCCGCGCCCGGCGTGACGGATCGCAAGGCGCTGGGTATGCCGCTGTTGAAGGGGGGCAGGTAATGCGTGGTATTCTGTATGTTTTCAGCGCGTTGGCCGTCATAGGGCTGGCCTATTGGGCCTATAGCGAGAATTACCGCACGCAGGCCGCGATCAGCCATGCCGAGCGTTTGGAAAACCGTATTTCGATCGCGCGGCAACGGCTGCGCGTGCTGAATGCCGAATGGGCCTACCTGAATCGGCCGCAGCGCTTGCGCGAGTTGGCGGATATCAATTTTGACCGTCTGGGGCTGATGCCGCTGGAGGCCGAGCAGTTCGGGCGCGTTGAACAGGTCGGCTACCCGCCCGAAGTTGACCTGCGGATTGATTTTTCGGAATCTGTCGAAGTTTCAAGTGATAATGATGCGGAGTTGCTGCCATGATCCGCACCCCCCTGCGCCCTCTGGCGCGCATCCTGCCTGCCCGTGCAAAGGGCGAGAACCCCGACGCCATCGAGCGCGAGAATATTCGCCTGCGCCTTGAGGCGATGCGCGACAAGTCACGCCGCCGGGCCGAGGGGCGGCTGTTGGTCTTGGGCACCATGTTTTTCTGCGCGTTCGGCGTCATCGGCTTGCGCATGGGCGTCCTGGCCCAGACCGAACCAGCCGAGCCGCGCACGAGCGCCGCCGGGGCGGGTATCCTCGCGCAGCGCGCTGATATCGTTGATCGCAAGGGGCGGATTCTGGCGACGAATTTCGACACGCACAGCCTTTATGCCCAGCCCCAGCAGATGATCGAGCCGGAAAAGACCGCCGAACGATTGGTCAAGATATTTCCCGATCTGAAAGAGGATCGCCTGATCCGCGACTTTACCGGCAAGCGCAAGTTCCTGTGGATAAAGAAGAAAATCAGCCCCGAGCAGATGCAGGCCGTGCATGACATCGGTGAGCCCGGGCTGCTGTTCGGACCGCGCGAGATGCGGCTCTATCCCAATGGTACGTTGGCTGCACATGTTCTGGGCGGTGCCGGCTTTGGCCGCGAGGGTGTGCATGCCGCCGAAGTAATCGGCGTTGCGGGCATCGAGAAATATTATGACGAGCGCCTGCGCGACCCGGCCCAAAACCACGAGCCGCTGACGCTGTCGCTGGATCTGTCGGTACAGGCCGCGATGGAGCGGGTGCTGGCCGGCGGTATGAGCATCATGAACGCCAAAGGCGCCGCCGCGATCCTGATGGACGTGCAGACCGGCGAGATTGTGTCTATTGCGTCACTGCCCGACTTTGATCCCAACGACCGTCCGCGCCCTCTGGTGCAGGGGGTTGCGGCGGACAGCCCGCTGTTCAACCGCGCGGTTCAGGGTGTGTACGAGCTGGGCTCGACCTTCAAGATTTTCGCCGCAGTGCAGGCGATGGAGCTGGGGCTGGTGAACGCCAGCACGATCATCGACACGTCAGGTCCGATGCGGGTGGGCGGATTTCCCATCGGTGAATTCAGGAACAAGAATTACGGCAAGCTAAGCGTGTCGGAAATCATCGTGCAAAGCTCAAACCGGGGGACCGGGCGTCTGGCGCTGCAAATAGGCATAGAGCGGCAGCAAGCGTTCCTGAAAAAACTGGGCTTTTTCGATCCCGTTGATTTTGAGATGATCGAGGCCGCTGGTGGCAAGCCGCTGGTTCCCAAACGCTGGACGGACCTGTCGACAGTCACCATATCATATGGCCATGGTTTGTCTTCCACGCCGCTGCATCTGGCCGCAGGCTATGCCGCGATTGCCAATGGTGGCCGCTATGTCAAACCGACGTTGCTAAAGCAGGATGGCCCGGTGATGGGCACGCGCGTGATGTCCGCCGCCGCCGCGCGCGAGGCGCGTCTGATGCTGCGCACCGTGGTCACCAGCGGCACCGCCAGCATGGGCGAGGTGCCCGGCTATGCCGTAGGGGGCAAGACCGGCACAGCCGACAAGCCTAAGGCGAATGGCGGCGGATACTATGAGGACAAGGTAATCGCGACTTTTGCATCGATGTTCCCGGCTCATGATCCTAAATATGTGCTGATCGTCACTCTGGACGAGCCGGTCGAGACATCGGGCGACAAACCGCGCCGCACCGCTGGCTGGACCGCCGTGCCGGTCTCGTCGGAAATCGTGTCGCGCGTTGCGCCGCTGCTGGGCATGCGCCCCGAGATTGAACCTGCCGCGCTGGTTGATATAACGCTGACATCACTGGATGGCGATTGAGCGGGGCGACCATGGCAAAGGCGCAGGCAAAGACACTGGCGGATCTTGGCCTGAGCGCCAAGGGCGGGGCGCAGGCGCGTATCACCGGGTTGGCGGTCGATAGCCGCAAGGTGACGGAGGGCACGCTGTTCGCCGCACTGCCCGGCAGTCGCGTACATGGGGCCGAATTCATTCAGTATGCGCTGCGTATGGGCGCCAGCGCCATCCTGACGGATACGGAGGGCGCGCGCATTGCTGCCGATGTGCTGGTCGGGTCGGACGCTGCGCTGGTCGTCACCGAAGACCCGCGCGCCGCGCTCGCCTTTGCCGCCGCGCTGTGGTTTGGCGCCCAGCCCGAGGTGATGGTGGCCGTCACCGGCACCAACGGCAAAACCTCCGTCGCCAGCTTTGTGCGCCAGATCTGGCAGGCACTGGGGATGGAGGCGATCAATGTCGGCACCACCGGCGTTGAGGGCAGCTATGCCGCGCCGTTGGCGCATACGACCCCTGATTCGATCACCCTGCATCGCGTGCTGGCTGAGGCCGAGGCCGTCGGCGTGACACATGCCGCGATGGAGGCGTCCAGCCACGGGCTGGAACAGCGACGCCTTGACGGGGTGCAGCTGATGGCGGCGGCGTTTACCAATTTCAGTCAGGACCATCTGGATTACCACCACACCTTCGAGGCGTATTTTGAGGCCAAGGCGGGGCTGTTCACCCGCGTGCTGCCCGAGGGCGGTGTGGCCGTGCTGAATATGGACGATGCACGGGGCGCCGATATGGCCGATCTGGCCGAGGCGCATGGGCATGACGTGCTGCGGGTGGGCCGGTCCATCGGCGCGCATCTGCGCCTTCTGGGTCAGCGATTCAACCCAACGGGACAAAGCCTGCGTTTCGAATGGATGGGCGATGCGCAACAGATTGACTTGCCGCTGATTGGCGGTTTTCAGGGCGAAAACTTACTTCTTGCGGCGGGCCTGGCCATCGGCGCCGGGTCGGACGCGGCACGGGTTTTTGACGTGCTGCCCGAAATGCGCACAGTGCGCGGCCGGATGGAGCTGGCAGCGACGCGGGCCAACGGAGCCGCGGTGTTTGTCGATTTCGCGCATACCCCCGATGCGGTCGCGACAGCCATTCAGGCGCTGCGCCCGCATGTCATGGGTCGCCTGATCGCCATCATCGGTGCCGGCGGCGACCGCGATCCGGGCAAGCGGCCCCTGATGGGGCAGGCCGCTGCCGAACATGCCGATTTGGTTATTGTGACCGATGACAACCCGCGCAGCGAAGATCCGGCGACGATCCGCGCCGCCGTTATGAGCGGTTGCAGCGATGCTACGAACGTGGGTGACCGGGCCGAGGCGATCCTGCGCGGCGTTGATGCGCTGGGGCCGGGCGATGCGCTGCTGATTCTGGGCAAGGGGCATGAGACCGGGCAGATTGTCGGCAGTGATGTGCTGCCCTTTGACGATGCCGAACAGGCCAGCGTTGCCGTCATGGCCCTGGACTCCGCCGAGGCGGGGGACCGCCCGTGAGCCTGTGGAGTGCCGTCGATGCTGCTGCCGCTACGGGCGGTCAGGTGCACGGCGACTGGCACGCGGATGGGGTGTCTATTGACACACGCACCCTGCGCCCCGGCGATCTGTTCGTCGCGCTCAAGGCCGAACGGGATGGCCATGATTTCGTCGCCGCAGCGCTGGCCAAGGGCGCAGCAGCAGCGCTGGTCACCCATGTGCCCGAGGGCGTGGCCGCAGACGCCCCGCTTCTGATCGTACCTGACGTTCTGACCGCATTAGAGGCGCTGGGCCGCGCAGGTCGGACGCGCACCGGCGCGCGCGTTGTTGCTGTCACGGGGTCCGTCGGCAAGACCTCGACCAAGGAAATGCTGCGCGAGGTTCTGTCGCGGCAGGGCCGCACCCACGCCGCCGAGGCCAGCTATAACAACCATTGGGGCGTGCCGCTAACTCTGGCGCGGATGCCGCAAGACACTGACTTTGCTGTGGTCGAGATCGGCATGAACCACCCCGGTGAGATCGCGCCGCTCAGCCGTATGGCGCGCCCGCATGTGGCGATGATTACCACCGTGGCCGCCGCCCACTTGGAAGCATTCGAGAATATCGAAGGTATTGCGCGCGAAAAGGCGGCAATCTTTGACGGGCTGGAGCCGGGCGGTGTTGCTATCGTGAATGGCGATCTGGACACGACGCCCATTCTGCTGGAGGCCGCTCAGCGCGCGGGTGCGCGCATCGACACCTTCGGGGCCAAAGGCAAAGCCTACCATCTGGAGACGGCGCAGCTCAGCAATGATTGCACCGTGGTGCGCGCCACGATTAACGGCGCGCCTGCGGTGTTCAAGATCCTCAGCGCCGGGCGCCATTTTGCCATGAACGGCCTTGCCGTCCTGGCCGCTGTCGATGCGCTGGGCGGCGATACCGGCCTGGCTGCCCCCGACCTTGCCTATTGGCAGCCGCCCGCAGGGCGCGGCACGCGCGAGGTGATCCAACTGGACAGCGCCCATGAGGATTGGACGATCGACCTGATCGACGATGCATTCAACGCCAACCCGACATCCATGGCCGCCGCGCTGGAAGTTCTGGCCGCCAGCGCGCCGCGCCATGATGTCGGGCGCATCAACAAAGGGCGCCGCATTGCCATTCTGGGCGACATGCTGGAGCTGGGCGCGGGCGAGGCCGAAATGCATCGCGCACTCGCGGATCTTTCCCACATTTCGGCGCTGACAACTGTGCATTGCGTCGGCCCACGTATGCGCGCGCTGTGGGACGCGCTGCCCCGCGCGCAGCGCGGTCAGTGGTTTGAGCGCGCAGAGGATCTGGCGCAGCGCGTACATGACGTGATAGACGCGGGCGATGTGCTTTTGGTCAAGGGATCGAAGGGCAGCAAAGTTAGCAAGATTGTCGACAGCTTGCGCAAGTCGGGGCGGGCAAACCGTTCCCATGAAAGGGATGATTGAATGTTATACTGGCTCACCGCCCTGTCCGACGGCGGCGATTTTTTCAATCTTTTCCGCTACATCACCTTTCGCACCGGCGGTGCATTCCTGACGGCGCTGGTTTTCGGATTTCTGTTTGGCCGCCCCCTGATCAATGTCCTTCGCAAACGGCAGGGCAAGGGCCAGCCCATCCGCACTGACGGCCCCGAGGGGCATTTCGTCAAGGCCGGAACGCCCACCATGGGCGGGCTGCTGATCGTCGGCGCGCTGCTGACATCAACGTTGCTCTGGGCGCGGCTGGACAATCCGTTTGTCTGGATCGTGTTGTTCGTCACCATGGGATTCGGCGCCATCGGTTTTGCCGACGATTACGCCAAGGTGTCAAAACAGAACCATGCCGGCGTTCCGGGCAAGTTGCGCCTCGCGCTGGGATTCCTGATCGCGGCCATCGCGGCATACTGGGCGGCGGCCTATCATCCGGACACCCTGCAATATCAATTGGCGCTGCCTGTGTTCAAGAACGCGTTGATAGATATGGGTTTATTCTTTATCCCCTTTGCGATGATCGTCATCGTGGGCGCGGCCAACGCGGTGAACCTGACCGATGGTCTGGACGGGCTGGCGATTATGCCGGTGATGATCGCCGCGGCCACGCTGGGCGTGATTGCCTATGTCGTCGGGCGGGTCGATTTCACCACCTATCTGGATGTGCATTACGTCGACGGAACCGGCGAGATCCTGATTTTTGTTGCGGGCCTTGTCGGCGGTGGGCTGGGTTTTTTATGGTACAACGCCCCCCCCGCTGCCGTTTTCATGGGGGACACTGGCTCGCTCGCGCTCGGCGGCGCGTTGGGCGCCATTGCGGTTGCGACCAAGCACGAGATTGTGCTGGCCATCGTCGGCGGCCTTTTCGTGGTCGAGGCACTCAGCGTCATCATTCAGGTGCTTTACTTCAAACGCACGGGCAAGCGGGTGTTTCTGATGGCGCCCATCCACCACCATTATGAAAAAATGGGCTGGTCCGAGCCGCAAATCGTCATCCGCTTCTGGATCATCTCGCTGATTCTGGCGATGATCGGACTGGCAACGCTGAAGGTGCGCTAGCGCCTTTCTCCAAAGGTAATTTTCTAACGCACGGGGGGCGGCATGATACCAGTTCGCGGATTTGACGGCGCACGGGTGGCCGTTTTAGGTCTGGGGCGCTCCGGCCTTTCCGCAGCGCGCAGTCTGCGCGCAGGCGGGGCGGTGCCAGTTTGCTGGGACGATAACGAAGCCGCGCGAGGTACCGCGAGCGCCGAAGGGCTCGATTTGCTGGACCTGTCGCGTGAAGGGGCTTTTTACGGCATTGCCAGCCTGATCGTCAGCCCCGGTATCCCGCATCTTTATCCTGCGCCAAACCGCGTTGTTGCGGCGGCTCAGGCGGCGGGGGTGCCGGTGGACAATGATATCGGGCTGTTTTTCCGCTCCTTTGCGAACGCCGAGTGGGCCGATTTCGACCAACCGCCCAAGGTGATTGCGATCACCGGATCGAACGGCAAATCCACGACTTCGGCGCTGATCCATCACATCCTGTCCCAGGCCGGGCGCGATGCGCTGCTGGCCGGAAATATCGGGCGCGGCGTTCTGGATATCGACCCGCCAGAGGATGGTGGCGCGGTGATATTGGAACTCAGCAGCTACCAGACCGAGCTGGCCCGCGCGCTGACGCCCGATATCGCGGTTTTTACCAATCTCAGCCCCGACCATTTGGACCGGCATGCCGGACTTGGCGGATATTTCGCGGCCAAGCGGCGCCTGTTTGCCGAGGGCGGGCCGGACCGTGCGATCATAGGTGTTGATGAGGCCGAGGGCCGGTTTTTGGCCGGACAACTGGCCGAGGGGGCGGGGGATGATCGCGTTATCCGTATTTCGGTCACAGAAAAACTGACTGGCCCCGGCTGGCAAGTGTTCGCACGCAAGGGGTTTTTGTCGGAATACCGCAAGGGGCGGCAGGCTGGCAGCATTGATCTGCGCCAGATCAAGGGTTTACCCGGCGCGCATAATCATCAGAACGCCTGCGCCGCCTATGCGGTTTGCCGTACCATGGGCCTTGCCCCGCGCGCGATCGAGCAGGGGATGCAGACTTATCCGGGCCTGCCCCATCGCAGCCAGATCGTGGCCGAGGCGGACGGGGTAACCTATGTCAACGACAGCAAGGCCACCAATGTCGATAGCGCGCTCAAGGCGCTTCAGGCATTCGAGCGCATTCGCTGGATCTGCGGCGGTCTGGAGAAGGAAGGCGGGCTGGCGGCGCTGGCCCCCGCGCTGGGAAATGTGGCCAAGGCTTATGTAATAGGCCGCGAGGCGGCGCATTTTGCCTTGGGTCTGGAAGGGGTGCCGACCGAGATCTGCACCACCATGGCCGAGGCTGTGCGCCGCGCGCATGGTGATGCGCTGCCAGGCGACACGGTTTTGCTGGCCCCGGCAGCGGCCAGTTTTGACCAATATGACAGTTTCGAGCAGCGGGGCGACGATTTTGCCGCATGCGTCGGGGCGGCACTCGGCTCTGGTCAATAGCACCGGCGCGCGTTATCTGGACGGCAAGGAACGTCAAGGGGGACCCATGCCTGAAACGACAGCTTATCGCACGCCCGGACCGGTCGAATCCGACCTTAGTGGCGCCATCTCCCCGACCGCTGATATTATCGCCGAGGCGCGTGCCGGGCGGATGTTCATCCTCGTCGATCACGAGGACCGCGAAAACGAGGGTGATCTGGTGATCGCCGCTGAATTCGCCACGCCCGAGGCGATCAATTTCATGGCCCTGCATGGGCGCGGCCTGATCTGCCTTCCGATGACCGCCGAGCGCGTGGATCGTCTGGGCCTGCCGATGATGGCTGTTAACAACTCATCGCGCCACGAGACGCCGTTTACCGTGTCGATTGAGGCACGTGAGGGCGTCAGCACGGGCATTTCCGCCGCTGACCGGTCGCTGACTGTCGCCACCGCGATCAACGAGCAGAACACCATGGCCGCGCTGGCAACGCCCGGCCATATCTTTCCTCTGCGCGCACGCGCTGGCGGTGTCCTGGTACGGGCGGGCCATACGGAAGCTGCTGTCGATATCTCGCGGCTGGCGGGGCTGAATCCGTCGGGCGTGATCTGCGAAATCATGAAGCCGGACGGCACCATGGCGCGGCTGCCCGATCTGGTGGCCTTCGGGCGTGAACACGGGCTGAAAATCGGCACCATCAGCGATCTGATTGCCTACCGGCACAAGCACGACAACCTTGTGCGCGAGGTGCGGCGCGAGCAGGTCAGCGCCCATATCGGCGGCGATTGGGAAATGCGCATTTTTGCTGATCAGATCTCGGGCACCGAGCATGTCGTGCTGATCAAGGGCGACATCAATGATGGCGCGCCAGTACTGGCGCGTACCCATGCGCTGAATGCGCTGGAGGATGTGCTGGGCATCGGTGGCGCGCCTGCGGGCAAGCTGCGCAGCGCCATGCAGATCATCGCCGACGAGGGTCGCGGCGCGATCTTCCTGTTTCGCCAGCCACGCCCTGAGCTGGCCGAGGAACTGGACGAGGATGGCCCGCGCACGATCAAGCATACCGGGCTGGGCGCGCAGATCATGTCGACTATGGACATACACGAGCTGATCCTTGTCACTGACAACCCCGACACGCGGTATCTGGGGCTGGATGCCTACGGTATCAGCATCATTGGCACGCATCCGTTGAGCAAAGGTTAAGTCCATGGCAGGCACCGAATACACTATGACGCGCGCCGCGCTGGACAAACCCGCCAAGCTGCTGGTCGTTGTCGCGCCGTTCTACCGCGACATTGCTGACAACCTGATCGCTGGCGCCACGGCCGAGATTGAGGCGACCGGCGCCACCTATGATCTGGTCGAGGTGCCCGGCGCGCTGGAACTGCCCACCGCGATCGGCATCGCCGAGCGGCTGAGCAATTTTGACGGCTATGTCGCGCTTGGCTGCGTCATTCGCGGCGAGACGACCCATTATGAAACGGTGTGCAACGATTCCAGCCGGGGCATCACGCTGCTGGGTCTTCAGGGCATCTGCATCGGCAACGGCATCCTGACGGTGGAAAACCGCGATCAGGCCGAGGTGCGCGCCGATCCCGCGCGCATGAACAAAGGCGCAGGGGCCGCCGCTGCCGCCTTGCATCTGATTGCGCTGACTCGTAAGTGGGGCGCTCCGCGCAAGGGCGTGGGTTTCATTCCCGGCGCCGAAGAGCTGCGTATTGCGGGCACATCCAAGGACAAACCCACGGCATGACAGGCGAAGCTGCACCCATTTCGGGCAACCAAAAGCGCAAGATGCGCTCGGCGTCGCGGCTCTATGCCGTGCAGGCCCTGTTCCAGATGGAGCATTCAAATCAGAGCGTTGACGCGGTCTATCTGGAATTTCTGGATCACCGTTTTGGGGCGCCGGTCGATGATGAGACCGACATGATCGAGGGCGACGAGGATCTGTTTCGAACCGTTTTGAACAGCGCGGTGGATAACCAACGCCAGATTGACCAGATGACCGATCGCGCCTTGGTGGCTAAATGGCCCATTGCGCGGATTGATCCGACTTTGCGCGCATTATTCAGGGCGGCGGGGGCCGAACTGATCTGCGCTGATGCGCCGCCGCGTGTGGTCATCACTGAGTATGTCGATGTCGCAACCAGTTTCTTCCCCGACGGACGCGAGCCGAAATTTGTTAATGCCGTGCTCGACCACATGGCGCGCGAGGTGCAGCCGGAGGCGTTCTAGCGTTGGGTGGCCCACTGGATGGGCTAATTTTCGCCGATGGACCTTGCGACGGGACACTTGCGCGTTACATTAAGTATCATCCCACTTGCAGGAGATATCCCAATGCCGAAACTGATCCGTCTTTATATCACGCATGTGATCATCGGATTTGTGATTGCCGGTGCGTTTGTCGGGATGTTGCTGTGGTTCAATATTGCAAATCTTTGGCACCTTGTGTCCCACTCGGATAAAGGCTGGCTGGCTGTTCTGGTGCTGTGGCTGGCTAACGGTATTGTCTTTGCGGGGGTGCAGTTCGGCATCGCCGTCATGAATATGAAAGACGATGACGACGAGCCGCGCGGTGGTCGCCGCCAGCGTGTCGGCCGCGATAACGGCCAGATGGTGCCGATTCGTGTCACCGCACAGTCGCGTTCTGACGCGTCAAAAAATAGCTGATATTTGCGCGCCCTTTCTGGGCGTGCACGACCAATAACTCAAATAATCGCGTTCGGGCATGTGCAAGTGGCGGGCCCGCACGCAGCCGTTTGGTTTTTATTCCCGAGGACCTGTGTTTACAGGTGGGCGCCGGGTAACCGGACCAGGGCCCGGACAGAGCCAGCTCCCTCGGATTTGCTTAAGGCCACCGGAATGTAACCGTTCACGAGAAGGGCAGAACCCGCCACTGCCTAAGTTAGGGTGGGGCAATGCGTTCGACAAGGGGTTGTGTGCGTTCTGGTTTTGTTCAAAATAGCGACATGCAGATTAATTCAGCAAATTGCACGCCTCTGTCGCTGCAACCGGGGCAAATTCTGGCGCGCGGCGTGTGTCGGCACTTGGCCGAGATGAACTTTGCCGCGCTTGAGGAATATGTGCCCGAGCGGGGGCGCCGCGTTGATGTCATGGCGCTGGGTCCCAAGGGCGAGTTGTGGGTGATCGAGTGCAAATCCAGCCGCGCCGATTTCATGTCGGACTGCAAATGGCAGGGCTATTTGGACTGGGCCGACCGGTTTTTCTGGGCGGTCGATGCGAATTTCCCCAGCGAAATCCTGCCCGGCGAAACTGGACTGATAATGGCCGATGGGTATGGAGCCGAAATCATTCGCATGGGGCCGGAGACGCGCCTGCCCGGAGCAAGGCGCAACGCCATCACGCGAAAATTTGCGCGCGATGCGGCACGACGCCTGCAGGGCTGGCGCGATCCCGGGATACAATGCTGAAAATCAGCCGATTTTGGCTGCGTTTTTCGCGGCGGCCACGATTTCGGCGGCAATTTCCTCGGCCTCTTCGGGTGAGAAGTCCATCGGGACCTCAACGCCTTGCGATTCAATGAAAATACGCACCATGCCCTGGTCGGTCGGGCCGATCTGCATGTTGGCTTCGACGTCGCGTTCGCTGTTGATGCCCATGATACCGCTCCTGTTGATCTGGGCGTTTGGATAGCCCGGCCTTGATGTGTTGGCAACCCGGGACGAGGCCGCAGTATTGGGTGGAACTGCGTATAAATCCCGCTGATATGGGTTGCAATCGCGCGCGCCCAGCGCTAAATCGCACTCAGTGCCGCCTTAGCTCAGTTGGTTAGAGCGCTTGATTGTGGATCAAGAGGTCCCCCGTTCGAGCCGGGGAGGTGGTACCATACGTCACATCAGTTATCGATGCGAATTGATTGGCGCAACGTGCCTGTGATCCTGTCGAAAATCAATATTTCATCTGTCTGTGTCACAACAGCATACCAGTCAGATCCTTGAGTAAACGCGCTGGCGCGCGTGCCATCAGGCAAAGTGATGGATACCGGCAGTGTCACGTCCGTACCGCCCGTGAAGCGGGTGACAAACAGCGCTACGATGATTATGAACCCGATGATCATGGTCGCACTCAGCGCTGTGACCAGCACGCGCAGATATTTAACCATCGCCGGATCGACCGGCTGCATCTGGGGATCATCATCCATGGGTTTGAGCCTTTTGACTGTGCGGATCGGTATGGACCCGCCGCCACGCCTTGACAAGGCATTGGCGCGCGATGTGCCCGAAGATGCGGTCCTGTCGCGAACCCGCCTTGCGCGGTTGATTGAGGCTGGGCAGGTGGCTGTCAACGGCGCTGTCGTCAATGACTGCAAGGCGCGCGTGGAGGAGGGTGACGAGGTCGCTATCACCGTGCCGGAAGCTGAGGAGAGCCATATTCTGCCAGAGGATATCGCGCTCGATATCGTCTATGAGGATGCCGATCTGATCGTGGTGAACAAACCCGCCGGCATGGTCGTTCACCCCGCGCCCGGCACACCGACCGGCACGCTGGTCAATGCGCTCTTGCATCATTTCGGTGGTGATCTTTCCGGTGTCGGCGGCGCAAAGCGTCCTGGTATCGTCCACAGGATCGACAAGGATACCAGCGGCCTCCTGGTCGTGGCCAAATCTGACGCGGCGCATCATGGCCTTGCCACCCAGTTCGAAAAACACACGGCGCAGCGGCGATATCTGGCGCTGTGCAATGCGGTGCCGGATGCCTCGGATCCGCGCCTGCGCGGATTGCGCGGCATTACCTTTGAGCCGGGCAATATCCTGCGTATCGCCACACATCTGGGTCGCCATCGCACCGACCGGCAAAAGCAGGCTGTTGGCTGGTCCGGGGGGCGTCATGCCGTCACGCGCGCCCGCGTGATCGAGCGGTTCGGCGCGCCCGCCTCTTGCGCGCTGCTGGAATGCTGGTTGGAAACGGGGCGCACCCACCAGATCCGGGTGCATATGGCCTATGCGGGGCACGGGCTGATCGGCGATCCGGTCTATGGCGGCAAACGCAAGCTGCCGCACAAAGCCTTGCCGCCGCTTGGGCTGGCCATGGCGCAGGGATTTCCGCGTCAGGCACTTCATGCGGCCAGTTTGGGCTTTGTCCATCCGGTCAGCGGCGAGGAATTGATGTTTGAGGCACCGCTGCCAGCCGATATCGCCCGCCTGATTTCCGCGCTCACGCCGCTGCAGGTAGACAGCACATCCGCGTGATCCCGCTGACACAGGTCTGGCAGACGGAACGCGCCACGTTCATGGTAGTTTAACCGAAGAATGCAAGAAGCATTGAAAAGCGGCGCCCGCGCGCCCAAATAGATGTTAAAGCCGTAAACATTGCGGCATCCGAGGGGGCAATATCATGGCAAACTATGCAAATCTGCCGGCACCGACGCCGGAAGGCGGACTGAACCGCTACATGCAGGAAATCCGCAAATTCCCACTGCTGGAGCCTGAAGAAGAATACATGCTGGCCAAACGCTGGGTCGAGCAGGAAGACACCGAGGCGGCGCACCGCATGGTGACGTCTCACTTGCGCTTGGCCGCCAAGATCGCGATGGGCTATCGCGGCTATGGCCTGCCGCAGGCCGAGGTGATTTCCGAGGCGAATGTCGGCCTGATGCAGGCGGTGAAGCGGTTCGATCCCGAAAAGGGCTTTCGCCTTGCGACCTATGCGATGTGGTGGATCCGTGCCAGCATTCAGGAGTACATCCTGCGCAGCTGGTCACTGGTCAAGATGGGCACAACATCGGCGCAGAAAAAGCTGTTTTTCAACCTGCGCAAGGCCAAGAATAAGATTGGCGCATTGGAAGAGGGCGATCTGCGCCCCGAAAACGTCAAGATCATCGCTACCCAGTTGGGCGTGACCGAAAAGGAAGTCATCTCGATGAACCGGCGCATGTCGGGTGGGGATGCGTCGCTGAACGCCACTGTCGGCTCCGAGGGCGAGGGCACGATGCAATGGCAGGATTGGCTTGAGGATACCGACGCCGATCAGGCCACCGATTATGAGGAGCTGGACGAGCTGACCGCGCGCCGCGAAATGCTGGCAGAGGCGATGGATGTTCTGAATGATCGCGAGAAGGACATTCTGACGCAGCGCCGCCTGAGCGATGAGATCATCACGTTGGAGGATCTCAGCGGCCAGTATGATGTCAGCCGCGAGCGAATCCGCCAGATCGAAGTGCGGGCGTTCGAAAAATTGCAGGAGCGCATGCGCGCGCTGGCGCAGGAAAAGGGCATGTTGGAAGACGCATGATGCGTCTGACATTTTAAATAGTACTCATCCGGCGGGATATCCCGCCGGACTTTGTGTGTCTCGCTCTCGCTTCCGGCGGGCGCTGTCAGTCTTCCATGGCTTCCAATTCGTCGATCATGCCGGAGATCATGTTCAGGCCCTTGTCCCAGAATTTAGGGTCGCTGGCGTCAAGGCCAAAGGGTTTCAGCAAATCGGAATGGTGCTTGGACCCACCCGCTTTCAGCATGTCGAAATACTTGTCCTGGAACCCGTCCGGGTTTTCTTCGTAGACCGCATATAGCGCGTTCACGAGGCCGTCTCCGAACGCATAGGCGTAGACGTAGAAAGGCGAGTGGACGAAATGCGGGATATAGGCCCAGAACGTCTCGTACCCGTCGACGAAGTCGAAGACCGGACCCAAGGATTCGGCCTGCACCGACATCCACAGCGCGTTGATGTCATCGGGCGTCAGTTCTCCGCCGCGCCGGGCCTCGTGCAGCTTGCATTCGAAATCGTAGAACGCGATCTGGCGCACGACGGTGTTGATCATGTCCTCCACCTTCCCGGCCAGCATCACCTTGCGCTCGGCTTTGTCCTTTGCGCCGTCCAGCATCCGCCGAAAGGTCAGCATTTCCCCAAAGACGGAGGCGGTTTCCGCCAAGGTTAGCGGCGTCGATGACAATAATTCGCCCTGATCTGCGGCCAGCACCTGATGCACGCCGTGGCCCAGTTCATGCGCCAGTGTCATCACGTCCCGGGGTTTGCCCAGATAGTTGAGCATCACGTAAGGATGCACATTCGTCACCGTGGGATGGGCAAACGCACCCGGCGCCTTGCCCTTTTTCACGCCGGCATCGATCCAGCCCCTGTCGAAAAACGGCTGCGCCAGATCGCCCATGCGCGGATCAAATTCGGTGTAGGCGTTCATCACCGTGTCGCGCGCATCATCCCAGCCGACGATGCGGGTTTCCTCCATCGGCAAGGGCGCGTTACGGTCCCAGACCTGCATCCGCTCCACCCCCAGCCATTTGGCCTTCAGCGCGTAATAGCGGTGGCTCAGCTTGGGATATGCGGCAACGACGGCATTGCGCAGCGCCTCGACCACCTCGGGCTCGACATCGTTTGACAGGTGCCGCCCGGTCTGCGCCGTGGGCATGCCGCGCCAGCGGTCGATGACCTCTTTTTCCTTGGCCGACGTGTTATGCACGCGGCTAAAGATGCGGATGTTCTCGCCAAAGACACGGGCCAGCTCGCGTGTGGCCGCCTCGCGTTTGCTGCGGTCTTGTTCGGTCAGCAGGTTCAGCGTCCCCTCGATACCCAGCTCTTCGCCGTCCACGGTAAAGGTGAGACCGGCGATGGTTTCATCGAACAGCCGCTCCCAAGCGTCGCCGACCACGCCCATATCGTGCAGGAATTTCTCCATCTCGTCAGACAGCTGGTAGGGCTTCATCGCGCGGATGCGGTCCAGGACGGGCTTGTAGCGGGCCAGTTCGGCATTTTCGCTGAGAAGGCCTGACAGATACTCATCCTCTAACCGGTTCAGTTCCAACGTGAAGAACACCAGCGGAGTTGTGAAATTGGTTATCTTTTCTTGGCAGTCTGACAGAAACTTGGTGCGTGCGGGGTCTGTGGTCAACTGGTGATAGCGCAGGCCTGCAAATGACATGATCCGTCCTGCGATGTTGCTGATCGCCTCGTCACGGTGGATACAGTTCAGCAGGCCAGCGGCGTCGAGGCTGTCCAGCTTGCCCTCGTAATCGGCAGCGAAGGCGGCGCATTCGGTCTCCAGCCATGCCATGTCGCGGGTCAGTTCCGGCGCATCGGTGGCGGTGTAGAGATCGCTCAGATCCCAGTCCGGCAGCTTGCCCAGAGCGCCCCCCTTGGCATTGGCGTTGGCGTCACGGGCGGGCTGCGGAAGGTGGATCATTGAATGTTTCCTTTATGTCTTTGTCCCTGACATAAGCGCCGCGCGTGCTGCGCTCAAGGGCGGCAGGCCGATCAGCCGAATTGGCGCAGCATTTCGTGCAGATCGTCCAGCGTGTTGGCCTCTTGCAGCGGCTTGTCGTGGCGCCAGCGCTTCATCCGCGGAAACCGCAGGGCAACGCCCGACTTGTGGCGCGGCGACGGGGCGATACCTTCGAACGCGATTTCGAACACATGCTCGGGCGTGACCTGTCGCACGGGGCCAAAACGTTGCAGAGTGTTGCGGCGCACCCAGGCGGTGATTTTGCGGAATTCATCATCGGTCAGGCCGGAATAGGCTTTGGTGAAAGGCACCAGATCATTGCCGTTCCGAACCGCAAAGGTGAAATCCGTGAACAGGTTCGCGCGGCGCCCCGACCCTTGCTGCGCGTATATCATCACCGCGTCGATGGTCAGGGGGTCCAGCTTCCATTTCCACCAATCGCCGCGTTTGCGGCCTGCATGATAGGGGCTGGCAGCGGATTTCAGCATCAGCCCCTCCGCGCGGTTGTCGCGCGCAGCACTGCGAATCTGCGCAAGGCTGTCCCAGCTGTCAAATCGGATGAGCGGCGAAGGGCGAATGGGGGCCTCATCGGGCAGGCCGCTCACCAGCGCATCCATCCGGGCGCGGCGCTCTGCAAAGGGCAGGGCGCGCAGATCGTTGCCGCCCTCTTCCAGCAGATCATAGGTCAAAAGAATAACAGGTGCTTCGGCCAGCAGTTTTTTCGGCACCGACTTGCGACCGATCCGCTTTTGCAGCGCGTTGAAGGGCAGCGGCGCCGCGCCGTCCCATGCGACGATCTCGCCGTCCAGAACGGTGCCATCCGGCAGAAAATCTGTTGCGCGGACAAACTCCGGAAAACGATCGGTCATCAGCTCTTCGCCGCGTGACCACACAAAATGCGCAGCCCCCCGCGCGATCAGCTGGCCCCGGATGCCGTCCCACTTCCATTCCGCGCGCCAGTCTTCCGGTGGTCCAAGCGCAGCCGGCCCGTCATCCAGCCCATAGGCAAGGCAGAATGGATAGGGCCGCGATTGCGCCGCCTCGGGATCTGGGGCCTCAATCAGCTTGGCAAAGGTGGTACTGTCGGGCGTCCAGTCGCCCATCAGGCGATGGGCCAGTTCCGCCTCGTCCTGTCCGGTGGACTGCGCCAGCGCGCGCGTCATCAGTTTGCGGCTGATGCCAACGCGAAAGCCCCCGGTCAGCAGCTTGTTAAACACCAGCCGCTCGTCGGCGTCCATCTGATCCCAGGCGTCCAGCACGGCAGCGCGGCGCGTCTCTTCATCGGCGCTGTCAAGGTTGCGCAGAAAGGCAATCCAGTCCGTCAGACTGCGATCATGGCTGCGCGTGGGCGGTGGCAGGACCAGTGCGATCGTTTCGGCCAGATCGCCTACGATGGGATACGCCTCCTCGAACAGCCATAGAGGAATGTCCGCGCGATCTGCCGCCCACAGGCGCAGTTTGGTCGTGGTGATCGCGCGGCGCGGGCGGCGGCCGGAAAACAGCGCGATGGTCCAGAGGCGATCCGGCTCGGGCGCGCTGGCGAAATAAGCTGCAAGTGCAGTCACCTTGGCGCTGGTTTTCGTGGTCTGGTCGATCGTTGCATAGAGTGCGGTGAAGCGTTTCATTCACTCTCCTCCGCGCCCGCCGGTCCGCTGACAGACTCGCCGGTGAATTCGGTGGTCAATGCCTCGGCATTATAACCTTCACTCTTTAACCATCGCGCGAAGATGTCTGTGTAACCATGTGTTGCGTATATATTTTCCGCCCCTGTCGCCTTGATCGCCATGTTGAGGCCGGTCCAATCCGCATGATCGGAGACGACAAAGCCGCGATCCACCGTCCGTCGCCTGCGCACGCCGCGCAGCCGCATCCATCCACTGGCAAAACCGGTTGCCGCCGGTTTGAACCTCCGCGCCCAATCGCTACCCAATGCCCCGGGGGGCGCTATGACCATGGCGCCGGGATATTTGTTGCGGGCCAGGTCTGACGTAACGTGGTGAGTGGCTGGAAATTCAAACCCCTGACCTCGAAGAATTTCGTTTGTGGCCTCGACGGCACCATGGGTCAGAATCGGCCCGATGGACGGATCCAGCATCGACATGACCCGCTGCGCTTTGCCCAACGAATAGGCGCCCAGAAGGCTGAACTGGCCGTTTGCCGCATTCGCGGCCCACCAATTGTTGATCTCGCGGGCGACATCTGCTTCGTCGGGCCATTCGAAAACAGGCAGGCCAAAGGTACATTCGGTAATGAAACTGTGGCACTTCACGGGCTCGTATGGGGTCGATATAGCGTCGGGAGTTGTTTTATAATCGCCCGAAACCACCCAGATTTCGCCGCCCGCCTCCACCCTGATCTGGGCCGATCCGGGGATGTGGCCGGCGGGATGAAACGATACATTGGCGCGGCCGATCCGGCGACTTTCACCATATTTTATTGAATCAATAGCAATGTCGCCCAAGCGGTGGCGCATCACGGGCACTGCGATGTCGGTGGCCAGATAGCGCAAATGTCCGGGCCGGGCGTGGTCGGCGTGGCCGTGCGTGATCAGCGCCCGATCAACCGGGCGCCACGGGTCAATGTAGAAATCGCCTGCAGGGCAGTAAATGCCTTGGGGTTTGAACTGAAGAACCATGACGTAAAAGTAGACCGCAAGCTGAGTTTTGCCAGCCTCTTGCGCAGGGGCGCAATGCAGGTAGTCTGCATGTGAAATGCGACATGGAGCATAGCATGAAATTTGTAAGATATGGCGCGGTTGGCGCCGAAAAACCCGGCGTTCTGGACAGCGAAGGCCAGTTGCGCGATCTGTCGGGCGTTGTTTCTGACATTGCGGGGGATGTTCTGTCATCGCTAGAGCAGATCGATCCAGAGAGCCTGCCAAAGGTGAGCGGCACGCCGCGTCTGGGCTCTCCCGTCGGGCAGGTGGGCAAGCTGATCGGAATCGGGCTGAATTATTCCGATCACGCCGCTGAAGCTGGTCTGAAGCCTCCGCCCGAGCCTATCGTCTTCATGAAAGCGACCTCGTCGATCACTGGCCCGAATGATCCGGTCTATCTGCCCCGCGGATCCGAGAAATCAGATTGGGAGGTCGAACTGGGCGTCGTAATCGGACGGCACGCAAAATATGTGACCGAGGCCGAGGCGCTGGACTATGTCGCTGGCTACACGATCGTCAATGACGTATCCGAGCGACATTTTCAAACCGAGCGAAAAGGTCAATGGACCAAGGGCAAAAGCTGCGACAGTTTTGGCCCGATCGGGCCGTGGTTGGTGACGCCGGATGAGGCGGGGGATCCGCAGTCGATGGATCTGTCGCTGGATCTGAACGGCGAAAAGGCGCAGCGCGGCAATACGGCATCGATGGTGTTCAGCGTCGCACATATCGTTTCGTACCTCAGCCGGATGATGTCGCTTCAGCCGGGGGATATCATCGCGACTGGCACACCGCCGGGCGTTGGCATGGGGATGAAACCGCCGCGTTTTCTGCGTGAAGGCGATGTGATGGAGTTGGCCGTCAGCGGGCTTGGCACGCAGCGCCAGGAGGTTCTGCGCGACGCCTGACCGGGTTCAGCACTGCGCCCAGAACGTGGCAAGTTCGCGCATCACATGGGCGCGCGTGGCGGGGGTTTCCATCAGAAACTCGTGGCGCGCGCCCTCCACACGTTCCAGCCGCGCGCCGGGCCAATCCTTGATGCGTGCCTCGATCGGGGGAAAGGCAACGATTTTTTCGGCGCTGCCAATGAAGGTAAGACAGGGCAGGTCAGGCGGCGGCATGGCCGCGAGCGTGCGACACTCGCGCAGTGCCTCGAACAGCCAATGCAGGCTTGGCCCGCCCAGCGACAGCTCGGGATGGGCGCGCAGCTGTGAGACCATATAAGCGTGCATATCGGGGTCGCGGGTCAGCGTGTTGGTCGGAAACGGCTCGGTCAGCACATAACTGCCGCGCGGGGTGCCCGGTGAATAAAGATGCCCCAGCCCCAGATGGCGACTGGCCCAACTTATAGCCCAGGCTAAAGGCCGCAACGGCGCCGTCATGGCGATGCCCCACATCGGCGCCGAAAATGCACAACTTGCGAACGGCAGGCCGCGCATCACCGCGCGTAGGCCGATGGCGCCTCCCATCGAATGGCCGAACATGTGCCAGGGGCGTGGCAGATCCAACGCCCGGGCATGATCGAGCATGACATCGACGTCACGCTGGTAATCGGTGAAATGCAAAACATGGCCTGACATCGCATCGTTTAGCATCCGGTCCGACAGGCCCTGACCGCGCCAGTCCATCGTCAAGGTGCCATAGCCGAGGCTGCGCAGATCGCGTGCGGCACGACCGTATTTTTCAATATATTCCGTGCGTCCGGTCAGCAACAGGACGGTGCCCTGCGCGCTGGGGGCTGGCCAGTGACCGACGCGCAGGCGCACCCCGTCATCTGCGCGGCGCCACCAGGCGCGTCCACCATCGGGACCGTCGGCGACATCGCTGTAAAGCGGCGCCTGCTCCATCATTACCCAAGCGCCCCGGCCAGTTGCAACGCCAGTCCCATGTCGCCGTCAATGTCCAGCTTGCCCGACATGAAGGCCGATGCCGGGTCCAGATCACCTGTGACGATTGCCTCAAACACGTCGCCATCCGCAGTCAGCGTGACGTCCGCCGAACTGTCCCCGATGCGCGCACCATCGCTATCGACCAAAATCGTGCCTTCGCCGGGCACGACGAATCTGGCTGTGCCATCCAGTGCTGCCCTATTCAGGCGGGCGTTGAGGGCGATGATCGCTGCATCTATTCTGTCGCTCATGCGCGGGCCTTTCAAAATTGATCCGTCCGGGGGTTTGCTTTCCCGCAATGGGCGCTAAACTTGGGATGTTATGAGCGTTCACCGATCCAATCTCAATCCTTTGCTTGCGGCGGTTACTGCAGCGCTCTGCTTTGGCGGTGGCGCGCGTGCCGCCGATGCGCGCCTGGACGAGATGTTCGAGGCGCTGCGCAACGCGCCCGCTCCGGAGGCCGCGCGATTGGGCGAGGATATCCGGTTGCGCCTGTCCAACTCCGGCTCGCCCGCGATGAACCTGCTACTGAAGCGCGGGCGCGACGCGATGGCAGCAGGGGACGCGTACCTGGCGATCGAGCTTTTGGGTGCGTTGACAGACCACGCGCCCGAGTTTGCCGAAGGCTGGCATGCGCGATCCGTCGCCTATGCGCGGGCAGGGTTGATGGGCCCGGCGCTGGACGATCTGGAGCGCAGTCTGGCACTGGACCCGCGCAATTTCCTGGCAATTTACAGCCTTGGCGCGCTGCTGGAAGAGGTGGGGCAACCGGTTCTTGCCGCCGAGGCATACAGGCAAGTCGCCACCATTCACCCACATTTCGATGACGCAGGCCATGCGCTGGAGCGTCTGAACGCTGAGACCCGCGGCACCGACCTCTGACGCGCATCCCCCCGACAGGAGACATGGCTTATGGCCGAGCAGCCAAGGATCCTCGCGGTTCTGGGACCTACGAACACCGGCAAGACGCATTATGCGATCGAGCGCATGTTGGGTTATCCAACCGGTGTGATCGGTCTGCCGCTGCGCCTGCTGGCGCGCGAGGTCTATGACAAGATCGTGCGCGCGCGCGGTCCGTCCGTGGTGGCACTGGTCACTGGCGAAGAACGTATCGTGCCGCCCCGTGTCAAATACTGGGTCTGTACAGTCGAGGCGATGCCAGAAGGCATCGGCGCAGATTTCGTCGCCATTGACGAGATCCAGCTTTGTGCCGATCCCGAGCGTGGACATGTGTTTACCGACCGGCTGCTGCGGATGCGCGGCCTGCGGGAGACGCAGTTTCTGGGTGCGGCGACAATGCGCAACACCATCGCCGCACTGGTGCCGGAGGTGGAATTCATTCCACGTCAGAGAATGTCGCAACTTACCTATTCAGGTCCGAAAAAGATAAGCCGCATGCCAGAACGCAGTGCTATTGTTGGCTTTTCGGTTGATAATGTCTATGCCATCGCCGAAGTGCTGCGGCGTCAGAAGGGCGGCGCGGCTGTCGTAATGGGTGCTCTCAGCCCGCGCACGCGCAATGCGCAGGTGGCTCTCTATCAAAACGGCGATGTTGATTATCTGGTGGCAACCGATGCCATCGGCATGGGACTGAATCTGGACATCGACCATGTCGCGTTTTCATCCCTGACCAAATTTGACGGCCGCCGCATGCGCGAGTTGATGCCCAATGAGCTGGCTCAGATCGCCGGGCGTGCGGGTCGTGGGATGACCAACGGTACTTTTGGCGTGACTGGCGAGGCGCCGGATCTGTCGCCGGATGTGGCCGAGGCGATCATGGAGCATCGCTTTGCCCCCATCCGGAAGCTGGAGTGGCGTAATGCCGCACTCATGATGGGGACGATCCCGGCGCTGATCGCGTCGCTGGAGCGCAAACCGCAGAATGACCTGCTGGCGTTGGCGCGCGATGCCGACGATCTGACCGCCCTGCGCAGCCTGGCCGAGGCGCCCGATATCAAGGCGCGGGCGACGAACGCAAATGCCGTCAGACTGCTGTGGGATGTCTGCCGCATCCCTGATTTCCGTGGTATCAGCAAGGCCGAGCATGCCAGCCTGCTGGAAACCATTTTCTGCGACCTGCACGAATTGGGCCGCATCTCCGATGACTGGCTGGCTGCACAAATTAAACGTATTGATCGAACCGATGGCGACATTGACACGTTGTCCAAACGATTGGCGTATATCCGCACATGGACCTATGTGGCGCAGCGAAAAGGCTGGGTGGATGACGAAACGCATTGGCGCGGGGCAACGCGCGCTGTAGAAGACCGGTTGTCGGACGCGCTGCATGGGGCGCTGACGCAGAGATTTGTGGATCGGCGCACATCCGTGCTGTTGCGCCGGCTCAAGCAGAAGGAAGCCATAGTGGCAGAGGTTAACGATACTGGTGAAGTAACGGTCGAAGGCGAATTCGTCGGCCGTCTGGATGGGTTCCGCTTTGTTCAGGACAAGGCGGCAAGTGGGCAGGAGGCCAAGATGCTGAGCCAAGCCAGCGTGTCTGCGCTTGCTCCGCATTTTAACCTGCGCGCGGACCGCTTTTATAACGCACCCGACACCGAGATCGACTTTACCGAACAGGGTGGCCTGATGTGGGGCAAGGATGCGGTCGGCAAACTGACCCCCGGCTCTGACCCGATGAAGCCCGGCATCAAGGTGTTCGTCGACGAGGTTGCCGGTGCTGACGTTATTCAAAAGGTCGAACGGCGCCTGCAACACTTCATCGACCGCAAGATTGCCACCCTGTTCGAGCCGCTTCTGAATATCGCCCGCGATGACACCCTGACAGGTCTTGCGCGCGGCTTTGGCTTTCGCATGACGGAAAATCTGGGCGTTATCCCGCGCGGTGAAGTGGCCGACGAGGTGAAGGCGCTGGAGCAGGACGCGCGCGGCGCGTTGCGCAAACATGGCGTGCGGTTCGGCCAGTTTACCGTTTTTATGCCGCTGCTGCTGAAACCTGCGCCGACACGGCTGCGTCTGGTGCTCTGGGCGCTGGCCAACGGCATGGATGAGTTTCCCGAAGCGCCGCCGCCCGGTCTTGTCACGGTGCCTGCCACGCGGATGCCGCAGGGCTATTACACGATGGCTGGCTACCGCGCTGCCGGCGCAAGGGCGATTCGCATCGACATGCTGGAGCGTCTGGCCGATATGCTGCGCGCCGAAGACAGCCGAGGCGGATTTGAGGCCAAGGCGGACATGCTGTCGATCACGGGCATGACGCTGGAGCAGTTCGCGGATCTGATGACTGGCCTTGGCTACAAGGCCGAGCGCGGCGAACGGCCCAAGGTCAAGGCTGTAGACAAGATCATGGACGACGTTCCCGGCGTGGAGCCTGCGCCCGAGACGGCCCAGGATGCCGTCGAGCAGATCGAAGCCGAGGGCATTGCGCCCATCGCCGAGACGCCTGAAGAGGCCACCGAAGTTCCAGCCGAGATTCCTGAGATGAGCGAGACAGAGGTTGCCCCCGGCACGCCCGCTGACCCCATCGCGCCGTCGGTCGAGCCCGAGGTTTATTACACGTTCACATGGGCTGGCCGAGCGCGGCGCGGCGCAGCACCCGAGGCGCGTGGCAAGGCACCTGAGGGCCGAGACGAAAAACCCCGCGCGCGCAGCAAGCCGCAAGGCAAAGAGCGCGGCAGCAAGCCGCAAGGCGGTAAACCTCACGCAGGCAAGGCGCGCGGTGGCCCGAAGCAGGACGGCGCCAAAAGTCACAGCGCCGGACCTGCGCCGAAAAAAGACCGCATCGACCCAGACAACCCGTTTGCCGCAGCCCTCATGGGCCTCAAGAGCGGTAAGTGAAGACTGCGCTGCAAACCACTGTCGAGGCGGAGAAAATCCGCCTCGACAAGTGGCTCTGGCAGGCACGTTTCTTCAAGACACGTGGCCTCGCGGCGGCGGTGGTCAAAGGCGGACATGTGCGCGTGAATGGCAACCGTGCGGGCAAGGCGTCACAATTGGTGCGCCCGGGCGATGCCCTGACCTTTGCGCAGGCAAGATCGGTTCGCTTGGTTCGTATTATAGCTGTTGGACTGCGGCGAGGTCCGGCGACCGAGGCGCAAATGCTGTACGACGATCTTGCACCGGCCCCACCACCGGAAAGCGAAACGCGCGTTTCGCACAACCCCAGATATGAAGGAAAAGGGCGGCCTACAAAGCGTGACCGCCGCAAACTGGACCAGAATGCCGCTGAGGCGCTTGAATGATCGGATACCGTGGATTAAGTCACGGGCATCCACTCAGGGGGCCGACATGACCTACATCGTCACCGATAACTGCATCGCCTGCAAATACACCGACTGCGTCGAGGTATGCCCGGTCGATTGTTTTTACGAGGGTGAGAACATGCTGGTCATCCATCCCGATGAATGTATCGATTGCGGCGTTTGCGAGCCTGAGTGCCCCGCAGACGCCATCCGCCCTGACACCGAGCCGGACATGGAAGGCTGGGTCGAATTCAACCGGAAATATTCCGAGATGTGGCCAGTGATCGTCACCAAAAAAGACGAATTGCCAGAGGCGCAGGAACGCGATGGCGAGACTGGTAAACTCGAGAAGTATTTCTCCGAGGCGCCGGGTGAGGGCGAGTAGGCTTTCGTAATTTCACCTGATTCGCACGTTGCGTTACTTTTGTGATGCTGGATCGAAAAAAGCGCCATAAATCCAATAGACCATTGGTTTAAACCACAGTCTCGACCTGCGCAGTGATAGCCTTCCGCATGAGCGAATTTTGTGGTATAGTGGTCAGGAACGTAACGCCATGCCCGATGTCCATTTCCCCCTGCCGCCGCTCGGGAATGGATTTTTCTGTGCCAAGACATTGCCATCCGTTGCTGCCGGTTCTGTGCCGGAGCGCGTAAGCTTTGGTCTCGGCGCTCGGAAATGGCCCGAGAAAGGAAATTCCAGATGAGCAAGCCTAGAAAACCTGATTTCAGCCCTAATGATTTTGTCGTCTACCCCGCCCATGGTGTGGGCAAGATCGTTTCGATCGAGAAACAAGAGATTGCCGGTATCGAACTTGAGCTATTCGTTGTCTCCTTCGAGAAAGACAAGATGACGCTGCGCGTACCGACCAACAAGGCGACCGAAATTGGCATGCGCTCGCTGTCCAGTCCGGACACCATAACCAAGGCGATGACCACGCTGAAGGGCAAGGCCAAGGCCAAAAAAGCAATGTGGTCGCGCCGGGCGCAGGAATACGAGCAAAAGATCAACTCGGGCGATCTGATCGCGATTGCCGAGGTTGTCCGCGATCTGCATCGCACCGACGACCAGCGCGAGCAGAGCTATTCCGAGCGCCAGCTATACGAGGCTGCGCTGGAACGTCTGACACGCGAAGTTGCGGCCGTCAGCGGTGATGACGAAGTGCAAGCCGCCAAGCAGGTCGGAGATGTGCTGATTTCGCGCGCCGCATGACCGATTGGCATTCATAAATTCTGATCTTAACAAAGGGCCGTATCGCGCTGCGATGCGGCCTTTTTTTGTCCTGTGCTTGGTTCAGGCGATGATGGACAGCAGCACTGCGATCTCGGCGGCCTGCTGCGCCGCGCCCAGGATGTCGCCGGTCTGACCGCCGATCTTGGTCTGGGCGATCCAGCCAACCGCGATCGCCACCAGCAGCGCGCAGACCATCGCACCAAAGCCAGACCAGCCCAGCAAGACGATAGCAGCAACGCCCGCGACACCGCCACCCCAGCCGACGATGCGCCAGTCCGGGCGACCGATGCCCCGCGACAGCCCATTGACGCGCGCGTTTGGTAGCGCGCGCATCAACGCGGGCATAACCGCCCGCGACAGTGCGCCGGCTGCAACCAATGCAGCCAGCGCTGCGGCGCCGCTAATTTCGAAAAGCAGCCACAACGCTGCCCAACGGGCTGACAGGGACAACATCAGCGCCAATGTTCCGTAGGTGCCGATATGGCTGTCTTTCATGACGTCCAGACGCCGGGCGCGTGTCCAGCCACCCCACAGCCCGTCGACGGTGTCGGCCAGCCCGTCTTCGTGCATGGCGCCCGTCAGGATGATCTGCATGCTCAGCGCGGCCAGCGCCGCCAACGCGGCAGGCAGTCCGAACCAATGCGCGACCAGCCCTGAGAGCCCGGCAATCAGCCCAACGGCCATTCCGGCAATTGGATAGGCCCATGCCGCAGCGGCGCCGCGCGGCGCGGGGCTGGCGACCGGCAGCCGGGTCAGCAAGCCAAAGGCGGCGCTGATATCGGCGACCTGCGGGGCGAAATCTTTGGTTTTGCGCATGTGTCAGGGCCTTTTGGGGGTGCGGTCTGGCTGCGTCCCCGGCATATACCTCCTGACGGATCATTTGCAAACGGGGGCCGCCATGGCGCAGACTTTCCAGACCTTGGCCGATGTAATCGCATTGCTGGATGGCATGCCCGCGCCCGACGGCGCCGCTCTGACCGCAGCGCAGACGCGCGACAGGTTGCTCACCAAACCGCCCGGCGCACTGGGTCGGCTGGAGCAGATTGCCAGCTGGTATTGCAGTTGGCGGGGCGATGGGCGCGCGCGAATCACGGCGCCGCAGATCATCGTATTTGCGGGCAACCACGGTGTCGCGGCGCAGGGCGTGTCGGCCTTTCCGCCCGAAGTGACTGTGCAGATGGTAGCCAATTTCCGCAGCGGCGGCGCTGCGGTGAACCAATTGGCGCGCCAGTTTGGTGCACGGATGGACGTGCATGCGCTGGATCTTGATCGCCCGACCTGGGATTTCACGCAAATGTCAGCCATGGACCCGCCCGATTTTCTTGCCGCGTTTGCCGTTGGGTGGAATGCTGTCGATCCCGCCGCCGATCTGCTGGTTGCGGGCGAAATGGGCATTGGCAACACCACGTCTGCCTCGGCCATCGCGCACGCGCTTTGGGGTGGGCAGGCGCAGGACTGGACAGGCAGGGGCACTGGTGTCGATACGCGCGGTCTGGAGATCAAGGCGCGCGTTGTCGCTGCCGGAGTGCGCCGCCATGCCGATAGCAGCGGCCAGCCGCTGGAGATTTTGCGTTGCCTGGGCGGCCGCGAATTGGTGGCGATGACCGGCGCGATCCTGCGTGCGCGGCACCTGTCGGTGCCCGTTATCCTGGACGGGTTCATCTGCACAGCTGCCGCTGCCTGCCTTGAGGCGGCCCGGACAGGTGCACTGGACCATTGCATCGCCGGTCATGTCAGTGCCGAGCCGGGCCACGAAATGGCGCTGGCAAAGCTGGGCAAAGAGCCACTACTGTCACTGGGGATGCGTCTGGGCGAGGGTTCGGGGGCTGCGCTGGCGCTGTCCATCGTGCAGGGCGCGCTGGCCTGCCACAGCGGTATGGCGACCTTCGCCGAGGCCAACATCGCTGGCGGCTAGCGGGCCTTCTCAGGCGCTTTTGCGGTCGGTGTCGTTGTCGCCGGATTCTTCGAGTTGGGACAGAAGCATCGTCTCAAGTTCGGATTCCAATTCGCGGGCGCGGGCGATGTATTCCTGATTCTCGACCGTTGGTATCTCGGGATCCCACAGCGCGGCCAGTTCGCGCACGGAGTGGCGGTCATGAGTGTAGAAGGTCTTTTGCAGCTCCGAGGCTTCGAATTCGGTAAGGCCCATGTTTTCCAGAACGTAGCGGCCCGCGCGCAGGGACGAATCGAACATCTCGCGGACGATGTCGTTGGCCCCGGCCTGAAACAGACGGAACACCTGGGTGCGGTCACGCGCGCGGGCGATGATGTGCAGATCCGGACGCTCGCGCCGCGCAAAGGTGACAAGACGCACCGCCGCATCGGGATCGTCCAGCGCGGCGACCAGTATTTTCGCATCCTTCAGTCCCGCCGCATGCAGCATTTCCGGGCGGGTCGGATCGCCAAAGAAACCCTTGACGCCAAACCGGCGCATCCGCTGAATGGCGGCCAGATTGTGATCCAGAACGACAGTTTCATACCCCGACGACCGCACCAGCCGGTTCACCACCTGCCCAAAACGCCCGATGCCGACGATGATGATACGGGCCTGTTCGTCCACATAGTCAGGCTCCAGCGGTTCGTCCGCATCCTCGATCCGGCGCGACAGCAAGTCGTACAGGATAAACAGCAGCGGCGTGATCATCATTGTCATAGCGATTACCAGAAGCATCATTTCGGTCATCTCGCTTGGGACGACATTTTGCTGACCAGAGAAAGAAATCAACACGAATCCGAATTCGCCCGCCTGTGCCAACGACAGCGTGAAAAGCCACAGGTTGCGACCGCGCAGATCAAAGATCAGACCAAGCACGTACAGAACTGCGCCCTTCATCACGATCACGGCCAGCGCCAGACCCAGCACCAGGAACGGCTGGCCAAACAGCAGGCCAAAATTGATGCCCGCCCCAACAGTGATGAAAAACAGGCCCAGCAGCAGGCCCTTGAACGGCTCGATATCGCTCTCCAGCTCGTGGCGGAATTCGCTGTTGGCCAAGACAACACCGGCCAGAAAAGCACCCAGAGCGGGCGAAAGGCCCACCAGATACATGATGAAACTGATGCCGCACACGATCAGCAGCGCCAGCGCGGTGTACATTTCACGCAGGCGCGCGACGTGAATATAGCGAAACACCGGCCGCGTGAGGTAAATGCCGGTGAGGATGATTGCGCCGACCGCGGCCAGTGTGACCAATGTCACGCCCCAGCCGGGCAGCCCGTCGACCAATGACATGCTTTCTGCGCTGTGAGCGGCGGCGGTGTCCAGCAGACCCGGGGTATGATCTGCAGGCTCACTGACCCGCGAACGCATGCTGCCGGGCAACGCCAACAGGGGCAGCAGCGCCAGCATCGGGATCACCGCGATATCCTGCGTCAGAAGCACCGAGAAGGCCGAGCGTCCGCCCTTGGTCTGCATCAGACCTTTCTCCGACAGGGTTTGCAGCACGATGGCCGTCGATGACAGCGCAAAGATCAGGCCAACGGCGAGGCTGACGCTCCATTGGTGGCCCATCGCCATGACGCCGCCCATGATGACCAGCGTGGTCAGCCCCACCTGCAAACCGCCCAGCCCCAGCAGACGGTGGCGCATGTCCCACAGCGCGCGCGGCTCAAGCTCAAGCCCGATGAGGAACAACATCATAACCACGCCAAATTCGGCGAAATGCTGCAGATCGGCGGTTTCCTGGCCGACAAACCCGAAGGCTGGACCGATCAGGATGCCGGCCATCAGATAGCCCAGCACCGACCCCAGTCCAAGCCGCGCAGCGATGGGAACCGCGATAACCGCAGCGGCAAGATAGATCGAGGCCTGATAGAGGAAGCCTTCCATCGTGATGAAGTCCTTCGTGTCGGCACGGCAGGGATGCTAAGGCAGCAGAAAACGGCAGCGGTCGGGGCAAGCCCCTGATATGTGAGGGTCAAGCATACTGGCAGTTGAAAATCTATCAACGCCTGATGACAGCTTTATCTGCTATGAGACACCATGCCCACCGATCATTCGTGCGACCAGTCCGCACAAAAGGTCCGAAGCGGTCGCAGCGTGCGGCGTTTCAGCCTTGCGGTATACGCAGCACCACGTTCTTGCCGCGCTTGATGTAGCGCAGTTCACTGTCCCCTATGGCGGCGACCTGGCCGCCATCCAAAGCGTCTCCGATGCGCACCTTTTTATAGCGCCCGTTGCCCAGACGCACCAGCGCACGGCGACTGGAGGTGCTGCCATAGACACCGATCAGATTGACCTTGCGCAAGTTGATCGCACCGTCGATGGTTGCCTGCTGCGACACCGATGCGCTGGACGGGATGCTGGGCTGGAGCCGCTGTGCGGCCGGAACCGGCTGGGCGGCGGCCCTTTTCTGCGTACGCTCAACGGTCTTCTTGAAGTCTCCGGGGCGGCGCAACGGCGTCAGCGATGCGGTCACGGCCTGCGCTGTGGCGTTCTCAAAGCTGTCAAGATCCGCCTCTTCCTCGGGGTCGCCAGCGGCTGCCGTCGCCTCGGCAATGGCGCGGGTCAGGGCGGCGCCGTCAACCAGAGGGGCGCTTGCGGTGGTTTGGGCCGTTTGCAGTGTTGCTGCGGCACTCGCGATGATCTGCGCGGGGCGCAGTCGCGGGCGCAAAGCAGCGAGCGCAGGGTCCGCAGTGTCTGTTTCAGCGGTACGGGTGGCGTCGTCGGCGCCGGTCGCGGTATTCTGGCCGTCTTCGCGGGTTTCAGGCTCGGCCTCGGTCGGCTCCGTGGCGCTGCGGGCTACGATGCTGTCGGGGCGCAGGCGCGGGCGGGTGCCGGCTAGTGCCGGATCGCCGGTAAAGCTGGTGCCAGCCGCCAGATCAGGCTCAGCGGTTTCGGGCGTTGCTGTCACGGTGACGCTTTGCGGCATGTTCTGCGGCGGCGTCATCGGCGGGCTGCCGGCGAAAACACGAACGCCTTGCGGTGTCAGGACACCGCCAGGCGTGGCGCGGACAAGGCCGCGGTCGTCAAAGTCAAAACGCGTTCCGGCAGGGGGCGGGTCGACCGGCGTTTCGGGCCGAATATCGCGCGCGTCAGGGATGCGGCGGGGCAGAGCCGCCGGATCGCCCAAGCCCAGACCGGGATCGAGGGACGCCTCATAGATGTCGGAAAGCGGGGGTGCGCCGCCAACGGGCATGTCCGGCGATGTCGGGGCCATTTGCCAGATACCCGTTGCGGCGTACCGCGCCAGCGCCTCATCGGGGGCCAGAGGCGACGGGAGGTCAGGCAGGGCGGCCACTTCGGGGCGACCCTGACCATCCGTTGCAGTTTCGGGCAGCGGTGCGATGCCGTTATCGTTTGAATCTGGCGTGCCGGTTTCTTGGGGCGCGCTGACGGGATCATCGGCTTCGTTCGTTGCGGGAACATCGGCCAGTTTGATATCATCGCCCCTGCCAAAGAATCGCGACAGCCCGTCCTCCAGGAAAATCGAGGCCCAGGCCGCGACACCGACCAGGAACAGCAGCAAGATTGCAGTCAGGATCAGCCCCAGAAAACGAGGCTTGCCGCGCACCGCGCTTTGGCGGGCGCCAAAGACCGTCATGCGCTGTTTTTCGTCTTCGCGTGTCGGGCGCGCGCTTTTGTTGGGGGCGGGCTTGCCCTTGCGATCCAAAATTGCGGGTTCGTCCGTTGGCGCATCAGGCGCGCGCGCGGCTTCGGCTGCGTCGCGGTCCAGCCGTTCGGAGGGGTCAGGATGCAGACTGGCTGCGAGTTCGGCAAGACGGGCCGGGTCGGTCACGTCATCGCTGGCCGGGCTGGGTAGCGGCGGCGCTGTGGTGGTTTTTGTGGTGACGCCTGCGCCTGATCTGCCGCCACGCGCATCACCCGACAGCGACGGCGTGGGGCCTACCGTGTCGCCGCTGCGCGATGCCCTGATCGAGTTGAACGCCGCCACGGGCGCGGTCGCAGTCGGTTTCGGCGCGCTGGAGCCCGGTGCGCTTGGCTTTGGTCCGCTGGCGGCGGGCGCAGCGGGCTTTGGCACCGGCGGTTTGGCGTCTGCCGCCGTGTCGGGCCGGGGCTTGGGCGCAGAAGCGGCGGGCGCTTCTGATTTTTCCGGTGCGCGCGCGGGCTTGTCGGATGTAGGACTGCCAGCCGTGGCCGTCTTGGGCTTGGGTTGATCGGGGACGGTGTCTTTGGAGACCGCAGGACGCTTCGCGCCCTCGTTGGGAGGGGTGCCCAGTTTATTCTGAGGGGACGCACCGCTTGGCGAAGGGGTTGGCTCTGAACCGGCGGACGCGGCCGGTTTTGCGGCGGGCGGCACGCTTGCCACAGCCTTGGCGGCGGCGCTGGCGACAGGAGCGTCGTCTGGAATGTCGGTCGGCGCAGTATCGACGGACGCTGGATTGGCTTTGGGCGTTTCGGGGGCGCGCGGCGGGGGGATTTGCGCGTCACCGGTTATGCGAATCGCTTCATTGTCGCGTTCGACCATCGTGCCATGCGGCAAGATGAAAGCGGCGCCGCGGGTTACGCCAAAAAATGGCTCTGCCCGGAACACATCGCCATCGGGAATCGCGGCAAAGCTGACCGCGTCGAACCCGTGCTCAGTGGCGAACGCCTCGGCCTCGGCCAGCGTTTCCAGCGCGACGGCCGCGACCTGAACCACCCCATCTGCGGCAGTCCAATCGTATTCCAGATCCTCGACCGCGTAGGGCGTGGCGCCTTCCAGCGCAGCGCGCACTGACGTATCCTGATCGCCTCCATCCTGGATAGTCAGGTATTTTATCTGATCGTTCGGAATGACTAGCTTGCAGGTCAGATCGCCTGACAGGCGCGCGGCCTTGTCCAGTAGCGCCTTGAGCGCTGCGGGCATGTCGTCATCATCAAACGGGACGCTGCCGACGCGGGTCCAGCCGTTACCGGCCCGGTACAAAAGGCTGGCGCCTTCGGCGGAGAGATTGAGTGCGAAATTCGGTTTCATCTGACGTCTTTAGCACCCAAATATCTACTGTGGGAGTCGTCGCGGCCCATCGTGCGATTCTATAGCAGGTTCACGCCGAGGAAAAGAGCATCCCCGCATCTCTGGCGGAGCGGCGCACATGGCGCCGCCCTATGCCTGGATTTACCCGGCAGCTTTCAACGCCTTGTCCAGATCTGCAATCAGATCTTCGGCGCACTCGATTCCGATCGAGATCCGTACCACTTCGGGGCCAGATCCGGACGCGGTCTGTTGCTCGGGCGTCAGTTGCCGGTGCGTGGTGGAGGCCGGGTGAATGACCAGTGATCTTGTATCGCCCAGATTGGCAACATGGCTGAACAGTTCGAGATTTTCGACAAATTTGACGCAGGAATCATAGCCGCCCTTGAGCGACACGGTGAACAGGCCGCTGGCCCCCTTGGGGCAGACCTGCGCCATCCGCGCGTTGTAGGGCGACGACGCCAGACCCGCGTAGGTCACTGTCGAGACGGCATCATGCCCCTCCAGCCATTCCGCGATCTTCTGCGCGTTTGTGCAGTGCCGCTCCATCCGCAAGGAAAGTGTTTCGATCCCCATAAGCGTATAATGCGCTGCCTGCGGATTCAGCGTCATGCCCAGATCGCGCAGACCGATGGCAATGCCGTGGAAGGTGAAGGCCAGCGGGCCGAATGTCTCCTGAAATTTCATGCCGTGATAGGCCGGTTCGGGCTGTGACAGAGAGGGAAACTTGTCAGAGGCGGACCAGTCGAATTTGCCCGAATCGACCACGGCGCCGCCGGTGACCGTGCCGTTGCCGGTCAGGTATTTGGTCATCGAATGCACGACCAGCGTCGCGCCATGCTCGATCGGGCGGCACAGATAGGGCGTGGCTGTGGTGTTGTCGACGATCAGCGGGATGCCGGCCTTGTCTGTGACATCTGCGATGGCGCGCAGATCGGCGATATGCCCACCGGGGTTGGCGATGGATTCGCAGAACACGGCGCGGGTTTTGTCGTCGATTGCCGCGTCAATCGCGTCCATGTCGTCGATATCGACAAATTTCGCGGACCAGCCAAAGCGCTTGATCGTCTGGCTGAACTGCGTGATCGAACCGCCATAGAGCCGCGTCGAGACGACGACGTTCAGGCCCGGACCCATCAGCGGAAACAGCGCCATGATCTGCGCCGCGTGACCGGACGAGCAGCAAACGCCGCCAGCGCCCCCTTCCAGCGCCGCAACGCGTTCCTGTAGTGCGGCAACGGTCGGATTGGTCAGGCGCGAATAGATGTAGCCGACCTCCTGTAGGTTGAACAGCTTTGCCGCATGTTCGGCATCGCGAAAGCAATAGGCGGTGGTCTGATAGATCGGGATCTGTCGCGCGCCGGTGGCCGGATCAGGCCTGGCGCCCGCGTGAACCTGCAATGTGTCAAAACCAAGTGTCATGGGCTGTCCTTTCGGGGAAATGCGTTTGCGCGGATTTGTAGGGGATGGCGCGCATTTGGGCAACGATCATGCGGTGCAGGATGATTATGAGGCGCAGGGCGGCAGGGCAAATGTCATGGATCCCGCCGAAAGACGCCCCGCAAACTGGGTGCGGTGCCGGTGGAAAGAAAGAAGAGGCTGGCGAAAATCCGTCCGAGAGCACCCCAGACGCCGATGCAGCCGCTTTCGGACGCGGTTTCGGGTTGGGGTAGGGCCGCCAGAAACGTCGCGGCTTCTTTAACGTGCGGCTGGCGCACCATGATCGGGACGCCTCCCAGCGCCACACCAAGGTGAGGGAAGGTGTTCAACATGTGATAGCCCGGCACGAATACGTCGAAGCCTGCGCCTTCGAGCGCGGTGATGGTCACGCTGGCATCCATGGCCGATCCGGCATGTGCGATGATCGTCAGCGGTCCTTGCATGCCCTACCGCATCCAGAACCCGTTACGCTTGATCGTGTTGCGGATTGCCTGTTCGCGCCTTGGCAGATCGTTTTGATCGAACAGCGCGCGCACCTTCATGCCGCGCCCCTGATAGACCATGCGCTTGATCGGTTCATATTCCTTCAGCACCTTTTTCACACGGTTATGCGCGGTGACATGGTGCAGCACCTCCATCACATGATCGCCCTCGCGCGCATAGAGCAGTGGCAAAAGGCGATAATGACAGCTGACATCGCCATCCAGATAGCCCTGCGGCAGCGCATCGCGCCCGCCGCCTAGCGAATGGATCACCAGCGGCAGTGCGACCTGATCCAGCCATGGATCCATCTCCTGGCAAATCAGCTCGGCAGGGGGATCGTCGCGGATCGCCAATGCGTAGTCGAGAAACCGCTGAGCGAATATCTGCGGGCAATCGTAGTAGAAAAATCCGGCGTTGAAATAGAGGTAGCGTTTCCAGAACTCATCTGGCTGGGACAGATCCAGCGAGCTGTCATAATCCAGCCCAAATTTGTCATAGAGCGATTTCCAGATCGCGCCGTAGCCCGGCCCGTAGAGCTCCGGCTTTGGCCACGTTCCCTCGCGGCGCAACGACGCGCTGGGCCGGGCAAAATCGAACGGCACAGCCGCCAGATCGCCGGTGATCAGCGTGTCGGTATCGAAGAACACGAACGGCTCGCCTTGGGGCAGGGCGGCCAGCGCCTCGATCTTGTTGCCAAAAGGATAGCTCTGACCGAAATGCTGGCTGTCAAACGGCAGGATTTCGGCGCCCAGCTCCTCCAGCAGATCAAGCGTTTGGGGGCCGCGTATGCGCGGATCGGCATGCCACAGGGGGCCGGGTTGCGGTTCGGCCACGAACAGACGACCGGCAAAATCGGGGCTGTAGTTGCGCAAAGACAGGCAAAACAGAAGTGCTTCGTATTGCAGGCGCCCGCCCTGTCCGACGATCATCACGTTGAAATCGGGGCTGGGGGTCGGCTGGCTTGCCATGTCATTCCTGCTCTGACGGTTTTTCGCGCTATTATAGATCGCGTAACGCCCCGGCAGAAGGGCAATGTACCACAGACAACAAAGTCTAAAGAGCTGAAATGGTGGGCGACCCAGGAATCGAACCTGGCGTGCGTCTCCGCGAGGGAGTTACAGTCCCCTGCCACACCTTGCGGCCTGTCGCCCACTGCGCCAGGGCAAATGATCGCCCCGCGTGGGCCGCTGATTACTAGCGCACCCGGCAAGCGTCAACCGCTAAAATCGCTTTGGGAAATTGGCTTGCGCGCGGGCGGCTTGCGGCGCATCTTGCGCAATCTGACATACCGGGGGTTGCGCGCCATGAAGAAACCGAAATGGGTGGTCGAAAAGGAACAGGCCAAGAAGGTGGCAGATGCCGAAACTGTCTGGCTGTTCGGGCTTCACGCGGTGCGCGATGCGTTGTTGAACCCGGCGCGCGAAAAACTGCGCCTGATCGTCACGCTGAACGCACAGAACAAACTGGCCGACGCCATCACGGCATCCGGTATGACCCCCGAGGAGGCCGATCCACGTAAGTTTACCGCGCCGCTTGATCCGGGATCGGTGCATCAGGGCGCGGCTCTGGAGGTCAAGCCGCTGGACTGGGGCGATCTGGAAACGCTGGCCTTGGGCGACGGCACGCGCCCGCCACGCATTATTTTGTTGGACCGTGTGACCGATCCGCATAACGTGGGTGCGATCCTGCGCTCGGCCGAGGTGTTCGGCGCCTGCGCCGTCATCGCTCCGCGCCACCATGCCGCGCCCGAAACCGGCGCATTGGCCAAGACTGCCAGCGGTGCGTTGGAGCGGCAGCCTTACAAACAGGTGCGCAATCTGTCGGACGCGATCAAGCAATTGCAGAAGATGGGCTATCTGGTGCTGGGTCTTGACGGCGACGCAGACCAGACGATCGAGCAGGTGCTGGATGGCCGCCGCGATCGCCCCGTGGCGCTGGTGCTGGGTGCAGAGGGCCCGGGTCTTCGGCAGAAGACGCGCGAAACCTGCGACATATTGGCGAAAATCGCATATTTCGGTCCATTTGGATCGCTTAACGTCTCAAATGCGGCGGCGGTCGCCCTATATGCGTCTCAGGCGCCGGACTGATCGGCGCGGCGACACCGGGAGCCTGATGCAAAAGATCGCTACATGCTGCTATTGCGGAACGCGCGCTGCGCTTGTGCTGCGCGGCGAAGGGCGGCACGAGCTGTCTTGCGCCGCCTGCGGCGCGCCGCTGCACGAGATGAAGGCGATTCCGCAGCCGCGACATGACAACGCCGCCCGAACATCCCTCACCGGTCAAAGGACGGGCCGCCGAGGGCCGATGAAATCAAACCGGGCCAAAGCGAAATCGGCCGGACCGGCGGCGAAACCACAGAGCCGCCGCCGCGCCCCGGTTTATGACGATGACGATTACGATGACCGCCGCAGGCCACGCCGCCGCAACCGCCTGTTACGCAAGGCGCTGGAGGAAATCTGGGACGTGGTCGACGATATTTTCGACTGATCAAGCCACGCGCGGCTCACAATGTGATCACAGGTGTATTACCGCCCTTTTAATTCGAAAATCGGATCTTAATTTATGTAGCAGAGGCGCCGATGCGGAACGTCGGTGCCCGTTTTCACTGTCCCTCGTTCCGTGACTGGCGCCCAAGATCGATGATCTTGGGCGTTTTTTTGTTCGTGTGAGTGAAGAACGTCAAACAAGGCGGCTTGCACCCGGCACATATCCGCAGGATGGTCGTTTTCATGACAGCAGATTCTCAAATCAAAGACATCCTCAGCCGGACACGCCGGATCGCTCTGGTTGGCGCGTCGGCCAATCCATCGCGCCCCAGCCATGAGGTGATGCATTTCCTGTTGCGTGCAGGCTACGAGGTCGTGCCGGTCAATCCCGGCCTTGCCGGTCAGACCTTGCTTGGCCAGCCAGTGGTGGCACGGCTGAGCGATATAGATGAGGATATCGACATGATCGATATCTTTCGCCAATCGCAACATGTTCCCGCCATCGTGGACGAGGCGCTGGCGCATTGTCCCGAACTGGGCGTGATCTGGATGCAGATCGGCGTCGTGCACGAAGATGCCGCGGAAGCAGCCCGCGCACGCGGCGTCGATGTGGTTATGAACCGGTGTCCCAAGATTGAATATCCACGTCTCATGACCTGAATGTGCCGCACGCTACAGCAGAAAAACCCAAGCTTTTTCTTCGACTGTGGGCTCAGCCAGCGTGAAAATCGGCGGCGATGCGCAATTCGCGCATCGGGCGCACATGCGCGGTGCAGGCCGCGTAAGTGGGGTGCGCCTTGAATGCGGCCAGCGCGTCTTCATCCGCGAATTCGGCATAGACCACCAGATCGGGTGCATCTGCGCTGATGGTGTCGGTTTGCAGATTACGACCCACCTCGAAATGATCGGCGTAAGGGATCGTGGCGAGCATCATCAGGCCCTCGCGGACCGCGTCCACAGATTGGCCTTCGGCGGCCGAGAAAAAAACGATGTGACGGATCATGCCTGCCCTCTTTTTCAAGTCAGTCTTTGGAACGCGCCGCTTTTTCGGCAAGGCCGGACTGGCCCTGGCGGCGCGCGAGTTCTGCCATGACGTCCGATAGCGTCACGCCGCGCGATTGCAACATCACCAGCAGGTGAAACAGCACATCCGCAGCCTCGCCCGTCAGCGCGGCGCGGTCGCCCTTGACCGCCTCTATGATGGCCTCGACCGCTTCTTCGCCGAACTTTTCTGCGCATTTTTCGGGGCCTTTGGCCAGCAGCTTGGCGGTCCAGCTGCTTTCGGGGTTCGCCGCAGCCCGCGCGGCGATGGTGGCGGCCAGATCGTCGAGTGTCATCGGCCGATCCTCATCGGAATTCCTGCGGCCTGCATGTGCGCCTTGGCCTCGCCAATCGTGAATTCGCCAAAGTGGAAAATCGAGGCGGCCAGCACCGCACTGGCGCCGCCTTGCGTCACGCCCTCGACCAGATGATCCAAGGTGCCGACCCCGCCCGAGGCGATGACCGGAATATCTACGGCATCGCTGATCGCGCGCGTCAGGGGTAGATTGAAGCCCGCGCGCGTGCCGTCGCGGTCCATCGAGGTCAGCAGGATCTCGCCCGCGCCATTGGCGGCCACCAGACGCGCGAATTCTACGGCGTCGATGCCGGTCTCCTTTCGCCCGCCATGGGTGAAAATCTCCCACTTGCCGGGGCTGACGGTCTTGGCGTCGATGGCCACAACGATGCACTGGCTGCCGAACTGGTCGGATGCGGCGCGCACCACGTCCGGGTTGGCGACGGCGGCGGAGTTGAAGCTGACCTTGTCCGCGCCTGCGAGCAGCAAGGCGCGGACATCGCTCGGCGTTCGCACGCCGCCTCCCACGGTCAACGGGATATAGCACTGCTCGGCGGTGCGGCGCACCACGTCGAACATGGTGCCGCGATTTTCGTGCGTGGCGTGGATATCGAGAAAGCACAGCTCGTCCGCGCCGGCGGCGTCATAGGCGCGCGCGGCATCCACCGGATCGCCCGCATCGCGCAGATCGACAAAGTTGACGCCCTTGACCACGCGGCCATCGGCCACGTCAAGGCAGGGGATGATACGGGTTTTCAGCATACTGCGCCGGGCCTTTGTGCTGTGGTAAGGAACGTTTAGGTTCATTTACCGTTGGGTGCCAGTGGGTGGCCACTGCAATTTCACGTAATTTCAAAAAGGAGACACTTCATGCGACCTCTTTACACAGCCGCGGCGCTAACCGCCTTTGCCGCACTGACCGTCCCGGCATGGGCGGGCCCTGACGATCTGATCCGCGTCCAGGCGTCCGGCGACGTCACCGCCACGATGGACGCGCTGGAGCAGGCGGTAGAGGGCGCAGGCGTCACCGTCTTTGCCCGCATCGACCATGCCGAGGGTGCCAAGGGCGCGGGCATGGATCTGGCCCCCGAGCAGGTGCTGATCTTCGGCAAACCCGAGCATGGCACGCAGGCGATGCAGGCTGATCCGCTGGCGGGGCTGCTGCTGCCGATGAAAGTGCTGGTCTATGAGGATGCAGATGGCCAGACATGGCTGGTCTATCAGGACGTTGCAGACATGTTCGACGATTACGATATCCCCGAGGATGCCGAATATGTGCAATCCATGACCAAGGGCCTGAAGAATCTAACCACAAAGGCGGCAGGCGGTTAACCTGCCAGCGCGTCCAGCGCCTCGCGCAGATCCAGCGCCCCGTCATAGAGCGCGCGGCCCGAAATCGCGCCGTTCAGCGGGGCGCCGCAATCGCGCAGGGCAATCAGATCGGCCAGCGAACTGACACCGCCCGACGCGATAACCGGGATGCTGACGGCATTGGCCAGCGCCGCTGTCGCCTCGATATTCGGGCCCTGCATGGCGCCGTCGCGGTCGATGTCGGTGTAGATGATGGCGGCAACGCCCGCATCCTCGAAACTGCGGGCAAGGTCGGTGACCATCACTTCGGTCTCCTCCGCCCAGCCCTTGGTTGCCACGCGGCCATTTCGCGCGTCGATGCCAACGGCGACCTGTCCGGGGAAAGCCTTGGCTGCCTCGCGCACCAACGCCGGGTCTTCCACCGCCACGGTGCCAAGGATGACGCGCTGCAATCCCTTAGACAGCCAGCCCTCGATCGTGGCCATGTCGCGGATGCCGCCGCCAAGCTGCGCGGGCACCTTGCAGCGTTTCAGAATTTCCTCAACCGGGCCCGCATTGACCGGCACGCCAGCAAAGGCGCCGTTCAAATCAACCAGATGCAGCCATTCGCAACCAGCGGCGACGAACGCCTCGGCCTGCGCTGCAGGATCGTCGTTAAAGACGGTCGCCGCAGACATTTCGCCGCGAAGCAGACGCACGGCCTGGCCGTCTTTGAGGTCGATGGCGGGGTAGAGGATCATGGTGTAACCTATTGGTAAAAGGAACCGATTATGGCATCCAGCGCAGGAAGTTGGCGATCATGGCCAAACCTGTTGCCTGGCTTTTTTCGGGGTGAAACTGTGTGCCGATCAGATTGTCGCGCCCGACCACCGCCGTGACCGCACCGCCATAATCGGCATGGGCCAGCAGATGCGCGGGATCATCGACATGGAACTGATAGGAGTGGACAAAATAGGCGTGATGGCCCGTCTCGATTCCGTCGAAGACGGGATGCGGCTGGTCCAGCACCAGATCGTTCCAGCCCATGTGCGGCACCTTGAGCGTTCTATCTTTGGGCTGGATCAGGCCGACGGTGCCGCCGATCCAGTCGAAGCCTTCCGTTTCGCCATGCTCCAACCCCTTGGTCGCCAGCATCTGCATGCCGATGCAGATCCCCATGAAAGGGCGCGCGCCATCAATGACGGCCTCGCGCATCGCCTCGAACAGGCCGCGATGATCGAATAGCTGCGCGCGGCAGGCGGCAAAGGCGCCATCGCCCGGCAACACAACGCGGTCAGCGCGGCGGACGGTATCCGGGTCGGAGGTAACGATCACCTCACCTGCGCCGCGCTCGCGCGCCATGCGCTGAAACGCCTTCTCGGCGGAGTGCAGATTGCCGCTCTCATAGTCGATGATGACGGTGCGCATGAGGCTAGAGCATCCCCTTGGTAGACGGGATCGCGTCAGCCTTGCGCGGGTCCGTTTCAATCGCATCCCGCAGGGCGCGGGCGACGGATTTGAAAGCGGCCTCGGCCATGTGGTGGCTGTTGATGCCGTGCAGGGCATCCAGGTGTAACGTCATGCCGGAATGTGTTGAGAACGCTTGGAAAAACTCGCGCACCAGTTCAGTATCGAACGTGCCGATCCTGGCGGTGGGCAGGTCCATGTTCCACACGAGGTAAGGCCGCCCGCTGAGGTCCAGTGCGGCGCGCACCAGCGCGTCGTCCATCGGCAGAAGGCAGGCGCCATAGCGGCGGATACCGCGCTTGTCTCCAAGCGCCTGCGCGAGCGCCTGACCCAGCGCGATGCCCACATCCTCGACCGTGTGATGATCGTCAATATGCAGATCGCCGGTGCAGCGCACCTCCATGTCGATCAGCGCGTGGCGCGCCAGCTGGTCCAGCATGTGATCGAAGAATCCCACGCCGGTCTGGTTGTCATAGCTACCTGTGCCGTCCAGCGCGATAGTCACGCTGATATCGGTTTCGGCGGTCTGGCGGGTGATGGTGGCGCTGCGCATGTCGCTGTCTCACTTTCAGGTTTGCGGCGGTTATAGGCAGAACGCGCCGCGCCGCCAAGGGGCGACGGCTCAGGTGGCGGTCCAATCCAGCGAAAGGCCATGCGCCGCCGCCATATGCGCGTGGGCCTGCGATCTGGGCCGATAGGAAATGAACTCAGCGGCTGTGCAGGGGCGCAAGCCCAGAGCGGTAATCAGAGAAGCGTCATACTGCCCCGACAGCAGCAAGATGCCCTCGCGCGCCAACTGGTCACGCGTGCCACTGCCGCTATCAGCGCGGATGCGGCGCATGAAATCGCGCTGCTGCGCGACCGCTTCAACCACGTCACGGCCAATGGGGCGGCCCTGCACCTCGCGGAAGAGGGCGGCCATGCGCCTGTTTCCCGATTTTTCGGTAAAGACACGCGCGACCGCATCCGGCGGCACGGTCTGCCAGAAGTTGCGCTTGTAGGGCTGCTGCGCTAGCAGCCACAAGATATCGGCGAATGCGGCGGCGCTGATCGTGCGCTTGGCGTCCTTGTTCTGCCCTTCGGTCAGGTAATCGCGGCGCGCGACGATCAGGCCCAGATGGCAGATCGCGCGCGCCTCGTCCGCGGCCACAAGGATGCACGGATGTCCCACCGCCTCGGTCGGGATCATCCAATTGCCGCCACCCGTGTGCTTGATGTCCACATCATGGCCCAGAATAATAGTGTCCAGCCGCCCTTTGGGCAGCGACAGGAGCGCGCGCAGTTCAATCTCGACGCGGGTGCCGATATAGGTCTTTTCGGTTTTCTCCAGCTCGTCATAGCTGCGCCGCCCGGTTTTGGCCGTCAGGATCACATCGTCGATGCAGCCGCGCAGCAGCGAGCCAATGGCATCGCCAAGCGCGGCGCTGCCGCCCGCCCGTGCGGTGATGTCGCCTGCAATCGCGCTGAGCAGCGCGTGATCGGGATGGCCGGGCAGAACGCGGCTGTCGGGGAGCGTCTGCTTCACGCGCTACCCGGCAACGCGGTGCAGAACCCGTTTGCGAAGTGCGACGGAGATCTGTGCCGAAACCGCCTGCGCGACCGGCGGTGGAAAGGCGTTGCCGACCTGCCGATAGGCGTTGGTCTTGGCGCCGGTAAAGTGCCAATCATCCGGAAACCCTTGTATCCGCGCGACCATCGGCACGGTCAGCCGCGGCATGCCGTTATGGCCGCGCTCGGGTGCCTCGGGCGCGATTGTGCGCCCCTCAACGCCCAGCGTCGCCCAGGCGGCGCGCGCGCGGGTCGGTCCCAGATCGGGGCCGCCATGTTTTTTCGACCCACCAACGATGGTCGGCGCAATCTCATCGGCCTTGTCGGCCCAGTCTTGCGCCCCCTGCCAGCCGCCCGCCGCCATCAGATCGCGCAGCGTCTGGCCTACGGTGGGCGGGTTATGCGGGTTCGGCTCGGGCCAGCCGAACAGATCGGCGCGCGCCTTTTGCACGGCCACGATCACCACGCGGGGACGCAGCTGCGGCACGCCGTAATCAGAGGCGTTCAGCAGACGCCAGTCCGTCTCGTATCCTAGCTTGCCCAGCTGCGTTTTCAGCCGCTCACGATAATCGTGAAAGACCGCATCGAGGAAGCCACGTACATTCTCGATCATCACGGCGCGCGGGCGGGCGGCGTCGACGATGTCGAGCGCGTCATTGAACAGGTTACGTTCGTCCTGCTCGCCCAGTTGCTTGCCTGCGACCGAGAAGGGCGGGCAGGGCAACCCGCCGGCCAGAAGGTCCATTCCCCTGTAATCCGCGGCACGCTCCGCGAACAGGCGCATGTCCTCTTCCAGAACGTTCCATTCGGGGCGGTTATGGCGCAGCGTGTTGCAGCAATGCTTGTCTATCTCGACAAGGGCGGTATGGGCGAATCCGGCCCTCTCCAGCCCCAGGGCCTGACCGCCGGCGCCGGCACATAATTCTACGGATGTCAGCATCTGGCCGGTCCTTTTTATACATTGGGCAGTTTGCGGTGCTGCGGGTCAATAAGCAAGCGGATGAGGAAATATGTTCCACATTCGTTCCTATCCGCGCAGCCGCCGCAGATCAAGGCCAAGGTCAGGGCCGGTCAAGTCACTGTGCAAAATGGCTTGCAGTGGAATACATTGATCCAATGCATGACAGACGCGGGCACAGCGGTGCAACCAGACACTGAATTTCGCTTGACTGATTTTATTCACGCTTTCTAGAGTAATTCACATTACAACGACAAAAATGTAAGAAATTCACAAAACGGGATCCTTATGGTGCATGTTTTCCGCGCGTTTCTCAGCGCTCTGGCGATGATCGTTGCAACGGTCGGCACTGCGCAGACGGCAACTGATACCATGACGGTCGCAATTGACGGATCGGACGCGGTGCTTCAGGTGTCGCCAACCTTTGTCCGCGCGCCTTCAAGCTGGAGCACGATGGATTTACCGGCGAGCGGTAGTCCGGTGAAGTTTGTCGATGAAATTAACGTCATCGGATACGCTTTGGACGATAATGCCGTGGAGATGCAGGTCCACGTCTATTTTACCGTGTGGAACGTGAAGGATGCATTACGCATTGAGCAAGCCAGTATCGACATATCAAAGCGCGGTGACGCAGGCAGATGGGAAACCGTTGAGCAAGAAGACCCGCCGGTCATAACCTTGACCACTTATGAGCGGTCCGATTCAGGCGTGCTGGCCGAAGCCAGCTTCTCAGGCAATCCCGTCTACTGGCCAACACTTTATAAAAAACCGGAAGAGCGCGGTCCGTCCGCAGAGGTAAGCGGCAACTTCTCGATCTTTTTCCCAGGTCAATAGGGCTGCACCGCTGCGCTCAGGCAGGCGATTCGCTGGACCATCTATGGACAACAGCGACGCTGCGGCGCAAGATTTTGCGGCATTTCAAATTTCGCATTTGCTGTTGCCGTATTTTGCTGCGCAGGCGCGGGCGGTGCAGGACGCGATCTGCGGATTGCGCTGCGCCGCGCGAATGTCGACGGTTTCAACGTCGGTGTAGGGCACCGAGACTGTTCTGGTCATCTGAGTGCAGTTGGTGACATTTCCGATGGTCTGACAGGTGGTTTGTCCGGTCAGGCGTTCTTCGCTACGATACTTTGTCACGATTTCCTGCCTGTATTCAGGCGGAATCTTCAGCATCCATTGCGCTTCGCAATGCTGTTTTTCGGCTCGATACTCCGGTGTTCCGCAACCGGACAGCAGAGCAAGCGCTATGACGCACAGATATGGAAGGGATTTCGGGACACGTGACATTCTTTGGCTCCGGTAGATGGCGGGCGTCGCTCTGGGGGCTGACTGTCGTGCTTGCGACCGCAAATCTCAGTTTTCCGCGTGTATTTCTTTTGAGGTGGGTAATGCATCGTGGCATTAACATCAATCTTCATAGGCTGTTGGCGCGGGCTGCTCGCTCACGCGCCGGGCTGTAAAGTGGGCATCTGATGTGCGGTTTTCCGGGTGCGCAGGAGGCTCTGGGTGCGATATGATGCTCAGAAAGCTGTGTTGACATCAGGAGGGCTGCCATGAGCGCGATCAACTGCCAAATGAATTTGTCGGGACGCGCGGCCCATTTGTGCAGGATTGCCGCATGTGCCGCACTGGTGCTGGTGGCCGGGACCGGATCTGCGATCGCGCAGGACCGTACTGCTGATTTCGAGGCGCTGACAGACGCGCTGCACATCACCGACACCATAGCCATCATGCACGAAGAAGGACTGGTCTACGCCGATCAGGTCGCCGCGGCGATGTTGGAGGAAGGGGCGACCGACGGTTGGCAGCGGCAAATTGCACAGCTTTATGACAAGAACCGGATGGAGCAATTGGTCCTTCAGGGATTGGAACGCGCGCTGAATGGCGCCGATCTGGCGCCGATGTTGACCTTCTACGCCAGTGAGACCGGGCAGCGCGCGGTCACGTTGGAAATGGCGGCACGGCGCGCGTTCCTTGATCCCGGCACCGAACAGGCAGCGCGCGCGGCGGCGACCGAAGCGGCGACGCTTACGGACGGCCCGCAGGCTGCTCTGCTGAAACGGACCCGGAGGCTGATAGAAAGCGGCGATCTGATCGAGCGTAATGTGACCGCATCGCTGAACGCCGACATGATGTTCTGGCGCGGCGTCATGGATTCCGGCGGCCCGGGTCCGGTGGCCGATGAAGGCGACGAGGCTGATTTGGTCGATGCCGTCACGGCGACACTGGAGGAGACGCGCCGCGAGACGGAAGAATGGATGACAGCCTTTCTCATGGTGGCTTGCGGTCCGCTGACGTCTGAGCAGATGGACAAATACACGACTTTCTTTGAGACGCGCGATGGCCGCGTCCTGAATGCGGCCCTTTTCGAAGGGTTCAACGCGATGTATGATCAACTGGCTTATCTTCTTGGCAGAACGGCAGGCACTTGGATGAGCAGCGCACCACTTTGAGTAGGCTTGGACACACCTGGCCGTAGCGTCATAACGGGCTTGACTCGGAGGCGGGATCGCCTGATAAGCCCGCATCCCGGCAAGGGCGAGCCTTGCACCGGGATATCATACATGACGCCGTGAACGGCGCGCTGTCCAAGGTGGCCCATAGGCCGCGAACACCCGGAAGGGGACCGGCGGACGCGGAAAATATGAAGGAAAGACAAATGTTTGCGGTTCTGAAAACCGGGGGCAAGCAGTATCGGGTTAAGTCCGGCGATATGCTGCGTGTCGAGAAACTGGCCGCCGAAGCGGGCGAGACAGTTCAATTCAACGAGATTCTGATGCTGGGCGGCGACAGCCCTGTTGTCGGCGCGCCGATGATTGACGGCGCCTGCGTGCAGGCCGAGGTTATTGACCAGATCAAAGGCGAAAAGGTCATTCATTTCGTCAAGCGCCGCCGCAAGCACGGCTCGCAGCGCACCAAGGGCCATCGTCAGCAGCTGACGCTGCTGCGCGTGACCGACATCATGGGCGACGGTGCAGATGAATCCGGCGTCAAGGCCGCGATCGGTGCAGGCTCGGTTTCGGGTGCGGCTGTCGTCTCGGACGGTCAGTACGCCAAGAACAAGACCCAGCAGGCCGAGATGGCAAAACGCGTCAGCGAAGGTCAGGCGGAGGAGAAATCTGCCAAAACGGCAAAATCCAAGGCAGCCAAATCTGCCGGTGGCGATGATCTGAAAAAGCTGTCCGGCGTTGGCCCCGCACTGGAGAAAAAGCTGCACGAAGCCGGTGTGACAAGCTTTGCCCAGATCGCGGCATGGACCGAGGCGGACATTGCTGATATGGACGAAAAACTGTCGTTCAAGGGCCGGATCGAGCGTGAAGGCTGGATTGACCAGGCCAAAGAACTGACCAAAGGTTAAGGAGAGACCAAATGGCACATAAAAAAGCAGGCGGTTCATCCCGTAACGGTCGCGACAGCGCGGGCCGTCGCCTTGGCGTCAAGAAGTACGGTGGCGAAGCCGTCATTCCGGGCAACATCATCATGCGTCAGCGCGGCACCAAGATGTGGCCGGGCGAGGGCGTCGGTCTGGGCAAGGATCACACCATCTATGCCGTGATTGAAGGTAACGTGAAGTTTCACACTGGCTTCAAGGGACGCAAATTCATTTCGGTCCAGCCTGTGGCCGAGGCCGCCGAATAATCCGCGCCCTAAGCTGATTGAAAATTTAGGGGATCGGCGGGCAACCGCCGGTCCCTTTCCTGCTAAACCGCCGAAATCTCTTTGCCGCACGCGGTACGACAAAAAATCAGCATCATGCTCGTGAAGTGAAACCTTTTTCAACTTCTAAGGCTTAGGAAGGGCAGGCGTGAACTGCGCCGCTGTCAGCCTTCCCGCGGGTCGCGGGCTGGCCATGATCTGCTTGCGGTGCAGTCGCCAATGATCTGCGAATGCTTCTGGAAAGGAGGCTCGACATGAGTCTTGCCTATACCCAACGCCAGCCCGTGATTGCGGCCGGCCTTTACGATCTGCGGCCGCTGCGGCCGTCGGATGCTGGGCTGATGACGCTTTATACCAGCGATCTGCGCGTCGCGCAGACAACCTCGTCCATCGCGCATCCACTGCCAACCGGCGCGACCGAGGCGTTCATTGCTCGCAGCATGGCCGAAGACCGCATTGAGGATGCTTGGGCGATCGACGGCACTCGCGCCGAAACCGGCGAACTGGTGGGCGTGATCAGCCTGACGCGCCTTGATGTGGGCCAATCGGAAATCGGTTATTGGGTCGCGCCGATTTTTTGGAATTCCGGCGTCGCATCGGCGGCGGTGGCGGCCTTGGTTGCGGCCAATCCGCAGAACTGTCGTACGATCTTTGCAACTGTGCAGCAGGGCAACCCGGCCTCGGCGCGGGTTCTGACCAATAACCGGTTCGTTTATCTGGGCGATGCCGAAACTTACTGTCTTGCCCGAGGTTATGCGGTTCCAACATGGACATATTGCCTAAAACTCGATTGAGCCGCGCCCGCGCATTGCGTATGGAGGGCGGATCAGGGCGCAGGGCGTTGCCGCCCGCCTATGCAGGGAACCGGCCATGAAATTTCTTGATCTCGCCAAGGTCTACATCCGCTCAGGCGGTGGTGGAGGCGGCTGTGTCAGCTTTCGCCGGGAGAAGTATATCGAATTCGGCGGCCCTGATGGCGGCGATGGCGGCAATGGCGGCTCGGTCTGGGCCGAAGCCGTTGACGGGCTGAACACGCTGATTGATTTTCGCTATCAGCAGCATTTCTTTGCCCGCAGCGGCCAGCCCGGCATGGGAAAGCAGCGCACTGGCAAAACCGGCGACGATATCGTGCTTCGCGTGCCGGTGGGCACCGAAATCCTGGACGAGGATCAGGAGACGGTGATCGCCGACATGACCGAGCTGGGCCAGCGTGTCGAATTGGCGCGCGGCGGCAATGGCGGCTTTGGCAACCTGCATTTCAAATCCTCGACCAACCAGGCCCCGCGCCGGGCCAATCCGGGGCAGGAAGGCGTCGAGCGCACGATCTGGCTGCGGCTGAAGCTGATCGCCGATGTCGGCCTGTTGGGGATGCCGAACGCTGGGAAATCCACTTTTTTGGCGGCCACGTCCAACGCACGGCCAAAGATTGCCGATTACCCGTTTACCACGCTGCACCCCAATCTGGGCGTTGTCGGTGTGGATAATGTGGAATTCGTGGTCGCAGATATCCCCGGCCTGATCGGCGGCGCCAGCGAGGGCAGGGGGCTGGGGGATCTGTTCCTGGGCCATGTGGAGCGCTGCGCGATTCTGCTGCATCTGGTTGATGGCACCTCGCAGGCTGTGGCCGAGGATTACCAGACCATCATCACCGAGATAGAGGCCTATGATGGCCCGCTGGCCGGCAAACCCCGTCTGACTGTGCTGAACAAGATCGACGCGCTGGACGAGGACGAACTGGCCGAGGCGAAACTGGCGCTGGAGACGGCATCGGGTGGCCCGGTGATGACCATGTCAGGTGTTTCGGGCGAAGGCGTTACCGATGTTCTGCGCGCCCTGCGCGCCGAGATTGACGATGATCGCCTGCGCCACCGCACCAACGTCGAAGAAGAGCCGGCACCGTGGCAGCCCTGACAGACGCCAAACGGCTGGTGGTCAAGATCGGGTCGGCCCTTTTGGTCGACCGTGCCACCGGTGCCTTGCGCGCCGACTGGCTGGATGGGCTGGCCGATGACGTCGCGCGTCTGCGTGCGCGCGGCACCGATGTCGTGCTGGTCTCGTCCGGGTCCATCGCGCTGGGGCGCGGAACGCTCGGTCTGCCTGCGGGCACGCTGACGCTGGAGCAAAGCCAGGCTGCCGCCGCCGTGGGCCAGATCCGCCTGGCGGGCGCTTATGATACCGCGCTGGCCGCGCGCGGGCTGATCGCCGCGCAGGTGCTGGTGACGCTGGAGGACAGCACAGACCGGCGCCGCTATCTGAACACCCGCGCGACGCTGGAACAACTGATCCGGCTTGGCGCGGTGCCCATCGTCAATGAAAATGACACCGTAGCCACGGACGAAATCCGCTATGGCGACAATGACCGGCTGGCCGCGCAGGTGGCGGTCACGGCAGGCGCCGACCAGCTGATCCTGCTGAGCGATATTGACGGATTTTATTCGGGAAATCCTTTGCAGGACAGCGCTGCGTACCGCTTTGACACCATCGATGCGATTACCCCCGAGATTGAGGCGATGGCCGGCGACGCCGGGTCCGGCCTCAGCAAGGGCGGCATGAAGACCAAGCTGATGGCGGCGAAAACGGCAATGGCCGCAGGCTGCGACATGGCGATCACCAACGGATTCGTCCTGCACCCGCTCGCCGCGATCGAGGGCGGCGCGCCGGCGACGTGGTTCACCGCGCAAGGTACGCCGCAGCAACGGCGCAAGGCGTGGATCGGCGGCATGAAGCCGCGCGGGCGACTGCATGTCGATGCCGGGGCCGCGCGGGCAATGGCGCAGGGCAGCAGCCTGCTGCCTGCAGGCGTTACCGCGATTGAAGGTGATTTCGGGCGCGGCGATGCGGTCGAGATGACCGGCCCGGATGGCACGCGGCTGGGGCTGGGGCTGACCCGCTATGACGCTCAGGAGGCGGCGCTGGTGCAGGGATTGCGCTCGGATGCCATTGCGGCCGTTCTGGGCTATCCTGCGCGCGCGGCGCTGATTCACCGCGATGACATGGCGTTCTGACGCGCTGACCCAAGACCCGGCAAGGAGCCGTTCCATGACCGAAACCACCGATATTCCCGCCCTTATGGCACGCATGGGCGCTTGTGCCCGCGCTGCTGCAACCGAATTGGCAGTGACCGAATCGGGGCGCAAGGACAGCGCCCTGCGCGGCGCCGCCGATGCGGTCTGGGCGCGCCGCGCGGCGATCATCGAAGCGAACGCCAAGGATGTGGACACTGCTCGCGATAAAGGTCTGAGCGACGCGATGATCGACCGCCTTCTGCTGGATGAGGAGCGCATTCGCGCCATCGCCGACGGCCTGCGCGCGGTTGCCGATCAGCCCGATCCGGTGGGCAAGGTTCTGGCCGAATGGAGCCAGCCCAGCGGCATCCACATCCAGCGCGTGCGCACGCCGCTGGGGGTGATCGGCGTTATTTACGAGAGCCGCCCGAACGTGACGGCGGATGCCGGCGCGCTGTGCCTGAAAGCTGGTAATGCGGTCATCCTGCGCGGCGGATCGGAAAGCTATTACAGCTCACGCGCGATCCATGCCTGCCTCAAACAGGGCTTGCGCGAGGCGGGCTTGCCTGAGGAGGCGATTCAGCTGGTCCCGACGCGTGACCGCGCTGCGGTGCACGAAATGCTGAAAATGACCGGCACCATCGACGTGATCGTGCCGCGCGGCGGCAAGGAGCTGGTGGGCCTTGTGCAGCGCGAGGCGCGCGTGCCGGTCTTTGCCCATCTGGAAGGGGTGGTGCATATCTATGTGGACGCCGCAGCCGATGCGGAAAAGGCAATGCGCGTGGTTCTGAACGCAAAGACACGTCGCACCGGTATCTGCGGTGCGGCTGAATGCCTGCTGATTCACCGCGATCTGGTGGGCGGGCTGGGCAGTGACCTGATCCGTGCGCTGATCGCCGCAGGCGTCGAGGTGCGCGCCGATGAGGCATTGTCGGTCATCGACGGCACCGTGCCCGCCCGGCAGGAAGATTGGGGCCATGAGTATCTGGACAGTATTATCGCCGCGCGCGTCGTGGGCGATCTGGGTCTGGCGATCGGGCATATCTCGGAATACGGCTCGCATCACACCGATTGCATCATCACCGAGGATCCAGCGGCAGTGCAGGCGTTCTTTGCGCAGGTCGACAGTGCGATCCTGATGCATAACACCTCGACCCAGTTTGCCGATGGCGGCGAATTCGGCATGGGGGCGGAGATCGGCATCGCCACGGGCAAACTGCATGCGCGCGGGCCGGTTGGTGCGGCGCAGTTGACAAGCTTTAAATATCTTGTAACAGGCGACGGCGCGGTGCGCGCCTGACGGGTGCGTCAAAATTGCAAAGTGATGGGGCCAGCCAGCGAAACGACCGCTTGCCGTCCCAGATCGCCCAGCAGCTCTGGGAGCAGCGCGAATTGCACCTGCGCGGCGGGCAAGTCGTCCAGAGTTTTGGGTAGCGCGCCCGTCAGCAATTCCCAGTGTTCGGGCCGCGGCGCCAGTTTGTCGCCGGTGACTGTCATGGTAATCGCACCGCTGGTTTGACTGACGGTCATGGCGCCGCCGAATGGGGCGGCCTGTTCGCCGCACAGCATGGCCAGCAACGCCGCCTGCACCACACGGCGCGGCAACGCATCGTCGATCTGCCAGTCGCAACTGACCTTGCCAGTATAGACAGCGCTCAAAATACTGCGAATTTCATGCGCGCCAATATTCTGCGCGTCGCTTGATAGCCCGAACGCAACCCGAAAGAATCGCAGCCGCGCGCTGGCATGCGCAGCACTGTCCGTGACCAAGGCCATTTCCGGCCCGTCCGGCACTCCGGCAAGACCCAAAAGCTCGAGCCCGTTCGAGATGGCACCCACAGGGCTGATCAGGTCATGACAAATACGCGAGCCTATCAGTGCGCCAAAATTGCGGTTAGGCTGGGTCATGTTTTTCCTTTCAGCACAGGTGAGGCCATGAATGACTTCGCGGCATTTCTTGAGCCCGGCATGCGCGTTGAAGCACCCAGCCATCCCGAATGGGGTGTGGGCCAGGTGCAGTCGAATGTGGCGGGCAAGGTCACGGTTAATTTCCCCGATATGGGCAAGATGGTGATAGAGACCAGCCGCGTCATGCTGCTGCCCGTCTTTGATCCCTGATGTTGGTTACCAAATGATTAACGCAGGTCAGTTCAATCCTGAGTAGCACGGTCGTCGCTGTGCATCACGTCTCAATTTGCGCCGATGTTGCCATTGACCGCTTCGGCCCATAGAAAGCGTCCGAGTTCACGCTCCCCGAGGACAGAATGAATACCCGCGCGGCCTGCACAAGTCCCCTTCCTGATTTTGAGGTCACACTGGCCCGCGGTGCGGCAGATATACGCGCGGCGCAGCGCTTGCGCTACCGCGTGTTCGTACAGGAATTGGGCGGGGGCGGCCTGATGGTTGACAGTGACGCGGGCATCGAGGCGGACCGGTTCGACGAGTGGTTCGATCATCTTCTGCTGCGCGACCGGAATTTGCCCGATGGGCCGGACGATCAGGTGATCGGCGTATATCGCCTGCTGCGTGCCGATCAGGCGGCGGATGCAGGTCAGTTCTATTCCGAAGATGAATACGACCTTTCGGTGTTGCGCGCATCCGGGCGCAATCTGCTGGAACTGGGCCGCTCTTGTGTGGATGCGCGATATCGTGGCGGGCCAGCGCTGCTGCATCTGTGGCAGGCTCTGGCGGGCTATGTGAAAGATCACGGCGCAGAGGTTCTGTTCGGTGTCGCCAGTTTTCATGGCACAGACACGGACGCGCTGGCCGCGCCGCTGTCATTGCTGCATCACCGCCATAGCGCCCCGGCAGAGCTGAGTGCGCGGTCGCTCCGCTACCAGCCGATGAATCTGATCACACCTGAGGCGCTGGACCGCCGGGCCGCGATGTTGCAGGTGCCGCCGTTGATCAAGGCCTATCTGCGGCTTGGCGGCTATGTCGGCGACGGGGCCTTTATCGACACTAAGTTCAATACAACGGATGTCTGCCTGATTTTGGATACTGCTCGGCTAGGATCGCTCCACCGGGCGCTATACGCGCCGACTGGCAGATCATGATGGTGCCGCATTGGCCCCGGACCGAACCTGAGCCGATTGCGCCCGGATTGGCGGGACGCTTGCGGATCGCCATACGCGCGGCAGCGCTGGTAAGTGTTCTGGCGGTGCTTTTGCCGCTTTTGTTGCTGATCCGCGTGATCGAGCGGCCGCTGGCGGGTCTGCGCCGGCCCGTGTCTGGCTATGTCGTGCAGTGGTTTTTCTGCGCCTGTGTGGCCATTGCGGGGCTGCGCCTTAAACTGCGGGGCACACCCATGGCACAGCCAGGTGCCGTGGTGGCAAATCACGCCTCATGGCTGGATATTTTGGTGCTAAACGCGCGGCATCGCATTGTTTTCGTGTCCAAATCCGAAGTATCCGGGTGGCCAGTCATTGGCTATCTGGCGCGTGCCGCCGGTACGCTGTTTATCCGCCGTGACGCGCGCGATGCGCAAGCGCAGACCTCTGCGCTGGAGGCAAGGCTGCTGGCCCGTCAGCAGCTGGTTTTCTTTCCTGAAGGCACGTCGACCGACGGTCTGCGCGTGTTTCCATTCAAGCCGACCCTGTTTCAATCCTTCTTCGCGCCGGGGTTGAAAGATATGATGCATGTGCAGCCGGTCACAGTGATCTACTACGCGCCGAGGGGCGCGGACGCGGCGTTTTATGGCTGGTTTGGCGATATGGATTTTGCGCCTCATGCCGCGCAAGTCTTTGCCGCGCGGCGCGGCGGGCGGGTGGAGCTGATTTACCACAGGCCGCTGCGCGTTGCGGATTTCGATAATCGCAAGGCGTTGGCTGCCGAGGCAGAGCGGATGGTGCGAAGCGCAATGCCGCTAGAGCGGCAGGGATGACCGCTTTACCCCATGGCGCGGATCAAATGTCCAAGTGCGGCAGCTGGATCTGCTTGATCCCAAATCTCATCCCCGATCCCAAAGAAATCGGTGGCTGGCGCCAGCGCGGTGATTAATTCCCCGTTCAGCGCGCCCTCGGCCACGACGGGCAGCTCAATCATCTCGCTCCACCAGCCGAACAGCTCAGGCTCGGCCTGCTCGCCATCACCTAGCCCGGTGGCTCCGACCGGGCCAAAGGCGATGTAATCGGCGCCGGCTTCGCCTGCGTTCATTCCCTCATGGCGCGATTGTGCGCAAAAGGCACCGATGATGGCATCGGGCCCAAGCGCCTTGCGGGCCTTGCGCACGGAGCGGGCGCCATCGGGCAAATGCACGCCATCAAGGCCCAGCCGCTCGGCCAGACTGATATGGCTGGCGATCACCATCGCGACCTCGCGCGCATGGCAGACCTCGCGGCAGGCATCGGCGGCGCGCGCGATACGGTCCTCGTCACGAGTGGACATTGCCACCCGCAGGCAGGCGACGGGCTGTGCATCCAGCACGGCGGCCAGGCTGTCCCGAAACTGGCTGAGGTCAAATTCCGCCGGGGTGATCAGATAAATCTGTGGCTGCTCTTGGTCACTCATGTCCGGCGCTCCCTCATCTGGTGTTGCGTCGCTATAGCGCAGCTTGCCAAGCTGCGCCACTGGTCACACCGCGGCGATGATTGTCGGTTCGAGGCGACGTCTACACCCCGGCCATCCCTGCCTGTCAGCGGAACGCGCCGGGCAGGCTTCTAAGTCTCGCGGTGAACCGCGCAGACCGAAAATTCGATGCGTGTGATCCACGGCGCGTCTTTTGGCTTAGTTCATTATGACCAGTCAGGTGCAGATACGCTCGGCTTGTTTGGCATAGTCCGAATAGGATTTCCAAAACCTCTTGTCGGCGGCGCTGCTGGATTGGCGGATATCCTGTGCGGCTTGCGGATTGGAATAGAATTTTATCGCGCGCCTCTGATCGCTGCTTGAAAGATTCTGGTTTGCCACGGCTTGTATGCAACCGCACAGATAATCCGAGCGTACCTTGCGATCCGAGGCAAGGCAGGCCGATTTGATCGGGCCGCTGGCCGTGGGCGCATAAAGCGGGGATGCGCCGCGACCGCCTTTTGACCGGTTTCCACCGCCACATCCGGCCAGCACCAGAATCATACCGAGGATTAGGATGTTCTTCATTGCGACTGCCTCACATCTGATCTGGGGTTCTTTCCCCAGCTTGCCTGTTTGCCGCCTTTCTGCCTGATCGGCCCGGAGTTTTCAATGCACAAGATACCCACACGCAATCGCGGCCCCGCCGTGCGATCCAGCTTGACCAAATCCTTGTTTCACACCATATCAGCGCCATGACTGACCTCGCACATATTCGCAATTTCTCGATCGTCGCGCATATCGATCATGGGAAATCCACGCTTGCCGATCGCCTGATCCAGCAGACGAACACCGTTGCCGAGCGTGACATGAAGGAACAGATGCTGGACAGCATGGATATCGAGCGCGAGCGCGGTATTACCATCAAGGCGCAGACCGTCCGCATCAACTATACCGCGCTGAACGGCGAGGAATATGTGCTGAACCTGATCGACACGCCCGGCCATGTCGATTTCGCATACGAGGTCAGCCGCTCCATGCGCGCGGTCGAGGGATCGCTGCTGGTGGTGGATTCCACGCAGGGCGTGGAGGCCCAGACGCTGGCCAATGTTTACACCGCAATCGACGCGGGCCACGAGATTATTCCGGTCCTGAACAAGATCGACCTGCCCGCCACAGATTGCGAACGCGTCGCCGAGCAGATCGAGGACGTGATCGGCATCGACGCCAGCGGCGCGATCCGCGTCAGCGCCAAGACGGGGCAGGGCATCGTCGAGACGCTGGAGGCGATCATCACGCATTTGCCGCCGCCCGCAGGCGACCGCGATGCGCCGCTCAAGGCGATGCTGGTCGACAGCTGGTATGACGCGTATTTGGGAGTGATCGTTCTGGTACGCATCATGGACGGCATCCTGAAAAAGGGCGACCGGGTGCGCATGATGCAGAATGGATCGGTCCATCAGGTCGAACGAATCGGCGTGTTTCGTCCTGCTATGACCGTGGTCGACCAACTGGCGCCGGGCGAGATCGGGTTTATTACCGCGTCGATCAAGCAGGTCCGTGATACCAAGGTTGGCGACACGATCACACTCGACAAGGCACCGTGCGCTGCGCCTTTGCCGGGGTTCAAACCTTCAGTTCCGGTGGTGTTCTGTGGTCTTTTCCCGGTGGACTCCGCCGAGTTTGAGGATCTGCGTGACGCCATCGAAAAGCTGGCGCTGAACGACGCCTCCTTTACCTACGAAATGGAGACGTCGGCGGCGCTCGGGTTTGGGTTTCGTTGCGGATTTCTCGGCCTGCTGCATCTTGAGGTTATTCGCGACCGGGTGGAGCGTGAATATAATATCGACCTGATCACAACGGCGCCGTCGGTGATTTACAACGTGTTCATGCGTGATGGCACGCTTATGCCGCTGCACAACCCGGCAGATATGCCAGACATGTCGACCGTCGATCATGTGGAAGAGCCGCGGATCAAGGCGACGATTTTGGTACCAGACGAATATCTGGGCGACGTATTGAAGCTCTGCCAGGATCGGCGCGGCGTTCAGATGGATCTGACCTATGCTGGTAGCCGCGCAATGGTGGTCTATGACTTGCCACTGAACGAAGTGGTATTCGATTTCTATGACCGCTTGAAATCGGTGACGAAAGGGTATGCCAGTTTTGACTATCAGATCATCGGCTATCGCACGGATCATTTGGTGAAAATGTCGATCCTCGTCAATGATGAGCCTGTAGATGCCCTATCGATGATGGTCCACCGCGATCGCGCCGAAGCGCGTGGCCGTGCCATGGTCGAAAAACTGAAGGACCTCATCCCGCGGCACATGTTCAAAATACCGATTCAGGCTGCGATCGGCGGGAAAGTCATCGCGCGAGAGACGCTTTCGGCAATGCGCAAGGATGTAACTGCAAAATGCTACGGTGGCGATGCAACCCGCAAAAAGAAACTGCTGGAAAAGCAGAAAGCGGGCAAGAAGAAGATGCGCCAATTCGGCAAGGTCGACATACCGCAAGAGGCCTTCATTTCCGCGCTCAAGATGGATAGCTGAGGCGCCCACGCGCCTTAAGACACGATCAATTCGGACACCGCCATGTTGCGAAGGCTGGAGAAGGGCCATCCATCCGGATGCCCGACCCAACCGTATCGGGCAGGAGCAGAGTGGCAGTTTTCTACACATCGCGGGACGTCCGCTGTGCATCTGATGCGCTTTACTTTTAGGGATATGCGGCTTTGATCCCTGTTGGTCATGCGGCCACCTGCTGATGTGCGACGCTTGGCAACAAGCGCTGTTTTCAAGCCCATCACATGCACAGCTGAACACGACTGCGCCGTTGACAGGCTCCCGACAGCGTAAATCGCATTCGGCAGTACGGTCACAGCGTGTCCGTTAGCGCCATGAAGGCGCACTACGTCGTCATGTGCCGCCGATAGCGATCTCATCTATTATAGTGCGAGGGCACGAAGCATGAAGTGAACAGGACCGCTGAAAATATCTGAATTTGGATTCCTGATCAGGCCCCACCATCCCTCAGGTAGATTAACCAAGAGTCATCTTTGAGGGAATTTTTTGGGGAAACTTAAGGCGGCCCTCCACAAGAGCCGCCTTGGATTCGGATGGCATGCAGAATGACGCTTTAATTTGCTTCTTCTTCGATCGCCTCTCCTGCGTTTTGAACGTCACGCCCGAAGCCCTCGGTTGTCTCGCAGGCGGCAAGGCCCAAGACTGCGATTATGGCGAAGGTAACTTTCAACATTTTCACATTTCCTTTATCATTGCGTGGGGTGAACGCTCCGACTAGGAATAGGTTCCGACCGGAAGGCATTATTTGCCTTGCCTGATATGGATCAAGGCAGGTCAATGCACTGCCGGTCATAAAGGCGAAAATTGACCCCAGAGACGGAGCGGGACCATGTGGCGATTGGCCGGTATTTTGCATCTTTTCATCGGATCGACCCTTGCGGGCAGTGCTATCGTTGCTGGGCTCGTCATGGGATATGATGACATGAACGGTGTTCTGATCGCCGCAGCGCTTGGATTTGTTATCAGCTTTCCAGTGACGTGGCTGATTGCGCGCCAGTTGTGGGAGAATCGCTAATAGCGCGCGGCCCGGTCACGCGGTCCTATTAAATTGACAGCCGCGCCCGCTCGGTTACCAGAGCGCGTAGCGAGCCGAGGCTGCATATCCAGATAAAGATGTACAGTACGTGTGTGTTTCGGACCGCTTCGCGCGCTATGATAGCGAGTGCGACAGCGATATTGCTGGGCGCACCTGCCATGGCGCAACAGCAGGTTGTGATGATCATAGCGACGGTAAATTACGCACCTGCCCATCTGGCGCCCTCGGTGGCAGATGTCGGGATTCGCCGCAACGTGTCACATGAGAATTAGTGCCCCGCAGGTTCGCAGCCTATTTCAGTCGAAGGGGTCTACCAGCTGCGGCAGGGCCAAATCGCGACCAGAACTACCAGCAGGCGATGAAGCATTTAGCGCCGCGTGTGCGCCATAGCAATGTGCGCCATCACTGTGCGCACGGAAACTAACGGCTCGCTTGGCGCCCGAGACGGCTCGTAACGATTGAGCACACGCGGCACCGCCATTTTAGTATGAACTCCGCAAAAGGATGGTCCAACCGGATCATCCCTTTGTGTTCAAGCGGAGGCTTCTCAACCGGTCAAACGGTCATAGCGATCGTGCAAACGCAAACCGCCCCAAACCGGTGTGGAAGGGGCGGCGGATCTAACTATGGTGTGGCGTAAGTCGAACCAGCGGGCGAATCAGCTGGATTTTGGCTCGGCCGGTTTTGCCTCAGGCGCCTTGCCTTTGGGGTTCAGCGGGTCGTCCTGACGCTGAACCGAACCCTCAAAATGGGCGCCGGATTCAATCGCGATTGTCTTGTGAATGATGTCGCCTTCGACCCGCGCTGTCGAAGTCAGGCGCACCTTGAGACCGCGCACGCGGCCTACGATGCGGCCATTGATCACCACATCATCGGCAATCACTTCGCCCTTGATCGTGGCTGTTTCTCCGATGGTCAGCAGATGGGCGCGAATATCACCCTCGACGACGCCTTCGACCTGAATGTCGCCGGTTGTCTTCATGTTACCAGTGACGTGCAGGTCCGAGGACAGCACGGACGCCGGAGGCTTTGCTTTGGGTGCCGCTGCCTTGAAGTCGCCGCCCTGAGGTACCGCAGGCTTGGGGGCGTCCAGAGGCTTGTCATAGCCTGCCGGCTTGGGCGCGTCGCCCTTCTGCGGGCCAGGTTCGTTGATTTTGCTCTTAGAAAACATTTCTACCAGCCTTGATGAATGTCATTGCGTTGATGGCCTTGCCGTCCACCCTGATTTCATAGTGTAGATGGGTGCCGGTGGATCGTCCAGAGTTTCCCATATCACCGATATGATCCCCACGCGAGACCCTTTGCCCCTTCTTCACGCGGATTTTCGATTGATGCGCATAACGCGTCTCAATTCCAAAGGCATGCTTGATTTTGACCAGCCGTCCATAGCCGGACAGCCAGCCTGCATGCGTGACCACGCCATCGGCGGTGGCATAGATCGGCGAGCCATGGTCGCCGGCCATATCGGTACCGCTATGCATGCGGCCCCAGCGCTGACCGAAGCCAGATGTGTAGCGAAACGCACCCTTGAGGGGCAGCGCAAACGGCGCCTTTTCGGCGGCGATGCGATAAAGGTTCAGGCGGTCCAGCTGGTTGAGCAGACGATTGGCGCGCAGGGCATCGGGGGAAGGTGCTTCACCGCGCGTGGAGAAGCTGAGCGGCATCAGGGGACCACCCTGGCCGGAATAGCCCTTGCGCACGGTGTTCAGAATGGTGTCTGTGCTCATCCCGGCAGAGCGGAACATCTTGTCCAGCGGCTCGACCGAGATGGTCATCGCATCCTCAAGCTGGCGGAATATCTGATCGTTCTGATCCTGCATCAGGCGAATCTGGTGCTGCATCTCGTCGGCTTGCGTCAGCGCATCCTGTGCATCAGCAGTGATCTGATCGCGCTCGGCGGCGGTTTCAGCCAGCGCCTGTGTCAGGAAGTCGATGGCGTTACCGGCCGCGCCGTTGCCGGAGGACAAGGCATCGCCGTCACCAGATGTCTCAAGCTCGGCCGTCAGGGTATCGGCCTTGCCGCGGGCATCGTCGCGCTCATGCATGGTGCGGCGCAGCGTGGACTGGATCACGCCGATGCCGGTCTCCATCTCGCGGCGGCGCGTCTCGGAGGCCAGTAGTTCCGACTGCATGACGGAAATCTGTTCCAGCGCCGAGTTGAAGCGCTCTTGCGCCTCGCGGGCCTCAATGGCGCGTTTGTCACGTTCACTGCTCAGATCGTTCAGGCGGCTTTCATAGGTGCGTTGATCACGCTTGGCCTGTTCGCGGAAATTGCCAGATCCGATGCTGTCCATCAGCAGGATAGCAGTTGCGATGATCGACCACGCAACAATCAGCGACACGCCTGTGAAGGCGACCAGCTGAGTCGCTGGCCGAAGCCGGATAAAGCGGGTGTCGGTATCGGAGCGCAGAAAGACCCGGCGTTCGGGAAAATGGCGTTCCAGAAAAGAATGTACTTTTATTGCGATCAGTGTACGCAAGTGTCCCGTCCTCAGATTATCCGTGTCCATCCCAACGTGGCGCACATTCTTGAGGGTCGCGGCGCCTTGAGGTTTTTGCTTAGACAGAGCGTGGGCCATGAGCAACAGTTTTGGACTTTCCGGGCCCGGGAAGCGCACGAAAGGCCAAGAAACGGCAGATTACCGCCGATTTGCAACCATCTGGGCAGAGAACTGCATGTTTTGTCTGCGCCCAGATGTCGCAGTCGCTGTGGCGTGGCGCATCATTGGACGGTCCGCATTTGTAGGACAGGTGGCGATTCTGGGTATTTTTGACCAAGAAAAAGCTCAGCTGGATATGCTATTGCGATGAAGGTCTCTGCAGCTCGGCGCGGGCCGCTTCCAGCACTTCCTGGGCGTGGCCGGGCACCTTGACCTTGCGCCAGACCCGCGCGACCCGGCCGTCTGCACCGATCAGGAAGGTGGCGCGCTCAATCCCCATGAAGGTTTTTCCGTACATCTTCTTTTCAACCCAGACACCGTAATCCTCGCAGGCAGCGGCATGCTCGTCCGAAGCGAGCGGCACTGTCAGGTCGTGTTTTTCCCGAAATTTTTCATGCTTGGCGATGGAATCTTTGGAGATGCCGATGACGTGCGCGCCAATCTGGTCGAATTCGGGCGCAAGGGCGGTGAAATCCAGCGCCTCGCGGGTGCAGCCTGACGTGTCGTCTCGGGGGTAGAAGAACAGAACGACAGGCGCGCCGCGCAGCGCGCTAAGCTGAATTTCGCCGCTGCCGGTGGTGGGAAGGGTGAAATCGGGGGCAAAGTCAGAGATATCGGTCATGAGCTGTCCTTGGTCATGGCGGTGTTGGTGATATACTAACCTAGTGCGGGCCGTAGGAAAGGGACGCATCGCGAAGAATGACCGCGATACTTTTAAGAGAGGCGCGCCGATAAGCCTCCGCAGGAGCAGATGAGCGAGACAGGTTCCCAGCCGCCAAGCGCGGATGCACAGACGCACGATGCCCATGCGCATCGCGCGCGGCGGCGGCGCAGGCGACGCAAGGCAGGACTGTGGTCGCTGCTGAGCATGACCGCGCTGGCCGGTGTGGCGGCGCTGTTCGTACTGTCCTATCTGGGCGCGCCCGTTGCAGTACCCGATTGGCTGCGGGCGCGCATCACCGATCGGATCAACAGCCAGACGGGTGCGTTGCAGGTCGAGCTGGGCCAGATGGTGGTTGTCATCGAAGAAGGCTGGACTCCGCGGCTGGCCTTGCGAGCGGTGACGCTGCGTGGCCCGGACCAGCGCGTGATCGCTACGCTCGGTGAATTGGGCGGCACCTTTGCGCTGCGCCCCTTGTTGCAGGGGCAGGTGCAGCCTCGGGGGATCCGGTTGTCGGGCCTGCAGGTCCACTTGCGGCGGGATGATAAGGGAGGCATGGGCGTCCAGTTGGGCGCGGACATGGGGATGGGCGGCGGCGCGGCGCGGCCGCGCGATGTGCCGTCTCTGATTGCACAGATCGACGCGGCACTGGAGCGCCCGGCGCTGGCATCACTGGGTCATGTGCGCGCTGATAATATGACGCTGCGCTATGAGGACGCGCGCACTGGCCGGGCCTGGACGGTGGATGGTGGCAAGGTGGCGGTCACACATGAGGGCGGCGTTTTGCGGGCGCGCGGTGATTTCAGCGTGCTTGGCGCGCGGTCCTATCCCAGCACGCTGGAGTTCAATTTCTCCAGCCGGGTTGGCAGCACGGCGGCGCAATTGGGCCTGAATTTCACGGATCTGCCTGCGGGTGAAGTGGCGATGCAATCGCCGGCGTTGGCAGTGCTGGATGCGCTGGACGCGCCGATTTCAGGCGCGCTGCGCGCCCGGCTTGATGATCAGGGGCGTCTGGGGCCTCTGAACGCGACACTGCAAATTGGCCAAGGTGTGCTGCAACCAAATCCGGCGACCAAGCCTATCGCCTTTGATGCTGCGCGCGCATATTTCACCTACGATCCGGCGGGCCAGAAAATCGAGATCGGGACGCTGTCCGTAGACAGCAAATGGGTCAAGGCCAGCGCCGAGGGAACCGCGCATCTGGTTGGCGGCACCGATGGCTGGCCGGATGAATTTCTGGCGCAATTGCGCGTCAGCGACATTACTGCCGATCCAGCCGATTTATATAAGGAATCGGTTCATGTGGACAGTGCCGCGCTGGATCTGCGGCTGCGGCTGGATCCGTTTCATCTGAGCATCGGCCAATTGAGCCTGTCCGATCAGGGACGCCATCTGGTGCTGGGCGGCGAGCTGCGCGGCAGCGATGCGGGCTGGGATCTGGCGCTGGATGGGCGGCTGGATGGGATTGACCGCGCCCGGCTGATGCAGCTCTGGCCCGAAACAGCGGTTCCGAAAACGCGCAGATGGGTGGATGAGAACGTGCAGACCGCTGAGTTGCGCAACATTGATATGGCGGTTCGGATGCGCCCGCAGCGGGCACCCCAGGTTGCCCTGTCCTTTGATTTCGAGGCGCTCAAAACTCGTTTTATGAAACAGATGCCGATGATCGAGGGTATGTCGGGCAAGGCGGTGCTGGTGGGCAAACGCTTTGCCATCGAGGCCGAAACGGGACGCGTTGAGGCGCCGCAGGACGGGTACATCGACATTACCGGCACCAGCTTTGTCGTGCCGGATATTACTATCAAGAAGGGTCCGGCGGAGGTGGCCGTGCGCACCGACAGCACCATCACCGCCGCGCTTTCGCTGATCGACGAAGAGCCGTTCCGCTTCCTCAGCAAACAGGATCGTCCCGTAACGTTGGCGCAAGGGCGCGCGAATGTAGCAGCAGACCTGAGTTTTCCATTGATCCGGAAGTTGAAAACCAAAGATGTGCGCGTTGCGGTTGCTGGCGAGCTGTCTGATCTGCGCAGTGATGTCCTGGTGCCCGGACGCATTCTGACGGCAGACACGCTGGATCTGCGTCTGGCGGAGGGCCAGCTGCGCATTGGCGGTGATGGACAGCTGGACGGTGTGCCTTTTAACGGTCACTGGACTGCGGCGCTTGGTCCCGAGGCGCAGGGCAGCCGTGTTGAAGGCACGATCCTGCTGAGCCAAGACTTTGCAGATGTGTTCGGTATCGGGCTGCCGCCGGGCAGCTTTACCGGCAGCGCACCGGGACAGATAACTGTAGATCTGGGACCGGGGAACGCGGCAGAGTTTGCGCTGACCTCGGATCTGGCGGGCTTGAGCCTGTCCTTGCCTCAGCTGAACTGGAGCCTGCCGCGCAATGCGAAGGGTGCGCTGGAGGTGCGGGGCAGGCTGGGTACGCCGCCGCAGATCGACCGGCTGTCGCTGGATGCGCCGGGGCTGAATGCGCTGGGCAGCGTGACGTTGACGCCGGGCGGGCAGCTGGGGCGCGCGCTGTTTTCGCGGGTTCAGGTCGGCGGCTGGCTGGATGCGCCGGTGGCGCTGGTCGGGCGTGGCAAGGGGGCAGCGCCCCGTATCGAGGTGACAGGCGGTAGCGTTGATCTGCGCCGCGCCGATCTGTCCAGCGGTGGAGGCGGCGCAAACACTGGCGGGCCGGTGTCGCTGGCGCTGGACCGGCTGACTGTGTCCGATACGCTGGCGCTGACGGGCTTCCGCGCCAATCTGGATCTGGCACGCGGCGTTGACGGTAGTTTCACCGGCCGCGTCAACGGCGGAGCGCCCATTCGCGGTCAGATCGTACCGCAGGCCGGGCGCAGCGCATTCCGCATCACCACCACCGATGCGGGCGGCGTTCTGGGCGCTGCTGGCTTGCTCAAGCATGCGCGCGGCGGCGAAATGGAGCTGCTTTTGACGCCTGCGGGCGCGCCCGGCATCTATGACGGCCAGCTGACGGGCGCCGACATCTGGCTGACCGATGCCCCAGCGATGGCGGCACTGCTAAGCGCGCTCAGCGTCGTCGGTTTGCTGGAGCAGATGTCGGGCAATGGCATCCATTTCAGCGATGTCGACGCACGTTTCCGGCTGGGACCCGAGAGGTTGACGCTGTATTCGGGCAGCGCGGTGGGGGCATCCATGGGCATTTCGATGGACGGCTATTATTACCTTGGCGCCAAGCAGATGGATATGCAGGGCGTCGTGTCGCCGCTCTATGTGGTGAATGCGATCGGTGCGATGTTCACGCGGCGCGGCGAAGGGTTGGTGGGGGTGAACTACACCCTCAAGGGGCCTGCCGCATCACCGTCGGTCGGGGTCAATCCGCTGTCGTTGTTGACACCCGGCATGTTCCGAGAGATTTTCCGCCGCGCACCGCCGCAGCCGCCAAAACGCGCTTCAACTCAAGGAGTGGCGCCAGAGGGCGGACGGGATACAGCAGCGCCGCCGCCGGTTCAGAAACCCATGGATCGCGGGCGCGTAAATCGCCGGTGACGGATAGCAAAAACAAGACAGAGGCGCCATGAAGCTGAGCGATTTCGACTATGACCTGCCCGAGGCGCTGATCGCCACGCGGCCCGCCCGCCCGCGCAGTTCTGCCCGGCTGCTGGTGGCGCAAGGCGCGGATATAACGGATGCGCACGTCTGCGATTTGCCGGACTGGCTGCGCGTCGGCGACCGGCTGGTGCTGAACGACACCCGCGTTATCCCTGCGCGTCTGACCGGCCTGCGCCGCCGAACCGGTGCGCAAGGTCTGACCGAGGCCCGCATCGAGGTGACGCTTCTGGAGCCGCGCGCAGACGGCACATGGTCCGCGATGGTCAAGCCGCTGAAAAAGCTGGATTTGGATGAGGCCGTGGTATTCTCTGACATATTCTCGGCCACGTTGGAGGGCAAAGAGGATGGGCTGGCGCAGCTGCGCTTTAACCTGACTGGCGATAATTTCGATGCAGCATTGTCTGAGGCGGGCGCGATGCCACTGCCGCCCTACATTGCCGCGCGCCGCGCCGCTGATGCCGCCGACAAGGATGATTATCAAACCGTCTGGGCGCGCTATTCCGGCGCTGTCGCGGCCCCCACGGCATCACTGCATTTCGACGACGCGTTGCTTGGGGCGATGGCGGTTAGGGGCGTTGAATTTACGTATGTCACATTGCATGTTGGCGCAGGTACGTTCCTGCCGGTCAAGGTGGATGACGTGACCACCCACAAGATGCACGCCGAATGGGGCGAGGTGACGCCGCAGGCCGCAGCCGAGATCGCAGCGACACAGGCCGCTGGCGGGCGCATCATACCCGTTGGAACCACCGCGCTGCGCCTGATCGAAAGCGCGGCGCAGGCGACCGGCGCCATCGCCCCATGGCAGGGCACGACCGATATTTTCATCTACCCCGGTTTTCGATTTCGCATCACAGATGCATTGATGACGAATTTTCATCTGCCGAAATCGACGCTGATGATGCTGGTCTCTGCATTGATGGGGCAGGAGACGCTTGCCGAGATCTATGCCCACGCGGTCGCCCAAAAATACAGATTTTTTTCGTACGGCGATGCATCGCTGTTGATCCCGCGCTGAAACACTGCCAATGGCGGCGTCTATGCTGTGATGATCGTCGCTAACGGGCGCGATGGGCAGCGGGCACTGTGGCAGGTTGCGTCTTGGCAGCCAGGGAGAGATGCGATGATCAAGGTTCTGTCCGGTGCATGGGCACTGCTGTTCGGGATGATGCTGCTTCAGGTCGGAAACGGCATGCAGGGCACGCTATTGGGTATCCGGGGCGAAATCGAAGGATTTACCACCTTCGAAATGTCGCTGGTCATGTCGGGCTATTTCGTCGGCTTTCTTTTCGGATCACGCATGGCGCCCGAGATGATCCGCCGGGTGGGCCATGTGCGGGTGTTTGCCGCGCTGGGCAGCATGATCTCATCGGTGATGCTGCTCTATCCGACATGGACGGACCCGTGGGCGTGGGGCATCGCGCGGATCCTGATCGGATTTTGCTTTTCGGGGGTGTATGTCACTGCCGAAAGCTGGCTGAACAACGCCTCCAGCAATGAAAATCGCGGCAAGGCACTGTCGCTTTACATGATCGTGCAGATGATCGGCATCGTGTCTGCGCAGGCGCTGTTGATCGTGGCCGATCCGGGTGGATTTATCCTGTTCATCATTCCGTCGGTGCTTATCTCGATCTCATTCGCGCCGATTTTGCTGTCAATCAGCCCGACGCCTGCGTTCGATACGACCAAACCGATGACGTTGATGCAAATGTACCGCACATCACCGCTGGGCTGCGTGGGAATGTTTCTGCTGGGCGGCGTCTTTTCGGCGCAGTTCGGCATGGGCGCGGTTTACGGCGGCAAGGCGGGGCTGAGCGTGGGCGAGATTTCGGCCTTTGTGTCGTCGTTTTACGTTGGCGCCCTGATCATCCAATATCCGCTGGGCTGGCTGTCCGACAAGATGGATCGGCGTCTGCTGATCCTGATCGTCTCGGCAGGGGTGGCGATCGGGGCGCTTGTCGCGATGCTGTTTGGCACGTTCTTCTTCGTGCTGCTGTCTGCAGCCTTTGTTGTCGGCGGTCTGTCTAACCCTCTCTATTCATTGCTGATTGCGTACACTAATGATTTTTTGCAGCACGAAGACATGGCCGCGGCCGCGGGCGGGCTGATCTTTATCAATGGGCTGGGCGCGATTGCCGGCCCGCTGATCACCGGCTGGATGATGGGCGTCATGGGGCCCAGTGGCTTTTTCCTCTACATCGCCGTTTTGGGCGCAGCGATGGCCCTGTACGCCGCATATCGCATGACGCAACGCCCGACTCACGTCATCGATCCGACCGATACCTTCACCACGGTCATGCCGTCCTCGTCGCCCGTCGCTGTCGCGATGGCACAGGAATATGCCATCGATATCGCGCAGGAGCAGGAAGATGCCGCAGACGAGGTTGCCGGTGTGCGCGCTGCCGAAGCCTGATGTGCGCATAAGCCCCGCGTGAGCGAAATGTTGCGTTTGAAGTATTACTTTACTGTTAAGAATATGCGCGCGCGGGTACCCTAAGATCATCGGCATTGGTCACAAAAGGAGCAGACCTGTGGTAGATCCAGACAGCGTGTTGAAATTCTGGCTCGACGACGTGGGCGAGGTCGGTTGGTATGCTCAGTCGGATGCGCTGGATGACAGTATTCGCGACAAGTTTGGGGAGGCTTGGGAAAAGGCCCGGACAGGCCATTTCGGCCTGTGGCTGACCTATCCGACAGGTGCGCTGGCCTACATCATCCTGATGGACCAGTTCCCGCGCAATATGTTCCGCGGCAAGGCTGACAGCTTTGCGACTGATCGGGACGGCATCGCCGCTGCCAAGGTCGCCATTGACCGCAAATGGGATATGGCAATTGACGAACCCGCACGCCAGTTTTTCTATCTGCCGTTGATGCACTCGGAAAACTTGCCTGATCAGGACCGCTGCATTCGTCTTATCTGCGAGCGCATGCCTGAAACAGGGTCGGGGACGTTGCTGCATGCGCGCGCGCATCGCGAAGTGATCCGTGAATTTGGCCGGTTCCCCTATCGCAATGAGGCGCTTGGCCGCAAATCGACTTTGCCCGAAATAGCCTATCTCAAGGCTGGAGCCTACGCGCATACGCTGCGCCAGTTGCAGCAAAAGGACGCTGCCTGACGGAATGGCCCTTCCGTCATGACGCGGCGCCGCATCCGGCAACGGATGCGGCGTTTTCGTTTTGTTGATGCGTTGTGCAACAGCCCAAAACGCTCTAGCATCGACTGGAACCCAGCATCCCGGAGACGCATATGGCCCCCAAATCCTTTGACATGATCGTGATCGGCGCCGGTCCCGGCGGTTATGTCGCCGCAATTCGCGGCGCGCAGCTTGGCCTCAACGTGGCCATCATCGAGCGCGAAAATATGGGCGGTATTTGCCTGAACTGGGGCTGCATCCCGACCAAGGCGATGCTGCGCTCGTCCGAGGTGTTCCACTTGATGCACCGCGCCAAGGAATTCGGCCTGACGGCGGACAAGATCGGCTATGATCTGGACGCGGTCATCAAACGCTCTCGCGGTGTGGCCAAGCAGTTGTCCGATGGCATCAGCCACCTGATGAAAAAGAACAAGATCAACGTGTTCCGCGGCGAAGCTCGAATTCCATCAAAGGGCACAGTTGCCATCAGGATGGACAAAGGCGAGGATGAGGAACTGACGTCCAAACACATCGTCATCGCCACCGGCGCGCGCGCCCGCGAACTGCCGGGGCTTGAAGCAGACGGCGATCTGGTCTGGACCTACCGGCACGCGCTGGTGCCGCCGCGCATGCCCAAGAAGCTGCTGGTCATCGGGTCAGGCGCCATCGGCATCGAATTTGCCAGCTTTTACAACACGCTGGGTGCCGAGACGACCGTGGTCGAAGTGATGGACCGTATCCTGCCGGTAGAAGACGCCGAAATCTCGAAATTCGCCAAAAAGCAATTCGAGAAGCAGGGTATGACCATCCTGCAAAAGGCTGCCGTCAAACAGCTGGACCGCGGCAAGGGCAAGGTGACGGCCCATATCGAGGCGAACGGCAAGGCTGAAAAGCACGAATTTGACACCGTCATCTCCGCCGTGGGCATTGTCGGCAACACCGAAAACCTCGGGCTGGAAGATCTGGGCGTCAAGATCGACCGCACCCATGTTCTGACCGATGAATACTGCCGCACCGATGTGGACGGCCTTTATGCCATCGGCGACATCGCCGGCGCGCCGTGGCTGGCGCACAAGGCCAGCCATGAGGGTGTGATGATCGCCGAGCTGATTGCGGGACAAAAGCCACATCCGGTCAAGGCCAACAGCATCGCCGGCTGTACCTATTCCAATCCACAGATCGCATCGGTCGGCTATACCGAGGCGAAGGCCAAGGAGCTGGGATTTGACATCAAGGTCGGCCGTTTCCCCTTCATCGGCAACGGCAAGGCCATCGCGTTAGGCGAGGCCGAGGGCATGGTAAAAACCATCTTTGACGCCAAGACGGGTGAATTGCTGGGTGCGCACATGATTGGCGCCGAAGTGACCGAACTGATCCAGGGCTACGTCGTCGGGCGGCAATTGGAGACGACCGAAGAAGACCTGATGAGCACCGTCTTCCCGCATCCGACCCTCAGCGAGATGATGCATGAAAGCGTTCTCGACGCCTATGGCCGGGTGATCCATATGTAAGGCACAACTTCAGCCTGCCTTGTCGCGCAGATAGTCACGCAGCGCCTGGGCATTGTTGTGGGTTTCATCCTTGGCACCATAAATCAGGGTGACGCGCCCTTCGCGCGCTTTTTTCACTAGATCCTTTGCCGCGTCGTTGTGATCCAGCTCCTTGCGATAGCGCTGTTGAAATTCATCCCACTTCTCAGGATCGTGGTCGAACCATTCGCGCAGATCGTCACTGGGCGCGACATCCTTGCACCAATCGTCCAGATCCAGATCCTCCTTTGCCACTCCGCGCGGCCAAATCCTGTCTACCAGCACGCGGTAGCCGTCATTTTCAGCCATGTCATCATAAGCGCGTCTTGTACGAATATCCATTTTGTACCTCCTGTCTAAAGAAACGGTTCAGACCGCTGAAAGTTTCTCACGGGAATGTTCCATTTCTGTTCGCAAATACGGGTTGGAAGGTCCGCCGCCATACACTATCTGTAAATCTTCACTCCCCGGAGGCATCATGGCTGAGCTGAAGTACATCGAGGTGCGCGGCGCGCGCGAGCATAATCTCAAGAATATAGACGTGGATATCCCGCGCGATCAACTGGTGGTTATCACCGGCCTGTCGGGATCGGGAAAATCGAGCCTGGCGTTTGACACGGTCTATGCCGAAGGCCAGCGCCGATATGTCGAATCGCTCTCTGCCTACGCGCGCCAGTTTCTTGACATGATGCAAAAGCCGGATGTCGATCACATCAGCGGACTGTCGCCCGCGATCAGTATCGAGCAGAAGACGACCAGCAAGAATCCCCGCTCGACCGTCGGTACGGTGACGGAAATCTACGATTACCTGCGCCTGCTGTTTGCCCGCGCGGGCACTCCCTATTCTCCCGCCACCGGCAAGCCGATCGAGGCGCAGCAGGTGCAGGACATGGTCGACCGGGTGATGACGATTGAAGAGGGGACACGCGCCTATTTGCTTGCTCCGATCATCCGCGACCGAAAGGGCGAATATCGCAAGGAATTCATCGAGCTGCGCAAGAATGGCTTTCAGCGCGTCAAGGTGAATGGCGAGTTCTACGAGCTGGACGAGCCGCCGACTTTGGATAAGAAATTCCGCCACGATATTGACGTTGTGGTAGACCGGCTGGTGGTCAAAGAGGGCTTGGAGACGCGGTTGGCCGACAGCCTGCGCACCGCATTGGATCTGGCCGATGGCATTGCCATCCTGGAGACGGCGCCGAGCGAAGGCGAGCCCGAACGCATCACCTTTTCCGAGAAATTTGCCTGTCCAGTCAGCGGCTTCACCATCCCCGAAATCGAGCCGCGGCTATTTTCCTTCAACGCGCCTTTCGGTGCCTGCCCGGTCTGCGATGGTCTGGGGGTTGAGCTGTTTTTCGACGAACGGCTGATCGTACCGGATCAGAACCTGAAGATTTACGACGGCGCACTGGCCCCGTGGCGCAAGGGCAAAAGCCCCTATTTTCTGCAAACCATAGAAGCAATCGCCAAGCATTACGAGTTCGACCAGAAAACCAAGTGGAAGGATCTGCCGGCCCATGTGCAGCAGGTGTTTCTGCATGGGTCGGGCGAGGATGAGATCGCCTTTCGCTATGACGAGGGCGGGCGCGTCTACAACGTCAGCCGCGTGTTCGAGGGGGTGATTCCGAACATGGAGCGCCGTTATCGCGAGACGGACAGCGCCTGGGTGCGCGAAGAATTCGAGCGCTACCAGAACAACCGATCCTGCGGTGCCTGCGAGGGCTACCGCCTGCGAGACGAGGCTTTGGCGGTCAAAATCGCTGGTCTGCATATCGGCCAGGTCGTGCAGATGTCGATTCGCGAGGCATTGGAGTGGGTCACTCAGGCGCCCGAAAAGCTGAGCAACCAAAAGAACGAGATAGCGCGCGCAATCTTTAAGGAGATCCGCGAGCGATTGGGGTTCCTCAACAATGTCGGCCTTGAATACTTGACGCTCAGCCGCAATGCCGGCACGCTTTCGGGCGGTGAATCGCAACGTATCCGGCTGGCCAGCCAGATCGGTAGTGGATTGACCGGCGTGCTCTATGTTCTGGACGAGCCGTCTATTGGATTGCATCAACGGGACAACGACCGTCTGCTGCTGACGCTGAAAAACCTACGCGATCAAGGTAATACCGTGATCGTTGTCGAACATGACGAAGAGGCGATCCGCGAGGCCGATTATGTGTTTGACATCGGGCCGGGCGCCGGTGTGCATGGCGGCGAAGTGGTCAGCCACGGGATACCGTCGGCAATCGCTGCCGACCCAAATTCGATCACCGGACAATATTTGTCTGGTGTGCGATCAATTCCAGTTCCGGCAAAGCGTCGCAAGGGCAACGGCAAAAAACTGAAGGTGGTCAAGGCGACCGGTAATAACCTGAAAAACGTCACTGCCGAATTCCCGCTGGGCAAGTTCGTCTGCGTCTCTGGCGTGTCCGGCGGTGGCAAGTCGACGCTGACCATTGAGACGTTGTTCAAGACCGCATCGATGCAACTCAACGGCGCGCGCCAGACGCCGGCACCCTGCGAGACGATCAAGGGGCTGGAGCATCTGGACAAGGTCATCGACATTGACCAGCGCGCCATCGGTCGGACGCCGCGATCCAACCCGGCGACATACACGGGCGCATTCACCCCGATTCGTGACTGGTTTGCCAATTTACCCGAGTCCAAGGCGCGCGGCTACAAGCCGGGACGGTTCAGCTTTAACGTCAAGGGCGGGCGCTGCGAGGCGTGCCAGGGTGATGGCGTCATCAAGATCGAAATGCATTTTCTGCCGGATGTCTATGTCACCTGCGAGACGTGCCAAGGCGCGCGCTATAACCGGGAGACACTGGAAATTCGTTTCAAGGGCAAGAGTATAGCGGGCGTTCTTGATATGACGGTCGAAGACGCTCAAGAGTTTTTCAAGGCGGTTCCGTCGATCCGTGAGAAGATGGATGCGCTGGTACGAGTCGGCCTTGGCTATATCAAGGTGGGGCAGCAGGCGACAACGCTGTCAGGTGGCGAGGCGCAGCGCGTAAAGCTGTCCAAGGAATTGGCGAAGCGCTCTACCGGCCGTACGCTCTACATTCTGGACGAGCCGACGACTGGACTGCATTTCGAGGATGTGAAAAAGCTGCTGGAAGTGCTGCATGAACTGGTCGACAACGGCAATACGGTGATCGTGATTGAGCATAACCTCGATGTCATAAAGACCGCCGACTGGATCATCGACATCGGTCCAGAAGGCGGCGACGGGGGCGGCGAGGTGGTGGCAACCGGCACACCCGAAAAGGTGGCGGATGAACCGCGCAGCCATACTGGTCACTATCTGAAACTCATGTTGCAGCCTCGCAGGCTGGCGGCCGAATAGTCCGCTGTCAGCCTGCCGCGCTGCTGGCACCGGATTTCGCATCAAACCACGCACAAGCAGTACTCAGATCTTTCGGCCGACCCAGAAAATAGCCTTGGGCCAACGGAACGCCCAGGTCGTACAGCGTAGAGAGCTCGTTTTCGGTTTCAATTCCCTCGGCGACGATGGCAGCGTTGGTTTCGATAGCAAAGCGCACCAGCGCGCTGGCAAGAGAGCGGCGCACGATATCCTCGTCGATCTGGCTGGTCAGTGAGATGTCCAGTTTGATGATTTCGGGACGCAGCCGGACGATGTGTTGCAGGCCGGAGTATCCGGCGCCTGCGTCGTCGATGGCCAGGCGCACCCCGCGAAAGCGCAATACGTTAAGTTCGGCAAGCAGCGCGTCGTAGTCGGCCACCATGGCGTGTTCAGTCACTTCCAGCACGATCCTTTCGGCGGGCCAGCGGGCAAATACGTTCGTCAGCCGTCCCGAAACGACCGTTGCCGGAGAGGCATTGACCGAAAGATAAATCGACGCGGGCAAAACGTCTAACGCCTCGAGTGCCTTTTCGATAACGCAAATCTCAAGCTCGGCCTGCAGTCCGACCGCTGCCGCATCGTCAAACCAAAGATTGGGCGCACGGTAGGGTTGTGCCCGAAATCTGCACAATGCCTCAAATCCCCTGGGGCGGCGCGCAGCGGCATCCATAATTGGCTGATAGGCAATGTCGAAGTCCCCGCTCTGCAGGATGCCGTCGATCATATCGTGAATGCTGTCATGGGCCAAGCGCGCGGCAATCTTGCCGTTGACCTGCTCTGCAGACAGATCGGCAAAGGCGCGCATCACTGAAAGGTCGCGCGGTGTGAGATCGTGACGCACGGCCCGGCTGAGACAGCAGAACATGCCATAAACGCTGCCATCAGGCCTGCGGATTGGCACGCTTACATGGCTTTTTATAGGAATATCGTGGGTTGCGGCAATGCCATCGCAGATGGCCTCCTGAGCTGTGTCAGGGATCAGTTCAGGCAAGCTTCCGTTCAGGATATGTCGACAATAGGCTTGCTCCAGCGGAAAGCTAGCGTCGACATGCAGGACACCCTCAAGGCCGGCCGCGCTGACAGCCCTCAGAACAAGTTCGTCACCGACAAACTCTGACAGATAAGCAGCCTCCATCCCCAGATGTGTACGCACGAATTCCAGCGCTGTCTCGACAATGTTGTCACTATTCAGCTTGGTTATCCCAACAGCAGTCGGCAAAAGATCTGGCGCGATACCGGACAAGTCGGGCCGTGGTTCATTCATTTCTGGACCTTCGCAAGTAAGAGCGTTGCGACAGGATTAGTGTCAAATAGTGACCAATTCCTTTCTACAGATCATTTTGTGGCGCCGCGCCCGTCCAGCACACTCACACCGCAGGACCCTTGGCCGCGTCTGATTTGGCTTTGCGGCCACGGTGGGATGTCTCGGAACTGTCGCCCAGGAAATGCCCAAGGGCACCCAACCCTTCAATTTCGTCGCAGACAATCTTGGCCACGATCAGGACCGGCACGGCGACAACCATGCCGACGACAGACCAGATATAGGCAAAGAACGCGACAATAAGAAACAATATCGGGGTGTTAAGCTGCATCCTGCGCGAAATCACCAACGGCGTCACGACCTGACCCTCAATCGACGTCAGCGCCATGTATGTCATGAAAACACCGAACGCTGCCCAAGGTTGATCAAACGACACGAAAGCGACCAAGGCCGCCACGCCTGCGCCGACGACCGCGCCCAGAAAAGGGATGAAATTCAGCACAAACGCCATAACGCCAATGGCCAGCGCGTTTGGTAACTCCCACAGGTACATCGCCGCCCCGATGCTGATCCCGAGGCCTGCATTAATGAGCGCGATACCGCCCAGATAGCGGCCCAGCCGGTCTTCGATAGTCTTGATGATGTCGACCGCGCGGCGCTTGTCGCTCAGGGTGGGCAGGCTCTCAACCGTGCGCAGGGCAAAAAAATCGCCCGAACCGATGAGAAAGAAGGTGAGGAAGATCGCAAAGATGACTTGGCTCATCACTTTGGGCGCCATGGTCAGAATGGTTATTGATGTGCTGGTTTCGGATACCACTTCGACTTCCATTGCCCGCTTTTCGGCCCCGTTGCCGACGGCGTCATCGATGGCTTTGGCAGCCTCGTTTACTTTTGCCAGCGCGCCGCTGCTGTCGCCCAGCTTGGCTTGCATCTGCTGCATCAGGCCCGGCATGTCGTCGATCAGATTTGCCACCGGCTCGGCAAACCAGGCGATGCCTGCGCCGACCATGACGAACAGAATAGACGTGAAGAGCGTAGCAATGACCATGTTTGGCAGGCCCAAACGTTCCAGTGCCCGGCGCGGCCTGCTGAATACAAAGTAAGACAGGATCGCTGCTGTGACGGGAATCAGGAAATTTGCTGCCGACACAAGGGCAGCAACCAACGCTATGATGAAAATCCCGAGAAGCGGCACGTAGATCCGTTTTGGCGCTTGCACAGGCGTCAATCCCCCAAGATTTTTTATAACTGCAATGGCACCAAACGCACCGGGGCTGTATTGGTTCCTGCGCCCGCCTTTTTAATTGTGGCTGCGGGCAGAGCGCAGTAAAGCCAGGTTGACCAAAGCGCGTTTGCGTTGCGACTAGAGGTCTTCGTGGTACTCCTCAATCAGGTGCTGGACGACGGCAGCCAACGCGTCATCGCGATCTTTGCCCGATTCAAGCGCTGCCGCAAAGACGCGCCGCTGGCGGTCAGCGCTGGTACCGCCCGCTGCGATGTCTCGGGCGCGCGACACCTCGTGTGCCGAGCTGAAATGCACCGCATCCTCGGCAATGATTTCCAGCATCTCGCCAATCAGGGTCTCGAACGGGACAATCTCGCCCAGACCGAAATCGATCAGACCTTCGCGCACGCCATAGCGCTGCGCGCGCCATCTGTTTTCGGAAATGAGGAATTTTTCGTAGATCCGCCAGCGCTGGTTGATAACCGACAGCCGCCACAGCATCCGCGCCAAGCATTGCGTCAGGGCCGCCAGAGTCAGCGCATCCTCCAGCCGGGGCTGCACATCGCAGATGCGCGATTCGATAGTTGGGAACTTTGAGGATGGCCGCAGATCCCACCAGATTTTAGAGGCGTCTTCAATTGCCCCAAGATCAACCAACACCTGCACCGACCGCTCGAATTCGCCAAAGCTGCTCATGCGCGGCGGCAGGCCGGTGCGGGGCAGGTTGTCAAAGACGGTCAGGCGATAGCTGTCGAGGCCGGTATCGTGGCCCTGCCAAAACGGCGACGAACAGCTAAGCGCCAGAAGGTGCGGCAGAAAATAGCTAAGCTGGTTCATCAGATCAATGCGCCGGTCGGGCGGGTCAATACCCACATGGACATGCATGCCGCAGATCAGCATCCGATTTACCACGCCTGCCAGATCAGCGGACAGGTTGTTGTAGCGGTCCTTGTCAGTGCGCGTCTGTTCGCGCCAGTCCGAAAAAGGGTGGCAGGAGGCCGCAATGGGGACGAGGCCGAATTTGCCTGCCTCGCGCGCGACACAGGCGCGAAGGCGTTTGAGGTCTTCTCGGGCCTCTCCGATAGTCTGGCAGACCTTGGTGCCGACCTCGATCTGGCAGTTCAGGTATTCTGGGCTGACCTGTTCCTGCAACTGCGAGCGGCAGGCGTCCATTAGCGCCTCGGGCGCTTCGGCCAATGCCATGCTGCTGCTATCCACCAGCAGGTATTCCTCTTCGATGCCGATGGTAAAGTTGGGTTCGGTCGGGACCATGGCGCACCTTTCTCTGCTGGATGTCCAGCAAAGCGCAGGCGGGGCCGCATGCCAAGAGAATTCTGCGAATTTTCTGGGGCGCGCATAAAAACGCCCGGTTACATGGACCGGGCGTTTGCGCTTTATCAGACGGGTTTAGTCAGCCAGTTTGAAGTGGAACTCGCCACCTTCCTTGATGCCCGAGGGCCAGCGCGAGGTGACGGTTTTGGTCTTGGTGTAGAACTTGAACGCGTCCGGGCCGAACTGGTTCAGGTCGCCAAAGCCCGACTTTTTCCAGCCGCCGAAGGTGTAATGCGCCAGCGGTACCGGGATGGGGAAGTTGATGCCGACCATGCCGACATTCACACGGCTGGCGAAATCGCGCGCCGTATCGCCATCGCGGGTAAAGATCGCGGTGCCGTTGCCCATTTCATGATCCGACGCCAGTTTCAGCGCCTCTTCGTAATTGCCGGCACGAACGGTGCACAGGACCGGGCCAAAGATCTCTTCCTTGTAGATGTCCATGTCGGGCGTCACCTTGTCGAACAGGTGCGGGCCGACAAAGAAGCCATCCTCATAACCTTGCAGGTTAAAGTTGCGGCCATCGACGACCAGCTCTGCACCCTGATCCACGCCGGTCTGCACCAGGCCCAGAATACGCTCTTTGGCCTGCGCGGTCACGACGGGGCCGTAATCGACATCGTTTTCAGATGTGTAGGGGCCAACCTTCAGCGCCTCGACGCGGGGGATCAGCTTTTCGATCAGCTTGTCTGCTGTCTCATCGCCCACGGGAACAGCGACTGAAATGGCCATGCAACGTTCGCCCGCTGCGCCAAATCCTGCGCCGATCAGCGCGTCGGCAGCCTGATCCATGTCCGCGTCGGGCATGATGATCATGTGGTTCTTGGCACCGCCAAAGCACTGTGCGCGCTTGCCGTTGGTGCAGGCGCGGCCATAGATGTACTGCGCAATCGGCGTCGAGCCGACAAAACCGACAGCCTGAATGGTGTCATTGTCGAGGATCGCATCAACGGCTTCCTTGTCGCCGTTGACGACCTGGCACACACCATCGGGCAGGCCCGCTTCGGTCCACAGCTCGGCCAGCATCAGCGGGCAGGAGGGGTCGCGCTCGGACGGTTTGATGATGACCGCGTTGCCTGCGGCCAGCGCGGGGCCCATTTTCCACATCGGGATCATGGCGGGGAAGTTGAAGGGCGTGATGCCTGCAACCACGCCCAGCGGCTGGCGGCTGGAATGGATGTCGATGCCGGTGCTGGCGCTGTCGGAAAACTCGCCTTTCAGCAGGTGCGGCGCACCGATGCAGAATTCGATCACTTCCATGCCGCGCTGTACGTCGCCGCGTGCGTCGGGCAGCGTCTTGCCGTGCTCGCGGCTGATCGCCTCGGCCAGCTTGTCCATATCGCGGTTGATCAGGCGGACATATTCCATGAAAATGCGCGCGCGCTTCTGCGGGTTGACCGCGGCCCACTCTTTTTGCGCCTTGGCCGCGTCGGCGACGGCCTGATTCAGCTCGTCGACCGATGCCAGCGGCGTCTTGGCCTGCACTTCGCCGGTGGCGGGGTTGTAGACGTCGGCAAAGCGGCCGGACGTGCCCTTGACGTGTTTTCCGTTGATGTAATGCGTCATTTCAGTGGTCATAGCGTCCTCCAGTTATGTTTGCGCGCAGCATAGCCTTGCAAAAATGGGCTGAACAGAGGCAATGTTTCAAACACAGTTTGCGTTTATGCAAAGGGGGTATGATGCAGCCGCATTGGGATGATTTAAAAGTGTTTCTCGCCGTCGCGCGATTTGAAAGCCTGTCTGCGGCTGGCCGCATTCTCAAGATTGATCCGGCCACGGTAGGCCGCCGCATTGTCCGGCTGGAGGAGGCGCTGCGCGCGCCGCTTTTCGCCAAATCCCCCCAAGGCTATGCGCTGACCGGTGAGGGCCAGCGCCTGATGGAGCGTGCAGCCCGCGCCGAGCAGGAGATGACAGCGGCATTCGAGGATATGCCCGGCCATGGCGGGCGGCTGAGCGGTCAGATACGGCTGGGATCGCCCGACGGATCGGCCAATTTCCTGCTGCCGCAGGTCTGCGCGCAAATCGTGCAGGACAACCCCGATCTGGAGGTGCAGATCGTGGCGCTGCCGCGCGTGTTCAACCTGTCGCGCCGCGAGGCGGACATGGCCATTGCCGTCAGCGCACCGCTGGCCGGGCGCCTGAGCGTGCAAAAGGTCACCGATTACAAACTGAGCCTGGTGGGGTCCAAAACCTATCTTCGCGATGCCGCGCCAATTCAGACATTAGACGATCTGCGGCATCATCGAATCGTCGGCTATATTCAAGACATGATTTTTGACAAAGAGCTGGACTATATGGCCGAGGCCGGGCTGCCGCATGTCGATCTGGCCAGCAATTCGGTGTCAGTGCAGTTCAGCTGGATCCGGCAGGGCGCAGGCATCGGAATTGTTCATGATTTCTCAATCCCGTTCGGGCAGGATATCGTGCGTGTGCTGCCAGACCAGATCAATCTGAAGCGCAGTTTTTACCTGATCCGCCATGTGGATGACCGGCGTCTGGACAGGCTCAACCGCTTTGCCGAGGCACTGGCCAGCGGGATGCGGCGTGAGGTCGCCCGGTTGGAGGCGCTGACGTAACGGCGCGCGCCGCTTGACAGGCGGCGTTCAATCTTTACGCTGGAGGTAAGTGATAGCGATAACGGGGTCGAAAAATGCTGGTTCAACAAATCCTAAAATCCAAGGGTGATGATGCTGTCTTTACCATCGAGCCGGGCACGTCGGTGTCCGATGCGGCATGCACGCTATCGGAAAACCGGATCGGCGCGTTGATCGTGGCCGATGCCGGGGGCATTGTTGTCGGCGTGTTGTCAGAGCGGGATATCGTCCGCAATCTGGGCCAGCGCGGACCTGACTGCCTGCAGGATACGGTCGATGATATGATGACGCGCGATCCACAATGCGCCAGTCGTCAGGACACGGGCGAAAATGTGGTAAAGCGCATGACTGACGGCCGTTTCCGCCATATGCCGGTCGTTGAGGACGGAAAACTGATCGGCGTCGTCACACTGGGCGATGTGGTCAAAGCGCGGCTGGCGGAGCTGGCGATGGAGAACGAATCCATGCAAGGGATGATCATGGGCCGCTAAAGCGGCGCTATAGCCCAAAGCGCGCGGGCGGAAATCCGGCCGCGCGATAGATCTGCCAGATACGCGCATCAAGGTCTGCGCTGTGCAGTGGCAGGCAGTTTCGCCGGAAATACCATGCCAGATATTGCGCATATCCGCCGCGCCGGGACAGCTCTTGCGCCAGTGTATCGCCAAATTGGGCAGGCTTGTGCACAGTCCCGGCAAAATGATGAAAATCCGAACGGCCCATCAGCAACGCAGGCACGCGGTGCAAGAACCCCTCCAGCGCGACGGTGGAATTGATCGAGACGGTCGCGGCGCTGGCGCTCAGAATGTCGTGGACATTGGCGCTGGTGACAATCAGCCGGCTGTCCTTGCGCGCCAGCGCCGCGACCGCCGCTATATCCGCCGCTGTGCAGGCCAGCGGATGTGGCTTTACGATCACCGCGCGATCCCCGGCATGATCCAGCACGCAGCGTAACATATCCAGATCACTCAGCTCAGTCGCGCCCGACTGGGCGGGGTAGGTGCCCTGCAAGAACACTGCCAGCGCGCCTTGTGGGAACGTCTCGGCTGCCTCGAGCTGGGCGTATTTCGAGCGGCGCTGCGCGACATGTCGCTTGCGCAGCATATCGAAAAACGGCTTGGCCCTGGCAAAGGGGATGTCTGCGGGCGAATAGGGCTTGCCGCCAATGCTGCTGAACGCCTTCACTCCGGACGGGTCCAGATGCCAGAATTCCCAGAAATAGGCGACACCGGCGTTCAGGACATTTGGCGCCATGACCGAGCGGTCGTCGATGATGTGCAGATTGCCATCGTCAAACCGTGCGTCCGTCACCCGGCGCGTCCCCACCTTGATATCGCTGTCACGCGCGCGAATATCAAAGCCGATGCCAGCCACCTCTGCCATGCTGCGCAGGATCGGATACAGGCGCAAATGCCAGCCCTTCAGGTCACGGTCCAGATCGTCCTCTTTCAGATGCAGCACGATCCGGGGCATCACGTATCTTTCGTCGATTTTGCGCGTCATCCTAGGGGGCGGGTGCGCACTTGGCCAGATGCGGGCTTGCAATTGGCGCGTCTGTCGTGCTGTCTGGCTGCAAAGTAAACCGGAGGAATGCGATGCGCATTGGCCTGTACCCTGGCACATTCGATCCCATCACGCTGGGCCATATTGACATTCTTCGCCGCGCCGCCACGCTGGTTGACCGGTTAGTGGTCGGGGTTGCGATCAACCGCGACAAGGGACCGCTTTTCTCGCTGGAGGAACGCGTTGCGATGATCGAGGTGGAGGCTGCGCGCCTGAATGTGGGCGGCGCGTGCGAAATCACCGTGCATCCGTTCGAGAACCTGTTGATCGATTGCGCGCGCGATGTAGGCGCGCAGGTCATCGTGCGCGGTTTGCGCGCTGTGGCGGATTTTGAATACGAATTTCAGATGGTTGGTATGAACCGCGCGCTGGATAGCAGCATCGAGACTGTGTTTCTGATGGCCGATACCGGGCATCAGGCGATTGCGTCCAAATTGGTCAAGGAGATCGCCCGCCTTGGCGGCAACGTATCGACCTTCGTGACGCCTGACGTCAATGCGGCGCTGCGGGCTAAATACGATTAGGCAGCAGCGAGTTCTAGCGCCAAAAGGCCATCCACTCGATCAATTCGCCCAGTTTGCCGCCCAGAAAGATTAGTCCGTCAAAGCCCTGGATCCAGTAATCCAGTCCGATCGCCAGCACGATTAGCAAAAATAGCCACAGTGCGATCCGGTCGGTCATGTGCTGTGCCCCTCAAATGAGATGCGGCCCCGCGCCTTGTGACAGACGAGGGGCCGCATTGCGTGATATCTGGCGCGATCAGCCCAGACGGCCCATCAGTGCCGCGACATCGGCCATGCGGCAGGAAAAGCCCCACTCGTTATCATACCATGCCAGCACGCGCACCAGAGTGCCGCCGACGACCTTGGTCTGTTCGGGCGCAAAGATGCTGCTTTCCTCGGTATGGTTGAAATCGATGCTGACCTTGGGCGCGGGATCATAGGCCAGAATGCCCTTCATGGCGCCGTTCGCTGCCTTTTCCATAACGGCATTTACCTCCGCCTCGGTCACGGACCGGCTGGCGACAAAGGTCAGATCGACCGCCGACACGTTCGGCGTCGGCACGCGGATGGCCGAGCCGTCCAGCTTGCCCTTGAGCGCGGGCAGAACCTCGGCCAGCGCCTTGGCCGCGCCGGTGGAAGTGGGGATCATCGACATGGCCGCAGCGCGCGCGCGATACAGATCCTTGTGACGGCGGTCCAGCGTGGGCTGATCGCCGGTATAGGCGTGGATCGTGGTCATGATGCCGCTCTCGATGCCAATGCCCTCGTGCAGGGCCTTGGCCAGAGGGGCGAGGCAGTTGGTCGTGCAGGACCCGTTCGAGATCATCCGCTCGCCCGGCTGCAAGTCGCCGTCGTTGACGCCCATCACCACCGTGCGGTCGACGTTCTTGCCGGGTGCGGACAGCAGAACCTTTCCCGCGCCGCGCTCCAGATGCTTTTTGGCCTTCTCGCCATCGTTGAAATTGCCGGTGCATTCCAAGACGACATCGACGCCGTCCCAGTCCAGCTCGTCCATGTCATAGGTCGAGAACATCTGGATCGGGCCGCGTCCCAGATCCATCGTGCCGTCGCCGGTGGTGACGGTGCCGGGGAACCGGCCATGCACGCTGTCATAGCGGATCAGGTGGGCGGCGGTTTCCAGCGGGCCGGTCGCGTTCAGCTTGACCACCTTTACATCATCGCGGCCCGATTCCGAGATGTGCGCAAGGGTGGCGCGGCCGATACGGCCAAATCCGTTGATTCCGACTGTGATTGTCATGAGAAGGCTCCTGCCGGTTGAGGGATGTTGCTTGGGCTATACGGCCCCCGGCGGATAGCGGAAAGATCAAATAACCCTGATTTTGGCTTGTTAGCGCTATATTGCAGCGATACCCTTGTGCGTCTGGCGCACAGCTTTAGGTTCCCTGGGCCAAATATGGAGCAATGACATGAGCGGACTTCTGGCCCTTCTGGACGATGTGGCGGCCATCGCCAAGGTGGCTGCGGCGTCAATCGATGACGTGGCGGCGCAAGCGACCAAGGCGGGGGCCAAGGCGGCCGGCGCCGCGATTGACGATGCGGCGGTCACCCCGAAATACATGCATGGGTTTGACGCCGCCCGCGAATTGCCGATCATCTGGCGCATCGCGCGCGGCTCGCTTTTTAACAAGCTGGTGTTTTTGCTGCCTGCCGGGCTTGCACTGCGTGAGTTCGCGCCGTGGGCGGTGACGCCGCTGCTGATGCTGGGAGGCTGCTATCTGTGCTTTGAGGGCGCCGAAAAAGTGGCCCACGCGTTGAAAGGCGGGCATAAAGAAAAAAAGAAAGAGGTGGCGGCCAAGGCCGGGCCTGCCCATCTGGAAAAGGAAAGGATCGCCGGCGCGATCAAGACCGATTTCATCCTGTCGGCAGAGATCATGACCATCGCGCTGGCCGCGATCCCCGACGGGTCGATCTGGATGGAGGGGGCCACGCTGGCGACCGTTGCCGTGATGATCACGGTCGCCGTATATGGTGCGGTCGCGCTGATCGTGAAAGCCGATGACGTCGGTCTGCTGATGGCAGCCAAGGGGCGCCTTGCCGCGACGCGCGGGATGGGTCGCGGTTTGGTCAATGCCATGCCCAAGGTACTGGCGGCGTTGATGATTATCGGCACTGCGGCGATGCTTTGGGTAGGTGGAAATATCATTTTGCACGGTCTGTCGAATCTGGGTTTTGCGTGGCCTTACAATCAGATAAGCCACATTGCTAATCTAGCCACGCAATCATTGGAGACAGGTCGCTCTGCAGCGAAATGGACGTTTGTCGCCGCGATGGACGGGGTTTTCGGATTGGCATTGGGTCTGGTGTTGATCCCGATCGGGACCAGGATTGTCACGCCGATCTGGCAGCGTCTGAAGCGGCTCAATCCAGTCGTTTGAGGGTCGGTTCCTTGCCAGCGCTGACGTCGCGCCAATGCTGACGCACCTGACGAAAGACGCGAAAACCCTCCTGATAGATCTCTTTGAGGTCCCGTTTCAGTTCGGCCGTCAGGATTGCGGATTTCGCGACGAGCTTTTTCGACTTGTTGCGTTTGCCCACCATGTCGCTCCTGCTCTCGATCTCGGGGATCAGGGGTGACGGGAGATGGGTCAGCTGCCACTCGAAATCCTCCAGCGTCAGAACCCTGAAACTAAGGTGGTGGACTTGCGCAAGCTGGTGCATCTGCGGAACAGGTGCCGGTTGGGTTTCGTTGCCGTCTTGCCAGGAATGTAGAGGACAGCCCATTGCACCAGCTTGACGCGATTTCCCGTATGTTTAGCCGCGCAGTGTGGACCCGCGGATGCTGACACAAGCAATCTATGTTCTGTATCAGCGCGTGCCTGTCCGCAGTTGATTGCTTCTACTTCGCACGCTGAAAACCCTCTAGGGTTGGTGACTTTCTGCAACTATGAGGGGGTGCAGAAAGTCAGCCAAGGTCAAGATTTTTCTAAGGTTTTCAGGAAGACTACCTGACCAGTCTTCCCGCGCTGTCAGAGCAGGGACTTCACCTTGGCTGCGACGGCGTCTGCGGTGATGCCGAACTTCTCGTACAGCTCCTCGGCTGGGGCCGATGCGCCGAAGCCTTCCATGCCGACAAAGCCGGATTTCGCCTCGCGGCCGCGCTCGCCGCACAGCCAGCGGTCCCAACCCTGACGTGCAGCAGCCTCAACAGCCACGCGCACGGGTCCAGCGGGCAGCACCTTGCGCCGGGTGGCCTCGTCCTGCGCCTCGAACAGCTCCCAGCAGGGCATGGACACGACGCGCGTGCCGATGCCTTCGGCCTGCAGCAGATCGCGCGCCTTCATGGCGATTTCCACTTCGGAGCCGGTCGCCATGATGATCGCCTGACGTTTGCCATCGGCGTCCGCCAGCACATAGGCGCCCTGGGCGGTCAGGTTCTTGTTGCGATGCTCCAGACGCAGCGTTGGCAGGTTCTGGCGCGTCAGCGACAGAACTGATGGCGTTTCCCCGGACGTCAGCGCCAGCTCCCACGCCTCGGCCGTTTCCACCGTATCGCAGGGGCGGAAGACCCAAGTGTTGGGGGTCGCGCGGCTGATCGCCAGATGCTCGATCGGCTGGTGCGTCGGGCCATCCTCGCCCAAGCCGATGCTGTCATGGGTCATCACGAACACGGTCGGAATGCGCATCAGAGCGGCAAGGCGCATGGCGGGGCGGGCGTAGTCGGTGAAACACATGAACGTGCCGCCATAGGCGCGTATGCCGCCATGCAAGACCATGCCGTTCATCGCGGCGGCCATGCCATGTTCGCGGATGCCATAATAGACGTAGCGCCCCTTGCGATTGCCTTCGTCGAACACGCCCAGATCGCCGGTTTTGGTGTTGTTCGATCCCGTGAGGTCCGCCGAGCCGCCGACCGTCTCGGGCATGATCGGGTTGACGATTTCCAGCACCATTTCGCTGGATTTGCGCGTGGCGACTTTTGGCGCCTCTTCGCTGATCTGCTTTTTCAGCGCCTTGATGCGGGCGCTCAGGGTTTTGGGGGCCTCGCGGTCAAAAATGCGCGTGAACTCTTTTTGACGGCGCTCGGAGGTCTCTGCAAATCGCGCCTCCCACGCCTCGCGCTCGGATTGTCCTCTTGAACCAATGGCTTCCCAAGCCTTCTTGATGTCGCCGGGAACCTCGAACGGACCGGTTTTCCAGCCATAGGCCGCCTTGGCTGCGGCCATTTGGTCTGCATCGGTCAGCGCGCCATGGCCCTTGGATGTGTCCTGCGCCGCATGGCCCAGTGCGATATGCGTCTTGCAGGCAATCATGGTGGGTTTCTTGGACGTCTTCGCCTTGGTGATCGCCTCGTCGATCTGCGCGGGATCGTGCCCGTCAATCTCGATCACCTGCCAGTTGGCGGCGCGGAAGCGTTTCACCTGATCGGTGCGGTCCGACAGCGATACTTTGCCGTCGATGGTGATGTCGTTATTGTCCCAGAACACGATCAGCTTGCCCAAGCTGTGGCGCCCCGCCAGCGTGATCGCCTCCTGGCTGATCCCTTCCATCAGGCAGCCATCGCCGGCGATGACATAGGTGTGGTGATCCACCAGCTTGCGGCCGTAACGCGCGCGCAGCATTTCCTCTGCCATGGCAAAGCCGACCGAATTGGCGATGCCCTGACCCAGCGGGCCGGTCGTCGTTTCGATCCCCTTGGCGTGACCATATTCGGGATGGCCTGCGGTGATCGCGCCCCATTGGCGGAAATTCTTGATCTGCTCCAGCGTCATGTCCGCATAGCCGGTCAGATGCAGCAGCGAATAAAGCAACATCGAGCCGTGGCCTGCGCTGAGGATGAAGCGGTCACGATCCGGCCAATCGGGCGCAGCAGCGTCGAATTTCAGGTGCTTTTCATACAGCACGGTGGCAACATCGGCCATGCCCATCGGCATCCCCGAATGGCCCGAATTGGCCGCATGAACCGCGTCCAGCGTCAGGGCGCGAATGGCGGTCGCTTTGGACCAGTGATCAGGGTTGGCTTGGGCGAGTGCAGCGATATCCACGGGCACGGGTATCCTTATGGCAGGGATGATTTGCACAGGCTGAATACCAGCCCGCGCCCAAAGATCAAGCACCGCTATAGCCGCAGCCTTGTGTGCCATCGGCGTCCGCGCGTCATGCCGCGCAAGGGGGGAAGCCTTTTTGTCAGTCATTGGTTACACTTGGCCCAAACGCCCGGCGGCAGCGATTCGGCGCGCGCCCGGCACCACAAATGAGGACACGCTAAGGATGAGCGATATCGACGCGATGCAGGGGCGGATCATGGCCGCTCTGGACCGGATCGGGCAGGGTCTGGACGGGCTTACGCAGGACAAGGGCGACACCGAACTTGAGGGATTGCGCCAACAGCTTGAGGACGAACAGCTGGCCAATGCCCAGCTGGAGGAGCGCGTTAAAAAGCTGAGTGCGCGCACCCGCGAAGCCGAAGAGGCGGCCCGCGCCGCCGATGCCGCGCAAACCACCGAAGCCGCAGCCCGTGCCGACGCACAGCAGGAACGCGCTCAGGCGATGACGCAACTGGACGGCGCGCTTCAGTCGCTGCGCAAGGCCAACCAGCAGTTGCGCGACAACAACACTGCGCTACGGACGGCCAATGCCGAAGGCGTGGCCGAGCCGCATCTGATTAACAAGGCGATGATGGCCGAACTGGATGGCTTGCGCGCCGCGCGCGCTGCGGACCGGGCTGAAATGGATGTCCTGTTGACCGAGCTGGGTCAAATTACGGCCGGAGCGGGAGACAAAGACAGCCAAGACGCAGGCAGCCAAAAGACCGCCGAAGCAGATGCCGCACGTAAGGAGGACGTATGATGCCCGAGATTGACGTCGAAATCGGTGGCCGTATCTTTCAGGTGTCCTGCCAGGAGGGCGAAGAGCATTATCTGCATGCCGCGGCCAAGATGCTGGACGAGGAGGCCGCCGTTTTGTCCGCGCAGATCGGCCGCATTCCCGAACCCCGGATGCTGTTGATGGCGGGCCTGATGCTGGCCGACAAGACTGCCGGGCTTGAGGACAAGCTGCGCGAGATGCACGACCTGATGGCCAACAAAGAGGCCGAGCTGGAGCAGTTGCGCAACACACCGGCCCCCGCGCCGGAACGGGTGGAGGTGCCGGTCGTGCCTGCCTCGGTCACGGATACGCTGGCCGAAATTGCCGCGCGCGCCGAAGCGCTGGCCGAAACGATTGACGGCCAGAAGGCGGGCTAGGCAGCGTATCCTGCGCAGGGCTGTGCAGCACGGCGGAATGGCTGGACACTGTTCGGCCATTTTTCTGTTCAGCCGGAACATAGGCTGAACATCCCTTTCACTCTGGCGTCGGGAAGGTTAAGAATACCCGCATGAGCAGCTTTGACGAATCCGACGCCTTCGAGGGCGCCTCGCTATCCGCGCGTGCAATGGCCGCGCGGGGGACGCCTTATCTGGACGGGTTGAATCCTGAACAGCGCCTTGCCGTCGAGACGATGGATGGCCCGGTGCTGATGCTGGCCGGGGCAGGCACCGGCAAAACCAAGGCGCTGACGACGCGCATCGTGCATCTGTTGAACACCGGGCGCGCCCAGCCCAATGAAGTGCTGGCCGTCACCTTCACCAACAAGGCCGCGCGCGAGATGAAAAACCGCGTCGGCGCGCTGCTGGGGCATTCCATCGAGGGGATGCCGTGGCTGGGCACTTTCCACTCGATCTGCGTCAAGCTGCTGCGCCGCCATGCCGAACTGATCGGGGTGGAGGGGCAGGGCCGCGAGGTCATTCTGAAATCGAACTTTACCATTCTGGACACCGACGACCAACTGCGCCTGCTGAAACAGCTAGTCCGGGCCGCCGGTATCGACGACAAACGCTGGCCTGCCCGCCAACTGGCCGGGATCATCGACCATTGGAAAAACCGCGCCTGGACGCCGGATAACGTGCCCGCCGCCGAGGCCGGGGCTTATAACGGTAAAGGCGTCACGCTCTACAAGGAGTATCAGCGCCGCCTGATCGAGTTGAACGCGGTCGATTTCGGCGATCTGCTGCTCCATGTGGTCACTATATTCCAGACCCATGACGATATCCTGCAAAAATACCAGCGCTGGTTTCGCTACATTCTGGTGGACGAATATCAGGACACGAACGTTGCTCAATACATGTGGCTACGCCTGCTGGCGGGCGGCCATAAAAACATCTGCTGCGTTGGGGATGATGACCAATCCATCTATGGCTGGCGCGGTGCTGAGGTCGGCAATATCCTGCGGTTCGAAAAGGATTTTCCGGGCGCGCATGTGGTCCGGCTGGAGCAGAACTACCGCTCGACCCCGCATATCCTTGCCGCCGCGTCCGGCGTGATCTCGGGCAACAAGGGGCGTCTGGGCAAGGAGTTGTGGACCGATGTTGAGGACGGCGAAAAGGTCCGCCTGATTGGCCATTGGGACGGCGACGAAGAGGCCCGCTGGATCGGCGAGGAGATCGAGGCTATGCAGCGCGGCACCCGCGGCCTGCGGCAATTCGGTCTCGATGAAATCGCGATCCTCGTGCGCGCCTCGCACCAGATGCGCGCCTTCGAAGACAGGTTTCTGACCATCGGCCTGCCATACCGCGTCATTGGCGGCCCGCGTTTCTACGAGCGGTTGGAGATCCGCGACGCCATGGCCTATTTCCGCTGCGTCACCAGTCCCAGCGACGATCTGGCGTTCGAGCGGATCGTGAATACCCCCAAGCGCGGGCTGGGTGACAAGGCGCAGCAGAAAATTCAGATAATCGCCCGTGAAAACGGCGTGCCGCTGATGGCGGGCGCGCGCATCCTGCTGGAGGAAAAGGGCATAGGCGGCAAGGGTGCCAAGGAGCTGGCGACGTTGCTTGACGGGCTTGCCCGCTGGGGCCGCATGGCGGGGGATGATACGGTCAGCCATATCGAGCTGGCCGGGATCATTCTGGACGAATCCGGCTATACCGGGATGTGGCAGAACGACAAGACGCCGGAGGCGCCGGGTCGGCTTGAAAACCTCAAGGAACTGGTCAAGGCACTGGAAAACTTCGAGAACCTCACTGGGTTTCTGGAGCATGTCAGCCTGATCATGGAGAATGAAAGCGACAATGCGGGCGAGAAGGTCAGTATCATGACCCTGCACGCGGCCAAGGGCCTCGAATTCCCCGCCGTGTTTCTGCCGGGTTGGGAGGACGGGCTATTCCCCTCGCAACGCTCGATGGACGAGAGCGGATTGCAAGGCGTCGAAGAAGAGCGCCGTCTTGCCTATGTCGGTATTACCCGCGCCGAGGAGGTTTGCACGATTTCATTCGCCGGCAACCGCCGCGTTTTTGGCCAGTGGCAATCTTCGCTGCCGTCCCGCTTTATCGACGAATTGCCCGAGAAGCATGTTGAGGTGCTGACGCCGCCGGGCCTTTATGGCGGCGGCTATGGCGCTGCTGCGGGGGTGCAGAACAGTATCGATGCCAAGGTCGCGGATGCGAATGTCTACAATTCCCCCGGCTGGAAACGCATGCAGGAACGCGCCAGCCAGCGGCCTGTGGCGCAGCCGCGCGAATCGACGTCGCCGGTGATCGACATGGCCGCCACTTCGTCACATACCGTGGGCGAGCGGGTGTTCCACCAGAAATTCGGCTATGGGGAGATCATGGCGATCGAAGGCGACAAGCTGGAGATCGCGTTCGAGAAGGCAGGCACCAAAAAGGTGGTCGCCAGATTTGTCACCAGCCCGGATGATGTGCCGTTTTAACCTGCGTCTTATCATGCTGCCCAATGCATGAAGAAAGCCTGCCAAGATATTATCTTGGCAGGCTTTGTTCGGAGCCCACATTCGAGAGACTAAAGCATTCCGCGAACAATCCGAAGCACAGCTTTTCGCGGAACGCATGCACCATACAGGCGCTGCGCGCGTTTCGCCTTTATCTGATGTCTCAGGTTAAAGGCGAAACGCTTTAGCTTATTCGCGGTTGCCCATCAGTTGCAGCAGGAACATGAACATGTTGATGAAGTCGAGGTAGAGACGCAGCGCGCCCATGATCGCTGACTTGCCCAGCCATTCACTGTCGCCCTGATGCGCATGTGCCAGATATTCGTTCTTGATCGACTGCGTGTCATAGGCCGTCAGACCTGCGAAAATCAGCACGCCGATGATCGAGATCGCAAACATGATCGCCGGGGAGCCAAGAAAGATATTGATGATCGAAGCGACGATCAGACCGATCACGCCCATGATCAGGAAGCTGCCCCAGCCCGAGATATCCTTTTTAGTGGTGTAGCCCCAGAGGGACAGACCGGCGAAGGCAACCGACGTGGTCAGAAATACCTGAGCGATCGAGAAGTCCGTGTAGATCACGAAGATATAGCTCAGCGAGATGCCCATGACGGTGGCAAACGCATAAAAGAACAGCTGTGCGGCAGCAGCCGACAGTTTGTTGATGACGGCGCCAAAGGCGAATACCATGATCAACGGCGCGAACATGACGATCCAACGGGTGATCCCGGTGAACAGCGTCTCCATCATATAGGCGTTGTTGCCCACGGCCCACGCGGCCAGAAACGTCAAAGCCATGCCTACGGACATCGTGCCGTAGACCTTGTTCATATGGGCGCGCAGCCCCTGATCAATCTGGGCGGTGCGGGTCCCGCCCGCCGTCCGGATTGTATTGTATTCAGCCATCTGTGCCTCCGAGTTGGTGTGCCAAGTCCCGTGTTGGACCTTTCGGGTCAATATCGGGGGGGCGGGGGGGTATTTCAAGGTTATTCGGTCAGGGATTTCGCAGCATTTGATAAAATGCCGTCCTGTAATGCCACGGGTCGCGGTGCGGCGCTCACATCGTGACAACGACCTTGCCGGTCGAGCGACGTGTGCGCAACAGATCCATCCCCTCCATCGCGCGCTCAAACGGATAAGTGTGATGTGCACGGGGGGCAATGCGCCCATCGGCGGCCCAGTCCAGCAGGGTGCGCAGCGATCCGGTCAGCGCATTGGGCGCAAAACTCAGATAGCCGCCCCAATAAAGTCCCATGACGGTCAGGTTTTTGACCAGAAGGTGATTGGCCGGGATCTGCGGCACCTCGCCGCTGGCAAATCCGATACTCAGAATGCGCGCCTCGGGGCGGCAGGCGCGGAAGGCAGCGGTAAACTGATCGCCCCCGACCGGATCGTAAACCACATCGGCGCCGCCCAGATCCTTGGTCATGCTGCGGATGTCGTCGGTTTCGGCGTCAATCAGGTGATCGGCGCCAGCGATACGCGCCGCCTCCAGCTTGGCTTTGCCGCGTGCGCAGGCGATGACGCGGGCGCCCATCGTCTTGCCGATTTCCACAGCCGTCAGACCCACGCCGCCTGCCGCACCCAGCACCAAAAGCGTCTCACCGGGGAGGAGCCGCGCGCGATGCGCCAGCGCCAGGTGCGAGGTGCCATACGCAATTTGAAATGCGGCGCCGGCCTCGAATGTGAGGCCATCGGGCAGGGGCAGCGCGCGATCTGCGTCAAAACAGCCGTATTCCGCTAGCCCGCCCTGGCCACCATATACGGCAACGCGCGCTCCGATGGCGGGCCTCTCTACCCCGGGCCCAAGCGCATCGACGATGCCGGCAACCTCCATTCCCAAGGTAAAGGGGAGAGCGGGTGTATCCTGGTAACTGCCCTTGATCATCAAAAGATCGGCGAAATTCAGACCGCAGGCATGGATTCGCACGCGAATTTGTCCGGGCGCCGGGGCGGGCACAGGGTGCTTCGTCAGCACCGGTGGCGCGTCGTGCGAGGTCAGGCGTAGGGCGCGCATGGTCATGGTTTTTATGAGCCTGTTGTGACTATTGCAAAGAGCGATGAAACGGCACGTGTGCCGCCTGTTCGCACCCTGCCTAAGGCGCACGGCGCTGTCAATTTCCGCAGCCATATGCTTGGAAATCTCATCGTGTCACCCGTTTAAATTGAACTTTACGCAAACAATCAGCCCGGCAGATGCATTACTTGTTGAAAAACTTCGCTCTGGTGTTAATCTGTGCCGCACGCCTCCATGTGTATTTATGGTGGATGTGCAGGGCCGCGGCGGGAGAGTGGATCCTGCGCTGCATGGTATAACCCGCCGGAAAAAGGATCAGAACATGCCCCATCTCGTCGACATTCATGTGGGAAAACGCATCAGGCACCGGCGATGGCTGGCTGGAATGACGCAGCAGCAACTGGCTGAAAGTGTCGGGATCAAATTCCAGCAAATTCAAAAGTATGAAACGGGCGCTAACCGCGTCAGCGCGTCGCGGCTGTGGGATATTGCGGCGGCAATGGGCGTGGACGTCGCGTTTTTCTTTGAAGGGATAGAAGCCGCACAGGATGCTGCGGACACAGGCGCGCCGGCGGTCAAAGGCAGCGCAGCCGATATTCTGGGTGACAAGGAAGCACTTGATCTGGTGCGGTCCTATTACGCCATCCCCGAAAACCAGCGCCGCCGCCTGTTTGATCTGGCCCGCGTGCTGAGTGACGTTGCCTGACCAAACGCGCTACATGCTGTGGCTGACATGGCGTGTAGCAGGCTTGAGTTAAGTTCCGGTGGGGCCTAGTCAGGGCGCATAATTTCTGCGCGAAGGTCTTTGCCATGATATCCACAGATCGGACACGCCCCGACGATGCGCGCGACATTATTGATGTTGCTCATTGTCTGGCGGATGCGGCGCGGGCGGCGATTTTGCCCCATTTCCGTGTGACTGATGTAGCGACCGAGAACAAATTCGTCCCCGGCGCCCTGAGCGAGGGGCGGTTTGATCCCGTGACTGTCGCCGACCGCGCGGCGGAGCGGGCAATGCGGGATATCCTGACCCGACGACGCCCGGACGACGGTGTTTTGGGCGAAGAGTTTGGCAACACGGACGGTGCCAGTGGGCTGACCTGGGTGCTGGACCCCATCGACGGAACGCGCGGCTTTATTGCAGGCACGCCGACATGGGGCGTACTGATTGCTGCCGCTGATCCAGTGGGGCCAGTTTATGGACTGATTGACCAGCCCTATATTGCGGAGCGATTCGAGGGCGGCTTGGGCCGCGCGCGGATGTCAGGACCTATGGGACTGCGAACGCTCAAGACACGCGGTGATCGCGCCCTGAATGCGGCCACCGTGATGACGACCTTCCCCGCTGTTGGCACGCCGGCCGAGGGCGCGGCCTTTGCCCGGATCGCAAATCAGGCTCGGATTGTGCGCTATGGTTGTGACTGTTACGCCTATGCCTTGCTGGCCATGGGGCAGGTCGATCTGGTGATCGAGGCCGGGCTGAACGCTTACGACATTTGCGCACCAATCGCGGTGATTGAGGCTGCAGGCGGTATCGTCACCGACTGGCGCGGCGGACCTGCCACGGCGGGGGGGCGTATCGTTGCGGCGGCCGGACAGATGCAGCATGACGCGGCGCTCGAAATTTTGGCCCGGGTGGACTGAGTGTCAAAATGCAGACACGCGCGGGCGCCCGAAATGGGCTGGCCCGACACTTCGCCGCCCGTTATCTTGCAAAAACCGGCCCTTACTGGAGACACGATGATGCGCATCTTCCTAGCCTTTTGCCTTGCCCTGTGCCTGACTGCCGCAGCGGCGATTGCGCAGGACGTGAGCGGCGCCGCGAAAGGGCAGACCAACGCATTGCGCGCCAATGCCGGGCTGGAGCCGCTGGGCATCAGCGCGGCCCTGACCCGCGCGGCGGCAGGTCATGCGCGCGACATGGCCCAGAACGGATTCTTCAGCCACACCGGCTCGAACGGGTCGGGAATCGGTGACCGTGCGCGCGCCGTGGGGTATGGGTTTTGTTTTATCGCGGAAAATATCGCGCGGGGGCAAACCAGCGTGAATGACGTTCTGAACGGATGGATGAATTCTACCGGTCACCGGCGCAATATACTCAGCGAAGGCGCCCGCGAATTTGCACTGGTGCGCCAAGGCGATATCTGGGTGATGATGCTGGGCCGACCCGGTTGCTGAGTGGTGCGCTGGACAAAAGGCCCTATCCGCCGAAAAATTTAGGTTTCAGCCGCAACAAGGTTTCGCAGATTTGCGCCGTAAGGCTCTGCGCCAGCCCCAGGGCCTCCTGATGGGCGCTATGGCCGGTGCTGACCGCCGCCTCAATCGTGGCCGATTGCACCAGCGCCGCGACCAGCTCGGGGTGTTTTGCGGCATACTCGGCGCCGAACTCGGCCTCGATCGCGGCGATGGCGGCGCGCAGGTGGCGTGCGGCAGCTGGCGGGTTTTCGGGGGTCATGTGTCGGCTCTCCTCTTGACCGGGCGTGTCTGGCTACCTAGGGCAAAGGACGCCGCAGGCGAGGGCGTGTTGATCACGCTGTTTTCAACGCGCCGCTCTGTGCAATACGTTGTTTTTGACACGTCCATTGCGTAAACCTGCGCAAGGTAAATAAGCGCAAAGCGCGGGAGAGCAGATGAACGACCAGGACCAGACCCCGGACGCTGCCGCCCCCGAGGCTGAGCGCGAGGATGCATATGATCTGGACCGCCAGGCGGTCGCGCGCATCATCCACGCGGTTGACAATGACAACCGCGCCGAGCTGATTGCCGAGCTAGAGCCGCTGCATGCCGCCGACATCGCCGACCTTCTGGAGCAGATCGACGCCTTTGACCGGCGCCGCCTGATCGAGCTGTACGGAGATGAATTCGACGGTGAAATCCTGTCCGAGCTACAGGATTCGATCCGCGAAGAGGTGCTGCGCTACCTCAATCCCGAAGTTCTGGCCGAGGCCGTGCGCGAGCTGGACAGCGACGATGTGGTTGATCTGATCGAGGATCTGGAAGACCACGAGCAGGACGCCATTCTGGAGGTACTGGAGGATAGCGACCGCGTCGCGGTACGCCAGTCGCTGTCATATCCCGAATACTCCGCCGGACGCCTGATGCAGCGCGAATTCGTGATGGCACCCGAGCACTGGAATGTCGGCGAAGCCATTGATTATATGCGTAATCAGCAAGAACTGCCCGAGCAGTTCTACCATATCATGCTGGTCGACCCGAAACTGCGCCCGATTGGGAATGTCACGTTGGGCAAGCTGATGTCGGCGCGCCGCGAAGTCATGCTGACCTCGCTGGTCGAGGACACGTTTCACGTCATCCCCGTGGCGCAGGACGAGGGCGATGTGGCCTATGCGTTCAACCAGTACCACCTGATTTCGGCGCCTGTGGTCGATGAAAACGACCGTTTGGTGGGAGTAATCACCATTGACGACGCGATGGCCGTGCTGGATGAAGAACACGAAGAAGACATCCTGCGCCTTGCCGGTGTCGGCGAAGGTGGTTTGAACGACAATTTCTTTGAAACGACTAAGCAGCGCTTTCCCTGGCTCGCCGTGAACCTTCTGACGGCGATCCTGGCGTCGCTTGTAATCGCACAGTTCGAAGCGACGATTTCACAATTCGTGGCGCTGGCCGTCCTGATGCCGATTGTCGCGTCGATGGGCGGCAATGCGGGCACGCAGAGCCTGACCGTGTCTGTCCGCTCGATCGCAACGCGCGATTTGACCGGGTCAAACGTTTGGCGCGTGATCCGGCGCGAGGTGATGGTGGGTCTGATCAACGGCGTTATCTTTGCAGTGGTCATGGGCGCCATCGGAGTGGTGTGGTTCGGCAGTCCGGCGCTTGGGTATGTCATAGGCGCGGCAATGGTGATCAACCTCGTTATCGCCGGATTTGCCGGAACGGGTATTCCGGTTGTGCTGGAAAAGATCGGCGTTGATCCCGCGCTTGCGTCGGGCGCGTTTGTGACCACCGTGACGGACGTCGTAGGGTTCCTTGCGTTTCTGGGCCTCGCTGCGGTGTTCTTGTTGTGACCGGGCTGAGTGAAATCAAGGCGGCGGCGCGCAAGGCCGCATTCGTCCGCCGCAGGGCGGCGCATGAAGCGAATGACGGGGCACCAGCCGGCCGACTGAGCGAGGTTCTGGCCGGGTATCGCGGCGCCGTCGTCGCGGGGTACATGCCCATCCGGACAGAGATTGACCCACTGCCTGCGATGGCAGAGGCAGCGGCGCATGGCCCGGTCTGCGTGCCGGTTATCATGGGCGAAGGGCAGGCGCTGAAATTTTCGCGCTGGACGCCGGGATGCGCCATGAGGGATGGCCCGTTTGGGGCTCGTATCCCAGAGGTGGATGACTTCGTCACGCCGGAAATTCTGATCGTGCCGCTGGTCGCCTTTGACCGTGTCGGCGGGAGGCTGGGCTACGGCGGCGGGTTTTACGACCGCACCTTGGAAGGGCTGCGGGCAGGTGGCGCGACACTTGCCATCGGGTTTGCCTATTCCGCGCAAGAGGCAACCAGCCTGCCGTTGGAGCAAACTGACCAGCCACTGGACATGATTGTGACAGAGGCCGACGTGATTGTCGTTCCGCGCGCCTGATCTGTTGGCACGCCCCTTAAGTGGCGGAGCCTCCGGCGGGGATATTTCAGGCAAGAAGAATGGAGGAGCCGCGCCCGGCACAGCGGGCGCGGCGCATTCAGGCCAGGCGGATGAGAGCGTGGCGCTTTTTGCCGGCGCTGAGCTTGATCGGCTGGGCCAGCGCGGCCGCGTCGATCATCAGGCCGGCATCCTCCAGCGGAGCATCATTCAGACGCGCGCCGTTCTCGGATATCAGGCGTTTGGCGTCCTTGCCCGACTTGGCCAGCCCAGCGCGCACAATGAGCTGGACGATGGAAATACCGTTTGTCACCTCCGCTGGGTCCAGCGTCAGGGTAGGCAGATCATCGCCAACGCCGCCCTTTTCAAACACTTCGCGCGCGGTCGCTTCTGCGGCCTCTGCTGCATCAACTCCATGCAGCAGGCGTGTGACTTCGTTAGCCAAAATAATCTTAGCCTCATTTATTTCCGCGCCACCGAGGGCGCCAAGCCGCTCGCATTCTTCAACGGGCAGTTCGGTATACAGCTTCAGGAAGCGCCCGGTATCGGCGTCCGTTGTGTTGCGCCAGAATTGCCAGAAGGTATAGGGGCTGCACATTTCGCCGTTCAGCCAGATTGCGCCATCTGCGGATTTGCCCATTTTGCGCCCGTCCGAGGTGGTCAGGAGCGGCGAGGTCAGGCCAAAGACTTGCCCGTCGATCACCCGGCGCGTCAGGTCGATTCCGTTGACGATATTGCCCCATTGATCCGAGCCACCCATTTGCAGCGCACAGCCGTAGCGTCGGTTTAGCTCAAGAAAATCATAGGCTTGCAGAATCATGTAGTTGAATTCGAGGAAGGACAGCGATTGCTCGCGGTCCAGCCGCGATTTGACCGACTCGAACGACAGCATCCGGTTGACTGAGAAATGCCGCCCGATATCGCGCAGGAAATCGAGGTAGTTCAGCCCGTCCAGCCATTCGGCGTTGTTGACCATCATCGCATCGGTCGCGCCGTCCCCGTAGGTCAGGTATTGGGCAAAGACCTGTTGCATGCCGTCGATATTCTCGTCGATAACCTCGGGCGTCAGCAAAGGCCGCTCGTCCGAGCGAAAGCTGGGATCACCCACTTTGGTCGTGCCGCCGCCCATCAGGGTGATCGGCTTGTGCCCGGTCTTTTGCAGCCAGCGTAGCATCATGATGTTCAGCAGATGGCCGATATGCAGCGATTTCGCGGTCGCATCATAGCCGATATAGGTTGGCACCACGCCCGCCATCATAGCATCGTCCAGCGCCTGCATATCGGTGCAGTCGGCCAGATAGCCGCGCTCGATCATCACGCGGAGGAAATCTGATTTGGGGTGATAGGTCATGGTGCTTGTCCCGGTCTGGTTTGCGCGGCATGTATAGGGGCGCATCATGCAAAGGAAAAGGCCATGTTGAAAGCGGGGCGGCTATGGGCCTTGGGGGCGATGTCGGGCACGTCACTGGACGGGGTCGATGCGGCGATGATCGACACGGATGGCGAGGCGATTTTCGGCTTTGGTGCCAGCCGATACCGGGCCTACAGCGCTGATGAGCAGGCGGTTCTGACCGCCGCGCTGGGGCGCTGGCCGGGCGATGATCTGGATGCGGCGGAGCGCATTGTGATGCAGGCGCATATTGAGGGCTTGAGCGGCTTTGACGGTGCCGAGCTGGTCGGCTTTCACGGCCAGACACTGGCGCATGATCCGCATGGGCGCGGTACGCATCAATTGGGCGACGGCGCGGCGCTGGCCGAAGCGCTGGGGCTGCCGGTGGTGTGGGATTTCCGCAGCGCAGACGTGCGGCTGGGCGGGCAGGGCGCGCCGCTGGCGCCGTTTTTTCATTTTGCTTGTGCGAAATATGTCGAGGCGGATGCGCCTTTGGCGTTTCTCAATCTGGGGGGCGTTGGCAATCTGACATGGGTTGATCCCAGCGCGCGGCGACCGGAGGATGACGGCGCGCTGATCGCGTTTGACACCGGGCCGGCCAATGCGCCGATCAATGATCTGATGATGGCGCGGCGCGGTCTGCCCTATGACGAGGGTGGCAGGCTGGCGCGTGCGGGCGAGGTGGCCGAGGGCGCGCTGGAGCTGTTTCTGGACGAGCCGTATTTCCTGAAGATGCCGCCAAAGTCGCTGGACCGGGACGCCTTTGCCGACATGATCGGGCTGGTTAGCGAGCTGAGCGATGCCGATGCCGCCGCCACGCTGACGGCCATGTCTGCTGCTGGTGTGTTGCGGGGGATGGAACATTGCCCGGAGCCGCCTGAACGCCTGCTGGTGACGGGTGGCGGCCGGCATAATCCGGTGATGATGGACATGCTGCGCGCGGCGCTGGATTGCGACGTGGTGCCGGTCGAGGATGTGGGACTGGACGGTGATATGCTGGAGGCGCAGGCGTTTGGCTATCTGGCGGTGCGCGTGGCACGGGGATTGCCCACGTCTTGCGCCAGTACGACGGGCGTGCGGGCGGGAGTGTCTGGCGGTACGCTCAGCACACCGGGGGAGGGGTGATGGACTGTGGTCTGAATAACGGCGCCGGGGGCGGCGCGCGGCTGGGGCTAATCGTGCTGTCGACGGACGAGACGCCCGCAATGCTGGCGCAGATGGATGCCGCCATGCCGGTGGTGGCTACGTTGCCTTCTGCGGAGCTGGACGTGGTCAGTAGCACCTGCACGTCTGGCAGAACCGTTATTGGGGCCGCCCGAGTGGTCGAGCAGATCCGCCGCTACACGCCGCCGTCGCAGTAAGTGATCCAACCAGCGCTGTCGTGGCCGCATTGGTGCATCTGGCGCGCGTCAGGTCGGCCTGGTCGCGCCCTACCTGCCCGGCGCGCCCGCGCAGATGCGCGCGCTGCTGGCCGAAAAAGGGATTGAGATCGCGCACGAGAGCAGCTTTGCGGAGCGCGACGACCGCCGCGTGGCGCGGATTGATCCAGCCTCGACGCGCGCGGCACTGCTGCAGGCGGCCAAGGCGTCGGGGGCAGAGGCGCTGTTTGCCAGCTGCACGAATTTGCAGACATCTGCGATTCTGGACGAGGTCGAAGCGATTACCGCGCTACCGGTGGTGGCGTTCAATCAGGCGCTGATCTGGCATATGCTGCGGCAGGCCGGAGCGGATGCGGCAGGCTCGGGGCCGGGACTGCTGTTTCGGTCCTGACGCAGGCGTGCTTTGCCATTGCCTGCCAAGGCCCCATATAGGGGCGAACATCAGGGATAGAGGCAGCACATGACCAAACGCGAGGTACACATCACCCGGGCCGAGGCGCAAGGCGTACGCTATGCCGCCGAGCTGGAGGGCCATGTGCGCTGGCTGGACGGGATCACCGGCGCGGCGCTGGGGGTGCTGGCGACGGCGTCGGGGATCTATACCTATCTGGGGGTGTCGTCCCTGCTGGACGACAATGGCGCGCTCAGCTTTTTCGCTGCTGCGTCCTACTCGATCGCGGTGTCGGTTGGGATTTTCGTCTTTTGGTCCTATCTCATGCGGCTTTTGCCGGCGGTGCGCAGTACCGGCGCGCGGATTGGCCTTTACGTTTCGATGGGGATCGGATCGCTGGCGATAATTGCCATGTCGTCATGGCTGAACGCTGCCGCGCTGGCCGGGTCGGCAGCGGTCGAGCAGCATCTGGCGCGGACGGTGCAGGAATATCAGGGATCATTGGAGCAGGCCAACCTGATCGCCGTGTCGGCGCAGGGGCTGGAGAGGGACGTGGCGCGCGTGCGCCAGTCTTTTGAGGATCTGGGCGCGCAAGAGGCCGATGGCGGGCTTTCGGGCCTTGCCGGCCGGGGCGCGGTGTTTCGCGTGCTCAGCCAGAAATCGGACGAGCTGCGCGGGCTGGAGGCGCAGATAGCGACGCAGCAGCCGCTGGTCGATGCGGCCTTTGCCGAGGGGAATGCGACCTTGTCGCGCATGCGCGCCCTGACGGTCGAGCCGGGGCCGGTCGAGCCGCGCTCGGTCCAGTTCTCGGAAGAGGCGGTACGGTTGGCCGGGTTGATTGCACAGTTGCGCCAGTTGTCGGTCGCGCCGCTGGTGTCGCGCGCGGCGCAGGATCTGGCCGCGTCGGTGGTGCTGCCGGAATTGGACGGGCGTAGCGATGCCGCACGCGGCGATCAGCAAAGCACGATCACATCGGTGCTGGAGGTGCTCGGCCAGCGCGCCACGACGTTGCGCAGCGCGGCCGATGCGGTGGTGGCGATGCCGCCGCCGAGCGATACGACTTATACACCGATTTCGACCGCCGATGCGGTGATCCGCTATGCCGGGAATTTCGCGCCGTCATGGGCGGGGGCCATCGCGATAGATCTGCTGCCGGGCGTGCTGGTGTTCATCCTGATGGTGACACAAGCGGCCATAAGGTCGGGGCGCGAAGGGGTCGGGATCGAGCAGACGCTGACCCTGTCCGAACTGCGCGCAGCGATGACGGTTTTGCATGAAATGGACGAGGTGCGCCGCCCCGGTCCGGTGGCCGAAGCAGAGCAGCCCAACGACCCGGATACAAGAGCATGAGCGACGCGCCCAAGGGATGGGACGCACGGCGCGTTCTTTACGCGGTGCTGGGAACGCAACTGGTTATGGCCGGGCTTTTGGCGGGGTCGGACGTGCTGGGTGCGCTGCCCCGTTTGGAGTGGCCGTCCAATGCGCCAGGCGTCGACAACCCCGTGGCGCCGGGCGATCAGACCCGCCGCTATGCGCCGCGCGACACACCGCTGCCGCCGCGCGCACCGGGTGCGCCGGAGCGGCCCTATCGCAACAGTGGCGATATGCCAACGCGGCTGGAGTTTCTGCGGACGGGCGACACTCTGTACCTGACCGGAGAGATTGCGCCGGGCGATGATCTGCGATTTGCCAAGCAGTTGGAGGCCGACGATGGCCTGCTGCGCGCGGCGATCAACAGCCCTGGCGGATCGATCCGCGATGCGCTGGCGATTGGGCGCGTACTACGTGAGACGGGGCTGAATACGGAAGTTGAGGCGGGCGACATCTGCTTTTCCGCCTGTCCCTATGTTCTGGCCGGGGGAGTGCTGCGCGCCGTGGGCGAGGGTGCGCAGGTGGGAGTGCATCAGCATTATTTTGGCAAGAACACCGTGCTGCCGGCGTTTATGGCGGTGTCCGACATTCAGGCTGGGCAGGGTGATGTGATGGAATTTCTGGACGATATGGGGATTGACGTCCGGCTGATGCGACCGGCCCTGGCAACGCCGCCGGAGGAGATTTATGTGCTGGTTGAGGAAGAGTTGCGGGAGTGGCGCATTGTTACCGAGGACGGCGCTGAGTGAGAGTGCGGGAGCGCTCCGCGCGGGGATATTTAAGGCAAAAAGAAAGAGGGGTGCGGCGCGTTATCGGCTGAGGTTGCGCATGCCGCCGTCGAGGCCGTCGAGCGTCATCGGCACCATGCGGCCCTCGAAAATCTGACCGATCATCTGGGTCGACTGGGTGTAGGGCCAGTATTTTTCGGGAACCGGGTTGATCCACAGGTTCAGGGGCCATTGCGCGCGGGCGCGCTCCAGCCATGTTTGGCCGGCCTCTTCGTTCCAGTGTTCATTGGCGCCGCCGATATAGGCGATCTCGTATGGGGACATGGCGGCGTCGCCGACAAAGATGCAGCGGTAGTCGGAGCCGTAGGTATTAAGGATGTCCCAGGTCGGGGTCTTTTCGCTCCACCGGCGGCGGTTGTCGCGCCAGACGCCCTCGTAGAGGCAATTGTGAAAGTAGAAATGTTCCAGATGGCGGAATTCGGAGCGCGCGGCTGAAAACAGTTCCTCGACCAGCTGTATATGGGCATCCATCGAGCCACCGACATCGAGAAACAACAGCACCTTGGCGCCATTGCGCCGCTCGGCCTGCGTCTGAACGTCGAGATAGCCCCTTTGCGCGGTGGCGCGGATTGTGCCGGGCAGGTCCAGTTGCTCTTCGCCGCCGTCGCGGGCCCATTGGCGCAGGCGGCGCAGGGCCATCTTGATGTTGCGTGTGCCCAGTTCGACATCGCCCGCGAGATTGGCAAATTCGCGCTTGTCCCAGACCTTGACCGCGCGCTGGTGGCGGGATTTGTCCTGGCCGATGCGCACGCCTTCGGGATTGTAGCCATAGGCGCCGAAGGGCGAGGTGCCGCCCGTGCCGATCCATTTGTTGCCGCCCTGGTGGCGGCCTTGCTGTTCCTTCAGGCGCTGTTTGAGCGCCTCCATCAACTGCTCGAACCCGCCGAGCGAGGCGATTTCGGCCTGCTCTTCGGGGGTCAGGTGCTTTTCGGCCATTTTGCGCAGCCAGTCTTCGGGCAGGTCGACGGCGTTCAGCACATCGGCGGGCGTAATCGCCTCGATCCCGGCAAAGGCGGTGGCGAAGGCGCGGTCGAAACGGTCGATCAGCCGCTCGTCTTTGACCATGGCGGTGCGGGCAAGGTAGTAGAAGCCTTCGGTGTCGTAGGTGACAAGGTTCGCGCCGACCGCCTCAAGAAACGTCAGGTATTCGCGCAAGGACACGGGCAGGCCGGCGTCGCGCAGGTGGTGGAAGAAGGGAAGAAACATCAGCCGCTCAGGTGGCCGCGCGCGTGATCAGGATTAGCGCAAACACCCAGACCAGCGTGAAGATCAGTGCAAATACGGCGGCATATTGTGCGATATCGGCGCGGCGCCCCTTGCGGCGGTAGGCGAGAAAGCCGCCGAGAGTGGCACCGATCAATGCCGCGATGAGAATGGTCATTTGCTACCCGTTTCTACCCTTGAGCGGGTTGAGGTTTGATATCTCGCGCAGTTTTGCCCGCACGGCCCAAGCTGCGCCATATCCGTACCGCGCCCAGCCGAGGCTGTCCATACGCACCTGCCGCGCCTCGGATGCGCGGCCAGATATATTTAGGTATTCGGCCCAAAGCATCGTGAGCTGCGTCAGAATGGCTGCGGTTTCATAGCGAGCGACTATCGAGATTTAAAGGCCGAGTAGCGCGCCGACACATGCACGACCGCGGTTCAGGCGCTTGTTAGGTGCGCTGGATCAACATGTTGAAGCCAGTCAGTATAGTGTGGAAACCGCTCTTATTTAACACGTGATCGGGCCGTCTGTACACTTCGTTGATCTGTCCCAACGGGTGTGCCAGTTCCTTGTGAAGGCAATCGCTGACCTCTTGGGTGTTGGTGTTGTAAGGGGCGGAATTGCCACCTTAGTCTGGGTCTTGAGCCCGCTTCAGGCAGTCATGCTGCTGCGCTTGGCCGAGGGGGCGTCGCTGATCTGCGAAACATTGGATACGACGACACAGACGGCTTGCGGCAAGGTCACGGCGGATCTCGGCGCGGCTGGGGTCAGCTTGTTGCGTGCGCGGCGGCGCGCCGGTGATCTGTACGGAGATGGGCGACAAAAGAGCGTCAGAACCGGCAGGTGGCGGCCCGTTTCCACCTTCACCGACAAATCCCGGAACTCTCGGGCCATGTCGCCGTTGGCGCGGCGTGGCGCACAAGAGGGCGGGCGCCGCGAATGTCCTGATGCTGTATATCGCGGCGAGGTCCGGCAGCGCCGTCCGCCGCACTCACCGCTCGCGCCGCGCCATGAACGCCAGACGCTCGAACAGATGCACATCCTGTTCGTTCTTCAGGAGCGCGCCATGCAATCGTGGCAGTGCATTCGCACCATCCTTTTTCAGGTCAGATGCAGTCAGGTCCTCGGCCAGCAGCAGTTTCAGCCAGTCCAGAACCTCGGAGGTTGACGGTTTTTTCTTCAGCCCCTGTTGGCCGCGCAATTCGTAGAACTGTGTCAGCGCGGTGGTCAGTAACGCATCTTTGATGCCGGGGTGATGCACTTCGACGATGCGGCGCATCGTGTCCATGTCGGGAAACTGGATATAGTGGAAAAAGCACCGCCGCAGGAAAGCGTCAGGCAGTTCCTTTTCGTTGTTCGAGGTGATGATAACGATAGGGCGCTGCACCGCGCGGATCGTCTCGCCCGTCTCGTAGACGTGGAATTCCATCCGATCAAGCTCTTGGAGCAGATCGTTGGGAAATTCGATATCGGCCTTGTCGATTTCGTCAATCAGCAGGACCACGCGCCCCTCTGCCGCGAAGGCCTGCCACAGCTTGCCGGGGCGGATGTAGTTTGAGATGTCATGCACGCGCGCATCGCCCAGCTGGCTGTCGCGCAGGCGCGACACGGCGTCGTATTCATACAGCCCTTGCTGCGCCCGAGTCGTGGATTTTACGTTCCACTCGATCATCGGCAGATCCAGCGCCGCGGCGATCTGCCGGGCCAGTTCGGTTTTGCCGGTCCCCGGCTCGCCCTTGACCAGCAAGGGGCGCTCCAGCGTGACGGCAGCGTTCACTGCGACTGTCAGGTCGCGAGGGGCGACATAACTGTCGGTACCTTCGAATTTCATAGAGGTTTCAGTCCTTTTTGCGCCAAAGCTCATTTGGGAGTTGGCCCATGATAATGCGCGCAGCCCGACACATCAATGCAGTGTAATTGGTTCGTGACAAAGCGGACCTATTGCAGTAGATGCAGCCCGAAAGGGGAGCCAGATGATACAGCATCCTGACGCCTTGGACCTTGAAGATAAAGAGGATCAACGCTTGAAATCCGAAGTTTTCCTGCCCGACGATTACCAGCCCGTCGAAGATGAACCCTTCATGAATGAGCGCCAGAAGGAGTATTTCCGGCGCAAGCTTCATAACTGGCGGGAGGATCTGCTGGCCGGCAGCCGCGACACGATCGAGGCGCTTCAGGATGGCACACGCGCCATTCCCGACGTCGCCGACCGCGCCAGCGAGGAAACCGACCGCTCGCTGGAGCTGCGTACCCGCGATCGCCAGCGCAAGCTGGTGGCGAAGATCGATCAGGCGCTGCGCCGGATTGATGAGGGCGAATTTGGTTATTGCCAGATGACCGGCGATCAGATCAGCCTGAAACGGCTGGACGCGCGCCCCATCGCAACCATGACGCTTGAGGCGCAGGAGCGTCACGAGCGCCGCGAAAAGGTTCACCGCGACGATTGAGCGCGCCTGCCTTTGCCAGATTACAGAACGCCGGGGCTATCGCTCCGGCGATTTTCGTAGGACTTTTAGGTTATGGATCTAAAAACAGTTGAGATCGCCGTGATCGGCGCCGGAATCGGCGGTCTTGCGGTTGCGCGGGCCTTTGCATTGCGCGGCGCAGGGGTGACCGTCTATGAGCAGGCAAGCGAGATCACCGAAGTTGGCGCAGGTCTACAGATCAGTCCCAACGGCTTTGCAGTGTTGCGAGGTCTTGGCCTTTCGCGCGCGGTCGAGGATGCAGGCGACAGGGCCGGGACGGTCGCGCTGCATGATTATCGTAGCGGGCCGGTGCTGCGGCTGGATCTCAGACGGCTGGAAAGCCGCGACTACTGGTTTCTGCATCGGGCCGATTTGATTGAGCTTTTGCATGCCGGCGCTATCGATTCCGGCGTGCGGATCCGTCTTGGCCAGCGGGTGGAAGACCTGGCCGGACTGAAGGCGGATCTGGTGATTGGCGCGGATGGGCTGCATTCGGTTTTGAGGCCCCAACTGAACGGAACGCTGGCGCCGTTCTTCACCCGGCAAGTGGCGTGGCGCGCTGTCGTGCCGCATGACGGCAGCCGCAGGGACGAGGCGCGCGTTTACATGGCGCCGCGCCGCCATCTGGTCAGCTATCCGGTGCGCGGAGGAGACTGGCTTAACCTTGTCGCCGTCGAGGAACGTAGCGCCTGGGCCGAAGAAAGCTGGAGCGCGGCAGGCGATCCGGATGATCTGCGCGCCAGGTTTGCTGATTTCGGTGCGGCGGTTCAGGAGAAACTGAAACGCGTAAGGAATGTCGGCAAATGGGGCCTTTTCCGGCACCCTGTGGCGCCGGTCTGGACCCAAGGCCGCTATGCGCTGTTGGGCGATGCGGCGCACCCGACGCTACCATTCATGGCGCAGGGTGCCTCTTTGGCGCTGGAGGATGCGTGGGTTCTGGCCGCCGCTGTGGCAAAGGCGCCTGACATGGCGACAGGCCTTGCCGCATATCAGGGCCAGCGTATTGGAAGGGCGACGCGTGTGGTCGAGGCGGCCAGCAGGAACGCATGGAAATATCATATCAGTTCCAAGCCGTTGCGCCTTGCAGCTCATACAGCTCTACGGTTGGGCGGGGCGGTTGCACCGGGACGTATGATGCGCCAATTCGACTGGATCTACGGGCATGATGTAACGGGGGGCGAAACGCTCTGACGTTTACTTTTTCTTCAGCGGCTTGCCGTAAAGTTCCATCTTGTGACCTTTCAGGCGATAGCCCAAACGTGCCGCGATCTTTTCCTGCAGGCGTTCGATCTCGGGATCGAAAAACTCGATCACATCGCCGGTGTCGAGGTCGATCAGGTGATCATGATGATCGCGCTGGGCGTCTTCATATCGCGCGCGGCCATCGCCAAAGTCGACCTTGTCCAAAATACCTGTTTCTTCAAACAGTTTGACCGTTCGGTAGACTGTCGCAATCGAAATCTTGGGATCGCGCGACGACGCGCGCGCATACAATTCGTCGACATCCGGATGGTCGTCGGAGTCCTCCAGAACCGAGGCAATGATCCGCCTTTGGCCTGTCATGCGCAGGCCGCGCGCCTCGCAGCGGTCTGTTATGGTGTTGGGCATTGGTCTGTCCGTCATGGCGGTCGTCGTCTGCTTAATGCGGCGGACGGCGGAGTTCCACCGCCGATGCTTATTTTATCCGGCCGCCGCGCGAAAGGCGCGGTCAAGCGCGACGATCAGATCGGCAGGATGTTCCAGCCCGACAGACAGGCGAATCAACCCTTCGCTGACGCCTGCCAGCGCTCGTGCCTCGGGCGGCACACCCGAATGAGTGGTGGACGCCGGGTGGCAGACCAGCGATTCGGTTCCTCCCAGCGACACGGCAAGCTTGAAGATCGCCAGAGCGTTGAGGATGCGGAACGCCAAAGCGCGGTCATCTGCCACGACAAAGCTGAAGGTGGATCCCGGCCCGGTGCATTGCGCGTCATGGACGGCGCGGGCGGCGCCTGTGCTGTGTTCGGGATGCAGGACAGTGCAGGGAATTATATCGTTTTCCGCCAGCCATTTGGCCACCTCGCGCCCCGAATTCGCGGCCCGTTCCATGCGCAAGGCCAACGTCTCCATCGAGCGGGAGATCATCCACGCCGAATGCGGATCCAACTGAAAGCCAAACGCCGAGCGCGTGGCGCGGATCGGCTTCAGCGCCGCCTTGGATCCGGTAATGCCTCCCGCCACCAGATCGGAGTGACCGCCGACATATTTGGTCAGCGAATAGACGCAGATGTCGATGCCATGCGCCAAGGGTTTTTGAAAAACCGGGCCCAGCATGGTGTTGTCGCAGACGATTATGGGGGTATCGGCACCTTGTGCGGCCGCCCATTCATCGACCGCGCGGCGCACCATAGCCAGGTCGATCACCGCGTTCGTTGGATTCGCCGGCGTTTCGATATAGACAATCTTGACCGGGCCTTTGGCCCTCGCATCGCTTAGCGCCTGCGTCAGATCATCGGGCGACAGCCCATCGGTGAATGGAAACGGGTGCAAGTCCCACTCCGCCAGCACCTTGGCAAAGAGCGTCGCACTGCCGCCGTAAAGCGGTGTGTAGTGAACGTAAGCATCGCCCGGCCGCAGATAGCTGAGCGCGACCGCACTGATCGCCGCCATGCCGGACGCCGTCACCAGCGCCGCCTCTCCGCCATCATAAAGCGCCAAACGGTCCTCGACGATCTCGACATTGGGGTTGTTGAAGCGGCTATAGACCAGACCGCCGGCGCCCATCCCCTCGGGCGCGGGGGCGCGTCCTGCGACGACGTCAAAGAAATCGGCGCCCTGTTCCGCTGTCTCAAACGCGAATGTCGAGGTCAGGAACACCGGCGGCTTGACCGACCCTTCGCTGAGCGCCGGATCATAGCCATAGGCGGTCATCTGCGTCGTGGGGTCGAGCTTGTGATCGCCCAGATGCGTGCGGCGGAAATTACGTTTGTTCATGGCGGCCTCCCGGTGGGTCGAGTCGCAGCCACCTTAGCGCAGGGTATCGCAAAACACAGGGGTATCTAGGCGGCAAAGGTTGACTTGCCTAGGCATAGACGTCATATGCGCATCAACCGACACTTCCTGCCGCGTGAGCAGCCGGGCCGCCAAATAGTTGCCCATAGAATATTGAAGTGTTGTCTATTGATCCCAAAATCACGCGTGGGGCCAGCCGCCGGATCGGCGCGACGGGCAATGCAGCCTGTGCGTCAGGGCTTTGGCGGAACCACGAAGCGGGCCCTGTTGTCGCCCGCATGCGGCATGGGATCATCCCATGTCCGAAAGGATATGAATTTTAATATGTTTGAAGAAATGGGCCTTCCGTCGGTGCTCGTCCGCAAGCTGGGCAATATGGGCATCACCGAGCCGACACCGATCCAGAGCCACGCGATCCCACATGCGCTGAATGGCCATGACGTCATGGGGCTGGCCCAGACCGGCACGGGCAAGACAGCGGCATTCGGTCTGCCGCTGCTGGCGCAAATGATGGAAGTGGACGAGCGCCCTCTGCCAAAAACGGCAACCAGTCTGATCCTTGCGCCGACGCGCGAACTGGCAAACCAGATTCGCGAAACGTTGCTGCCCTTGGTCATGGACACACCGATGAAGATTAACGTCGTTGTCGGCGGATCGTCGATCGGCCCGCAGATCAAGCGGCTGGAGAAGGGCACGCATATTCTGGTGGCGACACCGGGCCGCCTGCTGGACCTGATTGATCGACGCGCGCTGCGCCTGGATGCCACGCGGTTCCTGGTGCTGGACGAGGCTGACCAGATGCTCGACATGGGCTTTATCCATGCGCTGCGCAAAATCGCTGCGTTGCTGGCCAAAGAGCGTCAGACGATGCTGTTTTCGGCCACGATGCCAAAGCAGATGGAGGAGATCGCCAGCAGCTATCTGGTCAACCCCAAGCGCGTGCAGGTCAGCCCTCCGGGCAAGGCTGCCGACAAGGTCACGCAGGCGGTGCACTTCATCGCCAAGGCGGAAAAGCCGAACCTGCTGATCGAACTTCTGGGCGATCACAAGGCTGAATTGGCGCTGGTCTTTGGCCGGACGAAACACGGGTCGGACAAGCTGGCGCGCAAGCTGGAAAGCGCCGGCTTCAAGGTGGCTGCGATCCACGGCAACAAAAGCCAGGGCCAGCGCGAGCGCGCGCTGAAGGCATTCCGCGACGGTGCGGTCAAGGTGCTGGTGGCGACTGATGTCGCTGCGCGCGGTCTTGATATCCCTGACGTCAAGCACGTCTACAATTTCGATCTGCCCAACGTGCCGGAAAACTATATCCACCGGATCGGACGTACCGCGCGGGCGGGTAAGGATGGCGCGGCCATCGCTTTCTGTGCGCCTGACGAGATGGGCGAGTTGAAGGATATCCAGAAGGTGATGGGTCTGTCGATCCCGGTCGCCTCGGGGCGTGCGTGGGAAGAGTTGCCCGATCCCAAGTCAAAACCGAGCGGCGGCGGTGGTCGCGGTCGGGGCCGTGGCGGCGCAGGCCGGTCCGGCGGCGGGCAGGGCGGACCTGGCGGTGGCGGCGCCCCGGCGAAGGCACCCCGACGGAGGCGCAGCGGCGGTGGCCGTAGCAGCCAGGCGGCCTGAGGCCGTTCCATATTAACTGAAAACGCTGGTTTTTTGCCCCGCCGCCGTGTCAGGTGGCGGGGCATTTGCGTGTTTGATCGAACCTAAAGCAAGTCGGGCTGCTGGCTGACCCGGCGCGCCAGTGGCGCGACGGTCAGGCCCTGCACGATAATCGAAAAGACGACGATCACGTATGTCGCGGTCAGGATCACCGGGCTCCATTCGCTGGTCGGCAGGCTCAGCGCCAGCGCGACCGAGATACCGCCTTTCAGCCCGCCCCATGTCATGATCCGGACCACCCCCGGATTGAAATCGCGGAAGGGCCGCAGGATAGCCACGGGCACGGCAACGGCGACCAGCCGTCCGAGCAGCGCGATGGCGATCGACGCCGCTCCGACCATCAGGTAGTCGGCGCTGAAGGCCACGGCGAACACCTCGAACCCGATCATCAGGAAAAGCACCGCGTTCAGAATTTCGTCGATCAACTTCCAGAAGGCATCGACGTAGCGACGCGTCTCATCGCTCATTCCGTGTTTGGCGCCCACGTCACCGATCAGCAGCCCGGCGCAGACCGCCATGATCGGAGCCGAGATATGCAGGTATACGGCCAACTCGTAGCCGCCGAAGGCCAGGCCCAGCGTCAGCAGCACTTCCAGCGAGTAATCGTCGATCAGGCGCATGACGCGGAACACCAGCCAACCCAGGACAACGCCCAGCAATGCGCCGCCGCCGGCCTCGCGCAGGAACAGCAACGCTGCGTCCAGAACGCCGTTATCCGAATGGGCCGCCCCGCCGGGAAAAGCGAGGCCGACCAGCACGAGGAAAACGACGTAGCCAACCCCGTCATTGAACAGCGATTCGCCGGCGATCTTGGTCTCCAGCGATTGGGGCAGGTTGGCCTCTCGCAGCACGCCGAGTACGGCGACCGGATCGGTGGGAGAAATGAGTGCGCCAAAGACCAGCGCGATCATCAGCGGCATGCCTGTGAGCCAGCTGAATGCGCCGCCGACAACCAGCGTGCTGAGGCCAACGCCGATTGTTGCCATCAACACCACGGGCAGCCATTGGGCGCGCAGGTCCGACAGTTTGACATGCAGCGCGCCCGCGAACAGCAGCAGACCCAGCATGCCCTCCAGCAGCGCGTCCGAGAAATCGATACCGGTGACGATGTGCCGGGTCTGATCCGCGATGCCGAGCGTCGGCATCAACAGGTCCAGCCCCATCAATGCCAACGATGCAGCCAGCGCGACCACCATGATGCCAATGGAGGACGGCAATTTGAGGACAAGGTAATTAATGGCGCCAAAGACACCGGCCAATACAATCAGCAGGGATGTGATTTGCAGAAACGTCATGGAGGCCCCCTTGGCGCCCGTCTGGAGCGCGCGAGGGTAAAGCAATGGTCAAGTATCGCGCCGATGGCAATGGTTTAGCGGGCGGCGGCCACAAAGTCTGCCCAGACTGGCAGGTGATCCGACGCGATCCGGGATGCGCCACGGGCGGCCCCTCCACCCGTTGCCGCAACGTGCAGATCAGAGCTGTGCAGAATCCGGTCCAGCCGCGCGACGGGGCGCGGCGCTGGGTAGCTGAGCGGTGTGGCGGCCAGCGTCAAGCCGGGTGATCCGGTGCCCATCGCAGTGCCAAAAGTGCCCCATTCGTTGAAATCTCCGGCCAGTACGGCGGGAATGTCAGGCAGCCGGTTCAGTTCTTCGCGGATATGGGCCAGCTGCGCCTGGCGGTAGCGGCGGATCAGGCCCAAATGCACGCCGATGGCGCGCAGGGGTCCGATCGGCGTGATCAGATCGGCGCGGATCGCGCCGCGCGGCTCCAGCCCCGGCAGGTCGATGCGCGCGGTATCCAGCAGTTGCACGTCACCGCGCATCAGCATCGCATTGCCATGCCAGCCCAGCGAAACACCGTCGTCATCTTCGTCGCCAAAGGGCACCACTTGCCAGCCCGCGTCGCGCACCATGTCGCCAGGCAGCGCTGCGGGGCGGGACCCGAGGCGTTTGTCGGCCTCCTGCAAGATGACCAGATCGGCATCCAGCCCGTCAATGATGGCCATGATCCTCTCGGGTCGGCGGCGCAGATCCAACCCAACGCATTTTTGCAGGTTATATGTGGCGATACGAAAGATTTTCAGTGCCTCGCTATGGGGTGTTTCAGGTGCCGCAGAAGGTCGCGCGCACGACTTCATGGGGTGCGGGCGGTTGTGTCAGATCGGCGGCGCCGGGTTGGTCCGTATAGGGGCGCGACAGCACGTCCAGAAGGCGGCGGAAGGGGCTGAAATCGCCGTCGACTGCGGCGGCGATCATTTCCTCTATTCGATGATTGCGCGGGATGAAGGCCGGGTTTGCTGCATTCATTCTGACGCGCCATTTGTCCTCGCGGGCAAGGCGCGCCTGCCAGCGGACGTGCCACGCGGCAAAGCCTGCGATTTCTGCGAAGGTGTCGCTTGCGTCGGGTCGTGCGAGAGCGCGGAAGGTGTTGGTGAAATCGACCTCGGCCTCCTGCATCAGGCGCAGCAAGTCGTCAATCAGCGCACGATCCTCCTCGAAGGGGTTGGCCAGCCCGAGCTTGGCGCCGAAGATACGCAGCCATTCGGCTTCGATCACAGCGGGCATGGCGTGCACGGCCTCGGTGAAATCGGTGATGGCGCTGTCCTGATCCTCCATCAGCGGGATCAGCGCGGAGGCGAATTGTGCCATGTTCCATACGATGATGCGCGCCTGATTATCATAGGCGTAGCGCCCGTTGCGATCGATAGAGCTATAGACGGTCTGTGGGTGCCAGACATCCAGAAAGGCACAGGGGCCGTAATCAATCGTCTCGCCTGACAGAGCGGTGTTGTCGGTGTTCATAACGCCGTGAATAAACCCGACTCCCAGCCACTCGGCCACCAGAGTGGCTTGTCGTTCGATAACGGCGCGCAGCAGATCACCCGGGCTTTGCGCCTCAGGATAATGGCGAGCGCGAGTGTAATCGTAAAGTTGGCGCAGCGCAGGGATATTCTGGCGGGCGGCAAAAAACTGGAAGGTGCCGACCCGCAGATGACTGGCGGCAACGCGGGTCAGGACCGCACCCGGCAGCGCGCCCTCTTGGCGGTGAACTGCATCGCCAGTGCTGACGGCGGCCAAGGCGCGTGTTGTGGGAATGCCCATGGCGTGCATTGCTTCGCTGAGGACATATTCACGCAGGACCGGCCCGAGCCACGCGCGCCCGTCGCCATTGCGCGAAAAGGGAGTCGGCCCCGAGCCCTTTAGCTGGATGTCACGGCGCTGCCCTTTCTTATCAAGGACCTCTCCGAGGAGAACGGCGCGGCCATCTCCAAGCTGCGGTGAGAAGCCGCCGAACTGGTGGCCGGCATAGGCCTGCGCAATTGGCTGGGCGCCGCCCGGCAGGGCATTGCCGCCGAAAATCTGTGCCATTTCCTCATCGGCGCCAAGTGCAATGTTCAGATCAGCTGCAAGCGCGCGGTTAATGGCAATCAGACGCGGTGCGCTAACCTTTACCGGCGCCTGGGCAGCGGAAAATCCGGTGCCGAGCCGCGCGTAGGAATTGTCGAAAGGGAAAAAGATGCTCATGAGTCGAATGTAATCATGCCGGGCCGGAATGCCAGTGGTTCGTGTGGGAATACGAAAAGCGATTTTTTGGGTATTTTTACCAAGAAAAGCGACGGGAACACGTTGGTATGGGTGCGTGTTAAACCGGACCGAGTTTGCGCAAGCGCCTGATTGATCTCGCCTGGGTCTCGTTCTTTTTTGCTCGCTCGAAGTGAAGCGTAAACTTCTGTAAACTGGTTGCTTGCGCCAGAGTGCAGAGCCACCCCCTGCTGACACATCTGGCCTTTCAGCGGACCCTGAGTACTGGTGCAGGCCTCGTTGCTTTGCGGCAATCCGATCACCACCTTTGCCTGCCTTTATGCATCATCAGGCGCGACTGTGATTTTACCTAGGCTCTGGACCCATTAATCTGCTTGAAGCAATCAGGACTGCATGGTTCAAGCTCCCGAACCGAGGGGGGCTTCATGAGCAATCTTTACTGGCTGAGCGAAGATCAGATGGCGCAGCTTCGGCCGTATTTCCCGAAGAGTCATGGTGTGCCACGCGTCGATGACCGGCGTGTTCTGAGTGGTATTATCTTCATCAACCGCAATGGGTTGCGTTGGCGTGATGCACCCCGTGAGTATGGCCCGCACAAGACCCTGTATAACCGCTGGAAACGATGGAGTGACATGGGAGTGTTCGCGCGGATCATGACAGGTCTGGCTGCCGAAGCGCCCGACAACAATACGATCTCGATTGGTGCAACTTATCTGAAAGCGCATCGCACGGCTTCCAGCCTGCGGGCAAAAAAGGGGGGCGTGGACGCCTGATCGGTCGGACGAAAGGTGGTATGAACACGAAGTTACATGCCGTCACCGACACGACTGGCCGGCCGATCCGGTTCTTCATGACTGCAGGCCAGGTCAGCGATTATACTGGGGCCAGAGCCCTCGTGAATAGTCTCCCAGCCGCCGGGTGGTTATTGGGAGACCGGGGCTATGACGCGGATTGGTTCCGTGAAGCCCTTGTAGATAAGGGAATAACGCCCTGCATCCCGGGACGAAAGTCGCGCGGCAAGACCGTCAAATACGACAAGCGTCGTTACAAACGACGGAACCGGATCGAGATCATGTTCGGCCGCTTGAAAGACTGGCGACGGATAGCCACCCGATACGACCGATGTCCAAAAGCATTCCTGTCTGCAATCGCCCTCGCAGCAACCATCTTGTTTTGGTTATAAATCAATGAGTCTGGAGCCTAAGAGTTTTATATTTGTGAGGACAAAGGCGACTTTGAAACATGTTAGATCGCAAGGACTGATCTGTCCGTAGCTATCGGTTTTTGCGGAAGATTACTCTATCGAGATGCAGATAATCCGGTGCGCCCAGCTTACTCTCTCGCGTGCTTCCCACGCAGACGATGCGCAGTGCTTGCGGGGCGGCCGCAATTCAGGCTGTAAAAACAGAAAGGCCGCCCGAAGGCGGCCTGTACTAACCTGCTGGGTTTGCAGGAATTAATTGGAGCGGGCGAGGCGATTCGAACGCCCGACCCTAACCTTGGCAAGGTTATGCTCTACCCCTGAGCTACGCCCGCACCGATTGACGTCGATGTACAAACTCCCCGAGTGGGCTGCAAGGGTAAATCACCAGATATCGTGAAAAAAGATGTGCCGCGTCGATTTACCTTCTTTCGCCCGCGATGCACGAACAGACGACACTGGCTGCGACGCATGTCGCCGCGGAAAAGACGCAGCGCCGGGCTTTCATCTTTCTTCAAATACTCTGGCGGGCGCAAGGCTGATGCCGGGCCACAAGCTGTAACGACCAGGGCACGGTGGCAGGTATTCTTTAAAAGGTCTGCGTTGATTGCAAAAAAGACCATGGGGGAGGTCAGGCCCCCATGGTCGCTTGACGGTTGCGCACGCGCTATGGCGCACTGCATGGGCCGAGCGAAAACTATTCCAGTTCGATCAGCAGATCCTTGGCATCAATCTGGCCGCCGGGCGACACATGGACCGCTTTGACCACTGTGTCGCGTTCGGCGTAAAGCCCGGTTTCCATCTTCATCGCCTCTATCGTGAGCAGCAAATCATTGGCTTTGACTTCGGCGCCGACGGTTACGGCCACGCTGGCGACAACGCCGGGCATGGGGGCGCCGATATGGCATGGATTGCCCGGTTCGGCCTTGGGCCGGGCGGCTGCAGTTGCCTTGACCGCGCGGTTCGGAACGCGGGTGACGCGGGGCTGGCCGTTCAACTCGAAGAAGACGCGCACGTTGCCGTCATCGCCGGTCTCGCCGATGGCCTGAAGGCGGATTTCCAGCGTCTTGCCCGGGTCGATTTCGGCGGTTATCTCTTCTCCCGGCTTCATGCCATAGAAAAACGTACGGGTCGGCAACGCTCGGACCGGACCGTAGACGCGATGGCGGCCCATGTAGTCCAGAAATACCTTGGGATACATCAGATAGCCGTTCAGATCCTCGTCATCGACCGTGCGGCCTTCCATCAGGGCGCTCAGTTCGGCACGGGTCGCTTCCAGATCGACCGGGGGCATTTGCGCGCCGGGCCGGTCGGTGTTCGGTGTTTCGCCCTTAAGCGCCTTGGCGGTCAGCGCGGCAGGGAACCCGCCGGGAGGCTGGCCCAGATTGCCGCGCAGCATGTCGATCACCGAATCGGGGAAGGACAGATCATGGTTCGGGTTCTCGACCTCGGCTCGGGTCAGCCCTTGGGACACCATCATCAGGGCCATGTCGCCCACCACCTTGGAGGAGGGCGTGACCTTGACGATATCTCCGAACATCTGGTTCACATCCGCATAGGTCTGCGCCACCTCGGGCCAGCGATCCTCCAGCCCCATGGAACGCGCCTGCGTCTTGAGGTTGGTGAACTGGCCGCCGGGCATCTCGTGCAGATATACCTCGGAGGAGGGGGCCTGCATCGACGATTCGAACGCGGCGTAGTGACCGCGCACATTGTCCCAATAGTCTGAGATTTCTCGCACTGCGCCGATGTCGATGCCAGTGTCACGGTCGGTATGCGACAGTGCCTCGACAATGGAGCCCAGCGTGGCCTGCGACGTGTTGCCCGACAGCGCATCCATCGCGCAATCGACCGCATCGACGCCCGCATCGGCGGCGGCAAGGATCGTGGCGCAGGCGATGCCGGCGGTGTCGTGGGTGTGGAAGTGGATCGGCAGGCCCACCTCCTCTTTCAGCGCGCGGATCAACACGCGGGCAGAGGCGGGTTTCAGCAATCCGGCCATATCCTTGAGGCCCAGCACATGCGCACCTGCTGCCTCCAGCTCGCGCGCCATGCCGACATAGTATTTCAGGTCATATTTCGCGCGGTCCGGGTTCAGGATATCGCCTGTGTAGCAGATTGAGCCTTCGCAGACCTTGTGCGATTCAACGACCGCATCCATCGCGACGCGCATGTTTTCCACCCAGTTGAGCGAATCGAACACGCGGAACACATCGACGCCTGACTTGGCGGCCTGGCGCACGAATTCCTGCACCACGTTGTCGGGATAGTTGGTGTATCCCACGCCGTTTGAGGCGCGCAGCAGCATCTGCGTCATCAGGTTCGGCATCGCGGCGCGCAGATCGCGCAGGCGTTGCCACGGGCATTCCTGCAAGAACCGGTAGGCCACATCAAAGGTCGCGCCGCCCCAGCATTCGACTGAAAACAGCTGCGGGATATGCGCGGCATAGGCGGGCGCCACGCGGATCATGTCGCGGCTGCGCATCCGCGTGGCAAGCAGGGACTGGTGGCCGTCGCGCATGGTGGTGTCGGTGATCAAGAGCTGCTTTTGCTTCTTCATCCAGTCGGCCACGGCTTGCGGGCCTTTTTGCTCCAGCAGGTTGCGGGTGCCCATCTGCGGCTCGCGGCGGGGCTGCGGCGCGCGTGGCTCTTTCAGACCGGCGCGCGGCAGCGGGCGGTCCTTGACCTCGGGATGGCCGTTGACGGTGATGTCGGCGATGTAGGTCAGCACCTTGGTGCCGCGGTCGCGGCGGCTGCTGAAGGTAAACAGCTCGGGCGTCTGGTCGATGAACTTGGTGGTGTATTCGTTGTTCAGAAACGTGGGGTGCTTCAGCAGGTTTTCGACAAAAGCGATGTTGGTGGACACCCCGCGGATACGGAATTCGCGCAGGGCGCGGTCCATGCGGGCAATCGCCGCCTCGGGCGTTTGGGCGTGGGCGGTGACCTTGACCAGCAGGCTGTCATAAAACCGGGTGATAACCCCGCCGGAATAGGCGGTGCCGCCATCCAGACGGATGCCCATTCCGGTCGCCTCGCGGAACGCGGTGATGCGGCCGTAATCGGGGATGAAGTTGTTCTGCGGATCCTCGGTGGTGATCCGGGTTTGCAGCGCATGGCCATGCAGGTGGATATCCTCCTGCCGGTCCTTGCGGGTGGCCTCGGCCAGTGTTTTGCCCTCGGCGATCTTGATCTGGGCCTGCACGATGTCGATGCCAGTGACTTCCTCGGTGACGGTATGTTCGACCTGCACGCGCGGGTTCACTTCGATGAAGTGGAATTTCTGAGTGTCCATGTCCATCAGGAACTCGACCGTGCCGGCACATTCGTAATTCACATGCTTGCAGATCTTGTAGCCCAGCTCGCACACTTCGGCGCGCTGGGCGTCGGTCAGGTAGGGGGCCGGGGCGCGTTCCACCACCTTCTGGTTGCGGCGCTGGACACTGCAATCACGTTCGAACAGATGGTACATGTTGCCATGCTTGTCGCCCAGGATCTGCACCTCGACGTGGCGGGCGCGCAGGATCATCTTTTCCAGATACCCCTCGCTGTTGCCAAAAGCCGACAGGGCCTCGCGACGGCCCTCCAGCACCTTTTCCTCCAGCTCATCGGGGCCGTTGATCGGGCGCATGCCGCGCCCGCCGCCGCCCCAGGACGCTTTCAGCATCAGAGGATAGCCGATTTCCTCGGCATCGGCGCGGATCTTGTCCATATCGTCGCCCAGCACTTCGGTCGCGGGGATGACGGGCACGCCGGCCTCGATCGCGACGCGGCGCGCGCTGGCCTTGTCGCCCAGCTCGCGCATGGTTTTGGCCTGCGGGCCGATGAACGTGATTCCATTGGCGACGCAAGCGTCAACGAAATCGGGATTCTCGGACAAAAGGCCATAGCCGGGGTGGATGGCATCGGCGCCGGAGTCGCGGGCGACGCGAATGATCTCGTCAATGCTGAGATAGGCGGCAACAGGACCCAGCCCCTCGCCGATGCGATACGCCTCGTCGGCCTTGAAGCGGTGCAGTCCCAGCTTGTCCTCTTCGGCGAAGACGGCGACCGTGCGTTTGCCCATTTCATTGGCGGCGCGCATGATGCGAATGGCAATTTCGCCCCGGTTGGCGATCAGGATCTTCTTGAACTCGGTCATGGCGCGGTGCCCCCGTTGATGATGTGGCGTGCTGGTCTGCCCTGCGGCGCAGAGTGCGAAGTGCCGCAGGGCAGCGCAACTTTTTTATGACTTTGTACGGCGCACGGCGGTTTTGCGCAACGATTGCGCCGCCCTACCCACCCCTTTGCGACATTTTCTACCCGGAGGGGCGCGGGGCGGCCTTTGGGTGCTTCCGGCGGGGGTATTTTTGAGAAAGATGAAAGGGCAGAACGCGTATGTATCGTGGGTCGACATTCCCGGCGGTATAGGCATTTTGGGCGCTATGAATACACACGCAAGCGCACGGCCCGGATGGGGCATTTTCTGGATGGTGATCACGGGCATCCTGTTTGTCGGGGTGACGGCGCTGGTCAAGACGATTGGCACGAGGTTGCCTGCGCCGCAGGCAGCGTTTCTGCGCTATGCGCTGGGCCTGATCCTGCTGGTTCCGGCGCTGCCGGTCATTATGCGCGCGCCATTCAGCCCGAGGTTATGGGCCATTTTTGGCGTACGCGGTGCGGTGCATACTGTGGGGGTAGCGCTATGGTTTTTTGCCATGGCTCGCATTCCGCTGGCGGATGTGACTGCGATGAATTTCCTGTCGCCGATCTATGTGACGATTGGCGCGGCGCTGTTTCTGGGCGAGCGGCTGGCGCTGCGCCGCCTGCTGGCGGTCCTGATCGCGCTGGCCGGGGCGCTGATAATCCTGCGCCCCGGCCTGCGCGAGGTCGGGCCGGGGCATATGGCGATGGTGCTGACGGCGATCTGTTTCGGGGCGTCCTACCTCTTGGCGAAACTGGCCTCGAACGAGGTGTCGCCGGTGGTCGTGGTGGGCATGCTTTCGGTGACGGCGACCATCGGGCTGGCGCCGCTGGCGGCGATGGACTGGGTCACGCCGACGGCGCTGGAGCTGGCCATCCTGTTCGGCGTCGCGGCGCTGGCGACGGGTGGGCATTACACAATGACACTTGCGTTTCAGGCGGCGCCGCTGGCAGTGACGCAACCGATGACGTTTTTGCAACTGGTCTGGGCGGTGCTGCTGGGCGCGCTGGTCTTTGGCGAGGGTGTGGACCCTTATGTGGTTCTGGGCGGCATGGTGATTGTGGCATCAGTCAGCTTCATCACCTGGCGCGAAGCGATATTGAAGCGCCGCGCGATCACCCCGACCAGCTTTGAGACCAAGGTGTGACGTGGTCCTGTCAGCCTGTCGGTTTCGCCTTGCGCGGGGCCGACAGCTTCATTCCCGGCGCGCGCAAGCGTTCTGCCGGGCCGGTCCAGGCATAGGCCAGAAGGCAGGGATCGCGGTCGCCGGTAGTGATGCGATGCTCGTCGCCCGAGCGGTTGAAGATCAGTGATCCGGGCGCATAGACCGCCGCATTGTTTTCGGACCACGCGCCGGAAATGGAGATATAGCTCTCTTCGATGTCCTTGTGGCTGTGCTGGGGATAGGTCGTATCGGGCGCAAACAGCACGAAGCCGAGGATCAGCCGGTCCGACGGGACCGGCCCCTGCGGGCCGAGGATCTCGCAATAGGCGTATTTGCGGGCCAGAGGTTTTGAGATCTGAGAATAGCCATATTCCCATGTCAGAGCGACGCGCACTTCGCGCAGTGCGCGCGCCATGCCCTGCATCGCCGCCCTTTCGCCCAGATCCAGCGCGCGGGGCAGGTGGGCTGTCACCGGTTTCAGATGCGGCACGCGGGCGATTACCGCCGGATTGGCGGTGAACGTGGCCGACAATGCATCGCGTACCCGTTTGCGGTGGCTGCGGATCGGCGCGCTACCCCCGTCCGAGCCGTGACGGTAGAGCGCGTCGAACTCGCGCAGCAGATACAGCCAGTCGGGACAATCGCTCAGCCGGGCCGGGGCGGCGGTGTCAGAAAATGGCTCGGGGGTATGTGTCATGGCCAATTTGTAATCCGTTGCAGGAATGCCCGGCCAGAATTAGACAGAGAGATCGCAATCGGCGCAAGCCGGCGCATGAAGAAACTGCCGGGACATCGCCCCGGCAGTATGTTTTTGTGCAATATATGACCCCGCTAGAGGGCCATATGTGGCTTAGACGAACCACCACCGCTCGGCCCAGCGTTCGCCGTCCATGTCCCAGTTCGACGCGGCCTTTTCCGGCATGCCGATCTTTTTGTCCGTAGCATAGACGTAGTTGGCAAACATCGGGATCACGACAGAGCCTTGGGTGCTGACGATTTCCTGCAATTCGAAATATTGCTGCTGGCGCTTGTCCTGATCCAGCTCGGCGCGGGCCTGTTTCAGCAGGGCGTCAAAATTTTCGTTGCACCAGAATCCGTCGTTCCATTCCGCGCCGCAGGTGAAGGCGATCGAGAACGCCTGATCCTGTGTCGGGCGTCCGCCCCAGTAGACGGCCGTGAACGGTTTTTTCATCCAGACATCTGACCAGTAGCCGTCATTCGCCTCGCGCACGACCTTGATGTTGATGCCCGCAGCCTTGGCCGAGTTCTGGTACAGCGTTGCAGCATCCACCGCACCGGCAAAGGCGGCATCAGACGCCGACAGCTCGACGTCGACCGAGTCCAGGCCCGCTTCCTTGAGGTGGAATTTCGCCTTGTCGGGATCGTAGGTCTTCTGTTCCATCTCGGTGTTATAGAACTGCTGGTTCTGGCCAATCGGAATGTCGTTGCCGACCGAGCCGTAGCCGAACAGGATCTTTTCAACCAGCTCCTGGCGGTTGATCCCGTATTTCATCGCAAGGCGTACGTTGTTGTCGCTGAACGGTGCCTGACGCGAATCCATGGCGAAGGTAAAGTGTTGCGTGCCTGCGATTGAGCTGATCACGAGGTTGGGGTTGCGCGACAGCAGGCCGATGGTCTTGAGGTCCAGCTTGTCGACCGTATCGACGTCGCCCGAAACCAGCGCCGTGGTGCGCGCGTTCTGGTCGGTCAGGACCAGCATTTCGATGCTGTCGAACCACGCGACATCGTCGCGCCAGTGGTTCTCGTTACGCTCCAGGACCGTCGAGACGCCCGGTTTGAACGACTTGATCTTGTAGCTGCCGCAGCCATCGCCGGATTTCCAGTCGATGCCGTCATCCGTGGCGGGCAGGATAGCCAGGTGGTAATCGCTGACGATGAACGGGAAGTCGGCGTCGCCACCGTCAAGCGTGAACACTACGGTATCGTCGCCCTCGATGGTGATATCTTCGATCGCTGCGATGATCGGACCGGCGGCCGAGGTTGTGCCTTCGGCGCGATGGAAATTGATCGAGGCAACGACATCCTGTACCGTGACGTCCTTGCCCGAATGGTAGGTCACGCCCTTGCGGATCTTGAAACGCCACGTCTTGGCATCCTCGGACGCCTCCCAGCTTTCGGCGATCTCCGGGCCGATCGATCCGTCCGCCAGCACTTCGGTCAGATGGCCGTCCTTGGCAAAGCTCAGCGCGATCATGTAGCCGTTTTCGGTCGTGCCGGGGTTTAACGAATCTGTGGTCTGGCCGTGGCCCTTGCCGATGCGCAGGTGCCCGCCGCGTTTGGGCGTGGCGGCCAAGGCGCCGCCCAGCGGAAGCGATGCCGCGATTGCGCCGGCGGCAGTTGTTTTCAAAAATCCGCGACGGTCGAGGCGGCCATTGCTGAATAGCGACATGTGTGTTTTCCCTTTTATCGTTTCTATCATCGGCGTATCTGCTGCGCCTGCCATTTACATGCAGGTGGCTTGGGCGGCTCTGCCGCCGGTTTGCGCGTCCTGCCTTGGGACTTGATGTCCCAAGGGGAGCAATCTGCCCGCAAAGCCTATGATGAGGCCGCGCCTTGTTGCAACCGCTATATAAATTTCACCGGGGGCGCGCTGCCGTGCGGCAGATTGACCCGTTCATCTTTTTTCCCTAGCCCTTTGGGTATCGCCGCACCCCGCAAGGAGCATTGCCAATGAGCCGCCCCAATATCCTGATCTTCATGGTTGACCAGTTGAACGGCACCTTGTTCCCGGACGGCCCGGCCGACTGGCTGCATGCTCCGAACCTGAGACGTCTCGCCGCGCGCTCCACCCGCTTTGCCAATTGCTATACCGCCAGCCCTCTTTGTGCGCCGGGGCGGGCCAGCTTCATGTCGGGGCTTCTGCCGTCGCGCAGCCGGGTCTATGACAACGCCGCCGAATTCGCCGCCGACATTCCAACCTATGCGCATCACCTGCGCCGGGCCGGGTATCAGACATCGCTGGCAGGCAAGATGCATTTTGTCGGTCCCGACCAGATGCACGGGTTCGAAGAGCGGCTGACGACCGATATCTACCCCGCCGATTTCGGCTGGACGCCCGACTATCGCAAACCCGGCGAGCGGATCGAATGGTGGTATCACAACATGGGCTCCGTCACCGGCGCCGGGGTCGCTGAGATTTCTAACCAGATGGAATATGACGACGAGGTCGCCTATGAGGCGACCCGCAAGGTCTATGATCTGGCGCGGGGGCGGGACGCGCGGCCATGGTGTCTGACGGTCAGTTTCACCCACCCGCATGATCCCTATGTGGCACGGCGCAAATACTGGGATCTCTACGAGGATTGCGCGCATCTGCTGCCCGAGGTGCCGGCCTTCGATTACGAAGATCACGACCCCCATTCGCGGCGGATCTTCGACGCAAATGACTGGCGTAGCTATGACATAACCGACGATCATATCCGCCGCGCCCGCCGCGCCTATTTCGCAAATATCAGCTATCTGGATGACAAGATCGGCGAGGTGCTGGAGGCGCTGGACGGCACGCGCCAGACCGAAGATACGATCATCCTGTTCGTGTCGGACCACGGTGATATGCTGGGCGAGCGGGGGCTTTGGTTCAAGATGTCGTTCTTTGAGGGGTCCAGCCGCGTGCCGATGATGATCGCCGCGCCCGGCATGGCGCCGGGCCGCGTGGAAGCGCCGGTCAGCAATATCGACGTCTGCCCGACGCTCTGCGATCTGGCGGGTGTGTCCATGGATGAGGTCGCGCCATGGACCGCCGGGCAAAGCCTCGTGCCGCTGGGCCAGGGCGCCGCGCGCAAGGCGCCGGTGGCGATGGAATACGCCGCCGAGGCGTCCTATGCGCCGCTCGTGGCGTTGCGGCAGGGACGCTGGAAATTTACCCGCTGCGCGCTCGATCCCGATCAACTGTTCGATCTGGAGGCCGACCCCCATGAGCTGAACAATCTGGCCGCTGATCCGGCCTGCGCGCAAACGCTCAAGCAATTCAGCGACATGGCCGACGCACGCTGGAATCTGGACGCATTCGATTCGCAGGTGCGCGAAAGTCAGGCGCGCCGCTGGGTGGTCTATGAGGCGCTGCGCGAGGGCGGCTATTATCCGTGGGACTACCAGCCGCTGAAAAAGGCGTCAGAGCGGTATATGCGCAACCACATGGACCTGAACGAGGTCGAGGAAAACGCCCGTTTTCCGCGCGGGGAATGACGCGGTTTGATCCGGGTCAATGCGTCGGGCGCGCGGGAAGGCGACGGTAGACCAACACCCAAACACGAAAGGCAGATACATGACCCATGTTCCCCACCAATTGGCCGCGGAATTCCCCGACAAGGCTGACCAGATCTCGAAGATGGAGCAGACGAACGCGCATTTCGCCCGGTTGACCCAAGAATATGACGAAGTTAACCGCGTCGTCCACAAAGCCGAGACCAACGTCGCCCCGATGGAGGATCTGGCCGAAAGCGAGATGCGCAAGAAACGCGCCGCGCTGAAGGACGAGATTTACCAGATGTTGACGAAAACCGCTTAAAGCGTTTCGCGCAACGCTGGCATGGTGCGTGCATTCCGCGAAAAGCTGTGGTTCAGGTTTTTCGCGGAACGCTTTAGCCCACCTCGTAGGGCAGCACGCCGCGTGCGTCGGGGCGGATCGTCAGGCGCCGCTCCAGCGGGGGGATCGACCGCTGGTGGCAGTCGGTCCGCTCGCAGATGCGGCACGAAATACCGATGGGCTCGAACGCGGCCGGGCTGGTCAGGTCCAGCGTGTCCGCATAGACCAGTGCGGGCGCGTGTTTTACCTCGCACCCCAGCGCAATGGCAAACCGGCGGACCGGCGCGCCGAAATGGCCGCCGGGTTTGGACACGTCCCGCGCGAGGTTGATATAGCGCACGCCGTCGGGCGTTTCGGCCAGCTGGCGCAGGAAACGGCCCGGCGTCTCGAACGCGCGGTGAACGTTCCACAGCGGGCAGGCGCCGCCGTAGCGGGCGAACTGCATCCGCGTGGCTGAATGGCGTTTGGTGATCGTGCCGGCCTGATCGACACGGACAAAGAAGAACGGGATGCCCTTGGCGCCGGGGCGTTGCAGGGTCGACAGGCGGTGGCACACCTGCTCGATCGACGCGCCAAAACGATGGGCGAGGATTTCCAGATCGTGACGGCAGTCGCGCGCCGCTTGCAGGAACGCGGTGTAGGGCATCAGCGCGGCCCCGGCATAGTAGTTGGCCAGCCCGATTTTCGCGATACTGCGCGCCTCGCCCGACTGGAACCTGGCCAGATCCAGCGTCGCCTCCAGCAGCTTGTCCTGCGTCAGCAGCGCCAGTTGCAGCAGCATCTGGAAACTACGTGTTTCCGGTGCGGCGCGGGCGCTGAGATAAAGGATGCCGCTTCCACGGTCGAGGCGGCGCAGGGCCACGTCATCGCTGTTGACGACTGTGATGCCGATTTTTGCCAACGCATCTACCGCGCGGGACTGGGCAGTGCCATCTGCCGCACCGAACCGCTCGGCTGCGCGGTCGACCGCATCAATGTAATTGTCGCAATAGTGAAAGAAATCACGCACTTCGGTCCAAGGGCTTTGCTGCGTCTGCGCATCGTCGCGCCCCAGTGCCTCGTCCAGGGAGGCAAGGCGTTCGTGCGTTTGTCGGTACGCGCTGTGCAGCTCCAGAAACGCGCGGGCAAGGGCGGGGGCGCTGGAGGCGATCAGCCGCAGCTCGGCGATGTCCGGGGCTGCGGCGAACACCGGATCGGCCAGCGCCTCGCGCATGTCCGACACCATACGCTCGGCCTCGCCCGAGCCCAGTTCGGTCACATCGAACCCGAATTCCTGTGCCAGCGCCAGCACGACAGTGGTGCTGACTGGGCGGTTGTTGTTCTCCATCTGGTTCAGATAGGGCAGGGACACGCCCAGCCTTGCGGCGAAATCCTTTTGCGTCAGGGCGATGCGCTGGCGGGTTTCGCGCAGCTTGGCCCCGGCGTAGAGTTTGCGTGCGCGCATGGCGGCCTCGCTTTGCAAGTTTGCTTTGCGCAATCTTAGGTTTGCAAACCCATGGGTGCAAGGCTGTCATGCCAAGCTTAGCCGCGCCTCGCGTCGCATCACCAGCAGAATCGTGACGATTGCCGCCAGCGACACCACCAGCATGATCCAAAGCAGCGGAAAGGCCCCCGTTTCGGGCGTCAGCCAGACGCCCGCCAGCGCCGACAGCCCCGCGCCGCCGCCGATCTGCAGTGCCCCCGACAGCCCGCTGGCCGTGCCGGCCAGATCAGGGCGCACCGACAGCGCGCCCGCGGTGGCGTTGGGGATCGTCATGCCGTTGCCAAGGCCCATCAGCGTCATCAGGCCAAAGAAACTGGCCGCGCTGCCCAGCCCTGCATAGAACAGCGCTAGGTTGATCGCGATGCCTGCGCCAGTGATCAGTGTGCCCCAATAGACCATGCGATTCACGCCGATCCGCGCCGAAAACCGGCCCGAGATGAAATTGCCTGCGAAATACCCCAAGGCGGGTGCGCCAAAGTAAAATCCCACCTGCGCAGGCTCCAGCCCGAAGACGTGGTCGCCCACATAGGGCGCGCCGCCGAGGTAAGCAAAGAACGCTCCCGATGACAGTGCCGCCGCCATCGCATAACCCCAAAACCGCAGGGATCGGAAAAGCACCGGATATTCGCGGAACTGCTGCGCCAGCGTCATGCCCGATTTACCTGCGGTTTCGCCCAGATCGGCCCATGTCAGCCAGAATATGACCGCGCCGGCCCCCAGCAGCGCCCAGAAATTCGACTGCCAGCCAAACGCCTGATCCAGCATTCCGCCAAAAACCGGGCCAAGCATCGGCACCACAGCCATGCCCATGGTGACATAGCCGATCATGCTGGCGGCCTGATTTTCCGGTACCATGTCGCGTACGATGGCCCGGCTGAGGACCATGGATGACACAATTGCCGCCTGCATCATCCGAAAAAACAGGAACATGCCCGCAGTCTCGGACAGCGCGCAACCTACGGTCGCCAGCAGGAAGACGGCCAGCCCCCAAAGGATGACGGGGCGGCGTCCCAGCTTGTCCGATATGGGGCCGATCAGGATTTGAAGCACCGCGTTTACCGCCAGATAGAGCGCGACGGACAACTGCATCAGCCGGTAAGGTGCGTCGAAATATTCTGCCATGCCGGGCAGGGACGGCAGGAATATATTCATCGCCAGCGCTGACAGCCCAGCAAGCATTATCAACGTGGCGATATGCGGCGGCGTTCGGCGGTCGAGGAACTTGGATGAGATGCGGGCGGTCATGGTCAATGGGCTAGGGCGCACATGGGGCAAAGTCCATCTGGGGCGGGACTTATATGCAAGTTTGCAGAATGACCGGTGTCACTATGCAAATGTTTGCAAATTTGCTGAATTTCGCTGTTGCGGCAGCCCGGATCGCGTGTAGGTTTACAAAAACCTCATAGGGGAGGCCCCGCCGTGAAAGATATTCTGCAAGAACTCGAAGACCGCCGCACAGAGGCCCGCAAGGGCGGAGGTGCGCGCCGTGTGGCCGCCCAGCATGAAAAGGGCAAGTTGACTGCACGCGAGCGGGTCGAATTGCTGCTCGACGAAGGTAGCTTTGAAGAATTCGACATGTTCGTCGCGCATCGCTGCATTGACTTCGGGATGGAACAGGACCGGCCCTATGGTGACGGCGTCGTTACCGGGTGGGGTACGATCAACGGCCGATTGGTCTATGTTTTCAGTCAGGATTTTACCGTTCTAGGTGGTTCGGTTTCCGAAACGCACGCGAAAAAGATTTGCAAGATCATGGATATGGCCGTTCAGAATGGCGCGCCTGTCATCGGGATCAACGATTCGGGCGGCGCGCGCATTCAGGAAGGCGTCGACAGCCTTGCCGGCTATGGCGAGGTGTTCCAGCGCAACATCACCGCATCGGGCGTGGTGCCGCAGATCAGCGTGATCATGGGGCCTTGCGCGGGCGGCGCGGTCTATTCGCCCGCGATGACCGACTTCATCTTCATGGTCAAAGATAGCTCGTACATGTTCGTGACCGGCCCCGACGTGGTGAAAACCGTCACAAACGAGCAGGTCACGGCCGAGGAACTGGGCGGCGCGACGACGCACACCCGCAAATCATCCGTGGCAGACGCCGCGTTCGAGAATGATGTCGAGGCGCTGGCCGAGGTGCGCCGTCTGGTCGATTTCCTGCCCTCCTCCAACCGCGAGAAGCCTCCGGTGCGCCCGTTTTTTGACACCCCGGGACGGATCGAGCCGTCACTTGATACCTTGGTGCCGGACAATCCGAACACGCCCTATGACATGAAGGAATTGATCACCAAACTGGCAGATGAGGGCGATTTCTACGAAATTCAGGCCGAATTTGCCAAGAACATGATTACCGGTTTCATTCGGATCGAAGGGCAGACCGTCGGCGTTGTGGCAAACCAGCCCATGGTGCTGGCAGGCTGCCTGGATATTGACAGCTCGCGCAAGGCTGCGCGGTTCGTGCGGTTCTGCGATTGTTTCGAGATTCCGCTGCTGACGCTGGTGGACGTGCCCGGCTTCCTGCCCGGCGTGACGCAAGAGTACAATGGCGTGATTAAACACGGCGCCAAGCTGCTGTTCGCTTATGGTGAGGCGACCGTGCCGAAGGTGACTGTCATCACGCGCAAGGCCTATGGAGGCGCGTATGTTGTCATGTCGTCCAAGCATCTGGGCGCTGATTTCAATTATGCCTGGCCAACTTCCGAAATTGCGGTGATGGGTGCCAAGGGCGCGACTGAGATCATCCACCGCGCCGATCGGGGCAACCCCGAGAAGCTGGCTGCCCACGCCAAGGATTACGAGGACCGCTTTGCCAGCCCCTTCGTCGCGGCCGAGCGCGGGTTCGTGGACGAGGTGATCATGCCTCATTCCACACGCAAACGCGTGGCCCGCGCCTTTGCGTCTCTGCGCGGTAAAGAGGCGCAGATGCCGTGGAAAAAGCACGATAACATCCCGCTGTAACACCCCAGGGGGCCGTCCCTTGTACGGGCAGGAGCCAGATCTGTGACACCTTGCGCAACCGAATCTGCCGACCCGGCGCCACTCGGAACTTCCCGGATGGCGGCGGCGTTTGCATACGCAAAGGAGACGTACCATGGCCAAGTCGAACGATCCCAGTATCAAGGACGCGGACACCTACGAGGCGCTGCGCGAGCAAGGAGCATCCAAGGAGAAGGCGGCGCGGATTGCCAATGCCCAGGCCCGCGACGACATGAATCCATCGAAAAAGGGGGGCAGGGCTTCGCCTTACGAGGATTGGACGAAGGACGATCTTTACGACCGCGCGCAGGAGATCGGGATCGACGGACGCTCGGACATGAGCAAAGATCAGCTTATAGAGGCGTTGCGCAACCACTGATCGCCGCGGCAAAGCGGGTTTTTTACGCGATGTTTGCCGCTATCTTGATGGCGTTGCCCTGCGCCGCTGACGCGTTGCTGCTGCCGTCGGGCCGTCAGGTCTACTTGCAGGAAATCATATCCGAGACCGGTGGCGATACGCGCGTGACGCGTCTGCGGTATATTGCGGACAGCTTTGCGCCCGATGGTCTGGCGCCCGATGTTGCGCTGAAGGATCTGACATTTATATGCCAGAACAAAGGGTTGCCAATTCTCACTGCGCCGACCGGAGGTCAGACGGTGATCGTATCGCTTGCCGATCGCGCCGCGCCGTTCGGGGTTATCGATAGTAGCGTCGCACAGATTTTCGAGGTCTTTACAGTTCTGGATACCAGCTGCATCTGGGAGGCATTCTGATGCACGCACAATATCTTGCGCGGCAATGCTCATCCTCACAGGCTTGTGAGGCTTTGCAGCCACAATGTCGCCGGATTCGTCCAGCGGCATATCACTTTGCCAAAAACTCTACTATTCTGCAAAATGATTGCACCCAAGCAATCCATACCTCAAAGTATGGGTGGGGGACACCGCGCCCTATTCCGCCCTCAAAAAGTGACAGGAGAATTCAATGTCGAACGTTATCAAAGGTCTTATGGCTCTCGGTTTTGTTGCAGCAGTTGCAGCGTGCCAGCAGGCGCCCCAGGACGACTACGTTGTTGTCGAGCCGATCACAGCTGAGCCCGTCTCGACTGGCAAGTACGGCGGCAAGTACTAATCCGAACTTTCGGATACTGACAACGAGGCAGGCCGCGAGGCCTGCCTCGGTTCCGCAGCCGCGTCCCGTATCGGAGGGCGCAGCATGATCAAGCATCGCGGATTTCCCGGCAGATTGCCGAGCACCGATTTCCAATTTACCATTCGCCGCGCAAACCCGAAGGGCGCAACGCCGCTGACCCGGCGAGAACGTTATGCTGACCGCCGTTCGCCTGACCGGCGGGCTGATGCGGCGTTTGTAGCGGCCTTGTGGGAGAACTTTGGCGATCAGCCCTTCGAGCGCGGCAATCTGGATGCCGGACGGCTGTCATGGCTCTTTGGTCGTGAAGTGTTGCCTGCGAGCGATCCGTTCGACCCCGCAGATTACGAGGCGCTGCTTGTGCTGGACGTTGATCTGGCGCGCCGCTCATTTCCGACGGCATTTGATCAGGAAGACGACGCATGAGCAATGCGGTGCATCATTGGGCGCTTTGCGCCACAAGCAGAATTCCGCCTGAGGCTGTGCGATCTGCGCGGAATGCAGCCGATAATTGTGTTCGGCAGGAAATATGCTTGGCGCAGCCAGGTTGCGGTGACAGCGTGGGAGCAGTAGTGGCGGGCCTTCCCCAAGGGTCCGGGGCACCTTGTCCACACCGTTACCCTTCCCCTCATGGGCGGCGTTGCGATTTTAATCGCACGCCGCCTCTTTTTTGTGCCGTATCAACGGGATGGGGTGGCAGGCGGGACCCCGCCCATGCGCGGCTAACCGCCCTTTTGCCCTTTGACGGCGGCGTGATTTTGCCGTTCTATAGTGGGGCAAAATACGCTCAGGATAATAGAGGCAATTCCCCATGCGCAGATTTATCGGAACACAACCCAAAGCTGTATACGCCATTTTGCTTCTCACGGCACTTGCCGCGTGCGGCGACACATTGGGCAAGCAGGCCCTTATCGGCGGCGGCGCCGGGTTGGGGACAGCGGCCGTATTGGACGGCAACCTTGCCGCTGGCGCGCTTGTCGGCGCGGCGGGCAACGTCGCTTATTGCCAGTCTTTCCCGGAACGCTGCAACTAACATCAGGCGCCCTCGGGGCGCGCACAACTTTCACATTGGGACCATCCGTGCCGTTCGGCTCGGATGGTCTTTGTCGTTTTCGGCCCCGGCGCTGCGGCGCGGGGCAAGCATTTAGAGGGGACACGCCATGTTCAAGAAGATCCTGATCGCCAACCGGGGCGAGATTGCCTGCCGCGTCATCAAAACCGCGCGCGCCATGGGCATCCAAACCGTTGCGATCTATTCAGACGCTGACCGGAATGCGCTGCATGTGCGTATGGCCGATGAGGCGATACATATCGGCCCGTCCCCCGCCAACGAATCCTACATCGTTATCGACAAGGTGATGGATGCCATCCGCAAGACCGGCGCCGAGGCGGTCCATCCCGGCTATGGCTTCCTGTCGGAAAACGCCAAATTCGCCGAGGCGCTAGAGGCTGCTGGGGTCGCATTCATCGGGCCACCGAAGACGGCCATCGAGGCGATGGGTGACAAGATTACCTCCAAGAAGCTGGCGCAGGAGGCCGGCGTGTCGACCGTGCCCGGCTACATGGGGCTGATTGAGGATGCAGAGGACGCCGTCAAGATCTCGAACGAGGTCGGTTATCCGGTGATGATCAAGGCCAGCGCTGGCGGCGGCGGCAAGGGGATGCGCATCGCATGGAACGATGACGAGGCGCGTGAAGGCTTCCAAAGCTCGAAAAACGAGGCGGCCAGCAGTTTCGGCGATGACAGGCTATTTATCGAAAAGTTCGTGACGCAGCCGCGCCATATCGAAATTCAGGTTCTTTGTGACAGCCATGGCAACGGCATCTATCTGGGCGAGCGGGAATGTTCGATTCAGCGTCGCAACCAGAAGGTCATCGAAGAGGCGCCCAGCCCATTTTTGGACGAAGAAACCCGCAAAGCAATGGGCGAACAGGCCGTCGCGCTGGCGCAGGCCGTGGACTATACCAGCGCAGGCACGGTGGAGTTTATCGTCGATGGCGACCGGAATTTCTACTTCCTCGAGATGAACACCCGTCTTCAGGTGGAACATCCGGTGACTGAACTGATCACCGGCGTCGATCTGGTAGAACAGATGATCCGCATCGCCAACGGCGAGGCGCTGACGATGACCCAGGATGACGTCAAGCTGAACGGCTGGGCGATGGAATGTCGTTTGTACGCCGAAGATCCCTATCGCAATTTCCTGCCATCGATCGGCCGTCTGACCCGCTACCGTCCGCCAGAGGAGGTCAGCGTCGAGGGCGCCATCGTGCGCAACGATACGGGCGTTTATGAGGGCGGCGAGATCAGCATGTATTACGATCCGATGATCGCCAAGCTGTGCACTTGGGCTCCGGACCGTATGGCATCGATTGAAGGTATGCGCGCGGCGCTCGACAGTTTCGAGGTCGAGGGGATCGGGCATAACCTGCCGTTCCTGTCGGCGGTCATGGACCACCCCAAGTTTGTGACGGGCAATTTCACCACCGCCTTCATTGCCGAAGAATACCCCGACGGGTTTGAAGGCGCTGAACTGGACGAGCAGTCGCTGCGCCGCATCGCCGCGTCCTGCGCCGCCATGCACCGCGTCGCAGAAATCCGCCGGACCCGCGTTTCGGGCCGCATGGACAACCACGAACGCAAGGTGGGCGATGATTGGAACGTAGCTCTCAATGGCCGCAGCTATGACGTCACCATCGCGGCGCGGCGCGGCGGGGCGACGGTAACCTTTGCCGATGGCGGCGCCGTTGAGGTGGCATCGGACTGGACACCGGGCAACCATCTGGCGCGACTGGACGTGGACGGATCGCCACTGGTTCTGAAGGTCGGTAAGGTGTCGGGGGGCTTTCGCATCCGCAGTCGGGGCGCGGATCTGAAGGTGCATGTGCGCACGCCGCGTCAGGCCGAACTGGCGCAGCGCATGCCCGAAAAACTGCCGCCTGATACGTCCAAGCTGCTGCTATGCCCGATGCCCGGCCTGATTGTGAAGATCAACGTCGAGATCGGCGACGAAGTGCAGGAGGGGCAGGCGCTGTGCACAGTCGAGGCGATGAAGATGGAGAATATTCTGCGCGCGGAAAAACGCGCCGTGGTCACAGCCATCAATGCCGGACCGGGCGACAGTCTGGCCGTTGACGAAGTGATCATGGAATTCGAGTGATCTGATGACGTGTACGCATCTCATTCCTGCGGGCAACGCTCCGCACCGGCTGCGCGCGCTTTGGCGCGTCGGTGCACTGTGCGCCGCGATGCTGACGCTAGCGGGATGCAAGCGTACCGATGAGGCTGAATTGCGTGATCTATTGGCGGGATGGGTGCCATTGGGCGAGACGGTCTCGTTCAGCGCCACGCGCGGTTGCGCGGCTGGCCTTTTTCAACTGGTCGGCCCGAGCATCGCGTCCCGCATGCGCATCGCGGGCAGCGTGCGCGAAGCAGCGATAATCCTGAAATCTCATGATCAGATTGCGATTATCTCGCCCCGCCTGACGCCTGATCAGGCCTTACTGCAATTGGTTGAGGTCGACCGTAGCGCTGGCATGAAGATGCGCATGGCGGGGCTTGAGGGGCGGGCCTGTATGGACCGTGCCGCCGAGGCTGCCTTTGCCGCTGCGTTGGTCAATCCTGCGGCAACATTGCTCATGGATCGCCGCACCGGCGTGCTGGCCCTGATGGATGCCGAAGATGGCATGTTGATTGCTGCAATGGGGTCAGAATAATGCGCGCCGCGCCCTATGATGCGCTGCCGGTGCCGGTCGTTTTGTCGACGCCGGGGGCCGCGCGGCGCTCGTCGATCTCTTGCTGGCGCATCGGCAGCTTGTCGATGGTGCGGCTGATTTCGCGCACGTCCCATGGCGCCGGTTTGCGCAGGTATATGGTTCCGTCCTTGACCATCAGCACCAGCATGAAGCCGCGCGGATGCAGTCGTTCGCGCAGCGGGCCACGTGCGGCGGGATCGGTATCGGTCAGCACGATGACATCGCGTTCGGCCAATTCATCGCTCCGCGCGGTCAGCAGTTCCATCTGCTGCACAAAGCGCGGATCATTCGGGCTATCGGCAAAGATGACCAATGGCCGATTTATCCATAGAAATTGTTTTAAATCCACACCAGTAGCATCGACGAAGATCGATGGTGCTGCCGTATCGGTCAAGCTGCCAGTCGCCTCCTGTGCCATCATCGGAGGGGCGAAAAGGCAAGCGAAAACAAGGGTAAAAATAGGTTTCATGGGCGCTCCTGTTACCCAAGATATAGGCATATCGGGCGCGATTGCGATGCAAAAAGAGCAGTGCGGGCCTCAAAATTCGATGCAGGGCGGGTTTGCCGCACCGAAAGCGAAGTTAATCGCATGGTCAATTCTTTGCGCTAGGGCTGTTTATGACCCCCGGAATGGCGGGTGGCACCGGACCAGACCAGCGAAAGGCTTTACAGCTCATGGACATTACCCTGCATCTTGGGGCGCATCGCAGCGCCTCGACCAGCTTTCAGTACTACATGCGCAAGAATCTCGCGCGATTAGCGGCGTCCGGCACCGGATTCTGGGGCCCGCAGCAAATGCGCAAGGGATTGATGGAGGGGGTCGTTTTCCCGCGTCCTGGCCCTGCGCCGGCCGAGCGACAGTTTCGACGGGCGCGCGGGCGTATCTTGCTACAGATTGCCAAGCTCGAGGAGGCCGGAATCGATCGATTGGTGATCTCGGACGAAAATATGATCGGCGCGCCGCGCGATTGTCTGCGGAACATGCGTCTGTATCCTGCAATCGGCGAACGGATGGCGCGCCACAGCGCAGCTTTCGGCCCCTCGGTGACCTGTGCCGTTCTGTCGATCCGCGCGCAGGATGCGTGGTGGCGGTCAACCATCGCGTTCGGGGTAGAGCGCGGCGCCCGTGTGCCCACCCAGACCGAGCTGGCGCATATCGCCGCCGGAATACGCAGCTGGCGCGACGTGATCACCGATCTGGCCTGTGCGCTGCCGCAGGCTCGATTGCTGATCATGCCTCACGAATGTTTCGCGGCCTTGCCCGAACGGCGTCTGGCGGTGATGCTGGACCGCGAGGAGGTTCCGCAGGCGCATGCGCGCGAATGGCTGAACCGGTCGCCGGATCTGCCTTCTCTGCGGGCCACGCTGATTGGCCGTGGCAGCGATCCGGGGGCGCTTCCACCGGGCGACGGGCCGTGGCAGCCGTTTTCAACGGCCGAACGCGCCGCGATGCGCGAGGCCTATGCCGATGATTTGTTCTGGCTGCGCGCAGGTGCAGACGGGCTGGCAACACTGATAGAGGAACCGGGATTGGATCAGGCGGGGCAAACACCGCAGGTCTTGGCCCAGACAAGAGGACAAACATATGACGAAGAAGGCGCAAGACGAGTGGCGCAAGCTGGCCGAAGGTGAGCTGCGCGGACGGCCGCTGGAGGATTTGACTTGGCACACGATTGAGGGCATCGACGTCAAGCCGCTCTATACCGAAGAAGACGTGGCCGGGCTGGACCATTTGGGGACCATCCCTGGTGCCGTACCCTTTACCCGCGGGGTAAAGGCAACAATGTATGCAGGGCGACCATGGACAATTCGGCAGTATGCCGGATTTTCGACAGCAGAGGAATCAAACGCATTTTACCGCCGCAATCTGGCGGCTGGCCAGCAAGGCGTGTCGGTAGCCTTCGATTTGGCGACGCATCGCGGATACGACAGCGACCATCCACGGGTTGAGGGTGATGTTGGCAAAGCCGGCGTTGCTATTGATTCCGTTGAGGATATGAAGATCCTCTTTGATCAGATCCCGCTGGATCAGGTCAGCGTGTCGATGACGATGAACGGCGCCGTGATTCCGATCCTTGCCAGTTTTATCGTTGCGGGCGAGGAGCAGGGGCACGACAAATCGGTTCTGTCCGGCACCATTCAGAATGATATTCTGAAGGAGTTCATGGTGCGCAACACTTACATCTACCCGCCCCAGCCCAGCATGCGGATCATCAGCGACATTATCGAATACACCTCGGACGGCATGCCGAAATTCAACTCGATCTCGATTTCCGGCTATCACATGCAGGAGGCCGGCGCCAACTTGGTACAAGAGTTGGCTTTCACTCTGGCAGACGGGCGCGAATATGTGCGCGCCGCGATCGAGGCGGGGATGGATGTCGACAAATTCGCCGGGCGGCTGAGTTTCTTCTTTGCCATCGGAATGAACTTCTTCATGGAAGCGGCCAAGCTGCGCGCGGCGCGTCTGCTGTGGCACAAGATCATGACAGAATTCGGCGCGAAAAGCGACCGCTCGAAAATGCTGCGCACCCATTGTCAGACCTCGGGCGTCAGCCTTCAGGAACAAGATCCTTATAACAACGTCGTGCGCACGGCCTATGAGGCGATGAGTGCGGTTTTGGGCGGCACGCAATCGCTGCACACCAACGCGCTGGACGAGGCGATGGCACTGCCGACTGAATTCAGCGCGCGCATTGCCCGGAACACCCAGCTGATACTGCAGGAAGAAACCGGCGTGACAGCCGTCGTCGATCCGCTGGCGGGCAGTTATTACGTCGAGAGCCTGACTGCCGAGCTGGCAGAAAAGGCGTGGGAATTGATCGAGGAAGTCGAGGAGATGGGCGGCATGACCAAGGCGGTCGCCAGCGGCATGCCCAAGCTGCGGATCGAGGAATCGGCTGCAACGCGGCAGGCGATGATCGACCGCGGCACTGAAGTGATCGTCGGCGTCAACAAGTATCGCCGCGAGAGCGAGGATCCGATTGACCTGCTCGATATCGACAATTCGGCCGTCCGGGACAGTCAGATCGCCCGCTTGAAACAGATCCGCGCCAGCCGCGACGAAGCGGCCTGCACCAAGGCGCTGGATGAGCTTGAACGCCGCGCGCGGGACGGTGGAAATCTGCTGGAAGCAGCGGTCGAGGCGGCGCGCGCACGCGCCTCTGTAGGAGAGATATCGATGAGCATGGAAAAGGTATTCGGTCGTCATCGTGCCGAGGTCAAGACATTGGCGGGCGTCTATGGCGCGGCCTATGAGGGCGATGAAGGTTTTGCGGCGATTCAGAAATCGGTCGAGGATTTTGCCGAAGAGGAGGGCCGCCGTCCCCGGATGCTGGTCGTCAAGATGGGGCAGGATGGACATGACCGGGGCGCCAAGGTGATTGCGACCGCCTTTGCCGATATCGGCTTTGACGTTGACGTCGGTCCGCTGTTTCAAACACCGGAGGAGGCGGCGCAGGATGCCGTCGACAATGACGTGCATGTCATTGGCATTTCCAGTCAGGCCGCCGGGCACAAGACGCTGGCGCCCAAGCTGGTGGAAGCGCTGCGTGAGAAGGGGGCAGGTGATATTCTGGTCATTTGCGGCGGAGTGATACCGCAGCAGGATTATAAATTCCTCAAGGATGCGGGGGTAAAGGCGATATTTGGTCCAGGCACGAACATTCCGGACGCGGCGCAGGATATCCTGAAGATGATCCGCGAGACGCGGAGCTAGGAGATCCGCGTTGCTGATGGGGCCGTGTAAACAGGCGGCCTCATGCTGCAAATTCGGTGATTGTTGGGCGTCGGATCAATATCCGGCGCCCCTATTTCACAGGGCATACCAGGCGCGTCTGGTCCATCCAAAGAAATGCCTGCCGCTTTGAGCGTGTCTGATTGCTGAGCTATACATCACACTGCTTTGCAAAGTGATTTTGGTGGCGTGAGGTGGATTTGAACCACCGACCTAACGATTATGAGTCGTTTGCTCTAACCCCTGAGCTACCACGCCTTGGGCGCGTGGCTATGGCAGCAGCGCCCGCCCGTCAAGACGGAAAACGGCTTGAGCGCGTGGGAAAATGACATTCATGGCCGGACCAACGATCTGTTGTTTCGCGGCTCGTCGAAAACTGCAACCATCGCGGGGCCAGACAATGCGCCGGGTGTTGCGCATCGCCGGAAAAGGACCTGGAACATGATGGAGCTTGATCACATTGCGATTGCCGCCACCGATCTGGATCAAGGGGCGGACTGGGTTCAACGCAGCTTGGGCATCAGGCCCGAACCGGGTGGACGGCATGCGCATTTTGGCACGCATAACTGCCTGCTGGGGCTGGAGGACGGGCTGTATTTGGAGGTGATCGCGATTGACCCGGAAGCGCCGCCACCGGGCCAAGCGCGCTGGTTCGATCTGGACCGTTTCAGTGGCGCACCGCGTATCAGCAACTGGATCTGCCGCACCGATGATCTGGAGGGTGCGCAGGCTGCGCTGCCGGGAATTGGCGCTCAGGTGCGGCTGGAAAGGGGCGATCTGCGTTGGCGCATGGCGGTGCCTGCGGATGGGCAACTGCCGTTTGACGATAGCCACCCAGCCGTGATGCGGTGGGATTGCACGCGACACCCGGCGGCATCGTTGCCGGTCACGGGGATTGCGCTACGGCAGTTGGTTGTTCGTCATCCCGAAGCAAATGAACTGCGCGCGCGTCTCGCCGGGAGACTGGCTGATGATCGGGTGCTTTTTGAGACCGGGCCTGCTGGTTTGCGGGCCGAATTCGACACGTCGGAGGGACCGCGCATTCTGGAGTGAATTGGCGCCATTCTTTTGTGAAAATCTTGGACAGATCGCGCTGACACTGTCGGCGAAAGGCACTAGGATCGCGCCATGTCGATCTGGACCCGCATAACCGAAGCCGTGTCGGCGCTTGCCAAGGGCGAGGGCCTGAGCGCCGTTTTTGACCGCCTGCGCACCCCGCCAGAGCGCAGCGTTGCCTTTGCCATCGCGGTGATTGCACTGGGCGCGAAAATGGCCAAGGCGGATGGGCAAGTCACGCGCGGCGAGGTCGCGGCTTTTCGACAGGTGTTTCAGATCGCGCGCGAAGACGAGGCGGGCGCCTCGCGTGTGTTCAATCTGGCACGGCAGGACGTGGCGGGATTTGAGGTTTATGCCGCCCGTATCAAGGCGATGTTCGGCGATGATACGGAGGCTCTGTGTGATTTGATGGAGGGGTTATTTCACATCGCCATGGCCGACGGCGAATATCATCCGGCCGAGAACTCCTTTCTTGAGCGGGTGGCCGAAATTTTCGCTCTGAAATCCGGTGATTTCCAGCGTATGCGCTGTCGGTTTGTGCCGGGCAGCGCGCCGGACCCCTATCAGGTTCTGGGCGCGTCTCCGGATGACAGCCTGGCCGACGTGCGAAGACGGTATCGCGCGCTGGTGCGCGAAACGCATCCTGACCGTATGATGGCGCGCGGCGTCCCGGTTGAGGCGATGCGTCTTGCCGAAAAGCGAATGATCGACATCAACCGTGCGTGGGAGCAGGTTGAGGCCGCGCATCGCGGATGAGGTTGGCGACCTGGAATATCGAATGGTTCAATAGCCTGTTCGATGATGAGGGCGCGCTGCTGGATGATGGGGAATGGTCGTCGCGCCGCAACGTGACGCGGCGTGATCAACTGGCAGCCGTGGGTGCTGTAATTCATGCGCTGGATGTCGATGCGCTGATGATCATCGAAGCGCCCGATCACAATGGGCGGCGTAGCACCGTGACCGCGCTTGAACGGTTTGCGGAGGTATTTGGTTTGCGCACGCGGCAGGCTTTGGTCGGGTTCACAAACGACACCCAGCAGGAGATCGCGCTGCTCTATGATCCGGGCTTGATAGCGGCGGAGCATAATCCGCTGGGTAGTGACACAGGCAAGCGCGGTAGCCCGGATGCACCGCGTTTTGACAGCGTCTTTCGGATTGATCTGGATATCGACGCGGTTGAGGATCTGGTGCGCTTTTCCAAGCCGCCGTTGGAGGTGCGGGTTACCACGCGCGGCGGTAGTGTGCTAAATCTGATCGGCGTGCATCTGAAATCGAAGGCCCCGCATGGCGCAAGCTCGCCCGCCGATATAATGCGCATTGCCATCGCCAATCGGCGCAAGCAATTGGCACAGGCGGTCTGGCTGCGTGCGCGCGTTTTAGCGCATCTGGAAGCGGGTAATCCGCTGATCGTGATGGGCGATTTCAACGATGGCCCGGGTCTGGATGAATACGAGGGGCTGTTTGGCCGATCCTCGGTCGAGGTGGTGCTGGGTGAGGGCGAGGCACTGCGGCTTTATGATCCGCATGCGCGCGCAGCACTGGGGCAGAAAATCGGGGCGGTTCACAGCACATCCAGGTTTTATCTGGGCCACGAGGGCCGGTATTTGCAGGCGCTGCTGGATTACATCATGGTGTCGCCCGATTTGATGGCGCTGGGCCCGGTGTGGCGAATCTGGCATCCGTTCGATGATCCGGCCTGTTATGGCGACGATGCACTGCGGGCCGCGCTGCTGACCGCATCGGACCATTTCCCCGTCACGCTTGATATCGATGCTTAGACTTAAATCTGGTGCTGTTCATGCTATATTGAAATCTATGAGACAGATTCTGATCACTGCAACCGCGGCTTTGCTGTTGGCTACTCCCGCCCTTCATGCTCAGGAGGAGCCACCGCCAGAGGGCGGCCTGTCCCTGATCGAAGAGGGGGCGCGCATGTTCTTTGACGGGCTGATGAAGGAGGCGCGCCCGGCGATGGAGGGGATGACGGAGATGGCCGAACGGCTGGGCCCGCAACTGCGTGGATTTGCAGAGGAAATGGGGCCTGCGCTGGCTGAAATCCTGAAGGATGTAGAGGATTTGAGCGTGTACGAAGCGCCGGAAAAATTGCCGAACGGGGACATCATAATCCGGCGCAAACCGGTTGAGGACACACCGCCAGATCTGCTTTTGGATCCCGACGCCGAGATAGAGATCTGACATGCTAAAAATTTAGGGTGCTACTGCCCTTTTGACCACCGGCTCTGATCCGAGCGATGCGGCCAGCGAGGCAAACCGCGCTTGTGCGACCTCACCAAACAAGGCGGATGCTTCGGGCGCCAGTCTGAATTCCAAAACCTTTTTTTTCGGATAGAAATGCAGTTTGCCCGGCTCGGCGTCCCGCTGAAGCCACAGCATGGCGCCAAATCGCATCGCCTTGCCGAGAATTTCGGCCTCGCGGCGCATGGGCGAATCAATCAGCTGGCTGACCTTTTCGATGCGGGTTTCCCCACGCGAATTGGAATAACGGTGCAGGAGGGCAAGCCCCAGAAATACGCGCTCGGAATGTTTCAGCCCGCCCAGATTGGCGCGCGTCGCAGTGTCAAAGCAGATGTCGGCGCGGTAATCGGGATGTGCGCGCCAGTTAACGTCATGCAGAAGGCAAGCGGCCTTGATCAGGCGCACACGCTCGGGGCGGGCGGATTTGAACAGCGGCGTGATGAAGTGATACAGCATCTTGCCAAAGCCGGGCACGCGCGCATCCTTGGTCTCCGTAAAACGGCACGCCTCGATCAGGGGGTCGCGGTCGCGCAATTGTTGGGGCATCTGTTCAAACAGCATCCCCTCGCGGATGCCGTAGCTGGAAATGGCAATGTCATGGGGTTTGAAGGTGCGCACCAATTCGCGCAGCACCTCGGCGGCCTGCGGCACCAGAGCCATGCGGGCCGTCGAGACGCCGGCCCGCTGACGCAACGCATTTTGGTCAGGGGCCTCGTGGATATACCGAAGCGTGTCCCGCACCGAGGAGGCGCGCATCCTGTATTCGTGCAGCACATTCAGAGGGTATCCGCGCCGTTCCATGTCAATCCGCGCAATCGCGCGCCACGAGCCGCCGACCAGAAACAGCCGGTTTTCCTGTTCACCCAGTTCGGCGGTCATCCCATCAAGCGTGTCGCGAATATAGGCGCGGCGCGCCTTGCGGCCACCCTTGAGATCGCGCAGTTTTAGTGGCCCCAGCTGCGAGCTGACGCGTCGCCCGACGGTGCCGCCGTTAATCTCGGCCAGTTCCATCGACGATCCGCCGATGTCGCAGACCAGCCCGTAGGCACCCGGCCAGCCCAGCAGAACGCCCTGCGCCGACAGCCGGGCCTCTTCGCGCCCGTCGATGACCCAGAGGTCAAGCCCGGTCAGCGCCTTGACCTCGGCCTGGAATTCGGCGCCGTCTTCGGCGTCGCGCACGGCGGCGGTGGCGACGCAGGTCAGCGGTCCGGTGTCCATCGCTTGGGCCAGATGGGCAAAGCGATGTAGGGCGCTGAGCGCACGGGCGCGACCGTCGGGGTTCAGGCGCCCGGTTTCGGCCATTCCGGCGCCAAGGCCGCACATGATTTTTTCGTTGAAGAAATAGGCGGGGCTGCGCGCCGCGCCGTCAAACACCACCAATCGGACGGAGTTTGACCCGACATCAACCACGCCTACACGGCGCAATGCGCGCGCGGAAGGTTTGTTGAAAAGAGCACGGCCAAAGGGATTGTTGCCGGTGCTGCCGGAGGTTCCGCGATCGGTTTCGGGTACGCTCATTTTCCCACCAGCCGTCATTTCGCCGCCCTTCTTATGAGTGCGCCGAGGCGCAGCGTCAACGCAGTTTGGCCGCTAATCCTCGGTATGGGTCAGTTGCGGCACGTCTGCAGCCCCTGCCGACCCGCGGCCCGAAAGGGACGGATTTTCCATGAAAAACCGATGACAGCTGAACGCGAATTCGCCCTCGGGCAAGGACGCGCGGGTAAAGCTGCCATCGGGCGCCATGACCCAGCTTTGGGCGATATCGGCCATGTTGGCGGCCATGACTTGCGATGTGATCTGCGCCTTGACGGTGGGGTTTTCGATTTCGACCAGCGTTTCGACGCGGCGTTTGAGGTTGCGGCCCATCCAGTCGGCGGAGGAGATGAAGACGCGGGCTTTTTTGTGCGGAAGACCGTGGCCATTGCCAAAGCAGACGATGCGGCTGTGTTCCAGAAAGCGCCCGACGATCGATTTGACGCGGATATTTTCAGACAGACCCGTGATGCCGGGGCGCAGGCCACAAATGCCGCGCACCACAAGGCTGATGCGAACGCCCGCCTTGCTGGCGGCGTAAAGCGCGTCGATGATGCCCGGATCAATCAGCGCGTTCATCTTGGCCCAGATTTCGGCGGGGCGGCCGTTCTGCGCATGAACGATTTCGGCGGAGATCATCTCAAGCAGGCTGGATTTGAGGGTGATCGGCGAGATGGCGAGGTTTTCCAGCTTTTCCGGCTGGGCATAGCCGGACAGGTAGTTGAACACCTTTGTCGCATCGCGGCCCAGCTCTTTATCGCAGGTGAACAGGGACAAGTCAGTGTAGATGCGCGCCGTAATGGGGTGGTAATTGCCGGTGCCAAAATGGGTGTAGGTGACCAGATTGTCGCCCTCGCGGCGCACGACGATGCTGATTTTGGCGTGGGTTTTCAAATCGAGAAAGCCATAGACGACATGCGCGCCGGCACGCTCCAGCCTGCGGGACTGGCGAATATTGGCGGCCTCGTCAAAGCGGGCTTTCAGCTCGACCAGCGCGGTGACGGATTTGCCGTTTTCGGCGGCTTCGCACAGCGCCTCGACGATGGGGGACTGGTTGGAGGTGCGGTAGAGCGTCTGTTTGATGGCGACCACGTCAGGATCGTGCGCCGCCTGTTTGAGGAAGCGGATGACCATATCGAACGTCTCGTACGGGTGGTGCAGCAGCATGTCCTTTTGCCGGATCGCGGCGAACATGTCGCCGTCGAAATCCTGCACGCGCTCGGGCACGCGGGGCGCGAAGCTGGGCCATAGAAGGTCGGGGCGGGCATCCAGCACGAGTTCCTTTAGGTCGGCAAGTCCGATCATGCCGTCAACCTCGACCACTTCGTCGGAGGTCACGTGCAATTCGTCCATGACGAGGCGGCGCAGCGCCTCGGGTGCGTCGCGCGTGATGTTCATGCGCACGACCTCGCCGCGGCGGCGACGTTTGAGCGCGACCTCGAATTCGCGCACCAGATCTTCGGCCTCTTCTTCGACCTCAAGATCGCTGTCGCGCAGGACGCGAAAGGCGCAGTGGCCTTTGTATTTGTAGCCGGGAAAAAGGCTGTGCAGATGCAGGATGAGCAACGCCTCCAGCGGCAGAAAGCGGTGCGCGCCAGGCTCGGCCGGCAGCGCGACAAAGCGGTCGATCTGCTGCGGAATCGGCAGCAAGGCCTGAAGCGGGCGTTTGTCGCGGATACGCGTCAGGTTCAGCGCCAGCGAATAGCCAAGGTTCGGGATGAAGGGGAAGGGGTGCGCCGGGTCGATAGCCAGTGGCGACAGGACCGGGAAGACTTTGTTGAGGAACACGTCGTCCAGATAGGCGCGGTCGGCATCGTTCAAATCCTCGCCGGTCATGATCGTGATGTTCTGAGTGGCCAACTCATCGCGCAGGTGCTGATAGGTCTGCTGCTGCGCGCCCAACAGTTTGCGCGCGTCCTCGTTGATCAAAACCAGTTGTTCGGCCGGGGTCAGCCCATCGGCTGCGGGCGTGGTGTTGCCCGCACGTGCCAACTCGCGCAGGCCGGCGACGCGCACGTTGTAGAATTCATCCAGATTGGTGGCCGAGATCGACAGGAAGCGGAGCCGTTCCAGCAAGGGCACGCGCAGGTTCTGCGCCTCCTCCAGCACGCGCCAGTTGAAACCCAGCCAGCTCAGCTCGCGGTTGTAGAAACGGCCCGGACCGGCAGCGTCCAGATCGGGCAGATCCATGGCCGTGGGGAAGGGCGAAGTGAGGAAATCGGCGACGCTCATAAGTGCTTTGATGGCCTGATGTGGAGGAAAATTAGAGCGAGTGTGGCGTTACAGCCCCAGCTTGTCCAGCACCTCGGCGGCCAGCGCGCGGGTGACGGGGCGGCGTCGCTCCAGCGCCAGTTTGTCCAGCGCGGCGACAACGCGGCCCGCATCATCAAAGGCGCGGGGCATGCGGCGCACCAGAAATGGAATGGTGCCGGGGGTTGGCAGGATCTGCCGGTCGCCCATCTGTTTCATCAGCACGGCGGCCAGCAGCTCGTCATCGGGCTCTTTTAGCGTGCAGGTGGGCGTGGCCTGCATCCGGCTGGCCAGATCGGGCAGAGCCAGCGGCCAATGGTTGGGCGCGGCGCGTGCGGTGATCAGCAGCGTGTGCCCTTCGGCCAGTGCAAGGTTGTGCAGATGAAAAAGCGCCTCCTCGGCGGGAGGGTTTCCGGCGATGGTGTCCGCAGCCTCGATCGCTATATGACCCGAAGCCAGGGCCGGGATATCTGCCTCTGGCAGATCGCGCGCGCTGACGATACAGGCACCGCTGAGATCGCGCCAGACATGGGCCAGATGCGACTTGCCCGAGCCGGCCGGGCCGTTCAGCACCAGCTTGCGCGCCGGCCAGTCCTGCCATCCGTCGATCAGTGCAACGGCGGTTGCGTTAGCGGATGAGACGTAGAAATCGTTCCGCCCGACGGCGGGCATTGTTTGCAGATCAAGACTAAGCTGTCTGGGTTGCTTTTGAGGCTGCCTTTGTGGCCGTTTTGGAGGCATGGACATCAGTGCGCGTCGTGATCCGGTGTTCCGCGATACAGCTGGCTCTCTTTATAGCGGGCGGTTGCGTAGCGTGTGATGACGCCAATGGCGGCGGCAACCGGCACCGCCACAAGCATCCCGACAAAGCCAAACAGCGTCCCGAATACTGACAGCGAAAAGATCAGCCAGACAGGGTGCAGACCGACCGAATTTCCGACCAGCTTTGGCGTGAGCAGGTTGCCCTCGATCACCTGGCCCAGCACAAAGATACCGGCGATGATCCCGATCGAAATCCAGTCACCCCAGAACTGGAACAGAGCCAGACCGATGGCCAGCAGGCCTCCGACCAGCGCGCCGACATAGGGAATAAAGGTCAGCAAACCTGCCGTGAACCCGACGACGAGGCCAAATTGCAGACCTGCCAGCATCAGCGCTCCTGCGTAATATGTGCCCAGGATCAGACAGACGGTGCCCATGCCCCGTATAAAGCCGGACATCGTCTTGTCGATCTCGCGGGCCAGATAGCGGATAGTGGGGGCGTGTTCACGCGGCAGCAGATCATCGATACGCGCCACCATGTGGTCCCAGTCATACAGCAGATAAACCGCGACCACGGGGACGATGACAAACAGTACCAGCACGTTGATCAGCGACGACACTGACGCCAGCACGGTCTCCAGCATCTGGCCGCCGCGCTCCTGAATCGATTCGCCGATCGCGGTCAGGGACTGGCGCAGCGCGCTGCCCGAATCGGCAACTTGCGGAAAGCGCTCGGTTACGAACACCTGAAGTTTGCGCGATAATTCGGGCGCCGTGTCTATCAGCGCTGTCGCCTGCGAGGCCAGTGTAGGAATGACCAGCAGGGCCATTATGACAAATATTATCACTGTAAGGACTGCGATCAGCGCGACGGACAGTGCCCGGTTGAGGCCGATCCTTTGCAGTCGGTCGGCAACAGGATCCAGAAAGTAGGCGATCGCGGCCCCTACCACAAAGGGCAGGATTACGTCGCCCAGCACCCAGAGCACGGCAAAAAAGACCGCCGCGGCGATCCCCCAATATTTCATTTGCGTTCCGATGGGCAAGGCCATGGAGTCCTTTCGGTGTGTTCAGATACACTTGGAGGAAGCGCCCGGCGCTTTCAAGTGCGGGTTTACTGCGTGAAGGCGACAAGCCACGCTTGCCCGGACGTGCGCAAAGCCATAAACGGGGCAAAATGAACCTGACCCCCGAGAGGATTGCCATGCGCCTGTCCCGTTATTTCCTGCCCGTCCTGAAGGAAACGCCCGCCGAGGCGCAGATCGTGTCCCACCGCCTGATGCTGCGCGCGGGCATGATCAAGCAGGCGGGCGCCGGGATTTACTCGTGGCTTCCCTTGGGGTTCAAGGTGCTGCGCAAGCTGGAGAATATCGTCCACGAAGAGCAGATACGCGCGGGCCATATCCCGATGCTGATGCCAACGCTGCAACCGGCCGATCTGTGGCGCGAATCCGGCCGCTACGACGACTATGGCGAGGAAATGCTGCGCATCAAGGACCGGCAGGGGCGCGATCTGCTCTATGGGCCGACCAATGAGGAGATGATCACCGACATATTCCGCGCCCATGTGGGCAGCTACAAGGACCTGCCGCTGACGCTCTATCATATCCAGTGGAAATTCCGCGACGAGATGCGCCCGCGCTTTGGCGTGATGCGGGGGCGCGAATTCTATATGAAGGATGGCTATAATTTTGACCTGACGCAGGAGGATGCGCTGCATTCCTACAACCGGCATCTGGTCAGCTATCTGCGCACCTATGAGCGGATGGGCCTGCAGGCGATCCCGATGCGCGCGGATTCCGGGCCGATCGGCGGCGACGATACGCATGAATTTCTGGTGCTGGCCGAGACGGGCGAGAGCGAGGTGTTCTATGATTCCGAGATCACAGAGTTGAAATTCGGCGACCGCGAGGTCGATTACGATTCGCATGAGGCCTGCCGCGCAGTTCTGGATGAATTCACCTCGCGCTATGCCCGCACGGACGAAACCCATGACGAAGCGGTCTTTAAGGAGATCCCCGAAGAGCGGCAGCGCACGGCGCGAGGCATTGAAGTGGGGCAGATTTTTTACTTTGGGACCAAGTACTCCGAGGCGATGGGCGCCACCGTCCAAGGCCCCGATGGCAAGTCTGTCCCGGTTCATATGGGCAGCCATGGCATCGGCGTCAGCCGTTTGGTTGGCGCGATTATTGAGGCCAGCCACGACGACAAGGGCATCATCTGGCCCGAGGGCGTAACGCCGTTCCATGCCGGGATAGTCAATCTCAAGCAGGGCGACGGCGAGGCGGACGCAGCCTGCGAGTCGCTCTATGCCGGGATCACCGCGCTGGGCCTTGAGCCGCTCTATGACGACCGGGACGAGCGGGCAGGCGGCAAGTTTGCGACGATGGATCTGATTGGCCTGCCATGGCGGATTACGGTCGGGCCGCGCGGTTTGAAAAACGGTGTGGTCGAGTTGACCAGCCGCCGCACCGGCGAGAGTGAAGAAATGCCGCCTGAAGACGCGATCAAGCGGTTGGCGCAAATTTATGCGCCCCATCGTGGCACGCTGGTTGGCTAAGGATGTTGAGCCGCGCGCTTATATTGGCGGGTGGCCTTGCCGGGGCCGCGGGACTGTCGCAGTTCCCAGAGTTTTCGCAGCAATATGTGCAGCGGCTGGGCGGCGCGGTAGATGAGCTGCATCGTTTCGTGACCGAGTTGGATGCGGATGCAACCGAGGTCGGGCTGACGCGCAGTGCGGCGCTGGCCGATCTGGCGCAGGGCGGTGCGATGGGTGCGCAGCGGGCCGAGACGATGGCAGGTGTGATCGTGCGATACGAGCGTCTGTCTGCTGATCTGACCGCGTTGCGCAGCGCCGGACCATTCACCCGCGCCCATCGGGCGCGCGATCTGGGTGACGCCGAGATTGCAAACGCTGCATGGGCCGAGTTCAAACCGGCGCTGCCGCTGACATTTGAGGGCGCTGTTTTTGCCGGGGCCGGTTTTCTGGGCGGACTGGGCGCAATAGCCGCCGCGCTGGCGCTGCTGAAAATGCCATTTCGACGGCGGCGCGCCCGCTCGGCTTGACGACAATTGTCCCCCGGCGCAAGTTGCGCAAAATTTTGCAGGAGTAATGCCAAGTGGCAGGCAAATCCGCCCCCTTCGCCCCCTTTGAATGGATGATCGCTTGGCGCTATCTGCGCGCCAAGCGTGCCGAGGGCGGTGTCAGTGTGATGACGTGGATTTCGCTGATCGGGATTACGCTGGCGGTGCTGGCGCTGATTGCCACATTGGCTGTAAGGGCCGGATTTCGGGCGGAATTTGTCGACACGATCCTTGGCTCGAACGCGCATGTTACTGTTTACAACGCGGGCGAGATTGACGCGCAGACGGGCCGCGTTGACCGGATGCTTGGTGATTATCAGGCAATGGCCGGGCGCGTGCGCGACGTGCCGGGTGTGACCCGCGTCGCCCCGCTCATCAAGGGTCAGGTCATGGCCAATGCGCGCGATCGCAACGCGGGCGTTGAGGTGTTCGGCATCACACTGGACGACTTGAAGGGTATTCCGCGCATTGCCGATCCCAGCACCGGGCAGGGCGATATCGAGCAGTTCGGCGACGGTATCGCCATCGGTTCGGGCGTGGCGCGAGAGTTGGGCGTGGGCCTCGGCGACAAGGTCAAGATCATCTCGCCGGGCGGGGTCAAGACGGCCTTTGGCACCACGCCGCGCGTCAATGCGTATGACGTGACCTATATCTTCACTGCCGGGCGCTATGACATTGATCGCACACGGGTTTATATGCCCTTCGCCGAGGCGCAATCGTTCTTTAACCGCGAGGGCAGGGCAGATGAGCTGGAGGTGATGGTGACGGACCCTGAGCATGTCATGGATCTGTCCATTCCATTGATGCAAGCGGCGGGGGACCGGGCGCTACTATGGACCTGGCAGGATCAGAGCGGCGGGTTTTTGCGCGCCCTAGAGGTCGAGGATAACGTGATGTTCATCATCCTGTCGATCCTCGTACTGATCGCGGCTATGAACATCACCAGCGGGCTGATCATGCTGGTCAAGAACAAGGGCCGCGACATTGGCATCCTGCGCACCATGGGCCTGACCGAGGGGTCGGTTCTGCGGATATTCTTTATTTGCGGGGCGTTTACCGGGATCATCGGGACTGCCATGGGCGTGATTCTTGGGTGTCTTTTTGCGATCTACATTGATCCTCTGTTTGGTTTCGTGAATTGGGCGATGGGCGGCGAGATCTGGGATCCGTCGGTCAGAGGCATCTATTATCTGCCTGCCAAGCTGCAATTGGGCGATGTCATGTCTGCGGTGACGCTGTCATTGACCTTGTCGTTTATCGTCACGATCTTCCCCGCGCGCCGCGCCGCGCGCATGAACCCGGTGGAGGCGTTGCGCTATGAGTGATGCCGTGCTGAGCCTGACGGGTATTGAGAAGATCTACAATCGCGGCAAGCAGAACGAGATTGTCGTGCTGAAAGGCGCAGATCTACACATCGCGCGGGCCGAGATTGTTGCGCTCGTTGCGCCTTCGGGCGCGGGTAAATCGACCTTGCTGCATATCGCGGGGCTGCTGGATACTGCGGATGCGGGCGAGGTGGCGATCGGCGGCACTGTGATGACCGGGCTGGGCGATCGCCGCCGCACCATCGCGCGGCGTCGTGATATTGGGTTTGTTTACCAATTCCACCATTTGCTGCCGGAGTTCACCGCGTTGGAGAACGTCGCTTTGCCGCAACTGGCCGATGGTGCGCCGCGCCGCGAAGCGGATGCGCGCGCGCAAGAATTGCTGGATCATGTCGGCGTGGGACTGCGCGCCGGGCATCGACCGTCGGCTATGTCAGGGGGCGAACAGCAGCGGGTTGCGTTCTGTCGGGCCTTGGCAAACCAGCCGCGCCTTTTACTCGCTGATGAGCCGACAGGCAATCTAGACCCCGTCACATCCGATCAGGTGTTTGCAACGCTGATGGGTTTGGTGCGCGACACCGGGCTGTCTGCGTTGATCGCAACCCACAACCTGGACCTGGCGGCCCGGATGGACCGGGTGGTCAAGCTGGACCGCGGGTTGATCGTGCCGGGATGATTGACGGCGGGCGCGGGCGTGGCCAAAAGACTGAGTGACAAACCAAGGAGGCGCCCATATGCCGCATATTGAGATTGCCGAGATCGAGAAGCTGTCCAAAGCTGCGCTGATGCGCCATGGCGCGCAGGAGTGGATCGCCGCCAGCGTAGCGAGTGCAATCCGCGAAGCCGAGGCGACGGGCAACCGGATTTGCGGGCTGTACTATTTAGAGAGCTATTGCCAGCAATTGCAGTCTGGCCGGGTCGAGGGCGCGGCCGTGCCCGACGTCACGCGCCCGCGCCCCGGATCGGTGCGGGTGGACGCACAGTTCGGCTTTGCGCAGGCCGCGTTCGAGCGCGCGTTGCCAGAGGCGATCAGCGCGGCGCGGGAGTGCGGGACAGCTTCGCTGGCCGTGTGCCATGCGCATACCTGCACGTCTTTGGGCTATTTTACCGGTCAGATTGCGCGCGCGGGGTTGATTGGGCTTGGCCTGACCAACGCCACACCCATCGTGGCGCCGCCCGGTGGCAAGACGCGCGTGATTGGCACCAACCCCATCGCGTTTTCCGTACCGGATGGACAGGGCGGTATTGCGATGCAGTCTGACCAGTCCACCACTACCGTCGCGCTGGGCAAGATCACGATGGCCAAGGCTGCGGGCGAGCCTATTCCAGAGGGCTGGGCCGTCGACAGCAACGGCAATCCGACGACTGATCCAGTGGCGGCGTTGGGTGGGTCGCTGGTTAGCCTTGGGGCCGGTATGGCGGGGTACAAGGGCTGGGGTTTTGGCCTGATGGCCGAAATTCTGGCGGCAGGGCTGACCGGCAGTCTTGCCAGTCAGGACGTCGCGCCACTGAAGGCGCCGGAGGGCGCGCCGCACGATCTGGGTCAGTTTTACCTGCTGATTGATCCGGGCATGTCGGATCATTTCGCCACCCGGCTTGCCCGCGTGGCCGAAGGAGTTGCCGCCAACGAGGGCGCGCGCATGCCGGGGCAGGGGCGCGTTCTGGCAAAGGCGGTGGACGTGCCAGACGCGCTGTGGGCGCAGGTTCAGGGGCTGGCGGGCGCGGCCTGAACAATTTGATTTGTCGCAGTGGCGCGATACTTTTCCCGCAGGGAGGAGTATCCATGAGACATCTTATATTTGTAGTGTGCGCCATTGCGGGAATTGGTTTTGGTCCAGCCGCACGTGCGCAGGAAGAGCCTATTCGCGCAGTTATATCCGCTCAGATCGCGGCGTTCGAGACGGATGATTTCGACACCGCGTTCACCTTTGCCAGCCCGACCATCCAAAGCATTTTCGGCAGCGCGCAGAACTTCGGCGCGATGGTCAAGAACGGCTACCCTATGGTCTGGCGGCCCGATGACCTGAAATTTCTGGCGCTGGAGCGGCGCGGCGGGGTGCTGTGGCAGGATGTGCTTGTGCGGGACGCGCGGGGCGCGCTGCATATTCTCGAATACCAGATGCAGCAAGGCGATTCGGGGTGGAAAATCAACGGTGTGCATATCCGGCGCGCGACCGCCGGGACGGCATGATGGGTTTTTGCCGGCCCAGGCACCGTCACGGTGGTGCCAGAGGCGATTAACCTTGGCTCTGTATTTCCCTCGTCCATCGGGGTGCGCCCCGGGCTGGCGTAAAATGTGACATCCCGATGCGTCCCTAGGGGCCGCGACGGATGCGAAAGGGAAATTAGATGAACAAGGCAGTTACTGACGGGATCCTCTTCATGCCGCCCAGCTTTGGGGCCGGTCTGAATGTCTGGTCCAGCGGCGATGGCACACCGGGATCCGACACCTACGCAAACGCTGTAAACGCAGCCTTTGTGCCCGCCGATCAGGATTTCGGCAGCGCGCTGGAGTTACAAAAGGCCACGGCGGTTCAAAAGCTGCGCTATATGGGACAGACGCCGATCCTGCCGGGCTGCTACCTGCGCGTTACCGCACGGATCAAGGCAATCTCGGGCAACCTGCCCACGGTGCGCATTGCCGGATGGGCGGGCGCGCCAGACGGCGGCCATGTCAGCGGCGCGGTACAGTTTGGTCCTCAGACCACCCTGCAAAGCTATGGCAAAGTGGTTGAGGTCAGTGCCATCGTGGGTACAGGCAATCGCACGGGTGTGGATATGGTATGGGGGCCGCAGCCCAGCTATGGCCATTTCGGACTGGACCTGACCGGCGCGAATGGTGGCATTGTGCGGATCGATGATATCGAGATCGAGGATATCACCCGCGTGTTTCTGCGCGATCTGCTGGGCATGGTCGATGTGCGCGACTACGGCGCTATTGGCGACGGCGTACATGATGACGCGCAAGCCTTTGAGGACGCTGACGCTGCCGCAGACGGGCGTGATGTGGTGGTGCCGCATGGCACGTACCATATGGGCGATAGCGTGACGATGCAGTCCGCGGTGCGTTTTGACGGCACTGTTACGATGGCTACGCAGCATGTTTTCACACTGACAAAGAACTTCAATCTGCCTGCCTATATCGACGCGTTCGGTGACGAAGAACTGGCGTTTCGCAAGGCGTTTCAGGCGATGCTGAACAATTCCGGCCATGACTCGCTGGATATGCAGGGGCGCATTATATCGCTGACGGGTCCGATTGATATGGGCGCGGCGGTGCCGGACAAATCCAGCTATTCCCAGCGCCGTATTATCAAGAACGGTCAGTTCTACGCTTTGGACCGGCCGGCCTGGGATACGGAAGTGTTCACGTCGCAGGCAACCTACTCGCCGCGCAACAGCCTGGTCCTGACGGGCGTAACCAACGTGGCGAATATCCCCATCGGTGCCATTGTCGAGGGCAATGGTGTGGGCCGCGAAGTTTATGTCAGCGGGGTGGACGTAGCAGCACAGGAAGTGCGGCTGAGCCAGCAATTATATGACGCAGCCGGCACGCAAATTTTCACCTTTCGCCGGTTCAAGTACATGCTGGATTTCAGCGCGTTCGATAAACTGAGCAAGTTTTCCATCTCGAACGTGGAATTTCAGGCAAGTGGGGAATGTAGCTGCGTGATGCTGCCGCGCGCCGGCACCGGGTTTCATTTTCGCGATTGTTTTTTTACCAGCCCCAAGGATCGCGGAATCTCCAGCCCTGCGCTAGGCGATCAGGGCATGATCGTGGATCGCTGCCAGTTTCTGTCCAATGAGGGGTCATTGAATGTCGCCGACCGGGTATCGATTGCGCTGAACGCCAACGCGAACGACGTCAAGCTCCGTGATAACCGCATCGTGCGGTTCCGCCATTTTGCCCTGCTGGCGGGGTCCAGCAATATTGTTTCGGGAAACCACTGGTTTCAGGGTGACAGTTCCAACGAAGGCACGCGCAGCGCCGGTCTGATCCTGACGCGGACGAACTGCCGCACGACCATCAATTCCAACTATGTCGACAACTGTTTCATCGAGTGGAGCAACGAGCATGACAGCGCGCCGGAATATTCCAGCGAATTTTCGTTCAGCGCGCTCAATCTGGTCGATAACGTGTTTCTGGCCGGTAACGTTGCGCCTTGGTTCACGTTTTTGGTCGTCAAACCGCATGGCGCGGGGCATTTCCTGAACGGGGTCAATGTGAGCGGCAATTCATTCCGCATTATTGATAATCCCGTGGACCGGATCGAACGGATCGACACCAGCTTTGCTGAACTGGATTACAACCGGATCAAGAATATTGCATTCAGCGACAATACGTTCGGCAATATCTTCAACCCGGTCTCAAGCCCGTTGCTGCTGGAATATGACCAAAGCTCGCCCGCATCGACCTGGACGATACAGCCGGGTGCCAGCCTGCCGTTCGGCGCCTATGCACAAACGGTCACGTCTGTTCTGCCAGCAGGACCGTTGCGGGACGCAGGCGGCAATATCGTGCATGTGGCCCCTTACTATGAGGCCAAGCAGGGGCCGGATCGCAACCAGATTCGACTGCAATTTGGCACGCCAGTCCGCGGGACAGTCACGGTGATGGTGCGCATTGACGATCCGTTCTGAGCTGACATAAGCGCCAAAAGAAGTTCAGTGCCAGGTAGCACCGTCTGCACTGTTGCTATACTGCCAGCGGCTCCGTATTGCGGGGCCGCTGGCGCGTTTTGAAGCAACGGCAAAAACTGGTTCTTGTCGCCTGACACACCGATAGGAAGCATAACTGCTTTACCTTGAACATGAGACATTCATTCAAGACGTATGCCTAAGATGCGAAAGCATCTGTTCTCATATGAACGCAGGCACAGCCACAACGATTGAAAGGGTTATTCCCGCATTTCCCCAAGGCACGGCGGATGGCTTTCAGCCTTCAGAAAATACTCAAATCCACGGCCCGATCATGCAAAGCGATCCGCAAGGCTTGTGCGGAACATCTGGCTGAGCCCATCAAGGGATGCTTCGGATGCCCCGATACGCACCTGATCACCGGTGAATTTGCCCACGCTGGAGATTGGCACACCTGCGCGGCCCGCCTCAGACATCAGCGCCTCTGCCTGATCGAAGTTGCAGGCGACAAGATAGCGCGCCTGATCTTCGCCAAAGAGCGTCGCGGTGTCGGCGCTGTCCAGATGCACGCCAACGCCGGCCGCTTCGGCCATCTCGAACGCTGCCAGCGCAAGGCCGCCATCGCTGAGGTCGGTGCAGGCGCGGATCAGCGCGTGGTTGGCGCGGATGAAATCGCCGTTGCGCTTTTCCGCTGCCAGATCGACCTCGGGCGCGTCGCCCTCAACGCGGCCAAAGACTTCGGCAAGCAGCGCTGACTGGCCCAGATGGCCGTGCGTTTCGCCAATCAGCAGCGCAACATGCCCGTCGCGGGCTTGGCCGATGATGGCCTCATCTTCATGCGCAATCAGGCCAACCGCGCCGATGGTCGGAGTGGGCAGGATCGCGGTGCCGTCCGTTTCGTTATAAAGCGATACGTTGCCGGACACGATTGGCATATCGAGGGCTGCCACAGCCTCTCCAATACCCTTGATCGCACTAACGAGCTGGCCCATGATTTGCGCTTTTTCGGGATTGCCGAAGTTCAAATTATCCGTACTTGCCAGTGGCTTCGCACCCAAAGATGAGAGATTGCGATAGGCCTCGGCCACCGCCTGCTTGCCACCCATTTCGGGATTGGCCTGCACGTAGCGGGGCGTCACGTCGGAGGTGAAGGCCAGAAGCTTGTCGGTGCCATGCACACGGATCAGACCGGCGCCCAGGCCGGGCCCGCGCACAGTGTCGGCCATGACCATGGTGTCATATTGTTCATACACCCATTCGCGGCTGCAATAGTTCGGCGATGAAATCAGCGCGCGCAGCCCGTCGATAGGGTCGATCTGCGGCACGGTTGCCGGGTCCAGTGGTGTGGGCGCCGGTGTTTCCACCCAAGGGCGGTCGTATTCGGGCGCGGTGCCGGACAGCGCGGCCAGCGGCAGATCGGCCTTGACCACGTTGTTGTGCATGATCAGGAAGCGGTCTTCGGCGATTGTTTCGCCGACGATGGCGAAATCGAGATCCCATTTCTCGAACACGGCGCGGGCTTCTGCCTCCAGCGACGGCTCCAGCACCATCAGCATGCGTTCCTGAGATTCCGACAGCATCATCTCATAGGCGGTCATGCCGTCTTCGCGCTGCGGCACGGCTTCGAGGTTCAGGCGCACGCCAAGGCCGCCTTTATCGCCCATTTCCACCGCCGAGCAGGTGAGGCCAGCGGCGCCCATGTCCTGAATCGAGATCACGGCACCGGTCGCCATCAGCTCCAGAGTGGCTTCCATCAGGCGTTTTTCGGTGAAGGGATCGCCGACCTGAACGGTCGGGCGCTTGTCCTCGATCGTGTCGTCAAATTCGGCAGAGGCCATGGTTGCGCCGCCGACGCCATCGCGCCCCGTCTTGGCACCGAGATAGACCACGGGGCGGCCTACGCCGGACGCAGCGGAGTAGAAAATCTTGTCTGTGTCGGCAAGCCCGGCGGCAAACGCGTTGACCAGGCAGTTGCCGTTATAGGCGGGATCAAAGCGCAGCTCGCCGCCCACGGTGGGCACGCCGAACGCGTTGCCATAGCCGCCGATGCCTGCGACCACGCCATGCACCAGCTGGCGCGTCTTGTGGTGGTCCGGCTCTCCGAAGCTGAGCGAATTCATCGCCGCAATCGGGCGTGCGCCCATGGTAAAGACGTCGCGCAGGATGCCGCCAACGCCGGTCGCCGCGCCCTGATAGGGTTCGATATAGGACGGGTGGTTGTGCGACTCCATCTTGAACACAACGCACTGGCCGTCACCGATATCGACGATGCCGGCGTTTTCGCCGGGGCCGCAAATGACCTGCGGGCCGGTGGTGGGCAGGGTGCGCAGCCATTTCTTGGAGGATTTGTAGCTGCAATGCTCGTTCCACATGGCGGAAAAGATGCCGAGTTCCGTGAATGTCGGCTCGCGTCCGATGATATCGAGGATGCGATCATACTCGTCCGGTTTCAGCCCGTGGCTGGCGATCAGGTCAGGGGTGATGTCCGGCTCGTTCATGGTGCAATATCCCTCAGGCTGCTGGCTTGGCGTCTCTTTAAGCGATTGCGCGCGAGGGGGGAAGGGGGGCGCCGCGTGACGCGGCTACGCATACCCCCCGCCCGGCACGCGCCGCTTGCGCTCAGCCGCCCCGGCGGCGGGTGCGGCGCGGGCCAGGGGCATCGTCGCCGGTGCCGTCGATATCGGAGGAAAACGCGCCCAGCGTCTGGGTGATTTGATCCAGCGTCGGGCGCGGGCCGCGCGGACGGGTTTCCAGCGCGTCGCGCATCTTGGACAGATGCTCGGCCATGGTGCCGCAGCAGCCGCCGATGATGGTGGCACCGGCATCGCGGGCAAGGCAGGCATACTCGGCCATCAGGTCAGGCGTGCCGTCATAGTGAATGTGCCCGTCGACGAATTTCGGAATGCCAGCATTGCCCTTGGCCACGATGGGCCGCTCGGTGCCTTGGGCGGCAAAGCCCAGCACGGTGCGCAAAAGGTCGGACGCGCCGACGCCGCAATTGGCGCCGTAGGCCAACGGCTTGTGATCCAGCGTTTCCACCATATCGACCATCGCGGATGACGTCATGCCCATCATCGTGCGCCCGGCGGTGTCAAAGCTCATGGTGCCAACCCATGGCATCCCGGCCAGAAGAAACGCTTCGGCGGCGGCTTTGTATTCCTCGGGGGCAGAAATGGTTTCCAGCCACAGAACGTCCGCGCCGCCCTCTTTCAGGCCTTCGGCCTGTTCGTGGAACATCTCGACCGCCAATTCATGAGTCAGCGTGCCCATCGGCGCCATGATGTCACCGGTTGGCCCAACCGATCCGGCGACGATCACCGGGCGGTCATAACGGTCGGCGACCTCGCGCCCGATTTCGGCGGACATGCGCGACAATTCGCGCGCGCGTTTCTGCGCGCCGTGCAGTTTCAGGCGCGATGCATTGCCGCCAAAGCTGTTCGTCAGGAACAGATCGCTGCCCGCGTCGACGGCCATCGTATACAATTTGGTGATCCGGTCGGGGTGCTTCTCGTTCCAGAATTCGGGCGCATCGCCCGATTCAAGGCCCATATTGAACAGGTTGGTGCCAGTGGCGCCGTCGGCCAGGATCCAGTCGCGCTCGGACATCATCCGGGAAAGTGCGTTGCTCATCAAATTATCCAAATCGGTTTTTCCCCGCGCTTGTGCCACGGCAGGGCGCGCGCCGCAATTTCATATCACGCATGATGAAAATGCGGCGCGCAGTACGTCAGATCAGCGGTCTTCAGTTTTCCGCGACCAGCTGCGCCTTTGCGGCGGCCATCATTTCGGCCCTTTTGGCGCGGATCGTGTCGGGATCGGCCTTGTCACCCAGATCGCCCGCGACCTTGCGGATCACGTCCTCGAACCCGGCCTCCTCGAAATCGGCCTTGATGACTTCGCGCGCATAGGCGTCGGCATCGTCGCCGGTCTTGCCCATCAGATCGGCGGCCCACAGGCCCAGCAGCTTGTTGCAGCGCGCCTCGGCCTTGAACTTCATTTCCTCGTCATGGGCATATTTGTTCTCAAAGGCGTTTTCGCGATCTTTGAAAGTGCTCATTTTATTGGGTCCCTTCGTTGGATTGTCTGCAAAATGTCTATACCTCAGATATGGCGGCCCGTGCGCGTAACCGCAAGGCCCGCCAGCATGCTTGCGGCAGGGCGGGGCATGATCTAAACACACGATATCGCAGTTTGGGGCCGACTCCCCATAGGCAAGGACAAGTTTATAATGGCACGTCGCAAGAAGATCTACGAAGGCAAGGCCAAGACCCTGTACGAGGGCCCCGAGCCGGGCACGATCGTCCAATATTTCAAGGACGACGCGACCGCCTTTAACGCCGAAAAAAAGGCTGTGATCGAAGGCAAGGGCGTGCTGAACAACATCCTGTCCGAATATTTCATGGTCGGGTTGGCCAATATTGGCGTGCCGACGCATTTCCTGAAACGTCTGAACATGCGCGAGCAGCTGGTGCGCCAGGTTGAGATCATTCCGCTGGAAGTGATCGTGCGCAACTATGCCGCAGGCACCATGGCCAAGCGTCTGGGGCTGGAAGAGGGCTTTCAATTGCCGCGCCCCGTCGTTGAATACTGCCTGAAGGACGACAAGCTGGGCGATCCGCTGGTGACGGAGGAACATATCGCCGCGTTCGGCTGGGCCTCGCAGCAGGATCTGGACGACATGCTGTCGCTCGCGCTGCGCGTAAACGATTTTCTGGCGGGCGTCATGTACGGTGTCGGCATCAAGCTGATTGATTTCAAGATCGAGATTGGCCGCGTCTATGACGGCGATTTTCAACGCCTGATTGTGGCCGACGAAATCAGCCCCGATAGCTGCCGTCTGTGGGATATCGAAACCGGCCAGAAGCTGGACAAGGACGTGTTCCGCCGCGATCTGGGCAACCTGACAGACGCTTATACAGAGGTGGCCAAGCGCCTTGGTGTGCTGCCAAAGGGGGCAACCCCGATGGCGCGGCCGACATTGATTAACTGAGCTGACTAACTGAATTTCCATCTTTCTACCCAAGGATACATGCGATGAAAGCCCGCGTTCACATCATGCTAAAGACTGGCGTTCTTGACCCGCAGGGCGAGGCGGTGCGCCACGCGCTGGGGTCGCTTGGCTTTGACGGCGTCAATGCAGTGCGTCAGGGCAAGGTGATCGAACTGGATCTGGAGGACGGGACCAGCGAGGCCACTATAAATGACATGTGCGAGCGTCTGCTGGCCAATACCGTAATCGAAAGCTACCGGGTGGAGATTCTCTGATGCATGCCGCTGTCGTTGTTTTTCCGGGGTCCAATTGCGACCGCGATCTTGCGGTTGCATTGCAGCGCGCCGGGGCGCACGTCACCATGGTCTGGCACAAGGATACCGCGATGCCTGCCGGCGTCGATCTGATTGCCATTCCCGGCGGGTTCTCCTTTGGCGATTATCTGCGCTGCGGCGCTATCGCGGCCAATTCGCCGATCTCGCAGTCGGTCAAGGCGCATGCCGACCGCGGCGGCTATGTTCTGGGTGTCTGCAACGGCTTTCAGATCCTGACCGAAACGCGGGTTCTGCCTGGCACTTTGCTGCGCAATTCGGCGCTGAAATACATCTGTCGACCGGTGGAGCTGACCGTGACGACGGTCGATAGCCCGTTTACCTGCCGCTATGGGGCCGGTCAGACGATTACGGTGCCGATTGCACATCATGATGGCAATTATCACGCTGACGTGGAAACGTTGAAGGTGCTGGCCGATCAGGACCGCATCGCTTTCCGCTATGTCAAAAACCCCAACGGGTCAGCCGATGACATCGCTGGCATCCTGTCGGAAAACCGCCGCGTGCTGGGCATGATGCCCCATCCCGAGCGCATGGCAGAGCCCGCGCATGGCGGCACTGACGGGGCTGCGATGTTCGCGGGGTTGGTCGATCAGCTGGCAAACGCCTGACACGCGCAAGGCGCTTGAGGCCGGCGCGTCGCCGCCGTAGCCTAGGGCCATGACCACGCCCACCCCCTCCACGCCGCAAAAGCCTGTCGCCGCCAGTGCGCAACGCCGGGCCAAGCAGAAGCGCGTCGAGCGTATCACCAGCTGGCGGGTGCGCATCGCGCTGATCATTATGACGGCGCTTGCGGTTGCTATCGTATCCGTCACCAACAGGCTGCTGACGGATCGCTTTACCGAAAACACCCGCAACCGGGCCGAATTGCGGCTGGTCCTTTATTCCGGCAACCTGCTGAGCGAGCTGCGTCAGAACGCCATCGTTCCACAGCTGTTGTCGCGCGACCCGGCGCTGATATCGGCCCTCAATTCGGCCAATTATTCGCAATCTACGCAGCGTCTGATTTCCTTCGTGGACGAGATTGGCGCCGCATCGCTGACCTTGCTGGACAAGGACGGGCGCACCGTGGCCGCCACGGACCGCAATCGCCTGGGGGAATCGCACAGTGCGGCGCCGTACTATGTCGATGCGCTGCGCGCCAAGGACACGATTTTCACGTTGTTACAGAATGATACGGGGCGATTTGAATTCATCTATTCCCGCCGGATGGAAAGTCAGGGAAACCTGATCGGCGTTATTCTGGTTGCGGTCGATCTGCACAAATATGAACGCGCCTGGGCAGGTATTTCAGACGCTGTCATCGTGTCCGACAGCGAGGGCCAGATCATCTTGTCGACCGAGCCGCGCTGGCGCGGCCTGACCGAGGCCGAGGCGCTCACCCGCGAGCCTGTCAGCAGCGCGATCCAGCGCGCTTTGCAGGCCACCGCCGACTGGACGACATTGCCGCCAGACGCCTATCTGGGCGGCGAGGCGGTGATGCGCGTTTCGGGCAGGGTGGCGTTCCGTGGCTGGCGCATCGCGAATTTCACCACCTATGACAGCGTGCGCGAAAAGGTGAACGGGTTCCTTGCGCTCGAAATCATGGGGTTCGCGATTCTGCTGGCGCTGGCGTTCTATTTTCTAAACCGCAAGACGGCGGTCCGCATGGCGCTGTTCCAGCGCGAGTCGGCAGAGCTTCGCGCATTGAACCTGCGCCTGAAGCGGGAAATCGCCGAACGCGAACGCGTGCAGGAAACGCTGGCCGTGGCCGAACTGACGCTGGCCCAAAGCTCTAAGCTGGCCGCCTTGGGCGAAATGGCGGCCGCCGTCAGTCACGAGCTGAACCAGCCATTGGCAGCGATGAAGACGTACCTTGCCGGCGCGCGCTTGCTTCTGAGGCGAAACCGCCCGGACGAGGCGCTGTCGTCGTTCCAGCGGATAGACGACCTGATCGAGCGAATGGGCGCGATCACCAAGCAGCTGAAATCATACGCGCGCCGTACGGGCGACACGTTCGAGCCTGTAAATATAGGCGATGCGCTGGCGTCCTCGCTGGCCATGATGGAGCCGCAGTTGCGCCAGCGGCGCGTCAAGATCAACCGCACGCTGCCCGATGATCCTGTTATGGTGATGGGTGATCGGGTGCGAATCGAACAGGTGATGGTCAACCTTCTGCGCAACGCGCTGGATGCCACGCAGACCGTCGACGAGGCGCAGATTGACCTGATGCTGACTGCCGGATCGATGGCCGTACTGACCGTGCGCGACAATGGCCACGGGCTGAAAGACATCGAAAACCTGTTCGAGCCGTTCCACACCACCAAGCAGCCGGGCGAGGGGGTGGGCCTGGGCCTTGCCATTTCCTCGGGGATCGTAAACGAGCTTGGTGGTAGGCTGACCGCACGAGATGCGACAGCCGGTGGGGCTGTATTTGAAATGCGCCTGCCTATCTTGGATGAAGAAACGCGTGCAGCGGAGTGAGCGATATGGCCAATGCGATGAAGATTGCGATTGTTGACGACGAAAAGGACATGCGCCAGTCGATCAGCCAGTGGCTGGCCTTGTCCGGCTACGACACCGAGACATTTCCCAGCGCCGAAGACGCGCTTAAAAAGCTTGGACCGGATTATCCGGGCATCGTAATCACGGATATCCGCATGCCGGGCATGGATGGGATGCAGTTTTTGAAAAAGCTGATGGGCAACGACAGCACTCTGCCGGTCATCATGATCACCGGCCATGGCGATGTTCCGATGGCGGTCGAGGCGATGCGCGTTGGTGCCTATGATTTTCTGGAAAAGCCGTTCAACCCCGACCGGATGACCGAGCTGGCCAAAAAGGCCACCCATGCGCGCCGTCTGACGCTGGACAACCGCGCCCTGCGCCGCGAGCTGTCGGATGGTGGCCAATTGATGAAGAAACTCATCGGGTCCAGCCCGGTGATGGAGCGGCTGAAGGAGGATATTCTGGATCTGGGGCAGGCCGACGGCCACGTTCTGATCGATGGCGAGACGGGCACCGGCAAAACCCTGGTCGCCCACGCGCTGCATGCTGTCGGCGCGCGCGCGGGCAAAAAGTTCGTTCTGGTCTCCTGCGCTGCGTTCGAGCAGGACCAACTGGCCAAGCGCCTCTTTGGCCCGATGAACCCCGAGGACAGCCGCCTGCCGGCGGTTGAGGAGGCGCGCGGTGGCACGTTGGTGCTGGAGGATATCGAGGCGCTCAGCGATAGCTTGCAAGCGCGTCTGCTGACATGGCTGAATGAGGAGGGCACGCCGCCCGAAACGCGCTTGGTGGCGATCAGCAATCTTCAGGACGAGGGGCGCACTTCGGAGGATGCGCTACGCCCGGATCTGTTTTATCGCGTTGCGTCGCTGCGCATCACCGTGCCGCCGCTACGTCAGCGCGGCGAGGATATCCTGACGCTGTTCACCCGCTTTGCCGCGCAATTCGCGGACGATTACGGCTGCGAAGCGCCGCAGGTCAGCGCGCAGGAGGCCGCGCAGCTGCTTCAGGCGCCGTGGCCGGGCAATGTGCGTCAGCTCTTTAATGTGGCCGAGCGGGCGGTGCTGCAATCGCGGCGCGGGTCGGGCACCATCGTGTCGCTTCTGATGGCGGACCATCAGGACATGCAGCCGGTGATGACGACCGAAGGCAAGCCGCTGAAGGAATATGTCGAGGCGTTCGAGCGGATGTTGATCGACAACACCATGCGCCGCCACAAGGGCAGTATCGCCGCCGTGATGGACGAATTGTGCCTGCCGCGCCGCACATTGAATGAGAAGATGGCCAAATACACGCTGCAACGGTCTGATTACCTTTGACTACTCAGGGCGAGCGTTGATGCTCGCCCGCTGCGCATTTCCTCTTCGGTGCATGCCAGCTTTGACCCATTTCCATTTTGCCCATTGTCATTGCGCCCCCAGGCGCATTAGTGTGAGCGTGTGGAAGTGTCGGTCAAACCGGTGCAAATCCACGTGAGTTTCGCTGCTTCGGACGCTTGTGTAGGCACAAATGCCGGCATGTCCGGGCAGACCGATAAGGCCACGTGAAAACGCGGCCGCCTTAACGCCGGGCCGCCTTTCGGGAACGCTTCGGATATATCATGGGCGCCTGTTCTGGCGCCGGAGAAGAAACGCGATGACGCGCGCAACACTGGATAAATTTCCAACGGGGGGCCGATATGGTCACCTCGCCTGCGCGGTTGACTTCGCCTCAATCAGACATCCCCTGCACGATTCCGCCCCACCGGGGCAGGTGCGTGTGCCCGGATGCGAACGGAAAACATGGCCAAGAAAATGCTTATCGATGCCACCCACGCCGAGGAAACTCGTGTTGTGGTGGTCGACGGAAACAAGGTCGAGGAATTCGATTTTGAATCAGAAAATAAAAGGCAGCTCGCCGGGAATATCTACCTCGCCAAGGTAACGCGCGTCGAACCATCGCTTCAGGCGGCATTCATCGACTACGGTGGAAATCGTCACGGTTTCCTTGCTTTCTCGGAGATTCATCCCGACTACTACCAGATCCCCATCGCCGACCGCGAGGCGCTGATGGAGGAAGAGCGCGCTTATGCCGAGGCTCAGGAAGCCGAGGAAGAAGAAAATGCCAAGCCCAAGCGCAGCTCGCGCGGGGGGCGCAGCCGTTCCAAGGCTGAAAAGACGACATCAGATGACGATGCGGTCGTTAAGTCTGATGTGTCGGGCATGGAAACGATCGATCTCGACGACGAGGAAGGCAGCTCGCCGATGGAGCGGGTCGCAGACACGCCCGTCGAAGAGCCGCGCAATGGCGGCAATGCCAATGACAATGATGCTGATGACGCGTCGTCGGATGACGGGGACGGCAATGATGATGACAACGGCGATGAGGGCCGCAAGCCCCGCCGTACCCCGCGCGCCCGCCGGTCGCGCAGGGGCGACGATACAGACGACAGTATCAGCGATGCTGCCGACAAGGACGACGATATCGAAGTCGTCGCTGACGAGGACAGCCACGACGATATCCGTCCTGCCCGCAAGCCGCGTCCGCGCAAATACAAGATTCAGGAGGTCGTCAAGGTCAGGCAGATCCTGCTGGTTCAGGTCGTCAAGGAAGAGCGCGGCAACAAAGGTGCAGCGCTGACTACCTATCTGTCGCTGGCCGGTCGCTATTGCGTCCTGATGCCCAATACCGCCCGTGGTGGCGGAATTTCCCGCAAGATTACGAATTCGGTTGATCGCAAGAAGCTGAAAGAGATCGCGACCGAAATCGACGTGCCCAAAGGTGCGGGCCTGATCGTGCGCACCGCCGGCGCCAAGCGGACGAAAACCGAGATCAAACGCGATTACGAATATCTCCAGCGCATGTGGGAGCAGATCCGCGAGCTGACGCTGAAATCCATCGCGCCTGCAAAAATCTACGAAGAGGGCGACCTGATCAAACGGTCCATCCGCGACTTGTATAATCGCGAGATTGACGAAATTCTGGTCGAGGGCGAACGCGGCTATCGCATCGCCAAGGACTTCATGAAGATGATCATGCCGTCCCACGCAAAGAACGTGCGCCACTACGTTGATACCATGCCGCTTTTCGCGCGTTTTCAGGTGGAATCCTACCTCAATTCGATGTTCAATCCGACCGTGCAGCTGAAATCGGGCGGTTACATCGTGATCGGCGTGACCGAGGCGCTTGTCGCCGTTGACGTCAACTCTGGTCGTGCCACCAAGGAAGGCTCGATCGAGGATACGGCCTACAAGACCAACCTTGAGGCCGCCGAAGAGGTCGCCCGCCAGCTGCGCTTGCGTGATCTGGCCGGCCTGATTGTCATCGACTTCATCGACATGGACGAGCGCAAGAACAACGCCGCCGTCGAAAAGCGGATGAAGGATTGCCTGAAAACCGATCGCGCGCGCATTCAGGTCAGCCGCATCTCCGGCTTTGGCCTGATGGAGATGAGCCGCCAGCGCCTGCGTCCTGGCATGATCGAGGCTACGACGCAGCCTTGCCCGTCCTGCCATGGTACCGGGCTGATCCGGTCGGATGACAACCTCGCGCTGAATATCCTGCGCCAGGTCGAGGAAGAAGGCACCAAGGGCCGCTCGCTCGAAGTTCTGGTGCGCGCTCCGGTTGGCATCGCCAACTTCATGATGAACCAGAAACGCGACCGTGTTGCCCAGATCGAAGTCCGCTATGGCATGTCGGTCCGGATCGAGGCCGATCCGTCCCTGATCAGCCCCGATTTTGCGCTGGAAAAGTTCAAAACAGCGACCCGGGTCGTCCCCGAGCAGGTCGTGCGCGTGGTGTCGGCCGACAGCACCTTGATGGATGATATCGACAGCGAATCCGCGGTTGATCCTGACGAGCTGCCGGGCGACGAGGTAGAAGAGGATGCCCAGCCGCAGCGCCAGTCCAATGGGCGCGCTGCAGAAGATGGCGACGATGATGAGGATAACGGCGACAAGCCGAAAAAGCGCCGTCGGCGCCGTCGGCGCAAGCCCTCGTCGAAATCGCGCGATAATGGCGATAATGGCGATAACGGCGACGATAACGGCGAAGATCAGGACGACGCGGACGGCGATAACGGCCATCGGGCGACCGGCGATAGCCAGCCCGCGCAAGATCAAAATACGGACGTGACAGCAAAGGTCGACGCCGATAGCGCGCAGACGCCAGATGATGCAGCCGAAGACAAGCCAAAGCCAAAACGCACGCGCAAACCGCGCGCCAAAAAGGCAGACAGCGCCGCCGCTGATGCCAAATCCGACGACGCCAAGGCTGCGGATGCAAGTCCTGCGGAAGACACCTCCGCCGATGCGCCCAAACCCAAGTCGACCCGCAAACCCCGCGCCCGCAAAAGCGAAGCCGCCCCGGTGGCCGAACCAGCGTCAGCGCCGGTCGCGGACCTCGCGCCCGAGGTAGTGGCCCCGCCGCAAGCGGAGCCGGAAACGGCACGGTCGGCCCCCGTTGAGGATGCGCCAGATCAGGCCGCAGACGTTGAGGCCGACGCCCAGGTAGCCCAGTCCGAGCCATCCGCGCCGGTGCAACCCGAGCATGAGCAGCCCGTTTCTGCCGAGCCCGAGCCAGTACAGCCCGAACCAGTACAGCCCGATGCGAATGACGCTGACGCGGACAAGCCCAAACGCAAAGGCTGGTGGTCGCTGGGCCGGTAGCTGCGCCGGTAAGGCAACGCTGAAAATCAGTGCTCGGCGCACGTCCTGCGCCGCGCTCTCATCTTCTTGAAAATACTCAAAAAAAAACGGCGCGTCCCGACTGCGGAACGCGCCGTTTGTAATCCAACGCTTTCACACAGCTTTCAGCCGCCCTTTCGCAGCCGATATCGGGTGTGGTCATCCGCGTCTGCAACAGACAGCAGGACATGCCCGGCCTCGTTGCAGAAATGCGGCACGTCGATCATCGCAGCGGGATCATCGGCGTGCAATTCCACTTCTGCGCCAGCCGCCAGCTTGGCCATCCTCTTGCGCAGTTTCAAAACGGGCAGGGGGCACAAAAGCCCGATAGCGTCGATTTTTTCCATGTAACCGCAGATAATCCGGACCGTAACATCTGTCCACAGGGTTGTGACATACCGCCCCCGTGACGCCGCCACTGCGATGGGCTAAGCCTGCGCCATGTTCGGTATAGAAATCATGGATGCGGGCCTGATTCCCGCAATGGTCGTGGCGCTTTTTGCGGGTACGTTGTCGTTTCTCAGCCCCTGTGTGTTGCCCATCGTGCCGCCCTACCTGGCCTATATGAGCGGCGTGACCTTGCAGGATCTGTCGCACCGGGGCGGTGCCTCGCGGCGGCGGGCGATCGTGCCGGCGCTGTTTTTCGTCATGGGTCTGTCAACGATTTTCCTGCTTCTGGGCGCCGCAGCATCGGCATTGGGGCTGGCGTTCCTGCAATACCAATCGACACTCAGCGCGTTTGCCGGCGTGTTGGTGATGTTCTTCGGTTTGCATTTCCTCGGCATCTTTCGCATCGGATTTCTGGACCGCGAAATGCGTATGGACGCAGGCGACAGGGGCGGTAGCGCGTTTGGCGCCTATGTCCTCGGCCTTGCCTTCGCCTTTGGCTGGACACCTTGCATCGGCCCGCAACTGGGCGCGATCCTGTCGCTGGCCGCCTCTGAGGCATCGGTCGCGCGCGGAACGGCGCTGCTTGCAGTCTATGCCATCGGGCTGGGCGTGCCCTTTATCCTCGTGGCCGCGTTCCTGCCGCGTCTGACGGGTGTCATGGGCTGGATGAAGCGGCATATGGACCGGATCGAAAAGATCATGGGCCTCTTGCTGTGGACCATTGGCCTGATGATGCTGACGGGTGGCTTTTCTGCCTTTGCGTTCTGGCTGCTTGAGACGTTCCCGGCCCTTGCTGTGCTGGGCTGACGGTTGCGTTTCGAACTGACTCTTGCACCGGTATTGACGAGCATGTCGGCGGGCAAAACAGCGTCGGACGCGTGCCCGTGATCACCACGAAAGGTAGCCTGCCCGGCGGCGCACAGGTTGCCACGCGACGGGTGTTCTATATACCCGGCTACGATCCAATCCACCCGCGCCGCTACCGCGAACTCTATCGCAAGGAAGGCACAGCGCAGGCAGCCATTTCCGGCTATGATCTGACCTTGGCGGCGCGCAGCGGCGCAGGGCGTTACGGCTGGCTGGCCACGGGGCGGATCGAGGGTGGCAAGGTCTGCGCCGAAATCGATGTGCTGGTCTGGTCCGACATCGTGCGCAACTCCATGAGCCAAACGATCGGGGCGACCTATCTGCAGCTGGTCCGCACGGCGTGGACCTATATTGCCAGCGGCGCATTGTTCCGCCTGGTGCGCTTGCGCAAGGGGCCGGTGATCGCCGCGCTTTACCCTGTAGTGTTCTTGCTGGTGCAAATGATGATTGCCTTGGCGGTGGGCCACTGGGCTGGCAAGGGGCTGGCGATACTGGCTGCCCACGTTCCGCTGGGCAGCGAAAGCACGAGCTTCGCCGCGCGTTTCGTCCTGACGACGCTGGCTTATGGTGTGACGTTTGTCGTTGTGGCATGGGCGCTACTGCGCTGGTTCCAGCGCAAAGACGGTAGGTTTTTCGCGTATTACCTGATGCATGACTACGCCTATTCGGCGCGCTATCGCGGCGCGTACCCGCCCGCGCTGGAGGCGAGGATGACCGAATTTGGTGATGACATCGCAGCCGCACTGACCACCGGAGTGCACGAGGTGCTGATCGTTGGCCACTCCTCGGGCGCGCATCTGGCGGTGTCGGTGCTGGCGGACCTGATCCGCGCAGGGCGCGTGCCGTCGGACGGCCCCGTGCTGTCATTCCTTTCGCTGGGGCAGGTGGTGCCGATGGTGTCCTTTCTGCCCGCTGCCCACCGGCTGCGCGCTGATCTGGCTTATCTATCGCAATCGGAGGCGCTGACGTGGATTGACGTGACTGCGCCCGGCGATGGCTGCGCTTTTGCGCTGTGCGATCCCGTTGCCGTCAGCGGCGTTTCTCCGCCGGGCAAGCGCTGGCCGCTGGTGATTTCGGCGGCGTTTACCCAGACCCTCAGCCCAGAGCGGTGGCGCGGATTGAGGTGGAAGTTTTTCCGGCTGCATTTCCAGTACCTTTGCGCCTTTGACCGGCCCGGAGATTATGATTATTTTCGCATCACAGCCGGGCCAATGACGCTGGGCCAGCGCTTTGCCGGGCGCGCGCCCTCGGCCAGCCGGATCGAACGGCCGGTGAACAAATACACCGGGATATCACCATGAGCCTGCCGCCCAAACCTCCGTCGCGGCCCGGCCGGGTGTCGTTGTGGCGTTATCTGCACCTGTTTCGCGCCGATACTCTGTCGGCGCAGCCCGCGCGCCTGTATCGTGCGTGGATGGCTGAATTTCGCACGCCATTTTTCCGGTCCTACCTGTGCAATCAGCCGGAGCTTGTGGATCTGGTGCTGAAGAGACGACCCGATGATTTTCCAAAATCGAACCGCGTGCGCGAGGGGCTGACGCCGCTCCTCGGCAATTCGGTTTTCGTCACCAATGGCGAGACGTGGACGCGCCAGAGGCGCATTATCGATCCCGCGTTCGAGGGCGGGCGCCTGCGCCACGTGTTCCCGGCCATGCGCGACGCCGGGCAGGGCGCGGTTCAGCGCCTTGGCGTCCTTGCAGATGGCGGCGCTCAGGATATCGAGACCGAGGCCAGCCACGCCGCCGCCGACGTGATCTTTCGCACGCTTTTCTCCATCCCGATCGAGCATGACGTTGCCGCCCGCGTGTTCAGCGAATTTCGCGACCATCAGCGCACGCAGCCTGTGGTCAATCTGGCGGCGCTGATCCCGCTGCCGGGGTGGATGCCCCGTTTTCACCGCCGCCGCACCCGGCGCACGGCCAAGGTGATCCGCAGCCTCATCCGCAAACTGACGATCGAGCGGATGGCCCGGATCGAGGCTGGGGATGCGCCGGACGATCTGGCGACCAAGATCATGACGACAGCCGATCCGCATACCGGCCAGAAGTTTGACATCGAGGAGATGGTGGATCAGGTCGCGATCTTTTTCCTCGCCGGGCACGAAACCAGCGCTTCGGCGCTGGCATGGGCGCTGTATCTGCTGGCGCTTTACCCGGACTGGCAGAGCCGGGTGGCGGCAGAGGCGCAGGCGGCTTTTGGCGATACGCTCCCTGAGTTTTCGCATATGGGCAAGCTGCCGCTGACGCGCGATGTGTTCCGCGAGACGTTGCGCCTTTATCCCCCGGTGCCAATGATGGTGCGGCAGGCGCGCTGCCCAGAGACCTTTCGGGGCAGGCAGATCGCCCCCGGCGCGCAGATCGTGCTCAGCCCCTGGCATCTGCACCGCCACGAACGGATCTGGGACAATCCCGACGGGTTCGATCCTGCGCGCTATGGCACCCAAGCGGGCCGCAAATGCCTGCGCGAGGCGTTCATCCCGTTTTCGGCCGGGCAGCGCGTCTGCCCCGGTGCCGGGTTTGCAATGATCGAGGGGCCGCTGCTGCTGGCAATGGTTGTGCGCGCCTTCCGGTTTGAGACGGTGCCGGGCCGCCCGGCCATGCCAGTGGCGCATCTGACAGTGCGCGGCAAGGACGGTATCTGGCTGAAGATCACGAGGCGCCTCTAGCCCCGCATCCTTGCGCCATCGGCATCGAAAAGCGGCGTTGTGATCAGCGTCGCATCGCGCATCTGGCCCAGTATCTCGATCTGTGCCGCGCGTCCCTCCTGCGCCATCTGCCGCGGGATCAGCCCCAGCGCGATGGATTTGCCCGCATGGTGCGAATAGCCGCCGGAGGTGACAAATCCTTGCACGCTGCCGTCCAGAAAGATCGGCTCGTAGCCATGTGCGTCGGCGTCGTCGGCCTGCACCTCGAATGCGACCAACCGACGTGCGGCGCCGTTGTCACGCTCGGCTTCGGCGGGGCCGCGTCCGATGAAATCAGCAGACTTTGACCATTGGATAAACCGGTTCATTCCGGTCTCGCCCGGTGTGTAGTCGGGCGAGAATTCCGCCCCCCACGAGCCAAAGAACTTGTCCAGCCGCAGCGACATCATCGCGCGCATACCAAAAGGGTGCATGCCGTGCGTCTCGCCGGCTTCGCGCAGCGTGTCCCAAAGCGCCCGCTGCGCCATCGGATCGCAATAGATCTCATACCCCAGATCACCGGTGTAGCTGACGCGCTGGATCAGGCATTCGGCCATGCCCACAGTGGCGTGGCGCAGTTCCATGAAACGCATGTCGCCCACGGACTCCTGCGTGCTGACCATCAGCACGTCGCGCGCCCTTGGCCCGGCGATCTGAAATCCGGTCAGGCGGTCAGAGATGTTATCGATATGAACGCCGCTCGCCTCATGGCTCTGGAACCAGCGCATGTGAATCGCTTGCGCGCCGTAGGAGGCGGTCAACTGGAACGCCTCGTCCGTCAGGCACGATATGGTGAAATCGCCCATCAGCCGCCCTTGTGGCGACAGCATCGGCGTGAGCGACATATGCCCCGGCTGGGGAATCCGGCCGGCCATGATCCGGTCCAGCCAATCGCGCGCGCCGGGGCCCGTGACCAGATATTTGCCGAAATTTTGCACCTCATTGATGCCGACGGCGTCGCGCACCGCGCGCACTTCGCGGGATGTGGCCTCGAATGCGTTCGAGCGGCGAAAGCTGGGCGTCTCATATCGCGGCTCGTCGCCTCTTGCGAAATAGTTCGCGACTTCCAGCCCGTATTGCTGGCCCCAGACGGCGCCCAGATCGGTCAAGACATCATACATCGGTGTCGTCAGAAATGGGCGGGCGGCGGGCAGTTCCTGATTAGGGTAGCTGACGGAAAACCGGGTCTGGTAATTCTCGATCACCTTGGGGCGGGTGTAGCCCGGCGTGATCCAGTCGCCAAAGCGGGCCACATCCATCGCCGTCACGTCGCGCTCGCATTCGCCCTGCGTCATCCATTGCGCCAGGATCAGGCCGACGCCGCCACCTTGGGAAAACCCGGCCATGACGCCGCAAGCCGACCAGTAGCCGCGCAGCCCCGGCACCGGCCCGACCAGCGGGTTGCCGTCAGGGGCAAAGGTAAAGGGGCCGTGAATGACCGATTTGACGCCTGCACGCCCTAAGGCCGGAAAGCGGCGATATGCGAATTCGATGCTGTCCTCGATCTTGTCCAGATTGTCGGGCAGCAATTCATGCCCGAAATCCCACGGGGTGCCGTCCACGGCCCACGGCTTGCATGGTTGCTCATAAAACCCGATGCACAGGCCGCGTCCTTCTTGGCGCAAGTAAGATTCCCCGGCGGGGTCCATCACATGCGGATGCTCGGTGTCGCGGGCGACGATCTCGGGCACGTCATCGGTCACGATGTATTGGTGCTCCATCGGGTGCAGCGGCAGGTAGAGGCCAGCCATCGCACCGACCTCGCGTGCCCAAAGGCCGCCGGCATTGACCACGTGTTCGGCGTGAACGGTCCCCTTGTCGGTCACCACGTCCCAGGTGCCATCCGAACGCTGGCGCGTCTCATGCACCATGCAATGCGTCTGGATCGTAGCGCCGCCGATGCGGGCGGCCTTTGCATAGGCGTGGGTCGTGCCGGAGGGGTCCAGATGCCCGTCAAGCGGGTCATACAGCCCGCCGATAATGCCGTCGATGTTCGTCACCGGCGCGATCTGCGCGATCTCCTCGGGCGTCACGATATGCGTGTCGAGACCCATGTAGCGATGCTTGGCCCGCTCGGCCAGCAGCATGTCAAAGCGGTCCCGGTTGTCGGCCAGAGTGATGCCGCCCACATGATGCAAACCGCAGGACATGCCGGTGATCTGCTCCAGCTCCTTGTAAAGCCGGATGGTGTAGCCTTGCAGGGCGGCCATGTTGGTGTCGCCGTTCAGCGTGTGAAACCCGCCCGCCGCGTGCCATGTGCTGCCGCTGGTCAGCTCGGAGCGCTCGATCAGCATGACATCGGACCAGCCGAGTTTCGTCAGGTGATAGAGCACGCTGCATCCGACAACGCCGCCGCCGATCACGACGGCCTGTGCGGTTGTTTTCATGATGTCGTCTCCTTGGCTGGTCCATCATCAAGCCTGCCGGCCTGCAAGCGTGGCGGCATGTGCGCACGCGACAGATCCTGTCGTTTTGCGCCCGATTTTCGTTCGTGGAGTCGAAAAGAATGGAACCTGCTCCGCGCCCGTGCGATTGATCAAGAATGAAAAACATCCTGCTGATCCCGTCCACACTCTGGCGCAAGGCGCAGGTTTATTCGCGCAAATTGTGGGTGCGCGTGCTGGCCATGGGCCTGCTGTCGCTGGTGGCGCTGGGAGTCACGCAGCTGATTGAGATCTTCGTGCCCAGGGAAATGGCCGGGCGCCTGTCGGGCGCGGCGGCCGACCGTCTTTTGGACATCATCGCCAGCGCCATGCTGTCGGCGACGATCTTTTCGATGACGGTGATGGTGTCGACCTACCGCAGCTCGGCCTCGCAGTGGACCCCGCGGGTGCATCAGCTGATCATGCAGGACACCACCACGCAAAAGACGCTCGCAGCCTTTATCGGCGCCTATCTGTACGCGCTGGTGGCCATAATCCTGCGGGAGACGAGCGTTTTTGGCGACGAACATGCATTGGTGATCTTTTGGCTGACAGTGCTTGTGCTGGCGTATGTCGTGTGGTCTCTGGTGCGCTGGGTGCTGCATTTGCAAACCTTCGGCAGCCTCCTGCACACGACCAGGCAGGTCGAGGATATTACCAAACGCAGGTTCCGCGAACGGCTGACGACGCCCTGCCTTGGGGCCAATCCGCTGCGCGACGGGGTTCCTGATGATGCCTGGGCCGTTGAGTCTGATCAGAGCGGATACGTACAGCACATCTATCCCGAGGGACTTCAGGCCGTGGCCGAGCGCTACGAAGTGCAGATTTACCTTCCCAAGGCAATCGGTGCATTTATCTTTCTGCACGAACCGCTTTTTTGGGTGAAGGGCGACATCCCGAAGGATGAGGATCGGGAGGAATGTCTGTCTCTCATGCGCGGCCATGTCACGATCGAGGATCTGCGCAGCTACGATCAGGATCCGCGTTTTGGCCTGACCGTCATGGGCGAAATCGCGTCCAAAGCGCTGTCGCCGGGTATCAACGATCCCGGCACGGCCATTGATGTCATCACGCGCGTCGGGCGGATTCTGTCCAGCTATTCGGACGAAACCATAAGCCCCGAGGACCAGCAGGAGGGACCAGAACTGGACCGCCTTTGGGTGCCGCCATTGATGCCGGGCGATCTGCTGGATGACGGGTTTGGATCATTGGTACGCGACGGCGCGCAGGTTTTCGAAGTGCAGCACCGGCTTCAGGCGACGTTGGCCGGGCTGATGCAGCACCCGGATTCCGGACTGCGGGACGCGGCGCGCGAATTTGCTGAAATCTCCCTGCGCCGCGCGCTGCAGCATATGGATTTTGCGCATGATCGCGACCGGTTGCTGGCGTCTGTCAGTGACCGTTTGCGTCTGCTCGTGACCGAAGCGTAAACTGCGCGATTGCCTGTAGGTCGCGCTGCGGAAAAAATCGCAAGCGGGCCTTGGATAGTAAAATCGCCAGGTTTTTCCACCGTAGGTTCATGCCGCTCGCAGATGTATTTTTACCACTATCAAGTCTTTTGGGTGTACACTTGGACCGTGATTGGATCTTTTCATGGTGCTGCGTTGTTTTATGCTCAATCCATATTCGATACACTGCCACAAGGACCGTGACCCTATGTTGACCAGACGCCATTTTGTAATCTCGGCTGCGGCCATGTTTTCAGCCCCCATTTCCAGCGGCGCCCTCGCCGCGCCTGTATCGGACAGCACGCGCTGGTCGAAATGGGATGCCCAGGTTACACCCCCGAATTACAATCCCGCCACCAGTAATCCTTGGGGGGTTGATCCGCGTTTCCTGCCCCAACGGGTCGAGGCGAACGATGGGCTGAGGCCGGGGGATATCCATGTCGATGCGGTGGCCAGATATCTTTATCATATCCGCACTGACGGGACGGCAATGCGCTATGGCGTGGCTATCGGGCGCGGCGACTTATACGAGCCGGGAACATACACGATCCGGCGCAAGGCCAAGTGGCCCACATGGACGCCGACCAAAGCTATGATCAAGCGCGATCCCGGAATTTATGCCCAACACGCCGATGGCATGAATGGCGGCCCGACCAATCCGTTGGGATCACGCGCCTTTTACCTGTTTGTTGGCAACCGGGACACCTATCTACGCATCCACGGCTCGCCGCAGCCGCGCTCGATCGGTGGACGGGCAAGCTCGGGATGCGTGCGCATGGTCATGGCGCATATCATAGGTTTGTACGACCAGGTCGCGACCGGATCTACGGCGTATCTATATCCTGCCGAAGACCGGATTTCCGCCCGAAGCTGATATCTGCGGCACTTGGTGCGCTCAGGCCGTCCCGTTGACAGGGTCGGCCAGTCAAGCAGCAGGGGCGGCTTCTTCCACTGCTTTCACGCAGATGGGTCGCCCATCGCGGGTTCTGAGCGGCAGCAATGTTGTCTCAACCGGACCTTGGTAGCGGTAAACATAGCATCCACGAGCAGTATCCAGCCTTACAGATTGAAGGTCCTGATTGGGGGCGGCAAGCGTCCGAACGCTTTCAGGCACCTCCGTGAGGAACTGGCCGGAGGCGGGACTGGCTGCGCCATCAAATTCTTCGCATGCCGACAAAAGCAACGGTGCGCATCCCAAGAGCCAAACAATCTTTCTCATATACGATATCCTTTTAACTTTGCGCAGAATGGCTGATTCCTGAGCCGAGAACCAGTGCTTACGTGTCCGACCTGATGTTCGCATCCGAGCGCCCTGGCGGGACGGCCCGAGACGGGCACAATCGACCCGGCTAAAGCTGGCCGATCTTGAGCCGTGTGATTCGGTTTTCCTTGCGTGCTGTCACCTCGAACCGGAAGCCGTGGAAGTTGAACACCTGATTGACCTTGGGAATCATCTGCGCTTCGTGGATGACCAGACCTGCAATGGTGTTGGCGGCATCGTCCGGCAGGGACCAGTCCGTGGCACGGTTCAGATCGCGGATCGTCATCGCGCCATCCACAAGGTATTGCCCATCGTCGCTGCGGCGAATGGGGTGTTCGGCGTCGGTGTCAAATTCATCTGTGATTTCACCGACGATCTCCTCCAGAATATCTTCCAGCGTGATCAGCCCCTGAAGCGAGCCGTATTCGTCCACCACCAGCGCGAAATGCATGCGCATCCGCAGAAACTGGCGCATCTGGTCGTCCAGCGTTGTGGTTTCCGGCACGAAATAGGGTTTCATCAATACCGTGGTGATGTCGAAGTTGCGCCACTCCTTGGCGCTGCCGCCCTCGCCAAGGGCAAGTTTGTGCATCGCGCGCAGCAGGTCTTTGGAGTGGACAACGCCGATAATATTGTCCGGATCGTCCACATAAACCGGCAGGCGGGTATGCGGTGACTTCAGGCACTGATCCAGAATTACCACAGGCTCCAGCCCGGCGTCGATCATCTCGATCTGGCTGCGGTGGCGCATGATTTCTTCGACCGCGCGCTCGCCCAGATCCAGCGCGCCCAGAATACGGTCGCGGTCTTCCTTTTCGACAACGCCCTCTGAATGGCCCAGATAGAGCGCGCCGGCGATCTCTTCGCGCACGGCCAGAACGTTGCTGTCGGGATCGGTGCGTACCCCGACGAAACGCAGGATCAGCCGAACGAAAACGCGCACCGCCGAGACGACGGGTGAAAAAAGGCGGATGACGATGGTGATGGCAGGGGCAACCCGGCTGGCCGCAACTTCGGCATTGGTGATGGCGTAGGTTTTTGGCAGCACCTCTGCAAAGATCAGCACCAGCAGGGTCATCACCAGCGTTGCCAGCGCCACGCCCGAATCGCCCATCAGCCGGGTGAACAGCGCGGTGGCCAACGACGTCGCCAGAATGTTGACCAGATTGTTGCCCAGAAGGACCGACCCGATCAGCGTCTCGTTGTCCTCGGTGATGGCCAGCGCACGTTCGGCGCCCTTGTCACCCTTGTCTGCGCGCGCGCGAAGCTTGCCGCGCGATGCGGCGGTCAGGGCGGTCTCGCTGCCCGAAAAAAGGCCGGAGAGGACAAGCAGCATCATGATGGCTCCTCCTGTCAACCAGAATGCCATGTCGAAAAGCGAGGCTGCCGTGTCCATCGGGATCCTGTGTCCTTTTATTCCAACGGAGTTATGGGCTGTGGGGGGGCCGCGATCAAGGGAGGATGACCGATTGCCTGCCTGCTGCGGCTTGCTGAGCGCTATTCGCCGGGCTTGGATGCAGGTTTGGACAGCGGGTGATGCTCAAGCACCAGCGCTGACAGGCGGGCGTCCAGAACATGGGTATAGATTTCGGTCGTGGCGACATCGGCATGGCCCAGAAGTGCCTGTATCGCAATCAAATCGGCACCATTGGCCAGCAGATGCGTGGCAAACGCATGGCGCAGGGTGTGCGGCGTGACCTTGGCGGGGCTGACACCGCCCGAGACGGCCATTTCCTTGATCATGGTATAAAACCGGTGGCGCGTCAGATGTCCCAGCTTGCCCGACGAGGCGAACAGATAGGGCGATGGCGCCGTGCCACGCGCTTGCTGTGCGTCTGCCTGTGCGTCCAACATGGCCAGCCAATCCTGCAGGGCAGTGCGGGCAGGCGGAGACAGTGGCACCATCCGCTCCTTGCCGCCCTTGCCGCGGATGAGCAGCATTTGCGGGTTGCCGCGCGCCGCCGCAACGGGCAGCGATACCAGTTCACTGACGCGCATGCCGGTGGCGTACAGCAGCTCCATCAGGCAGGTGTTGCGGCAGCGATCACGCGCGTTGCGTCCGGCGGTGCGCGCGGCCGCCAGCAGGCGGTCAACCTCGTCCTCGCTCAGCGTCTTGGGCAGGCGCGCATCACGGCCCGGCCCCTTGATCTGAACCGCCGGGTTGTCGGCGCGCAGCCGGTCCTCGAACGCAAAACGGTAAAGCTGCTTGATCGCCGACAGGCGCCGTGCGCGCGTGGATTTGGCCAGTCCCTGCGCTTCGAGGTCCACCAGATAGCGTTCGATATCGTCACGTTGCGCGGTGGCCGGGCCGAGGCCCGCGCGCGCCAGCCAACCGGTGAAGTCGTTTATGTCGCGCTCATAGGCGTCCAGCGTATTGCGCGCGGCGCCCTGTTCGGCCGCCTGCGCCTCTAAAAACGCCCCGGTCCAGTGCGCATCACTCATTCGTTTTGTCCCAGAATCAGCGCCTGCAGCGCCGCGCGGCGCGCCGTATCCTCCAGCCCGACACTGCGCAGCGTCCCCAGCGCGGCCGCCATTTCACCCGAATCGCCACTGGCGAGGTCAAATTGCAGCGCGGCAGACAGAACCGCCTGACCCAGCATGCCCTGATCAATCAGGATCGCATGGTCCGGCGATGGCTGCGGCGGCTGCGCAAAGGCTGCGGCGATCATGCGCCCGGCGCCCGTCACGGCCAACGCGGGATCGGGGCGGCCCTGCGCCAGACCGGCCAGAAACTGCGCTTCATCGCCGGCGGGCGGGGTGGCTGCGGCGGCCTCGTAATCGGGGGTCAGCAGGGCGATGCGATAGGCCAGCGCGCGTGCCTCCCCGGTCAGGTCTGCGGCGCTCAGCCGCGCGCCAAAGATTTGCGCAAACGCCATCTCCAACCCCTCGTCACGCATCCGCTGCCATGCATCCTGCAATGCGGTGCCTACCTGCGCCGCTGCGGCCTTGTCCAACGCCGCTTCCAGATCCTGAATCGCTGCGGCCCTGTCCCAGACCCCGCCCGAGGCGGACGGGCGCTGGCGCGTATACAGCCCCATCAGGCGGCCGGGTGCCAAGGCGCCCGAGCGTGTAAGCCGCTCAGCGGCCTCAATTTCGGCTTTCCAGCCAACGGTGCCACGCAAGTCGGCCATCGCATAGGCAACCGGCAGGCTGCGTGTGGGCAAAGGGCTGCCGATCGCTTCGAACAGGCGAAAATCCAGGGGCGTTGGTTTCTCTGGCGGCGTCGGTGGTTCGGCGGTTTCGGACATTTCAGGGTCCAAAAACTGTTCGATCAGATCGCTGCGCGGTCCGTTCCATGCCCCCAGCGCCCGTCCAGTGTCGAACAGCAGAACGGCAGTGCGCCAATCGCCCGTTAGTGCCGTGCAGTAGATCTGCGCGGCGTCGTCATCCAGCAGGCCGGGCGCCGCGCGCAGATCGGCGCAGACTTCTGCCTCGGCCCCGTGCAACAGTGACAGATCGAACCAATCTGCAAACAGCGCGCGCCGCAGCGGTCCGGCGCGTGCGAGCAGCTCAAACGCTGGCTCGACCGCGCCGAAACTGCGCAAAACGGTGATCCGCGTGCGCAGATACGCGTCAGCGTCGCCGCGCGGCGGCTCTGCCTCGGCCAGCAAGAGTGTATGGTAGAGCGCCTGAATCGCCGCAGGTGGCTGCCCGCTGGCCTTGCGCCACAGCGCGGCCAGATCGGCGCTATCGCTGGCGGCCCACATATCGGCGGGCAGCCCCGTCACAGAAGGTGGCAGCAGTCCAACCGCGCCGGTCGTGGCATCGCCCAGCGGCGTCACCTCAATTTCGGGAATCCCGGCATAACCAGCCACCGGTGGCTCCGCCGGGAGTGGGGGCGGCGCGACTGTGGCAGGCATCTGCTCCAGCCATTCGATCGCCGAAAGCGGTCTTTGGCCAATCTGCTGTGCCTGCGCTGACAGACTGCTGGACGCAAGCAAGATTGCAGTGGCCCAAAAAGCGTCAGTTCGCGTCAAGAGTGATTTCCTTGCGAATCTCGACAGAGGGCGGCGTGAAATCTGCGCCGAAAAACGGCCCCAGATAAGCATACCCGACCAACCCGATAAACGCGAGGATGGCGAGATAAAACAACCATTTGATAAGTCTGAACACGATGCGCCTGCCTGCCTTGTCGTTTGTTTTGCCAACTTATAACTGGCCTTTTGCGCAAGATCACGCCATTCAATCCCCTAATGCGAAGTTTGGGCGGGGGAGTGCCGAGATTGGCCATGGCAGAGGCACACGCAGAGCCGGGAAAGTTGAAAAAGACCGTGGTGCTGGTGGGCATGATGGGCGCCGGAAAGACCGCCGTAGGCCGCGCGCTGGCACAGCGCCTGAGCGTGCCGTTCCTGGACTCGGACGCCGAAATCGAGACCGCCGCCACCATGAGCGTCGCCGAAATCTTCGCCCGTGACGGCGAGGCCTTCTTTCGCAACCGCGAGACCGAGGTGATCGCTCGCCTCCTGGCGGGCGAATGCTGCATCCTGTCCACCGGAGGCGGCGCCTTCCTGTCATCGCGCAACCGTGCGCTGATTTCGGCCAACGGGGTTTCCGTCTGGCTGAATGTCGACCTGAAATTGCTGTGGAGCCGCGTAAAGAACAAAGATACCAGACCTTTACTGCGCACTCCTGATCCTTTCAAAACCTTGCAGGATCTCTACAATGCACGTGTGCCAATCTATGCAGAGGCCGATCTTGAGGTGCCCTCGCACCCGAGTTACACGATTGACATGATGACAACCCAAGTGATTGCGGCGCTGGCCTCGCGCCCTGACGTTCTGGAGGTGGCATGACCGAAACGCCCGCAAAAATCGTCCACGTGCCTCTGGGCGCGCGCGCCTATGACGTGCATGTTGGCCCCGGCCTGCTGGCCCGATCAGGCGCGCTGATCGGGCCGCTGCTGCGCCGCCCGCGCGCAGCGGTCGTCACCGATGAGACGGTCGGAGCGCTACATTTAGATGCATTGCGCGAGGGATTGCAGGCGCAGGGCATTTCCATGACCGCGCTTGCATTGCCGCCGGGCGAGGCCACGAAATGCTGGACACAACTGGAGCGCACTACCGAATGGCTGCTGGACGCGCAGGTCGAACGCGGCGACATCGTTATCGCTTTTGGCGGCGGCGTGATCGGCGATCTGGTCGGCTTCGCGGCGGCAATCCTGCGGCGCGGCGTGCGCTTCGTACAAATCCCAACCAGCCTGCTGGCGCAGGTCGACAGCTCGGTCGGAGGCAAGACCGGCATCAATTCGCCGCGCGGCAAAAACCTGATCGGCGCCTTTCATCAGCCCGGCCTGGTTCTGGCCGATACAGACGTGCTGAGAACATTGAAAAGCCGTGATTTTCTAGCGGGTTATGGCGAGGTATTAAAGTACGGCCTTCTGGGAGACGCCGCCTTTTTCGACTGGCTGGAGCTGCACGCGCCCGGCATGGCCACGGGCGACGAAGATGCGCGCATCCATGCAGTTGCCCATTCTGTCGGCATGAAGGCCGCCATCGTTGCGCGCGACGAAACCGAGCAGGGCGACCGCGCGCTTCTAAACCTCGGTCATACATTTTGCCACGCGCTTGAGGCGGCCACGGGCTATTCTGACCGCCTGCTGCATGGCGAGGGCGTCGCCATAGGCTGTGCGCTTGCGTTCGAGCTGTCTGCCCGTCTTGGCCTGTGCGCACAGGAAACTCCCAGCCGGGTGCGCGCTCATCTTCAGAACATGAAGATGAAGGCTGATCTATCTGATATAGAGGGAGAGTTACCGGATGCAAACGGCCTGCTAGCCCTCATGGGGCAGGACAAGAAGGTGCAGGATGGAAGGCTGCGCTTCATCCTCGCGCGCGGCATCGGTGACGCGTTCATCACCTCCGATGTCCCAAGCGCCGCCGTACTTGCAGTGCTGAGCGACGCGTTGGCCCAAAGATGAGCCTGCGCTTTTCATCTTGGCAAAAATACTCAAATTCGGACACGCGCCACCGGGCGTAGCCTCGGGTTTGGCCCCTTGCACCCGGCCCGCGCTCATCTTAACACTTCGTTTATGAAACTCCTTTTTCTCGGCGATGTCATGGGGCGCGGTGGACGCCGCGCGGTTGCGGAACGGTTGCCTCGGCTGCGGGCTGACTGGGGGCTGGATTTCGTCGTGGTCAACGGCGAAAACGCCACCGGTGGCATGGGCCTGAGCGGCGAGCATGCTCAGGGCTTGCTCAAGGCGGGTGCCGATTGCGTTACGCTGGGAGATCACGCGTTTGACCAAAAGGACATGCTGCGCGCTATTGAGGCGGAGCCGCGCATCATCCGGCCACTGAACTTTGCCAAGGGCGCTCCGGGCCGCGGCGCACGCGTCTTCGCGGACGCGCGCGGCCGCAAGGTGCTGGTGACGCAGGCGTTGGGGCAGGTGTTCATGAAACGCGCCTTTGACGATCCGTTCTCGGCGCTGGATGCCACGCTGCGCGCCAATGTGCTGGGCGGTGCGGTGCAGGCCGCCATCGTCGATGTCCATTGCGAAGCCACCAGCGAGAAAATGGGCGTCGGCCATTTCTGCGACGGGCGCGCCAGTCTGGTGGTCGGCACGCACACCCATATCCCGACTGCCGACGCGCAGATCCTGCCCGGCGGGACGGCATTTTTGTCGGACGCAGGCATGTGCGGCGACTATAACAGCGTCATTGGCATGGAAAAAGACGAGCCGCTGCGCCGATTTGTCACCGGCATGGCCAAGGGCCGGTTCGCGCCCGCCATGGGCGAGGCGACGATATCGGGTGTCTACGTCGAGACCGATGATCGCACGGGGCGCGCCACCAGAATTGAAATGGTGCGCCAAGGCGGCCGTCTGGCGTCGGCGGGTCCGTAACGATGCACGATTCCGGCCCCTACGGGACCACGCGCGATCTGGGTCCGTATGGCATTCTTCTGGCGATGGGGGCGGGCTGGGGGCTGAGCGTGCCGCTGGCCAAGCTTGCTGTCAGCACCGGGCATCAACCGCTGGGCCTGATCTTCTGGCAGGAAGTTGTCATAGTGACCCTTCTTGGCGTGATCTGCGCGCTGCGCGGCAAGCCATTGCGGCTGGAGCGGCGGTACTGGCGATTATATACCGTGATTGCCCTCTGCGGCGCTGTGCTGCCAGATATCTTCTTTTACTTTGCGTCGGCGCGCCTGCCGGCCGGCATCATGGCAATTATAATTGCCAGCGTGCCTATCTTTTCGCTGCCCATAGCGCTGGCACTGGGAAACGAACAATTCGCGTGGAAACGACTTGCCGGTCTGGGCTTTGGCCTGATTGGCATCCTGCTACTGATCGGCCCCGAGGCCAGCCTGCCGGAACGGGCAATGGCCATTTTTATCCCCGTCGCGCTGATCGCGCCGCTGCTTTATGCGACCGAGGGTAATCTGGTGGCAAAATGGGGCACGGATGGGCTGGATTCCATGCAGGTAATCCTGGGAGCGTCAATTCTGGGCTTGGTCATTACCTTTCCGCTGTCGCTGGTGACGGGGCAATGGATCAACCCCCTGGACAGTTTCGGGGTGGCTGAAATGGCGCTGGCCGCCTCTGCCGCGCTGCACGGGATCGTCTATGCCGTTTACGTGTGGCTGGTGGGGCGGGCCGGGTCGGTCTTTGCCGCGCAGGCCAGTTATCTGGTGACAGGGTTTGGCGTGCTTTGGTCAATGCTGCTGCTGGGCGAGCGATATTCGCTATGGGTCTGGCTGGCGCTGAGCATCATGATCGCGGGGGTTGCCATGGTTCAGCCGCGGGCCCGCATCCATCCGCTTGTGCGGCAGCCGGTCATCGGCGATCATGGGGTAGACGCAAGGGGGCAAGACCGAATTTGATCGCATATCTCGAATTGTCGCAAACTACCGAGGCGCTGATGACGCTGGCGGTGGTGGCCATCATGTTCGTGTATTTCGTGCGCGAAACCTACCCGACCGAAGTGGTTGCGATGGCCGGGGCGAGCGTCATGCTTGCGCTGGGTCTGCTGCCGTATGACGCGGCGCTCGAGGTTTTGTCGAACCCGGCGCCCTGGACCATCGCGGTGATGTTCATCATCATGGGCGCGCTGGTGCGCACCGGCGCACTGGCGGCATTCACATCGCTGGCCGACAGGCAGGCGCGCAGCAATCCCAAGCTTGCCATCGCGATGTTGATGGGGATGGTCATCATTGGTTCTGCGGTGATGAACAACACCCCCGTTGTGGTGGTGATGATCCCCGTCTTCGTGCAGCTTGCCCGCACGATGAAAATCCCGGCCTCGCGCCTGCTGATCCCGCTCAGCTATGCTGCCATTCTGGGTGGCACGATGACACTGATCGGCACATCGACAAACCTGCTGGTTGACGGTGTGGCACGTGCGCGCGGGTTGGAGCCGTTCGGGATTTTCGAGATCACTCCGCTGGCCATCGTTCTGGTGATCTGGGGCATGGTCTATCTGCGCTTTGTCGGGCCATGGCTCCTGCCGGACCGGGACAGCATGGCAGACATGCTGTCGGATCGCAGCCGGATGAAATTCTTTACCGAGGCGGTGATTCCCCCCGACAGCAACCTGATCGGGCGCGATGTGACCGGCGTGCAACTGTTCAAGCGCGAGGGCGTGCGCCTGATTGACGTTGTGCGCGGCGACAAATCGCTGCGCAACGATCTGACCGGAGTGACGCTTGAGGTCGGCGACCGTGTCGTGCTGCGCACGCGCATGACCGAATTGCTGAGCCTTCAGGCCGACAAAAGTCTCAAGCGCGTCGATCAGCTGTCGGCGGTCGAGACGACGACCGTCGAGGTGCTGGTGACGCCGGGCTGCAAGATGGTTGGCCGATCCCTGGGTTCGCTGCGTCTGCGGCGACGCTACGGAGTCTATCCGCTGGCGGTGCATAGGCGGAACCAGAATATTGGTCGGCAATTGGACACGCTGATCGTGAAAATCGGTGACACCCTGCTGCTGGAGGGTGCGCCGGAAGATATCCGGCGCCTGTCGTCCGAGATGGACATGGTCGACGTGTCCGAGCCGTCGGCGCGCGCCTTTCGGCGCGGCCATGCACCCATCGCGCTGGTGGCGCTGGTTGGCATTGTCGTTCTGGCGGGGCTGGGCGTCGCGCCGATCCTGTTCCTGTCGGTTCTGGCTGTCGCCACTGTTCTGGTAACGCGGTGCATCGACGCCGACGAGGCGTTCAGCTTCATCGACGGACAACTTCTGGCGCTGATTTTTGCGATGCTGGCGATCGGCGCGGCGCTGGACCATTCCGGCGCGGTGCAGCTGATCGCCAACACGCTTGCGCCCTACATGATGTCGTTGCCGCCTTTTGCCGTTGTGCTGGCGGTCTATTTGCTGGCCACAACCCTGACCGAAATCGTATCGAACAACGCGGTTGCCGTGGTGATGAGCCCGATCGCCATCGGTCTGGCCGACGTGATGGGCGTCGATGCGCGCCCGCTGGTGGTGGCGGTGATGTTCGCGGCATCGGCCAGTTTCGCCACGCCCATCGGCTATCAGACCAATACGCTGGTTTACGGACCGGGTGGCTACCGGTTCACAGATTTCCTGCGCATCGGCGTTCCGCTGAACCTGAGCCTTGCACTTATATCCTCCACGCTGATCCCGCTGATCTGGCCGCTGTAACGCGCAGGGCGCCGGCCCCTTGCGCCGCCAGCGGCCCCTGCCATATAAACCGGCCAAACAACCATCTTTGATGACATAAGGAACCTTCATGGCCGGCCACTCCAAATGGGCAAATATCCAGCACCGCAAGGGGCGTCAGGACGCCGTGCGCTCCAAACTGTTTTCCAAGCTGAGCAAGGAAATCACCGTCGCCGCCAAGATGGGCGATCCGGACCCGGACAAGAACCCGCGCCTGCGTATGGCTGTCAAAGAGGCCAAGGCCGTTTCGGTGCCCAAGGATGTGATCGACCGCGCGATCAAGAAATCACAAGCAGGCGAGGGCGACGATTACGAGGAAATCCGCTATGAGGGCTACGGCCCCAGTGGCGTGGCCGTTATTGTCGAGGCGATGACCGACAACCGCAACCGAACGGCCAGCACCGTGCGCAGCACATTTACCAAAAATGGCGGCAATTTGGGCGAAACCGGCAGCGTCGGGTTCATGTTCGAGCGCAAGGGCGAGGTTGTCTATAACGCCGATGTGGGTGACGCCGACAGCGTGATGATGGCTGCAATCGAGGCCGGCGCCGAAGACGTGGAAAGCGGCGAGGAGGGGCATACGATCTGGTGCGCTGATACCGATCTGAACGAGGTATCGAACGCGCTTGAGACGGCGCTGGGTGAAAGCGAAACGACACGTCTGACGTGGCGCCCGACCACGACGACCGAGATGGACCTGGACGCGATGCAAAAGCTGATGAAGCTGATTGACGCGTTGGAGGATGACGACGACGTACAGCGTGTCACTACCAATTTCGAAGCCTCCGATGAGGTGATGTCGCAGCTGTAATCAGCTCTGCCGACGAAAATTCTGCGAATTTTCCGCCGTCCCGCCTCTGGGTGGCGCTGCCCGTGGATGCCAGCCTGCACCGCCTCTGGTGCAGGCTGGGGTCAATCCAGTTCTTGCCAGATGCGACGCGCGGTATATATTCCTTCCATGGCTAATCGGCACAGGTAGGGGTGACAGAACGGATGGACGCAGATTTCAGGACTGATTTCGTGCGTATGCCGGGCAGCCTGAAGCACTATCCAGCGCTTGTTCTGAATGCAGATTATCGCCCGCTCAGCTATTATCCGCTGTCGCTGTGGTCATGGCAGGACGCCGTCAAGGCCGCCTGGCTGGACCGTGTCGATATTGTTGCCGAATACGATCACGTCGTCCATTCGCCTAGCATGGAGATTCGCGTGCCTTCGGTCATCGTGCTGAAGGATTTCGTTCAACCGCGCAAGCGCGTTGCCTTCACCCGGTTCAACCTGTTTCTGCGCGACGAGTTTTGCTGCCAGTATTGCGGCGCGCGAGGGGATCTGACCTTTGACCATGTGGTGCCGCGCGCCAGCGGCGGCAGAACCAGCTGGACCAACGTCGTTGCTGCATGCGGCCGTTGCAACCTGCACAAGGGATCGAAAAGCCTTGCCCGCTCGGGGCTGACTTTGCGCCGCCTGCCGCGTGTGCCGGGGCCGGAGGCATTGCGCAACCTTGGCCGCAAATTTCCGCCGGGGCATTTGCATGTCAGTTGGCTGGATTTTCTGTATTGGGATGCCGAACTGGAGGCATGACTGGGCGCAGCGCAGTTGTTGCCTGACGCACGTTAATTCGAAACAAAATACATCCTAGGTGCAGCACATAATCGCCAAGCGTTTTTGTGCGCGGCACCAGATAACATCATCATTTTGTCAATTCACTACTGGCGTTATTCCCTGACGGTCCTGCACCGCAGATCGCATGGCCGGGCCTGCGCACAGGTCAGATCATCAGTTTTCCTGTCCTTGATCATCGGACCGTCTTTCCAGAACCTGGCACCAAGCTGAAGCAAATTGCTGTTTTCCGTCAGGAAGGCATCAGGCGCACCCATCAAACAGATACCGAAACCCTTCAATCTGGAGATTCGATATGAGAACTTTGCTGTCCGCTGGGCGCGGGCCACCGCCCTGACTGGTCCGGCGCTGGCCCGTCCTGTCACTTTGACCACCAATATGAACCAGTATGGGGGCGGCGGTGCGTATCTGGCAAATCGTATCGCCATCGCCTAACCCGGCGTTGAACAGATCCGCCGTGCGCCATCGGGTACGATTACGGCGCTTTACTTTGACGCAGGGAGACCCGGCGCAGTGGTCATCGATCCGGCCACCGGAAGCCGTGTGGCAGATTGTGAACCTTCGGCCTTTCAGCGTTGGATGACCATCCTGCACCGCTCGTTGTTTCTGGCGACGCAGCCCGGTTGACGGCGGCGGAGGAGGCGGCCTCGCTTTTGGTGCTGTCGATCTCGGGTCTGATGCTGACTGCACGGCGGGTTGGCGGCCGGCACCGTTTCTGCTCGCGCTTGCGTGGGCCTTTGATGGGGCGGCTACATGTCGGATTGGCGCGGCTGACTGGTGCCGGGCTGCTGCTATCCTTGGTTGCAGCGCGGTTCATGTTCGCCAGCAGCTTTGATTTTCGTCCGCCGGGCAGTGCTACGGCGTTTCTGAGCAACATCAGTGGACAAACCGGTGCCAGCCCCGGAACCATGGCCGTGCTGCGCCAAACGCCGATGAACGATCTGCGCGAGCTGACCTTTTGCTATGCGGGCGATCCCAGCGATGTGTTCAAACTCAAAACCAGCCTTGGGGGGATATGTCGATCACGTCACCGGAGCGGCGCTGGTCTGGGCGGATGCAGGCACCTGGCAACGGAGGACTGAAACAATCTATCTGCGGCACACCGGGCAGGGCATGGCTTGGCCGGGAGTGATCCTGGGGCTGATGGCGCTGGGCGCGCCTTTGATGGCCGTGACTGGCGTGGTGCTGCCACTGTGCGCGGCCCCGGATCAGGGGCGATGTCACAGCCAACATGGCCGATACGGTCCTGCTGGTCGGCAGCACTTGGGAGTTTGCGGCAACACTGCACGCCGCATTGGTGCAGGCAGGGCACAAGGTTTGCGCTGCACCGATGTCGCAATTTGCGCCGAACCAATATAGCCGCGCCGAGCGGGTGATCGTGTCGGCTGTGACACACGGCCAAGGCACTGCATCGGCGTTGGCCAAGGGTTTGCTTGATCGGCGGACGGCCTTGCCAAACGCGCCTGACATGCCGCTTGCCGTGCTGGCATTCGTCGCCAGGAAGTTCGCCCGAGTTCTGCGCCTTTGCCGACGATGTGACACAGATAGCCGGGCAAAAAAGGCTGGGGAAAGTTGTTGCTGATGGCCACCGTGGACCGCCAATTGCGACAGGAATTTGCCCGCTGGGCTGTGCTTGGATCAGCTTTTGCATCTTGCCGTCGGCGACAGAGTGCAGGGCTTTATCCGCCTCAACTCCGGTTTCCGGCCCGATCGCGGGCGCGAACCGGTGTTCTTGATCGGCGCGGGAGCCGGGATAGGGCCGCTGGCAGGGTCCGTGTGCGCCAATTACACTGGGCGGCCAATGCATCTTTATTTCGGCGCACGGCATCCGGGCAGCGATCTTTTCTACGAACCGGAGATGCGTGACCGGCAGAGGGATGGTCGGCTGACCTCGCTGACCACCGCGTTTTCGCGCATCAGCGCACGCGCTTAGGTCCAGGATGCCCTGCGCAGCGAGGCAGTATAGCTTGCCAAGCTGATCGGCGAAAGCGCACAGGTTCTGGTATGCGGCGGTCGCGGTATGGCCGCAGGCGCGAAAGACGCTTTGGCCAATACTTTTGTACCCACCGAATTGACACCCGCATTGCTGAAAGCAGAGGGACGTCATGTCGAAGACGCCAATTGAGTTGACGCGCCGCGCGCCTAGCGGCCTGACCGTGGACACCCTGTGGTTCGCGCATCAGTCGGAATATGGGGCCACGCACCTACGCAGCTAATGAAAGTGCTGATGAGGGCACTGGAGATCGGGAAGCTTTCAGATGGTGCCTTTGACATCAGTGTGGGGGATATCGTCACAGAGGGGGGTAGGTCCGCAGGGGATTGATAGCAAAGCGATACGCGCCAGTCTTGGCAAGGAGCGCAGCAGTGCGCATGAGGTACTGGAACTTGATCCCGGTGCGCTGCAAGCCCGCAAGCCGGCCCCGCTTGCGCTGGACAGGTCGGGCATCGCCAAAGGCTCTGCAGTTGATCGCATGGTCGCGGCGCTGATCCATTTCGGGATCACGAGCGCCCTTGCCGGCGTCGATGGCGAAATACGCGCCTAAAGCACGCAGCCGGATGGCCGTCCATGGACCGTGGCCATCAAGCGCCCCAAGCGCGAGGCCCGCGCAATGCAGTCGATCATCGAGCGGACGGATGCCGCCTTAGCCAGATCAGGCGACTATCGGCATTGGATCGAGGCGGGTGGGCGACGGCTGTCGCACATGATGGCCCCGGCGCGCGGCGGCCCCCTGACGGACACGCCCGCATCGGTCGCGGTGCTGGCTGAGACGAGCATTGAGGCGGACGCGAGGGCGACGGCCCTGATGGTGAAAGGTGGCTTGGAGAGGGCGCACTTCGCCCAACGGCTGAACCTGAGCGCTCTGTTTGCGGAGCGTACGGGGGACCGGTTTCGACAGACCCGCGTAGGCCCGCTGTTCCAAACGGAAACTTGCAGTGCGGCTGAATTTCGCGAAAGGCAGTAGTTGACGTAAAGCGGGGCCATCGCGCTCCGTCCGGCGGGCATTCGATCTGGATATGTTAGTGCACTCTTGATGCCTGCGCATATCTACGAGGTGGCCAAACGGCCGATCTATCGGATCGCGGTCCCGATTGACTTGGCCGCGTCGTAGGCATTGGGGATGGTTGATGCCACCGCGCTGCGTTTTCTGCCGGACCGGACCGCACAGGTAGCGATCACGGGTGCCCGGAGAACCTTGAAATTCGCGTTCACTGTTGCGCCGGAAATGTCCGGTACGATTTTCAAGCGGGGCAAATGCTGGCCAGTGACGGGCAACCGCTGATGCGGCTTGCCTATCTGGATGGCAACGCATTCCGTTTGCCCTTCGCCTGCCCTGCGTTACAGAGGCCGGCAGCCGCGTCAGGACCGCGACCGCGTATGGTCTAGCCGCTGTGATCTGGGTTAGGGGTAGGCCCGGCTACCTGCTGACCAGCGCATCCAAACTGGCTTGGATTACGGATCGGGCGCAAGGTCCGCGCCCGCAATTGAGACTGCCAGATGAAGCAGCCACGCAACTGCGGCGCTATCGTCCAAGTCTTTCTCAGATGATCGCGCGGGTCGCCTTTCGCTAGGGTGGGGCTGTGTCAGTGCAGATCGTGCCAGCGCGGTACAGCCCAACCCGCTCAATCGTCTTGTTCAAAACGCTTTTGCGGCATTGGTACTCCGTTTGTCGAGGCTGAAACCGACCGCTATGTGCAGCATGTCGCGCTCGATATTGTCGTGGAAAGTGAAGCAATCAGTTTCCAGCAAACCCGGCGGGGTATAGCAGCGATACTTGCCACCGCCGCGGATGCAGGTCCTGTCGACGCGCCAATTCACGCTTGCAGGGCACCGTAAATACTCCGCCCGCTTAGAATGGTCCGGCCCAAAGGTCTGCACCGGAGACAAGTCAGGTATGCGGTCAACGACGGCCCGTTCGACAAAGCCACCCCACACGCGTAAACGGACTCACTCCATCTGCATTGCTTCGGTTTCAATCATTATCGCCACTGTGTCCCCCACCAGGCCGTTTTCAACGGCATAAGTCATGCCCCATTCGCTTCGCGTGATCTCGGCTGTTATCGACAGACCAAGAACGAAACGTCGATGGCCAAACGGGTATGCCGCGGACTTATTCAGCGTCACATTCAGCGTGACAGGGTGGGTCTGGCCAAGTAGTGTCAGATCGCCCGTTACCGTACCGGCGTCTGCCCCAGTCGGATTGCCGCTGGCGGCGGTGAACGTCATTTCGGGGAAGGCACTGGTATTCAGGAAGTCACCCTTTTTAACATGTTCGTTGCGAGCGTCGTGGAACGTGTCGACAGAGGCCGCGGCGATGGTTACGGAAACGTCACGTAGCATCTGCGTTTCGGCGTCGTAGACAAAGGTGCCTGACACGTCTCCAAAAATACCAAGGACGCGGGCATAACCCACATGCTCCACGGTAAAGGCCACCACGGTATGATCAGGATCCAGCGTGAATTTTTGAGGCGCCGCGTGAGCGGAGGAGGCCGCGACAAGCAGCGCAGCTACTGATAGTAATCGCATCTGAGGGCTCCTTGATCTGGAGATAGGAACGATGCCTTTGTTAATGCTGATATTCGAATTAACTAAAGCAAATCTTGATCAGGGCAAGGGATTGGCGTGAGCGGCAGTATGGCAAATGATAGCACACTGGTCTGCGTCACATGGAACGTCCACCGCGCGCGGGGGGCGGATGGCCGTGTTGATGCGTCCCGTGTTGCGGCGGCGATCGAGGCCGCGATCGTGCCGCGCGGCCCTGATGTGCTGGCCTTGCAGGAGGCCGATGGCGATTGTCCGCCGCATGCCAGTATCCTCGACATAGTCCGCATCGGACAGGCGACCGGATTGCGATATGTGCATGATGTACCGGCCTTGCGCTGGGGCCCGGCCAGCGATGGTTTTCTCGGGACGATCTTGTGGGTGCATCCCCGGTTTGAGCAGACCCACGCCGATGTCATCGACCTGCCGGGCCATTGCCACCGCGGCGCCATTGCCGTGGAGCTGAGGGACAATGGCCATGCGTTTCGGGTCATGTCGATGCATCTGTCGCTCGGCCAGCCGCTGCGCATGGCGCAGACCCGCATTCTTGGGCAATATCTGACGCGGCGCCCGCCGATGCAGACCGTGATCCTTGGCGACTTGAACGAATGGCGTCCCTGGGGCGGCGCTGCCTTGGGGCGCGCGATGCTAGGCCGGCGGTTTTACGGCCCGGTCCGGCGGTCGTTTCCGGCGCGCTGGCCGCTTTTGCCGCTCAACCGTATTCTGACGGACCGGGCGGGCGCTGTGCGCAACGCTAGGGTTCTGGGCCATCCCGCCACCACCGGTGCATCCGACCACCGGCCACTGGCGGCGCAAGTGTCGCTAGGCGGCAAATGACGGCGCGCGCCGCCCCATTCGCCGGACATCCCGCCGTAATATTTGGCGTGCTGTCCGCCATATTGCTGGCGGGCGTCTGGGCCGTGTCTGCGCGGGTCTATTCCACCGCTGTTGTGCCTGCCTGGCTGTTTGCTGTTATCGCATTTGTTGCGGGCGCTGGACTGATCCGCCACTACGTTCATCCGTCGCTTGGTGCGTGCAATGTGGTCACGCTGATGCGGGCCGCGCTGGTGTGTCTCCTTGCCGGGGCTATCGTAATGCCGCCCGCGACCGATGCTGCTGCATGGATATTGTGTGCGGTTGCGTCGCTGACCTTGGCAATGGACGGGATCGATGGCTGGCTGGCACGTCGAAGCGGATTGGCGAGCGGATTCGGCGCGCGCTTTGATATGGAGATCGACGCCCTGCTCGGCGCCGTTCTGTCGCTGATCGTGTGGCAGGCCGGGGCGGGGGCAGTTGTGGCCGTTTTCCTGCTTGGCTTTATGCGCTATATTTTTGTGATGGCGACGTGGATCTGGCCATGGCTGGCGGCGCCGTTGCCTGAAAATATGCGGCGCAAGACTGTCTGCGTCATCCAGATCGCGGCTTTGATCATTCTTTTGGTGCCGATCCTGCCCAGCGGCGTCTTCGCCCTGGTCGCCTATGGCGCTGCAGGCCTTCTTGGGTGGTCGTTCGCCGTTGATATTACGCATCTGTGGCGGGACCGGGTATGAGGCGCGCTGCTGGTCTCGCGATCGCTGCCGCATTGCTGTTCGGCGCGCTGATCCTGCCTAATCGTCCCGGCACCATGAGCCTGTCAGTGGCCGCGCAGTTCCCGCTGGAGTTTCTGGTGCTGATCCTTGGGATGGTGGCACTTGGTGGCTGGGTATGGACGCGGCGGTTTGTGCCGCCGGTCACAGCCGCCGTCCTGCTGATCGTGGTGTTCGTCAAACTGGCCGATATGGCCATGTTCGCGGCCTACAACCGGCCGTTCAATCCATTGCTGGATGTGTTCCTGATCAAGGCAGGCTCGGGTTTGCTGCAGGGCAGCATCGGCACCGTCGGTGTCGTGCTGGCGTGGATCGGAGCGGTCATATTTCTGGTCGCCGTATTTGTGGCGCTATGGTGGGCGCTGGGCCGGTGGGCCCGGATTACCGCCCGCAGGTCGACACGGATCGCCGCGGGGGGCGTCGCAACGATATGCGCGGCCCTTGCACTGGCGGGCGCGGGTCAAAGCCTGAAGTGGTGGGATCTGCCGCAAAATCCCCCCGGCACTTCGTTCACGACACGCCTGATGCTGGGCAGGGGAACAGATTTCGCGGCGACTGCGGCTGACCTGACTGCGTTCCGGGCGACGGCATCGGCCGATCCCTATGGGGACGCCAGCGGATTGTTCGACCTGATCGGGGACCGTGACGTCCTTATCATCTACATAGAAAGCTATGGGCGGACCAGCATCGACAACCCGCTATATGCGCCAACCCATATCCCCACCCTGCGCGCCGCCGAGGCAGAGATTGCGCAGGCCGGATTGTCAATGCGCAGCGGCTGGCTGGGTGCGCCGACAGCGGGCGGGCAAAGCTGGCTGTCACACGGGACCATGTTTTCGGGTCTGTGGACGACCAATCAGGGCCGTTATAACGCCATGTTGACAGCCGGGCGGCGCACTCTGTTTCACCTTGCCGCCGAAGCCGGGTTTCGCACCGTGGCGGTGATGCCTGCGATCACCATTGCCTGGCCGGAAAGCAGCCTGATGGGGTTCGAGACGATCCTTGAGGCGGATGACATGGGGTATGACGGCACCGGGTTTGGCTGGGTCACCATGCCGGACCAGTATACCCTTGCTGCGTTCCCGGACCTGATCGGCGACGATCCGCGCCGCGACTTCATCCAGATCGCGCTGATATCGTCGCATGCGCCGTGGACGCCGGTGGCGCAGATGGTCGCATGGGATGTGGCGGCGGACGGCCCTGTCTATAATGCGATGGCAAATGCAGGCCCCACCCCCCGCGAGGTATGGAGTGATCATGACACCGTTCGCGATCATTACCGCCAGTCGATCGACTATTCGTTGCAGGCCGCCATGGGCTTTGCCGCGCGGCAGGGAGCTTTGGCCCCGCTTATCCTGATCCTTGGCGATCATCCGCCCGCCGGTCTGGTCAGCCAGATCGACGGAGTTGATGTGCCCGCACATCTGATCGGCCCGGCGGACCTGCTGGCGCGCATCGATGGCTGGGGCTGGACACCGGGGCTGATCCCGGCGGCGGATGTGCCGTCGCACCGGATGGACGGCTTTCGGGACAGGTTCATCGCGGCGTTCACGACAGGGTTAGGGGGCTAGACTATGCGGCGGCGCCTTTTTCGGTTGATTGTTTCCCTGAGCGTCATCGGCATATTGCTGGCGGTGGTCGACCTTCGCGAGCTTGCGGCACGCCTGCGTGGCGCGGATTTGCGCTGGTTGGCCGTGTCGGTGACGGGTATCGCGGCGATCACCTGTCTTTCCGCCCTGCGGTGGACATGGGTCGCGCGCGACCTTGGCCTGCGGCTGGGCTACCGGCGTGCGCTGCGCGAGTATTTTGTCGCAAGCCTTGTCAATCAGGTTGCGCCCGGGGGCATCGTCGGCGATGTGGCCCGCGCGGTGCGGCTGACCGGCGGCAGCGATTTGCGCCGCGCGGCGCAATCGGTGGTTATCGAACGGGTGATCGGGCAGGTCGCGACGCTGGCAGTTTTGGCTGTCGGGCTGGCTGTGTCGCTGGCCGTGCCGGGCGGGATCGTCTGGCCATGGTGGACGGGCTGGGGTGCCGTGCTGCTGGTCATCTCCGCCGGGGCGCTGATCGCGTGGTGCGGCTCTGACACGTCCCGATCTGCATTTTTCGCACCGCTTGGGTCTGCGCTGTGCGGCCTGCGCCAGATCGCATTGGCATTGCTGATCGTGGGTCTTTTGAGCTTCAGTTTTTACACCTGCGCCCGCGCGGTAGGAACCGTCCTGCCGCCGGCTGCGTTCTTTACCATTATTCCATTGGTGCTGACGGCAATGATGATACCCTTGTCAATCGGAGGCTGGGGGTGGCGCGAAGGGGCGGCGGCGGCGCTGTTTCCGCTGGCAGGTGCGAGTGCTGCCGAAGGTATCGCGACCGGAATCGCCTACGGCGCATCCATGCTGATCGCGGCCTTGCCCGCTGTTGTTTTTGTTATGTGGGGTGCGCGCGTGCCTGATGCTGAACACCTCACGAAACCATCCTGATCCCGGAGACGATATGACATCACTCATCCCCCTGACCCGCCGCCGCCTTTTGGGCGTTGGCGCCGCGACCATCGGGCTGGGCGCTGTCGGCCTGCGGCCTGCGGTGGCACAGAACGCGGAGGTGGCATTGCAACTGTCGTGGCTGCACTCGGTCCAGTTCGCCGGAAGCTATATCGCGCAGCAGCAGGGGTATTGGGAGAATGAGGGGCTGAAGGTTTCGCTGAATACCGGCGGACCCAACGCGCCGGTCGAGCCGCCGGTGGTCGCCGGTACTGCGCTCATGGGCATATCTGCCGCCGATTATGCTTCTGCCGCCGTTGCGCAGGGGGCACCGTTCAGGATCGTCGCCGTCGCCATGAAGAGGAACCCCTTCGCCATTGCTTCGCTGCCCGCAAATCCGGTCCAAAGGCCCGCCGATCTGGTGGGCAAACGTATCGGGATGGCGGTCGCCAACACGCCAGTTTTGCGGGCCCTGTGCGCGCTGAACGACGTCGATATCGCGGGGATCGAGATCGTACCGACGCAGTATGACGCGGCACCACTTGTGAACGGTCAGGTCGATTGCCTGCTGTGCTGGGCGACGGACCTGCCTGTCGCGATGGCGATACAGGGCATCGACAGCACCACGATGCTGATGGCTGATTACGGCTATGCCGTTCATTCGCAGGCCTATATCGTGACCGAGGACAGCATCGCGAACCGCCGGGCCGAGATCGTGGGGCTGCTGCGCGGCGAAGTGCAGGGATGGGAAGACTACAACGCCGACACAGCCGCTGCCGCGGCTTTGACGGTGGCAATGTTCCCTGATGCAGGGCTCGACCTTGCAACGCAGGAAGAGCAGGCCCGGCGCTTGCGTCCCCTGATGTTTCCTTACGGGGACGAGACGCGCTTTGGCTGGTTCACCGATGACAGCGTTGCCGCGAATATCGAGACGCTGGCCTTGCTGGATCGCGGCGCGAATGCAGATCTGTGGGACCGCTCGCTTCTTGAAGAGGCCTATGCAGGATAGCATCATAAAAGGACGCGACGTCGTCTGCACCGGGCTGTCAAAGGTGTTTGGCGGCAGGCCGCCGGTGGACGCGCTTTGCCCGATCGATCTCACTTTCCGGGCGGGCGAAACCACGGCGCTTGTCGGGCCGTCGGGATGCGGGAAATCGACCCTGTTGCGCCTGATCGCGGGGTTGGAAGTGCCGACGGAGGGGTCGGTGCGCATCGGGGGTGAAACCCCGGCAGAACTGGCCCGGCGCGGCGGGATCGGGATGGCGTTTCAGGACGCATCCCTTTTGCCGTGGCGCAGCGTGCACAGCAACGTATCGCTTGCCTTGCGGCTGGCGCGACAGAGCGGCGACGCCGGCGCGGTGGATCGCCTTATTGCGCTTGTCGGTCTGGACGGTTTTGCCGGGGCGCGGCCAGCGGCCCTGTCCGGCGGGATGCGCCAGCGCGCCGCGATTGCGCGCTGCCTCGTCACGGCGCCAGACCTTGTCCTGCTGGATGAGCCATTCGGCGCGGTCGATGAATTGACCCGCGCGCGCCTTGGCGCTGAACTGCCGCCGCTATGGCGCGACCGCGGCACGACCGCGATCCTTGTGACCCATTCGGTCCGCGAGGCGGTCACCCTGTCAGACCGCGTTATCGTCCTGTCCCGGCGTCCGGGGCGTGTAGTGGCGGACATCACATCTTCGGGCCTGGGCGCAGAAGATATCGCAGCAGGGGTCGAGGCTGTTACCGACGCCCTGTTAAACCTCACATGAGCGCCCGTACCCTTCTTGCGATACTGAGCGCGCTTGGGGCGTTGGCGCTGTGGCAGGCTCTGTTCATGCTCAATTCAGACAGCCTGGTCATTGCGGGGCCGGTCGATGTCGCCCGCTGGTTGACCGCGAATGCCGGCCTTGTCGGGCGCGCTGCACGCACCACAGTGCTTGCGGCGCTGTGGGGGTTTGTCTGGGGAAACCTTGCGGCAATCCTGATGGCCGCGTTTGTTGTTGTTCTGCCGCGAACCGAGCGTTTCATGTCCTTTGCGGCCCTTGTGATTTTCTGCCTGCCATTGGTGGCGACCGGGCCTATCCTGCGCGTCCTCTTTGGCGCGGGGGCGGGGCCGCAGATCACGCTGGCCGCCCTTGCCGTCTATTTTACGACCTACCTCACGCTTGTCGTGGGGCTGCGCGCGGTGCCGCAAGCGTGGTCCGACCTTGCGCGCCTTTATGGTCGCGGACCCCTGACCGAGCTTTTTGTGATACGAGCGCGCGCGAGCGTTCCCTACCTGCTGGCCGGGCTGCAAATCGCGGCACCCGCTGCGGTTCTGGGCGCAATGGTGGGCGAGTTTACCGGCGCGGAGCGCGGGCTTGGCGTCCTGACCCTGCGGGCAATGCGCAGTCTGGATGTCGTGGCGACGTGGGGAATCGCATCGGTGGCCGCCGCCGTGTCGATGCTGGCGTATCTGGCCATCGGCGCCCTGTCGCGGCTGCGCGGCCAGGGCCCCCCGGTCCTGATCCTCAGCGCTGGGACGCAGGCAGCGCGGGTGCCAGTTTGGGAACGCGCGGCGATGGCGGTCGGCGTGACGATCGCGCTGCTGCTGGTGTGGCAGATCGCGATGGATGCCTTTGCGCTGTCGCGGTTCTTTGCCAAGCGGCCCGGTGATGTCTGGGCCTATCTGGCCGAACCGGCGGCCCGCCGCACATTGCTGACCGCCCTCTGGGAGACGTTGATCTGGACGGTCCCCGGCTATGTCGCGGGGCTGATGCTGGGCGCGGGGCTGGCTGCGGTCGTGACGTTGTTGCCCGGTGCCCGCGCGCTGGTCCTGCCGCTGTCGGTGACGCTGCGGTCGGTGCCGATCATCACCACCGCGCCGCTGCTGGTTCTGGCGCTGGGGCGTGGGGCGACCGGGACCATTTCCATCGTCGCCGTGATGATCTTTTTCCCGGCCTTCGTGGCCTGTCTGCATGGGCTGACGCAGACCCCCGGTCAGGTGCGCGATGTCTTTGCCAGCTATGGGGCAGGGCGCTTGCGGCTGCTTGTTTCGGCGCAGATCCCCGCGATGCTTCCGGCGTTCTTCGCCTCGGCGCGCATGGCAGTGCCTGCCGCCCTTCTGGCGGTGACGACAACCGAATGGCTTGCAACCGGGCGGGGCATCGGCACGTTGATGGCGCTGACGGCCAGCACGTCCGACTACAACATGCTGTGGAGTGCCGTTGTCGTCGTGGCCCTCGTTGCGGTAACGGCCTATCTATTGGTCGAGGCGGCCGAACGGTGGGTTCTGAGCCGCTATGCAGCAGAGCAGGTGCGATGAAGGCCGTTTTTGCAATTCCGGGCGATATGCACCGCAAGACCGGCGGCTTCATCTACGAGGCCGAGCTCTGGGCCGCGTTGAACCGCATCGGCTGCGAGACGATGCATCTGGAACTGCCCGACAGCTTCCCCGACCCGGCGCCACAGGACATGGCTGAAACACTGGCCGCCCTTGGCGCGGTGCCTGCCGGTGCGGCGATCATCCTCGATGGTTTCGTGTCCGCCACCATTGATCCGCGCGGGTTGTCGCAATTGGCCGCCCCGGTGATTGCCATAACGCACCATCCGCTGGGCCATGAGACGGGCCTGCACCCAGACCGGGCCGCGATGCTGATAGCCAAGGAACGGGCCGCGCTTGCAAAGGTGGCGCATGTGGTGGTGCCCAGCCCGCATACAGCTGCTACCTTGCAATCGCATTTCGGTGTGCAGCGGCATCGGATTTCAGTCGCCCCGCCGGGGTTTGTGAAACCCTGCGGTTTTTCCCCGGCGCCCGAGACGCCGCCGCTGGTCCTGTCGATCGGCCTGCTGGCCCCGCGCAAGGGCCACGACGTGCTGCTTGAGGCGCTGGCGTCCGTGGACGATCTGCCATGGCGCGCAGAAATCATCGGCCGGCAGCACGACGCTGCGACTGCGAAGGCGCTGCACGCGCAATGCGCGGCGCTGGGCCTTGGCGCGAGGGTCGCCTTTGTGGGAGAGGTCGACGGCGCTGTGCTTGAGGCGCGGCTGGCGGCTGCGTCGGTCTTTGCGCTCGCCACCCATTACGAGGGGTATGGCATGGTTTTCGGCGAGGCGATGCTGCGCGGCCTGCCGATCGTGTCCTGCGCCGCAGGTGCAGTGCCCGACACGGTAGGCGATGCCGGTATTCTTGTGCCGCCGGGCAACGCGGCCGCATTCGGGATGGCCTTGCGGCGCATGCTGGCAGAGCCAGAGACCCGTGCCGCCTATGCGCAAGCCTCTGCGAGGCGGGGGGCGGCTTTGCCGACATGGGACGACACTGCGCGGATTGTGGCGGGCGTGGTCGACGCGCTGGCGTGAGGGGGATACCGTTCAGACCAGCAATGACCCTCTCGATCCAACGGCACGCGCCAAGTGCTCTGGGCGATCCCACTTGGCGACAAGACAGTTCCCAGCGTTGCCGCAGAAGGCGAAAAATTCTGCGGCAGTTTGAAAAAAACACGACAGCGTGCGCTCAGGAACCGAAGCAGACGCCGTCCTTCGCAGCATGAACAGCCCCAAGAATTTCGCGATCTCGCATCTGGCGGCATTGCCCAAACCCGCAACGCCAATAGTGCTTTCAGGTCGGCGGCGCCTGCAATGTACTGGTGCGAATGCACCAAGATCCGTGGCGATCTTAGCAATTTGTCGGACATCAGCACTCCGGCGGTCGAATACGGTGATTTCTCGCCACAGCAGGAGGTCGGCCAAATGTTCACGATGATCCGTGCAGTCGAATATGCGCCGCCCTGAAAGGACCAGATTTGAGCGAAATGAGGTACCCGGCCAAAAGGCCGAACAGCGCGGGGATCGTCGCCATCGGCTGGTCCTTCTTCTGATCCTCATAGCGGCGCTCTATGCGGTAATGGACCGCCACTGTGCGAGGCATCGCGCCGACTTGTGTCGTACATATCGCGCCGCGCGTCTCGGGTACCGTGACGCAGGTCCACGGTGCGGACGACGCCATTTTCGAGGCGCGCGATCGCTGTTTTCCATCGACCCGCATCCTTTCCAGTTGGCCTTGCAGCAGGCCAGGGCGAACCGTGCCAGCGCGCTGCAGTATGTCGGCGCATCCAGTGCGTCGATCGTCGCGGCGCAGCCGTAGGTTACGCAGGCCCGGACCGCGCTGGACCCCCCCCGGACCGAGGCCGAGCGCACCTTCAAGCTGGAGGAGCGCGCTTTCGTTCCGCCGCGATCCCGCTGATGGACCCTGCGATGCCGATGATCATGGCGGCGCTGCCTGTTGTCCTGATCGCCGACCAGCGCAAGGCGTTTGCGCCGGCCAAGATTATCGCCGCGCCCGTCGTAGTCTGCCTTCCGGCGACGCTGATGGCGTGGTGCGTCAACGTGTTTCAGCCCTGCCGCTGGTCCATGCGCTGGTGCCGACCCGCACGCGACAGGTGTATATCGCCGCCACCGCCGAAAACCTTCGCAAACTGGCCAGGATATTTCCTGCACCGCAGACATCCTTGAAAGCCCGGCAACGACGGGTGGCCGCAGCACGGTGCTTGTTCACGAAATCCGCAGAGAAACGTCCCTTGCCCGGTCGCCAAGCGTACCTACCGAGTGTCCAGTCCGGGACCTTCGCGACCATTCTCAGACAGCTGCGTTGCCTTTGGCCCGGCAAGGTGGGTGGATTTGCAAAATTGCAATTCGAAACACCCATGAGAGCGCAAGCGTACTCTGACATGGCAAAGAACGTGACAAGGCTTACGCGAGCCGCATCTGCCAGATCATGGACGGTGGCTACCTCCTGCGTTTATCAAAATAAGGAAGCAGCAAAGGCGCAATCAGTGAAAAAAGTAGCGACAACGCGATCAGACCAGAGCTTGCAGCAGCCCGCTGAAACCAGCTGGAGCGCACCAAAAGCGGTTCGCTGCGGCCCAGATAGGCGATCTCAAGAAAGCTGTCGGCATCGACCCCCAGCACCACGACGTTCATTCCGATCTCGTCATCGTCATCCATGGTGATTGAGCCGAACACCTGATTGGGATGCGGCCCCGGCTGGTTCGCGGTTTCGGCATCGCCGCAGTCTGAGAACCAGCCGGGCTGGCATAGGATACGGATCTGATCGCCGCGCCTGATCTTGCCCTCGCGCGTGATATCGGGCGACCATGGCGGCACGAGGCGGGCCAGAAGGCCTTTTTCATAGATCGCATAGGTACCTTCCAGTACATAGCCCGTGGCCCCGGCACCGATTTCCTGACCCAGGGTCATATGTCCAACAAAGGCCAGCGCGCCGTTACGTCTGGCATCTTCATGGGACAGCAAAAAATAGGTATCGGCGGGAAAACCTTTGCCTTCGGTCAACGCGGTAATGCGCAACGCGTCCGGGCTCCAGTCGACCAAAAGGTGTTGGCCACGCAACCATTCGTAATCCGAACGGCCTGGGTCATGCTCGACCGCCATCTCACCGCAGGTGTCATCTTTGGCGTTGCGATCGAGCGAGGGCACGCACACCACAGCACCGTCCAAGTTCCATTCCAGCGGTTCACTCATGACCTGGACCTGTGCTGACAAGGTGCGTGCCTGTAACTGGATGGTGCGGGTCGGGGTGGTCAGGATCAGGACGGTCAGCACCACCATAATGCTCAGCATCAGATGCGCTGCAAGATTGCCACCGGCCATGCGACGGACGATGCGCCGGATTGGGCCAAGCGGCGGCCGGGGGGCGGTATCTTCGGTCATCTGACCTCGATTATAATCGTTTCGATGCGGCCCTTGCGGCGGTTCTTGACCGGCTGAAGCTCCACTTTGAACCGACTTACATTCGCAGGCAGGGTCAGCTCGCACCGTTTGTCAAAGGCTACAGAGATTTCGGCGCGGATAGGTTCACATTCCACACCCGGCCCTACTGGAGGATAAGCGACAAGGCGGTCGGCATCGAAGCTGTTGACAAATATCGCAAAATTTCCATCCGGTGCGGCGTCGCGCCAGCGCGCCAGCACATTCAGATTATCGGAGCCTTCGGAGCCACACTCGTCCCGGGTGATCCGAATGCCAAGCGCCTCGGGGTGAAGCTGTATGATCCGATCAGTATGCAGTGATTTGTCAATATGCGGCACAGCCACGGGTTCTGACAAGTCGTCGGGAACGATATAGGTGTTTTCGCTGTCATAAAGCCCATCCGACGAGTTTGTCCTCACACAGATGGTCGCTTGTTCTCCATCCTGCCTTTTCCAGCTTTGCGGGATCATTGCAAACAGGTCGGCGGCTGCCGTACCACCCAGAAATTGCAGTCCGACGACGCGCGCGCCACCAGTATTGGCTTCTGTTCGCAGCGACTCCTTGAAGGGTTCTGACTTTAACTTTGCCTCCTCGGCGATGGACACCGCAGGCAAAGTGGTCAAAAATAAGCTGCAAACTGCCGTGAAGGTGCCGAGCATGCGAGATTTCATTCTGTCGTTCATCACGTCAATCACCATCGCTTCGACCGTAGGCGCGCAATCCATCCGTATCGAGGCGCGGCAGAATGGCCAGGGCTTTATGTTCAAGAACACTGGCATTTGTTGGGTGCTGATGCCAAGACATTTACTGGACGGCGACCGAAATGCGTTCGAAGCCGAGACATCACCTGCGCCATCGGTCTTTGGCAACGGATCGGCGTTCACGGACTTCTGGGACGGCATGGATTTCGCCATCGGCAGCCTGCGTCAGGTGGCGGGCGACACTGCTTGCACCGCCTCTTTGGGTGACGTCAGCCAGACACGCGTGGTGGCTGGCCGGGTCCAGCGAGGCTTCCTGCGTTATGTCGAGGTTGGCGGCAATATAGCCGACTATCCCATGGCGATAGTCGATACCGGAGATCACAAGACTTTTGATGCCGAATTTACCCGCGCGGGGGACGCGGCGTTTCAGGGCATGTCGGGTGGGTTTTTCTTTGCGCAGGGCCAGCCGGTGGGCATGGTTACCAAAAGCCCCGATGGCGCACGCCGGATGACATTTATCCGAATTGAGGAGATTGCATTTGCCACTCGGCAGTGGCTGGCAGGGCGGGCGCGCAATGTGGTGCTTGTACCGAAAACTCAGGCGGCTGATCTGGGGCAACTGCCTTTGCGCTTGTTGAGCTATGACACGCCATCCGTATCGCCCGAGACGTCCGCCGAGGGGCTGGCAAATACTACGGGTGCGTATCATTTCGACTTCACCAGGCCGACGACTCTGACCTTTGGTGTCGGCGACGGCGGGGCGGTGGGTGTCAGCCGGGTGCGCGTCATTTCCGAGGGTGAGGGCGCCAAGCCGCTAGGTATCCGAGTGCTCATCGACGCCTCGGCGGCGGGCGGCAATCCGCAGCGTTTCGCGCGGGGCGAGATGACACCCGATGGCGAATTTGACACCGCGCGCCGCGCCGAACGATTTGCACGCCGTGTGATCATCGCTGTCGACAGTGTGCAGGGCAGCGGACCTGTCCGCATCGACCGGGTCGAGGTTTACTGAAGCTGGCCCAGCAGCGGAATTTTCAGGCTGACCGGGCCGGTAAAGCGATTTGCATCGAAGCGATGACTGATCGAGCCGATCAACTCGCCTTCGTCGTTCAGTCGCGCGGTGCCCCAAGCCGAGCCGACATAGAAACTGAATTCAGTTCCCCCCAAACGGCTGTGGCATCCGCGTAAAGTGGTCGAGCCGAAACAGTTTTCGTCGTCCAGGTAAGGTCCTACCACGATGGGAAAGCTGCCTGTCTTGGCCGATGACAGCGATCCGTTCGCGTCAATCCACTGCTCGAATCCTACATTGACCTCGCCTTCGGTGTCAGCAGTGGCAAATGCCATCAGGGTCGGTTGCGTGTTCATGAACGCGTCCAACGCAACACCGCGCGCCACGCCGCTCGTGCTTGTCAGCCCGGCTCGCAATGCCATGCGTTCCATCGTGGCGTCACCCGATTTCAGCATCAACCGCATCGCAGTCAACGCCTTTTCCTCGTTAGGGCCGCCCAGCACTTCCATCAGCTGCTCCAGCTCGGATGTAGGAGCTTCAATTGCGGACAGGATATCGGCGGCGGTCGATTGTGCCACAGCCGGCAGTGGCATCAGGGCAGCAAAGGCCAGCGCGCGGATCATGGCCGTACCGGGATCGAGATCGGCACCGATGGCGTCAGCCGGTCTACCTGCACCATGCCGGTCAACGTGCCTTCGGCATTCAGCGTCAGCGGAGTCCAGCGGCTCCACAGACCGATTCCGACGCTGGTCTCACTGAGGGTAATCAGGCAGTAACTGGCATTGGACTGAAAGTCATAGCACCCGTTGGCGTCGTCGAATGGACCCACCTTGTAGGACAGAAATGCGGTTCCATCGCCGTTCACCGTGCCGCTGCGCTGATTGATATAGCTGGTCAGGCTCTTGCGATCCAGTGACGAGCCGTCGATGAAAATATCCAGCACCGGACCGCTATCGAAATAGGCCTTGAGCGCCGCACGCCGCACGGGAGGGCTGGTGCTGGTCAGACCATGTTGCAGGGCCATTCGCCTGACTTGAGGGTCTTCAAGACCGATCATGAGTCGCATGGCGACAAGCGACCGTTCGGGATCGGGATCGTTCAGCAAGGCGGCATATTCATCGACCGCGTCCATTTTCTGGTCGACGAGTGCGGCGATGTCTGCTGCGGAGGTTTGGGCCGATGCAGATCCGCAAAAGGCTGCCAGAACTGTCGCTGCTAATAAAAGCCTCATCCAAACATTCCCATAATACAGATTTACCAATTACCTTAACGCTGCGCCAACAAGCGTCAAGTCACCGAGCGTCCAAAACATGTGGGAGGCCCGAGCGGCAGCAATGCGAAATCCGCGATGCAGAACTCATACTTTAAGTGTGATGTTCGGCAGGGGCCGTTCGCATTGACCAGGCGAACGGGTGCCCAGGATGCGTGCCGCGCCGCCGCAACTCGGCTTAACGCTCAAATTGGCCTTTTTCACTTGCAGTAAAACCTCTCGCTTTGATCTCCCGTACTGCGCGGCGACGATACGTATGCGCAATGCGCAGAAGAATGCACTCTCAAGGATTGAGCGAAGTGTCCCATCAATTCGAATTCCGAGCCTGAGCACAGTTTTCTGTCCTGACGCGTTCTGTTGCGCCATGGGGAAGCGCTCTTTCAGCATGATGGCGAGCTGGCTCTTGGCTGCATGCCATTCGCGCACCGAGCGCTTCCGCCCAATCGGGGCATCATTGAGAGCCAGATAAATCAAATTCGCCGCCGCGTAGTCGCTGGGGAAGCGGCCGCGGGTTCGAACCGCACGCCGGATTTTTGAGTTCAGCGCTGTGGTGGCGCTTGCCATGTAGATCACTCGACACACCGCAGGACGGTAGTCAAGGAACGAGACCGCCTCGTTCCAGGCGCGCCGCCCACTCGGCGTGATCGCCGGGCAAGGGGCGGCCAGTATCGACCTCGACCTTTTCGCCCCAATCATTCAGCGTTTGCGGCGCACAGCCGATCTTCGACGCGATCGCAGGACCGCGGCTCTTATCCTCTCTCCGAGTGTCCAAAACCATGCGCACGGCTCGGTCGCGCATTTCCGGTGTATACTTGTTCGTTGTTACGTTCATGGTGCCTTATCCCACTCGTGGGCTGGAGCCTCCGGCAAACTCGGAGCGGTTCGGGGATGACAGGTGTCCATCGCCAGCAAATCCGCAATCCCTATTGTCAGATCGCTGCCTAGAACTGCGTGTTTATCAAAGGAATGCATTGACATGCAGGCCGAAGCCCGACCTTCTAACATTGTGAAAGCGGAGTTCCCACTACACTGCACGGCGGAGGCGATCGGATGCTACCATTCATATTCAAACGGCTCGGCTTTGCCGCGATAACGCTCTTTTGCGTCCTCACCTTGGTGTTTCTGATGGTACGGATCCTGCCGGGCGATCCGGTGCTTGTGATCCTCGGCGATCAGGCAAGCCCGGCTAGTATTGTGGCATTGCGCGCGCGGCTCGGTCTGGATCAGCCGCTGTTGGTGCAATATGGGCAGTTCCTTCTGCAGGCTGTTCAGGGTGATCTGGGGCGCTCTATGGTGACTGGGCGTCCCGTGTCCGAAGAAATACTCAACGTCTTGCCATACACGATGGAATTGACGATCGGTGCCTTGATTCTGGGAGTGTTCATGGGGGTGCCTGCCGGCGTCTGGGCGGCTGTGAAACGAAACCGGGTTCCCGATTATCTGCTACGCTTCATTTCGCTTTTGGGATTGTCGCTACCGGCATTTGTTGCGGCGATCCTGCTGCTGATGGTCTTTGCCATCCATCTTAGGTGGTTCCCGGTCATCAGCGCAGGAACGGGCGACACTATAGTCGACCGATTGCGTCAAATGGCTCTGCCTACTCTGGCATTGGCATTGATCATGATGGCGTACATCACGCGTGTCACCCGATCCGCAATGCTGGAGGTTTTGAACCAGGATTTCGTACGGATGGCGCGTGCGAAAGGGGCATCGCAATTTGCGGTGATCTGGCGGCACGCTCTTGGAAATTGCCTTATTCCAATCACCACAGTTGTCGGTCTGTATCTCGGGATACTGATCGGTAATTCCGTGCTGACAGAAATCGTGTTTTCCAGGCCCGGTCTTGGCAAGCTGATCCTCACGGCCCTGACCCAACGTGATTACACACTGCTGCAGGGGATGATCGTCGTCTACACACTGCTGGTGGTGATCGTGAATCTTCTGACCGATCTGACTTATGGCTTTCTTGATCCAAGGGTGCAGTACAAATGAGTGAAAGAAGCACAGCTACTGTCGAGATCCGAGAGCGGAAAAGCGGGTTCCGCAGCTTCGTATCAAAGCTCAATATCTCGACATGGGCCGGACTGATCATCGTTCTGGCATTACTGGCTGCCGCAATCTTTGCGCCGCAATTGGCAACGCATAGCCCGTCCAAGCAGAATATCATGGACCAACTGGCCGAGCCGGGCAGTCAGTATCTTCTGGGTGCGGATCAATTCGGACGTGATATTTGGACGCGGCTGCTTTATGGCGCACGCTATTCGCTGACGATCGGTTTCTTTGCGATTGTCGTAGCCCTGTTTGCCGGCACATTCATCGGGATGATTGCGGGCTACAGGGGCGGGCGCATTGATATCATTTTTATGCAGGTGATGGACGTCGTCCTTGCTTTTCCGTCCCTTATTCTGGGTCTTGCGCTGGTCGCTTTGATGGGGGCGACGCTGACAAATATCATTATCGCAATCGCCTTTACTGCGACACCGGCCTTTGCGCGGATCGCGCGGGCGGGGGTGATAACCCAGAGAGACAGGGAGTATGTCCAGGCCTGTCAGGCAATGGGTTTTTCAGGGCCGCGCATTCTGTTTCGCCACATCATGCCCGCGATACTGCCCGAGGTCATGGTTATGGCATCCTTGTGGATGGCAACCGCCGTTCGCACCGAAGCGTCGCTAGCCTTTATCGGGCTGGGGCTGGCGCCGCCGACTCCAACCTGGGGTGGCATGGTGCGTGATGGTTTTGACAACATACTCAGCGCATTCCACCTTGCCATCGTTCCCAGCCTTGCCATTCTGCTGCTGGTTCTTGCTTTCAATCTGATCGGTGACGGATTGCGAGATGTGATTGACCCCCGCCTCAAGGATGCGTCGTGATGAGCGATAAACCCGTCATTTCGGTCAAAGACTTGACCATATCATTTGGTAAAACCACCGTTGTGCATGACCTCAGCTTTGAGATTGCGGCGGGCAGTACGCTGGCGCTGGTCGGAGAATCCGGATCGGGCAAAAGTGTGACGTCGCTGGCTATCATGGGACTTTTGCCAGATCGGATTGGCCACGCCAAAGGCTCTGTCAATCTGGAGGGCCGCGAGCTGTTGTCTCTCAGCGAGCGCGAAATGCGCTCAGTGCGCGGCGGGCGCGTCAGCATGATCTTTCAGGAGCCGATGACCTCGATGAACCCGGTGCAGCGCATTGGTGATCAGTTGGCCGAAGTGATCCGTATTCACCGAGGCCTCAGGGGCGAGGACCTCAGGGCAGCAGCAATCGAGCTGCTTCGGACAGTGCGCATTCCTGACCCTGAGACGCGGATGGCGCAATATCCGCATACATTTTCCGGCGGAATGCGACAGCGTGTCATGATTGCGATGGCGCTTGCCTGCGATCCGGCGCTGATAATCGCGGATGAACCGACGACCGCGCTCGACGTTACGGTGCAGGCTCAAACCCTCGCATTGCTAAAGGATCTTCAGCAAAAAACCGGTACGGCGGTGTTGTTTATTACCCATGACATGGGCGTGGTGGCCGAGGTTGCCGACCATGTGTTGGTCATGCGTCACGGGCGGGAAATCGAAAGCGGAACTGTCCACGAGCTGTTTTCGAACCCGCGCGATCCATATACCCGCAGCCTGATCGAGGCGGTCCCGAGCCTTGTTGGTAAGTTGGCTGACGACACGATTCCCGCAAAGCCAATTGAACATCTTCCTGTAACCTTTCCGGGGGACCAACCGGTACTAGAGGTCAACGACTTGTCTGTGCGCTTTCCTGTTCAGTCAGGTTTTTTAAGCCGTACGACCGGAATGGTACATGCCGTCGATCAGGTGTCATTCGCCATCGGCAAAGCAGAAACCCTAGGCCTTGTGGGCGAGTCCGGTTCAGGTAAGTCCACCATCGGAAAGGCTATAATCAACCTCGCACCAATGCACTCCGGCGACATCAAAGTGTCCGGCGAGACAATCAATTACAGTGATCCGCAAAGCCTTGCGCGAATGCGGCGTGACGTTCAGATGATTTTTCAGGACCCGTTCGGCTCACTGGATTCAAGGCAATCCATTGGCTCAGCCATTATAGAGCCAATGAAGGTCCATGGACTGGCCAAGGGTCGTGAGGCTGTCGAGAAGATGGAATGGTTGATGGATCGCGTCGGGCTATCTCCTGCGCGGTCCTCCAGCCTGCCGCATGAGTTTTCAGGTGGCCAGCGCCAGCGAATTTGCATCGCACGTGCTCTTGCAATGTCACCCAAGCTCATCATCGCAGACGAGGCTGTCTCTGCTCTGGATGTAACGATCAAAGGCCAGATCATTGAACTGATGATCGACCTTCAAGCCGAACTCGGTGTCTCATATCTGTTCATCAGCCACGATATGGGCGCGGTCGAGCGGATCTGTGACCGCGTTGCGGTCATGTACTTCGGCGAAATTGTCGAAATAGGGCAGCGGGAGGATGTGATTGGCCGGCCAGGGCATGACTATACCCAGCGGTTGCTGTCTGCCATTCCGATAACGCACCCCAATCTGCGCGGTCAGCGCCCGCTCCCCTCAGGGGCCGTTGCAGCACCGCGCAGCCCGATCAAGCCGCTGGATTTTCAATCCCCTCCATCAAGCTGGAGCATGGCAGCCGAAGGGCATTTCATACGCCGCGCCGTTTGACGGCTGCATGAGAGGACCAGAATAAAATGCATGCTATCGAGGAGCTTGCGAACTTTGTTGCAGGATGTCCAAGTGGGGAATTGCCATCGGGCACCCGCGAGCGTGCCGCGCTTCTGGTGGCCGACCTGATTGCAGCAACGGCGGCGGGGCTGCACTCCAACCTTGCCAAATCTGCGCGAACGGCAGCAGCGGACATCTACGGCAAAGGTTCGGCGCAGGTCTGGCTTACGGGGCATTCACTGTCCGTCGCTGGTGCAGCCATGGCCAATGCTGCAGCAGCCAGTGCGCTTGACATAGACGACGGTCATCGCGGGGCTGCGGGACATGCGGGGGCAGGGGTCATTCCAGCCGCCTTGGCAGTGGGACAGGCTGTCGGGGCATCGGATGCTGATATTTTTGATGCGATTGCGCTTGGTTATGACGTGGCGCTACGGGTCGCAACATCGCGGCCCGCCGCGTCAATTGTAACGTATACCAGTGGCCGGTGGGTCGGATATGGTGTCGCCGCCGCAGCGTGCCGTCTGCTTGGCCTGAATGCCGTGCAAATCGCTCATGCCTTGGCAATTGCCGGTGCGGAGTCGCCAATCATTTTTCCCACAGGCAGTTCGAAATATCAGGGCAGCGCGGTAAAGGAAGCTATTCCTCCCGCGGTTACTGTTGGATTGACCGCGGCCTTTCGTGCGCGCGCCGGGGCAACCGGACCAATCGACCTTCTGGACAATCCAGATCTTTTTCGCCGTGATATTTTGACGGGCGGTTTCGGTGATGTCTGGTGGCTGGAACAGTGCTATCTAAAGCCTTATGCGTGCTGCCGCTACATGCACGCGGCAATTGATGCGATTGCCGAGATGCGCGATTCCGACAAGCCTATATACAGCTTGCGGATTGAGGTGTTCCCGCAGGGTCTACGGCTGGCAAATTCCCGTACACCTGAAACGCTTGAGGCCGGTCAATACAGCTATTATTTCAGTTGCGCGCTGGCTGCTGTGCATGGTGTCCAGGCCTTGCAGCCAGTTGATCCGGTACACTTGAGTGATCCGGCCGTGCTGGACCTTGCCAGTCGGATCGAACTGGAAGCTCATGATGACTTTGCTGACGCGTTCCCCAAAGCCACACCGTCCCGCGTCTACATGGACCAGGGAGACGGGCTGAAAACCCGAACCGTGCAGCACGCACTGGGTGACGTCGGCAATCCTATGAGCCGCGCGGAGGTCATGGAAAAGTTTCGGCGTATCTCCAGGGGCAGTGTGGACATCGCGTGGGGCGGTGAAATTATGACAGCGCTGAATAATCTGGCCGATCAAGGTTTCTCACCGCTTTTCGCCGCGCTGAAAGACCGCGCTGCGTGATCCACAAACCACAATAACATTCGTCAACAAGGAGGATATACAGATGAATATCAAGTTTCCCAAAAGCTGCCTGATGGCCGCCATGCTGGGTGCGACAGCACTCGCGCCGCTGCCGGCTCTTGCCGCCAAGACGGAATTGTCTTTGGGGGCCGGTGCTGAAGACATCGGACGTCTGGACCCGCACTATGCAGCCAGCACGATCGACCGCACGCTCGTCGCCTGGATTTTCGGCGGGCTCGTGCGCTTCGCGCCAGGCACCACCGACCCTGCCCAGATTGAGCCTGACCTGGCGGAAAGCTGGGACGTCAGCGACGATGGTTTGGTCTGGACATTCAAGCTGCGCGAGGGCGTGCAGTGGCAGCACGGATATGGCGAAGTAACGGCAGAAGATGTCGTTTTCAGCCTTGAGAAATCGGCAGACCCGGAACGCTCGGCTTACGCCAGCGAGTATTCCGCTTTTGAAAAAGTTGAGGCAGTCGATCCGTATACCGTTCGCATCACGCTAAGCCAGGTTATCCCCAACGTCCTTGGGCCGTTGGCAAACTATGCTGGCGGGTTCATTATCAGCAAAAAGGCTTACGAAGAGCGCGGCGATGCCTTTTCTCGCCAGCCGGTAGGCTTTGGGCCATTCCAGCTCGATACAGTCGAATCCGGGGTGGCCGCGCATTTCACGGCACACCAGGATTATTTCCGCGGTGAGCCTGAACTATCCAAAGTCACCTACCGGTTTTTGAACTCTGCCTCTGCCCGTGATCTGGCTTTTCTCGCGGGCGAGGTGGATGCGATTACTGGTCTTGCTGATCAAAAGTGGTTGGAACGGACGCTCGCAATCGACGGGGTGACGGTCGATGTGTTTGATCCCGCAGAATTGACAATTCTGCATATCAATTCCCAGCAACCACCCTTTGACGATCTTCGCGTTCGTCAGGCGTTGGCCTATGCGGTCGATGCCAGCCGGATCGCACAGTATCGCGGTCCGGAATTCACCCGCGTGGCAAAGTCGGTCGTTCCGTCCAACAACCTCGGCTACACCGAAGATAACGGGTACATGGCTTTCGATGCAGAAAAAGCTCAGGAGCTTCTGGCCGAGGCAGGTTATCCGGACGGGTTGACTGTCAAAATGATCTCCAGCCAGTTGCCCAGCTACGAATCCTCGAACCAGATCCTGCAAGCGCAGCTGGAAGAGGTCGGTATCACGTTGGAATTGGAGCCGGTTGAACATGCGACGTGGCACCAGATGATCCGTCAGGATTTAAGCCCATTGGTCAGCTATGGCGCTGCACGCTTTCCTGTGGCTGACGTCTATCTGACGCAATTTTTCCACTCGGACAGCATTGTCGGGACGGACACTGCTGTGACCAACTTCAGCCACTGTGATGTGGCCGACGAACAGATCGAGGCAGCCCGCGTCGAAACAGATCCGCAAAAGCAGATCGCGCTCTGGGAGGAGGCACAAAAGCTGATCATCGAGGCGGTTTGCGGCGTTCCCACAACGGAAACCGCAGGTGTCTGGGCACGGCACGGGAATCTTGATTGGGGTTTTGACTTTAAAGGGTCAATGTCGCTGGGGCCCTTGTTGACCGAGAAAACGCGCTTTACCGACTAACGACCAAGGGCTGCGGTTGGCCGCAGCCCTTCATCTGTCTATATGCGGTGCTCAGGATGTCCAAACATACGTACCCGATCTATTCCAGCGCCTGTGGCTGGAATGAGATGCTACCGGCGAGGTCTGTACACGCCCCGCTGGCAAAGGATGAAACTGTTGATTATGCAATTGTCGGCGCCGGCTATACGGGGCTGGCCGCCGCGCGACGTATGCAGGAACTTGATCCGCAAGCGAGGATTGCGATCGTTGAGGCAACGCAGGTCGGCGAGGGATCTTCGGCACGCAATTCGGGCTTCACCGGGGCCGAGGTTCTTCCGCGCAGCGAGACAATGGAAGGTGCCGACAAAGCAATGCGCCAGACCTTGCTGGTGCGCGAAGCCTTCAAGTGGCTGATGGATATTGTCCAAGAGCATGAGATTGATTGCGACGTGCAAAAGGTCGGCGCCATACGTGCGGCTGCGACCCAGGCAGGCGAGGCGTCGTTGCGCAAGGTGGTCGAGGTGGCCGAGGCAAACAAGATCGCTCATACAGTTCTGGACCGCTCGGACATTCAGGACCGCATCGGCTCTGATTACTATCGTTTCGGCATTTATCTGAACGACACCTATCTTTTGCAGCCGGCTGCACTGATCCGGGGGCTGGCCGACGCTCTGCCTGAGAGTATCAAGCTTTACGAAAATACTCCCGTCGAGGCGCTTGAACGCGACGGAAATGGCTGGATATTAAAGACACGCAGCGCGCTGATGCGTGCGCGCTGTGTTGTTCTTGCCAACAACGGGTTTATCCCGAAACTTGGCTACCTCAAGTTGCGGATGACGTCGATCTATACCTATGCTGCCGTGACAAATTCTCTGGCCGAGGCTGATCGCGCCCATTTGGGAGCGTCACCGGCATGGGGCTTGTTACCTTCACACCGGTTAGGCACCACATTGCGTAGGATCGGGCCTGACCGCGTGATGGTCCGCTCACTCTATGCGCACGGCGCCGAGATCAGGCAATCTGAAGTCGCCGCAAAACTGCGCGACCGGTTTATTCGCCGATGGCCTGCGCTTGAGCATATCGATTTCGAATATGTCTGGGGCGGCGCAACGGCCTTGACGATGAACGGGTCGCCTTGGTGGGGAAAACTGGACGAGGGACTGTATGCCTCCGGCGGCTGTAACGGCAGCGGCATCGCCAAAGGCACGATGCTGGGCCGACATCTGGCCGACTTGATCCAAGGGGTCGGGAACCCGAATGAAGTCCCTTCAATCATGGGAACAGCCAGCCTTATCGCTCCTGAACCGTTTCGCAGTATTGGATTCCAGATCATTTCAGCACTTGAAGGGCGCAAGGCTGGGCGCGAAGCATGAAACTCAGGGCAGGCCGTTGATGGACGTGGCAAAAGACAGCCCATTCGTCATTCCTTTGCGCAAGTGTCCCACCGGATCAACGCTTTGCTCGACCTGACAATAACGATGTTGAGGCTTCTCAGTTGACCTGCCGCACTGCCCCTTAGTCATAGCGAGAGGCCTTGGGGGCGATCGTATCAGGTTGCACCATGTGACAAGCGCGTCGGGCGCGACGCTATCAGGTAGGTGTGCATATTGTAGCGCGCCAGGATCGCCCTGAAGCCGAAGTTGTGTAAAGTGTGAACCGCCGGGCGCTTTGCGGTCTCGAACCCGTGCGCGATCATTTGACGGTTCGGGTTGATCTGTTCCAACTTAACCAGCCGGGCGGGAATGGCTCGTATCTCTGAGTTCGTTGCACCAAGAGGGAGGCGATGTTGGTGGCATGGATGGCATCGCGGAAAACGGCAATAGCGAGCGGTGCAAATACCCGATGCACGCAAGCTAAAGCAGCGGCGCCCGAGCCAGCAAAAGCATTTGGCGAACTGAATATGACAGGCGATGCACTTTGAGCATATAGCGCGTTGCACCTTGCATCGAGGCTTGCCAGCGCGTCGTTGATGATCTGCCGGATAACGCACCGATGTCGTAATTCCGCCCAGCCCTGTCTGACTTTCAACAGGGCTGGGCGATCTAATGTTTCAGCCGCAGACTTTATTGCGCTGGTGTCGGCTGAGTCTTTTCGGAATCCAGCGGATGCTCATAGCCATATTCGCTCATATCCGTAATCTCACGATCGTTATCCACCCAATCCTTGCGCTCGGCTTCGCCGACCCGCGGCGAGAAAATACCGGTCCACGCATAGATAATTCCGATGATTGGTGTCATCCAGCATGCAAACGCCAGCGGAATATAGAGCAGGTTTTCAAAGTTTCCCGACGTAATCCCAAGCCCAAGCGCGGTAATCACAAACGCACCGCCGGCATTCCATGGGATCAGCGGTGACATCAACGTCCCGCCCTCTTCGGTTGCCCGTGAAAGGTTCAGCGTGGAATAGCCCATGCCACGGTAGACCGGCGAATACATGCGTCCGGGCAGTGCAATCGACAGGTAGGGATCGCCGGCCACGATGTTCGTGGCAAACGAGGTGCCGATGGCCGCGGTCTGCACGCCTGCAAAGCTCTGAACCTTGGTCAGGATTGCCGCGATGATGGTTTGCAAGCAACCGGTGCGTTCCAGCGCGCCGCCAAAGCCAAGCGCGATCAGGATCAGCGAGATCGTCCACATCATCGACTGGATGCCGCCACTGTTCAACAGGCTGTCGATCTCGCTGACGCCTGTTTCGATCTTGTAGCCACTATTCGCAAACTCGAAAACGTCATGCAGGGACGCGCCTTGCGCGATGATCGCGGTGAGACCACCGGCCAGCACACCTGCAAACAGCGACGGGATTGGTGGTTTCTGGGCGATGGCCAATCCGATAACCAACAGGGCCGGAATTAACAGCCACGCAGAAATCGCAAAGTTCGCCTGAAGTGCGCTTGTGATCGCATCAATTCGTTCAAACGAGGCGCCGCCAGTGTCGCCCACCAGACTGAAACCTACCCAGACATAGATGCCCAGTGCGATCAGCATGGCAGGAATGGTTGTCGGCATCATATTGCGAATATGGGCGAAAACGTCCTGCCCGGTCACGGCAGGGGCAAGGTTCGTCGTATCCGACAGCGGCGAAATCTTGTCACCAAAGAATGCCCCCGAGACAACAGCACCGGCTGTCCAGTACATCGGAACGCCAAAGCCTGCTCCGATGCCCATCAGCGCAAGCCCCACCGTGCCGACCGTGCCCCAGGATGTGCCCAGCGACACGGAAACCACAGCACACATTATCATGGCAGCCGCCAGAAATATCTGCGGTGTCAAAATGGTCAGCCCATAGTAGATGATCGTCGGCACCGTGCCGCTTGCGATCCAGACACCGATGATCATACCAACGACGATCAGCACCGAAACTGATGGCAGCGAAACATTGATAACGCGGAAGACGCCGTCCTCCATACTTCCCCAATCATGGCCCAGATAGATGCCCAGCAGGCCGGTGATTCCCAGTCCGATGGCGAGTGGAATTTGCGGAGTGAAATCGCCGAAATAGAATAGTTGCAGCCCTAGCAGAAACAGGGTCAGGACGACCGGTACGAGGGCCAGCATCAGCGATGGCTGACGTGGGTCTATGGCTTCGGTGGACATGGGGTTCTCCTCCTATGGGACATTCAAAGCAACTGTGTCGGCAGTTTTCTGCGTTCTGGCAGCCGTTATTGTTGGACCATTCTGTGCAGCATTCCTCCTGAATTTAGCGCCGTACCCTAAAACTCCAAAAATCAATCTGCGTTGCCAGGCTTCAAATAATGTACAGCGGCAAGGGTTAGCGGTGTTTCAAATTTGTTTGATACTGATCCCAAAGGCAAGCCATTCCACCAATTCAAAAATGCGGTATTCTTGTTAGACTGGAGTGTCTGGCCTCGAAGGATGCCGTTTTTGGGAGACGAGTACCCTGCACGTATCCCGCATTCGTGCCGTTTTCGGTGCTCGTTGAAGCACCGTCCGTTCGACTGCGACCGGGCTTTTCCAGCCCAGCGGCCAACTGCATTGAAGCTCCTGTCTCCGCCAAGTGGCGATTTAGACTGGTTCTGGGACTCAAAGCTGGCTGTAGATGTCGCGAACGATGTCGCGTTTCGGGCAACGAATGATCTCGCTTTTACTCTTTGCGTCTTTTGTGCGCTTTCTGACATGGGCAAGTGTCGGTTCGTGGCTTCGCATTCTGACGATGGCAGCGCGATAAAGAGCAGAGTTGGCTTGCCGGTTGCCGCCTCGTTTCGATCGGAAGCGGTGTGTTTTGCCACTGGATGCGGAGATTGGGCAGACATAGCAGAGTTTTGCGAATGCCGCTTCGGAACGGATGCGCGTTGGATCGTCGCCAACGAGGATCAGCATCTTCTCCACCGTCATCGTCGCTATTGTGTGAGATGTCAGCAGGTCAGGAGCACGCTCGGTGACAAGACGTTCCAATTCTTTGTCGGGTGCTCTGATCTGGTCATGCAACCCTGACCGACGACGCGCCAATGCTCGCATAGCCGCTTTTGCACGAGCCAACGGGGTGTCGATGTCGCCTGGCCGGAAGGCGGCATATGACGGATCAACGCAACTTTCCCTCGGATTTGCTCAATCGCGGCACGCAGATTGGCAGGTGCGTTGATGATCAGCGTCTTCAGGGTCACCATCGCCTGTGACCATGATTTTACAGCCGTATCCCGTGCAATCTTCGGATGTCTGATCATTTCTAACGATCCTGACTGTGTTTTCGGTCATGCTGTTGTTTGCCCAAAGAGAACGGATCGTGCAGCCCTTCCGCATCGAAGATGTCTGTTTTGCCTTGCGTGTATCGCAGCTATCGATTTGGCTGCGTATCCTCGGTGACAGTGTGACCTTGAGCCAACAAAGACCGAGAAAGGCCCGCGCCACATGATCCGGTCCCTGCAATTCCGAACACCAAGACCTGGCCAAGAGGTTGCGACCACCGTTCCCAGTTCCCAACAGCCCTTCTGATTGGTCGGAATGGACAGCGCTGCCAAGCGGGAGCCATGCGTATCAACCGCGACAGCGACATGTATCGCTTTGTGTCTATCGATACCGATGATTAGAAGTCCGGGACCACAGCGCGCGACAACCACCCTTCGCGGGTCCAGACATAGCTGATGTCTCCGGGCTACTTCTGGTTTGTGCGATCCGCCGGGCCGTAACGGCCCAACAGGGTTGGGGCGCTATCACAGTGTATGGCTGTTCCCTGCTATTCATGGAGACGTATCTGGATCTATGGGTAGCCCCCTGTGGCGTAACAGTTTTTGCTGGCAAAACAGGTGGGCAGAGGCTCTTTTCGGCGGCGCAGACCCTGACAAACTACCCTTGGGGCCATGCGGGGACGTTTCGCCCGATAAGCGGGCAAGGGGTTTGTCTATGGATTGGCGATGAAGTTCCTTCTTGCTTTTTCCGGTGGACAACCGGGCGGCTTCTACATCAAAGGCGCTGAAAAGACTGATCTACCTCACGGCCTCTATCGGCCCCTTTGCACGGCCATGGATGAACTGATCCAGATAAGGATCGCCGGAGATATCCATGTCCGCGACCGGCCCGGTCCATTGAATCACGCCGTCATGCAGCATCGCTACCCGGTCGGCAATGGCGCGTACGGATGTCATGTCATGGGTGATTGTCATCGCGGTCGCCCCCATTTCCACCACGATTTCGCGGATCAGATCATTGATGACGCCCGCCATGATCGGATCAAGGCCAGTCGTCGGTTCGTCAAAAAAGATGATCTCAGGCTCGGCGGCAATCGCGCGGGCAAGGCCGACACGCTTTTGCATGCCGCCCGACAACTCGGCGGGGAATTTGTCGGCGGCATCCGGGGTCAGCCCGACACGGCGCAGTTTCTCAATCGCGATCTCCCGCGCCTCATGGGCCGGGCGCTTGGTCGGGCCGCGTTGCAGACGGAAGGCAACGTTTTGCCAGACGGGCAGCGAATCAAACAACGCGCCGCCCTGAAAGAGCATGCCAAACCGGGCCAGAAACGCATCCCGGTCACCCTGCGTGACATCGGCGCCGTCCAGCGTGATGGTGCCGCTGTCAGGCTTCACCAGCCCAAGGATGGATTTCAGCAGGATCGATTTGCCGGTGCCGGACCCGCCGATGATGACCATGGACGATCCACTGCTCAGCGTCAGGTTTACACCGCGCAGCACGTGGTTGGTGCCAAAGGACTTTCGCACGTCGGTCAGAGTGATCATGCTGAGAAAAACGCCTCTGTCAGGACATAGTTGCTGGCCAGTATCAGGACCGATGATGTGACGACCGCCGCCTTGGTCGCGCGGCCCACGCCCTGTGCGCCGCGGCCCGAATTCATGCCGTAATAACAGCCCATCAACGCCACGATAAAGCCAAAGACCGACCCCTTGATCATGCCACTCAGCACGTCCCAACCTTCAAGAAAATTCAGCGTGTTGTGCATGTATGTTGCGGCATTGAAATCGAGCCGACCCACGCCCACCAGAAATCCGCCCATGATGCCAATCACATCGCCCACGCCCACGAGTAACGGCACTGTCAGCGCCCCGGCCAAGACGCGCGGCAGGGTGAGGTATTTCATCGGGTTGGTGCTGAGGGTCGTCAGCGCGTCGATCTGCTCGGTTACCTTCATCGTGCCGATCTCGGCGGCAATCGAGGAGGCCACGCGCGCGGCCACCATCAGCCCGCCCAGAACAGGGCCAAGCTCGCGGGTCAGGCCGATGGCGACGATGGAGGGCACCACCGTTTCGGCGTTGAACCGCGCGCCGCCGGCATAGATTTGCAGTGCCAGCGCGCCGCCGGTGAACAGCGCGGTCAGCCCGACCACCGGCAGCGACAGCCAGCCGATCTGGATCAGTGCCTGACCGAATTCACGCAGGTAAAACGGAGGGCGGATCAGGTGCGATACTGTCTGTGCGGCAAATAGCGTCACGCGGCCAATACCTGCCAGCGCCGCAAAGACGTGCCGCCCGATGGCCGCCAGAAACGCTGTGATCACGCTCATCCGCCCAGGTATCGCCGTGTATAGCGCTCGCTCATTGAGGTGAGGATCTCATAGCCGATCGTGCCGGCGGCATCTGCCAGCGTGTCGATTCCTTGCTGCGGCCCAAGAAGTGCGACCGATCTGGGATCGCTGGGCGTGTCCGTGACGTCAACGCCGATCAGGTCCATCGAAATGCGCCCAACAATGGGGCAGCGCACATCATCTGCCCAGACCGCGGCGCGATCGCCAAGACAGCGCAGGATACCGTCGGCATAGCCAGTGCTGAGCGTGGCAATCCGGCTGGGACGGCGGGCGACCCACGCGCGACCGTATCCTACCGCGTCGCCAGGCGCGACGTCACGGCATTGGATCACCGGGACATCCAGCGACACAACGGGGCGCGCCCGGTCGAAAGGCATACCGCCATACATGCCGATGCCGGGGCGGGTCACGTCGAAATGATAGGCCTGATTCAGTAGGATACCACCGGTATTGGCCAAACTAAGCGGGCAATCAAGGCCCGAAGTCATCTGGCGGAACGTCGCCAATTGGTCGGTGTTCATCGCTGCATCAGGCTCGTCCGCGCAGGCCAGGTGGCTGATGATCAATTGCGGGTCTTGGGCCAGCGCGATATCGCGCACGGCGGCCCATTCGCTGGGCTCCATACCCAGCCGGTTCATACCGGTATCCAGTTGCAGGCCAAAGGGATGGCCCGGCAGCGATTCCAGATGGCGGATCATCTGGTCCAGCGAATTCAGGATCGGCGTCAGGTCCATATCGCCCAGCATGTTGGCATCGCCCGCCATGTGGCCTGACAGGATATAGATCACCGGGCCGGGCCCCAGCGCCTGACGCAGGGCTGCGCCTTCCTCGGCGACGGCGACAAAAAAAGTGCGCGCGCCCGCCTTGGCCAGCGCCCGGCCTACGCGCGCGGCGCCAAGGCCATAGCCATTGGCCTTGACCACGGCGCCCGGCTCGGCCCGGCCCATAGAGCCGAGGGCAGTCCAGTTGGCGGTTAATGCGCCAAGGTCGATGGTTAGGGTGGCTGTACTCATGGCCGGGGTTTTGACACGAGTGCGCGCAGCGTCAAGGCCAAAGCGTCGGCGCGGTCGCTACCGCAGAATTTGCGCGATATTAAAGCGTCTCGCCTTTAGCCCGAGGCATCCCGTAGAGGCGAAACGCGCGCAACGCTCATATGTCCCGCGTGTTTCGCAAAAACCTGTGATTCGGGATTTCTGCGCAACGCTTCAGAATTCCTGCTCGCTGCTGCCGCCGCCATTCTGCCACGGCTGAACAAGGTTGCCAAACCGGGTAAAGCGACCTTCGAAGCTGAGCTCGACCGACCCGATGGGGCCGTGGCGCTGTTTGCCGATGATGACTTCGGCCTTGCCGTGCAAACGCTCCATCCGCTCCTGCCAGGCGGCCATTTCGTCCAGCCGGTCGTCGGAGGGTTTCTCGCGCTCGACGTAATATTCTTCGCGGAACACGAACATGACCACATCCGCGTCCTGCTCGATCGAGCCTGATTCGCGCAAGTCCGACAGCTGGGGGCGCTTATCCTCGCGGTTTTCGACCTGACGGCTGAGCTGCGACAGGGCGATGACGGGAATATCCAGTTCCTTGGCGATGGCCTTGAGGCCCATGGTGATCTCGGAAATCTCGTTCACGCGGTTCTCGCTACGGCCTGTGCCGCGCACCAGCTGAAGATAGTCCACGATCAGCACGTCAAGGCCATGCGTCCGTTTCAAGCGCCGGGCGCGCGCCGCCAGCTGGCTGATCGGCAGGGCAGGCGTGTCGTCGATATAAAGCGGGCAGGATTCCAGCTGTTTGGCGGCATCGACAAAGCGGCGGAATTCGCCCTCAGTCAGATCGCCCCGACGGATCTGTTCAGAAGGCACTTCGGAGGCCTCAGAGAGGACGCGAGCGGCCAGTTGTTCGGCGCTCATCTCAAGGGAGTAAAAGCCGACGACGCCGCCCTCAATGGAGCCTTCGGTGCCGTCGGGCAGGGTGCCGCGCTTGTAGGCCTTGGCGATGTTGAACGCCAGGTTCGTGGCCAGCGAAGTCTTGCCCATCGACGGCCGCCCGGCAAGAATCAGCAGGTCGGATTTGTGCAGTCCGCCCAGCTTCTTGTCCATGTCGATCAGGCCGGTCGAGATGCCGGCCATGCCGCCCTCGCGCTGATAGGCGGCGTTAGCAACATTAACAGCGTCCGTTACCGCCCTGAGAAAGCTCTGAAATCCACTGTCGGTCTGGCCCTGCTCGCTGAGCTTGTAAAGCTGCTGTTCGGCCTCGACGATCTGATCCTTTGGCTCAGAGTCCACATTCATATGCGCCGCCTTGCCGGCGATGTCGTGGCCCAGCGCAATCAATTGGCGGCGGATGGCCAGATCATAGATCATCTGCGCGTAATCGCGCACCGCATAGGTGCTGATCGCGGCGCCGGCCAGATTGACCAGATATGCGGGACCGCCTAATTCCTTCAGCCCCTCGTCTTCTTCCAGAAAGGCCTTGATCGTGACGGGCGAGGCGAGGTTGTTCTTGGCGATGCGCGCCGAGGAGGTTTCAAAGATGCGGGCGTGGACCGGGTCGTAGAAATGCTGCGGGCCGATGATGCTGGCGATGCGGTCGAACACGTCGTTGTTGGTCAGGATCGCGCCCAGCAACTGCTGTTCGGCCTCGATCGAGTGGGGCATGGTATCGGCGGCCTGAATTTCGGTTCCGGCGGCGCTGCCGCTGGCATTGAATTTGATGATCTCGTTCATGTCGCTCTCCGGCTGCCTCGCGATGCCGTCATAGACGCAGGCTGGGCGCGGGTGCAAATTGTATAAACCTGTGGGTGGATTTCACAGCGCCCCGCTTGAGCGGTATCTTGCGGTTTTGAAGGTGGGTTCGTCAACATCTGGTATTTGAGCGCGCGGATTGCCGCGCGCGCGACCCGTGCAGGCTGCAAAAGGATTGAGCCTGTTGCGGGGAAGTGACAGCCTGTTTGGAGCCGCTCAGGCGCGGGCGTCCTGCCATGCGCGGGGCGCCTTGAGAAACGCCTCGACCTCGCGCAGGGTGGCATCGTCGAACGTGCCTTGGGCGCGCGCTTCGGCCAGAACGTCCCACCATGTGCACAGATGATGCAGCGCGACGCCGTGATTCTCAAGCGTCTGGACCGTGTCCGGGAAGATGCCGTAGTAAAAGATGACGGCGGTATGCGCGCAGGTGGCGCCGGTGTCGCGGATCGCATCCACAAAGCCGATTTTCGAGCCGCCATCGGTGGTCAGATCCTCGACCAGCAGCACGCGCTGGCCCTCGGTCATTGTGCCCTCGATCCGCGCGCCGCGCCCGTGCCCCTTGGGCTTTTTTCGCACATAGGTCATCGGCAGGGCCAACCGCTCGGCTATCAGGGCGGCAAACGGGATGCCGGCCGTCTCGCCGCCGGCGATATTGTCGAACGCCTCAAGCCCCGCATTGCGCATGACGGTCACGGCCAGGAAATCCATCAGCGTGCTGCGGATGCGCGGATACGAGATCAGCTTGCGGCAGTCGATATAGGTCGGGCCGGGCAGGCCGGAAGAGTAAATGTAGGGCGTTTCTGCGTTGAAATGGACGGCGCCGATTTCCAGCAGCATACGCGCGGTCAGGCGGGCAATCTCGTCGGCGGGGGGGTAGGAGCTGGGAATCATGCGGGCGGTCCTTGTGGCGGCAAACTGGGATTATTTCGCCTTCGGCGAGGATATTTTTAGCAAGAAGAACGGGCGGTCACGTGCCATCCGGGCGTGAAGCCGGGATCGAAGATGGTGACGGGGCCGTCGTCGGTGTTGATACAGCTCGGCAGGTCGGGCGCGCCCCTGGCCAGTGTTATCGTGCCCTCATTCGGCGGCAGGCCGTAGAAAGCCGGACCGTTCAGCGAGGTGAAAGCCTCGAGCTTGTCCAGGGCGCCGTCCTCTTCGAACACATGCGCCAGGATGGGCATTGTGTTCGGTGCGGTGAAGCAGCCGGCGCAGCCGCAGGGCTGGAGTTTGGCCGGATCGGTATGAGGCGCGCTGTCGGTGCCGAGGAAGAAGCGCGCATCCCCGGAGGTGGCGACGGTGCGCAGGGCCAGGCGGTGCTTTTCACGCTTGGCGACGGGCAGGCAGTAGTAATGCGGGCGGATTCCCCCGGCAAGGATGTGATTTCGATTGATCACCAGATGGTGCGTGGTGATCGTGCCGCCAAGGCCCGTATCATGCGCCTTGACGTAATCCACGCCCTGAGCCGTCGTGATATGCTCTAGCACCACTTTGAGGCCAGGTACGCGGCGGCGCAGCGGGTCAAGCACGCGGTCAATGAACACTGCTTCGCGGTCGAAAATATCTACGGCGGGGTCAGTCACCTCGCCATGGACGCACAGCGGCAAGCCGATCTGGGCCATCCGCTCCAGCACGCCCTGCACGCGGGAAAAATCGGCGACGCCGCTTGCGGAATTGGTGGTGGCGCCCGCCGGGTAGAGTTTCACGGCGTGGATCAGGTTTGCGGCATGCGCGGCGGCCACATCGTCGGGGCGCGTGTCCTCGGTCAGGTAGAGGGTCATCAGCGGGGTGAATTGCGCGCCCTCGGGCAGTGCTGCCATGATGCGGGCGCGGTAGGCGGCGGCATCGGCGCCAGTGACCACGGGTGGCACGAGGTTCGGCATAATGATGGCGCGCGCAAAATGCGCAGCTGTCCATGGCAGAACGGCGCGCAGCATGGGGCCATCGCGCAGATGCAGGTGCCAGTCATCGGGGGTGCGAAGCGTCAGGTGTGTCATGCGTGCGCTTTACCTGATCGACGTGCGCCGCGCCAGTGGGATCGGCTTGGTCGTCTGCATCCGTTTGCGTGCGCGCTGGTAGATGCGTGCCATCCGCCTCGGCGCTTTTATAGGCGGCGTCCAGTGCTTTGCGAAAGGGACGCGCGTTGCGTTGCTCCAAAACACTGCGCGCCAGCAGGACGGTCAGGTAGGGCCGTGCCGCTGCCGTCAGCTTTTGCAACAGCTTGAATTGATAGCCGCCATCATTGCGCCGCGCCCGGTAAAGAGCGGCCAGAGCGGTGCGGTCCAGTTTGCCCGCGCTAAGCTGCGCGAGAATGGGGAACAGGATCTGAAGCCGTATCAGCCCCGCCTCCAGCTGCGGCCCCATATAGCGCATGCGAAACAGCGTGACATTCGGGCGCGTGAACAGCGCGGCATGCATCGCGTCCAGGTCATTTTCGGGATCGTATAGGATGAACGCCTCGGCCGCGGCATCCAGCATGTCGGGCGCATATCCGTAGCGATCTGAAAACGATGTGCGGCGCATATGACGGTAACGGTCGTCCCATTCCGCCACGCGCGGATCCAGGCTTGCCTGCGGCGACAGGGCCAGGACCTTGGCGCCCGGCGCCGCGACCGAAAATGCGGCGGCAGCATAACCGCATGGACCTGCACCGTAGAATAACACCTGCTCGAAATTCTCAAAGAACCCATCATCCATCAGCCGGTCAAAATAGCCGTAAACCGCCGGATCGCGGAACCAGGTATCGCCGTCCGATACCAGGCACAGATGCGACCAGCCGAGACCGCGCGCCATGTCCCAGCCCAGCGGCCGGGCATCGTGCGACAGTGCCTCGATCCTCTGATGCGTCTCGAACGTGACCAGAAGTGTTGGCTTGTCCTCAATGAATATGGCCGCGTGGCGCGCGCCCAGACGCTCGACATAGCCGTTTTCCCCAGCGACCTCTTCTGCCTGGTCCAACCATGCCTCGCGTCCGGACAGGTTGCAGAGCGGCATGTCAAAGCTTCTGGGGGCGTCCTGCATGATCATGGTCCTCGAATGAATGCGCGGCACAGATCGGGTCGCGACACGCTATTTGATATCCGGCAATTCAGGCAAAACTTTGGAAAATTCGTGCAGTTTGCTGGACAGGCTTAGCGAAGCGTCACAGGATGCCCCTAACAGCGCAGACAAACGAGGCGATTTTATGGAGCAACCGGCCAATATAGACGATGTGCAACAGATGCTGGCCGGGCAGGGATATGTCTGCGGGCGCGCGTTGGCAACGGCGCTGTTCCTGTCTTTGCGGCTGGGACGCCCCCTGTTTCTGGAGGGCGAGGCCGGCACCGGCAAGACCGAGATCGCCAAGGCCGTTGCAACCGCCCTTGGCCGCCGTCTGATCCGCCTGCAATGCTACGAGGGGCTGGATGCCTCGACGGCAGTTTACGAATGGAACTTCGCGGCCCAGATGATCGCGCTGCGTGCCGCCGAGGCTGGCGGTAATACTGATACTGCTGCCCTCACCGACCATCTTTTTACGGAAAAATTCCTGGTTGAGCGTCCCCTGTTGCAAGCCATGCGCCCGCAGCCCGGCGGCCCGCCGGTCCTGCTGATCGACGAGATGGACCGCACCGACGCCCCGTTCGAGGCTTTCCTGCTGGAGGCGCTCAGCGATTTTCAGGTCACCATCCCCGAGTTGGGCACGATCAAGGCCGCTGAGCCGCCCATCGTCATCGTGACCTCGAACCGCACCCGCGAAGTGCATGACGCGCTCAAACGCCGTTGCCTTTATGCGTGGGTCGACTACCCCGATTTCGAGCGAGAGGCCGAAATCCTCGCCGCCCGCGCGCCCGACCTGTCCGAGACGCTCAGCCGCGAGGTCGTTGCCTTCGTGCAGGCGCTGCGTACCGAGGATCTGTTCAAGAAACCCGGCGTTGCCGAAACCATCGACTGGGCCAAATGCCTGCTGGCGCTGGATGCGGTCGCGCTCAGCCCGCAAGTGGTGGCAGATACGCTGGGCGCCTTACTGAAATATCAGGACGATATCGCGAAGCTGCAGGGCAGCGAGTCCGCTCGTATTCTTGATCAGGCCCGCGCGGCCGTGCCGCCGGTATGACGCTTCATCTTGGCGCAAATACTCCGGGGGTCCGGGGGTAGAACCCCCGGCGCGACATATGCAAGAATATCCCGACCTCGATCTGCCGGAAAACCCCAAGCTGGCGCAGAACATCACCCATTTCATCCGCGCCCTGCGCCGGGCCGGTCTGCCCGTGGGGCCGGGCCGGATGCTCGACGCTGTGCGCGCCGTGTCCGCTGTCGGCTTTACCTCCAAGCGCGACTTTTACTGGACCTTGCATGCGCTTTGCGTCACCCGACCCGAACACCGTGCGGTGTTCGCGCAGATTTTTCGCCTCTACTGGCGGGACCCGCGATTTCTGGAGCATATGATGGGCATGCTCTTGCCCGCCATGCGCGGCCTGAACGAGACCCCGCAGGCCAAATCTGCCGAGAAACGCGCCGCCGAGGCGCTGCTGGACGGCGCCCAGACGTCTATGCCCGACCTGCCCGAGTCCAAGGACGAAGACAGTCTTCTTGAGGTCGATGCCAGCGCCACGGCGTCAGCGCGCGAGCGTCTGCGCAGCCTCGATTTCGAGCAGATGGGCACCGATGAGATCGCTCAGGCCAAACGGATGCTGGCTCGCCTGACGCTGCCGGTGCCGCCGATGCTGTCGCGGCGGATGACCCCGGATGCGCGAGGCCGACTGATCGACGCGCGCGCAACGATGCGGATCGCCATGCGCCGCGGCGGCGAGATTACGCAACTGGCGCGCCGGGCGCATCGCCACCGCGCCCCTGATCTGGTGGTGCTGTGCGACATTTCCGGCTCGATGAGCCAATACAGCCGCATGGTCCTGCATTTCGTCCATGCCGTTGCCAACAGCCGCGGCGCGGATCGCGCGGGGGGCTGGGGCCGGGTGCATGCCTTCACCTTTGGCACGCGGCTGAGCAACATTACCCGGCATCTGGACACGCGCGACGTCGATGCCGCGTTAGCGGCCGCCGGGCGCGAGGTGCAGGATTGGGAGGGGGGCACGCGCATCGGCGACAGTCTTGCCGTGTTCATTCGCGACTGGTCGCGCCGGGTGCTGGCGCAGGGCGCGGTCGTGCTGCTGATCACTGACGGTCTGGACCGTGGCGCGCCCGAATATCTGGCGGCGCAGATGCAGCGCCTGCAGCTGACTGCACGGCGGCTGATCTGGCTCAACCCGCTTCTGCGTTGGGACGGTTTTGAGCCGCGCGCTCAGGGGATCGCCGCGATGCTTCCGCATGTCGACAGCCTTCTGGCCTGCCATTCTGTCGCGTCGATCGAGGATCTGGCCACCGCTTTTGCTGCTTCACCGCAGGTCGGCGAAAAAACCCGCCTGATGGCCGCGCGCGAGATCCCGCCGAGCTAGCGCGCTCTGCGGAACAATCCAGGACGGCGCGCGTTGTGGCGGCAATAATCCGGGTATCGCGAGCAGCTGAATGCTTGCTCTGTGCCCTGATATGGTTTGACACAGGAGAATTTACATGCGTCGCAATTGGCTTACATCCACCACAGCACTCGCCTTGGTTCTCAATGCTGCTGCGCCCATCCCGGGCGCAGCTTACGGATCAATCACGCCTGAGGCCCAGCGCAACGGCGACGCTGAAGCACAGGTGATACGCCTCGCGCAGAATGATACGGACGCCGTCCAGGAAGACACGGCATCTGGTGGCATCCTGGGCGTGGGGGATGATGCGGCAACTGCCGCAGCCGACGAAGCAGAGGCAGTTCAGGATGCCGCTGACGCCGCCGCAGAGCAGGCCGCGGCAGAAGCAGAAGCCGAGGCAGCGGAAATCTCCGCTGAAGCAGATGCTGCAGCTGCAGAGGCCGCCGCAGCCGAACAGGCCGCAGCCGAAGCGGACGCCGCAGCCGCCGAGGCCGCCGCAGCGGCAGAGGCCGGAGCCGCGGCAGATGCCGTAGCTGCAGAAGACGCTGCAGCCGCAGAGGCCGCAGCGAAAGCAGAGGCCGCAGCCGCCGAGGCCGCCGCAGCCGCCGAAGCCGACGACATGGCAGCAGAGGCTGCCGCCGAAGCAGACGCCGAAGCAGCAGAGGCCGCCGCAGAAGCGGATGCCGAAGCGGCAGAGGCTGCAGCAGAAGCGGACGCCGAAGCGGCAGAGGCTGCCGAGCAGCAGGCTGCAGACGATGCCGCCGCTGCCGATCAACAAGCCGCTGATGATGCAGCAGCTGAGGCCGAAGTCGAAGCTGCGCAGAAGGCCGATGATGCCGCAACAGCTGCGGCAGAGGAGCAGGAAGCACAGGACGCCGTTGCGGCTGATGCCGCGGACCAAGCGTCTGCCGATCGCGCAACCGCCGAGGACGCAACCACTGCAGAGCCTGCAGATCAGACCGATCTTGGCAATGCAATTTCGGGCATCACCGAGGCGGATGAGAACGTCACTGACGCAGCCTCCAACGACCCGGCAGCACCGACAGACACAGCCGAAGCGCCTGAAGTGAGCGCCGAGGCGCAGGCCGACGCGCTGGCCGACGAAACTGTCGACGCGCCAGCTGCCGCCGCCGCCAGCGGCGAAGGCGAGGTCATCGATACCCAAGAGGGCACAGTGACCGAAGATCAGGCTCGCGCGTCGGACGAAGAGTTTGAGACGACTGCGAGCGGACAACAGACGGTCCTCGCGCCAGCGCCCGCAGCCGAAAAGAAGAAGGATAACGAACTGCTGAAAACGGTCGGTATCGTCGCTGCAGCCGGGCTGGGCGCCTACGCGATCGGCAAGATGCTGGATAATGGCGGCGAGGTCGTCTCGAACACCGGCGACCGCGCGGTTGTACGCGATCCCAACGGCCAGTATCGCATCATCAAGGATGACGACACACTACTGCGCCAGCCGGGCAGCAACGTGGCCACGCAGACCTACAGCGACGGCTCGACCCGGACCGAGGTCGTCGCGCGCGACAACTCCTCGACCGTGACCATTCGTGCCGCCGATGGCCGTGTGCTGCGCCGCACGCGCATCCTGCCGAACGGGCAGGAAGTGGAGCTGTTCGATGACACGCGCAGTTTCGAGCGGGTCGATGTCAGCAATCTGCGGCCCGCCAGTCAGAGCGATTATGACTATAGCACCGCGGATGCCGACGGTCTGCGCGCCGCGCTCAGCGCCAAGAACGAGGCGGTGCCGGACCGAAGCTATTCGCTCAACCAGATCCGCCGGATTGACGCAGTGCGCAAACTGGTGCCGGTGATTGCCCTTGATGCGATCAACTTCCGCACCGGCTCGGCTGTGATCGAAGCGGGCGAGGCCGAATCGCTGTCGGCGCTGGGCAACGCCATGCTTGCGGCGATCAACGACGACCCGGCGCAGGTGTTCCTGATTGAAGGGCACACCGATACCGTGGGCGACGCCAGCTACAACCTTGCGCTGTCCGACCGCCGGGCCGAATCTGTCGCCTTGGCGCTGACCGAGTATTTCGACGTACCGCCGTCGAACATGATCGTGCAGGGGTATGGCGAGGCCGATCTGCGGATCAAGCAAACCGGCGACATTCGCGGCAACCGCCGCGGCGCGGTGCGCAACATCACCCCGCTGCTGCGCGGCGGCAGGTAAACCGGGCGCGCCCCGTGCAGGTGGCGTGATTTGGATTGAGTGTTACGGCCCTCCGCCTCATAGTGTTGGCGGAGGGTCTTTGCATGTCTGAGATCGATGATATTCCGCGCATCGCGCTGGGTTGGCACCGGTCGGGGCAGGGCGCCGCGCTAGCCACGGTGGTGCAGACATGGGGCAGCGCGCCGCGCCGCGTGGGCGCGATGCTGGCGGTATCCGGCGGCGGCGATATGGCCGGGTCCGTGTCTGGCGGCTGCGTCGAGGGCGCCGTGGTGGCCGAGGCGCAGGAGGCTATCGCGGATGGCACGCCCCGGATGCTGGAATACGGCGTCAGCGATGGGGATGCCTTTGCCGTCGGGCTGGCTTGCGGCGGCACGATCCGGGTGCTGGTCCAGCCTGTCGGACCGGCGCTGCCGGAGGAGATTATGACCGCACTTGTCACCGCGCGCGCCGCGCGCCGTCCAGCCGCGTTGGTGACGGCGCCTGGCGCAGTGCCGGTGCTGGAGATGTCCGGCCATGAGGACCGCTTTCGCATGGACCGCTCGGGGTTCGAGGACGACGGCGAGACCTTCGTTGCCATTCACAACCCGCCATTGCGTCTGATCGTTGTGGGTGCAGTCCATATCGCGCAGGCGCTGGTGCCGATGGCGCGGATTGCCGGATATGATCCGATCATCATCGACCCGCGCGCCGCCTTCGCCTCGGACTCGCGGTTTCCTGGGGAAACGCTACTGGAAGACTGGCCCGACGATGCGGTGCGCGCGCTGGGCTTTGATGCCCGCACCGCGCTGGTGCTGCTGACGCATGACCCCAAGCTGGACGATCCGGCCCTGACCGAAGGCTTGCGCAGCGATGTGTTCTATATCGGCGCGCTGGGTTCGACCCGTACCCATGCCAAACGTCTGGAGCGGATGCGCGCGGCGGGCTTTACAAAGACGGATCTGGCGCGAATTCATGGCCCTGTCGGCCTTGATATCGGCGCGGCTGGTCCGGCCGAGATTGCGGTAAGCATCCTTGCACAGATGACGCAAGTGCTGAGGCGGGGAACATGAGGTTCGGTCCCGTACCGCTGGCCGAGGCGCTGGGCGCGATCCTGGCCCATTCCGTCAGTGTGCCGGGCGGGCGCCTGCGCAAGGGGCTGGTGCTGGAGCGCACTCATCTGGATCAGTTGCACGCCGCCGGTCAAGCCGAGGCCATCGTCGCGCGGCTGGAGCCGGGCGATGTGGGCGAGGATGTCGCCGCGCAGCGCTTGGCCGAAGCGCTGGCCGAGGGGGCCGAGGGGATCCGTCTGGGCGCGCCGGGCACGGGCCGGGTCAACATTCTGGCCGAGGGGTCGGGCGTGGTCCAACTGGATGTCGCCGCGATCCACGCGGCGAATGCCGTCAACGCAATGATAACAGTCGCAACGGTGCCGGACTTGCACCAGATGCGCCCCAATGACATGATCGCCACGGTCAAGATCATCTCCTACGCCGTGCCAGAGGGCGCTATCGTCGCCGCCTGTCATGCCGCGCAGGCCGCTGTGCGGCTGGTTGGGCCGAAGCTGCGCCGCGTCAGCCTGATCATCACCGAAACCGACGTCGGCGCCAGTGACAAGGGCGTGCGCGCCATCGCCGCGCGGCTGGAGGCGCTGGAGGCTCACCTCAGCGAAATCGTGCATGTCCCGCACGAAACGGCCGCTGTTGCCGCGGCGCTGCGATCTGCGCAGGGCGATCTGGTGCTGATCCTGACCGCGTCGGCGACCTCGGATACCGACGATACCGCGCCCGCGGCGCTGCGGCAGGCGGGGGGGTATGTCACGCGGTTCGGCATGCCGGTCGATCCGGGCAATCTGCTGTTTCTGGGTGATCTGGACAAACGCCCGGTGATAGGCCTGCCGGGCTGCGCACGCTCGCCCAGCCTCAATGGCGCCGACTGGGTGCTGGCGCGCATCCTGTGCGGCATGGATGTCAGCGCCGAGGATATAGCCGCGATGGGTGTGGGCGGTCTGCTGAAAGAGATCCCAAGCCGCCCGATGCCGCGCCGCGGCAAGAAATCATCGTAAAAACAGGCTTCTCAAGTCACCGATGCCGTGCTTAACTCTGCCAAGACAGCGATATTTGAGGGAGGCGCCCATGACCGAAGTCAGCATGACCGTGAACGGCAAGCCCGCGAGCGGCACCATCGAGGGGCGCACGCTGCTGGTCGAATTCCTGCGCGAAACATTGGGCCTGACCGGCACGCATGTTGGCTGCGATACCAGCCAATGCGGCGCCTGCACCGTGCATGTTGACGGCAAGGCGGTCAAATCCTGCACCATGTTCGCCGCCGAGGCGGAGGGCGCAACCGTTGACACGATCGAAGGGCAAGCGGCCTCAGATGGCACCCTGAACACGATCCAGCAGGCATTTCAGGATTACCACGGCCTTCAATGCGGATTTTGTACCCCCGGCATGGTGATGAGCGCGGCAGCCCTGCTGAAAGACAACCCAAAACCGACCGAAATCGAAGTGCGCCGCTACCTTCAGGGCAATATCTGCCGCTGCACCGGCTATCACAACATCGTCAAAGCGATCCTGGCAGCCAGCGGTCAGGATGTGACCAATATTCCGGGCGAAATCGCTGCCGAGTAAGTCAGCCCACAGATCGCCAAATCAGGGAGACCCAATATGCCCAAGGATAATGCACCTGGCCGCGGCGGCATCGGCGCCAGCCCCATGCGACGCGAAGATGTCCGCTTTCTGTCCGGCACCGGAAATTATACCGACGATATCAACCTGCGCGGACAGGCTTACGTTCATTTCCTGCGCTCGGATATCGCCCATGGTAAAATAAACGGTCTGGACCTGTCTGAGGCTGAAAAAATGCCGGGTGTACTGCGCATTTTTACGGGTGAGGATTTTAAATCGGCCGGCTCCATCCCCTGCGGCTGGCAGGTGACCGACCGCTTCGGCCAGCCTATGCAGGAACCGCGCCACCCGGTCCTGTGCGAAACCCATGTGCGTCATGTCGGCGATCCCATCGCCGCCATTGTCGCGGAGACGCTCAATCAGGCGCGCGATGCTGCCGAGGCGATTGTGCTGGATATCGAGGACCTGCCCGCCGTAATCGACATGCGCGCGGCGCTGGAGGACGGCGCAACCAAGGTGCATGACGACCTGACGAGCAACCTGTGTTTCGATTGGGGCTTTGTTGAGGAAAACAAGCAGGCCGTGGATGACGCGATCAAATCTGCGGCTCACGTCACAACCGTCGAATTGATCAACAACCGGATGGTTCCAAACGCGATGGAGCCGCGCGTTGCCATCGGCGATTACAACCGGGGTACGGACGATTCCACGCTCTACACCACATCGCAGAACCCGCATGTGATCCGTCTGCTGATGGGGGCGTTCGTGCTGAACATTCCCGAACACAAGCTGCGCGTTGTGGCGCCCGATGTGGGCGGCGGGTTCGGATCGAAAATCTTCCACTACGCCGAAGAGGCGTTCTGCACTTTCGCAGCCAAGGCACTGAACAGGCCCGTCAAATGGACCTGCACCCGGTCCGAGGCGTTCCTGAGCGATGCGCAGGGCCGCGACCACGTCACCAAGATTGAGCTGGCGTTGGATAAAGACAACAACTTTACCGCCGTGCGCACCGATACGCTGGCGAATATGGGCGCATATCTGTCCACCTTTGCGCCATCAATCCCGACCTGGTTGCATGGCACGCTGATGGCCGGCAATTACAAGACGCCGCTGGTCTATGTAAATGTGCGCGCGGTGTTCACCAACACCATCCCCGTCGATGCCTATCGCGGCGCGGGCCGCCCCGAGGCGACCTATCAGTTGGAACGCGTCATCGACAAGGCGGCACGCGAGCTAGGCGTGGATCCGATCGCGCTGCGAAAGCAGAATTTTGTTACCGAATTCCCCTATCAGACGCCGGTGGCGGTAGAATACGATTCCGGCGATTTCAATCGCCTGGTCGATAAACTTGAAGCAAAAGCCGATCTGGGCGGCTTTGCGGCGCGCCGCAAGGAAAGCGAAGCGCGCGGCAAGCTGCGCGGGCTTGGCATCAACTGCTTCATCGAGGCCTGCGGCATCGCGCCGTCGAACCTGGTGGGCCAACTGGGAGCGCGCGCGGGCTTGTATGAAAGCGCCACGGTGCGCGTCAACGCCACGGGCGGGATCACGGTGATGACCGGCAGTCACAGCCACGGTCAGGGGCATGAAACCGTATTCCCGCAGGTCGTGGCCGACATGATCGGCATCGACGCGAACATGATCGAAATCGTGCATGGCGACACTGCCAATACGCCGATGGGCATGGGGACGTATGGATCGCGTTCCATCGCCGTCGGCGGCAGCGCCATGGTGCGCGCTACCGAGAAAATCATCGCTAAGGCCAAGAAGATTGCGGCGCATATCATGGAGGCGTCGGACGAAGATATCGAGCTGAAGGACGGCAAGTTTACCGTTGCAGGCACCGACAAATCTCTGGCTTGGGGCGATGTGACGCTGGCGGCATACGTGCCACACAACTATCCGCTGGACGAGGTCGAGCCGGGGCTGGAGGAGACAGCATTTTATGACCCGAACAACTTCACCTACCCGGCTGGCGCCTATGCCTGCGAGGTTGAGGTGGACCCCGAAACCGGCAAGGTGACGATCCAGAAGTTCACCACAGCGGATGATTTTGGCAATGTGGTGAATCCAATGATCGTCGACGGGCAAGTGCATGGCGGTCTGGCCCAGGGGATTGGTCAGGCGCTGATGGAGAAGTGCACTTACGACGCGGACGGCCAGCTTTTATCGGCCAGCTACATGGATTACTGCATGCCGCGCGCCGATGATATGCCATTCTTTGTTGTGGATCACAGCAATGGCACGCCCTGCACGCACAATCCCCTTGGCGTCAAAGGCTGCGGTGAGGCGGGCACGATCGGATCGCCAGCGACGGTGGTCAATGCAGTTGTAGATGCACTGCGGTCGGGGGGGCACAAAGTGGACCATGTGGATATGCCGGTGACGCCGTTGCGCGTCTGGTCAGCGATGCAGCAGGGCTGAGGCCGGGGATTTCGGGGCTCTGCCCCGGACCCCGGGATATTTAAAGCAAGAAGAAACACTTGGCGGGATTTGGGAGATTTTGGGATGTATGCATTCGAGATTGAGCGACCTTCTACCGTTGATCAGGCAGTGAAGGCGCTGAGTGCGGACGAGGCGCAGCCGCTTGGTGGGGGTCAAACGTTGATCCCGACGCTGAAACAGCGGCTGGCGATGCCGTCGGTTTTGGTCAGTTTGACGGGAATTCCGGCGCTCCGCGGAATTTGCCGGGACGATGCCGGGCGGATGTGCATCGGCGCCGGGACAACCCATTCCGAAGTGGCGGCGGGGGCGGGCGATTTTGCCAGTCTTGCGTCCATGGCGGGCAGGATCGGGGATCCGGCGGTGCGCAATCGTGGGACTTTGGGCGGGTCGCTGGCCAACAATGATCCTTCTGCCTGCTATCCGGCAGCGGCATTGGGCTCAGGCGCGACCATAGTGACGGACCGCCGCGAAATTGACGCCGATGATTTTTTTCAGGGTATGTTCGACACAGCGCTGGATGAAGGCGAGATTGTCACCGAGGTGAAATTTCCCGTTCCGGAGGTATCTGCCTACGCCAAGTTTGAACAGCCCGCATCCCGCTTTGCGCTTGTCGGGGCGTTCGTGGCGAAGTTCCCCGACGGTGTACGTGTCGCGATCACTGGCGCATCCGAAAGCGGTGTGTTCCGCTGGAACGAGGCCGAAGCGGCGCTCAGCCGCGATTTCGGTGCCTCCGCGCTGGAGGGCCTCACTGTGGCGTCGGACGGGATGATCGGGGATCTTCACGGAACGCCGGAATACCGGGCACATCTGGTAAAGGTGATGACCCGCCGGGCCGTGGACGCCGCGCGCTAAGACGGTTTGCGCGCGATGAAATCTATGAGCGCTGAGATGCCGGAGTGGCCGCGCCCCTCGTTTATATCGCGCGTATAAGCGCGGTTTTCAACAATGTCCCATCCGGCGAAGGCACGGCCCAGTTCTGCCTCAGTATACATATTTTCGGCATGGGGCGGCCCGCCCGTTCCGCGCCCAATCTGCTCGGGTGTGTAACCGTGCAGCATGATCAGCCCTCCGGGGGTAATGCTGCGCTTCATGTCGTGAAACAGACCTTCGCGCGCCTCTGGTCCGAGAAACTGGATGAAGATACCCGCGACCAGGTCATAGGTGTCGGGCCAGTCATGTGTGGTGACGTCCACGTGCTGGAAATCGACGGTCACGTCCCGCTCGGCGGCCAGTTTGCGCGCCTTGACGATCGCGGATGGCGCGAATTCCAGCGCTGTCACCTGCAGCCCGCATTCGGCCATGAAAACAGAGTTGCGGCCCTCGCCATCGGCAACGCTCAATGCCCGCTGTCCCTGCTGCAAAAGATCGCGGTGATCTACCAAAAATTGTGCAGGGCTGGTGCCGAAAACGTATTCTTCGGTCTGAAAGCGATCTTCCCACATGGCACGGCTCCTGCAAATGCAAACGGCCCGGATCTATTCGGGCCGTTCAATGGTTCGCCATGGCAACACTGGTACTTCAGCGCGGCAATGGCCCGATGATCATGATCATCTGGCGGCCTTCCATCTTTGGCATGCTTTCAACCTTGCCGTGGCCATCGACGTCTGCTGCGATACGTTGCAGCAATGCCCGGCCCAGATCCTGGTGTGCCATTTCGCGGCCGCGGAACCGGAGAGTGATCTTGACCTTGTCGCCGCCATCGAGAAATTTGAACACGTTGCGCATTTTGACATCATAGTCATGCGTATCAGTGTTGGGCCTGAATTTGACCTCTTTCACCTCGATGATTTTCTGCTTCTTGCGCGCCTCGGCCTCGCGCTTTTGCGTCTCGTATTTATACTTGCCGAAATCCATGATCTTGCACACGGGCGGCTTGGCATTCGGAGAGATTTCGACCAGATCCAGGCCCACGTCGACAGCCATTTCCAAAGCGCGCGCACCTGACACGACACCGACGTTTTCGCCATCGGCCCCAATCAGCCGAACTTCGGGATCACGGATGCGGTCGTTTACTCGGGGTCCTGTGTCGCGCGTGGGTGGCGCGTTGTGCGGTCTGCGGGCTATGGCTTTGATCCTTTGATTGTTGGGATGTCTTTCGGAACCGCAACCTAGTCGCCCACTTGTGATGTTTCAAGCTGCAAATTGGGCCGATCTGTGCCGATCCAAGGGGAATTGGCCTTGCGCCTTGTAGGTGTGGCGGGCATGACGTCAGATGGAATGCGGACATGTACCTCGGGCTGCTGGGGGATGCTGCAATAGCTATGTATTACTGGGGATGAGAAATGAAAAATCTGCTTTGGATTGCGCTTGCTGCGATCGTATTGATCGGTGGCTATGTACTGGTGACGGGCAAGACGCCGGCCGACATGATTGACGCTGCCGATAACGCGATCTCCGCACCGGGCGCTTTGGATGATACTGCGGGCGAGCCCGCTGAAAGCGCAGACGCCGCCGCCGATGAGGTTGACGCTGCTGTCGAGGAGACGGCTGCCGAGGTTGACGCCGCTGCAAGCGAGGCTGGCGATGCCGTCGAAGCGGCGTCGGATGACGCTCTGGAGAATGCAGACGACGCGATGAACGCTGTCGAGGATACCGCAAACGATGCGGCTGCAAATGCAACTAATGCCGCCAGAACCGCTTCGGAAGGTGTCGAAGCTGCTGTTGATGCGATGGCCGAAGAAGGCAGCGATGCGATGCAAGTTGTTGACGACGCGGTAGAAAATGCGGTAGAAAATGCCCAGACCGCCACGGAGCAAGCCGCCGAAGAGGCGGCTGATAGTGCGGCAGATACTGCAACCGATGCAGAAACAGCGACGGACGCTGAAGCCGAAGCCGAAGCCGGGGCCGAGACAGCCAGCCCGCTGACCGTCGAGAATTTTGATATGCAGGCCGCTGCCGACAGGATCGACAATTCCGATATCGATGAGACGCAGAAAACTGTTCTCAAGTCGGCTCTCAGGCAAGCACAGGATAATCCCGATCTGCTGAAGGCGGCAATCGAACAGACCCGCGCCGCGCTGGGACTGTAAGACACTCCAGATCGAGGATATGTAATATCCGGCCCCGGCGCAGGATGCAGCCGGGGCTTTTTATTCGAGAAAGTCTTTTGAGTGGTTTGTGCCGGTGATTGCACTTCAATCACGCGGCGCAGGGGGTGTCAGTCGGAATCCGGTGTGGTCTCCTTTGCGCCGATCAGCTCGACCCGCTGGCGCGGAGCAACGTTGCCAATCTGGCGGAGCGCATCATCCAAAAGGCCGTACATCTCGTCGCGGCAATCAACGTCGCGATCAAATCGGGTCAGCCAATATCGCAAAGCGTATGCGATGCCGTGTTCCTCATAAGAGACGACGCGGACATCGGGCCGTGGTTCTTGTTGAATCAGTTTCGCTTTGCCAGCTGCCGCCAGCATTGTCTTGCGGGCCAGATCAATCGGGATGGAGTGGTCCAGAACGATGGTAACCTGTGCGCGATATTGCGGCCTTGGGGCTGAATAATTGGTTATGCGCTGGCGTGCGATCTGGCTGTTTGGCAGGATCAGATAGGTCGAATCCCGGGTCAGCACGCGTGTGGTGCGCCAGCCGATCTCAATGACCTTGCCCCGCGCCAGCCCGTCAATGTCTATCCAGTCACCGATGCGGAACGGACCTTCGACGCCGAGTGCGATACCCGACAGAGTATCGGCCACAACGTTGCGGATTGCAAAACCCAACATCGCCAGCACCAGTCCGGACCCGGCCAGCGCGCCGACGGCGCCCTGACCCATAAACATCGCGACAGTTGCGGCAAAGGCCAGAAGGAATAGGACCGCTGCGATCATATCCTTGAGCAGGCGTGGGTAGGGGCGCCGGCGTGTTGTGGCCTTATCCAGCACCAAAGCCAAAAGCCGACTGGCCAGCCATGCAAGCGAGAAATAGATCGCAGCCGTGATGCCCATAGACAGGGATTCGCTATCACCAATAATGTGGCTTAGATCGTACCGGAGCAGTGCAAAGATCAATCCAACGCTGAGCACGACCGACATGGCGGGCCAGATCAGCCGCCGGGCGTGCTGTTTGAGGCTCATGGATTGCACCTGTCATGCGCGGTGGTGCGGTGGTGGGCGGCGGGTATGACGGTGCAGGGGCGTTTGCCCCTGGAGGCGCGCGATATCGGAGTGTCGCATGTGGCATCAGCGTCGCCTGCGCCCCGGTACATCGGAGCACCGCAAAACGGACACCGCTGGGATGCCGCGTGCGGCAAGCTGTGGTTGCAAGCGGCACAGTTGGTTCTGGCAGGACGCGGCGACATTGAGGGGGCTCCGTGAGGAAACAGAAGTCAGAACGGGGGCGCTACCGGTAAAAGACCGCCAGATGCCCCGCAAATGATTGCGGGGCAGTCATATTTCAGCGCTGTGACAGGCGCCCTAAACGGCGCCAGGCGCATCTTGAGCTGGCGCGCGGGTTGGTGTCACTTCTGGCTGTTTAACGCTGATAACGGTCAGCATCCGGCGCTGATCGTCCCGCGTGTCCCAATAGAATGCAGCCCCTTCGGCCAGCCCCAGCAGCGATACGCCGATCGGCGTCATCAGCGACACCTGATCACGCGAGATATCGGCGTTCTCCGGATAGACCAGCGTAACCGTCTTTTCCTGCCCTGTGGTTTCATCGCGGTACACCACGCTGCTGCCAATCGACACGACATTGGCGGGCATCTTGTCTGCTTTGACGATGCGCGCGCGGCCAAGTTCGTCGAGCAGGCGGTCGGCCAGCACCGGGTTGCGCTGATACGCGCCTTCGGCCAGCGCCTCGATATGGGTCAGTTCGTCTTCGTTGATGACCAGCTTGGGCGCGCGCAGGCGGGGCTTTTTGACGTTGTCCGTCGTCTGGGCTGTCATGGGTCTGGCTCCTGTCAGAGGCGGTGAAGAATGGGGTCGATGCTTGAGATCGGGACGTCCCGTGTCGGGACCGTAGGTGAGACTCGTTAGGTTTGTGTTGCGCGCGCCGAAATTCTGCCAAATGTTACGTTAATTTTGCGGGCGGGCATGTGTTTTTTGCAAATTTTCAAGGACGTATTGCCGCACTGTTCTGGACCATCATACTGCAATTGTATTGAATTTGTGGTAAAATGTGGAAGGTAGTAAAGCCCGGGAGGCTCGCAGATGCGTGTGCGCCTATGCCGACCGGGGCGGCAGGCGATTCAGCAGGGGAAACCCGAAATGATCTGCGTGTAATGTCATATTGCCAGATGTAGGCATGCGCCCGCCTTCTGTCAATCGGGGGGCTTGTACAGCGCCATACTGTGGTTCTTTTGGCGCTTTTGCGCCTATATGTTGCGTGCCGCCGTCGCATGGATTGTAACCCGGCGCGACAAGACCCATCTAAGAGGCATGACGCATTATTTCTTGCATAAGAGGTTACTGCCCGGCGCAGGAATGCTGCTGAACCGCCCCTGAGCCCCGGGCGGGACAGGCGCTTTTGGTCTGTTCATTCCTTGGGGTTCCACCGATCGCAAAGCGACCGGACACACCGCTACTACATAACCTAATGACCCATATCAGGCAGGCAGTCCTGCCTTCCACTAAACCTGCGACTTTATGAAAGGGAGCATGACATGCATCCAGATATCTCCCCCCGCACGCCCCTCTTTCCCGTAACGCCAGCCATGATGCCGCGCTTCAGTGGCCTGCGCCGATTGATGAGCGCTGTGATGCGCACTTGGCAACGGCGCAAAATGATCGCCACGTTCGAAGCGATGGACGATTGGATGCTCAAGGATATCGGGCTGCGCCGCGAAGACATTGTGCGGACCGTCAACAGCTTTGACGAGATGCGAATCGCCCGCCGTACCCCCGAGCGGGCCATGTCCCGCTCGGACATTGTGCGGGGCTTGGACGTTTCAGGCAGCTACGCATCCGCAGTACGCGACATGCAAAACGCGGCCTGATAGGCGACCCGCCATCTGCCCGCCCAGATCCTGCGCCTCAATGCGCGTTCCAGGGCTGGCGCATTGAGGCGCGCCGGATCACACCCGATCCGGCAGCCACCTTTGTAAATGGAGTAGACCGATGATGATCTCAGATGCCGATTTCGATGAGCTGTTCTTTGACAAGAATGACGTCAAGCCAGCACAGAAAGACGTCTCAAGCGCAGCGTATGCGTTGCGTAAAGGCGATGCAGTTCAGCCGCGCCATGACCCATTGCAGGATGCCGCCACATTGGCGATGATGTCCCCCTTTGGGGCTGCGGTCGCGATGATGTCGGCCTTTGGTGCGCGGGCACGCACCTGAGCCGTGCACAGGCCCGAGACGCGTTTGGCAGCATAAGGCAGTGCGATGACGATCAGAACGATACTTGCTGCAGTCGACCAATTTCCGGCCAGCGATGACGTCTTGGCGCGCGCGCACGAGATCGCGCGCCTGCACAATGCCTTGCTGCGTGTCGTACATGTGGTCGAGATGGCCGCCGAGCCCGGCGATCTGGAGAGGCCAGGCACGTTGATCGGGCAGGCGGCTTTGGCCGCGCGCGAGCGGATCGACGCGGCCCTGGCGCGGCTCAGCCCAGATCTGAGCGGTACCGAAATTCGCATCACTGCCGGATCACCAGCCTTGGCGTTGATTGATCTGTGCCGTACCGACGCGCCTGACCTGATCGTCATGCGCGCGCATCAGCGGGATGGACTATCCGATGCGATCCTTGGATCGGTCAGCGACCGGATGGTTTCGGCCGCTGTTGCGCCTGTGCTGATTATTCGCCGGGCCGCCGAGCGTCCCTATGCGCAGGCGCTGGTGGCAACGAATGGCGAAGACGCCGCCGGTCCTGCGCTGGACTTCGCGGCGCGTTTGCTGCCCGGCGCGGCAATACGCGCCGTGCAAGTCGTGCAGATCACCCCCCAGCTAAAAGAGGCGATGCTGCGCTCGGGCACGGACCGCGCCGCGCTGGAGGCGCATCGCGCGGACCTGACCCTCACAGCGCGCGCCCACCTGAGCAAGCTTGCCGCAGCGGCGCCGCGCCCGATCAGAACGACGGTGCTGCACGGCGATCCCGCAGGGTCGCTGACCCGTGCCGCGCGTATCCGAACGGTTGATCTGATTGCTGTCGGCCCCGGCCAGCCGGGGCTGATCCGTCGCGCCTTTACCGGCAGCGTGACGCGCCGCCTTTTGCGCGATGCGGCCTGCGATGTGCTGGTTTATCACCCAGCCGCAGCCTAACCTGTTGAGATATCATAATTTTAGGATGAGTGTCGCGATTGTGAAATAGACGATCACGCCGACTCCGTCCGATATCGTCGTCACCAATGGCCCGCTGGCGGTGGCGGGGTCCAGCTTCAGGCGGCTAAGCAGGAAGGGCAGGGACATTCCCACCAGCGATCCGACCATGACCACCAGAAACATCGTCAGTCCAACCACCATTGCGATGTCCGGGCCGCCGCGCCACGCACCCAAGGGCAACACCACCAGCGCCATCGTCCCTCCCAAAGCTGCAGCAATCGCCACTTCCCGCACGATCAGCTTGCCCCAATCCTTCAGCGCCACATCACCCGTTGCCAGCGCGCGCACCATCAGCGTGGCCGATTGCGATCCGGCGTTGCCGCTGCTGTCGATCAAAAGCGGCAGGAAAAACACCAGCGACACATAGGCCAGGATCGTCTCCTCGAAATAGGCAATCCCGGCGCCCGAGAATAGGTTGCCGACGATCAAGAGCGCCAGCCAGACGATGCGCCGGGAATACAGTACGCCAATCCCCGCCTCGCGCATGTTCTGGGTAAATGGCAGCACGGTCGAGATTCGCTGGAAATCCTCGGTCATCTCGGCCTTCATGGCATCGGCGGCATCGTCATGGGTGATGATGCCCACCAGCACGCCATCCGCGTCGATCACAGGCAGCGCCAGCAGGTCATAGCGCTCGATCATGCGGGCGACATCCTCCTGATCGGTGTCTGGCGCGGCAAAAATCAGCGCTCGGTCCATGAAGTCAGCAATCAACGCAGCCTCATCTGCCAGAATCAGATCGTTCAGCCGCACTGAGCCGATCAGATGGTTCGCGCCGTCCAGTACATAAGACCGATAGATCGTCTCGCTCTGCGGCGCGGCACGGCGCAGCGCGTCAATCGCCTGCTGCGCGGTCATCTGCGGCGCCAAGGTGGCAAAATCCGAGGTCATTATCGCCCCCGCCGTGCCTTCGACGTAGGCGGCAAGGCGACTGATGTCGTCGCGGTCTTCGGCGCCGAGGCCCTGCATCAAACGTTTTTGCTGGTCGGCGTCCATATGATTGAACAAATCCGCCCGGTCATCGCCGCGCATCAGGCTGATAATACTGGTCACATCGGCCTCCGGCACGGCACCGGCCAGATCGGTCTGTGCGTCCAGCGACATATTCGCAAAGACCTGCGCGCGGCGTTCGGGCGCAAGCGTGGCCAGATGAGTCCACGCCTGATGATGCGGAAATTGCTCCAGCCACGCAGCCAGATCGACGGCATGAGCCGTGTCGATGAACGCGGCAATCACATCCGGTGACGCGCCCGCAATCGGCCAGTCCCGGTTTGATCCTGTGTCGATTGAGTTCATCGGATTTACCTTTCAGGCAGATATGCGCTGTGACTGACGCTTAGCGGCCAGTGCGCCACTATGCCAGACAAGGGGCGCATTCGGGTGTGTTTTTACTCAGAATCGCAAAAGGGCGGGCCACTCTGGCCCGCCCTGTGCTGTGTCATATGTCTTGGATCACTTCAGATCGAAGCGGTCCGCATCCATCACCTTGGTCCAGGCGGCGACGAAATCGCGCACGAATCGCGGGCCGGCATCGTCCTGCGCATAGACCTCGGCAACGCTGCGCAGCTGCGAGTTGGACCCGAACACCAGATCAGCGCGCGTGCCGGTCCATTTCGTCTCGCCGGTATTGCGGTCCACCGCCTCGAATGTGTCCTGACCCTCATCGGTGGATTTCCACTCGATATCCATGCCCAGCAGATTGACGAAGAAATCATTGGTCAGCTGTCCGGGACGGTTGGTCAGAACGCCGTGTTTGCTGCCGCCGTGGTTGGCATCCAGCGCCCGAAGGCCAGCCACCAGAACCGCCATTTCCGGTGCCGACAGGCCCAGAAGCTGCGCGCGGTCGATCATCAGCTGCTCGGCGCGAACTGAAAACTTTTGTTGCTGGTAGTTGCGAAAGCCGTCAACGATCGGCTCCAGAACGGCAAAGCTGTCGGCGTCGGTCTGGTCAGCCGTGGCATCGGTGCGGCCGGCATGGAACGGCACGTCCACCTTGTGACCAGCGGCTTCGGCTGCCTTTTCAATCGCGGCCACACCGCCCAGCACGATCAGATCGGCAATCGACACTTTTTTGGCGCCGGAATTGGCATCAAAATCAGCTTTGATCGCCTCATAAGTCTCCAGAACCTTGGCCAGACGCGCCGGATCGTTGCCGTCCCAATCTTTCTGCGGGGCCAGACGGATGCGCGCGCCATTGGCGCCGCCGCGATGATCCGAACCACGATAGGTCGAGGCCGAGGACCATGCGGTGAACACCAGATCCGAGGCAGGCACACCGCTGTCAAGGATATGGGTTTTCAGCGCCGCGATGTCGCTCGCGTCGATCATATCGTAATCCGCCGCCGGGATCGGGTCCTGCCAGATCAGGTCTTCGGCGGGAACGTCCTTGCCCAGATACCGCGCCTTTGGGCCCATGTCGCGGTGCGTCAGCTTGAACCACGCGCGCGCGAACGCCTCGCCGAATGCCTCGGGGTCATTGGCAAACTTGCGCGCGATCGGGGCGTAGATTTCATCCTCGCGCATGGCCAGATCGGCGGTCGTCATCATCGGCGGATGCATCTTGTCAGGATCATGCGCATCGACAACCATATGCTCGGGCTTGGGGTCTTTTGGTGTCCATTGCTTGGCGCCTGCGGGGCTGGTCGTCAGCACCCATTCGTTGTCAAACAGCACCTCGAAATAGCCCATGTCCCATGTCGTTGGCTTGGGTTTCCACGCGCCCTCGATGCCGCTGGTAGTGGTGTGCAGGCCGTGCCCGCTTTCCCAGCTGTTGATCCAGCCAAGGCCCATCTGGGTCATGTCACCGGCCTCAGGCTCGGGGCCGAGGTAGATCGGATCGCCCGCGCCATGCGCCTTGCCGAAGGTATGCCCGCCGGCGATCAGCGCGACGGTTTCGGCATCGTCAACGCCCATCCGCGTGAACGTCTCGCGGATGTCATGACCCGAACCGATGGGATCGGGGTTGCCGTCCGGTCCTTCGGGGTTGACGTAGATCAGGCCCATCTGCACGGCGGCCAGCGGATTGGCCAGCTCGCGCTCGCCCGAATAGCGGCTGTTCTCGGCCTTGGAATCGGCCAGCCATTCGGCCTCGGCGCCCCAATGGACGTCCTCTTCGGGGGCATAGATGTCAGCGCGGCCGCCACCAAAGCCGTAGATCGGCCCGCCCATGGATTCGATTGCGACGTTGCCGGCCAGAATCAGCAGATCGGCCCAGCTGAGGTTGTCGCCGTATTTCTTCTTGACCGGCCACAGCAAGCGGCGGGCCTTGTCCAGGTTGCCGTTATCGGGCCAGCTGTTCAGCGGCGCAAAGCGCTGGTTGCCGGTGTTCGATCCGCCGCGCCCGTCGGCGGTGCGGTAGGTGCCTGCACTATGCCAAGCCATACGGATGAACAGCGGGCCGTAATGGCCGTAATCGGCGGGCCACCAGTCCTGAGAATCGGTCATCAGCGCGTGCAGATCCGCCTTTACGGCGTCCAGATCCAGCGCTTTGAACGCGTCGGCATAGTTGAAATCCGGCTGCATCGGGCTGGGGTTTCGGCCATGCTGGTGCAGCACGCCAACGTTCAGTGCATCGGGCCACCAGTCACGATTTGTGCGCTTGGTTTTGTCGGTAAAGGGGCATTTCAGAGTGCCGTCCATTAGGATCTCCTTGGGTTGGTTTGACGCAGCTGTGGCGCGCCTGAGGTGCTGTCTGTGATCGTTACAAACGGAACATGAGGCCTTTGAGTGATAAAAGCAAATTGCAGTTTCTTCTGATTGCTATAATGTAAGGTTATGACGCTTACGTTCCGCCAACTGACATATTTCCGCGCGCTGGCCGAGCATCGCCATTTTGGCCGTGCCGCTGCGGCTGTGTCCGTGTCGCAACCAGCGCTATCGGTGCAGATCCGGGACATGGAGACGACATTGGGCCAGCCACTGGTTGAACGGCGCGCGCGCGATGTAGTGCTAACGCCGTTTGGCCGTCTGATGTTGGGTCATGCCGCCGAGGTCAATACTGCGATGCGCAATCTGGAAGAGGCCGCGCGCTGGCATGGCGGGCTATCGGGGCTTTTGCGCATCGGATTGATCCCCACACTGGCGCCGTACCTCTTGCCCGGCGCGCTTGAGGCATTGCGCAGCGGCGACATTTCCATGGACGTGCAGGTGCAGGAGGCCAAGACCGACCGTCTGACCGCCGATCTTCTGGCCGGGCGGCTGGATGCGGTCGTCATGGCGCTGCCGCTCACGGCAGAGGGGCTGATTGCCCAGCCGCTTTTCCAAGACCGGTTCCTTCTGGCCGGCAGCGCCGCCCGTCTGGCGGCGGTAGGCGCAAGCGCCGAGGCGCTGCGCCCCGATGGTCTGGGCGCGCAGCAGTTGCTGCTGCTGGAGGACGGGCATTGCCTTACCGATCAGGCGCTGGAGGCGTGCCGCAGGGGCAGGGGCCATGCGCAGATTGATATGGGCGCGTCGTCGCTGGCCACGCTCACACAGCTGGTTGCGGCGGGATTTGGCCTGACATTGATGCCGGAAATCGCGGCCGCCGCCGAGGTGCGCGGCGCGCCCGGCGTGCATCTGCAGCGGTTCGCCGCGCCGGAACCTGCGCGCACCATCTGCCTGGTGCGGCGCGCCTCAACACTGGGCGAGGGCTGGTTTTCACAGTTGGCGGACGTCCTGACCGGCGTCGGGGCAGAGCTGACGCAAGCGGCGCGAGGCGGCGGGCACAAGGCCGGGGTGGGGGGACACTGATTAAACGTCGCACCCGGCGCCCGACCGGACGGTTGCACTGGCAACTCCCCCCGGGAATCCGTATACTTGGAGAAAGTTACCAAAACATTCGCGGGGACATAATTCGTGCGTGATCTGAAAATACCGGCGCAGCGCCACCCTGAAAAGGCACGGCGCCCCGACAATGCTCAGCCCAAGAAACCCAGCTGGATCCGCGTCAAGGCGCCCGGCGGCGATGGCTATGCCGAAACTGCCCGCATCATGCGCGACAACAAACTGACCACTGTCTGCGAAGAGGCAAGCTGTCCCAATGTCGGTGAATGCTGGTCGCAGGGCCACGCCACCATGATGATCATGGGCGATATCTGCACCCGCGCCTGCACCTTCTGCAATATCGCCACCGGCAAACCGACCGAAGATCTGGACCCGTTCGAGCCGGGCCGCGTGGCCGAGGCCGTCAGGAAGCTGGGCCTGAACCATGTCGTGATCACCTCCGTGGACCGCGACGATGTCGCCGATGGCGGTGCCGAGCATTTTTCCCAAACGATCCGCGCCATTCGCCACCGCAGCCCCGGTACGACCATCGAAATCCTGACGCCCGACTTTCTGAACTGCGATCCATCGGTTCTGGAAGTGGTCGTCGCCGCCAAACCGGACGTCTTTAACCACAATCTGGAAACTGTACCCGGCCTCTACCCTTCGGTGCGCCCCGGCGCGCGTTATTTCCACTCTCTGCGTCTTTTGCAGCGCGTCAAGGAAATGGACCCGACGATTTTCACCAAATCGGGCATCATGGTCGGACTGGGAGAAGAGCGCGCGGCAGTCCATCAGGTGATGGACGACATGCGCGCGGCCGACATAGATTTCCTGACCATTGGGCAGTACCTTCAGCCGACGCCGAAGCATCATGTGCTGGACCGGTTTGTCACACCCGAGGAATTTGCAGCCTATGAAAAGGCCGCCTTCGGCAAGGGCTTCCTCATGGTCTCGGCCACGCCGCTGACGCGGTCCTCCTACCACGCTGGCGATGATTTCGCCCGTCTGCGCGCGGCCCGTCTGGCGCGTCTTGCCACGGCATAGGCAACGCCCGAAGCCTGTGATGCCCCCGGTTTGCGCCGGGGGTGCATCATCATGTATTGAGGCGGCCTCTCTCTTGCCCTAACACTTTCCCATCGAAGGTAATTTCCCATCTTAGGCTGGGGTTATAAATCCGGCTGGGAGGGGATCGAATGGCGTGGGCGTTCTTATTCATTGCAGGATTGCTCGAAGTCGTCTGGGCGCTGCTGATGAAACAATCGCTGGGCTTCACGCGGCTTTGGCCCAGCGTCGGGACGATTGTTTTCATGTTCGGCAGTTTTGGCCTGCTGTCGATTGCCATGCGCTCGCTGCCGCTGGGCACATCTTATGCAATCTGGACCGGCATCGGCGCGGTCGGCGCTTTTGTCGTCGGTATCGCTGTTCTGGGCGAGCAACTCAGCGCCACGCGCCTGATTGCGGCGGCGATGATCGTCGGCGGAATCGTCCTGATGACGCTGTCCTCAGACGCCTGACAGCGTGCTGGTTTCAGGCGGCTGTGATCGCCTCCAGCACGGCACCGTCAAAGGCGGCAAGGCAGGCTTTGATGTCGGACTCGCTCTGAAACAGGCAGGCTGCGGTCGATAGCGCATCTGCCAGCGCGGCAGAGGGTGCCGATACGGAGATTTCGCGCCATTTGGACGGGGCCGGAGTGCCGGTAACCGGGTCGAGGATATGGCCCACTTGCGCGCCTTCATCAAAGGTCGTGCCCAGCGGCGCAGAGGTGGCCAGCGCGCGCGCGCTCAGCGATACCTTGCCACCAGCCGCCAGTTTGACCGGCCATGCGCCGCCACCGGGATGCCCGCCAAGCGCGCGGAATTCGCCGGTGTCGATCAGGATGTTCGTCAGCCCCTCATCGGCCAGCAGCGCGGCCACGCGGTCTGCAATGAAGCCCTGAGCAATACCGTTCAGCGTCAGTGCCATCCCGGAAGCCATGGAAATGTTTGTTGTATCCAGCGTCACACGATCCCAGCCGACGCGCGCGCGGGCGTCATTCAGGCTTGCCGCGTCGGGCATCATCCCAAGCGCCGACGCCTCGGCATAGCTGGCCCAAAGCGGCTGGATCGTCGGATCGAACCGGCCCCCGGTCGCGCTGTACACGGCACCTGCCAGTGACAGACATTCCAGTAATTCGAACGGCGGCGCCTGCAAGCGGCCGGTGCGGTTCAACCGGGACAGCGCGCTGTCTGGCCGATACAGGCTGAACACATCCTCCAGCCGCGAGATTTCGGACGCGACCCGCGCGCTGATCGCCTTGGCATCGGGATGGGCCAGACGCAGCGTGGCGTGGGTGCCAAGGGCGGTGCCCTGCCATGTATACACGGGCTGTGCCGATAAGGCGCCGGGCAGGACGAAGGCGGCGGCGCTGATGGCCAGAAAACGGCGGCGATTGGTCATGATATTATTCTCCCACTGTGCGCGACAGATTGCGCAGGCGATCTTGAAATTCCGTGTCGTCCGTATCCCCGTCCAGTTCGACAGGGGCCAGAACGGCGGAATCAGGAATGTCGTTCAGCCGCATCACCCGCCCGCCATTGGCAGCGGCAAATGCGGCAGCGTCATCGAGGTCCGAAAACGGCACGATCTCGGGCGCGCCCATGCCGCCGATGGCGCGACCTCCCACGACGAAATGCGCCATGTCGGCATCTATCCAGTTCTCCTCGCCCGGCGCGTCCCAGCTGGCACCCGGCGCCCCCATGTCGTTGACCCAGACAGCCAGCACTGCATGGCTCTGCTCGGGCATGCGCAGATAGGCGATGACGTCCCGCACCTGGCTGAAGAATAGCGGCGCGCCGGGCAGTCCGGCCAGATGAGCCTGCGCCTTGGGGCCGTCATGCTCCAAGAGGTTCATCTGGCAATAATGCCCGACGGCAGCGGGGGTTAGCGGCAGGGGGGCGGTGTTCTGCGCGGTTTCCTCCTTGCAGCCGGTGAGGGCCAGCAGGGCGGCGGTGGCGATCAGCAGCGCTCTCATGGCTCGACCTTTCGAAAGGCCAGCGCGGCCAGCATCAGCGACAGCAGTGGCCAGAGGGCGATGGACAGCAGAGATTGCCACACTGGAATGGCAGTTGCAGCGCCGCCCACACCTGCGGCGGCGGCGGTGGCCTGCGCGGCGCTCAGATTGAACAGGCGGAACGCATCGGCGGGATTGGCCAGCAGAAGACCGGGAAAAATGCTGGTGGTGAAGGTGCCGCCGTCATCGGCCACGACCGCCGCCAGAAGTCCGAGGTCGTAAAGCACGACCAGTCCCAGCCACAGCCCGATGGCCAGCCCCGCGGCGCCCGACACGCGCCGCGCCATCGACGAGAGCGCATAACCGATCCCGAGGAAGGTTGCGCCCAAAAGCACGGAGGTCCACGTGAGCCGCCACAGCGCGGCAAGGCCCGACAGCGCCGCCGGATCGGCGATGATCGTGACAGCCGCCGCCGCGCCGTAGCCTGCGACAATGGCGACGATCAGGATGGCCGTATGGGCCACCAGCTTGCCTGCCAGCACCTCCCAGCGGGCGACGGGGTAGGTCAGCAGCAGGGGCAGCGTGCCGCGCTCGACCTCGCCGGCCACGGCGTCAAATGACATCAGCAGCGCCACCAGCGGCACCAGATAGACCGACAGCGAGGTCAGCGAGGCAACGACAACCGACAGGCGGTCCGCCCCCAGCGCGCCGGTCGGCGCAGATCCGGCCGCCGACAGCACCAGCGAGAAGACCACCATCAGCAGAACCGCGATCAGCACCCAGCGGTTGCGGCGGGCGATGTGGATTTCGGTGGTGGCGGTGGCGAGGATGCGGGCGATCATTGGCCGTCCCTCCGGCTGAAGTGGCTGTAGATATCCTCAAGGCTGGGCGGAATCACCTCCAGATCCGCAACCTTGTCTTCCAGCGCGGTGATGCGCCCGAGCGTGGCCAGCTTATCCTCCTGCGTGCAGTTCAGATGCAGCGCGCCGTGGACGCGGATGGCGCCGGGCAGGGCAGCCAGAATGTCGCTGTCATAGCCATTATGCGCGGTGACATGCATCGCTACGGGTAGGGCGGCCTCGCGCCTCAGATCGCTCAGCGTGCCCGTCGCCACCATGCGCCCGCCTGACAGGATCAGCAGTCGGTCGGTGCGCGCCTCAACCTCGGTCAGGGCGTGGCTGGACAGAAGGATTGACGCGCCATCGGCGGCCAGCCCGTCCAGCAATTCATAGAAATCACGGCGCGAGACGGGGTCCAGCCCGCTGGTCGGCTCGTCCAGCACCAGAAGGCTGGGCCGCCCGATCAGCGCCTGCGCCAGCCCGACGCGCTGGCGCATCCCCTTTGAATAGGTGCCGATCCGCCGCTTGGCGGCAAAGGCCAGCCCGACACGGCCCAGAAGGTCCATCGCGCCGGACGTATCCTCGCCGCGCAAGCGCATGTAATGCGTGATCTGCTCCAACCCGGTCAGGGCTGGATGGAAGGTGGCGTTTTCGGGCAGATAGGCCACCTTGGCGCGGGCGCTGGCATGACCGGGCGCGGCGCCGCAGACGGAAATCTGGCCGGAATCGGGTGCAATCAGGCCCAAGATGATCTTCATCAGCGTGGATTTGCCCGCGCCGTTATGGCCCAGCAGTGCCACACGCTCGCCCGGCGCAACGCTCAGCGAGACATCGGTCAGCGCCTTGGTGCCGCCGAACGCCTTAGTGAGTTGCGAGATCGTTAACGTCGAAGTCATAGGTGTCACTTTCATCCCGGTTGGCGACCGCTTCGGCCTCCATCTGGGTGTATTCGGGGGAAACTGCAAATTCGGGCGCGTGCATCAGCGGATGGCTGTCGACCACCCCGCCCGGCAGCGTCGCGGGAAAGCTGGACTGCGCCCAGCGGATCAGCTGCACGGCGGGGGCGCCGGTCAGCAGGGCGGCGGCGGGCTGCGACCACAGGATATGGTCCATCAGATCATTGGGGCGAAAAACGCTGTCGGCAATACCGTCCCCGCCCAGATCGAAACCGGGGTGATCGGACCAGTAATTGCCGCGGCCCTCGAAGCTCCATTCGATATCGCGGGTGCCGACATATTTCACCTGTGTGCGGTTGCCGATAAAGGCGTTGCCCGTCAGCACGTTACGCTCGGACCCGGCGGTGAAGTGGATGCCAATGTTGCAGCCCTCGAACCGGTTGTCATAGATCAGATTTTTGTGGGCGTTATAGATAAAGGTGCAGCGGTCGGGACCGCCGCGCACCAGATTGCCGGATACATCGGCGTTGTTGGCGTAGTTCAGCATCACGCCATGGCTGATGTCGGACAGGCTCAGATTGTCCTTCACGATCACCTTGTTCGAGAACATGATGGCATAGCCCAGATGGTTGCCGATCGACACGTTGCCCGACACTTCGGAATCGTTGGTGTACATGTAGTGTACCGCAAAGCGCAGATCGCGGAACAGATTATTGCGGTAGGTCCCGGTGCGTGACGCGTTCGAGAAAATACCGTCGCGGCCCCAGCGGACCGAATTCCCCTCGACCAGCGTGCCGGGCGAGTTCCAGACGTAGATGCCATTTCCGCGATCGTTCAGGCGCCTTTGCTGCGTGCCTTCGATGGTGTTGCCGCGTACCTGCGCGTCAAGCCCGCCATGCACGTCGATGCCGTGCAGGTTGCCCAGCACGCGGTTGCCCTCGATAATGGCGCGGTCGGCCTTTTTCAGGATCTTTATGCCGGCATCCAGATCCTTGCTGCTTAGCCCGGATCCGGTCACGGTGACGTCCGATATCGTGACATCGGCGGCGTCGATGGTGACGGTGGTGCCATTGCCCATACCGTCGATGATGGCTTCTGCGCTGCCCGTCACGGTCAGCGGGCGGTCGATCACCACGGCGCCCTCGTGACGGCCCGGTTCAAGGATCAGCACATCGCCGGGACTGGCCCCGGCGATGGCGTTGGCAAGGCTCCCCGGCCCCGGCGGCACGCGAATATCGGCTGCCCAAAGGGGCAGGGAAACCGTGAGTGACAGCGCAAGGATCAGGGAGCGGATCATGGCTCAGGCAGACTTCGGTTCGACGAACATCCGGCCGCGCATCTCCATGTGGAGCGCGTGGCAGAACCACTGGCAGTAGTACCAGTAGACACCCGGCTGGGCAGCAATAAACGTCGCCGATGATGTGGCCTGCGGCGCAAGCTCCATCGCGATGCCGTGGTTGCCCATCGTAAAGCCGTGCGTCAGATCGTCGATGTCATCGAGGTTGGTGACAATCACGGTGACTTCGTCGCCCTGCTGCACGGTGAACTTCTCGATCGAGAAGCTGGGCGCGACGCTGCTCATGTAGACGCGCACCTTGTTGCCGTCACGGATGATCGTTTCCTGCCAGTCGTCCAGATCTACGCCATCGGCCTCGGCCTGCGCGCGGGCATCGGCCCACATCGGATCATTGCGATCCCAGGCCGATTTCGGGTTCACCTTGGAGGGGTCGACCAGGATCGCGTCATGCGGCTCGGCGAAGGTCGGGCCGTCATGGATCAGGGTGAGCTTGTCCCCGTCGATCGCAAAGAGCTGCTCGTTTTCGGGCTTGAGCGGTCCGACATTCAGGAACCGGTCCTTGGAGAACTTGTTCATCGTCAGATAGTACTTGTCGCTCGCTTCCAGCGTTTCGCCCATGACGGTCGAGTTGTGACCGGGCTGGTAATGCACATCCTCCTTGGTGACGATCGGATCGACGTCCTCGCCATTATAAAGCTGAACCGCCTTTTCGATATCCCAGACCACAACCTGGCTGTCCAGGAACAGCGTGGTATAGGCGCGGCCCTTGCCGTCAAAGCAGGTGTGAAGCGGCCCAAGGCCCAGCTGGGGTTCGGCCACGACAACGCTGCGCGGATCTGCATCTTCGTCGAATACCGCGTCCAGCTTGCGCACGTCGATCACCGACACGGTCGGCGACAGCTTGCCCGCAACGCAAAGGTGGATCTTGTCGGGGGCCATGTTGCAGCCATGCGGGTTGTTGGGGATCGGGATGTAGCGGGTGTATTTCTTGTTCTGCCCTTTACGCCCGTCGATCACCTTGACGCCGTTCAGTTCCTGATAGTCGCCCGCTTCGATGCCTGCCTCGATCTCCTTGATGTTGAAGACAACGACATGGTCCATGTCGGCCTCGGTCATCTCGGGCAGGGTCATGCCCATTTCCGAATTGTAGGAGGTCGAGAAGGCGTATTTGCCATCGTAGTCGCAATCGGTGTTATCCAGGTTGCCGGTGACCATCACCTGCCATGCGACGGTCATCTCGTCGGCATTCACGGCGGTGTAGAAGTTCACGTACTTTTCCGGCTCGTCCAGGATCTTGCCGTCATTGACCATCGGCACTTCGTCTTCGCCGTTGCAGAAGATATAGTCGGTCCGGGGCCAGCGCTGCGGACGCAGGCCGTGGATTGCCTTGGCGTTGGGGATCTCGATGATCTTGTCGCACTTCATCACGTCGCAGCGCACGCGGGCGACGCGGGTGTTGGCCTTGTCGTTCATGAACAGGTAGCGGCCATCGTATTTGCCCTCGGTGAAGGACATGTGCGGGTGGTGCAAATCGCCGTTGGGCGGGAATTCATGGCCGTTGGCTTTCAGGTATTCCTTGGTTTTAGGCAGCAGACCCTCGGTCAGGATCTTCTTGGATTCGTTGGTGATGCCCCAGCCGGTGGCCGAGCAGGTGTTGAACACCGGAATCCGCATCAGCTCGCGCATGGACGGAATGCCCAGAATGCGCATCTCGCCGCACTGGCCCGACGACCAGAAGCCGTAGAATTCGTCCAGTTGGCCGGGTGCCACTTCGGCGCCGGCCGCTGCGCGCGCGCTGGTGGTGCCGGCCAGTGTTGCGGCGCCCACGACGGCACCGCCGGTCAGCATCGCGCGCGTTCCGAATGCACCGGCAAGCGCGGCACCCCCGGCGGTCGCACCCAGCAGGCTGCGGCGCGAGATTGGCAGTTTTTTCCCCTCAGACATTTTAAGTCCCTTCATGTTGTAGGTTGGGTTTTGGGTTGGTTCGGATGCCCGGAAATGTCGCGGCCAGGGTTTGGCCCAAGGTTCGGCACGGCGCCTGTTGTGGCGCGGCGCTTCATCTTCTTGATGACGACGGGGCAGGTGGTGGTCGACTGGTAGAGAACCTGGCAATGCAGACAGTTGATGCATTCGTTCGGGTTGATTTCCCCGGTCGGGTGGATTGCCTGCACCGGGCATTGATTGGCGCAGGTCTGGCACGGGTTGCCACATTCGCGGTAGCGCTTGAGCCAGTCAAACATGCGCATCCGTGCCGGAATGGCCAGCGCCGCGCCCAGCGGGCACAGGTAACGGCAGAAGAACCGCTCCACGAACAGGCCCGCAGCCAGCAGCGCGACGGCATAGGCGACAAAGGGCCATGCGCGCACGAAATTCAGGATGATCGCGGTCTTGAACGGCTCGACCTCGGCCAGGCGCTCGGCCTGCTCGATGCTGGTCAGCGACACGCCAAAAAGGCCGAGAAAGATCATGTATTTCACCGGCCACAGGCGTTCATTCAGCCCCCAGGGCAGCGTCCATTGCGGGATACGCAGTGCCTTGGCAACGCGGTTCAGCAATTCCTGCAAGGCGCCAAACGGGCACAGCCAGCCGCAATAGGCGCCGCGGCCCCAGAATAGCAGCGCAGCGGCCACAGCGAACCAAAGGATGAAGGTCATCGGATCCAGAAGGAACGCTTGCCAGCTGAAGCCTGTCATCAGCGAGCCGAAAAGCGCCATCAGGTTGACGACCGACAATTGCGCGTTGGCGTACCACCCAAGGTAAACCAGCACGACGGACAGGAACGCGATGCGGAACCAGAAAAACGCGCGCTCGTTGCGGGTGGCGAAGGATTGAAAGAAGAACACGCCAGTCAGGATGGTCAGCAGCACGCCCAGTACGACAATCTCGGTGGTCTTGCCGGCCCAGATTCGTTTCCACAGCGCCTGATGCGCGTCGCGCTCGGTTTGCGTGGTCACTTCGGCAACACCGGCCGGTACATCGGCAGAGGGCGGGGGCGCGACAGAGCGCAGATATTGTTCGGGCAGCTGATAACCCAGATCGAAGGTGGTAAAGACCCTCTCGATCGCCGCAACATCACGCTGCACCAGCAGCTGGATGCGGAATGGCTGGGACGGGTCGAACCCGCTGTCAGCCGGGATCTTGAACATATCGGCTTCGTTGAACACAGGCGCGCCATCTGCGGCGATGGTGTTGATCCGCTTGTGCATCCGGTCGCGGAACCGCACCGAAACATCGTCCTGAATCAGCACGATCCGGTCAAAGATTCCGCCGCGCACATAGCCCGACCCCTTGAAGGAATAAAGGCCGCGGCCAAAAATCGCCACCGCGTGATCGCCCTCGTCCAGCCATGTGGCCAGATTGGCCGCCTCGGCCTCGCCCAGCAGCGCCTGTGCGATGGCGGGATGCGATACCAGCGCGGCCTGCATTTCGATGAAGGTTGTCTCGGGCGCTTCGGTCAGCGCGCGCTTGGCGGCGCGGGCGTCTTCCATTGCCGCAAAGGCGGCGTTGACCTGGCCCACGTCCAATGACAGGCGGCGCAGGGTGCCGTCGCCCTCCAGCGTCATCCAGTCGTCCGGCGCGGTGGCGTCGGGGTCGATCTCGAATTGAGGGCCGGTGCCCTTTTCCTCGACCGCCAGACCGCCAAGACCCAGCTCGCGGGCGACCTTCAGACCGGCGCGGATGATCGAATCGTCGATCACCATGATTGTGACCGTGGTGCCCGAAATGATCTCCAGCTCGTGCGAGGTGCCGCCGGATTCGGCCTCTGCCACCAGATCGAGGCCGCGATAGCCGCTGACCAACGCCTTGATCTTGGATTCGGGGATGCCGATCAGAACGATCGGTTCGGAATGTTTGACCAGTTCGACCCCGATTACCTGCGCCGCGTCATCGACGGCGACCATGGTATGAATGGGTTTTCCGGAATAGCCGGTGGTCGAGACGTAGTCGGAGGTAATGAACGCCCAGCCAATCTGCTGCCCGTCCTTCAGGACCTGAACCGCCGGCATGTCCTGATGAACCGCGCCGAACGCATCGGCGCCTTCGACCAGCTGGCCTACCTCAACATCGTCGATGAGGGTGGACAGGATGGATTGCGCCATGGCCGGAAGCCCGAAAAGGGACATCAGGCTGACAATGGCCAAATTTTGAAGGAGGGAGCAGAGGGTCTTCATGCGTCGGCGTCCTTTGAAAGAGGTCGCCCGTTGCTATGCATGTATTGACCGGGGCCGGAATGATCACACGTGATCACATCGTGAAAGGTCAGTTTTGCAATGCGCGTCAGCGGCGGCGCGCGCGGCATGGGGCGAATGTTGGAAATTCGGTTGAGGTGCGTCCCGCTAAGGTTGGCGCTCAGAGGCATGTCATAGACGCGCAGGAGTTGCGCCGCGCCCGCCACCGGCGGTTCGTTCGCAGCGACGAGGCCGCAGCCCATGCATTCGCAGCACTCATTCGGTCCGTCAACTGGCGCGCCGCCGATGTCGACACGGACGGTTTCGGCCACGCCATTGGCGCAAATTTCCATTGTCAGCATACCATTGGCATAGCCTGTTCCGGCCATAGCAATGGGGCTGTACCACGCAAGGCACAGCGCAAGTATAAGGTGACAGAAATGGGCGTATGCGGACTTCATGCTGCCTGTTAACAAAATCTGGGGGCGCAAGTCTTTGCGCTACATCAATTACGGGTGGCGGTTTCGGTCGGCGCTGGCTGCTGCGGGTTACGGGCGGGGTGCGGTGATTTCGCGTTGTCCGAAATGGCGCGGGATTCCGGCGTTTCCGGCGCGCCGATATCCAGGTTACGCGCTTTATAGCAGGCTACCCTGCACCGCATCTGGAAGTTGTCGCGCGCCTCCGCGCCGCTTTTGCCAAATGCGTTTTAAAAGGTCCGGTATTCAAACCAGGTCTGTGGCCTTGTTGATGGTAAAACGGTTTACGGTTGCACACGACTGCGGTTCTCCGCGTCGCCAAAAGCATAGGCCATTCGGTGTTTGAGTTTCAACCACTGGATGCTGCTGGTTGGGAATTGAGGGAGGTAGCGTGCGGCCGGCCTGGTCATAATTCGGTTTCTTTAATATTTAAAATCAGATGCTTGATGTATGTTTTTCATGTGGTACATCAACTGCACAAGCGCACAGGTCAACGTCGCCTGTGCGGCCGTCATCACTTCAGTAGTCTTGTGTGTGATGTGACTTAGCGGTCAAACGAGCAATCAGAGCTTGCATCGTTTTATTGCCCGCCCATAATGAGCATCGCAAATGCTGGATATCATATCGATGCTCAACTTTAGTGTCTTAACAAGAGAGATCTGAAATGGAAAACTGGCTTCCCAGCCTGATTACGGCGACACCGACCGAAGGCTATGATCTTGCGATCAAATTGGCACGCATGACGATCAAGAAAACCCAAGGCGATGCGGATGTGCGCGATCGACTGCGTCCCGAATACGCTGAAAACGCCGATTCTCTGATCGCTGTCAGTGCCGTCGTTGCCACGCATTTTGCTACTGTTGCTGCGGCCAACGGATACTGGCAAAGCGCCGAGTAATTCAGACATTTGCGGGCGCCGGATCAGCCCATCAGGCGCGCTGTCCAGTCTTCTATCTGGCCCGATTCCAGTCGCCGTGCGGCCAGTTTCTGCCACGATGCTGACAGCCCCTCAAGCGCGCCAAACGCTTGCAATGCAACCGGATCTGGCGCCTCGCGGTAGAGAAGACGCCAGACGCGGTCCAGCGGCCAGTGGGGATTTGGCCGGTGGGACAGCCTCAGTGTGTCCTGCGCAGTGATCTCGCCTGGTTCCAGCACCCGGAAATACCACCCGGTGCGACCGGAGTCCTGAACCAGACGCGACATGTCCGGGCGATCAAACCGGATATTCAGTTTCCAGCACGGCTGGCGTGCCTGACTGACCTGCAAACGCACTTCGCCGCAGGCAAAGACGTCCCCAATGCAGATGTCCCGCTCTGTTAGCTGATCCAGTGTCAGGTTCTCGCCAAAGGAGCCATCCGCCAGCAGCGCGGCCGTGTCTGGCAGATCGCGCCGCCAGGCGGCGTAATGCGCAAGAGGATAGGCGTGAACGGCTTTGTCCGGGCCGCCATGATACACCGGGTCTCCGACGCGGTCGCCGTCCAGACCCAAAGCGTTGGCCGATACAGGCCCGGACACCTTCGAGCGATAAAAGCTGCTGGGCACGCCATCAGGGCCAAACGGGCGGGGCGTTCCGATTTGAAGAAAAGCCACATGGCCTGAAACGGTCTGTTCCATCTGCGTCTCCCTTTGATGCCACTACAGCGCGAAGCTGATCAAAGTGCAACAGATTGCGCCTTGGGCGAGAGGGGGGGGCATCTGAGGCCGATCGAATCGCAGGAAGCGCGTGCCAAGAGGAGGCAAGCATTCAAACGTACCTTGGAATTGAAAAACCCGCCATCAGGCGGGTTTGTCAGGCGTCGTGATGCGTGTCGCGATCTAGCCGCCCCAGCTGCGCACCACACCGCAATCCATATGGACAAAATCTGAGCGGGAGTATCTGCCAACACCGCCGGCGCGACAAGCAATAGCCGCCTTGCTCATCTGGTTGACCGAGCGCGAACCCATCCGCAGATCGGCGGCCTGACCGTTCAGGTGCAGCGAGTGTTTTGCCACGCCCGAAGACCTGCTGCGCAGCATCGCGTTGGTCTGCGGCGAGCGGTAGCCGGACAGCAGCGTATAAGGCTCTGTCGTATTCATCAGGTTATGCGCCGCGGCCATGATGTCGATGGTGCGCGTGTCGATCGCCTTGGTCTCATTGCGCCGCCAGTCGCGCATGAAAGTCGAGATTTCCTGAACAGCCTCGGCGATATAATCGCCTTCGATCCAGTAGATCGTATCCATTTTTTCGCCCGTTCGGGGCGAGATCATGCGCAGGCGGCGTACATCGCCGGCACCGCGCAAAAGACTGAATGCGTTAGCGTATGAGGGGGCCGCTACTACAGCGGTTGCCGCGAATGCGCCGAGCAGCGCACGCCGCGACAGGCTTGCCGATTTCGAATGGGTCATAGGTTTTTTGCCTGTCCGTCGCTTCGTTTTTCCCCGCTCTACGCGGGCGTTCGTTTCATCCCCGGATGCAGGTGTACCTATGACATATTAAGAATCGCTAACCAAGATAGCGGTTCCCTAAATTCGCCATGATCAACGCATTTCGGCATTAATCCGCGCAAGAGGCCCTTTTTGTGACATTTATGCCAAAAACCGATGCGAAAACACCGCAGTAGGATCCCTGGCCGGAATCTCGCGGAAAATTCAATAGACAAAGGGGTGTGTGCCGGGCTGTTAGGAAAAAAAAGAGATATGCTGGGTCACGTTGGTTGTGTTGCGTGATCAGATTATGGGGAATCCGATGAATTTTGCGGCTACTTTGACGTCCGCGCTGTGTGGGCGGACCGCCTTTGGGCTTACCAGACGTATGATGTTTCCGGCGGCCATCGCGGTGTTGGCGCTTGGCGCTCCGCAGGGCGTGACGGCCGGGGTGACGGCGTTCAAGCAGGCCGTCGCCGAAGGGGCCGGGCGCGATGATGGTCTTGCAGCGCATTATCGCGCAAATGGCTACGCGGCCCTCTGGACCGGCACGGGCGATGCGGACAGGGCGCGCCGTCAGGCATTGCTTCAGGCGATTGATGCCGCAGGCGCACATGGGCTGCCAACCGAACGCTATGATGCAAGCGGCCTGATTCAGATGATGCAAAACGCACGCACCCCGCGCGATCTGGGCGCTGTCGAGATTGCGCTGTCGCGCGTTTTCCTGCGGCTGGCGCAGGATATGCAGACCGGCATGCTGACCCCCGCCAAGATCGACGCTGGCATGGTGCGCAGCGTTCCCGTCAGGTCTGCCGAGGATCTGCTAAACAGTTTTGCCGCCGCCAACCCGCAGGGGTTTTTCCGCAATCTTGCGCCCAAATCCGGCGAATACGCCCGCTTGATGCGCGAAAAGACCCGGCTGGAAGGGCTACTGGAGACCGGCGGCTGGGGGCCTGCCGTGCCGGCGGCCTCGCTGGCGCCGGGGCAATCGGGGGCAGATGTCGTCGCCCTGCGTAACCGTTTGATACGCATGGGATACCTGGAGCGGACGGCGTCCGGAAGCTATGATATAGCGATGCAGCAAGCGGTTCAGCAGTTTCAGCAGGCGCATGGGCTGGTCCCCGATGGAACCGCCGGAGCATCGACCATAGCGGCGATCAACACACCGATCTCGCAGCGTCTGCCGATGATTCTGGTCGCGATGGAGCGCGAACGCTGGCTGAGCGGGCCGCGTGGCAAACGGCACATCCTGGTCAACCTGACCGATTTCAACGCCCGTATCATCGATGACGACCGCCTGACCTTTGAAACGCGCGCCGTGATCGGCAAGAACCTCCGCTCCCATCAAAGCCCGGAGTTCTCGGATGAGATGGAGTATCTGGAGATCAACCCGGTCTGGAACGTCCCGCGCTCGATCACTGTCAGCGAATATCTGCCGCAGATGCAGCGCAATCGCGGTGCGGCGGGGCATCTGAAGCTGTATAATTCGCGCGGCCAGCAGGTGAACCGCGCCAATGTCAATTTCAGGGCCTATAACGCGCGCACCTTTCCGTTCGCCTTGAAACAGCCGCCATCGTCGCGCAATGCGCTGGGGCTGGTGAAATTCATGTTCCCCAACAAATACAACATCTATCTGCACGACACCCCATCCAAAAGCCTGTTTGATCGCAACGTGCGCGCCTTCAGCCATGGCTGTATCCGGCTGCAACAGCCCTTCGATTTCGCCTATGAGATTCTGTCGCGGCAGCAAGATAACCCCAAGGCATATTTCCACCGTATTCTGGACTCCGGTCGGCAGACACGTGTCAATCTGGAGCAGAAGATTCCGGTGCATATCATCTATCGGACGGCAACAGTTCCGGCCAAGGGGCCAGTACAGTATCGCGATGACGTTTATGGCCGGGATGCGAAGGTCTGGGATGCATTGCAAAAGGCAGGGGTTTCACTGCCCGCGCATCAAGGCTAGATATCGCCCCGTCAGAAGGGGGTAGCCATGTCCTACACGATTGATCAGATTGCCAAGGCATTGGGTGCTGTGGCGGTCGGCGCGGCAGATATTCAGGTTACGGCACTGGCCGAACCGGCAGATGCCGGCCCCGAACATCTGGCGCTGGCGACCAAGCCCGAATATGCCGCCGCTTTGCCGCAGGGCCGCGCCCGCGCTGCCTTGCTATGGGAAGGTGCCGATTGGCAGGCGCTGGGGCTTGAGGCGGCGATCTTTGCGCCGCGTCCGCGCTATGCAATGTCCGGCCTGACCGCGATGATGGATCTGGGCGAGGGATGGGGGGATGGTATCCACCCGTCTGCCGTGGTTGATGATACGGCCGTTCTGGGCGCGGACGTGCATGTCGGCCCCCTGACCGTGATCGGCCCGCGTGCGCAGATCGGGGCTGGCTGCCGAATCGGACCGCAGGTCACCATCGGTGCCGATGCAGTGATTGGCGAAAAGGGCCTGATCCGCGAGGGCGTGCGCATTGCCGCGCGGGTACGGATCGGGGCGCGGGTGATCCTGCACCCCGGAGCAGTATTGGGTGGGGACGGCTTCAGCTTTGTCACGCCCGAGAAAAGCGGCGTTGAATCCGTGCGCGAAACGCTTGGCGATCAGGGCGGTGCAACGGCGCAGTCCTATGTCCGCATCCACAGCCTTGGCTCTGTCCGGCTGGGCGATGATGTCGAGGTGGGCGCAAATTCCGCGATAGACCGCGGCACCGTGCGCGACACGATCATCGGCGATCGCACCAAGATCGACACGCTTGTGATGATTGCCCATAACGTGGTGGTCGGCACTGACACATTACTGTGCGGGCAGGTCGGGATTGCCGGATCGACCCGGATCGGCAACAACGTCGTATTTGCCGGGCAGGTCGGCGTTGGTGACAACTTGTTTGTTGGGGATAACGTCATTGCCGGTGGCGGCACCAAGATTCTCAGCAACGTTCCCGCCGGGCGCGTCTTGCTGGGGTATCCCGCGATGAAGATGGATAGCCATATCGACATGTACAAGCACATGCGCCGCCTTGGCCGCATGGTGGCCGATGTCGCAGCCCTGAAGAAAGCGGTTTTCAAGGCCGGGCAGGATGACTAAGCCGGTGCGGCATATTGCGCGGTCACGACGCTATGTCGACACTTCCTTCACGCATTGGTCCGGTGCGCGTTTCGCAGTAAAGTCGAGTTTCAACTTGACCCTGAAATGCTGTAACTCGTTTCGACCGGCCCGAGGAGAAACCTTATGAGCATACCCGACCGTGTGATCGCCATCATCGCAGACCAGGCCATGCTGGAGCCGTCCGATGTGACACTGGACAGCAGTCTTGAGGATCTGGGCGTCGATTCACTGGGTCTTGTCGAGAGCATCTTTGCAATTGAAGAAGCGTTTGACATCACTGTGCCCTTCAACGCGAACGAGCCGTCGGTAGGTGACTTTGATATCTCGACGGTTGGGGCGATCGCGGCCAGTGTCCAGCGGCTGGTCGCCGAACAGTCGTGAAGCGTGTCGTCATCACCGGCGCGGGCACGATCAACGCGCTCGGCAAGGATGTTCCCACCACGCTTGAGGCGATGCGCGAGGGGCGCTGCGGCATCGGCGATCTGGAGTTTCGCGACGTCGAGCGGCTGTCGATCCGCATCGGCGGGCAGGTCAAAAGCTATGACCCGGAGGCCGCCTTTACCCGGCAGCAACTGGCGCTGTACGACCGGTTTACCCAGTTCACGCTGATTGCTGCCCGGCAGGCAATCGCCCAGTCGGGTATTGAATTCGGCGACGCGCTGTCGCTGAGCGCCGGTGTCATTCTGGGCAATTCCGGCGGTGGCATGACGACGCTGGATGAAAATTACCGCACAGTCTATGAAGACGGCAAGAACCGTGTGCATCCCTTTGTGGTGCCCAAGCTGATGAACAATGCGGCCGCCAGCCATGTGTCGATGGCATGGGGCCTGCATGGTCCGTCCTACACCGTATCCACCGCCTGCGCGTCGTCCAACCACGCCATGGCGCAGGCGTTTCAGATGGTGCGGTGCGGCCAGTCGCCCGTGATGCTGACCGGCGGATCGGAATCGATGCTGTGCTTTGGCGGGGTCAAGGCATGGGAAGGTCTGCGCGTGATGTCCAAGGATGGCTGCCGCCCCTTCAGTGCCAATCGCAACGGTATGGTGCAGGGCGAGGGAGCCGGCGTTTTCGTCTTTGAGGAACATGAACACGCCCGCGCCCGAGGCGCCGAGATCCTGGCCGAGATCGTCGGCACCGCCATGACCTCGGATGCCAGCGACATCGTGATGCCGTCCAAGGAGGGCGCAGCGCGCACAATTGCGGGCGCTCTGCGCGACGCGCGCCTGAACCACGAGGATGTGGGGTATATCAACGCGCATGGCACCGGAACGGCCGCAAATGACAAGACCGAATGTGCCGCAGTGGCCGACGTATTCGGGCGTCACGCGGACAAGCTGATGATATCCTCAACCAAATCCATGCACGGGCACCTTATCGGCGGCACCGGCGCGGTTGAACTGCTGGCCTGTATCATGGCGCTGCGCGATGGAATCATCGCGCCCACCATCAACTATGACGAGCCGGACCCCGAATGCGCGTTGGACGTTGTCCCGAATGAGGCGCGCGAGGCTCATGTCGAGGTGGCGCTCAGCAATGCGTTCGCCTTTGGCGGCCTGAATGCCGTGCTAGCCCTGCGCCGGGCAGAGTAGGGGGCGGGTGGTTCTGGCTGCGACGTCTCGCCCCAGGCGATAGCCTTAGCGCCTGATGCGAAAGGTGGTCTTGCCGCCTCGGGCCGCTTTGATTTTAACATTTACCGGATGATCGTTGATCTGGAAATAACCGGCATATCTGCCCTCTTTTGACGACAAGATCGCTAACTAAGTGCAAGAGACGACGCAGGCTGGTGTCACAGGGGGCGTTTCAGCCAACGCGAAATGACGCCTACGATGCCCTCGCGGAACAGCAGGACCCCGATCACGAAGATAATCCCTTGGATAATCGTCACCCATGCGCCAAACGTCGCAAGGTAATTCTGCATCGTGACAATCAGCGCGCCGCCCACCAGCGGACCAAAGATCGTCCCCATCCCGCCCAGCAGCGTCATCAGCACCACTTCGCCCGACATCGCCCAATGCACGTCGGTCAGCGAGGCCAGCTGGAACACCTGGCTTTTCGTGGCCCCTGCCAGCCCTGCGAAGGTGGCCGACAGCACGAACACCATCAGTTTATAGCGGTTGACGTTGTAGCCCAGCGAGATCGCGCGCGGCTCGTTCTCGCGGATCGCTTTTAGCACTTGGCCAAAGGGCGAATGGACGATGCGGTAGAGAAAGAGGATTCCCCCAAAGGTCACGGCAAGCACAAAGAAATAGAGTGCAATGTTGTTTTCGAGCGAAATAAGCCCGAACAGATCGCCGCGCGGCACCGACTGGATACCGTCCTCGCCGCCCGTAAAGGGGACTTGCAGGGCGAAGAAATAGACCATCTGCGCGAAAGCCAGCGTCACCATGGCAAAGTAGATACCCTGCCTGCGGATCGACAGCCCGCCGATCACCAGCCCCAGAAAGGCCGCCGCTGCCGTGCCGCACAATACCGACAGTTCGGGCGTCAGGCCCCAGACCTTGGCGGCATGGGCGGCAACATAACTGGCCCCGCCAAAATAGGCGGCATGCCCGAATGACAGCAGTCCGCCAAAGCCGAGCAGCAGATTGAACGCGGCAGCGAAGAGGGCAAAGCACATCACCTTCATTGCAAAGATCGGATAGACCATGAAAGGCAGCCCGGCCAGAAAGATCAGAAGCAATACAAAGATCACCTTGTGCAGCATGGGCATCCCTGCGGCCTGCGGAACGGGCGCGGCGGCAATGGTGTCGGTATCTGTATCTTGCGCAGCCATCACGCGGCCCTCCCGAATAGCCCTTCGGGCTTTATTAAAAGCACGATTGCCATGATGACAAAGATCACCACAGCCGATCCTTCGGGGTAGAACACCCGCGTCAGCCCCTCGACGATACCCAGCATGTAGCCGGTAACGATAGCGCCCAGGATCGAGCCCATACCGCCGATCACAACAACTGCAAACACGACGATGATCAGGTCAGCGCCCATGTTGGGGTTTACCGAATAGATCGGTGCCGCCAACACGCCGGCAAAACCGGCCAGCGCCACGCCAAATCCGTATGTCAGCATGACCAGAAGCGGCACGTTGATGCCAAAGGCGCTGACCAGGGCCGGGTTTTCCGTGGCAGCGCGCAAATAGGCGCCAAGCCGGGTTTTTTCAATCGTGAACCACGTTCCAAAGCAGACCAGAACCGATGCCACGACCACCCAGGCGCGATAATTTGGCAAGAACATAAAGCCCAGATTTTGCCCGCCAGACAAGATATCCGGTATCCGGTAGGGCAGGCCCGAGACGCCGTAATAGTTGCGAAACAGCCCCTGAATGATCAGCGCGAGGCCGAAGGTCAGCAGCAGCCCGTACAGATGATCAAGGTGATAGAGACGCGACAGCATCGTGCGTTCCAGCAAAATCCCGAACGCACCGACGATCAGCGGCGCGAGGATCAGTGAGGGCCAGTATCCGATGCCCAGATAATGCAGCAGCATCCATGCCACGAACGCACCCGCCATATAAAGCGCGCCATGCGCGAAATTGATGATGTTGAGCAGGCCAAAGATCACGGCCAGCCCCAGCGACAGCACCGCATAGAATGACCCGTTGATCAATCCCAGCAACAGCTGGCCCAGAAGAACCTGCGGCGATATTCCCAAGAGCTCGAACATGGCAAAGTTCCGATGCGTTGCGGTGTGTCGTTAAGCGCCGCCCTCCGGATATGTCCCGGAAGGCGCCGGGGTATGGCTTTACTGCTTGGTAAAGTCGCACTCGTCCAGCATCGGCAGGAACGCATCCTCGCCGCTGATCGTGGAGATCTGGTTGTAGAGATCCCACTCGCCGCTCGACTGGTCCGGTGACTTCACTTCGAAAAGGTACATGTCGTGGACCGCGCGGCCGTCACCGCGCACGTTGACCGTGCCAAAGAGCGGATCGTCGATGTCGCTCTCCTTCATTTTGGCTGCAACGGCCTTGCCGTCGGTGCTGCCCACGGCCTCGACCGCGGCCAGATAGGCCATCGTGCCGGAATAGACGCCGGCCTGTACCATCGTCGGCTGCGCGCCATGCGTGTCCATGAAGCGCTTGGACCATGCGCGCGTTGCGTCGTTCTGATCCCAGTAGAACGCTTCGGTCAGTGACAGGCCCTGCGCCGTCTGCGCCCCCAGCGCGTGGACGTCGGTGACGAAGAACAACAGCGCGGCCAGCTTCTGACCGGCCTGCGTGATGCCGAATTCCGACGCCTGCTTGATGGCGTTGACCGTGTCACCGCCCGCATTGGCCAGCCCGATCACATCCGCGCCGCTGCCTTGCGCCTGAAGCAGGAAGGACGAGAAGTCATTCGCAGGGAAGGGCACGTCGACTGTGCCCAAGACTTCGCCGCCATTCTCCTCGACGACGGCTGCGGTGTTTTCCTGAAGCGAGTGGCCAAAGGCATAGTCAGCGGTCAGAAAGAACCATTTGTTGCCGCCTGCATTGGTCATCGCGGCCCCGGTGCCGTTGGCCAGCGCGGCGGTATCGTATGTCCAGTGGATCGTCGTCGGGCGGCACTGCTCGCGGGTGAGCGCGGTCGAGCCGGCGCCGGAATCGATCAGAACACCGTTCTTTTCCGCAGTGATATCGGCCACTGCCAGCGCCACTGACGAGGTCGGCACGTCGAGGATCGCGTTCACACCCTCTTCGTCATACCACTGACGCGCGATGTTGCTTCCGATGTCGGGCTTGTTCTGGTGGTCGGCCGAAATGATCTCGACGTTGAGACCCTTGTCGGCGGCTTTAAAATCCTCGACCGCCATGCGTGCGGCCACGACCGACCCTTCGCCGGAAAGGTCCGCATAGACGCCCGAGCGGTCGTTCAGCACGCCCAGCTTGACGTCTATCCCCTGAGCGTACCCCGCCCCAGCGACCACCGCGCCGAGCGCCGTCGTCAGTGCCAGCTTCTTCATCATGACATTTTCCTCCTTGATGTGACGCATGTTGCGTCGGTTAGTCGATCTTCACACACCTAGATAAGCCTGCAACTTGTCTGTGTTAGCATCCAGATCCGCATTCTGGATCATGTCGATCACGCGGCCCTGCTCGACCACATAATGGCGGTCGGCGACCGATGCGGCAAAGCGGAAATTCTGCTCGACCAGCACGATGGTGAATCCTTCTTTCTTCAACTCCTTGATGGTGCGGCCGATATGCTGGACGATGACGGGGGCGAGGCCCTCTGTCGGTTCATCCAGCAGCAAAAGCTTGGCGCCTGTGCGCAAGATGCGGGCGATGGCCAGCATCTGTTGCTCGCCTCCGGACAGTTTCGTCCCCTGGCTGCGCCGACGTTCCTTGAGGTTGGGAAAGAGATCAAAAATCCGCTCCACGCTCAGACCGCCATCGGCGATGCGCGGCGGCAGCATCAGGTTTTCATCGACATTGAGCGATGAGAAAATGCCGCGTTCTTCGGGGCAGATCGCTATCCCCAGCCTTGCGATTTGACGCGACTGCATCGCAATGGTTTCGGTATCGCCGAACCGGACCGACCCTTCGCGCCGTGGCAACATGCCCATAATCGCCAGCAGGGTCGATGTCTTGCCTGCGCCGTTTCGGCCCAGAAGGGTGACGACCTCGCCGGTGTTCACTTCGAAATCGACACCGTGCAGCACATGACTTTCGCCGTACCAGCCGTTCAGACGCTCGACGCGCAAAAGCGCGGATTTACTTGCGGTTTCAGTCATAGCCCGCTCCGATATAGGCCTCGATCACTTCGGGCGATTTGGATACCGCATCATAATCGCCCTCGGCCAAGACCTCGCCGCGGGCGAGGACCGTGATCCGGTCCGAAAGGTTGGCGACGACCGACAGGTTATGCTCGACCATCAGGATCGTGCGGTTCTTCGCCACGCGCTTGATCAGCGCCGAAATACGCTCGATATCTTCCTGAGCCATGCCGGCCATCGGCTCGTCCAGCAGCAGCATTTCGGGCTCCAGCGCCAGCGTTGCCGCGATTTCCAGCGCGCGCTTGCGGCCATAGGATAATTCGGCGGCGCGGTGATGCACGAATTCTGACAGGCCGACCTCGTCGATATATCCGCGCGCCGCGTCGTCAAAGCGCGTCAGCGATTTCTCCGAGCGCCAGAAATCATAGCTCTCGCCGCGTTTGCGCTGAAGCGCGACGCGCACATTCTGAAGCACGGTCAGATCGGGGAACACCGCCGATATCTGGAACGAGCGGACCATGCCAAGCCGCGCAATTCGCGCGGGAGGCATGCGGGTGATATCGCGCCCCTCGTAGTGGATCGTTCCGCGTGTCGGCTGTAGAAACTTGGTCAGCAGGTTGAAAAAGGTGGTTTTACCCGCACCGTTAGGGCCGATCAGCGCGTGAATCGTCCCTTTTTCGACCTTGAGATCGACATCGTTGACGGCCACGAACCCCTTGAACTCTTTGGTGAGGCCGCGCGCCTCGAGTACAATACTCATATGGCCTTGATCCTTTGCACATCCCGGAAGCCCACCCGCTTTCAAGTCTGCTGGTGGTTTCTCCAGTTCAGGAATTTCCACGCTAATGTCTGGTTTCAAAATGTAAATAGCGGTTGGACTGTTTGGCGAAACCGCCAATGGTTTTGCGCTCGGGTCCAGCTAGGCAAAGCCGGGCTTGTGCGTCATCGCCAAATTTTCATCGGTGCGGACCTGATCCGGCCGTCTGGGCCCGGTCAGTAAGACCTGCCACTGGCCGGGCCATGCTGGACTGTACACATGGCGGGATTTCCCGCCACAGCTTGCGCATTGAACCGGCCTGCCGGATGTGCGAACGTCCGCACATCACCTCCGGGAGGCTGCTGGGCGATGGTCGACCTGATCGGGCAAAACGCCCCCTACGTGGCGTTGGGTATTCTGCTGCTGTTATTCGTAGCGTTTACGCTGGAGAAATTTCCACCCGAAGTGACTGCGGCGGGGGCGGCGGCGCTCTATATCGTGCTGGGGCTGGTGCCTTACGATCAGGTCATGGGGGTCTTTTCGAATTCGGCCCCCATCACGATAGGCGCGATGTTCATCGTATCGGGCGCGCTGGTGCGCACCGGGGTGCTGGACGCATTGGCCAATCTGGTCGTTTCGCGCGCACAGGACCACCCCGTGTTGGCCGTGGGGGCGTTTTTGGTCGCGGCGGTCGCCGCCTCGGCCTTCATGAACAACACGCCGGTTGTGTTGGTGCTGATCCCGGTGGTCATCCGGCTGGCAAACAGCCTGAAGCTGGCGCCGACGCGGCTGCTGATTCCACTGTCCTACATGGCGATCCTTGGCGGCACCTGCACGCTGATCGGGACCTCCACCAACATCATCGTCGACGGCATCGCCCGCGAAAGCGGGATGGCGCCATTTTCGATCTTTGAGATTGCCCCGGTGGGACTGGCGGCGACGCTGGTGGGCAGCCTGACGTTGCTGATCCTCGGACGATGGCTGCTGCCGCATCGCAAGACGGATGATGGTGCTTCAGGCGACAGCGAAACCCGGTTCCTGTCGGAAATCACCATCCTTGATGGGTATCCTCACATCGGCCCAGCACTGGGCGAAATCGCTGATTTTGAACGCGACGCTGTCGACGTGAAGGGCGTCAGGCGGGGCGCCAAGATCAACCGCAGCGATCTGGGTGATTTCATCCTGCAAAAGGGTGACGCGGTGATCGTGGTGACCACCACCTCTGAATTGCTGACCTTTGCCGAAAATGCCGGCCTTCGCGTCGGGATGCGGCGTACGTCAGATCTGGACCCGGAGACCGAGCTGTTGACAGTCGAGGCGATCGTGACCCCCAAGCGTCACACTGTCGGGCGGCGCATCTCGGATCTGGCGCTGGGCCGCACGGCCGGTGTGCGCGTCTTGGGCGCGTTCCGCCAAGGCCATATTGCAGGGGCTGACCTGTCCAGCGTCCGCCTGCGCCCCGCAGACAAGCTGCTGCTTGAGGGTTCGGCGGAGGGATTTCACGCGCTGGCCGACGTGGGCGACGTGGCTTCGGTCACACGGCCCTCGGGGCGGGCCTATCGGCGCAGGCAGGCGCCTATAGCGATCGTGGCGCTTCTGGGGATCGTGGTTCTGGCTGCGTTCAACATCATGCCCATCGGTATCTTGGCGCTGGTTGCGGTGGCGCTGATCGTGATCTTGCGCTGCATCGACAGCGACGAGGCGTGGAATTCCGTCGATGGCTCAATCCTTGTGTTGATCTTTGCGATGCTCATCATCGGGGCGGGGCTGCAACATACCGGTGCCGTCGAGGTGATCGTCGGTATTCTCACTCCCGCGCTGTCCGGGCTGCCGCCGTTCCTGACGCTGCTGGCCGTCTATTTCGTTGCGTCCGTGTTGACCGAGGTCGTCACCAACAATGCCGTCGCCGTGGTGTTCACCCCAATTGTCATCGCCTTGGCGTCCGAACTGGGGGTTGATCCGCGTGCGCTGGCCGTCGCAGTGATGATCGCCGCCAGCGCCAGTTTCGCTACGCCCATCGGCTATCAGACGAATACGCTGGTCTATGGCGCGGGGAATTATCGCTTTACCGATTTTCTGAAAATAGGCGTTCCCATGAACCTGATCGTCGGGTTGACCGCATGTTATGCCATTAGCATCTTCTTTCCGTTGTAATGGCAGACGCGGTGGCCAGATCTGCTGTATAATTCACCACGCAGGCGGAAGCCGGAACGACAGGTGCCGAGCAGGCGTCACGGGCCAGTGCGGCGTACTTGGTCTTTCGCATACCAAATCAGCATTCGGTCCATACGTTCCATATGGGGATGATTGGTTAACAGCCCGGGCCGCGCGGAGATTCCCGTCGATCCGGGCATCCCATCTATCCAGCAGGAACATGTCGGCTGGGCACCTGTGGTCTTTAGCTTTTACGCCCTTGGACGTGATCCTTTTGCGGCGCGCTCGGTGTGTCTTCTGGCGCCCATGCTGCGATGATCCAGCGATCAATCCAAGCCAGAGCGACGAGCGACAGACCAAGACCAAGAAAAGCAGCGACGCGGATCAGGCCCGTCAGGCTGCCCATGTCGACGAGACATACCTTGGCGACGCTCAGTCCGACAGCGATCAGAGCAACGCGCCGGAGGGATCTTGACCGGCGTCGGACCGCACCCAGCATAAACAGCGCCGAGGCGATCATCAGCGCCACTGTATAGCTATAGAGTTCCGGCGGCGTTGTGCCGGGCACAGGCAGGATATTGCCACGCCAGAAATGACGTATCTCGAGCTCAATACAAAGCGCGGCCAGCGCGGCACCGGTCCAGAGCAAGCCGGTTCGCATCCGCGCGCCAAGGTGCGTCAGCAGCAACCATGCCAGCGCCAGCAGCGCTGGGGGCAGCAAATAGCGACCAGAAGCGTGTTGATTATGAGCGGGCCGTGAACCGGCGTCCTTGCAAAGAGCGGGCTGAACAGGGTTGCGGCGGATCCGACGCAAATCAGGGCCATCGCGCCGAAAAGACCCGCCAGTATCATGTGAACCCGGCGAAAATGCCCTTCGCGGCGCAACAGTTTCACCTGTCCGCAGGCCGCAATCAGCCAGACGCTGCCGTAAAGCGAGACCTCCCAATCCCCCGAACACTGGCTGTAGGCTGAATCCGTCTGGGGTAAGGGGAAGTCCAACCTTAGGCCGATTTATGCAACAAAGCCACTCGCCTCAGTTGAGGTCTGCAATACCAATTATGAACAACCTGCCCGAGCAGACCGATCATCCGCTCAGGGTGGATATGAACGAAGACGCGGCGCGGGCTGTCGTCGAGGCGGTTTGCAAGGCGACAGGGCTTATCGAGTATAGCTCGGGGGCGGAATTCAAGTCATATGACAGCAGCTTTATTGTTGCCGATGATCTGATCCTGACGAAACGGAATGTGGCAGATATGTTTTCCATGTCGGTGCGCGGGATCGGACATTTCCTGAAATACGGCTATTCGGCAAGGATCAATTCTTGCCGCGTAAAGGATCGTTGGGATACTGATCCCAGCTCTACGAGGCATGTGACCGAAGTCGTCATGTTGCACTCGTGGTTTGACCTTGCGCTCTTGCGGATCGAGGAAGGGTTGGGTGGCGTCGGACCATTGTCCTTGTCCATTGCGGATGCCGATACGGTTTTTGGCTCGCGCGTCGTCGTTGTAGGGTATTGCTCCAAAAATCCGGACGAGGACGTCGATATTCAGCGACAGGTCATCAGTGAATTCGACAGCAAGCACAAGTCCCCCGGCTTTGTCGACGCTGTCCAGATCAAGACTTTTGAAGGACGGACCGGACGGGCGCTTGGACATGATAGTTCGACGCTCACGGGAAACTCGGGGTCGCCGGTGGTCGATCTTCAATCCGGCAGCGTGGTCGGACTTCACTTCAAGGAAAATACTGACGGGCTGAACTGGGCGGTGCCATCATCCGAAATTGCGGCTGACACCCGCATGATCGACTCTGGTATTGCGTTCGATAGTGTCGCTTTCGCGCAAGCAGGACCTTGGGAAACAGCCCGGGCTGTCGCATAACAGCATAGCTGCTGCTTGTTTTGATTTGGCACGATCCATGCCGTAGAGCAATCTTATCCCAAATGTCAGACTGCCCGGACGCCGCATTTTCTCTGGAGAAGCGACACGATGCCAGTCCGGACACTGGACTGACATATAGGCCTGCGAACCGGGCCGGCATGGAGGGCAACCTACCCTTGCAGAGACGAGCGGGCAGGGCGGGCAGGACAGCGTAGCAGTTGCTATGCGCTGGCCATGGTCTTTCTGAACCGCATCAGAGCGATGATAAAGAAGACGGCGCTGAGCACGGTCATTGTTACCAGGCTCGGCCAAACTGCCGAAAGTCCGGCGCCGCGATAGAGGATCGCCTGCGCGAACGCGACAAAGTGGGTTGAAGGTGCGGCCTGCATGACGATGCGCAGCCATTCGGGTATGCTCTCGATTGGGGTCGTGCTGCCTGACAGGAGGTTCATCACGACAAGCACTGGCAGGGCCAGCAGGCCAAACTGTGGCATCGACGTTGTGAAGGTCGCCAGCAGTATTCCCAGGCCCGTGACGGAGACCATGTAGATCACCGCGCCAACGACGAAAAGCGTGATGGACCCGGCGACCGGCACGCTCAGAACCATTTGCACTACGAACAAAAGTGATAGGATTGCGGCCGCGACAATAGCAAGCCCGTTTGCCCAGATTTTGGCGACCATGATTTCGGACGGGGTGACCGGCATCACCAGAAGATGCTCAATCGTGCCGTGCTCGCGTTCGCGGATCAGCGCGGCGCCGGTCAGCAGGACCGATAGGATTGTCACGTTGTTGATGACCTGCATGATGGATGAAAACCATGACGAATTCAGGTTCGGGTTGAACGCAGCGCGGACGACCAGATCGATCGGCAAGACCGTCGCGTCGCCCTTGCGACTGACGAATTTCGCGACTTCCTCCTGAATAATGTGGCGCAGGAACACGGCCCCGTTGCCGGCATGCGCCATTGCGGTCGCATCGACGACAAGCTGAATTTCCGGCTGCCGTCCCGCCAGCACATCGGCCTCGAACCGGGGTGGAAAGGTCAGGACAAAGACAAAGCGGCTGTTGTTGAGCGCCGCCTCAGCCTCGTCTGCAGCGACTTCCTGAGGCTCCTCGAATTCCGGCGGCAGGACTGCGCCCAGAATACGTCCGCTCAGCTCGGACCGGTCCTGATCGACATAGCCGACGGCGGCGTTTTCCACCTCCAGCTTGGCGCCGGTTGCGACGGCGTAAACCGCGTAGCTGAAGATATAGATGATGAGCAGCACGATAACCGGATCGGCCACCAGACTGCGCAGCTCCTTCAGGCCCAGACGCCAGATGTTTGCAAACCACTGCGCCACCTCACTTCTCCTGCTTTTTCAGCACAGCGACCGCAAGACCGATAAACAGCAGCGCAAAGAACGCCAGAGCCGCGAAATTGTGCCACAGATCGGCAAAGCCAAGGCCCTTGGTAAAGGTGCCAACGCTGATCTGCTGATACCAGGAGGACGGGAAGGCGAGGCCGGTCAACCGCCCGATGCCGGAAAGCGACGACACCGGCACCAAGAGGCCAGAGAAGCTGACCGAGGGGACAAGCGCGATCACGATCGCCGCAAAGATCGCCGCGACCTGCGTTTGGGTGAAGGTCGACACCAGCAGCCCGAAACCCGTCGCCGCGAACAGATATATAAGCGAGCCGACGATCAAAGCCGTCATTGAGCCGGTGACAGGCACGCCGAACATGAAATACGCCAGCGCCAGAAGTGTGAAGAGACTCAGGAAAAATATCGTCACATAGGGCAGTTGCTTGCCCAGTAGAAACTCTGTCCGCGTCACCGGGGTTGCGCGGAAATTGGCGATAGAGCCGGTTTCCTTTTCGCGCACGATTCCCATCGCGGTCATCGCCGCCGGGATCAGGATCAGCGTCAGCATGATCACCGACGGGACCACCGCAAAGACGCTTTTGAACGCCTGATTATAGCTGAACCGCGTGGCCAGCCCTGCGGCGGTCGGGTCTGTCGCGCGGCCCTGTTTCCGCTCGATCTGATCAAAAAAATAGCTGAGCGCGAGGCCTTGAACATAGCCGCGCACCGTCTCGCCGCGAAACGGCATGGCGCCGTCTATGGTGATTTCCAGTTCGGGCTGTTCTTGTCTTAGTAACGCCTTGCCAAAGCCGGGCGGCACTTCGATGGCAAGCGCCAATTCGCCGCTTTTCAGGCGCGCATCCATCTCGCCGCCGCTGAAGGCCGGGGGGCGTTCCTGAAAATAGCGAGAGCCGGCAAACGCCTCCAGCAGCTCACGGCTTTCGGCGGTCTGGTCGCGGTCCAGCGCGGCGTAGGGCAGATCCTCGACGTCGAATGAAATGCCGTAACCGACCGTCAGCATCACCGAAATCGGGCCGATAAACGCGAAAACCAGCCGCATGGGGTCGCGCAGGATCTCGGTCGTTTCGCGCCGGGCGAACGCCCAGAGCCGCATGATGTCGAACCGGCGCGCCTGTCTTGGCGCTTTGGTAAGCGTGGGCCGTGACGCGCCTTCAGAGGCATCTCTGGCAGTGTCTGTCGCCTCGCGAAGATAACTGACGAATGCGGCCTCCAGAGTGCTTTCGCCCTTCGAGGCGATCAATTCATCTGGCGTGCCCACAGCCAGAACACGGCCTGCATGCATGAACGAAATCCGGTCGCAGCGCTCGCCCTCGATCATGAAATGGGTCGACAGGAAGATCGTCACGCCATCTTTGCGCGACAGCGCGATGAGGTACTGCCAAAAGGCATCGCGCGCTACCGGATCGACGCCGGATGTCGGCTCGTCAAGGATCAGCACCTCGGGTTTGTGTATCACCGCCACGGCAAGTTGCAGGCGCTGGCGGATGCCCAACGGCAGGTTACCGGGGCGCTGGTCCGCCACGTCTTGCAGATCGAAAGCTGCCAGCATTTCCGCAACGCGTGGGGCGCGTTCGGCGATGGGCAAACGGTAAAGCTCGGCGTGCAGATCCAGGTTTTGCCGCACAGTCAATTCGGAATAGAGCGAGAAGGACTGCGACATATATCCTACGCGCAATCGCGTCGCCATATCGTCCGGGTCCAGCGTCTGGCCGAACAGTAGCGCGCGCCCCTCTGTTACCGGAATGAGGCCCGTCAGCATCTTCATCGTGACGCTCTTGCCGCATCCGTTCGAGCCCAGAAAGCCAAAGATTTCGCCGGGCGCGATCTGAAACTCGACATTGTCCACGGCGGTGAAGGTGCCGAACCGTTTGGTCAGGCCTTCGGCCTCGATCGCGGGCGGGCCATCGGCCACCTTGCGCGGAGGAACGACCACCTCGACATGCCCCTTGCGCATGGCCTCGGGAAGCAGCGCGACGAACGCTTTTTCCAGCGTCGTTTCGCCCGATATTTTGCGGATTTCGTCGGGCGATCCGGTCGCAATCACGCGCCCGTCCGACATGGCGGCGATCCAGTCAAAACGCTCGGCCTCGTCCATATAGGCCGTGGCGACGATGACGCTCATCGACGGCCGATCTTGGCGGATGCTGTCGATAAGATCCCAGAATTGCGCACGCGCCAGCGCGTCGACGCCTGTTGAAGGCTCGTCCAGGATCAAAAGGTCGGGGTCGTGGATGAGCGCCGAACAAAGCGAAACCTTTTGTTTCATTCCGCCTGACAGCTTGCCCGCCGGGCGGTCCGCGAACGGGCTGAGGCCGGTGGCCGCCAATAGGTCCTTGATACGCGCGGCGCGCTCATCCTCGCCTTGACCAAAGAGCCGCCCAAAGAAATCCAGATTCTCAGAGACCGACAGCGTCGGGTAGAGGTTGCGGCCCAAACCCTGCGGCATGAAGGCAATGCGATGATTGCAAGCCCGGCGATGCGCGGCGTCCGCGATATCGCCGCCAAGCACATGCGCCGTGCCCTGCTGAATCTCGCGCACGCCGGCCACGATGGCCAGAAGCGTCGACTTGCCAACGCCATCAGGCCCGATCAACCCCGCCATGGACCCGGCGGGAATGTCCAGTGTCACATCATCAAGTGCGGTGACCGCGCCGTATGACTGGCGTAGCCCGCTGACGCTGGCAACAGCGGCGGTCATTCCGGCAACGCCACATCCAGTTGCGACGGCCATGCGACGGACGGATCAGATCGGACATAGCCAATACCGGCCACGCCCGCCTTGACGCGATCCTGAAATTTCACCAGCAGGTCATGGGGCAGTTGCAGTTTGACGCGGAACATCAGCTTGTCGCGCTCTTCGGACGTTTCGACCGATTTTGGCGTAAACTGAGCAGTGCTTGAAACGAAGGTCACAGAAGCCGGGATTACGTAGTCGGGGATGGGGTCGAGGATGATCCGCGCCTCGTCGCCCATCTGCAACAATCCCGCATCGCGCGCGGGCAGGAAGATCGTCATGTAGATATCCGTCAGATCGGTAATCGTCACGACCTTGCCGCCGGCAGGCAGTACCTCGCCCTCTTGCGCCAGACGGTACTGCACACGCCCGCCGCGCGGCGCGAACAGATCTGCATCGGACAGCATCGCCTCAAGCTGCCGGACAACGGCCTGTGACGACGCGATAACCGCCCCGGCCTGCGCGACAGCAGCCTCGGCGGCGCCAACCGCCGCTGTTGCAATGTCGCGGGATGCGCGGCGGCGATCGGCCATTTCCTGCGAAACGGCCTCGCGCTCGACCAAAGTCGCGGCGCGATTATATTCCAGTTCGGCAAAGCCAAGCTCGGCCCGGCGCAACTCCAGCTGCGCTTCTGCCTGTAATTTGCCCTGTTCGGCCTGAATTACTGTCGCCTTGCCTTTGTCCAGTTGGGCCTGCAATTCCACTGCGTCCATCTGCGCAACAAGCTGACCCGCCTCGACCATGTCTCCCTCGGCGACAAGGTTGGCCGCGACGCGCCCCGGCAGTTTGGTTGCAACATCAAACCGCTCGGCTTCGATCCGCCCGTTGGCAGACGCGATACCTGCGGGCAGTGCGGACGGCGCGAGTTTTTGCCATGCAAAATAGCCGACCAGAGCCAACACGGCAGCCAGGGCCACCACGACAAACCACCTGTTCAAATTCATTTTCCGTCCTTTGGCAAATATGAACCCGCCATGTATCTATGGAGCAAAACCACGGACTGTCGCGGCTTCTGGCTATTGCTATATCCTTATGTATGCCCGCCGTGATTGATGCATGTTAATGTTGCAGAAAATCGGTGCCGCTTGCAATTTATGGCTGCATAATTTCGGGCGGCTGCTCGGGCAGGGTGCACCGTGTCGCCAATTGCGACACGCCATCAATGAGATGGGGTCCGATTAGCTACGCCGCACTTGCTTAGGTGGCGCAGCTTTTGCATCGCGCCATGGCCTCATAATTTGCGCGACATCAGGATATAATCTTCGCGCGCCATGAAGTGCATGCGCTCGTAGAATGCGCGGGCGTCTGCGTCGCCGCGCGCAACTTCGAGGTGGAGCATCCGCAGCCCTGCACCAGCCAGCGCGCGCGGCAGCGCGGCCAGCATGTCCGATCCGATACCGCGCCCCCGCACGCCGGGACGGATGTAAATTTCATCAAGGATGCCGTCCAATCCACCGAACTCCAGCGACCAGCCAAAGCTGATCATGGCATAGCCGATGGGCGCGCGCACCGGCCCAGCAATGTAAATCGCGCCATGCGGCGAGCCATCCAGCAGCGGCGCCACAGCCGAGCGGCGCCCGGCATCGTCCTGCGCAATACCGGTTTCGGCGTGGTAGGCGGCGATCAGTGGCAGTATTCTGTCAAGATCGCCGGGTTTGGCGAGGGTCAGGGCGGTCACGGGGGCAGGAGCCTTTTGATTTGGATGCGCGTGGCGGCAAACATGCCCGCGCGCGGTCGGCTTGTCCATGCGGGTGGCCTATAACGCGCCTTTTTCCGCCGCAGCGCGGTAGTGGCGCAAGACGTGCAGCCGGATGGCCGAGGCAAGGCCCAGATCGGTGCCGCGTTCGGCATCGATTCTAGCGGCTAGCGCGTTAATCGGCATGCCGGTGCTGTCTGCAATGGCGCGGAACGCCTGCCAGAACTCCGGTTCCAGCGAGACTGACGTGCGGTGTCCGCGCAAGGTGAGCGAGTGTTTGGCGGGCCGGTTTGTCATGCTGGACTCATGGTTCGCGCTTGTGGCCGTCTACATCCTTGGCGGCCTTGTCCGACCTGGCTTGCTCCAGCTTTTTCTGCGCCTTGGTCCGGCCAAAGCGCACAGCGTTTTCATCCGCGAGCGTCTTGGCATCCGCCCGCGCGCGCTGTTTGCGCGCACGGTTCAGGTTGATTGGCGCGTCGGTCACTTGGGCCCGACCATGTTTTCGGGGCGCACGACGCGGTCGAACGTCGACTCGTCGACAAAGCCGAGCGCAATCGCCTCTTCTTTCAAGGTGGTGCCGTTCTTGTGCGCGGTTTTCGCAACCTTGGTGGCGTTATCATAGCCGATTTCGGGCGCCAGCGCCGTGACAAGCATCAACGATTCGCGCATCAGCTTGTCGATGCGGGCCTCGTCCGCCTCCAGCCCGTCGACCAGATTATCGGTAAAGGCTGATACCGCGTCACCCAGAAGCTGCATGGATTGCAGCACGTTATAGGCCATCATCGGCTTGTAGACGTTCAGTTCGAAATGGCCCTGCGATCCGGCGAAGCCGACGGCGGCGTCGTTGCCCATGACATGCGCGCAGACCTGCGTCAGCGCCTCGCACTGCGTCGGGTTGACCTTGCCCGGCATGATGCTGCTGCCCGGCTCGTTCTCGGGCAGGATCAGCTCGCCCAGACCGCAGCGAGGGCCGGAGCCGAGGAAGCGGATGTCGTTGGCGATCTTGAAGAGCGAGCCTGCGACCACGCGCAACGCGCCCGAGATTTCGACCATCGCGTCATGGGCGGCCAGCGCCTCGAACTTGTTGGGGGCGGTGACAAACGGAAGACCGGTGATTTCGGCCATGTTGGCGGCAACCATTTCGCCCCAGCCGCGCGTGGTGTTCAGCCCGGTGCCGACGGCGGTGCCGCCCTGCGCCAGCTCGTAAATACGGCCCAGCGCGTCCTTGATCCGCTCGATCCCCATGGCAACCTGATGGGTGTAGCCGGAGAATTCCTGACCCAGGGTCAGGGGGGTGGCGTCCTGCGTGTGGGTGCGGCCGATCTTGATGATGTGATCCCACTCCTGCGACTTCTTTTCCAGCGCATCGTGCAGTTTTTCGAGGCCGGGCAGGGTAACGCCATGCGCGGACATGGCGGCGGCCAGATGCATGGCGGTGGGGAATGTGTCGTTCGAGGACTGGCCCATGTTGACGTGATCGTTGGGATGAACGGGGTCTTTCGATCCGATCACGCCGCCCATGATTTCAATGGCGCGGTTCGCGATCACCTCGTTCGCGTTCATGTTGGACTGCGTGCCCGATCCGGTCTGCCACACCACCAACGGGAAGTTGTCGTCAAGCTCGCCGGTGATCACCTCGGTCGCGGCCTCGATGATGGCATCGGCGCGGGCCTCGTCCAGTTTGCCCAATTCAAGATTGGCCTGGGCGCAGGCTTTCTTGATCACGCCGAGGGCGCGGACGATGGCAATTGGCTGGCGCTCCCAGCCGATCGGGAAATTGTGAATGCTGCGCTGGGTCTGGGCGCCCCAGTACTTGTCCGATGGCACCTCAAGCGGGCCAAAGCTGTCGGTTTCGGTGCGGGTTGTGATTTCGGTCCGGCTCATGCAGAGGACTCCTCAGGTCAGGTTTGCCCCTGTCTTACCTCCCTGCGCGGAAAATTCAATGCGTGACGCGCGGCCCTGCGATCAGTGCTTGCGAAAGCTGTCGAGGCTGACGATATCGGCGGCGGGCTTTTCCGCGCTTTCGTCATCCTGGTCTTCGCTCTCTTCCTCGCTGGCGTCGCCGACCTGTTTTTCAAACCGCAGGCCGAATTCGACGGACGGATCCACGAAGGTCTGGATCGCATCATAAGGAACAAAGAGGCTCTCGGGTGCATCGCCAAAATTCAGTGTGATGCCAAATCCCTCATTCCCGACTTCCAGATTGTCATACCAGTGTTGCAGGACGACGGTCATTTCATTGGGGTAACGTTGCTTTAGCCAATCGGCCAATGCTGCCTCGGGGTGGTTGGTGTCGAAGGTAATGAAAAAGTGGTGCGCACCGGGAAGTCCATTTTCCTGAACGCCTTCCAACACTTCCTGAATCAGGCCGCGCATGGCCCGGTGCATCAGATTGCCGTAGTCGATTGTTCCAGCCATCCCGCGCCCTCGATTTTTATCCACCTCACAATAGGGGATTCGGAGGAAAGTAAAAGACCCCTGCGCAGGCTCACGCCCACCAGTGCGCAGCAGCGCCCGCCAGCGCCATCATGGCCAGTGCAGGCAGCATCGGCGTGCGTAATGCGACCATCAAAATGGCAGCGAGGCCGGTCAGCGCGGCGGCGGTCCAGGACAGCGTTGCCCAGACCGGAACGGCGCCGAACGGGGTGCTGATGATCCGGCCAAAGAGGACATCCAGCGCGAACCGAAACGACAGGTTGGCGATGACCCCGACCACCACCGCCGATATCGCGGCATTTGCGCCGCGCAGGCGGGGCTGCGCCAGGATCCGGTCCAGATAGGGCGGGCCGGTGAAGATCCACAGAAAGCACAGCACAAACGTCACCCACAGCGCCAGCACGCCGGACAGCAATGCCGTCTCGATGCCGCCTTCGCGAAAACCGGCCAGCATGGCGACGAATTGCTTGACAAGGATCAGCAGACCGGGTGTTTTTTCGGACAATGCCAGTGCGGCGAGCACGGCAGCGCCCGGCAACATGAACAACAGCCCGGCGATCAGCCCGCCCCAGACGCCGCGCAGCTTCCATCGTGCATAGGTGACGAACTGCATCGCCTCGGGGCCGAGCATCAACATCTAAAAGCTGAGCGCGCCCAGAAACTGACGCTGGTCCAGCCAGCCGCGCCGCTCGACCAGTTCGGCCTGCATCAAAGAGATCTGCGCCGCAGGCCCGCCAAAGGACAGCAGCTCGATCCGGGCGAAACAGCGCAGCAAATCAGCATAACTTACCTGCGTTCATCGGCCTCTCGCGCTGCATCCGCATGATCTGTCATACGGCGCTCGGCGCGTGTCAACGCAGTGCTGTGGATGTGATGTGGGATAAAGTGCAGGCTTCTGTTGCCAGGTGCCTGCGAACCCCGCCTTACGCTGCTAGGCGCAAGGACTTAGTTTTCAGTCTCTCCGACCGCTTACGCGGCCATCGCTACTGGAGCACGATTGTCATTTGCAATTGTACTTTTCGGGCCGATACGGTGGCACCCCGCCGAGACAAAGCAAAACCCCTTTAGACGTTCGTCGATCCTATTTCGACCCCGATCCGCCCCCAAATGAAGGGTGATTGGTGGAGTCGCCGGGTACCGCCCCCGGGTCCGATCCGCTTATTACGAGCGCGTTTATGTCCATAGTCCCCTAAAGGACATCATTAACATAGGATGCATTGCGGCGCGGTTAAAGGGGCATGTTAAGGGCTAGGCCGCTTTTTTTAAACAACGGCTGTGCGCCCTTGAGCTTTAGCCTTTGCGGGCGAGTTTATGAGGGAGCGTCAGTTTCTCAGTTACAGAACAGAAGTCATCAAGTCGGGTTCGCGTATGATCAGTATGGCCGGGCACACTGCAAAAGCTTGTCCGCTCAAGCTTTAACCAACACTTGGGTGAAATCCGACCCGTTGTGAAACTGGCAAGGCTTATAATGCAGACAATCCGTTTAATTTGCGTGCCCGGCACGCACGGAGCCGTAGCTGACAGGCAAAAATCCACCTCGTTTCAACTCCGTGCAAATAAGCATGAGATTTTCAGAATTCAACCTTGCCCCTCTCATGAAACCGAACTAAACGCACTCACCAGACCCCCGCGGAGAGGTGCCGGAGTGGTCGAACGGGGCGGTCTCGAAAACCGTTGAGGGTGCAAGCCTTCCCAGGGTTCGAATCCCTGTCTCTCCGCCACTAAGCTGTTGAATTCAAGTGATAATGTTTCCTTGCTGGATTCGCTGGTATAGCGGTCCCATTTTGCGAACTGGACCCAAAGTCGGCATACTATGCCGAGATGTTGGCGCTCCTTACACTGACTATGCCACCCGGCCGCCCAGACCGACGCTCAAATCTCGCTTGCCGGTAAGCCAGCCAATCGAGGGCCCTGCGCCCGAAAAATGCAAAAAGCCCCGCACACTTGGCGGAGCTCATGCTGATCAATACTGAAAAATGGCAGCCTACAACCCGTTGAAACTGTCCCTGCGGATGCGCTTCTGCTGCTCTTGAGTCAGGTAGCGAAGATAGTAGCGCTCGGTGGTCAGAACTGATCCATGACCAAGGTGGACCTGTCGCGGTTTGATGCCGCTCCTTTGATAGCATTTACTGCAACAAACAGACGAACTATGGGCACGGGAAGAACGAATGAATTCAGCAAGGATGCGGTGCGAATTGCGCTAACCAGCGGGCTGACGCGGCCGCAAGTTGCGGATGATCTGGGCGTTGGGTTTTCAACGCTGAACAAATGCGTGACTGCGCACCGCGACACGGATGGGGTATCGCCCGGGGATCGCGAGCTTGTGCGGTAGATGAACGGCTTCGGCGCGAGAACCGCATCCTCAAGGAGGAGAGCGACGTCTTTAAAAAGCCACCCAGTTCTTCGCGAGCCAAAAGTCGTGAGATTTCGGTTCGTCAACGAACAGCGCGGGGCCTTCGAAAATACAGCGATCACAGGCAGTTACGGGATGCTGTGTTTGGCGCTTGCGTAACGGTATCTTGGCGTGCCGCATTTCCGTGCAAATTAAGATTTGCAATAAATTTTCGCCGCGGTATGGGCGCGGCGCTTTGGTCCGGGGGGCTGTGCTGTTCGGTTAATGGGGAATGTGGTGACGTCTGTTCAGTCAGACTAAATCCGCAACTCCCCCGCAATTGTAAATGGCGAGCGAAGCCGGATTTATGTCAATGGCGCGCAATCGCGGCGGGAAGGCCAGGCCAAGCGTTGACCTGCACCGGACACCGAAGCTGTTACAGCAAGTTCAATCTCACAGTCTGCAAGTTGAATCGCAGGCTGATCGCTTTGTGTTTCAGCACTTTTGTCACTGATTCCATCAGAGAGACTCTTGATTAACTCAGATATTCCAATTGCATGGCTGTCGCCATAGCGCTCTCCAGAAATACTTTTCGGCCGTCTCCGAGTTCGCAGGATGGCTCCATTCCGCAGTAGGCAAAGCACATGGAACGTCGCATGGCGAAAGCGATGGCCTCGGTCGGCAATCAGGACGACAAGGTCCAGCGCGAAGCCCGAATGGCCATCGCCGAGACCTTCGACGCCTGACACGAATGGCTCGAGGAATACGCGCCTGAACAGGTTGAAAAGATGCTTTTTGAACTCGGCCGCTTCGCTACCGCCACCAACCGCCGCCCGATGCTCAAACACGCCAAGGCGCCCGAGGACGTCTCAGAGCACGCGCAGGAGCAGGTCGATCGCTGGAAGGGCGAAGGGGAGCGGCCGCGGCAGCGGCAACGGAAGAAGCCACGAAGAAAACTGGTGCGATGAGAGACAACAGCCCGGCCTGATCACCGCGCAATCATCAAGAAGGTTCGCCAACGTCCAGCTCGCCCTCCTGCAACCAGTATTGCAGGCACAAGCGAATGCGACAAAGTTTGCCACACAGTCAAATTTTAGAAAATTGCAACCTATTGATAATAATAATATTAATTTGCTATGCGCCAGCCTCCTGACGGTCAGTCTCTCAGCCCGTCATCATTGGCTTTGCCAGGTAAACTCGGCTTTCTGCCGATCCACCCCATGAAATACCCATATCATTTTGGGACTGCTCACATCCCTCGGATCTTCGTCAAAGTGTAAGTGCTGGGTGTCTGTGTCGGCGTTTGTGCGGGCATCCAGCCGACCATGTCCGCCGACCCTATCTGGCCAAATTTGCGCGATCTCGCCTACGGATCGTGATAGAGGGCGTCCGTTGGCAACGCGTCTCGCTCAACAACGATGTGATCAACCATATCATCAGATGTCTCACCCTCAAAAGCTGGCTCAGCTAGACCTCTTTGCGACTTCCTGCCTGTCGGACAGTTATCAGATGTTGAAAACAAGTGAAGGTCACGCGTTGCCTGGCCTGGTCGCGCAACACATAGCACCGTTCGTTGCCTCCCAGTCATGCGATTGTACGCGGTTCACCAAGACACTTTAAATAGGTTCTGATCGCTCCTATTAGCCTTCGGATATAGCGTTAATAAATGAATTAACGATGGCAGTATCATTCATGTATTCGCGTGGTCACTTGTCGCTCGGGAGCAGCATAGAGCGTTCAGAATCCGAGCCCAGCTGCGGGTGCCTTTGTGAAAACTTTCCATATCGTATTTCTCGTTTGGAGAATGGATAGCATCGTCATCCTTGCCAAAGCCGATCAGCATTGCGGTCATGCCCAAGATTTCGCCAAAATGTCCGGCGATGGGGATGGACCCACCACAGCCGACATAAGCGGCCTCTTCGGGCCATTCTTCTGACAGCGCGGCGCGCGCCGCCTCGAAGGCGGGGTCGGAGATGTCCATAATACCTGCGCGGCTGGCGCCGTGGTCGGTAAACGTGGCAGAGCAATCAACTGGTAACGCGGCCTGAACGTAGGCGCGGAAGGCGTCGCGGACGGCAATCGGGTCTTGACCCTCGACCAGACGAAAGCTGATCTTGGCGCTGGCCTGGCTGGGCAGCACGGTCTTGAACCCATCGCCAGTATAGCCGCCCTGGATGCCGTTGACTTCGGCGGTGGGGCGGGACCAGATCATCTCAAGCGGCATCCGCCCATCCTCGCCAGAGGGCTGGCTGAGGCCGACATCACCGAGAAAACGGGCGTGATCAAAACCCAGTCCTTCCCATTGGGCGCGGACTTCGGGCGAAAGATCGGGGATATTGTCGTAAAACCCTGGCAGTGTAACGCGGCCCGAATCGTCATGTAGGCCAGCCAGAATCTTTGACAGCACACGGATCGGGTTGGCGGCTAGGCCGCCAAAAAAGCCCGAATGTAGATCCTTGTCCGGGCCAGTGATGGTGACCTCTTCGCCGGTCATGCCGCGTAGCATGGTGACGATCGCGGGGGTTTTCGACTGAAAAAGCCCGGTGTCGCAAATCAGCGCGATATCGGCGCGCAGCTCCTCGGCGTTTTCCTGCATGAACGGGACCAGCGAGGGCGAGCCTGATTCCTCCTCTCCTTCAAAGAAAAATGTGATGCGGCAGGGCAGGGCGCCATGCACCTCGCGCCACGCGCGGCAGGCCTCGACAAAGGTCATCAACTGGCCCTTGTCATCGCTGGTGCCGCGTCCGCGAATAACGTCGCCCTTGGGCGTCTGCTCGACCGCCGGATCGAAGGGATCGCGCGTCCACAGTTCCAGCGGATCGACCGGCTGCACGTCGTAATGGCCGTAAAACAGCAGATGGGGTGCGTCCTCGGGCGCGTCTTGCCCGGCGTGGCCGACCACCATCGGGTGCTTGGGCGTCTTGCGCTTTTCGGCAGTGATGCCAATGCTTTGCAGATCCGCCACCAGCCAGTCGGCGGCGTCCTGGCAGGCGCCTGCATAGGCCGGGTCGGTCGAAATCGACGGGATTCGCAGAAAGTCCAGCAGTCGCTCGGTCGCCTCCGGCATCTGCTCATCAATACGGGTCAGAACGGCGGTCAGGGACATCGGTGCACCTCAGCGTGGCATTTTTGGGGCAGACTAACATGCACGGCCGCGCTGTCCAGATGGGGGCCGGCCGCGGCACGGAAATGCACCCGTTCGCTTGATGCAAATCAATGCAGGGCGCGGCAATGTGTAGCCTGTTGCAAGAAAATGCCACTGGCTATATCAGTAGGTATGAACCAAGGGGCGGCACGAATATGCCGCCGGGCCCGCGTTTCCTGCCGGCCACGACCAAGGAAAGGAAGCCCGTTGAATCAGCCCATTGATTACACGGCAAAGCTGAATGAAGCTCTGGATCGCCTGCATGGCGAAGGCCGTTATCGCACGTTTATCGATATCGAACGACGCCGGGGCCAGTTTCCGCATGCCACGTGGAATTGCCCCGATGGCACCGAAAGGCCGATAACCGTCTGGTGCGGTAACGATTATCTGGGGATGGGCCAGCATCCCGAAGTTATGGCCGCCATGCACGAGGCAATTGACGCCACCGGCGCCGGATCGGGCGGGACGCGCAATATTTCTGGAACTACCGTCTATCACAAGCGACTTGAGGCCGAACTGGCTGATCTGCACGGCAAGGAAGCGGCGCTGCTGTTCACCAGCGCCTACATCGCCAATGACGCTACGCTGTCGACCCTTCCCAAGTTGTTTCCGGGCCTGATCATATATTCGGACGCATTGAATCACGCATCCATGATTGAGGGCGTGCGCCGAAATGGCGGCTCCAAGCGTATTTTCCGCCATAATGACGTGGAGCATCTGCGCGAATTGATGGCCGCTGATGATCCTGCCGCGCCCAAGCTGGTGGCGTTCGAATCGGTTTATTCCATGGACGGCGATTTCGGCCCGATCAAGGAGCTGTGCGATGCCGCTGACGAATTTGGCGCGCTGACCTATATAGACGAGGTTCATGCGGTCGGCATTTACGGACCGCGCGGCGGCGGCGTGACCGAACGTGACGGTCTGGCGCACCGGATTGACATTATCAATGGCACGCTGGCCAAAGGCTACGGCGTAATGGGCGGTTATATTGCGGCCTCCGCACGGATGTGTGACGCGGTGCGCAGCTATGCGCCGGGGTTCATCTTTACCACATCGCTGGCCCCTGCCATCGCCGCCGGAGCGGCGGCAAGTGTTGCGTTTTTGAAACACGATCAGACCCTGCGCGCGCAGCATCAGACCCAGGCAAAGATCCTGAAACTGCGGCTCAAGGGGCTGGGACTGCCATTGATTGACCATGGAAGCCACATTGTTCCGGTCATCGTGGGCGATCCCAAACACACCAAGAAACTGAGCGATATGTTGCTGGAACGGCATGGTATTTACGTGCAGCCGATCAACTTCCCCACGGTGCCGCGCGGCACCGAGCGGCTGCGCTTTACCCCGTCGCCGGTGCATGGCCCCGGCGAGATTGATCAATTGGTGCACGCCATGGATGATCTCTGGAGTCACTGTGCGCTGAATCGCGCCGAGATGAGTGCGTGACACCTGAAATCGTGCAAATGCGCTTGCGGTATGCTAGTTTGCCTGAAAACAAAGGGCACGGTCGAATCGTGACGTATCGACCCAGGCTTATCGACATTGAGGGGCAGTTTGCATGATTTTGCGTCGGTTTTCGCGAGGCACCGCAACCACGGAGGCGGAGCCGCGCGGTTTTGACTCTTTCGATCTGCGCCTCGGCGATCTGATGCGCGGAGAACGAGCGACGATGGGCAAATCGCTGCTTGATGTCGAACGCGAATTGCGGATCAAGGCCAGCTATGTCGCTGCCATTGAAAATGCCAACCCCGATGCCTTTGACACTCCTGGCTTTATTCCCGGCTATGTACGCTCCTACGCGCGGTATCTGGGGATGGATCCTGACCGGGCCTTTGTCGCCTTTTGCACCGAAAGCGGATTCTCGACCGCGCACGGTATGTCTGCCGCCGCATCGTCGGTGCGTCGCAGCGATGCGCCGCTGACGCGCGTGGCGGGGCGAGGGGATGCGCGTCTGACATCGCCCAGCATGCCGTATGTTCCTGCCAGCGAAAGTATTCTGTCGCGGATTGAACCGGGGGCAATCGGTTCGGTCGCGGTGTTGATCGCGCTGATTTCCGCCATCGGCTATGGCGGCTGGAGCGTGTTGAACGAAGTGCAGCGCGTGCAGGTGTCGCCGGTGGAAAATACGCCCGAAGTATTGGCCGATCTGGACCCACTGGCCGATACGCGCGGCGGCGGCCGCACTGTTGGCGGTGATGGCGCGGATGTTGTGGCCGCTGCGGGCGCCGGGATGCCGTCGCCCGAGGGTGATACGCTGGACCGGCTTTATCGTCCCGAGGCGCTGGATGTGCCAGTTCTGGTTGCTCGCGATGGGCCCATCTCGACTCTTGACCCGATGAATGGTGGCACGCTGCCGGGAACGATGTTTGCCGGCGCTGTTTTGCCGGATACGACCGCGCCCAGTACGACCCTTCCAGTCGGCCCTCGCGCCATTGCCGAGGGACCCCGCTCTGAGCCGACAGCGATCGAAGCCGCGCTTGCATCGGTGATCAGCCCGCAAGTTGTGGCAGATCCGGTAGCCGGTGTGCAGATGGTCGCCGTACGCCCGGCATGGGTGCGCGTGCGGGCCGCCAACGGCAGTGTCATCTTTGAGGGCATCATGAACGCGGGTGACACATATGACGTGCCGCAAACCGAAGTGCCGCCGACGCTGCGCGTGGGCGAATCTGGCGCAATCTACTTCAAGGTGGCCGGTCAGCATTACGGACCGGCAGGCCCGCGCGGTGCAGTCACCTCCAGCCTCGCTTTGGCGCCCGAAGGGTTGACCGGATCGCTGACATTGGCCGATTTGAAACAGGATTCCGATCTGGAGCGCTATGTTGCCGAGCTGGGCAATCTGGCCGAACGCCAGCCCGGCGTGCAGCAGCCTGTCACCGAGTAAACTGAGCCAGTCTAATATCTGAGCGATTGAAGCCTGCGCCAGATCATCCTATCTGACAAAGTGACACGATAACCGGCAGGCCCGCCCGCCGGAGGAAGGACCGCCGCAATGTCGCTGAACCCCATTCGCCCCTGGCGCAATATCGAACGCCGCCAAAGCCGCCAGATCCATGTGGGCAACGTCCCGGTTGGCGGCGGCGCGCCGATTTCGGTGCAGACGATGACCAACACCGCAACCACCGACATCGCCGGGACCGTTGCCCAAATTCAGGCGGCTGCGGATGTCGGCGCTGATATCGTGCGCGTCTCTGTCCCGGACGAGGCGTCGGCCAAGGCACTGAAAGACATTGTGCGCGAAAGCCCGGTGCCGATCGTGGCAGACATTCATTTCCACTATAAACGCGGCATTGAGGCCGCCGAGGCGGGCGCCGCCTGCCTGCGCATCAATCCCGGCAATATCGGCAGCCCCGAGCGTGTGCGCGACGTGATTGCCGCCGCCCGCGATCACGGCTGCTCGATCCGGATCGGTGTGAACGCCGGCTCTCTGGAGAAGCACCTGCTGGATAAATACGGCGAGCCGTGCCCCGATGCGATGGTCGAATCCGGGCTGGAGCATATCCGCATCCTTCAGGACAATGACTTCCACGAATTCAAGATCAGCGTGAAGGCCTCCGATGTCTTCATGGCCGCGGCCGCCTATCAACAGCTGGCCGAGGCCACCGATGCGCCCATCCATCTGGGCATCACCGAGGCTGGCGGGCTGATCAGCGGCACGGTCAAATCGGCCATCGGCATGGGCAATCTGCTTTGGGCCGGGATCGGCGACACGATCCGCGTCAGCCTGTCCGCCGATCCGGTCGAAGAGATCAAGATGGGGTTCGAGATCCTGAAATCGCTGGGCCTGCGGCATCGCGGCGTCAACATTATCAGCTGCCCCAGCTGCGCGCGACAGGGCTTTGACGTGATCAAGACGGTCGAGGCGCTGGAGCAGCGGCTGGAACATATTCGCACACCGATGAGCCTGAGCATCATCGGTTGCGTGGTCAATGGACCGGGCGAGGCGCTGATGACCGATGTGGGTTTCACCGGCGGCGGCGCAGGGTCCGGCATGGTCTATCTGGCGGGCAAGCAAAGCCACAAGCTGAGCAATGACCAGATGATCGACCACATCGTGGAACAGGTGGAAAAGCGGGCCGCGCAGATTGACGCGCAAGAGGCACTGGACGCCGCGGAATAGCGCCGCCCGGTTCAGGGACGGCGCTGTAGTTCAGCCGCGCAGGTCTTTGACGATCTCGCGCATGCCGTCCAGCGGAACATAGCCGCGGATGATCTGGTCCTGCATGATGAAGGTCGGCGTGCCGGAAATCTGCAGCTGGTCTCCCAGCGCGCGGTTCGCGGCGATCACGGCGCTGACCTCATCGCTGTCCATGTGGGCAGTGATTTTCTCGCTGGCCAGATCCAGCGTCTCGGCCAGTTTCGTGAGCCCGGCGACAGACAGGTCGCCCTTGTAAGACATCATCGCATCATGCAGCATCTTGTAGGGCTCATCGCCCAGCACTTGCTGCGCCGCGATGGCAAAGCGTGCGGCAATGACCGACTCCTCGCCCAGAATCGGGAATTCCTTGGTTATGACGCGGATATTGCCATCGCTTGCAATCAGCTCTTCGACCTCGGGAAAGGCGCGGCGGCAATAGCCGCAGCGATAATCCATGAACTCGACAATGGTGATGTCACCGTCCGGATTGCCGCCGACCCAGGAATGGCCATCCTCAAAGATTGCCGCTGAATTGGCGGCGACCAGATCGCCGTCATTGGCGGTCTGCATCTGTTGTTGACGCTGCTCCATGATGGCGGCGGCCTCAAAGATCACTTCGGGGTTTTCCAACAGATAACTGCGGACCCGCGCGCCGAACTCCTCATCGCTCATTTGGCCGATCTCACGGGTCTCGGTCTGGGCAGAGGCCGAATAGGCGGGCGGGGTTCTGTCAGAGACCAGCGCGGTGAACGCGGCGCCGGCGACGATGACGCCAACCCCGGTCAGAATGGCAGTGCGGTTCATGTGGAATACTCCATTAAGTCAACGCCGGTCTGGGTCCGGGCTATTTCCGGGCGGCTTTGGCGGCAGAAAGCACATCCTGCGCCCGTTGCCAACCACCTGACCCCCTGGGCAGCAGGTCCGAGGCGCGGCGCGCGTGAATTTCGGCATCCTCCAGCTTACCCATCATCGCATAACGCTCGGCTGTGACCAGCGATGCCATGCCGCCCTGACCGGTCTTGGCATAGGTCACCGCCAGATCGCGCATCACGCGTGCATCGCGCCCGTCGCGGGCGACCGCCTTTTGCAGCACCCCCATCGCCTTGCCGTACTGCCCCTGCGCAACCAGCGCGCGCCCGTAGGATCCCAGTACCAGCGCGTTGTCGGGCGCAGTATTGACCGCCCGCGCATAGGCGGCAGTGGCGGCGTCGAACTGGCGGCTTTCCATCAGGATCTGGCCGCGCAGCTCGTGATAGAATGGATCATCGGGGCGTAGGGCAATGGCGCGGTCCATTTCGGCCAGCGCTTTTTTCAGGTTTGACTGGCGGTGCCAGGCGATTGCGGCGCGCATGTGTCCCACATCGGCAAAGCCCGATTCTCCGGCCCGGCCAAGGGTCCATTTTGCATCGCGGCTAAAGGCCGACAGCTTGCCCTTGGCGCGGGCGAACCAGTAAAGATCTGCGTTACCGGGTGGAAGCGTGCCTGCGTATGCGGCAGTCTGGCGCTGCAACACGCGCACCCGGTCGGCCGACATTGGATGGGTGCGCGCATAAGGGTCTTGTCGCGCCGCCGACAGCGCCTCTTGCCCGCGAAAAATGTCCATGACCGCCACCGCGCCGCTGGGATCGCGCCCTGCGCGGACCATATAGGCGACCCCGGCGCTGTCGGCGCTGCTCTCCTCCGCGCGGGTGTGTGCAAAGAACATGCGCTGCGCCGTGCCTTGCGCGCCCAGGGCAATGCCTGCTGCCGCCTGTGCATTGCCCGAAACCGCGCCAGCGGCGGCGGCCAGCGCAAGGCCCAGCCCGGCGGCGGTACGTGCGTTGCGCATGTTTTGCGGGCGGCGCACCAGATGGCCATTGGCGATATGAGCCGCCTCATGCGCGATCACCGATTGAAGCATTTGCGGCGTTTCCATTTTCAGCAGCAGGCCCGAATGGATAAAAATCGTGTCCCGGTCAGCGACAAAGGCATTCAGCCGCCGGTCGTCGATCACCAGGACATTCATGCGGTTCGCGTTCAGCCCGGCCTGTTGCAAGATCGGCTGCGCCAGTTGCATCAGCGCGTATTCGATATCCGGATCGCGCAGCAGCGTCAGCGCGCGCGCCGGTTGGGCGATGGTCGCAGCCAGCAGGACCAGCGCCAGCGCAAGGCGCGCCAGCAGGGGCCGGGACGGCAGAGTGCGGCAGGATTGCATGAGATGTCTCCGGTAAGGGCGCGCGGCTTTGGCGCAAAGTTTAGGAGCACGGCGTGCTATGATTCAACCCGGCGCGAAGCCTCCCGCGCGATTGTGATGGCGGGTGCGATTTTGGGCCGATGGGGGCGGGACAGCCGCTATGGCTCCTGTTAGGGTGCGCCGCGAAACCGCAGGAGCCGGACACCACATGATCAGATTTTGCCTTGCGCTTGCCGCCCTTTTTATCGGGGCTTCATCCCAGGCGACCGCGCAGGAGGGCTTTGGCGGGCTTGCGCGCCTGAATGCCGAATCCAGCGCCATAACCGCCAAGCGCGGCGAGCTGCAGATTCAATTGGCGCTCAGTCAGGGCGTGCCGTTTCGGATCTTTACGCTGGATGCACCCGAGCGGTTCGTCATCGACTTTCGCGAGGTTGACTGGGCCGGCACGCTGGGGCCGGAGCTGGTGCAGACCGATCTGGTGCGCACTGCACGCGTCGGCGGATTTCGTCCCGGCTGGTCGCGCATGGTGCTGGAACTGGCCGGTCCCTTTGCGCTGGTCCATGCGGTGCTGAACACCGGCGCCGCCGATGGCAGCGCCGATCTGGTGCTGACGCTGGTCCATACCTCGCCCGAGGCGTTCGCAGACGGCGCCGGCGTGCCAGATCCGCAGCCCGGCTGGGACCTGCCGCCGCCTGCCGATGTCGGCCCCGCCGCCGCGCGCGTGCCCGGCGCGCCGCTTGTTGTGGTGCTGGACCCCGGCCATGGTGGCATCGACCCTGGCGCCGATGCAGATGGCACGCTGGAAAAGGACCTGATGCTGGGCTTTGCGCGCGAATTGAAAGAGGCGCTGCTGCGCGTGGGCGATATCGATGTGGTGCTGACGCGCGACGATGACAGCTTTGTCTCGCTGGAGCGGCGCGTCAGTATAGCGCACGGCGCGCGCGCCGATCTGTTTCTGTCATTGCATGCGGATTCGCTGGGCGAGGGGGGGGCGCGCGGCGCCACAATCTATAAACTTGGCGCCGATGCCAGCGACGCCGCCAGTGCCGCGCTGGCCGAACGGCACAACCGCGCCGATATGCTGGCCGGGATTGACCTGTCGGGTACCGACGACGTGGTGGCCGACGTTCTGATGGATCTGGCCCGAATGGAGACGCAGCCACGGGCCGATCTGATGGCACGTGCGCTGGTGGTCGCGCTGAAGGACGCCGGGCTGCCGGTCAATTCGCGCCCTTTGCGCAGCGCCAGCTTTTCCGTGCTGAAATCGCCCGACATCCCGTCGATCCTGCTGGAGCTGGGATTTTTGTCCAGCGACCGCGATCTGGATAACCTGACGGACCCCGCATGGCGCGCGGAAATGGCGCAGGCGATTGCCGATGCGATCAAGGCCTGGACAATAGCGGACGCCGCAAATTCACGGCTGGTGCGGCAGTGATCGCCGCAGAAGTTGGGCGGATACCGGCGCAGTCCTGCCGCGCTTGTGTTTTGACGGCGGCGGTGCGGGTGCATATATGACCCACAGGACCAGAAGGATGGGCGTGCGTGCTTAGATTTATAATGACGTTTTTCGGCTCGATCTTCAGCCTGATCACCATGGGTATCATGGTGGTCGCGCTCACCATCGGCGCGATCTTTTACATCTACGGACGCGACCTTCCCAGCCACCAGAGCCTTGCCAATTATACGCCGCCCACGATCAGCCGGATTTTCTCAGGCGAGGGGCGCATTATCGACGAATTCAGCCGCGAGCGGCGCCTGTTTACCCCGGCTGAGGATATTCCCCAACTGGTGAAAGAAGCGTTCATTTCCGCCGAGGACAAGAATTTTTATTCCCATGGCGGCTATGACGCGCGCGGCATCGCGGCTGCCGCCATTGAGGCGATTCAGACACGCGGGGGGACCGTCCGCGGCGCGTCCACCATTCCGCAGCAGGTGGTCAAGAATTTCCTTCTGTCAGGTGACCGCAAGATCGAGCGCAAGATCAAAGAGATCATCTTGGCCACCCGGATTGAGGAGGCGCTGACCAAGGAAAAAATCCTGGAGCTTTACCTGAACGAAATCTTCCTGGGGCAAAACAGCTATGGCGTGGCCGCCGCCGCACAGACTTATTTCAACAAATCCCTGCGCGATCTGGCTCCGCATGAGGCCGCATTTCTGGCCTCCATGCCAAAGGCGCCCAGCGATTTCCACCCGGTGCGCGCCAAGGACAAGCTCCGCACGCGGCGTGATTTCGTGCTGCGCGAGATGAAGCAGAACGGTTATATCACGCAGGCCGTTTATGAAGAGGAGGTCGCACAGCCTCTGCAAAGCGTTCAGAATGGTGATTTTGAGCCATTTTCGGCGGCACTCCCGCCACGCGATTATTTCACGGACGAAATTCGCCGCCAGCTGAGCCGCGATTTCGGCGAAGGCGAATTCTTCTCGGGCGGTTTCACGGTGCGCGCCACGATTGATCCGGAAATGCAGGCCGAAGCAGCCGTCGCGCTGCAAGGCAAGCTGGAGCAATACGACCGAAATCTGGGCCGCTGGCGCGGCACTGGCAAAACGCTGCCGCCCGAGGCATTGGAGAGCGAGGAGGCATGGCGTGCCGCGCTTGCCAATGTCAGCGTCGCGCGCGATGTCGATCTGGAAAGCCATTGGTATCCGGCGGTTATTCTTGAAATCGGCGATCAGCAAATGCGTATCGGCGTTGAGGGTATCCAGGCATCCGAAGCCGAGCCGCAGGTGATCCCGCGCGAGGATATCGGCTGGCTGCCGAAGAACTTTCAGAACACCTTCAAGGTGGGGCAGGTGGTGCATGTGCGCCGCATGACCAAGGACGGCGAATTCATCCGCTGGACCCTGCGACAGGTGCCGCAGGTGCAGGGCGGGTTCATGGCGATGGACGTGAACACGGGCCGCGTTCTGGCCATGCAGGGCGGTTTTTCCTACCAGCATTCGGTGTTCAATCGCGCCACGCAGGCCAAGCGCCAGCCCGGCTCTAGCTTCAAGCCGTTTGTTTATGCGGCCGCGCTTGATAGCGGCTACAGCCCCGCGACCATAGTGGTCGATGCGCCGATCGAGGTGAACACGCCGCAGGGCTTGTGGCGCCCGCGCAACTCGTCCAACCGCTATTACGGCCCGACGCCGCTGCGCACGGGGATCGAGCAGTCGCGAAACCTGATGACCGTGCGTCTGGCGCAGGAGGTGGGCATGGGCACCGTTGCCTCCTACGCTGAACGTTTTGGGGTTTATGACAATATGGGCCCCTATCTGGCCAACGCGCTGGGGTCCGAGGAATCGACCGTTTACAAGATGGTCGCCGCCTACGCCATGTTCGCCAATGGTGGCGAGCGGGTGGAGCCGACGCTGGTCGACCGCGTGCAGGACCGCTATGGGCGCACGGTCTACCGCCATGATGAGCGCATCTGCACCGATTGCGACGACCCGACCATCGCGCCGGGGCGCAGCCCGCGCATCGTATCAAACCGCGAGCGGGTGATTGACGCGATCACCGCTTACCAGCTGACCTCGATGATGCGCGGCGTGGTCGAGCGTGGCACGGCGGCGGGCAATGTCAATCTGTCCGTACCCGTCGCCGGCAAGACCGGCACGACCAACGATGCGCGTGACGTATGGTTCATCGGCTTTACCAGCAATATCGTTGCGGGCTGCTATATCGGTTATGACCAGCCGCGCAGCCTTGGCCGCAGCGCCTATGGCGCGGGCATGTGCGGGCCGGTTTTCACCCAGTTCATGCGCAAGGCCACGGCCAAATATGGTGGGGGTGATTTTGCGATCCCGCCCGGTGGCCATTTTATCAAAATCGACCGTCGCACCGGCGCGCGCCTGCCCGATGACGCATCTGGCCCAACTGTTGTCGCTGAATATTTCCGCGATGGCGAAGATCCGATGTTTGGCCTGATGTTCGACGGAGGCTTTGCTATGGGCAACGATCTGGAGCTGTTCCGCGAGGGCGAGGACGAGCAGGTGCGCGACGTCACCACCTCAAGCGGCCAGACCGGGCAGGTCGGCAAAAAGGCGACCTTTGGCTCTATGTCCTCAGGCGGGCTCTACTGATCAAAGGGGCAGAACCGCGCGATCAGGGCGCGCTTGCCCGGCGCGTCGCGCTGCGGTATCACGCAGCCAAACCACCGGGAAAGCATATATGCGCGCTGAGATTCAGACCATTACCACCGAAATCCAGACATCGCTGGAGCTGTTGCGCCAGCGTCTTGGATGGGAAACCGCCCAGCATAGGCTGGAGGAATTCAATGCGCGCGTTGAGGATCCGAAACTGTGGGATGATCCGGCAAAAGCGCAGAAACTGATGCAGGACCGGCAGGCGTTGGTGGACGCGCTGGAGACACATGACAGTATTCAGGCCGAGTTGTCGGACAATATCGAGCTGATCGAAATGGGTGACGCCGAAGGTGACGCCGATATCGTGACGGAGGCCGAAACAGCCCTGAAGGCACTCAAGAGACGCGCCGCCAAGAAAGAGCTGGAGGCGCTGCTGAACGGCGAAGCTGACGCGAACGACACATTTCTGGAAATCAATGCGGGCGCGGGCGGGACCGAGTCCTGCGACTGGGCCAACATGCTGGCGCGGATGTATGTGCGCTGGGCTGAAAAGCGTGGCTACACCGTAGAGCTGCAGTCAGAGCAATCGGGAGACGAGGCCGGCATCAAATCGGCGGCCTACAAAATCAGCGGTCGCAACGCCTATGGCTGGCTGAAATCCGAGAGCGGCGTACACCGCCTGGTTCGGATCAGTCCATTTGATTCCGCAGCCAAGCGGCATACCTCCTTTTGCTCGGTCTGGGTCTATCCGGTGGTCGATGACGACATCGACATCGAGGTGAACCCGTCAGACATCCGCATCGACACCTATCGCAGTTCGGGTGCGGGCGGACAGCATGTCAACACCACTGATTCCGCCGTGCGCATCACGCACCATCCCACCGGGATTGTCGTGACATCGTCCGAAAAGTCCCAGCACCAAAACCGCGACATCGCCATGAAGGCGCTGAAATCGCGGCTGTACCAGATGGAGCTGGACCGCCGGAACGCGGCCATCAACGAGGCGCATGATGCCAAGGGCGATGCCGGATGGGGAAATCAGATCCGCAGCTACGTTCTTCAGCCCTACCAGATGGTCAAGGATCTGCGCACGTTGGTCGAAACCTCCGATACCAAGGGGGTACTGGACGGCGATCTGGACCAGTTCATGGCCGCAACGCTCGCGATGAACGTCAGTGGCAAGAGCCGAGCACAGGCGCAGGGCGACTGACATCTTAGGCTTGCGGCCGGTTCGGGCCGCGATATCTGAGCATTTTCAGAAAGATAAAAGCCGGGAGATTACAGCGCTGGATGCCGGTTAATCCAGAGGGTCGTGGCCCCAATTCATCAGGGAATAGCGCCAGTCAGAGTGCTCCTTGTCTTGCGCCGGGCCGCCTTGGGCGATGTGGCGTTTGATATAGCCAACGACTTTGGCCATGTGATCCCATTGGCTGTCGGTCAGCTGATCCTTGTTTGTGCGCTTGATGTCGATGATGCGGCGGCCAGAGGCGTGACCGGTGGATTCGCCCGTGCCGCTGTCCCCCACCGACTTGGAAGCCTCGGTCGTCAACCACTCTTCCAGCTGTTGCGGCGCCATGTTGACCAGATCGCGCCACTCGCGCCAGATGTCGTCTCGGGATTTGGACGATGACATTTGCAGGGTCCTTTCGCTATGCTCACTGAAGGCAATAACGGCGCAGCGTGGAATTGGTTTCGCCGGACCTACGATCAGGAGGGCAGGGATGCAAGAAACAGAACTCGCCGGTAGAGGAGCGCCGGAGGTAAGGGCGCCGGAACTGGGTGTTCCGGATTTGGGTGCGCCAACGCTGCCCATGCTGGCCGAGGCACTGCGCCGGGGCTGGCGTGATATGCGGCGGGCTCCCGGTTATGCGCTGGTATTTGCCGGGGTCTATGTGGCGATCGGCTGGCTTATGGTGTGGGTGACGATGGCCACGGGGCATACCTATTGGCTGACCTTCGCGGCCGTCAGTTTTCCGCTGATCGGGCCGTTTGCGGCGGTCGGTCTGTATGAAGTGAGCCACAGGTTGGAGAAGGGGCTGCCACTGCGTCCCGGCGCAGTTTTCGGTGTGATCCGCCATCAGAGCCAGCGCCAATTGCCGTCGATCTGCGTCATTATCGTGATGGTGTTCCTGTTCTGGTTCTTCATAGCGCACATGATCTTTGCGCTGTTCATGGGCTTTTCGACGATGACGAATGTTTCGACGTCTTTTGCCATTTACCTGACGTCCGAGGGGGTGGGGATGCTGGCAGTCGGGAGCATCGTCGGCGGTTTGTTCGCGCTGCTGATCTACATGATCACCGTTATTGCACTGCCCTTGCTGCTGGACCGGGAGGTGGACTTTGTCACCGCGATGATCACCAGCTTTGACGTGGTCACATCGCACCCAGTGCCAATGCTGGCATGGGCGCTGTTTATCGCAGGAACGACTTTTCTGGCGCTTTTACCCGGTTTCCTCGGACTTTTCATTGTTCTGCCGTTGCTGGGCCACGCGACATGGCACCTTTACCGTCTGTTGAGCGAGGCGGACTGAAGCGCCGGCGTCCATTGTGCCACCGGCCGGTCGGCTGGCCTATTGCGGGCTGCGACCCACGGCAGACACAGGACGAATGCGCGCCATCCGTCACTGATTTGCGCGCTTTTTCTTTCTTAGCGAAACGGTTGATCCAGCCGGAGCAGGCGCGCGTGGAACGGGGGGACGTCCTGTAACCCGATCAGGCCTGCAGTGCGTGCAGCGGACAGGATGGCACCGGTATTGGTGCCCAAATGCTCGTACACCATGCGCGCGGCGCGGATGCCGCTGATCTTTTCGCGCACGGTGCGGGTGACGTAACCCTCCCATAAGTTCCGCTGAAATGACGTTTCGCGCGCAAGGAAGTTGAATGAGCATGCCATTGAATTGCGGTGGGTTACGATGATCATGATGCCCTCTTCCTGGCGCATCACAACGCCACGATATTCGCGGTCCCGTGGTGATGTTGACAGGCCTTGGGCGCGCATCGCTTCGCGCGGCTCGTAGCCTCGCAGGAACGTATAGCCGTCCTCGCGGTGAATCAGCACCAGCCCGATGACGAACTGTGCCTCGTCGATAAAACTGCGCCGCACAAAGCGGTAAATGCCGTCCGGGAACAGGTCGTCAGGCACGGCAATCGGCGCACTCCCAAAAAAACCCGCGACGGCGGGATGGCCGAGCAGATCGAGCGATGACGAGCTGCGCAGATCCCCGACCGGCTCCAGCAGGATGCGGGCATCGGTGCCAAAGAACTGGCAAATGCGATGCAGCACATCGGGCCGGGGAAAACTCTCGCCGCTAAGATAGCGGTTAAATTGCGTTCTGTTGATTCCCAGATCCCGGCAAAGCCCCGCAATCGACGGGTAGTCGGCGCTGAGCGCCTGTAAATTCTCACCGAAAATAGCCCGCAATTGCGCAGGATCAGTCTGGCGCTCTGAGGGGAATGTCATGGTGCCGGGCATTAGGGCTCACTCCCATAATCTGTGACGCACAGGTCATCTGCAAGACGTAGGGCCTGGCGCGCCCTTCGGCCAAATGCATCGCGAGAGGTGTGGCTCGCGTCGAGCGGTTTCATGGCAGACTTTCTCTAAACTATTGCTTTTGATGGTCTCATCTGCAGTCCCAACATAGATTGGGCAAATTGTCACGGGGCCTGACGCTAGTTGGCGTCAGTTTTTTCTCAATGTGACACAAATATTCATCGACGGACGCAACTTTAAACATGGTCGGCTGGGCCGGAACACGACATTTTGACTGCAGGGGACAGCCATGAGCGAGACGGCGATATCACGCCGCAAGGATCACGGCAATCAGACGGTACAGACCTTTTGTGCCGCCCGAGTTGAAATTTTGGGGGACTATACATGTACGGAGTTGTTCTTTGGACTGATCAGCGCGAAAACCGCGCGGTCATTTGGTGTGAGGATCATGGGGATCTGGCGTTTTACCGTGGCACAGCTGGCGGTGATGCGGCCATGTCAGCTGGCGATCTGGTGGAATTCGATCTGCGCGATGCGGGCGATATGCGCGTTGCTGATCTGCCTCGCTTGGTGACCCGTCGTAGTCATCCCACACTGTCCGTCGAATTGAAAAAGGCCGCTACGCGCACAGGTGCGCTGTATAGCGAAGCGCCAAGGACGGGTCCGAAAACCGCTTCTGAGAATTGCCGGTCTGAAAATGTAATCCAGTTCAATCAGGTGCAGCAGGCTGCCTTCGCCTGACGAAGGATACAGAATAGATTTAAATGGGGAAAAGCGGACCTTTGACAGGTCCGCTTTTTACATGGGACGACCGTGGCGCGATCAGCAGGCTGGCGCGGCGGTCAGACGCCGCGAGGCAAAGCGGCGATGCCGGTGCGCGCCAGATCCGAAAGACCCAAGGGGCGCATAAGATCAGCGAAAGCGCCGATTTTTTCGGACGTTCCAGTGATCTCGAAGGTAAAGCTGTTCAGGGTGCTATCCACCACATTCGCCCGAAAGATATCGGCAAGACGCAGCGCCTCGACGCGTTTGTCGCCCTCGCCTACCACTTTGAGCAATGCCAGCTCGCGCTCTACCGCCGGACCCTCGACCGTCAGGTCGTGGACCTCGTGGACCGGCACGATGCGGCCCAGCTGCGCCTTGATCTGCTCGATCACCTGCGGTGTTCCGGTGGTGACGATGGTGATGCGGCTGGTATGTCCCTCGGCGTCGATCTCGGCCACGGTGAGGCTGTCGATGTTGTAGCCGCGGCCCGAAAACAGACCGATGACGCGGGCCAGTACGCCGGCCTCGTTATCGACGATGACGGCCAGCGTATGAGATTCCTCGATATCCGAGAAGGTGGGACGCAAATTGTAGGCTGAATGCTTGTTCGAGCCTTTCTTGATGTTCAGTGCGGACATGTCAGCTCCTTTGCAGCAGCGCCGCGGGCGCGCGGTTTTTCTGCGAAAAATCTTTTCTATGATGGGCGTTAGGCATCATTCTTAAACCATCACCGCACCTTTGGAGCCGATGGCGTCCTTGGTCGACGCCTCACCCAGCAGCATCTTGTTATGCGGCTCGCCCGACGGGATCATCGGGAAGCAGTTTTCGTGCTTTTCCACGAGGCAATCGAAGATGACCGGGCCGTCGTAATTGATCATTTCCATGATCGCATCGTCCAGATCGGCGGGGTCGGAGCAGCGGATGCCCTTGGCACCAAAGGCTTCGGCAAGTTTGACGAAATCGGGCAGGGCCTCGGACCAGCTGTGCGAATAGCGCTGGCCGTGCAGCAGTTCCTGCCACTGGCGCACCATGCCAAGGCGTTCGTTATTGAGGATGAACTGCTTGACCGGCAAGCGAAACTGGATCGCGGTGCCCATCTCCTGCATGTTCATCAGCCAGCTTGCCTCGCCCGCAACGTTGATGACCAGCGCGTCGCGATGGGCCATCTGCACCCCGATGGAGGCCGGAAATCCGTAGCCCATTGTGCCAAGGCCGCCTGATGTCATCCAGCGGTTCGGATCCTCGAAGCCCATGTATTGCGCTGCCCACATCTGGTGCTGGCCGACCTCGGTGGTGATATATCGGTCATGGCCCTTGGTCAGCGCCTCCAGCCGGGAAAGGGCGTGTTGCGGCTTGATCGTCTTGCCGTCCTGTTTGAAGCTGAGGCAATCAACCTTGCGCCACTCGTCAATGCGCGCGTTCCATTTGGCGATGCTCTCGCTGTTCACCTTGCGGCCGCGCGATTTCCAGACCTTCAGCAGATCCTCCAGCACATGGGCGATATCGCCGACGACGGGAATGTCGGCCTTGATCACCTTGTTGATCGAGGAGGGGTCGATGTCGATATGGGCCTTTTTCGAGCCGGGCGAGAAGGCGTCCAGTCGCCCGGTGATGCGGTCGTCAAAACGCGCACCGATATTGATCATCAGATCGCAATCATGCATCGCCATGTTCGCCTCATAAAGGCCGTGCATGCCCAGCATCCCCAGCCACGCCTTGCCGCTGGCAGGATAGGCGCCAAGGCCCATGAGCGTTGATGTGATCGGAATACCCGTCGCCTCGACCAGTTCACGCAGCAGCTGGCTGGCCATCGGGCCAGAGTTGATGACGCCGCCGCCGGTGTAGAAAATCGGACGTTTGGCCGTCTCCATCGCGGCCACCAGTTCGGTGATTGCGTCCAGATCGCCCTTGACCTGCGGCTGGTAATGGCCGGTGCGCACCTTTTGTGGCGAGGTGTAGGTGGCGGAGGCGAATTGCACGTCCTTCGGGATATCGACCAGCACCGGGCCGGGGCGGCCTGCGGTGGCGACGTGGAACGCCTCGTGGATGACGGCAGACAGGTTGGCCGTATCCTTGACCAGCCAGTTATGTTTCGTGCAGGGGCGGGTGATGCCAACGGTGTCTGCCTCCTGAAAGGCATCAGATCCGATCATGAAGGTCGGCACCTGTCCGGTCAGCACCACGATTGGAATGCTGTCCAGCAGTGCATCTGTCAGGCCGGTCACCGCGTTGGTCGCGCCGGGACCGGACGTCACCAGCACAACGCCCGGCTTGCCGGTCGAGCGGGCGTAGCCTTCGGCGGCGTGGACCGCGCCCTGTTCGTGGCGCACCAGAATGTGCTGGATATCGTTTTGCTGGAATACCTCGTCATAGATCGGCAGGACAGCGCCGCCGGGATAGCCAAAGACGACGTCCACGCCCTGGTCCTTGAGGGCCTGAACCACCATTTTCGCTCCGGTCATCTGACGTGTCATTATTTTGCTCCGTTCATGACATCATTCCGCTTGCGCGCATAAAAAAACCCCCGGTCTGGCGGGGGCGCATGGGGTACCTTCTGGGTGTCCGGTTACCGGCCCATGCGCTTTTTCGGGATACCTACTACTAGCCGCTCCATTGGACCATTCCTTATTGCGTGCGAGGCGGACATTATGACCGGGGAGCGGCATCGTCAAGCGGATGTCGCGGATAAAGTGTCGCAGCAGACCGAATTTCTTTGCATATGTTGCGCGGTGGAGGGCTGTTTCGATGATTTGGCTCTGCCAGACGCCTCCCGGAGCAAAATTTAGGAATACTGGGTAATCCGAAACGCAGTCTTGGCGCGCACGCATGATGATGTCGAGCAGAGGCAACAGCACCTGTGCCGCCAGGATGGACCTGCCATCAGACCGATATATAGGCTTTGCCGAGTTCTTCCAGATCGATGCCGACAATGTCATGTGTCAGCGTGAGGTTCTGCAGCAGTTTCAGCACCTATTATAATAGAGGATACCGCTGTGGCCGGACCTGGCTGCGCCAAGGGCAATTGACGGGCGGCAACCGTAGATTCCGGTCGCAAGATAGATCCGCGCGCGTGGCAATGCGTTTTGCGGCGGCGTCGGGGCCGAGTTGCGGGCCTAAAGGACCAACAGAATGTTCGAGCCGCCCGGCGCCTTTTGCGCTCATGATGGAATGCTTGGTCTGAAATGACACTGCCAGTCAGACCCGTGATGCGCGTTGCCACAGGCCACGTTTTGCCGTTGGAGCCGGTTTGGCCTTTCGCAGCGCCAGTATCCGTGAAATAGGGAGTTGCCAAACGATCTGTTCATGGAGAAACGTGATGAAGATTCGTGAGGCTTTGACCTTCGATGATGTCCTATTGGTTCCTGCCGCGTCGAGCGTGCTGCCCAGCACCGCCGATGTGCGTACGCGGGTCACAAAATCCATTTCACTGACGATCCCGCTGCTCAGTTCGGCGATGGACACAGTGACCGAGGCGCGCATGGCGATTTGCATGGCGCAAGCGGGCGGCATGGGGGTAATCCACCGCAATTTTGACGTGACCACGCAGGCCGACGAGGTGCGTCAGGTCAAGCGGTTCGTGTCCGGTATCGTCTATAACCCGATCACCCTGACCCCGGATCAGACCCTCGCCGATGCCAAGGGGCTGCAGGAAAAGTACCGCGTTACCGGCTTTCCGGTCGTTGACGGCACGGGCCGCGTTGTAGGGATCGTCACGAACCGCGACATGCGCTTTGCCGAGGATGCGAAAACGCCGGTCAGTGTGATGATGACCACGGACGATCTGGCAATGCTGCACGAGCCCGCCGATCTGGAAGAGGCCAAATCCCTGATGAAGGCGCGCCGGATCGAAAAGCTGCTCGTGACCGATGGCAAAGGCAAGCTGACCGGCCTTTTGACGCTAAAGGATACAGAGCAAGCAGTGCTGAACCCTTCCGCTTGCAAGGACCGTCTGGGACGCTTGCGTGTTGCGGCGGCCACGACCACGGGCGATGCGGGTTTCGAGCGGACCGAGGCCCTGATTGATGCAGGCTGCGACATGATCGTGATCGACACCGCGCATGGCCACTCGGCAGGCGTGGCCGAGGCTGTCAAGCGCGCGCGCAAGATTGCGGGCGAGGCTCAGATCGTTGCCGGAAACGTTGCCACTGGCGATGCCGTGCGTGCCTTGATTGATTCGGGCGCCGATGCTGTCAAGGTTGGAATCGGGCCGGGCAGCATTTGTACTACCCGCATGGTGGCCGGGGTCGGCGTGCCGCAACTGACCGCGATTATGGATTGCGTTGCTGCCGCGGGCGATATTCCCATCATCGCCGATGGCGGCATCAAGTTTTCCGGCGATTTTGCCAAGGCAATCGCCGCCGGAGCCTCCTGCGCGATGGTCGGCAGCATGATTGCCGGTACTGATGAGGCACCCGGAGAGATGATCCTGTTTCAGGGGCGCTCGTACAAGGCGTATCGCGGCATGGGGTCATTGGGCGCAATGGCGCGAGGATCGGCCGACCGGTATTTCCAGAAGGATGCGGCCAGTGATAAACTGGTACCAGAGGGGATTGAGGGACAGGTTGCGTACAAAGGCTCTGCGGGTGCGGTCATCCACCAGCTGGTCGGAGGTCTGCGCGCGGCAATGGGCTATACCGGCTGCGGTACGGTTGATGAAATGCGCCGCAATTGTGAATTTGTCCGTATCACCGGCGCGGGGCTGAGCGAGAGCCATGTGCATGATGTGCAGATCACACGCGAGTCGCCGAACTATCGTCTTGGGTCTTGATATCAATATGTTGGACTGGTTTCTTCAAGTGTCGGGCGAGGTAGGCGAGACGTGACTCCGGGCGCGCGCGTCCAGGCCGCTATCGAAATCCTGGATCATATCGCCGGTGGCGAACCTGCCGAAAAGGCCCTGATCGCGTGGGCGCGTCGGTCCCGCTTTGCCGGCTCGGGAGATCGGGCAGCAGTACGCGATCATGTTTTTCAGGCGCTGCGCTGCTGGCTCTCCTATGCGTGCCTCGGCGGCGGCGAAACAGGCCGCGCCCGAATGATCGGTGCATTGCGCGCCGCTGACATTGACCCAAGCGAGTTGTTTACCGGGGCGGGCCACGCCCCCCGGCCGCTGAGCGCAGAAGAACGGGCCAAGGGAAGTACTCCGGCAGGGGCCGATGCCTGCGACATGCCTCAATGGCTGCTGGATCTTTTTCGCACATCTTTGGGCGAGAGGGCAGAGGCGACAGCACACGCCTTGCGCCAGCGCGCGCCCGTCATGCTGCGGGTCAACCGTCGCAAAGCGGTCCGCAACAGCGCAATTGCCGCTTTGGCCGATGATAACATTAGCTGCGCGGCGCATCCCATTGCAGACACGGCGATAATTGTGACACAGGGTGCGCGTCGACTGGCCCGCAGTCGCGCATTTCTCGATGGGCTGGTCGAGCTTCAGGACGGCTCCAGTCAGGCCGCGATGGAAAGTGTCGATCTGTCTGTGGCCACCCGAATAGTGGATTATTGCGCTGGCGGTGGTGGTAAATCACTGGCTCTTGCCGCGCGCAGTGACGCACAGATTTTTGCGCATGATGTGGACCCTGCGCGGATGCAAGACCTACCCGAGCGCGCAGCGCGTGCAGGCGTTAGTATCTCCGTTTTAAAAACATTAAGTAAGCCAAGTAGCGCTTTGTTTGATATCGTTTTATGCGATGTGCCCTGCAGCGGTTCAGGGACGTGGCGCCGGGCGCCCGAAGCCAAGTGGCGACTGACACCGGAGCGACTGGACGACCTCACCAGCCTTCAGGCGAACATCCTCCTCGAGGCGGCACGCTTCGTCGCGCCTGGAGGGCAGTTGATCTATGCGACATGCTCGGTCCTGATGTCAGAGAACGAGCATCAGATCGACGCATTTGTGTCTTCGACGGAAGGCTGGGTGCGGCGCAAAATCCACAGGTTTGATGTGACGGACGGCGGTGACGGCTTCTTTATAGCGCATCTTGGCCGCGACTGATAACTTTGATGGCAACCCTGACGTGTAAGCCTATTCGGTATTAAGCTGGAATTAATTGGTTTGAAGCAAAGATTGGGGCATCGTGTCGCAATGTGGGGCCCTCAAGTTTGACATATTCCTCTCTTACTCTCGACCCCATCAAACGGGTGGCAACACAAATGCGTCCACATGCGGGGCTCGTTTTTTGCTCTGCTGTGCTATTTGCCGTGACGGCATTTCTGATACGCCCGGGCCTGGAGCAACAGGCCCTGATCCTTGTGGCGTTGGTGCTGGGGCTTTCTGCGGGATGGATACTCCTCATGTCCTGGCTGGACAGTGCGGCGGCCGAGCGCGCGGCTGACTCCGTGCGCAGCTTGATAGAACATGATGCGGCCGCCAGTGTGGTCACTGGCCCAAATGGAGATATCGTCTGCTGCAACATGGCGGCACAGCGCGCCTATAAAGCAGAGCGGTTTGATACACTGGCAGGGGCGCTGCAGCCACTCATCGCCAATCCGGGCGCAATTCTGTATCGTCTTCAGACCCGCGCAGGGGTGCGCGGGTCTGCACATGAGGACGTGGTGACAGGCGCGGGTCATGTGCGTTTGTCCGTCCATCGTGCGGGGGGCGATGCGCTATTGTGGAGGATCGAAAAATCAGCAGATCTGGTCGCGCGGCGCAGCGATACCGTACCGCTTCCCATGCTGACGGTTGGGCGCAACAACGCAGTTTTGTTCATGAACGATGCGGCCCGTATGCTCATCGGCGAGCGAGCACGCACTCTGGATCGTATTTGCGCTGCGCTGCCGCTGCGGTCTGGGCAAATGAACGACATCAGTACGCAATCGGGTGTTCAGCCCTGCCTTGCTGTTGAGCTGGAAGGTATCGCAGGTCGGCGCGAGATTTTCCTGATGCCAGGACTGGCGGTAACAGAACGCCCGGCTGAGGGCTGGACATTTTTCGAAGAATTGCCTGTGCCTTTGTTGAAACTTGCTCGAAGCGGAGTGATCGAGCTGTGTAATCCGCCAGCTGCTGACCTTCTGGGTTGTGAGGCGTCGAAGGGACGTCAGATCACTGATCTGCTCGAGGGGCTGGGTCGCTCAATCCCAGATTGGCTGGAGGATGCAGCGCTCGGGCGCGGCGCGCTCCATTCCGAGTTTCTACGCGTGCGCCGGTCGGATCGCGAGGTGTTCATTCAGGTTACCTTGAACCGGGCGACTGAGAATGGCGAAACGATTCTGATTGCGGTTCTGAATGACGCCACCGAGCTGAAATCGCTTGAGGCGCAGTTTGTTCAATCGCAGAAAATGCAGGCTATCGGTCAGTTGGCTGGTGGTGTTGCCCATGATTTCAATAATCTTTTAACAGCTATTTCAGGTCATTGTGACCTTTTGCTTCTGCGCCATGATCAAGGCGATTCGGACTATGGCGATCTTCTTCAGATAAATCAGAACGCCAATCGCGCGGCATCACTTGTAAATCAATTGCTGGCCTATTCGCGCAAGCAGACTCTGCGACCCGAAACCATGGACCTGCGCGACGCGATGTCGGATCTGACACATTTGCTGAACAGGCTTGTCGGCGAGAAAGTGGTGCTTTCGCTGAACCACGATCCGACCTTGTGGTCGGTCCGTGCCGACAAACGTCAATTCGAACAGGTGGTGATGAACCTTGTCGTAAATGCACGCGATGCCATGCCTGAAGGAGGCGAGATTCGGATCGAGACGCAGAATGTGACGTTGGACGCGCCGCTGCATCGCGACAGGGCGGTTGTGTCGCCAGGGCAGTGGGTCAAGATCAGCGTCGCGGATGAAGGGTGCGGCATTCCGCAGGATCGATTGGCAAAAGTCTTCGAACCTTTTTTCACGACGAAACGCACCGGCGAGGGTACTGGGCTTGGACTTTCAACGGCTTATGGCATTGTTAAGCAGACTGGCGGCTTTATCTTTGTCGACAGCAAAGAAGACGTCGGCACAACGTTTTTCTTGATGTTCCCCGCGCATGAAGAAATAGCGCAGCGCTCAGCGCCAATTAAAATTCCGCAGATTGAAACAACGCAAGCCGATGGTCTGGTTCTACTGGTCGAAGATGAGGCCCCAGTACGCGCTTTTGCATCGCGCGCCCTCCAGATGCGTGGGTTCACCGTGATGGAGGCCGAATCGGCAGAAGATGCCTTGGAAATTCTTGAGGACACGTCAATTGTGTTCGATGTCTTTGTCACGGACGTGGTGATGCCGGGCATGGATGGACCCAGCTGGGTGCAAGAGGCGCTAAAAACACGGCCCGACGTGCGGGTTGTATTTGTCTCCGGGTATGCAGAAGAGGATTTTGGAGATACCCAAGCACGAATTCCCAATTCCGTCTTTTTGCCAAAGCCGTTTTCCCTGACCGAATTGACCGAAATGGTTCAACGACAAATGAGTGAAAGCTGACGAGGCCAGAATAGGATGAATGGGAATCTCTATTGGTTTCGTGGGAGGATTTGAACGCGCGGTGATGGGGCGAAGTTCGACGTGTGTATTCGTACATGCACGGACGAAGGCTTATCCCGTTGACACCGGTGGCAGCAGCATCTTGTTGCTTCATCGGGCGGAAAGGCCGGGCGAGATCGGGCCCGGAGAGGGGATGTGGCTTGGTTTAATGTTAGAAAGGCGCCGCCAGGCGTCTGCGGGCATGACTAAGCTCGATGCTCGACGATCTCGAAATGGATGACCTGTGCGAGAGCGACGCCGAAGAGCCCGGTGAATGCCGTTCGCAAGACCGCACGGACGGTTCCAGCGGAAGACAAGCTTGTCGAGGGAGCGTTGTATGCGTTTTTGCTAAAACTCTTGTAAAACGCCCTTTGTCTACCGCTTGGGGTTTGAGCCTGCGCGATGCCGCTCGCAAGGGGTTTCGTGTGCCTCTCGGCCCGAGACAAACTTGGCTCGTGGGTGTTGATCAGTATGCTCTCATAGCTGATCAGGCCATCGGTGATGCCGCGGGCTCCCGGGCTCGACTTTTTAGCCGATGAAACCATGCCGACTGTAATCGAGGTCTGTCGCCGACAACCCGCACACTCCACGCAGGCTCATCATGTTTCAAGGTTCAAATTTGCGGACCCTGCCAGCTGGGCAGGCAAAGCCGCCGGGCCGCCTTCGCTTGGCCAGATAAGGCGCGCCGACCGTATCATCGGGAAAGCGCGCCCTGCAGCGCCCCGCATTCTGGGCGCAACATATGACGGGCGATTTCAAGCCGACAGACGCAAGGGAAAATCAGTAAAGTTGGGCCAGTAGCAAGCGCCTTCCACATGCTGGACCCATGTTTCAACAGGGATAAGCCTTTGCTTGGCGCATTTTTTACCGAGGACGGGCCATAGCATCATACCTCAGCAAGCTGGGAGCGTGGGTTTTGATGTCATTGTGGCGGTATCACTGTTCAGATTGATGGATTTTTAAGGTTGGCCTGAAGGGGTAAGCTTTTGGAATTCGAGGCCACCTGCCTTTTGCGCCTCTATCTCATTTCGGGCGCTGCTTGCGGTGCATAGGCCAAGCGCGGAATTCGAATGGCACGCGTCCCTCTATTCGGTCGCGGGTTGGAGGCAGGCCAAATCGGGTACGGTAGGCACGCGAAAAATGGACCTGACTGGCAAACCCTGACGCGAGAGCGATTTCGGACATGCCAAGATCGGTTTGCGTAACCAGGCCGCGTGCCCTGTCCAGGCGAATATCGCGATAGTACAACACCGGTGTCTTGTGAACGAAGTTGGAGAAAAGCCGATTCAAGTGGCGCTGCGAGATGCCAAGCCTTTCGCACAGAACCGCTATGGAAAGCGGTGCCTCCAGATTGTGTTCCATCAGTGCGATGGCACGTTTGACCGCGCTTGGGGCGATGTTGCCCAACGGCTCTTGGGCGGCACCGTTTTGCAGCGTTCCGGGCGGGCGTATTGTGGGATGAAACAAATAGCGCGCAGCAGAATTCGCCAATGCGTCACCTTGTGCGCCCCGGATGATCTGCAATGCAAAATCCACCGACGCACCACCGCCCGCGCAGCTGATCCGGTTTTTATCGAAGACATATAACTCCTCGGTCAATTTGCACTCCGGAAAGCATTCGCTGAAAGCATCCATATGCTCGTAATGCACGGTCGCGCGCCGCCCCTCCAGCAGACCGGCCTGGGCGAGGATGAAAGCACCGGTGTCAATCGCGCCGAGCGTTGCGCCGGAGTGTGCCCATCGCCAGAGCGCACTGCGCAACTGTGCACTGTAATGCGCCTCGGGCGTCCAACTGGAGGATATGATGACCATGTCGCGCCGCGTTCCTTGGACATGCGCCAGAGGCCGCGTCTCGATCATCATTCCGTTGCTGGCCAAGCATGCGCCACCTGCGACCGACGCAAACTCCCATACGAAATGTGGCGTCCCGTCCAGGTAATTTGCGGCGCGGAAAGGATCAATGAACCCGGCCGTTGCCGCCATGTTGAAATGGGGCGTGACCAAAACAAGCAGTCTCATCTGATGATCCGTGGACGCAGCCATATGTCCAACCAAGCACAAGCAGCGTCCGAAACAAACAGATTAGACCGTGACACTATGTCATACTCTGTAAATACTGCGCGGAAATAAGGAGACGAGAATGAAAGCCGTGACGAAAAAATATCTGAGCGCTGCTGCAATTTATACAGCGTCCGCTGCCGCGGGCCATGCCGCCGAATTGGGCGCCGTGGACACCCCGATCAAACTGGCCTTGAATGAATGGACCGGCCAGCACGTCACGACCCGAATTGCAGGCGAAATGCTGAAGGCGGCCGGTTACAAGGTCGAATACGTCACTGCCGGTTATATGAACATGTATCGGGCGCTTGCCGAGGGCGAGATCGATGCGGCGATGGAAATCTGGTCCTCTAACGTGTCAGATGAGTACGCCAAACAGCTTGAGGCAGGCGGCGTTACCGAAATCGGCGATCTGGGTCTTGAGGCGAAAGAGGGCATTGCGTATCCCGCGCATGTCGCCGAGATTTGCCCCGGCCTGCCGGCCTGGGAGGCGCTGAAGGATTGCGCCGGGCAGTTTGCTACTGCTGAAACCCTGCCTGCGGGCCGTCTGGTGGACTATCCTGCCGACTGGGGCACGCCGGGCGCGGATCGCGTCACCGGCTTTGATCTGCCGTTCAAGGCTGTCCCCGCCGGGTCGGAAGGGGCGCTGATTACCGAACTGCGTGCCGCAACCGAGAAGAAATCACCGCTGCTGATCACTTTCTGGCAGCCACATTGGGCGATGTCGGCCTATGACGTCCAGTTCGTGGATTTGCCCGTGGGCGAGCCGGCCTGTTTTGACGATCCCAGCTGGGGACCGAACCCCGATGCCACTTTTGACTGCGATTTCACACCAACCCGCGTGTTCAAGGCATCGTGGTCCGGTCTGGCAGACAAATGGCCCGCCGCGGGCGAGATCCTGACCAACATGCAGCTCAGCGTCGAAGACCAGCAGCCCATGATGGGCCAGGTTGACGTGGACGGGCAATCGGTCGAAGAAACGGTTGATGCTTGGATGCAGGCCAACCCGGACAAATGGCAGCCAGTCGTCGCTGCGGCGACCGAGTAAACACGCGTGGGGATCGGCCGCTGCCGGATCGTTGCAGGATCGGCAACGCATGATCGGTTGCCCGCGTCGATGACCTTGCACCGCTCGACCTGATCGACCCGGAGACATTGATGACCGATATCGCACCCCCGGATCAGCCCGCGATCCGCTGCCGCAATGTCTGGCAGGTCTTTGGCATTGGAGCGGCCAAGAGCCTGCCGGGTGCCATGGATCACGCTGGCGGCGACGTCAAGCACGCGGCGCAGATCCTGCGCGATGATGGGCTGGTTCCGGCGGTTCAGGACGTCAGTTTTGATGTGAAACGCGGCGAGTTGTTTGTCATCATGGGCCTGTCTGGATCAGGGAAGTCGACGATCTTGCGCTGCATATCGCGCTTGATCGAAGTGACCGCAGGCCAGATCGAAATCGACGGCGAGGATATCCTGACCGCTTCCAAGGCGCGCATGACTCAGCTGCGCCGCTGCAAACTGGGCATGGTATTTCAGCATTTCGGCCTTTTCCCGCACATGAGTGTTCTTCAAAACGTCGCTTTCCCATTGAAAATGCAAGGGCAGGGCCGGGCGGAGCGGCTGGAAAGGGCGCAGGAAGTCATCAATCTGGTCGGCCTCAAGGGCCGCGAGGCCGCCTATCCACGCGAGCTATCCGGTGGCCAGCGCCAGCGCGTCGGCATCGCTCGCAGTCTGGCAGTGAACCCCGATGTGTGGTTCCTGGACGAGCCGTTCAGCGCGCTTGATCCGTTGATCCGCCGCCAGTTGCAGGACGAGTTTATCGACATTCAGGCGCGCCTGCGCAAATCCATCATATTCATCACCCATGACATCGCCGAGGCGCTGAAGATTGCAGACCGCATTGCCATCATGCGGGACGGGCAGATTGTCCAGATCGGCACGCCCAGCCAGATCGTGCTGGAACCGGCGGATGATTACGTGCGCGATTTCACGCGGGATGTGGCCAAGGGGCGCCATGCGCGGCTGTCCTCGGTGTTGCACCCGGTGGACCCCGATGCACCGCCCGCGCCCGACGATCCGGGCCTGACCGTGGATATGACGCTGGACGAGGCGCTGAACGCGTGCATGTTGCTCTATGAGCCGGTGCCGGTGCGGGGCCGGGACGGGCAGATTGCCGGGATGATTGACCCGGCCGATCTGGCAAACGCCTTGCAGGTTGACCCGTAGTGAGCGCGGGCCAGACCTCTGGCAGATGGCTCAGCGCAGGTGTTGTTGCCGCGCTGGTCGTGCTCGCTACGGGTGCGTTGTGCATGGCGCTGTTGCCGTATTTACCATGGCTTGGGCAGTTTCCAGACGCCTGGACGTTGCCGATGTCGGCGTGGATTGACACCGGACTGACGGCTTTTTTTGACCTGATCAAGCCGGGCGCGCGGATGCTTTCCGTCGCACTCGCTTATCCGATGGACTGGACCAAGGCGCTGCTGCAGCACACACCATGGCCGCTGCTTGTGGCGCTGGTCACGGCGCTGGGCTGGTATGTCGGGGGGGTGCGGCTGGCGGTTCTGGGCTTTCTTGGTCTCAGTTTTGTCGTCGCGTCCGGTTACTGGGTCGAAAGCATGAACACTCTGTCGCTGGTCGCCGTATCGGTCCCACTGGCGCTGCTGCTGGGTGGCGCGACGGGTATTCTGGCCAATGAGGTGCCGCGCGTGAAATCCGCGGTGCAGACCATCATGGACGTGATGCAGACGGTGCCGACCTTCGCCTATCTGACGCCGCTTTTGCTGTTGTTTGGCTTTGGCCCGGTGGTGGGCCTGATCGCATCGGCGATCTACGCCGCGCCGCCGATGGCGCGCAATGTCATGCTGGGGCTGGAGCGGATCGAGACAGACATCAAGGAGGCCGCGATCATGTCAGGCGGCAACCGGGTGCAGCAACTGTTCCTGATCGAAATCCCGTCGGCAGGCACTCAGATCATGGTGGGCGTGAACCAGTCGCTGATGGCGGCGCTGTCGATGGTCATTATCGCGGCCGTGATCGGCGGCTTTAACGATATCGGCTGGGAGGTGCTGCTGACCATGCGCAAGGCGCAGTTCGGTGCGGCGCTGCTGGCGGGGCTGGTGATCGTGGCCTTCGCTATCGTGATCGACCGGATCAGCGCCGGTATGGCGCGCCAGCAACAGCGCCATTCGCGCCAGGGGGCGCTGGCGATCATCGCGGCTGGCGCCTTGGCAGCGGTGCTGGCTTGGCTTTACCTGCCTGCGGCTGGCCAGCTCAAGCTGTTGGTGCCGGTGGCCGATTGGCTGGATGGGCGGCTGACGGTCTTCGTGCGCGCCAATGGCGCGGCGCTGGATTCGATCAAGAACACTGCGATGTTCTATGGGCTGTTGCCGCTGCGCATCGGCCTTGACGGGGCGGTGCTGCCCTTTACCTGGGGGTTTCTGTGGGCCGGCTGGATGAGCGCCGCACTGTTTGCCGCCTCGGCAGCTATCGGCGGGGTGATCGCGCTTCAGGGCCGGGTCGCGGCGGGGCTGTCGATGCCCATTCTGGCGGGCATCATCGAGACGGGGATTGCCGAACTGCCATGGCCTTTCGTGCTGATCGGTGCGGGCGCTATTGGCTTTGTTGCGGGCGGGCGGCGTCTGGCGCTGTTTTCGGTGCTGATGCTGACGGCGGTTCTGCTGTCGGGCCTTTGGGAAAAGGCGCTGTGGTCGCTCTACCTGTCGGGCGCTGCGGTGCTGACCTGTGCCATCTTTGGCGGTGCGATCGGGCTGATCTGCGCGCTCAGCCCCTTGGCGTGGCGCGTGGTGCAGCCGATCTGTGACATGCTGCAAACCATCCCGCTGTTTGTATTCCTGATCCCGGTGCTGATGTTTTTCCAGATCGGCGAATTCTCGGCCTTTCTTGCCATCATCCTTTACGCCATCGTGCCGATGATCCGCTATACTCGTCACGGGCTGGTCAGCACCCCGCCGGACCTGATCGAGGCGGCGATATCCTCGGGGGCGACCACATGGCAGACCATGTGGGAGGTGCGCGCGCCTTATGCGGCGCCGACGATCCTGCTGGGGCTGAACCAGACCATCCTTTATGCTTTTGCGATGCTGGTGATTGCGGCGCTGATCGGCACGACCGGGCTGGGGCAGTCGATTTTTCTGGCGCTGGGGCAGGCCGATATTGGACTGGGCATCACGTCAGGTGCGGCGATGGCGATCCTTGCACTGGTCGCGGATCGCCTTGTTCAGGGGTTCGCGGCCGAGCGGCGCCGCGCGCTTGGCCTGTAGCGGCTAGAGCAGGGTGGCCACCGGCGCGCCGGGGGCCAGATCCATGTCGCGGCGCAGTTGCGCGCGGGCGCGGGCCAGCCGCGACATCACCGTATTCACGCCGCAGCCGATATGGCGGGCCAGCGCGACCGGGCTGGTTTCGCCCGACATCACCAGCGTGATCAGCCGGGCCTGATCGGCGGGCAGGCGGTGAATGGCGCCGCGCAGATCGGCAAGCGCCAGCGTGCCGAAGACCTCGGGATCGACGCTGGGCCCTTCGGCGTCCTCCAGCGGCAGATGTGGCATGCGGCGCAGTCCCTGACGGTACAGGTTGCGCATCGCGGCGCGTGCGTAGGCGCGCAGATCCTCCACTGCGGCCATTTCGATGCGGTGACGCCAAAGACGCAGGAGCGTTTCCTGAGCCAGATCCTGCGCTTCGGTTTCGCTATCCGCGAGGCGCCGGGCGAGCCGCATGAGATCGGGATGAAGACCCGCCAAGGTCTGGGGAAGAGATTGCGCGTTAGCCACAATGCAGGGCAGGGGCATGATATCGGCCTTTCAGACGTTCATCGGTCATCTGAATGTTGGGTGCCTGTAATGCGATCGCAATTCAGAGTCTTTTCGCCGATGACGCGACACGCCCCTTTTTGCGCGAACTGGCGCCGCCCGGCTGTATCGATATCGGCGGCCTGTTGCCGGAAACTCAAACAAGTGTCTGACAAGGGACGTAAATCACGGCTGGCGCGTCTTGTAACATGAAGCGGGCAATGCAGCCCCTTCCTAAAGTAAAAGACTATAGGAGAGACACTATGACCAAGTTTATCGCATCCATCCTGGCCGCAAGCGCATTGGCAACCACAGCATTCGCCGCAGGCAGCCTGGCCGATATGGACGCCAATGGCGACGGTCTGCTGACAGTTGAAGAAGTGCAGGCTGTCTACCCCGAGATGTCGGCCGAGCAGTTCAGCTCAATCGACGTTAACGCTGATGGCGTCATCGACGATGCAGAGCTGACCGCGGCACAAGACGCCGGCATGATCCCCGCCAGCGACGGCTAAACGAGCTTAGTCCGGCGGCGAGTGTCCCGCGCCGCCGGGCGCTTTGGTTTTCCTGCGCGCTTGTTTCTTCTCCATAAGATGATTGATGCGCGCGGAAAAATTGTCGCGAGGACGCCCCTTACGGTGTGGCCTCGCGGCGCCATTTTTGCCACGGGGGGCAGACAACATCGGACGCGGTCATGCCTCTGGCACAGCGCAGGCCGGGGTCGCCACCATGCGCGGCCTCAGGCTATTTGGGCGCAGCGCGGCGCACCATGCCAAACAAATCGCGCGGATCATCGGGATCGGCCAGCATATCCAGATCCAGAAAGAATTCTGTGTCCTCAATGTGTTTACGCACATAGCGCAGGGCGCTGAAATCCTCGGTTGCAAAGCCGACGGAATCGAACAGCGTGATCTGCGCATCGCTGGTGCGGCCCTTGGCGGCGCCGGTCATCACCTGCCACAGCTCGGTCACGGGATGATCCTCGGGCATTTGCTGAATCTCGCCCTCGATGCGGGTCTGGGGCGGAAATTCGACAAAAATGTCGGCGCGGTCCAGAATGGCGGGGGCCAGCTCGGTCTTGCCGGGGCAATCGCCGCCTATGGCGTTGATATGCACGCCCGCACCGATCATGTTATCGGTCAGGATGGTCGCGTATTGCTTGTCCGCGGTGCAGGTCGTGATGATCTGCGCGCCTTCCATGCTGGCCTCGGCCGTGTCACATTCCACCACGTTCAGGCCCAGACCTGCGAGGTTCTTGGCCGCCTTTTTGGTCGCCGCCTTGTCGACGTCGTAAAGGCGTACATTCTTGATGCCCACGATGGCCTTCATCGCAAGGCTCTGGAATTCAGACTGCGCGCCATTACCGATCATCGCCATCGTATCGGCGCCCTTGGGTGCAAGGTATTTGGCTACCAGGGCGGACGTGGCGGCGGTGCGCAGCGCGGTCAGGATGGTCATCTCGCTCAACAATACGGGATAGCCGCTGCCGACATCGGCCAGCAGGCCAAAAGCGGTCACGGTTTGCAGCCCCTGCTTGGTGTTGCTGGGATGGCCGTTGACGTATTTGAAGCCATACACCTCACCATCCGAGGTTGGCATCAGCTCGATCACGCCTTCGGCTGAATGGCTGGCGACGCGGGGCGTTTTGTCGAACAGCTCCCAGCGTTTGAAATCCTGTTCGATGTAATCGGCAAGGCCGATCAGCATCTGTTCGATCCCGATATGGTGGACCAGCTTCATCATGTTGTCGACGCTGACAAACGGCACATAGGCCTTGTCGGAGGGGGAAAGCTTGCTCATTTCAGGGCCTTTTCTGAGGTAACGTTACGTTTAGCCAAATGCAGTCCGGCGATCATGCAGCGGACGGACCCGCCTGCGGATTCGATGGTGGGTATGTCCAGTGGCACGATGCGGGTTGAGCGTTCGATCATAGCGATCTGGCCTTTGTCCAATGCGGCCAGCGCGCGCGTCGACATCGCTGTCATCAGTCCGGTGGGCGTGCTCAGCTCAATCGCGTTGCCTGCGAATTGGGCGATCTGCGCGTGCGTCAGGTCAATCACATCGCGGCCCGGCTCGGCCAGACGATCTGCAATCTCGGCGCGGCGGGCAGTGTTTTTGATCATATCAAGGCTGACCATCGCGAAATGCGTGCCGATCGTCATGATCACGTTGGTATGATAGACGGGCGCGCCGTCCTCATCAACGGCGTCGAACACCATCGGCTCATAGCCGAAATTGGTGCAAAACCGCTCCAGCAGGATCGGATCTGCGCGGTGCGAGCGGGCGACATAGGCGATGCGCCCGATATGGTCGATCACCATCGCGCCGGTCCCTTCCAGCGCCATGCCGTCCTGCTCCAGCCCCGAATAATCGGTGACGACCTGCACGCGGTATCGGGCTTTGAGCATTTCGATCACGTCATCGCGCCGTTCACGGCGGCGGGAGGGGACGAACATCGGATAGATGGCAACATGGCCGCCGGGATGCGTGGAAAACCAGTTATTGGGAAACACCGCATCGGGGGTGTCGTCGCGCGCGTCCTGAAAGACATGCACGCCGACGCCTTCATCGCCCAAACGCTGCACGGCGCCGTCGAATTCGCGCCACGCATTCGCGGCGACCTCGTCATCGGTCAGGGACAGCAGGGACTGAAACCGGTTATCTGCGGCGGTTTCGGGGTTCGGGTGGAACCGGTTGGGCCGGATCATCACCACATTTGCGGGGGCCTGAACCGTCATGAGAAGGCCCGTGTGGGTCGGTCAAATACCCGGCGCCCAAGGGCCGAGGCGGCCAGATCAACCATCACCTGCGCGGTGCGGCCGCGATCATCCAGAAACGGGTTCAACTCAACCAGATCGAGCGATGTCATCAATCCTGCGTCGCAGATCATCTCCATCGCCAGATGCGCCTCGCGCATGGTGGCGCCGCCGGGAACGGTGGTGCCGACGGCAGGCGCAAAACTGGGATCGAGGAAATCGACATCCAGTGACACATGCAGCATGCCACCCGCCGCCTCCACATCCTTCAGGAACGCGGCAAGCGGTCGGGCGATGCCGTTCTCGTCAATGCTGCGCATGTCGTGGTAGCGCACATCGGTCGCCTGCATCGCCTCGCGTTCGTCCGGATCGACAGAGCGCAGGCCCAGCAGGCAGATATTCTCATGCGGCACAGGGTTGGCAACCTCGGGGAAGCCGTGAAATCCCTCGCGGCCAGTGACATAGCCCAGCGGCGCGCCGTGCAGGTTGCCGGACGCCGTGCTTTGCGGCGTATGGTAATCAGTATGCGCATCCAGCCACAGCACGAACAACGGCCGGCCCATTGCGGCGGCATGGTTCGCCGCGCCCAGAACGGAGCCAAGCGCAAGCCCATGGTCGCCGCCAAGGAAGATCGGCAGACCGCGCGGCAGCGCCTCGGCGGCGGCGCGGGCAAGCGCCGAGGTCCAGCCGATCATTTCTGCGGGGGAATAGAGGTGGTCGGGCAGGTCGGGATGCGCTTCGGCCGGGTCGGGGGCGACATTGCCGATATCGATCACGTCATGGCCCAGATCCGCCAGCGCCGGGCCAATGCCCGCCACGCGGTAGGCGTCGGGGCCCATCAGGCAGCCCTGGCGCCGCTTGCCACTGTCCATGGGCGCGCCGATCAGAATGCAGGTCTTGCCGGTCATGTCGCTCTCCTATTGCGTTTGGGGCAATGTGTTGCGCAAACGGGGCGGATGGAAGTGGACAATTTGCACAAATGGGAACAAGATTGCTCGAAACGGAAGCGTAGTGTGGCAATATGGACGAAACCGATCAGGCGTTGATTTCCGCCCTCAGGCATGATGCGCGCGCGTCGCTGTCCGATCTGGCCGGAGCGCTGAGTGTGTCGCGCACGACTGTGCGCTCGCGCATCGAGCGGTTGCAGCGCAGCGGCGAGATTGTCGGATTTTCGGTGGTGCTGAAGGGCGACGCGGCGCGCGATCCGGTGCGCGGGCTGATGATGCTGGGGATCGAGGGGCGCGGCACGGACCGCATCCTGCGCCAGCTGAACGGTCTCAGCGCCGTGCGCGCCAGCCATACAACCAACGGGCGCTGGGATATCATCGTCGAAATCGGCGCGCCGACATTGGAAGAGTTGGACCGCGTCCTGAGCCAGATCCGCCGCATGGACGGCATCGTTAGCAGCGAAACCAGCCTGCTGCTGAGCACGCGCAAATCTGCGGGCTAGGGTGTCACCGCCGTGCGGCCATGACCCACATTGCGGCAAGCACCAACGACGCCAGCATGTTCCAACTGGCCATGGACACGCCGAGCATCTGCCAGGCGACCGCATCGCACGTCACCATATCGAGCGGGCCGTCAAGGCGCAGCAGATCGCCGCCACCGCCGCCGGAGCAAGACGAGGGGCCGGGCCACCAACCACGCTCGACCCCGGTATGATAGCCACCGATTCCGGCTGTAATCAGAACGGCGAGCATTCCCAGCCATGGCATGATCCGGCCATGCGACCAGCGCCCCAGCGCCAGTGCAAAAAGACCAATCAGGGCGGCCGCAGCATGCGGCCAGCGTTGCCACAGACACATCTGGCACGGCGCGAGCCCGCCCAGATACTGGAATGCCAGCGCACCGAGTAGCAGGCCAAGCGATCCCAGGGCGGCAAGGGCGATCCATGCATTCCGCGTCATGTTCAGAATACCTTTACCAACAGAAAGCCGCCGACCAGGGCGGCAAAAAACAGCACGAACATCAGGCCCAAACGGCGCTCGACGAAATCGCGGATCGGTGCGCCGTATTTCCACAACAGCGCCGCCACGATGAAAAAGCGCAGGCCGCGTGCCAGAATAGACGTCATGACGAACGTGCTCAATGCCATGCCGGTCCAGCCCGACATGATGGTGATGACCTTGTAGGGGAACGGCGTGACGCCCGCAGCCAGTACCGCCCAGAACCCCATGTCGTTAAAGCGCGTGTTGAACTCTGCCATAGCGTCCACCTTGCCCAGCGATTCCAGGATCGGACGGCCGATTTGCTCAAATGCCAGCGCGCCGATGGCATAGCCAGCCAATCCGCCCAGAACCGAGGCCAGCATCGCCAGCCCTGCAATCGCCCAGGCGCGGTGCGGGCGCGCCAGAATCATCGGGATCATCAGCACGTCGGGCGGGATCGGAAAGACCGAGCTTTCGATGAAGGCGACAGCGGCCAGAACCCACATTGCATGCGGGTGTTCAGCCATGGCGATGGTGCGATCATATAAGCGTCGTATCATCGGCGTCTCGCGCTCCGTGTTGGCGGGGATTTCAGCGGCTCAGACCATGTGCGGCGGGGCCGGTCAAGTCTTGGCAGGGACGTATCACAAAAAAGCGTGACAGCGAAAAAACCGGGACACAGCGCGCGGCAGGGCTGGACGGGCGCCGGACCATTCGCTAGACATCCGCGCAGTGCGCCCAAGTGGCGGAATGGTAGACGCAGGGGATTCAAAATCCCCCGCCGCGAGGCGTGCCGGTTCGAGTCCGGCCTTGGGTACCAAGCGCACGATTTCCCCACCATAGTTTGCCCGCGATTGTGCAGCATTTGCGAGCCTTGGCGATCCGGGGGCCATCTTTGGCCTGATTCGTGAGGTACGGTTTCCGCTATGCGGCCAAATTCCGTTTCTTCCGATGTTTGCGCGGGTTTCGGCAATAACGCCTTTGCCAAGTTTCGCCACAATTAGCGTTCCAAATTTGATGCAGATGCACGTTTGACTTATGTCAAGAGTTACAACCTTAAGTCGATCTTTCAGACCCGTTGTCTTGGTTAATGCAAAGATATTTGATCAATCAGATTGACTTGTATCGTGGCTCTGCGCTGCTGCTCGGTTCAGCGGCGCTTTCTGAGTACCGGAAGGGTCGCCCATCCAGAATTAACCATATTTTGAATACGGTCCGGTAAAGTTTCACTTCAATTGGCCGCTTTGGCCGATTAGAGGCAATTGTCCAACTGGGGGCAAATGCCTGTGGTCACGGGAGCGCCCTTACGAAACGTGCATCTGACGGTGCAGGGGACGTGCGTTCACTGTCTTGTGCAAACAATGCGTCGATAAGGCGCAAATACAGCGCCTTCCTGTATCTTGGGCCTGCGCGTTGCGTTCATCACTTCTCCCTCCGGTCACGCATGGGGCGTGTTCTGGTCGCCGGCCGGGAAGGCGCGAACGTGACGGCAAAGTGCTAAGTCTGTTTGACGCACTGTATGGAGAAAATGGCTGTTTTTCCGGAGAGTGTGATGGGTATCGACAGAACAGACCCAGGCGCTGGAGTTGTTGATGGCACAGATGGCAATGACACTATCGAGGCCACATATGCAGCCGATCCCCAAAATGACATGATTGACGGCGGTGACGCCAGCTTTGCGGGTCAGACAAATGCAGGCGATGGCGATGATCTGATCGACGCGGGCGCAGGAAATGACGAGGTGTTTGGCGGTGCAGGCAAAGATGGCCCGAGTGGCGGTGCGGGCGACGACCTGCTCTTGGGGCGACTGCGATATAAATGACGATATTGCGGCACGCGAAGTATTTCAGTGGGACAGGGCCACCGATCCGGATGGCACCGATCGCACGCCCGGTATCGACGATGGGGACAAGCTGTGTGATTTCGGCCTGAACACCGGCATTGTCGATGTGACATTCAAGACGACTGCCGCGGGCGGGCGCACGGAATTCGGAACGAATTCTCACCTCGTCAATGGTGTGCTGACGGATGGCGCACCGGCCAATTCCAAAAACGCGCTCGGACAATGTGTTGGGCGGCGCGGGTGACTGATCGGAGGTGCGGGCGCGGACCAGATTTCAGGTGGCAACGGCGCCGACCCGATCATCGGCGGCACCACAGGCAATGCAGTTGATGATGGCGCCGGCGGCGACGATAACGATATGCTTGTTCTGCCCGGCAGTGGGCCTCTACGGCTGGTGGATCAAACTGACGATGCCGATGGCAATTCGACCCGCGGAACTGACGACGCCGACAACGGTAATGATACAGTGTATTCGCTGGAGGCGACGATGAGGTTGACGGCGGCGCAGAAGATGACCTGCTGCCCGGCGGGACTGGCGATGATATCCTTTTGGGGGCGCTGGCGACGAGACGCTGTTTGGCGGCGTGGGAGATGAGCTGTTGGAATGCGACGCTGGCGACGACCTGATCGACGGTGGCGCTGGCGCTGATACCATGATGGGCGGTATGAGGCGTGACGCTTTCCTTATCGGTACGGCAGAAGAAGGCGCTGGCGATATTGCCGATGGCGGCTTGGGCGGCGACGACTTTGACACGCTCGATATCAGCGGCGTCGGATGGTTCGAGATCGTTGGTCAGACGGTTGACGTCGATGGCAACTCGACCAGCGGCACGGTCAACTTCCTAGACGTGGCTGGTGCCATCACCGGCGCAATAAAATTCCGAAAGATCGGAAAAATCATCCCCTGCTTCACGCCGGACGCCGTGATCGCCACACCCAAGGGCGAGCGTCGGGTTCAGAGCCTGCAAATCGGCGACCGGGTGATCAGCCGTCACAACGGCTTGCAGGAAATCCGCTGGATTGGCCGCCGCGATCTGAAAGGCTCCGAATTGCTGCAGGCGCCGCATCTGAAGCCGGTTCTGATTCGTGCAGGCGGTTCAGTGCGCGGCCTGCCCGAGCAGAATCTGCTGGTCAGATTTCACCAAAGAGCGCTGATAAATAACGAGAAAACGGTGCTTTATCTCAAAGATCGCGAAGTGCTGGCAGCAGCCAAGCATCTGGTCGACCTTACGGGCGTGGATGCGGTGGATACGGCGTCTATCAGCTACATCCGCTTCATGTTCGATCAGCACGAGGCGGTGCCGTCCAACGGCGCCTGGACCGAAAGCTTTCAGCCCGGCGCCCAGACGCTTGACGGTATGGGAGTGGTGCAGCGCGACGAGATCTACGGTCTTTTCCCTGAGTTGCGCAAGCTTGAGGGGATCGACGCGTATCAGTCCGCCCGCCGCTCGCTGACAAAGCACGAGGCGCGGTTGCCGACAAGATAAATCTTTGCAGCTGGACCCGTCACCGCGTGGCGCGGGGCGGGTGCGAGGTTGTATTTACGTTCCGTAGAATTGGACAACCCCGGTCTTCGGCCGGGATTTTTTCGGTTTGCGCTACAGGTGCTCCCGCTTGGCGCGCCAGCGCGCCCAATCTTCGGGCGTGTCGAGGTCGGTGATCGCACGTTTTCCGGGCAGGGCGACGGGTGTGACCCGCTCTTGCGCCAGCAGCGTGCGTGCGCCTTTATCGCCAGTCAGATCAGCCAAAGCTCGGAGGAACCTCTTTGGGAAAACCGTAGGGTGGCCGGGTGTTCCATCCTCGGCCATTGCGCGCAGAATGAGGGTTGGCTGCGCCTTATGCACCGCGATCATTGCGCGTAAATCTGCTGTCTCAATATCCGGCAGGTCGGGTAGCAGTATCATGAGCGCGGTGATGTCCGGCGGCAGAGCTGCCACGCCCGCGCGGATCGAGGCAGACAGGCCTTGACTGGGATCATTCACCGCAATTTGCCGCACGTTAAGCCCTGCCAGCGCCTCGATGCGCGCAGGTCTGTCGCTGCGCGTTGTGACATAGACCGGTGCGCCGGTGGCAATCGCCCGATTTGTCTGCCGCGCCAGCAGCGGCAAGCCATCGATTGGTTCCATCAACTTATCGCGCTCGCCCATTCGGGACGAGGCGCCGGCAGCTGGTAGTAGAATAGCAAGCGCCACCTAGGTTTCCAGCGTGCGCGCAAGGGCGCAGAACTGCTCCAATCCGATGGTTTCGGCGCGGTCGGTAGGTTTGATGCCGGATGCAATCAGCCGATCCTCGATATCGGGGGCCAGTCCCTTGAGAGCGGCGCGCAGCATCTTGCGGCGTTGATTAAAAGCCATGGCGACCGTGCGTTCCAGCAGCTTTGGCTGCGCCGGATAGCGCGGCTCGGGCAGGGCGGCCAGATGCACCACCGCGCTGGAGACTTTGGGCGGCGGCGAAAACGCCTCGGGCGGCAGGTTCATCACGATGCGCGGGTCGCAGCGCCACTGCGCCAGAAGGGCAAGGCGCCCGTAAGCCTTGGAGCCGGGGACGGCGACGATCCGTTCGGCCACTTCGCGCTGAAACATCAGCGTGAGCGATTGCCAGAAGGGCGGCCAGGTGTCCGGCGTCAGCCAGCGCACCAGCAGTTCTGTCCCAACATTATAGGGCAGGTTCGCGGCGACGCGGATCGGCGGCGTCAGGTGTTGGAGCGGCTCAATTTTCAGCGCATCGCCCATCATGACCGTGAGCCTGCCGGGGTACGCATCGGCGATTTCTGCCAGCGCGGGCATGCAGCGGGGGTCCTTCTCAATCGCCAGAACGTGGCGCGCGCCTTCGGCCAGCAACCCGCGTGTCAGGCCGCCGGGGCCGGGACCGATTTCCAGCACGTCACATTTCGTCAGATCGCCGGCCTGCCGCGCGATTTTTGCCGTAAGATTCAGATCCAGCAGGAAATTCTGCCCCAGGGATTTGCGCGCGCTCAGTTCATGCGTGGCAATGACCGCGCGCAGCGGGGGAAGGATGTCGATGCTCATGCGCGCCGCGCCGCGCCCATGCGTGACGCCATTTTCAATGCCTCGATCAGCGATGTGGGGTTCGCGGTGCCGCGCCCGGCAATATCCAGTGCGGTGCCATGATCGGGCGACGTGCGCACGATCGGCAGGCCCAGCGTGACGTTGACGCCCCGGTCGAAATCCAGCGTCTTGATCGGGATCAGCGCCTGATCGTGATACATGCAGACTGCGGCATCATAACCACCGCGCGCGGCGGCATGAAACATCGTGTCGGCCGAGAGCGGCCCGATCAGATTCATCCCCTCGGCGCGCAGGGCGTCCAGAACGGGGGCGATCAGGTCCAGCTCCTCGCGCCCCATCTTGCCGCCCTCGCCGGCATGGGGGTTCAGCCCGGCAACGGCGATGCGCGGCGCGGCAAGGCCGAAATCACGGATCAGCCCGGCATGGGTGATGCGGATCGTCTCGGACAGCAGCTCCGGCGTCAGCGCGGCAGGCACATCGCGCAGGGGCAGGTGGATCGTCGTCGGTACCACGCGCAGCTGGTCGCTGGCCAGCATCATTACCACACGTTTTGTACCGGTCAGTGCAGCCAGATATTCTGTATGACCGGGATGGGCAAAGCCTGCACCGTCTTGCAGCGCTTTCTTGTGAATCGGCGCGGTGCACAGCGCACCCGCGGCGCCCGACATCGCCAGATCCACACCGCGGGCGATGGCGTCGATGACGCCTTGGGCGTGGGCAGGGTTGGGCGTACCGGGGGCCAGCGGGCCCGACATCCGGTGCGGCAGGACGGGCAGGCCCGTAGTATTTGTGGCCTGATCCGGTCGCTCGATCAGCGTCACCGGGCAGCCCGCAGGCAGATGCGCAGGATCACCGATCCAGAAGAACGGCAGTGAGGGTCCCAGCGCTTCCCACGCTTTTTGCGCCAGTTCAGGGCCTATGCCCGATGGCTCCCCGCAGCTGAGCGCGATGGGCAGCAGGGGTGGTGCAGGCATCAGTATTCGACAATCCGCGCCTCGGACCTCAGCTGCTCAAGATACCCGTTGGCGAAGGATTCCAGTCGGCGGCTGGCGATCTGCGCAGACAATTGTGCAGTCTCGTCCGGTGCTGCGGCTTCGCCTTCGACAGCCGGGCCCGGCGCGTCTGCCGCCAAAGTCTGACTGCGCCCGCACATCATTAGCAGGACCAGCGTTTGTCCGTTGGAACGTGTGATGTCATAAGACACCTCGCCCGGATCGAGGCGTGACAGCGAGATGGCGATGTCGTTCGGGATCTCGCCGGGGGCCTTGGTGCCGCGTTCCAGTACAGTCGCGGGCTGGCCCTTGGCGATGCCATAAAGGTCATCGCAGGTGTCGGTCTGCGCGTCGATCTGCGCGGCACGGTTGATGGCGGCGGCACTGCGGCCGCCGGGGATATAATAGGCGGCGTATTCGATGGCGGTATAGACCGGATCGGGCGTGTCCGTCTCCTGAATGTCGCGCATTTGAAACAGCGCAACGGCGCCGTCCAAAGGTAAGGGGGCTGTTACCTCGCCGGGGGCAAGACCCAGAACGAGGGGGCGCAGGACGGGCGGCAGTTGCGTGATGGGCTGCCACGGCAGACGCCCACCTGCATCGCGCGTCCGGGTGGCGGAAAACTGCTGCGCTTGCGCGGAGAATGCCCCGATCGAGGTCAGCTCGGAGATCTGATTGGCCTTGTTCAGAACCTGTGCCTCGTTTTCAGCTGTGTAGGGAATAATGATTTCGGACAGCAGCACGCGGACCCCGGCGCCGTCGGAAACAGCAGAGCGCGCGCGCTCCAGATCCTCTTCGCTGACCGAAACGCGCGGGCCGAACCGGGCTTGCGTGACCTCGCGCCAGACCAGACCGGCGCGCACGAATTCGCGAAACGTTTCCTCGGCAACGCCGCCGCGTGCCAGCAGGGCAACCATCTGCTCGACGTTCAGGCTGCCCTGGCTTGCGAACTGCTCCATGCCGGCCTGGATCATCGTTTCATCGACGGTGATGCCGTTGGCAGCCGCAGCCTCGGCTTTCAACCGGTCCTCGATCAGTTGCTCGCGTGCCAGTTTGGCCGGGTCGGCTGGGGCGCGCAGCAGTTTCAGCAGCTTGGCGCGCTGGTCCAGCTCGTAGCGGGTGACGGCGGCGCCGTTGACCTTGACCACCGGATCGAACAGGCCCTGTGCGGCAGCCATCCGCGGCAGGGCCGCCGGGCTCGCGGCCAATGGCAGCAGAAGGGCCAGAGCGATGCCCCGCAAGGTGATTTTTGAATTGGTCATTGAGGTCATTTTTTGCATTCCCGAACGTAACTTTTGTCCTCAGCGCGCGCGCTGAATCCGCGCAGGCCGACAGTGAGAGATATATCCGTCGACGGTTCGAGGATAGTGGAAGAGGTGAAGCGGCGCGAGGCCGAAAGCGAAACTTCGACACATTCGTTTGTATAGGTCACACCCAGTCCAGCTCGGACGCTGCGATCACTGGCGGCGTTATACCGCCATTCGGCGTCGCCTGTCCAATGGCGCGAAATTCGGTAGGATCCGTCCAGGGTCCATTCCGATACCGTACTGCTCCGATCCTCCTGCTGGTCCGTGGGCAGCCAGATATAGGTCGCACCCAGATCCACGACAGCATTGTGCCAACTGGCTCGCGCCTCGGCCTTGGCTGTGTCAAACGCGCCGTCCAGCAGTCCGCGTGCGGTCAGGGTCAGCCCGTTCTGGGTGGCGATCTGCGCGGCGATCAACGTATCCGACGTGGTGCCGCGCAGCCCTGAGGACCGCGAAAAGGTCAACCCGCCTGTCGCCTCGCGCTGTTCGCGGTCGCGGGTGATCTGCCCGACGGTCACGGTGCTGCGCAACCCGCTGGGTGCGAACCGCGTCCAGCTGACACCATACGATGCGCTGGCGCCGCGCTCGCGCCGGTCGGCAGCAGCGAAACGCGACAGAGACAGAAGATTGCCCTCGTCAAATTCGGTGCGCGTGCTTTCGTCATTAACAATGTCTGGCGTGTCGCCGCCGACCCATGCCAGTTGAATCATCGGCTCGATCATATGGGTGACGCCGCGCGGCGTGGTCTTGGCCAGCGGATAGCGCAGGGTCATGGCGGCGTTTGGCGTAGCCTGGGTAAGCGAGCTGCGGGACGTCATCCCGGCATCGTTCACGCGGATATGGTCTATTGCCACGCCGGTCTGGGCGGTGGCGCGCAGACCGCCCATTACCGTCCAGGTGCGCCGCCAGTCGGCGCTGGTCATAACGCGCGTTACGTCGCGCCCATCAGAAAAACGGTCAAAATCCGTCAAGTCGGTGTCGGTGGTTTCCGACGACCAGCGGTAATGGCTATGCGCCTCGGCGGCCAGGCGCAACTCGCCGCCAAGGCGGCTAGGAAAATATCGTTTTTCATAGTCAAAATTGGCAACGCTGGTCGGCAGGGTCGAGCTGTCCTCGCCCGCGCGAAGAGTATGGAAATAGGTCAGCGCAGCCCGGCGCCATTCGTCTCGGCGCACGCGCTCGATTGAGATTTCGCTGTCCAGACGGTCTTTGTCGCTATAGCCGTAATCGACCAGATACGCATCATCCGTGACCGCTTCGATGTGGAAGCGCAGTACATATTCCTGCGGCAGGGCGAACACGCCACGTCCGAAAAGATAGGCGCGATTATCGCGGCGTACCAGATCATCGCGGCTGAATGCGCCCTCAAATTCGATCCCGCCGGACGCAAACGCCTGTCGATAGCGAAATTCCAGCGTGCGTGTCTGTGTCGCGTAATAGGGCGTCAGCGTCAGATCCTTGTCATCGCCGATGCTGATGAAATACGGCACTTTGACGCCAAATCCAAGAAGTGTCGAATTATACAGCGACGGCGTCAGAAACCCGGTCGCGCGCGTCACCGTAGGGTCCGGCAGGCGCAGGCGCGGGAAGTAGGCGATAGGAACGCTGCCGATCCGGAACTGTGCGCCGTCCAGATATAATTGCCGCGTTTCGGCGTCGTGGATGACACGGCGCGCTCGGATCTGCCACAGCGGCGTGCCGCCGTCGGTGCAAACCTGACAGGAGGTGACAGCCGCCTTATACAGCTGCGAATATCGCCCATCGGTGCGGTTGATCTGAGTCGCAGCCAGCTGCAATTGATCGTCCATCACGATGCGCGCGCCGGTCAGAATGCCGTTTTGCATATCCCTGTCGAGCTGCCCCGCATCCGCCAAAACGGTGGTGTAGTCGCCATCGAACAGGGTGATCGGCCCGTCGATGACAAGCGTATCGGCGGCTTTGTCGTAGGTGATGCGCCGCGCCTTCAGCCGCTGGCCGTTATAGACGGCCTCGACATTGCCTGTGGCGACCAAAGTGCCGCCACCCTCGATCAGAACCTCATCAGCGATCAGCAACGCGCCGCGATCCTGCGCCAGCAGTGCTGCCGGCAGAAGTGCCAGCAGGATCAGAAAAGAGCGCAACAGTCGTTTCATCCGTCCTCCATATGCAGCAAAATGCCAATGGCAAGCATCAATGATGCCGTCGGCGGGGCCCAAGCAGCTAAAATAACGGGGATCTGACCGCTTTCACCCAGGACCTGCGCGAAATTGCGGACATAGTGCAGCGAAAAACCGAGCATGATCGCGACCAGCACTGAAATGCCGGTGTTGGTCGTGCGCGCATGGCGCATGGTCAGAGCGCCAGCAACCAGCATCAGTGCCATCAAAAAGACCGGTCGCGCCAGCTCCATCTGGAACCATACCGCATAGCGGCGAGCCGAAAAACCGGCCTGCTCCAGTTGGGCGATAAAAGCGGGCAGATCCCATATGGCAATGTATTCCGGCTTGCCAAAGCTGTCGATGATACCGTCGCGGGTGAGGGCCGAGGACACGCTCAGCCGGGCCATGCGTTGGGCTGTGGCTTCGGGGTTTGCCCCGCCGGACAGATCCCACAACTTGACATCCTCCAGCATCCATTCGCCCATACCAAGCGTCGCACGCCGCGCCGCGATGCGGCGTATCGGATCACCGTCGGGTGAAAAGGCAATGAAGGTGGCGTCGTTCAGCGTGCTGACATCCGCGCTGGCCGATGAGGCATGGATCACCGTCTGGCCCAGTGCGCTGCCCTGACGCAGCCATAACCCCTCGGATGACAGGGCCATGATGCTGGTCCCGGCGCCCTCATAGCTGGCAACCAGATTTTTGTACCGCTTGGATGAGGCAGCGACGACCGGGTTGATAACGGTGATCGACACCAGGCCGATCAGCGCCGCCATGGTCAGCGGTGCCAGCATCCCGCGAAATCCTGACAGGCCCGATGCCCGCACGACCACCATTTCGGACGTCCGCGCCAGCCTGACGAACAGCGCCACCGAGGCAAGGATCATCACCAGTGGCAAAATTTCGTAATTGGCGTGTGGAAGGTTCAGCAGGACGATCTGCGCCACCTCCCAGACCTGTAATTCCGGGAAGTCCTGCAATTCATCGACCATGTCAATCAGACCGAGGATGACCACAAAGATGCCGGTGATGCCCAGGTAGGTCCACAAGAATTTGCGTGCAAAATAATAGTGCAGTGTCACGATGTGGCCTCCCTGCGTTTGCGCAGGCGCCGCAAAAGGCCCGGATTGGCCGCCACATGCAGCAGCAGGCCCGACAGCGCCAGCCCCACCGCGCTGGGCAGGTACATCAGCGGCCACATCATCGGCGCCGCCAGAACCGGGCCGGCCACGGCGGCCTCGATCAGCTTGACGCCGATAAGCAGAAGGAATGCGGTAATGATCTGGCGCCAGACGCCGAACCGGCTAAATCCCCCCTGTAGCAGCGTGGCAAAACCGACCAGCGCAGCCACAATGCACAGGATCGCCTGCGCAAACCGGTTGTGAAGCGCCGTTACGGCCACGCCCAGACTGACATTGGTACGCTGGGCCACGGCGGCCGGGTCGCGTATCAGATCCAGCGTCGAGGCAAAGGCAATCCGGTCCAGATTCATCGCATTTTGTGCCACCAAACGGCTGATATCGTAAGAAAAATCGTCGAAATGCGTGGTGAATAATCGCTGACCATCAGGCGATATATTTTGCGCCAGCCCGTTCACCATCACCAGCTTGGTTCCGCCGCCATTCTGTACCAGATAGGCGCGGGAGGACGTGTACGTGGTCGGCGCACTGACGCGGCGCCGGTCCGACAAAAACACGTTGCGCAGCTCTCCATTGGGGGTGATTTCGCGGATGTAGAACGTCACACCAGACGCGGGATGCAGGAATTCGCCTTCGGTCAGCAGCTTGGCGGTGATATTTCCTGACACCTCGGCGCGGCGCAGCTCCAGCTGTTTCAGGCTGAGCGGGATCAGCAGATGCAGCAGCAGCGACATCATCAGCGCAACAATTACCCCGAAATACAGCACCGGCCGCACCAGCCTCCAGGGCGAAAACCCGGTGGCCTGCATCACCACCAGCTCGCTTTCGGTGCTGAGGCGGTTGGTGACATAGACCGCCGCCGCAAACGCCGCGATCGGCAGGACAACGCCGATGACGCCCGGCAGGGTGAGCGCGGTGAATTCGATGAAAATCCAGGTCGATTGTCCGTCGCTGATCAGGCGGTCGAACATGCGCACCGCCTTGTTGATCCAGAAGATCGACACCAGCACCAGCGCGAAAAATCCGAACAGCACCATGAATTGCGACAGCATATATCTGTCGAATCTGGCCACTCCATTCCCCCCGACACGCAATATCTGGCCGCAAGCTAAACCAAATGCGCTGGCAGTAAAACTGCTAATCCCGGCGGCGGGACGCCGGGCGCCATTGCACTCGGGGTAAAAATGCGCAGAGTCCCGGCAAGTTTACGACAATCCAACGCAGGACCGCACAGGAGCCGCCCCATGACCACGCCCGCCAAGACCATCATCATCGAAACAGATCTGGACAATATTGCCGGGATCGAGGGCCGCATCGCGGTCCTGATCGGCAAGGACGGCAAGCTGAACGCAGGCGCCAAACGGGTGAACAAGCTGACACGCGGCGCGCTGGCGCGCATGATCGAGAATGGCGCGCTCAAGGATATGAAGCCCGGCGACGTGAAATCGCTGGCCTGGCCAGCCGGGCTGAAGGCCGAGGCGGTGGATGTCGTGTATGTCGAGCGGCGCGCCAGCGCCATCGAGGCGCGCAAGGCCGGGGCGGCGCTGGGCAAGCTGCTGGGCGAAAAGGGCATGACCGTTCTGGCCGCGTCGCAGGTCCGCCCCGTCGAATTGATGCAGGGCATCGCACTGCGCGCCTATGATTTCACTGCGCGCAAGACCGGCGACAAGAAGACGCCGGGTGACGTGACGATGATGGTCAAGGATGCGGGCGAGGTCGAAGGCCGGGCAGACGCCGCGCGCGCCGTTGTCGACGGCACATTCTTTACCCGCGATCTGGTCAGCGAGCCTGCGAACCATTTGACCACGACAGAATTTGCCAACAGGATCAAGGGGATGGAAAGCCTCGGTCTGAAAGTCACCATCCTGGAAGAGGACAAGCTGGAAGCCCTCGGCATGGGCTGCCTGCTGAGCGTGGGGCAGGGCAGCGCGAGCCCGACCAAGGTGGCGGTGATGGAATGGACGGGCGGCAAGACGGGCGACGCGCCGCTGGCGCTGGTCGGCAAAGGTGTCGTGTTCGACACTGGAGGGATCAGCCTGAAACCCGCTTCCGGCATGGAAGACATGACGATGGATATGGGCGGCGCCGGCGTCGTCGCGGGCGTCATGCGCACGCTGGCCCTGCGCAAGGCACGCGCGAATGTCGTCGGGCTGGTCGGTCTGGTCGAAAACATGCCGTCGGACCGCGCGACGCGTCCCGGCGATGTCGTGACCTCCATGAAGGGCGACACCGTCGAGGTGATCAACACCGATGCCGAAGGACGCCTCGTTCTGGCGGATGTGATGTGGTATGCGCAGGAAACCTACAAACCGCGCGCGATGATTGATCTGGCCACGCTGACCGGTGCCATCATCGTAGGGCTGGGCCATGAAAACGCCGGCGTTTTCTCCAACGACGACGCGCTGTGCAGTGCCTTCCTGAAGGCCGCCGAAGCCGAGGGCGAGGGCGCGTGGCGCCTGCCGATGGGGCAGGCCTATGACGACGAGCTGAAAAGCCAGATCGCGGACATGAAGAATGTTGGCGGCAAAGCGGCCGGAAGCATCACGGCGGCGCAGTTCCTCAAGCGGTTCGTGCAGGAGGACATGGCGTGGATTCACCTCGACATTGCCGGGGTCGCGTCGGTCAAATCCGACACCGCCTATGCGCCCAAGGGGGCGACCGGCTGGGGCGTCATGGCGCTGAACCGGCTGGTTGCGGACATGGTTGAGGGGGACCAGGAGCAGGACTGATGGGCGCCGCCTATTTCTACCACCTGACCCATACGCCGCTGGAGCATACCTTGCCCATGTTGCTGGAAAAAGCGCGCGGCGCGGGCTGGCGCGTGGCTGTCCGGGGCCGCGAGGCCGCGCATCTGGACAAGCTGGACGAGGCGCTGTGGCTGGCGGGCGGGGAGGAGGCATTTCTGCCGCATGGCCGCGCGGACCAGCCGCATGAGGCCGATCAGCCAATCCTGCTGACGACCGGAGCAGACATGCCCAACGGCGCGACCTGCCTGATGGCGGTGGATGGCGCAAATGTGGACCCGGCCGAGGTGGCGCGCCTCGACCGGGTTTGCGTAGTGTTTGACGGCAACGATGAGGCGGCCGTCGCACATGCGCGTGTTCAGTGGAAGGCGCTGACCGATGCTGGCTGCGCCGCGCAATACTGGTCAGAAGCCTCCGGGCGCTGGGAGAAGAAAGCCGAGAAAGCAGCCGCTTCCGCCTGACGCGCCAGCAGGCGGCAGATCATTCGCTGCGCAAGTGGATCTTTTCCTTGTTCATCTCGTAACCCCAAGGCAACTCACTGTTTTTCCAGCCGTCTTTCAGCCGCCATGGGCCGCGCGGATCGTCCTTTACTGTGCCGCCCTCAAATCCGTCGACGACCACATAGACCTGGGTCAGCCCCAGCGGCGTCAATGCATTGGCCGAAGGCGCGCCCCGCTCTCCGCCCGAGCGGCACATGACGATGACGGGCGCATCCTTGTCCAGACCGCGTGCCTCCATCGCGGCGGCGACACCGGCGGCGAAATCAGGATTCTCGTTCATGGCAAAATTCGGCTTCTTCGGGTGCCATGCCGTGGGATCGACCATCAGAAAAGGCACGTTCACATCCACCACATCGGTGGAGCCGGTGAACATCATCTCGATCGGTTCGCGCACATCGACGAACAGCACCTTGTCGCCTTCTGCTTGCTTCATCTCATAGGCTTCCTTGGCCGTCAGGTAGAGGCCCCATTCGGTCTGTTTACTCGGATCTTCGGGCGCGTCTGCGGCAATTCCCGGTACGGCAAGGGCCGCCGCGATGATCGCGGCGGTGACTGTGTGGCGTATCATAAGTGACTCTCCTTGTTGGGATCAGAACGACAGGACGCGTGTCATCGGGGCCATCAGGCGCGCAGCCATGGCATCGGGGGCAGCAGCGGTGACACCGTCCAGCAGTACGCTGGCATCCGCGCCCATGCCGGGCAGGTAGATCGCACAGACTTCAACCGTGCCGCCCGCTTCCATGATTTGCTTCATCAAACCTTGCGGGCTCATCCCCATCGGTGGCTGGCCGGCTGTTGCGGACTCGGGCGCGTCCTTCAGCGCCAGATCGCCGCCGGGACCGCAAAGCAGCATGTGCGCAGTCGCGCCCGCCTTGACCGATTGCATGGTCAGAACCATGCCCATCAGCTGGGTCTGAGCGTTTTCACTGGTAATCAGCGCGACCACAGTATCGGGACCTTGCTGCATTTTTTGCTTTTGTTGCGCGGCCGCAGGCAGGGCAACAGCGGCAGCGACACAGACGGCGAGGGCGGGCAGAATACGCATGGTATAACTCCTTGAAAACGGTGGATGTCTCGCGGGGAACATAACAGGCGAACATATTCATTACATTGATTTTGATCAATGCCGTGTGTGGCAGTGTGACGCGCCTTGCTCGGGACGCGGCGTCTTAGCGCTCCAGCACCAGCTTGCCATCGGTGATGTGCATGGTTTTGAATCTTTGCAGATAACGCATGCCCAACAGCGAATCCTGCAGATCGCCCTCGTTCACCACGGCGCGCAGACCCCGGTCGGTGACACCGCCAACGTCAAAGCTGTCCAGACGGACCGGCGCTGTACGCACCACGCCATTGGCGGTACTGGCCTGCCCGGTAAAGGCCAGCCCGTCCGGGTGCAGCCCGATCCGGATCGCGTCGGCGCGGCTGATGACGATATCGCTGGCGCCAGTATCGACGACGAAACGCACGGGGGCGCCATTGACCAGCGCATTCAGGTAATAGTGGCTGTCGGCTGCGCGCGGTAATTCGATCCGCGCGCCATCGCGGCTGACCGATTGGGATGGGGCGACGGTACTGCGGATATCGTCCCACAGGCCGATTGCGGCAATGACACCGATAAAGATCAGCCCCCAGACAGCCGCTTGTTGCAGCGTCTTGCCCATCGAGTTGCGATTGGCAGCGAAGAACCACATCATCACCGCGCAGCCCAGCACGATGAGGTAGATCAGGTTCGCGGAATCGAAATTGGTCATGCACGGGTCCTTCTGTCTGATCTAGATAGGGACGCACGGCGCACAGCGCCAGATCAGCCTGCGGGCATTACCCAGCCAGCCCAAAGCCGCGCAGGCCGTCCAGCACGAACTGCACCGCAAGCGCAGCCAGCAGCATGCCCAGAACGCGGGTGACAACGCTGATGCCGGTCTTGCCAAGCGCGCGTTCCAAAAGGCCCGCGCTGAGGAAGGACACGAAGACAAGACACATCACGAACAGCATCGTTCCCAGCACCCATGTCAGCCCGCTCAGGCCCTGATGCTCGCCGGTCAGCAGGATCACGGTTGCAATCGCGCCCGGTCCGGCGATCAGCGGGATGCCAAGCGGGAAAATCGACGGATCCTCGTGGTCGTCATGTTCTACCTGATCCTCGCGCCGTTTAGTGCGCCGCTCGAACAGCATGTCCAGCGCGGTCAGGAACAGCAGGATGCCACCCGCGATGCGAAAGGCGGGCATCGATATGCCGATGAACCCCAGAACAGCCTCGCCAAACGCGCCAAAGACGATCAACAGCGCGGTGCCCATCAGGCAGGACCGGATCGCAACCGAGCGGCGCATCGCCGGACTCATCCCCCGCGTCAGCGCCAGAAACAGCGGCGCCAGCGCAAAGGGGTCAAGCACGATGAAAAGCGTGACGAAGGTGGTAATAAGGGCGCTGCTGTCCATGTTCATCCTTGGCGCGAAGGGACGCGCGGTGTCAATCGCGGGGCGCTTGGCCCGTCATTAGCTCTCTGCGCGCTCCAGCTTTTCCAGTGCGCGCATCCACAGCGTTTCGGCGCGGGCCTGCGCGTCCATCACTTCGGAGTATTTCTTCTGCCAGACGGTTGCTTCGTCCTTGTTGTCCTCGTCATACATGACAGGATCGGCTAGTTTCTTGGCCAGCTTGTCCGCCATTGTATTCAGCTTTTCAACGCGTTCCTCGCACTTCTTCACGTCTTGCCTTATCGCCGTAATCGCATCGCGGCTGGGGCGCTTCGGCTTTTGCTCCTTGACCTTTGGCGCGGGTTTGTCCCCGGCCAGCAGCATGGTGCGGTAGCTTTCCAGATCGCCGTCATAGGGCGCGACGCGGCCATTTTTGACCAGCCACAGCCTGTCAGCAACAAGGCTGAGCAGGTGCATGTCGTGGCTGACCAGGATCACGGCACCGGTGTAGGCGGTCAGCGCCTCGACCAGCGCCTCCCGCGATTCGATATCAAGGTGGTTGGTCGGCTCGTCCAGAATCAGCAGATGGGGCGCGTCGATGGTGGCCAGCATCAGCGACAGCCGCGCCTTTTGCCCGCCCGACAGCTTGCCCACCAGCGTTTCGGCCTGCTCGGACCCGATGCCAAAACCGCCAAGCCGCGCGCGCAGGCGCGACGGCGTCTCAGTCGGGCGCAGGCGGCGGATATGGTCGATGGGGGTCTCATCGACATGCAACTCCTCGACCTGATGCTGCGCGAAAAATCCGACGCGCAGCTTGGACGAAGTAGTCATCTTGCCGCCCATCAGATCAAGTTTACCTGCGAGCAGCTTGGAAAGGGTGGATTTACCCTCGCCGTTCTTTCCCAGCAGTGCAATCCGGTCGTCCTGATCAATGCGCAGATCGAGGCGTTGCAAAATCGCCTTGCCGTCATAGCCGACCGAGCCGCCCTCAATATGGATGATGGGCGGCGACAACTCCTCGGGCGAGGGGAAGGTAAAGCGCTTCAGGGCTGCCTCTTGCGGGGTCGTGATCGGCTTCATCTTGGCGATCATTTTCAGCCGCGATTGCGCCTGCACGGCCTTGGACGCCTTGGCGCGAAAGCGGTCGACAAAGCTTTGCAGATGGGCGCGGCGGGCGTCCTGCTTTTTCGCCTCGGATTCCAGTGCCGCCAACCGTGCAGCGCGGGTTTCCGCAAACGTGTCGTAGGCGCCATTATAGAGCGTTAATTTCTTATCTTCGAGATGCAGGATCGAGCTAACTGCGCGGTTCAAAAGCCCGCGGTCATGGCTGACGATCAGCACGGTATGCGGATAGCGGGCCAGATAGGTCTCCAGCCACAGCGCGCCTTCGAGATCCAGATAGTTCGTCGGCTCGTCCAGCAGCAGCAAATCGGGCTGCGCGAACAGCACGGCGGCAAGGGCCACCCGCATGCGCCAGCCGCCTGAGAAGGCCGAGCAGGGCTGGCGCTGCGCATCGTCGTCAAAGCCAAGCCCTTTGAGGATGGACGCCGCGCGCGCCTCGGCGCCCCAGGCGTCGATATCGGACAGGCGCATCTGGATCTCGCCGATGCGGGCAGGATCGGTCGCCGTCTCGGCCTCGGCCAGCAGTTCGGCGCGTTCTGTGTCGGCGGCCAGCACCGTGTCGATCAGCGATACCTCGTTTCCGGGCACTTCCTGGGACACGCCGCCGATGCGGGCGCGCTGGGGCAGGGTGATGCTGCCACCCTCCAAGGTAAGCTCGCCCCGAATCAGGCGAAAGAGCGTGGTTTTGCCCGTGCCGTTGCGGCCCACAATGCCCACCTTGTGGCCATCGGGAATACTTGCCGAAGCGTTTTCGATCAGCGGGCGGCCCGCGACGGAATAGGATATGTCATCAATGCGCAGCATGGGCGGAGCGATGCACCGCGGCTCCGCCCATGTCAACTGCCGGTCTTATTTCAGAAGGTCAATCAATCCGTCCGCCGGGTAGGATTTGAACCCGGCAAACAGGTTTTCGCCCTCATTATGAAACGCGAAAACGTGGATTTCCTCATGCCGCATGGTAGCGCGGCAAAAGACGTTTTCCTGCGCCAGCGCCTCGGGACATCTGTCAAGGTCGGTATGCGGCACGGCGGCCTCGAACTGCTCGTAGGTCAGCGGGACGACAGTATCGGCCCAGATCGGAGCGGCAGCAAAGATCAGCGCGGCGGTGGTGCAGGCGGATTTAATGAACATCGTATTTATATCCTGGTTGAGTGTGAGTCGATTGGTGCATCTAATCTGATCAAAACACTCAGAATAAGAAGTGGGTAAATCATGACAAGGTGTCGCACCCCGAATGGGTCTTTATTCCATCGGGCGCGCGTGATACCGCAGCCGCCATATCAACATTCACTGAACACAGAGGCTGACATGGCAACCGAACGCACCCTGAGCATCATCAAACCCGACGCGACCAAGCGCAACCTGACCGGCAAGATCAACGCCAAGTTCGAGGATGCGGGCCTGCGCATCGTCGCGCAAAAGCGGATCCACCTGACACCGGCGCAGGCCGGCAAGTTCTATGAGGTCCATGCCGAGCGTCCGTTCTACGGCGAGCTGTGCGAATTCATGGCCTCCGGTCCGGTCGTCGTGCAGGTTCTGGAAGGCGAAGGCGCCATTGCCAAAAACCGCGAAGTCATGGGCGCAACCAACCCCAAGGACGCGGCCCCCGGCACAGTGCGCGCCGATTTCGCCGAAAGCGTTGGCGAAAATTCGGTCCACGGTTCGGACGCGCCCGAAACGGCGAAAGAAGAGATCGCGTATTTCTTCGCAGGTCTTGAACTGGTCGGCTAAAGCGTTTTGCGTTTTTCCAAAGTCTGGGAAAACGCAAAACGCCCACCATCCGGTGATGTTGCTGGCGTTTTGCATCCAATATGTGAACGATATTAAATGCAAAACGCTTTAAAGCGTTTTACGCTCGACTACACCGATTTCAGCAAGGGCTGCATCCAGATTGGTGCGGCCCTTTTGCATGTTCGCAGCCTTGATTGCGTCAAATCGCGCGCGCAGGGCGATCTTTTCATCGCCTTGGCAATCATTCCACGGGCGGCCCTGCAGGCCCATCACCAGTACATAATATCCGATGAAATGCGGCGGCGTGCCGCTGGCAATTAGCCTCGCGTAGGCCACATCGGCGCCCAGTTCGCGCAGCGCTTCTGCCGAATGGATACCGGCGCGTGTGCAGGCTGCCTCGACAGCGGGGCCGAGGTTGCGGATAGAGGATACGGGGTCTGAAGTGGTCATGCAGACAGTCTAGCGGCGCGCTATCGCGCCAGCCAGCGCATTCACATAGGTCTGGAATTTGTTGGCGACATGACGATAGTCCGAAACGCGCCACACCTTCGTGGTGCGCGTTTCGGAACTTGCAGTATTTCAGGTTTTATATCGGAACGCTTCAGATGCTTGCAAAATCGTTGAACATCAGGCGCGGGGTGGTCTGCGGTTTCACCTTCACCTTGCGCGGTGTGGTATGCTTGACCAGCTTTTGGATGGTTTCGGTTGTCTTGGCTGTTTGCGCTTTGGGCGCGGGTATTGAGGCAGGCATCTGTGTGCTCCTTCAAAGGGGTCACGCGCCGGATGTCGCTCCAGCATGTAGCCGGTTATTCCCTGAGCCTTGCAGGAAACCGGGGCGTGAATGCGATGCAATTGCAGCAAAATTGCGGCAAAGGCAACAGAGCCCTCTGACGGAGTAGGCAAGACAGGGCCGAAGCCCTGTCAAATTGTTGTTACTTTAGCATTTTCTCGACGATTTCGCCAAAGGCCGAGGGAGTGGGGACAATAGTGACGCCCGCTTCCGATAGGATCTCGACCTTCTCCTGCGCCGACTCGCCGAACGCTGACACGATTGCGCCCGCATGACCCATGCGCCGCCCCTTGGGGGCCGACAGACCGGCGATATAGGCGGCGACCGGTTTCTTCATGTGATCGCGGATGTACTCCGCGGCTTCCGCCTCCTGCGGGCCGCCGATTTCGCCGACCATGACGACGGCATCCGTCTCGGGGTCATTCTCGAACAGCTCCAGAATGTCACGGAAGGACGAGCCGTTGATCGGATCGCCGCCGATGCCGATCGAGCTGGACACACCGATCCCGCGCGATTTCATCTGGCTGGCCGCCTCATAGCCCAGCGTGCCCGAGCGTCCGACGATGCCGACACGGCCCGGCAGGTAGATCGCCGGTGGCATCAGGCCGGCAAAAGCCTGACCGGGGGTGATGATCCCGGCGCAGTTCGGCCCGATCAGCCGCATGCGCTTTTCTTCCTTGTAGCGGCGCATGTAGCGTTTCACGCGGATCATGTCCTGCGTGGGGATGCCATCTGCGATGCACACGCAGGTCTTGATGCCCGCATCGGCCGCTTCCATGATGCTGTCGGCCGCAAAGGGGGGCGGCACGAAGGCAATGACCAGATCGGCGCCGGTTTCGGCCACCGCGCCTTTGACAGTGTTGAACACCGGCAGGCCGTTATGCGTGGTGCCGCCCTTGCCGGGTGTCACGCCGCCCACAACATTGGTGCCGTAATCGCGCATTTCCTGCGCATGAAAGCTGCCGATGCGGCCTGTCAGGCCGGTGACCAGCACTTTGGAGTTCTTGTCGATCAGGATGGCCATCAGATTGCCTCCGCATTCTTGGTTGATGCTGTCTTCCAGCCCGCGACGACCTTTTCCGCCGCTTCGGCCAGCGTGTCGGCTGTGGTGATGTTCAACCCGCTTTCGTTCAACAGCTTGCGTCCCTCTTCGACATTGGTGCCCGACAGGCGCACGACCAAAGGCATGGTCAGCTGCAGTTCCTGAACGGCGCGCACGACGCCCTCGGCGATCCAGTCACAGCGGTTGATGCCGGCAAAGATGTTGACCAAAATCGCCTCGACATTAGGATCGTTCAGAACCGCCTTGAACGACATCAGCACACGCTCGGGGCTGGCCCCGCCGCCGACATCAAGGAAGTTGGCAGGCTCGCCGCCCGACATCTTGATCATGTCCAGCGTCGCCATGGCCAGGCCCGCACCGTTGACGATGCAGCCGATTTCGCCCTCAAGCCCGATATAGCTGAGGCCGCGATCCTCGGCATAGGTTTCGCGCGAATCCTCCTGGCTCTTGTCGCGCAACTCCGAGATATCGGGATGGCGGAACAGAGCGTTGTCGTCAAAGCTGAGCTTGGCATCGAGCGCCACGATCTCGCCGCCGCCGGTCACGACCAGCGGGTTGATTTCCAGCATCGACGCATCCAGTTCGTCCATCGCCTTGTAGCAGCCGATGATTTGCTTGACCGCCTGCGGGATCAGCGCGGCATCAAGGCCCAGCTGAAACGCGATTTCGCGCGCCTGAAAGGCCTGCATGCCCACCGCCGGATCGACGACCGAACGGATGATGCTGTCCGGCTCGTCCTCGGAGATATCCTCGATCTCCATTCCGCCTTGGGCGGAGGCGACGACAACGACACGCTCCTCGGTGCGGTCCATGACAAAGCCCAGATAGATTTCCTGTGCGATGTCAGTGGCTTCCTCAATATAGAGGCGGCCGACAAGTTTGCCTTGCGGCCCGGTCTGGTGCGTGACCAGCTTGCGGCCCAGCATCCAGGCGGCGGCGTCTGCAATCTCGTCATCGGTGCTGCAAATCCGTACTCCGCCGGCCTTGCCGCGGGCGCCGGAGTGAATCTGCGCCTTGACGACGCATTTCTCACCAGACAGTTCCTGCGCGCGGTAAACCGCCTGTTCGGGACTGTAGGCGATGCCGCCGCGCGGCACGTTGACGCCGAATTTCTTCAGCAGCTCCTTGGCCTGATACTCATGGATATCCATTTATTTTTCCTCAGCCCTTGGCTGCGATGGCATCGGCCACCGTCAGCACGTTCTGCGCCATGCGCTCGGATGCGGCGTCGATCAAACGGCCATCGAGATTCGCGGCACCCTTGCCCTGCTTTTCGGCCTCACGCAGCGCTTCGATGATGCGGCGCGCGCGAGTGACTTCTTCTTCCGGGGGCGAGAACATGTCGTTTGCCAGTTTGATCTGGCTGGGGTGGATCGCCCATTTGCCTTCAATGCCCAATGCAGCAGCGCGTTTTGCCGATGCGATATAGGCGTCGGGATCGTTGAAATCGCCGAAGGGGCCGTCGATGGCACGCAGGCCATAGGCGCGGCAGGCGCCGTTCATGCGAGAAATGGCATAGTGCCACTGATCGCCCGGATAATCAGGGTTCAGGCCGCCGATGACGACGGTACGGGCGCGGGTGAAGGCGGCGTAGTCACCGACACCGAAATGCATCGCCTCAAGGCGGCCGGGCGCAGCGGCGATCGTCTCGACGTTGGCCATGCCAAGCGCGGTTTCGATCAACGCCTCAAGGCCGATCTGATGCTTGAAGCCTTTGGCGACTTCGATCTGGCTCAGCATTGTCTCGACGCAATAAAGATCGCCTGGTACGCCGACCTTGGGCACCAGAATGGTGTGTAGATGCTGGCCTGCCTGCTCGACAACATCAACGACGTCGCGATACATGTAATGCGTGTCAAGGCCGTTGATGCGGACCGACATCGTCTTGCCTTTCCAGTCGATATCGTTCAGCGCCTCGATGATGTTCTTGCGCGCCTGCTCCTTGTCGGCGGGCGAAACGGCGTCTTCAAGATCGAGGAAAATGTAATCGACGTCGCTGTTGGCGGCCTTTTCGAACATCTCGGTGTTCGAGCCGGGCACGGCCAGTTCGGACCGCTGGAGACGCTGTTTCTTCAGCGGGTGCAAAGTATAGCTCATGAGTGTTTCCTCCCTGGAACATGTTGTCCCGTCGAAGGTGCCGTAACGCGGACCCGCCAGACACTTTCGCATGGGTAGCATTGCAGGTCCGGGGTTGGCCGCGTGCGGCGAACGGGTAGGGCGGTCTACCCGGCGCCGGGCCAATGGTATGCGGCGGGGTGCGCGGCGAAGATCGTGGCCGGGCTCGAAGGCGCAGTCTGGAATCAATATGCCCCGGCGCAGGGCCGGGGCATGATCTGGTTGCGACAGGGCAGGGCATTAGACCACGCGGTCAGGCAGGGTTTCGCCGTTCAGGAACGCCTCCAGATTGTCGATGGCGCGGTTGCCCATCGCGGCGCGTGTCGCGCCCGTTGCGCTTCCCAGATGCGGGGCCAGCACCAGATTTTCATGCTTCAGAAAACGCGGATCCAGATTCGGCTCACCCTGATAGACATCAAGACCAGCGCCACCCAGGTGGCGGTTGTTCAGAGCAGCAAACAGCGCCTCCTCATCCACCACGTCGCCGCGTGCGGTATTGATCAGGATGGCGCCGGGCTTCATCGCAGCAAAGACCTCGGCGTTGATCAGATGCCGCGTGTCGGCGCCGCCGGGGCAGTGAAGTGACAGAAAATCGCTCGCTGCGGCCACCTCGGCGACACTGGCCAACTGCGTGGCGCCGTAGCGCGCCGCGATTTCCGGTGCAACGCTGCTGCGGTTCTGGAACACAACCTTCATGCCAAAACCGTGATGCGCCCGCTGCGCCATCGCCTGACCGATTCGGCCAAAGCCGATGATGCCCAGCGTGGCACCCGCCACCTTGTGGCCAATCAGATGCGTCGGACGCCAGCCGTCCCAGCGGCCTGCGCGCAATTCGCGCTCGCCCTCGCCCAGGCGGCGGGCGGCGGCCAGCAGCAGGCCCATCGCCAGATCGGCGGTGCAGTCGGTCAGCACGCCGGGCGTGTTGGTCACGGCAATGCCCGCCGCCTTGGCAGCGTCAACGTCGATGTGATTATAGCCGACACCATAATTTGCCAGCAGACGGACCTTGCCCTTGGCCGCGTCATAGAACGCGGCAGGAATGTTGTCAGAGACGGTGGGCAGAATCACGTCATATTGCGCGGCTGCCTGCATCCAGTCGGCGTCGGTCATTGCCGTGTCAGGGTCGCGGAACGTCGCCTCGCACAGTTTTGCGAGGCGATCCTGCGTTTCCCTGGGCCAGGCGCGGGTGACGAGGGCGCGCATCCCGCTTAACCCTCGACTGTGCGATAATGCGCCTGCGCCGCAGCCACGCCCGAGCCCAGCTCGATCTTGGCGCCCGAATCGACCAGCGCCATTTCAGCCGCCGAGATTGCGCCCAGCAGCATCACCGGGTTGAGCGAGCCCAGATGGCCGATGCGGAACGCCTTGCCCGCCAGCTTGTTCAGGCCGGTCCCCAGCGAGGTTTGATATTTGGAATAAGCATGCGCGATGACATCGCGGGCATCGACGCCTTCGGGAACGTAGATGGCCGACACCGTATCGGACGCCCATTCCGGCCCGCGCGCCACCAGCTCGCAGCCATCCCATGCGGCGACAGCGCGGCGCACGCCCTCGGCGTGGAAATTGTGCCGCTTCCAGATCGTCTCCAGCCCGACCTCCAGCATCATGTCCAGCGACGTGCGCAGGCCGCGCAGCAGTTGCGTGGCGGGCGTATAAGGGAAATAGCCGGTATCGTTCAGCTTGATCATGTCCTCCCAGCTGAAATAGCAGCGGTTCATCTTGTTGGTGTTCGAGGCGTTGGCGGCCAGCGCCTTGTCGCTCGCGGCCAGAAAACCAAGGCCTGCGGGCAGCATGAAGCCCTTTTGCGATCCGGACACGGCCAGGTCGACGCCCCACTTCTCCATCTCGAATTCGATCGAGCCGATCGAGCTGACGCCGTCAACGAACAGCAGGGCCGGGTGGTTTGCATCATCCAGCGCCTTGCGCACACCTGCGACATCGGAGGATACGCCTGTTGCGGTCTCGTTCTGGGTTGCGAAAACGGCCTTGATCTTGTGATCCGTGTCGGCCTTCAGCCGCTTGGCGTATTCGTCGACCGGCACGCCCTTGCCCCACTCGACCTCGCACAGATCCACATTCAGGCCCAGCCGCTCGGCCATGTCGACCCACAGCAGCGAAAACTGGCCAAAGCGCGACATCAGCACGGTGTCGCCCTCGCTCAGCGTGTTGGTGATGGCCGATTCCCAAGCGCCGGTACCCGAGGACGGAAAGATGAAGACGCGGCCGTTTTCCAGCCGATACGCCTTTTTCAGATCGCGCAGCAGGCTGTGCGTCAGATCGGCGAAATCAGGCGCGCGCATATCCTCCATCGGGATATTCATGGCGCGGCGCACCTCTTCGGGGACGTTGGTGGGACCGGGGATGAATAGATGGGACGTGCCGCGCATGATTTCTCTCCTGTTGGTTGCTCCTTGTATGAAAGCTGTGCGCTGGCAGCGAAATGCCCGAGAGTATGGGCTTGCCCGCCATGTGTCGGTGCCGGACGCCGAACGGGTAGGGTTGGGCTACCCGGTGGGGTGATTGTCGGGCTGCATACCGATGCACACCGAAAAGCTGTTCTATTTCAGCGAGTTCTCGCGGGTAATCGCATTATACTGCGTGACAAGCGCGCTGGTATATGCAGCAATCATCTTATGAACGAACGTGACCTATCCATATCCCGTATCATTGTCGCGGACCGGCAGTTGATCGTGTGCCAAGGCATCGGATCTCTGGTTGGCCAGATTCCCGGAACCGAGCTCGGCGAGTTTGCGACCGATCTGGAGGGCCTGCGGCGGTTGCTGGCCGCCGAGACGGGACGCGTGATCGTGATCCTGGGCGTTCGGCTGGCTGACGGCGATGTGGCAAGCGCGCTGGACATGCTGCGGCGCGAATTCCCGGCGGCGCTTGTCGTGGTGGTGGCGGATGATACGGAATTTGCATTCATTCGTGCCGCAATCAAATCGGGTGCGAATTCGGTCTGCATGATGGGGCAGATCCTGATCAGCTTGCCCAAGATCCTGGGCAAACTGGTAGAGGGCCATTCCATCGTGCCGACAGACATTCTGCGGCGCCTGACATCCGAGACGACGCACGCACTGTCGCGGCGAGAGCATGAGATTCTGGGCCTGCTGGTGAACGGGCTGACGAATTTTCAAATCTCAGCTCGGTTGGGGCTGTCGGAGAATACGGTCAAATACTACCTCAAGGCTATCTATCAAAAGCTGGACGTGAATTCGCGCGGCGGCGCCATCGCCAAATATGTTGCCGGTAACTACTAGGTGGCGCGTGTGTGGCGGGCCAAGATTATTCGCGAATAATCGGCGCCCGCCATCTGGATTTGGCGCTTTAATCTGCGGTCCTTGCTGCTTTCGCTTGCTTTTTCGTTTGAGTCTCGATCCGGATTTCTGGACGGCACCCCTTGGAATTGTAGCGGTTCATCAGACCCTGATTGCGGCGTTGATAGGCGCGCGCCTCTTCGCCTGATGCGCCCTTGAGATCCATGAAAAAGAGCGCGGGAAAGAACAGGATCGCGCCTGCGGTTCCGGCGACGATGTTTTTCGTCTGTTTGTTCTGCTGTTCATCAACAAGGCCGCGAACGGCCTGCGAATTGACGCCGATTTCACTGCGGAGCTGGGCGCAGGACAGCGACGCGTCACTGTTTTGTACTTCGGCAACAGGATTCGGATCACGCCCGGCGCAGGCGGTCAAAACCATGAGGCCGACGAGGGCGAGGGGCAGGCGGTATGTCATAGGGCTGTATCCTTTGGGTCAGGGCCATTGGATACGCGCCGAAGTGTTTCGATTCTCCTAAGATGTTCTGGTTTTGTGCCTATTTTATTAATATTCCTGTACCGGGACGCGGGCGGTCAGGTCCGCCGCCTGCGCCGCCGTCCGCCTTCGCCCTCGGCGCCGCCCGAGCCTGCGTTGAAATTCGGGCTGGGCAGGGTCGTGACCTTCGCCAGTTCCGGAAACGGATCGGTCTTGTGCGGGATTGCATTCGCGGCGACGAAATGCTCTTGAAATTTCGGCTCGATCGCGGTTTCGATCTTGTTGATCTCGCGCACCATACGCTCAACTTCGGCGCGGGCCCCAATATTGCACAGTGCGATGCGCGCGCCGGTTCCCGCCGCGTTACCGGCAGATGACACCTTGTCCAGCGGCGCGTCCGGGATCATGCCCAATACCATCGCGTGCAGGTTCGAGATATGCGCCCCGAACGCGCCGGCCAGCACCACGCGGTCGACCTTGTCGACGCCACGCGCGTCCATCAGCAGACGCGCGCCGGCATAAAGCGCGGATTTCGCCAGCTGAATCGCGCGAATGTCGCCCTGGGTTACGGTGATGCGCGGACCGCCCTCATCCGTGGCGTCGCAGATAAGATAGCTGTGCGTGCGCCCTTCGGCGACCATGCGCGGCGTGCCTGTCGCCTCCGCCGAGCCCATCAGCCCGTTTTCGTCGAGAAGCCCGGCAATGCGGAGCTCGGCCACCGCCTCGATGATGCCAGAGCCGCAGATGCCGGTGATGCCCGACGCGCCGATAGCGTCCTCAAAGCCGGGATCGTTCGACCACAGATCGCTGCCGATGACACGAAACCGCGGCTCTTTGGTCACCGGGTCAATACGGATGGCATCAATGGCGCCGGGCGCGGCGCGCTGGCCGGATGAAATTTGCGCGCCCTCAAAGGCCGGTCCGGTGGGCGAGGAGCAGGCCAGAACGCCCTGTTTGTCGCCCAAGAGGATTTCCGCGTTGGTGCCGACGTCGATGATCAGCACCAGATCGTCGGATTTGCCCGGCTGTTCGGACAGTGCCACGGCGGCGGCATCGGCGCCGACATGGCCGGCGATGCAGGGCAGGATATAGATGCGGGCGCGGTCGTTGATCGCGGTGATGTCCATCTCCGCTGCGTCAATCGAGATGCTGTCGGAGGTCGCCAGCGCAAACGGGGCCTGACCCAGCTCGACCGGGTCGATGCTCATCAACAGGTGGTGCATGACCGGGTTGCAGACGATCACCGTCTCGACGATCAGCTCGGGCGCGATGTCGGCCTCTTTGGCGATTTCCTCGGCCAGCGTGTTGATCGCCTCGCGCGCGGCGGCGGTCATTTCCTTGTCGCCGCCGGGGTTCATCATGGAATAGGAAACGCGGCTCATCAGATCCTCGCCAAAGCGGATCTGCGGGTTCATTATGCCTGAGGAAGCGATGACAGTCCCGTCATGCAGGTCGGTCAGATGCGCGGCCACGGTGGTCGAGCCAAGGTCGATAGCAAGGCCGTAAAGGCCGGCCTCATGCAGGCCCGGCCAGATTTCCAGCACGCGGGCGACGTCATCGTCATGCGCCTTGTTCAGGGCAACCGTGACCTGCCATTTGCCCTTGCGCAGAACCGGTTGCAGTTTGGACAGCAGCGACAGATCGGCGCGGATGGCGGGGATGTCCCACTGCTCGCGCAGAGCGCGTTCCAGACGTTCGAAATCGCCTGTGGGGATGTGCATGTCCGGCTCATCGACCTGCACCATGTAAAGCCGCGTGGCCGGGTCCATCGTCATCACGCGGGCGGATGCCGCCTTGCGCACCACCTGACGGTGAACCTGGGATTCCGGCGGCACGTCAATCACAACATCGCCCTGCACCGTCGCCTGACAGCCCAGACGGCGGCCGGCCTTCAGTCCGCGTTTGTCGTCATAGCGCTGTTCGACCGAATTCCATTCCGACAATGCGTCGGGCGCAACAGTCACGCCATGTTTGGAAAATTCCCCATAGCTGGGCGTGATCTGGCATTTTGAGCAGATGCCGCGTCCGCCGCAGACCGAATCCAGATCTACCCCCAACTGGCGGGCAGCCGTCAGTACGGGCGTGCCGATGGCAAACCGGCCACGTTTGCCGGAGGGGGTAAAAACGACGAGGGGGTCGGTGCTCATGACGGGTATCCAATAGTTGCGCGAGGCGTTGGCGGAGACATTAGGGGAATATTTCCAAAGAGAAAGGCCAACAGCGCCCCAAACTTGCCCAAGCGCGGCACCAGGGCGCGCTATTTGTGCGTGGCACGTCGTTTGCCGCCCTGTCCGGGCGACCGCTTCAGCCGCGTCCGGGACGCAGCGGTGTGCCGTCGGGCAGGGTAATATCGGCCACCTGCTCGGAAATCGAATCGTTGGACAGCGGATGCACCTGCGCCTCATAGGAGCCCGGATCGCGCATCGGCTCCCACTGATTGCCGACGTATAGTTCGACCCCGGAAAAACTGGCTTTGTAGCCCATCTTTGCGCTGCCGGGTACCCAGTAGCCCAGATAGACATGCGGCAGGTCCGCCTCGCGGGCGATCTCGATATGATCGAGGATGATATAGGTGCCCAAAGACGCCCGCTCGCGGTCCGGGTCAAAGAAGGAATAGACCATGCTGACACCATCATCCAACACGTCGGTCAGGCACACGGCGACCAGCGCGCCGGTGTCTTCCTCGACATACTCGACAACACGGGTGCGGATCGGCGTTTCCTCGACCATCGAAGCAAACTCGAACGCATCCATGTCGGCCATCCCGCCCGTGGCGTGGCGGCTCTCCAGATAGCGGCGGAAAAGGGCATATTGATCTTCGGTCGCCCAGGGCGACGTCGCCCGCCGCTCTAGTCCCACATTGCGACGGATCACGCGCCGCTGGCTTTTTGACGGGGAAAATTCATCGACATTGATGCGGGCCGACAGACAGGCGGCGCAATCGCTGCAGGAGGGGCGATACAGCACATTTTGCGACCGGCGAAAGCCCTGCTTGGACAGCCCGTCATTCAGCCGCTGCGCGCCGTCGCCCTGAAGCGCGGTGAACAGTTTACGCTCCATCCGGCCGTCCAGATACGGGCAGGGCTGCGGCGCGGTCACATAGAACTGTGGGGCTATGGTATTGGTATGTCGCATCAGGGCCGTTTTGATCTGTGATGACTCAAATCTAAATCGTTTCGAGTTTAAGTTTCAACCTGCCTTGCCGCCTAAATTGAGGCCTGAAACGGTGCGGGCGTTGCAACGGGCCTCAAACCCGGCGATTTACGGCTACAGTGCCCAATACATAATCAGTCAAACCCTGCGCGCGCTGCGTGATCAGCATCATCAGCACAGACACCACCTGCGGCAGGAAAAACGCGACCGAGACCGAATAGCCCAGAGTGTGCAGAAGGGCGGTCAGCCAGTCCAGCCGCGCGCCATCATGGCGCCGGATCTCCATCGCCATGAAGGCCATGCCCCATGTCGCCGAGCCGCGCGCCAAAGTCGCCGTGCGATAAACAAAGCCGACGACCAGATACAGCGGCGGCAGAAAGAAAAATGCCAAGCCCAGTGTCAGGATCAAAACGGTCACGCAAAGCGCAAGGATCAGCGCCGTGTCGATGAACCACGCAACCAACCGTTTGGACGGGATCGAGGCGTAGAATTCCGGATTTATGTCCGGATCGGGGAGGGTCGTGGACTGGGCATAATACGACATAGGCTGCTTTCGCTTGGGTAGGTCATGTGCATGTAGGATGTAGGGTATTTCATTCCTGCATCGTGCAAAATCAAGGGCCGCCGACCACTACGCCGAGCACTACGCCGACCGCAACCCGGCGGCCCGCGCCGATAAAGGGCGGGCCACCGGGAGGGCTGAGGTCAGCTTGCTGTAGATGCGCTGGGGTCTTGCGCGCGCTCATCTTGGGCAGCTTTGGCGCGGTCCTGCATGAACTGGTCAAACTCGGCCTGATCCTTGGCCTTGCGCAGCTGGTCTAGGAAGCTTTCAAAGCTGGCTTGTTCGTCCTGCAAGCGCTTCAGCGTTTCATCGCGGTAGGCGTCAAAGGCGCTGTTGCCACTGCTGCGCGACATGGACGGGGCCGCCGTGCGGCGTTTGGTGCAGGTTCCGAACATACGTTTACTCCAGATCATATAGGCAAGAATGGCCAGGCCAACGGGCCAGGCAAAGATGAATGCGATTACCACGGTGGCAATCCAGGCGAACTTGCCGCGGGCGTCCAGCCAGTGCGCGGCGCGCTCCAGCCAGCGTAGCGGGCCGCCGGTGGCAAATGGGGTTTGTGCATACGTGCTCATCTGTGGTCCTTTGTGGATATGGGCGGTGCCAAGGGGGCTTGGCGGGTATGTAAATGCCCTTTACATTGAATTACATCGGTATGCCGGACGGCGGTTGCAAGGGGTAGGTTGCAGAAATTCGCATCTTTGCGATAGCAAAAACGCGTCCCTTTCGCTGTGCATATGCGCCGGGCGCCATTGACCCGGCGCGCGCGCTGGGTATCACTGATGGAATGGATTTCGCCAGCCGCATCACCCGCCTGCCGCGTCCCTATCAGGCAGATCACGCCGAGGAAGCGCAGGCACGTTTTCCGGGCCTCAGCGGCGAATTGTCCGATCTGATCGGCAATGTGGCAGGGTGCAGCCCATATTTGCGCCAACTTCTGCAATCGGAGGCAGACTGGCTGCCAGGTGCGCTGACCGCCCCCGAGGATGCGCTGGCGACACTGATGGCGGAACTGCGTGGAATCGAAGGCGATCCCTCGGGGCCGCTGCGACAGGGCAAGCGGCGCATTGCGCTGCTGGTGGGACTGGCCGATCTGGCGGGTGTCTGGCCGCTGGAGGTGGTGACGCAAACGCTGACGGATTTTGCCGATCTGGCCTGCGCCACCGCCCTGCGCTACAGCGTGGGGCATGAGATACGGCGCGGCAAACTGCCCGGCATGGACGAGGATGATCTGGACGATGCCGCCGGAATGGTCGTGCTGGCCATGGGCAAGATGGGCGCGGGCGAGTTGAACTACTCCTCCGACATCGACCTGATCTGCGTCTATGACGAGACACGCTTTGATGCGGATGCCAATCACGAGGCGCGGGCAGGTTTCGTGCGCGCCACCCGCCGTATGGCCGCGACGCTGAGCGAGAATACTGCCGAAGGGTACGTGTTCCGCACCGATCTGCGCCTGCGCCCCGATCCGAGAGTGACGCCGGTTTGCATGTCGATGGCCGCCGCCGAACGCTATTACGAAAGCCTCGGGCGGACGTGGGAGCGCGCGGCCTATATCAAGGCGCGCCCCTGCGCCGGGGATTTCGCAGCCGGGCACAGGTTTCTGGACACGCTTGTGCCCTTTGTCTGGCGGCGGCATCTGGATTTCGCCGCGATCGAGGACGCGCATAACATGCGGCTGCGCATCCGCGCGCACAAGGGGCTGGGCGCCGATCTGGGCGGTCCGCTGGACCTGATGGGCCACAACATGAAGTTGGGACGCGGCGGCATCCGCGAGATCGAGTTCTTTACCCAGACCCGCCAGCTGATCGTCGGCGGACGCGATCCGTCGCTGCGCATGCGCGGCACCATCGAGGGGCTGGAGGGACTGGCGGCGAAGGAGTGGATACCGGGCGATATCGCCACCGATCTGGCTGCGCATTACCGGTTTCACCGCGAGGTCGAACACCGCCTGCAAATGCTGCGCGATCAGCAGACGCATGACCTGCCCGAAACCGAGGAAGGGATGAACCGGCTGGCCGCCTTCATGGGCCGCGAAGTGCCGGATCTGAAGGATGAGCTGCTGTCGCGCCTCACGGCGGTTGACGGCGTGATCGAACGGTTTTTCAAACCCGACGAGGCGCCCGGCAGCGAGGAGGATGCCGAACAGGGCGCCTGGCTGGACGTCAAGGTGATCGCCCGCTGGCCAACCTATCCGGCGCTGCGCTCGGACAGGGCCGGGCAGATATTTCGTCGCCTCAGGCCAGATATCCTGTCGCGCCTGTCGCGCACGTCCCACCCCGAAGAGGCGCTGCTGGCCTTCGATGGCTTCCTTGCCGGGCTGCCTGCGGGCGTTCAGGTGTTTTCGCTGTTCGAGGCCAATCCGCAGCTGCTGGACCTGCTGGTTGACATTGCCGGCACCGCGCCCGCGCTGGCGCGCTATCTGTCGCGCAATGCCGCTGTCCTTGATGCGGTCATCGCCGGTGATTTCTTTGCCGCATGGCCCGGTCTGGCCGCTCTGCGCGCAGATCTTTCCGCGCGGCTGGCGCGCGAGGGCGATTACGAGGCGCGCCTGATCGCCGCCCGTCACTGGCGCCGCGAATGGCATTTCCGCATCGGCGTGCATCACCTGCGCGGTCTGGTCGATGCCGCCACCTCGGCGCGTCATTATGCCGATCTGGCCGAGGCGGTCCTGTCGGCGCTCTGGCCCGAAGTGCTGCGCGAATTCAGCGGCAAACACGGCCCGCCACCGGGACGCGGCGCCTGCCTGCTGGGCATGGGGTCGCTGGGCGTGCGCGCCCTGAACGCGGCGTCGGATCTGGACCTGATCGTGATTTATGACGCGGATGGCGTCGAGGCGTCCGAAGGGCGCCGCCCACTGGCATCGGGCGCTTATTACGCGCGGCTGACGCAGGCGATGATCTCGGCACTGACGGTGCAGATGGCGGGCGGGCGTCTGTACGAGGTGGACATGCGACTGCGCCCGTCGGGCAATCAGGGCCCGGTCGCCACATCGCTGGCCGCCTTCCGCGATTATCAGCAGACCCGCGCCTGGGGATGGGAGCATCTGGCGCTGACACGCGCGCGATGCGTGGCGGGCGAGGCGGCGCTGGGCGCCGACATCGAAACATTCCGCGTCTCGCTGATTGCCGGCATCGCCGCGCGCGAGGATGCGCCCGCAAGATTGGCCGCTGCCGTGTCCGACATGCGCGCACGCATCGCCGCGGCCAAGGCGCCGGAAGGTCCGCTGGATTCAAAGATGGGGCCGGGGCGGCTTCAGGATGTGCAACTGATCGCGCAGGCGGCAACACTGGTCGCGGGCCGCGCGCGGCAGGGCACGCAGGCTGGGCTGAGCGCAGGCACCGCGCTGGATTGGTGGACGGCCGGGGAGGCCCGCACACTGTCGCAGGCCGCTTCGCTGTGCCGCGAGGTGCATATGGCGGCGCGGCTGCTGGGTGATGCGGCGCTGGATGCGGATCATCTGGGCGCGGGTGCCCGGGCCTTTGTGTTGCGTGAAACAGGCAAGCAGGATATTCCATCTCTGGTCGCGGCACTGGCGGCGCTATCGCAGGCTGCGGCGGCGATTATCGACACCGCGCTGGACATGACAATGGCCAGTGCGGATATCTTTGACACTCCGGATGCAGCGCAGGAAGACGTTCCATGAAGACACGCGACGACCCGCTTGACCGCAAGGCCCTGATCTATGAGGCCTACCGCATCGACGGCATCACTGCCGATGAATGTCGGTCGATCTTTCTGGATTGGGCGATGTCGTTGCCAGACGGCCAGGACACGCAGGAGGCCATTGCACATTACCTCGCCCGGTATCAGGCCGATAATCCCGCGCATCCCATGACCGAGGTGCTGCGCCAGGGTCAGCAGGCGCCTGATGCGCCACGCCGCAGGGGGGGCTGGAAGACCCGCCCGCGCGACTGAGCGGCGTCCCCGGCCACCGCAGCGCATGACGCCTGCGCGGCCCCAAAAAATCGCGTGCTTTCAGGCTATGACTGCCTTAGAACGACACCAACATCGCGTCAGTCGCCGCGATATGGCCCTGATTTCTGCGTTTTTCTTCGCAACAAGGATCCGGCGCCGCCCAGATAATTGCCCGGCCCCGTGCCGAAGGAGGATTGACATGATCGCATTATCCAGACCCATCCGTATTCTTGCCGCGTTGGCCATTGCGGGGGGCCTGTCCGCCTGCGCCACCGCTCCGGGCGAAACCGTCGCGCGCGCCGCCAATGATGCGGCGCCCCAACGCGCAGTGCCCACTGAACTGAACATCGCATCGATCAACGTCACCGTACCCCGCACGCTCGAGGTGTCCGAGCTGAACCGGTATTATCCGGGTGGCGATATCGTCTGGCGCGGTGATCCGATGGGGGACCGTTACGCACAGGTCGAAGCGATTTTTCGCGATGCCATGGCACGGGGCACGCAAGGGATGTCCAGCGGCACCCCGGCCATTCTGGATATCGAGGTCAAGCGGTTCCATGCGCTGACCGAAAAGGCGCGCTATTCCGTCGGCGGCGTGCATTCGATAGCATTCATCCTCACGCTGCGTGACCCCAAGACCGGACAGGCCCTGACCGCGCCGCGCCGGATCAAGGCCGACCTCAACGCGTATGGCGGTCAGGCCGCCATCTCGGCCGATCAGCGCGGCCAGACGCAGAAGGTGCGCATCACGGACCATCTGGCCCGGGTGATCCGCGCAGAGCTGTCCGATCCCGGCAGCTATCGCCCTGAATGATCGAGCTTTACGGGCGTGCAGGGCACGCTTTGAGCTTTTCGCACCGCCGAAAACCTTTTATGGGGGCTGCATGACGCAGCCTCCATATCCCGTGATCCGCCTGAAACCGAAATCCTCGCCCACAGGGGTGCGCCGCGGCGTGCCTTGGGTCTATGACAATGAACTGGTCACGGACCGGCGTAGCAAGGCGATAGCCCCCGGTACCATCGCCCTGCTGGAGGACGCAGAGCGCGTGCCGCTCGCGCTGGTCGCGGTCAACCCGGCCTCGCGCATCATGGCGCGGGTGCTGGATCTGGATACATCCCAAATCATCGACCGCGCCTGGCTGGCCGCGCGCCTGCGCCGCGCATTGGCCTTGCGCGAACGGCTGTTCGACGCGCCCTGGTACCGGCTGGTTCATGCCGAGGCGGACGGGCTGCCCGGCGTGGTCATCGACCGGTTCGGCGATACCTGCGTGATCCAGCCGAATGCGGCCTGGGCCGACGTGATGCTGGACGATCTGGCCGCTGCCTTGGTCGAGGTGACTGGCGCAACCAATGTTCTGAAAAACGCAGCCGGGCGCGCCCGCGCTCTGGAAGGGCTGGATGATGTTGCGGGCGTGCTGATCGGCGCTCCACCGGATGCGGCTTTGCCTGTGCCGATGAACGGCGCGATCTACATGGCCGACCTCACTCATGGTCAGAAAACGGGCCTCTTCTTTGACCAACGCCCGAACCACGCCTTTGCCGCGCAGCTGAGCGGCGGCGCGCGTGTGCTGGACGTCTTCAGCCATGTTGGAGGTTTCTCGCTGGCCGCACTGGCACAAGGCGCGACTTCGGCGCTGGCCGTCGATGGCTCGGACCCCGCGCTTGAGCTGGCACGCCGCGGCGCCGAGGCAATGGGCATGTCGGGACAGTTCGAGACCCGCAAGGGTGATGCGTTTGACGTGCTGGGCGGCTTGGGCGAAGAGGGCAGGCAATTCGACGTGGTCATTTGCGATCCGCCCGCCTTTGCTCCGTCGAAAAAGTCACTGGAGGCGGGCCTGCGTGCGTACGAGCGCACCGCGCGTCTGGCCGCGCCGCTGGTGGCGGATGGCGGTTATCTGGTCCTCTGCTCGTGCAGCCATGCCGCCGATATGGACGCGTTCCGCCGCGCCTGCCTGCGCGGCATCGGGCGCGGTCTGCACGGCGCCGGGCGCGGCACCGGACCTGCGCCGCAACTGATCCATACCGGTGGGGCAGGCGGGGACCATCCAATGCACACGCATCTGGCGGAATCGGGTTACCTTAAGGCGCTGTTCTTTCGGCTGTGAAGGCGCTGCTGGATACCTGCGTGATTTACCCAACGGTTATGCGCCAGATGCTGCTGGGCGCGGCGCGGGCGGGGGCCTTTACCCCGCTCTGGTCGGCGCGCATCATCGAAGAGTGGCAGCGCGCAGCGATCAAACTGGGCGCAGATGGCATTGCCCAGGCGGGCGCTGAGGCGGCGCTGATGGGCGCGGGCTGGCCGGGCGCCGAAGTGACATGGCCCCCGTCGCTGGAGGCGCGGTTGTGGCTGCCTGATCCGGCGGATACTCATGTGCTGGCGGCCGCCATTGCCGGATCCGCCGACATCATTGTTACCTTGAACGCCAAGGATTTCCCGCGTCAGATACTGGCCGAGGAGGGGCTGTCGCGCACCGACCCCGACGCGCTGCTGCACGGTATCTGGCAGGCGTCACCGGAAACAATGCAACAGGTCGGCGCCAAGGTGCTGGGCGAGGCGCGCCGCCTGAGCGGCGACGACTGGACCATGCGCGCGTTGCTGAAAAAAGCGCGGCTGCCCCGTCTGGCCAAGGCGCTGAGCTGAACGCGCGTCAACTCTTGTTCCAGCGCCCTTCGTTCTTTTCGATCGCGGCGATCCGGTCGGCGGTCTTTGGGTGGCTCATCAGCCATGCAGGCGCGGCGCCGGAATTTGACTGCGTCAACGCCTCCAGCTTTTTGAACAGCGATTTCTGCGGCCCGGTGCCGATCCCGGCCTTGACGAGCAGCGCCGAGGCATATTCGTCCGCCTCGTATTCATCTCCGCGTGACAGGCGCGCAGATAGCAGCGATGTCAGCGCACCCGCGATCATCACGCCGATGCCGGGCAGGAAACGCGACAGCACCATTGCCAGCGCGGTACGCAGCGCGTTTTGCCCGGAAAAGTCAATCATACGGCGCCGGGAATGGCCCAAGGCGACGTGGCCCAATTCGTGTGCGATGACCGATGCCATCTCCTCGCCCGTGACTTCGCCAGATTGGAATTTGGCATAAAACCCTCGGGTGATAAAAATCCGCCCGTCTGGTGCAGCCAGCCCGTTGACCGGATCGATCTCATAAATGTGAACCCGGACCCGTGCCAGATCCAGCGCCTGCGCCAGCCGGTCGGTCAATTTCTTCAAACGCGGATCGGCCAGCTCGGTCGAGCGTGCGGTCAGATCTCGCGAGGTGCGCCAGACCGAGAACCGGAACATGACAAAGGCATAGATGATCGCCAGAAGGATCGGGGTGAATTTCAACATAGCTTAAATATGGGACTGCGCACGGCCGGGGACAAGCCGCATAACGTCACGGCCCGGTTCGATCCGCTTCAGAAAATCACACCATTCCGGCCCCAATTCCACCATATTTTTACGACAGTATTGTATCCTTAATAAGCACAATCCTTTGCCATGACGAAGACTGGACCGGAAAATGAACATGCAAACGCCCCTTACTGCAGTCGGTCAGGATAAAAACAGCTACCTTTCTGCCCGTGACTGCAGCCACAAGGATCTGCTGGTCTATGCGGCCCGCCAAAGTGGTCGTTCAGTGATGCAGATCCAGCGCGAGTTCAGCAAGATGGCCAGGTCGCACAGCCGTCTCAACATGGTCGAGTATGTCCGCCACGGGCTGTTCCGCCATGACGATTTCACCGACGCGCAGCGCGCAGCCTACATTTCAAACGACGTCCATTGGGAATTCACCCATAGCTGCAATAACCGCAGTTGGAGCGGCGTATCCGAAGACAAGGCGCTTGCTACCATGCTGCTGTCGGCCGGGGACGTTCCGGTGCCTCCGATTGTCGGGGTCATCGATACATCCACGCGCATCTATCCCGGTCTGGCAAAAATCGACACGCCGGACCAGCTGCGCGATCTGGTGATGGCCAACCGGGACAGCGGTCTTTTCGGCAAGATTGTCGATGGCATGGTTAGCTTCGGTGCGTTCCGGATCGCGCATGCAGACGCCACCCATGTGACCTGCACAGGCCACGATCCAATGACATATGGGGCGTTCCTGTCGGATTTTGTTGGACAGAATGCATACATTTTGCAAACCACGCTCGCCAATCATCCCGATATTGCGCGCCATGCGTCTGCCCTCGCCACGGTTCGGATGATGAACATGGTTAGCGACGATGGGGTTTTTTGCCCGCTGGCAATCATCAAGCTTCCGCAAGGAAACAATATAGCCGATGCGTTCTGGCGACCCGGCAATCTGGCGTGCGAGGTTGATGTCGAAACCGGTGAAATCCGCACCATAGCCGAGCGTTCCGGTCCTGAGGTAAAGTTTCACGACGATCACCCGGCTGCACCCGGCCTGAAAGCGCTGAAGCTGCCTCATTGGGATAAACTGCTGGAAATCAACGCGCGCGCTGCGCAGATATTTGCCCCGATCCGGTATCAGTCGACCGACATCGCCATAACTGAGGCCGGGCCTGTCATCGTCGAGCTTAATTACGGCGGAGGTTTCGATCTGCCCCAATATGCCAGCGGTCGCGGCCTGCTGACACCCCGCACACGCGCTTTCTTTGAGCAACACGGGTGCAACTTAGGGAGCGCCAGCAAACAAAAACGATCGTTCTTCGGACGCGGCCGGGTCAAAGCGTAAACTGATTCAAAACCTCAAACTGCCGAAGCGTCAGCGTGTCTGCTCAGGCTGAACAGCTGGCCCCGCCCAGAACGCAAAACTTGGCGCAATGCGGGTGGTTCAGGGACACGTCCCGTTCGGCCTCGGCCAAGGTGTGGCCCAGTTCGAACTCGGGCGCATAGGGCAGCAGCGTGCAGGCCAGCACCGCAGGGCGCGCGGCGCCCTTGCGTTTGACCACCATGCGAGACGACGAGCACATCACATCCTTGGGGGATTTCCCCAGAATATCCCAGCAGGCCGTGGTGATTTCAGGCACCTCGACGGCCTCGTCCATTTCTGGAAACAGGACCGTTTCACCCGGATTTTGCGCGTCAATCTCAAATCGGTGCTGCGCATATAGCGCGGCATAGCCGGCACGGCCGTCTTCCTCGCTCTCGCCCCAGACGGTGCGCCCGGCGACAGCCATGCGGATGCCCGCATCGCGCAGCCATTCCATTCCTGTGATCGTGACGGCAAACGCCCCGCTGCCGCGTTCGACGTCGTGCAGGGTCTGGGACCAGTGATCGACCGAAATGCGCAGCGTCATCTGGCCCGGAAAGTCGCACTGGAGCGCGCGCAGGCCATCCTGCATATTCGGTCGCATCATCGGGCGCATGGCGTTTGTAAGGATCAGCACCTTATATCCGCGCGCAAGCGCCGCGCGGGTTATTCCGATCATCTGCGGGTTCATGAACGGCTCGCCGCCGGTAAAGGCGATCTCATCGACCGGCCATCCGCGCGCGACGATCTGGTCCAGATAGTCGCAGACCTCATCTTCGGTAATATAAACCAGCGCATCATTGGTGGGCGAGGACGCGATATAACAATTGGTGCATTCGATATTGCACAGCGTGCCTGTATTGAACCACAGCGTTTGCGGGTGCGTCAGCGCCACATGCGCGCGCGGCTCGCCTTTGGCTGTACGCTGCGGATCCTGAAACTTGCCGGTGTTGGCGGCGACGCTGTCTTTCATGCTACCCTTGCCTTTGATGATGCTAAACTGCGTAGCGCGCGGCAGGCGTGGATGGAACCCGCCACGCGGCGTCTGACACAGTTGTGAACGCCTCAGACCCTGCTAAGGTGCGTCCATCGCAAGGAGGAAGCCTATGGTATCGCGCGTGATTCCCGTCCAGCCGTTCGATCTGGTGATCTTCGGCGGCACTGGTGATCTGGCCCGGCGCAAGATCCTGCCGGCGCTTTTCCGGCGGTTTTGCGCGGGCCAAATGGCCGAGGACGCGCGCGTCATCGGCGCCGCACGCGGCGATATGAACGCGGCGGGTTATCGCGGTTTTGCGCGTGATGCGATCACCGAATTTGACGGCGACATCACCATGATGGAGGCGCATCTGGCCCGGTTTCTGGAGCAGGTGGATTATGTCACACTGGACGCTGCGGGTGATGTAGGCTGGCCTGAACTGGCGGCAAAACTGACCGGTGCCGATCACACCCGCGCGTTTTACTTCTCGGTCGGCCCTGCCTTGTTCGGACCGCTGGCCACGCGGCTGTACGATCACGGCCTGGCATCGCCCGGCTGCCGGATCGTCGTGGAGAAGCCGTTCGGCCGTGATCTGGCATCGGCGCGCAAGCTGAACGCCGTGTTGGCCGAGCATTTTGACGAAACGCAGATTTACCGGATTGATCACTATCTGGGCAAGGAGACGGTGCAGAACCTGATGGCGATCCGGTTCGCCAACACCTTGTTCGAGCCTCTTTGGAACAGTCAGTATGTCGATCATATGCAGATCACGGTGGCCGAATCCGGCGGGGTCGGCACCCGAGGGGGGTATTACGACAAATCGGGCGCCATGCGGGATATGATGCAAAACCACATCATGCAGCTATTGTGCCTGACCGCGATGGAGCCGCCAGCGAAATACGATCCCGATTCCGTGCGCGACGAAAAACTGAAGGTGATACGCGCGCTGGATCCGGTCGAGCCGGGGGACGTGGTGCGCGGACAATACGAGAGCACCGATACCCTGCCGGGCTACCGCAACGAGGTAGAGAACCGCGACACAACCACCGAAAGTTTTGTCGCGCTCAAGGCGCGCATTGGCAACTGGCGCTGGGCCGGTACGCCCTTCTACCTGCGCACCGGTAAACGCCTGCGCGCCCGTGCCAGTGAGATCGCGGTCGTGTTCAAGGACGCGCCGCATTCGATCTTTGGCGCCGATGCAGGGCGGCACCGCAATATACTGACGATCCGCCTGCAACCCAATGAAGGCATTGAAATGGGCGTCACCATAAAGGAGCCTGGGCCGGGCGGCATGCGCCTGGTCGACGTGCCGCTGGACATGACATTTTCCGAGGCGCTCGGACCGCAGAGCGAGGATATCCCCGACGCTTATGAGCGTTTGATTATGGACGTCATTCGCGGCGATCAGACGCTGTTTATGCGCGGTGATGAGGTCGAGGCCGCATGGGCCTGGACCGACCCTATCATCGAGGGGTGGGAGGCGGCCGGCACCCAGCCCGAGTTATACAGTACCGGCAGTTCCGGGCCGGATGATGCACTGGCCCTCATACATCGCGACGGACGCCGCTGGCGGGAGATAAAGCCATGATTTTTCAGGAATACCCCGACGCCGAATTCATGGCCATGGGGCTGGCCGATGTCATATCGACCCAATTGAACGCGGCACTGCGCAATCGCGACCGTGCGCTGCTGGTGGTGCCTGGCGGTACGACTCCGGGGCCGATTTTTGACACGCTGTGCGGTGCGCGGCTGGACTGGGACCGGGTCGATGTGCTGCCCAGTGACGAGCGGTGGCGCCCGCAGGCGCATATTCGCTCGAACGCTGGACTGATCGCCAGGCATCTGATCTGCGAGCGCGCCGCAAGCGCGAGGCTGTTGCCGCTCTATGTCGAGGATGCCTCGCCCGAAGAGGCGGCGCCGCAGCTGGCCGAGGATCTGGCGCTGCGCCTGCCGATTGATGTGGCGCTGGTTGGCATGGGCGCGGATATGCACACCGCCTCGCTTTTCCCGCACGCGCCGAGTCTGGAGGCCGCTTTGGCGCATGATGCGCCTCTGGTACTGCCGATGCGGATCGACGGGGAGCCGGAGCCGCGCATCACGCTGGCCGCGCACGTGCTGAAATCGGCGATGCATCTGCATGTGGTCATCACCGGCGCTGCCAAACGCGAGGCGCTAGAGCGTGCGCGCGGGCAGGATGCTCTGATTGCGCCGATTACCGCGCTGCTGGACGATGCCACCGTGCATTGGGCGCCGTAATATGTGGCGCGATCTAAAGGGAATGGCCGAAAAGGCCCGCTCTCGCGGAATTGCATCGCTGTTTGGCGATGGCCGGGCGGCGGCATTCTCAGTGAACGCGGACGGCCTTTTGCTGGATTATTCAAAAACGACGATCAACGCAGACGCGCGCGCCGCGCTGATCGCGCTGAGCGAGACGCGCGGTCTGCCCGAACGGCGCGAGGCGATGTTTACCGGCGAGCCCATCAACGAGACCGAAGGCCGCGCCGTGCTGCACACTGCCCTTCGCAACCTGGCCGGACGCGCGATAAAGGTCGACGGGCGGGACGTGATGCCCGGCGTGCTGGACACGCTGGCGCGGATGAAATCCTTTGCCGGACTGGTACGCAGCGGCGCGTATCGCGGGGCAGGCGGGGCCTTTACCGATGTGGTCAATATCGGCATCGGTGGCTCGCATCTGGGCCCCGAGATGGCAGTTCGGGCGTTGGCGCCCTATGCGGACGGACCGCGCTGTCATTTCGTGTCGAACGTGGACGGCGCTGACATTTCGGACACGCTGGCGCGGCTGGACCCGGCGCGCACGCTGATACTGGTTGCGTCCAAGACGTTCACCACGACTGAAACGATGACCAACGCCGCAACGGCACATAAATGGCTGTTGGGCGCGGTAGCCGATCCCGGCGCGCACTTTGTGGCGCTGTCAACGGCAGAGCGGAAAGCAGCAGAATGGGGCATTGATGCCAGCCGCGTCTTTGGCTTCGAGGATTGGGTCGGCGGGCGCTATTCCATCTGGGGGCCGATCGGGCTGTCGCTGATGATCGCCATCGGTCCTGATGGTTTCATAGACTTTCTGCGCGGCGCCGAGGCAATGGATTTGCATTTCCGCGACGCGCCGCCGACAGAAAACATGCCCGTCATGCTGTCACTGGTTGGCCTGTGGCACAGCCACGCCTGCGGCTATGCCACGCGTGCCGTGCTGCCTTATGACCAACGACTGGGGCGGCTGCCAGCCTATCTTCAACAGCTTGAGATGGAATCGAACGGCAAAGGCGTGGCACTGGGCGGACGCAGTCTGGGCTATGCCTCGGGTCCAGTTGTTTGGGGTGAGCCTGGCACCAACGGGCAGCACGCCTTTTACCAGCTGATCCATCAGGGCACCGCCGTCGTCCCATGCGAATTTCTGGTTGCCGCGCGCGGCCACGAGCCGGATCTGGCACACCAGCATGCGCTGCTGGTGGCCAATTGCCTGGCGCAATCCGAGGCGCTGATGCAGGGCCGGGATCTGGAAACAGCACGCGAGCTGATGCGCAATGCCGGGTATCGCGGCGCCGAACTGGAACGGCAGGCACGCCATCGGGTGTTTCCCGGCGCTCGCCCATCGACGACGCTGATGTATGACTTGCTGACGCCCTTCCGTCTGGGCCAGATCATCGCGCTATATGAGCACCGGGTGTTCGTGGAGGGCGTGATTCTGGGCATCAATTCATTTGATCAGTGGGGGGTTGAATTGGGCAAAGAGCTGGCCAAGGCGCTTCAGCCTGTGCTGGACGGCACAGTTCCGCTGGACGAAAAGGACGGATCAACCCGGCAACTTATAACCTTTGTGCAATCGAAACGTGGGTGATCCGTCCTCGTTGCCAGCCTATCGCTCGGCAGGCAGGTTATTCACGCACAACACCCGGGCAAAGTTTCGCCCGTGGGAAAACTATTTTCACAATAAGATCGATGAGCATGCCAGGGTAAGGAACAAATGCCAAATTGGCGCGTTCAACGGTGAGCGCCTTCCAAAAAGGTGAGTTTGCAGCACGATTGCTGTAGCAATGCCGCGCGTAGGCGACAGTGGAAATAACAATTGGAGATCAAGATGAAAACGTGGATATCGGCAATCGCTTGCACTGCCATTCTGGGCCTTGGCGCCTGCGATAACATGACATCTCAGCAGCGCACAGTCGCAGGTGTGACAGGCGGCGCAGCGGCGGGTCTTATTACAGCAGAAGCGTTGGGAGCCGACAGCAAGTGGCGTCTGATTTCGGCACTTGGTGGCGCTGCTGCTGGTACGGTTGTGGCTCAGAACCAGAACAACCGGGTTTGCGCCTACTCGCGCGGCGACGGCACCTACTACGAGGCGCCGTGCCCATAAACTTTACACAGCATCTGTGGGAAAGGCGCGGCATGACTGCCGCGCCTTTTTTGTTTTCGATGGGATAAAGGCGCTGCAGGCTCAGGCGCGCAGAATGGATCGCCCGGCATATTCTGCCGTTTCACCCAGTATTTCCTCGATCCGGATCAACTGGTTATATTTTGCCAGCCGGTCCGAGCGCGCCAATGATCCTGTCTTGATCTGTCCGCAATTTGTGGCGACAGCGAGATCGGCAATCGTCGCATCTTCTGTCTCGCCCGAGCGGTGCGACATCACGTTGGTGAAACCCGCGCGATGCGCCATATCGACGGCCCGCAGCGTTTCGGTCAGCGTACCGATCTGGTTGACCTTGACCAGCATCGAATTGGCGCAGCCGCGCGAAATGCCGTCAGCCAGACGGTCGGGGTTGGTCACGAACAGATCGTCGCCGACCAGCTGCACTTTGGCACCAAGTTTGTCTGTCAGCGACTTCCAGCCATCCCAGTCATCCTCGGCCATGCCGTCCTCGATCGAGATGATGGGATAATCGGCAACCAGCGCCGCCAGATAGTCGGCATTCTCGGCAGAGGTTAGCGATTTGCCTTCGCCCTTCATCTCATATTTGCCGCCCTTGAAGTATTCGGTCGCGGCACAGTCGAGCGCCAGGTAGATATCTTCTCCGGGCTTGTAGCCGGCCTTTTCGATGCTCTTGAGAATGAAATCCAGCGCCTCGCGAGAGCTGCCTATATTGGGTGCAAATCCGCCCTCGTCGCCGATACCGGTAGACAGGCCCGCCGCCGACAATTCCGCTTTCAGCGTATGGAACACCTCGGCGCCCATGCGCACTGCCTCGCGGATGTTATCCGCTGCGACAGGCATGATCATGAATTCCTGAATGTCGATCGGGTTATCTGCATGCTCGCCGCCGTTGATGATGTTCATCATCGGCACGGGCAAGACGCGGGCGGACGTGCCACCGACATAGCGATAGAGCGGCTGGCCGGTGTAATCTGCCGCCGCTTTGGCCGCTGCCAGACTGACGCCAAGGATCGCATTGGCACCAAGGCGCGATTTGTTCGGGGTGCCGTCCATTTCGATCATCGCCATATCCAGCGCGACCTGCTCGGTGGCGTCGAACCCTTCCAGCGCATCGGCAATCTCGCCATTCACGGCCTCGACAGCGTCCAGCACGCCCTTGCCCAGATAGCGCGCCTTGTCACCATCGCGCCGCTCGACCGCCTCATGCGCGCCGGTTGATGCGCCCGAGGGGACGGCGGCGCGGCCTATGGTGCCATCCTCCAGAAGAACGTCCACCTCGACCGTCGGATTGCCCCGGCTGTCGAGGATTTCGCGGGCGTGGATTTCGATGATGCTGCTCATATGGAGAACCCTTTGATGAAATATGCTGTCGCTGCTTTAGCAAAACGGCGCGGTAAATGGAATTGCCGCGATCACAGCGGCCCGACAGGGCGCGCCCTCCGATACGCGCGCGCCAGACGCTGTTCGCGGATTAACGTATAAAGCCCCGAGGCGATAATGACTGCCGCGCCGATCAGCGTCCACAGATCAGGCCGCTCGCCCAGCAACGTCATGCCGAGGATCAACGCAAAGATCAGCCGCGCATAGCGAAATGGCGTCACGGCGGCGACCTCGCCAATGCGCATCGCGCCGACGATGAAATAATAGGCGATGACGCCGAACACCATCGCGCCAAAGAGGTACGCCCAGTTGACCGGCTCAAGCGGGGTCAGATCGCCGTGAAATATCAGCATGACAGCGCCCGTTGGGACCATCGTGCCGAATGCGTAGCAGGACAGCTGGATGGACGACACCGACGGCGGGATCGCCCGCGTTGCCAGATCGCGTATGGCGAGGCCGATGACGGACACAATGGCAAAGATGGACGAGGCATCGAACGCGTCCAGACCGGGCCGCACGATCATCAGGACGCCGACCATACCCACCAGGATCGCCGACCACCGCCGCCAGCCGACCTGCGCACCCATGAACAGCGCCGCGCCAATCGTGACTGCCAGCGGCGTGGCTTGAAGGATGGCCGATACTGTGGACAGATCTGCCAGCGCCAGCGCGGTGACATAGCACACGGCGGCGACGATCTCGCCCAGATTGCGCAGCATTACGGCGCGGGTCAGCAGAACGCGGGTAAACAGCTTGCCGCGGCCCATCTTGGTAAAGACGGCAAAGACCAGACAGCCCGAAGTGCCCAACATCATCAGGATCTGGCCGACGGGCAACTGCACTGACAGCAGTTTGACGAAATAATCCTCCAGCGCGAATCCGGCCATTGCCAGAACCATCAGGGCGCTGCCGCGCAGGTTATCCATGGGCTTGCCCTTTCCGGGTCAGCGTCAGGCGCGCAGTTGCACCCAGATAGGGACGTGATCGGACGGTTTCTCGCGACCGCGAATCGCGGCGTCGATCTGGCAGTCCTCCAGCAGATCGGCACATTCGGGGCTGAGCAGGAAATGGTCAATGCGGATCCCGTCATTGCGACTCCACGCGCCTGCCTGATAGTCCCAGAACGTATAGTGACCTGGGCCGTTTTGCCGCGCGCGGAATGCCTCGGTAAAGCCCATGTTCAGGATCCGGCGATAGGCGGCCCGGCTTTCGGGACGGGCCAGCGCATCCTCCTGCCATGCCTCGGGGCGCTTGGCATCCTCGTCCTGCGGGATGATGTTGTAATCGCCGGCCATCAGAAACGGCTCTTCCAGTGCCAGCAATTCAGTGGCGCGGGCTTGCATCCGTTTCATCCAGGCCAGTTTGTAATCGTATTTTGGACCAGGCACCGGGTTGCCATTGGGCAGATACAGCCCGCAGACGCGAATGGCCTGATTGCCCATCACAGTTGCCTCGATCCAGCGGGCCTGTTCATCGGCTTCGTCGCCGGGCAGGCCGCGCGTGACATCCTCCAGCGGCAGCTTGGACAGGATTGCGACCCCGTTAAACCCTTTCTGCCCGTGGGTTTCGACGATGTATCCGCGATCTTCAAAAACCTCTCGCGGAAATGCCTCATCGACCGATTTGATTTCCTGCAACAAGGCGACATCAGGCTGCGCCTCGTCCAGCCAGTCGGGCAGGGCATTTATGCGGGCTTTGACACCGTTGATGTTGAATGACGCGATCTTCATGTGCGGTCCTCGCTGCGGCAGGGGTGCGTCCTCTATCGCCCAGCGATGCGCCGGGGGCAAGCGGTCGGCGACGTTCGCGGCGAATCGCGTCGCGCTCAAGCCAAGGGGAGGGGGTGAGTCGCGCAGAGCGAATCTGTTATACACGTTAAAGTTGTTGACAAAACTACCGCTTCCAATTTGGAAGCAGCCAAAAAATGCCAATAAAATCAGGCTGTGGATAAGTTTTTTGTATCCGATTTTCGGATTTAGTCAGTGAGGCTTACACGGCAAAGTTAATCCTAATTTCCGCCGGTTACTCGCCTTTAGGTTGAAAAATGCCTTGGCAGAACACGGATCTGCTGCAAGCCTTGAGAGGTCTGAAACACCAATCTGGGGAACAAAAAAAATGACAGCACAACGCAAAGTTGAAACCACATTCGCTGCCACACTGACCACCGATGAGGCGAGCCTGCATGGCGGCGCAGCCACCGGCGCATTCACCTCGTCACTAGGCCCTGTTGCCACTGCCGATGCCGGACTTGGCGAAGGTCTGGAGATGTTCACATCCTCGCTCAGCCCTGCTGCCCGCGCCGATGCGTCTGCCGGTGACAATGTCGAGATGTTCACGTCTTCGCTCAGCCCTTCGCATAAGGCCGATGTCGCGTCCGGCGATGCTGTGCAGATGTTCACCTCGTCGCTGGCACCGCGCGTCACATCGGGCGAAGCGGTCGGCGCATTCACGTCATCGCTGGCCCCCGCTGCCGAAGCGCGTGAGGGCGACGCTGTCGAAATGTTTACGTCCAGCCTCTAAACCGGACACCTGAACGGGACCTTGGGTCCGGACCAATCAATGGAGATCACCTGACATGACGACCATCGTCCAGCTCAACGTCCCGTTCCGGCAACACAGCAAGGCCGCGCGCCAGTCGGCCTTGCTCAAGACCTTCGCCACGGGGCGGCGCACACAAGAAGATGTTTTCTGGCTCAAGGAAAACGCCGAGATGTTGAACATCCTGGAATCGACCAGCGCCGAATTGGCGACCGGCGCACTTGACGTGTACGCCGCTTTCCACGACGATATCGAACGTCGGATGGAGTTTTTTCCGCAGTACTATAGATTTCTGTTGTCGATCTGCCTCGATCTTGAGGATTTGGGTGTGCCCGGCACAAAGGGGGCGGCATTGACCGAATGGGTCGCACAGCAGGGCCTTCCCGAGGCCGAGCTATCGGATTTGCAACGCGCCGAGGCGCGTCGCTTGTGCGCGCGGCGTGGCATTGATCCGCTACCTGACGATGACGGGTTGGACGCGCGGCTGCGCCGCTTTGCCGCCCGTTCGCAGACCTTTGCCATGCCGAATAAAAAGGCGGCGTATGAACTGACCCATATCGTGTTCTACCTGTCCGAATATGGCCGTAAGGATCCGGCGATCTGCGCCGCCACCAGATCCAGCCTGATGTTCGCCGGCACGCTGGCCTTTCTTGATTTCAACGCTGACCTTTTGGCCGAGATCTGCCTCGCCCTGCGCTTTGCCGGTCAGATGCCGCCGGAAGTCTGGGAGATTTGGCTGACGCAGCAGATCCGCAGCTTTACGCTGGAGGATTGCGATGGCCTGCAGGATGATTACCACGAATACCTGATGCTGAACTGGTTCATGTCCCGCGCGGGACAGGGCGGTTTTGGCGATCATGTCCCCGAGGGACGCCTGACTTTCGCGCGCACGCGCCCTACCTCGGCGCCGCTACGCGAGTTGTCTCATTGCATCTATTCCATGGGCGCGGGCCGCTCGGCTGATTGGGAGGTGATGCGCCGCGCAGTCTGCGGCCAGTTGTCGGACGAGGCGCAAGCGGCGCTGACCGCGGCAGAGGCATCGACCGATCAGTTTGGCGCATTTTTCGAAGGGTTCGCCCGTGTCGGACTGCGCCCTGCTGCCGAGATGCGCCCATGATCGCCGTGCGCGCCGGACGCGCCGCGGTTCTGGCCGGGGTTGGCCTGACGGTCGGATATACGGCGTTGATTTCCTGCGCGGATGCGATCACCAAGATGTTTGCCGCCAGCTATGCCGCGCCGCAGCTTTTTGCACTGTCGGGCGGTATTGTTGCACTTTTGGCCGTGCTGGCGGACCGTGCGCGGCCTGTGCCGCGCGGGCTGCGCACGGTCTGCCCGCGCGCCATGGCAATCCGCAGCGTTGCAACGGTTCTGGGCGCTGCCGCGTTTTTTTACGCGTTCCGCCTGCTGCCTTTCGCTGAAGTGTTCCTGTTCATTGCGATGATCCCGCTGCTCACCGCGCTCTTGTCCGGTCCGGTGCTGGGCGAGGTGGTGCGCCCGCAGGCGTGGGGGGCGCTTGTTTTGGGGCTGGTTGGTCTGCTGTGTCTTGCGCCGGGCGGAATAAGCAGCGTTGGCCTCGGCCACGGGGTGGCACTTGCCGCGGTCCTTCTGGGGACTGTATCAATGATAGCGTCGCGCTATATCGGGACGCGCGATGACAATCTGTTGGCACAGGTTTTCTGGCCGAATCTGGCCTTGGTGGGGATTATGGCCTGCGCGCTGCCCTTTGTTTGGTCGCCGATGGGGTTGAACGATCTGGCTTGGGCCTGCGGCTATGCCGCGCTGCTGTTTGCGGCGCGCTGGTTGCTCGTCGGGGCATTCCGGGCATTGCCGGCTTATGTGATCACACCGCTGATGAACCTGCAATTTCTGTGGATGGTCGCCATCGGCGCTGCCGTGTTCGGCGAGGTTCCAGGAGCGGCACTTTATATCGGTGCGGCTCTTGTGATCACGGCCGGGGGGTGGTTGATCTACGATCAGGCATTTCCAACGGCGTTGGTGCGAAAAATTGTTCCGGCGGAGTAATTTTATACTTTAAGGCTGACTGGCAACCGGCTGATTTACATAGAGAATGATGTGCCGCACCCACAGCTGCTGCTGGCGTTCGGATTTTCAATGACAAACCGCGCACCGATCAGCTCTTCGCTGAAATCAATGACGGCACCGGTCAGAAACGGCAAAGATACAGAATCGATAACCACCTTCTGGCCCTGGCCTTCCAGCACCAAATCGTCACCTGCCGGATTATCCAGCTTGATCTCGTATTGAAAGCCCGAGCATCCACCGCCCTCGACGGCAACGCGCAGGGCCTGACCCTGGTCGCTGGCGCCAATTTCGCTGAGGCGCTCGAACGCGCGGTCGGTGACTTTGGGCGGAAGGTTCATGATGATCTCCGAAGATAGGGCGGTCTACAGTTTCGCACCGGGTTAAGATGCAATATATGAGCGGCACGTTCACCCGGCAAGGAGCCAGCCCATGACAGCGCCGAATGCGCCCGCGCCATCGCGTATCGCCGCCCGGCCCGGCCAATCGCGCGGGCGGCTGGTGCCCGAGGAGGAAAGCGCCTTTCGCTCGTGTTTTCAACGTGATCGCGACCGGATCATCCATTCCAGCGCCTTTCGCAGGCTCAAACACAAGACGCAGGTATTCGTTGCGCATGAGGGCGATTATTTTCGGACTCGCCTTTCGCATTCCATTGAGGTGGCACAGGTCGCGCGCACCATTTCCGGCGCTTTGGAGCTGAATGCCGAACTGACCGAGGCTGTCGCGTTGGCGCATGACCTTGGGCATACACCTTTTGGCCATACCGGTGAGGATGCGCTGCACCGGCTGATGCAGCCTTACGGCGGGTTCGATCACAACGCGCAGGCGATCCGCATTGTCACCGCGCTGGAGCGGCATTACGCCGAATTTGACGGACTGAATCTCAGTTGGGAGACGCTGGAGGGGCTGGCGAAGCATAACGGACCGGTGACCGGCGATCTGCCCTATGCGCTGGCGCACTATGACGCGTGCCACGATCTGGAACTGCACACACATGCGAGCGCCGAGGCTCAGGTAGCCGCATTGGCCGATGACATTGCCTATAACAATCACGACCTGCACGACGGTTTGCGTGCCGGACTGTTTACCGAAGACGAGGTAGCCGGCCTGCCTATTGTCGGCCCGTGTTACGCCGAGGTTGATTGGCTGTATCCGGGGCTTGATGCATATCGGCGGCGCCACGAGGCGTTGCGCCGGGTGTTCGGGGTCATGGTGGGTGATGTGATCGAGACTTCTCGCGGCGTCATCGCAGCTGCTGACGTGCCTGATGCAAACGCTGTGCGCCATTTGGGACGTCCGGTTATCCGGTTTTCACCAGTTCTCTGGCAGGATCTGCAAGGTGTGCGGCAATTTCTCTTTGCGCGGATGTATCGTGCGCCGATGGTCATGGTGCAGCGCGCGCAAGCGACCGAGGTGGTTGATGAATTATTCCCATTCTACATGGCGCAACCCGGGCTTTTGCCGCGCCGCTGGCAGGGTGATGTGCAAGCTGCGACAAATACAACGGAACTTGCACGGCTTGTCAGTGATTACATTGCCGGGATGACAGACCGGTTTGCCCTGGCGCAGCACGCACGTCACCTGGGCGGACGCGGTGGGGCCGGATCCTGGCCCGAGCATATGGAAAGGTAAGCGATGGCTATTGAGACCGCGGGCGCGATGTCGCCAGTTATGGCGTTCGCGCTGGTGGGCGCCATCGGCGTCGGGGCCCAGTGGGTCGCATGGAAACTGCGCCTGCCGGCCATCGTGCTGATGCTGCTGGCCGGTCTCATAATTGGTCCGGGCCTCGGCATTTTTAATCCTGAACGTGACATTGGCCCGCTGATGACGCCAATGATCAGCATTGCGGTGGCGATCATCCTGTTCGAGGGCGGGATGACGCTGAACCTGCACTCCCTGCGCGAGGCGGCCAAGGGCGTGCGGCGGCTGGTGCTGATCGGCGCTCCCGTGGGCTGGCTGGGATCGGCTCTGGCGCTGCATTATGTGGCCGGGCTGAGCTGGGCCAGCGCGACGGTGTTTGGCGGCATCATGATCGTGACCGGCCCCACCGTGATCGCACCGCTTTTGCGCACCGCGCGTCTGGCCAAGCGTCCGGCGCAATTGCTGCAATGGGAGGCGATCGTGAATGACCCGATCGGCGCGCTGGCGGCGGTCCTGGCGTTCGAGGTTGTGCTGGTGATCTATGCCAGCGAACAAGTCGGATCGGCGGTCTGGGACATGAGCGTGGGCATCGTCGGCGCAATCGTGATGGGCATCGCTGCGGGTTGGTTCCTGTCCGAGGGGTTCCGCCGGGGCCGTGTGCCCGAATTCATGAAGGTTCCGGTGCTGTTTGCCGCGCTTTTGGTGGTTTTCGCGCTGGCCGACAGCGTGCTGCATGAAAGCGGCCTTCTGGCCGTTACCATCATGGGTTTCTACATCGCCAACGCCAATCTGCCCAGCTATACCGAGCTGCGCCGCTTCAAGGAACATGCAACGATCCTGCTGGTGTCGGGCGTTTTCATTCTGCTGGCGGCGTCGATGAATATCGAACGGTTGAGCCTTCTGGGCTGGCCGTCGGTTATCTTCGTGCTGGTGGTCATCCTTGTGGTGCGCCCGGCGACGGTCATGCTGTCGCTGTCATTTACCAACATCCCGATGAAAGAACGTCTGCTGGTCGCCTTTACCGGACCGCGCGGCGTGGTTCTGGTGGCAGTTGCGGGACTGTTTTCCGAGCGTCTGGTCAGTGCGGGCATCGACGATGCGGCGCTGCTGACGCCGCTGGCCTTCGTCTTGGTGGCGGCCACCGTGGTGTTGCATGGCTTCACTCTGCGGCCGATGGCGCAGGCTTTGGGGTTGGCCGGGGCGCAGGTGCCTGGCGTCATCTTCGTCGGCGGCTCGCAATTCTCGGCCGCCTTTGCCGCCGCATTGCAAAAGGAAGAAATTCCGGTGCTGATCGCGGATGCCAACCGCGCGCGCCTTCGCGCTGCGCGCGAGCAGGGCCTGCCGATTTATGTTGGCGATATCCTGTCGGACGGCGCCGAACATGGCGTCGAATTCATCAGCTTTGGCCGGATCGTCGCCACGTCTGACAATGACGCTTACAACACGCTGGTCGCCACGGATCTTGGCCCGGAATTTGGCCGCGAGCATGTCTATCAGCTCAAGCGCGCCAAGCAGGAACAGACGCGCCACGCACTGCCCCCCACGCTGGGCGGGCGCACTATTGCAGGCGGCCGCCGCTATCTGGAGCTTGCCCGCCATATGCAAGAAGGATGGGAAGTGCGCGCCACCAACATTACCGAAGAATACGGGGTAGAGGATTGGAATTCCGACAATCCAGACTCTATCCCGCTGGCCGAACTGACGCCGGGTCGCAACATGCGCATCATCGCGGGCGACGCCGAGATCAAGGCCGGACCGGGAATGCGCCTTCTGGCCCTGTCACCCGCCCGCGAACGCGCCGCCGAAGCGGCCGAGCGCAAGGGCGCGACCGAAGGCCAGGCCGATACCGTTCAGAAAGCCGCCGACAAGGCACAGGCCGAGGCTGACGACGCGGTGGAGCGCGATGCCGACAAAAAGGCAAAAGAGAGTGGCGCGGATCTGAAGACCGTCAAACCTGACAGCACCGCAGCGGATTGACGCGCGCTGCCTTGGTGTTAAACCGGGCCGTGAACGCAAGGAAGCCACGCTATGAACCTCTTTACCGATATTCGCGCCGCCGTTTCGGATGCCCTGACAGCGATTGAGGCGGCAGGCGCGCTGCCCACCGGCCTGGACCGCGCCAACGTCACGGTCGAACCGCCGCGCGATCCGGCGCATGGCGACATGGCGACCAACGCAGCGATGGTGCTGGCAAAACCTGCCGGGCTAAAGCCGCGCGTCATCGCCGATGCCCTGGCCGCCGAGCTGGCAAAAGATCCCCGAATCGACAGCGCCGAGGTGGCGGGGCCGGGGTTTTTGAACCTGCGCCTTGCGCCGGGCAGCTGGCGCGCCGTGGTGGCTGCGGCGCTGGCCAAGGGGACCGATTTCGGCCGCTCAGACATGGGGCAGGGACGGCGCGTCAACGTCGAATATGTCAGCGCCAACCCCACCGGCCCCCTTCATGTGGGTCACACGCGCGGCGCTGTGTTCGGCGATGCGCTGGCCAGTTTGCTGGATTTCACCGGCCATGAGGTGACGCGCGAATACTACATCAACGATGGCGGCGCGCAGGTCGACACGCTCGCACGCTCGGTCTATCTGCGCTATCTTGAGGCGCATGGTCGCGCCGTCGATTTCCCCGATGGCACCTATCCCGGCAACTATCTGATCGAAGTCGGCGAGGCGCTGAAAGACAAGGTCGGCGATGCGTGGGTCGGCCAGCCCGAAGACGTTTGGCTGGCGGAATTGCGCGCGTATGCGACCGATGCCATGATGGATCTGATCCGCGCCGATCTGAAGTCGCTCGGCGTCGAGATGGATAAATTCAGCTCGGAGAAATCCTTCTATGGCACGGGATTGATTGAAAAATCAATTCAGGCGCTTGATGACAAGGGTCTGATCTACGAGGGCGTGCTGGAACCCCCCAAAGGCAAACTGCCCGAGGATTGGGAACCGCGCGAACAGACACTGTTCCGCTCCACCAGTCATGGTGATGATGTGGACCGCCCGGTCAAAAAATCCGACGGTAGCTGGACCTATTTTGCGCCCGATATCGCCTATCACTATGACAAGGTGACGCGCGGGTTTGACCTTTTGATCGACGTCTTTGGCGCCGATCATGGCGGTTATGTCAAACGCATGAAGGCCGCCGTTTCGGCCCTGTCGGACGGCAAGGTGCCGCTGGAGATCAAGCTGACCCAGCTGGTCAAGCTGTGGAAGAATGGCGAGCCGTTCAAGATGTCCAAACGCGCCGGCACGTTCGTGACGCTGCGCGACGTGGTCGAGCTTGTCGGCGCGGATGTCACCCGCTTTGTCATGCTGACACGCAAGAATGACGCGCCGCTTGATTTTGACTTTGACAAGGTGCTGGAGCAGTCCAAAGACAACCCGGTATTCTACGTCCAATACGCCCATGCGCGCGTGCGCTCGGTGATGCGCAAGGCGGCAGAGTCGGGAATTGACGTGTCAGACAATGCGCTGGCCGCCGCCGATCTGGACCTGATCGCCCACGAGGCCGAGCTGGCATTGGCGCGCAAGATCGCTGAATGGCCGCGTCTGGTGGAAATTGCCGGGCGCACCAACGAGCCGCACCGCGTGGCCTTTTACCTCTATGACCTGGCGTCCGAGGTGCATGCGCTGTGGAATCGCGGCCATGATCTGCCCGAATTGCGGTTTATTCAGGAAGGCGATGCAGCGACATCGCAAGCGAAAATCGCGCTGGTCAGGGCTGCAAGCGTTGTTATTTCCGCAGGTTTGGGTATCTTGGGCGTCACTCCAGCGGAAGAGATGCGCTAAAGCGCACAGCCGCCGGACAAAAAAATGAGGCAGAGCAGTCAGACCGACGGGCGGTGGTTCTTCGGTGTACGAGAGGCACTAAATGTCACGATACCAAGATGATACGGCTCGGCCTTCGCACGTATCGGATGAACCGTTACAGTCCAATCCGCTGTCGCGTGCGACCTATGCGCTGGGGTCTATCTTGTCGGTTGGTTTGGTCATCGGCCTTGGTGTCTGGGGTTACAAGCTGCTGGTGCGCGACGTTTCCGGCGTGCCGGTGATCCGCGCGGCAGAGGGGCCGATGCGCATTCAGCCCGAAGATCCGGGTGGACGGCAGACACTGAATCAGGGGCTATCGGTCAATGACGTCGCCGCCATAGGCACCGCAGGTGCGGCACCCGATCAACTGATCCTTGCGCCGCCGCCCTTGGATCTGAGCGACGAGGATGCGGCGGGCACGGTTGCACCGTCTGCCGAGCGCGCCGCAGAGTCAAGCAGCCCGGATACGCCAGAGTCGGCGCAAGACATACAGCCCGAAGATGTGCCCGCGCCCGAAGGCGACCCCGATATGGTTGCCCTTGCAGAAGCCATCAGTGAGGGCATTACTCCGCTGGAGGATCTGCCTGAGACGCCCGCAAACGCTGAGGGGCAAGCGGCCGTTACCGACGATGATGCAGAGCTACCTATGGGGAATGAGACGGCTGTTGCGTCCTCCTTGCGCCCGAAGGCGCGCCCTGCCGACCTGCGCAATATCCGCGAGGTGGCTGCAAAATCTCCGGCCGCGCAGGACGTTAATGATGTGGATCCCGAAACGATCCCCGTTGGCACGCGACTTGCCCAGCTGGGCGCTTTTTCCAGCGAAGAAATCGCGCGCGAGGAATGGGACCGTCTGGGCAAGCAATTCGGTGAGTATCTGGCTGGCAAGGATCGGGTAATCCAACGCGCTACCAGCGGCGGGCGCACTTTTTATCGCCTGCGCGCCATGGGGTTCGATGATCTTGCCGACGCCCGGCGCTTTTGCTCTGCGCTTGTTTCAGAAAAGGCAGAATGTATTCCTGTTGTTACGCGGTAATGCTAATGCATAAGATTAAGCTGATATGACACATTTTGGTGCAACAATTCTTGATGCCGAAGGCTATCGCCTGACAGCAGAAGAAAGACGCTTTTTCGCTGCTGCCGATCCATTCGGATTCATTCTGTTTGGGCGAAATATCGATACTGCCGATCAGGTCCGTGCGCTCTGCGCTGACATGCGCGAGGCGGTAGGCCGTGATGTGCCGATCACGATTGATCAGGAAGGCGGGCGCGTACAGCGTCTGCGACCGCCGCAATGGCGCCAATGGTCCGCGCCAATGAATCATGTGGATCTGGCCGGCCCTCATGCGGGCGAAGCGATGTATCTGCGCTATCGTCTGATCGCGGCGGAGCTTCACGCGCTGGGTATCGACAGCAATTGCACGCCGTTGGTCGATGTGGCGGGGGCTACAACGCATGATTTCCTGCGCGACCGTTGCTATGGCACTGACCCTGCGCGCGTGGCGCTGCTGGGCCGCGCGGTAGCTGACGGTCTGCTGGATGGTGGTGTGCTGCCCGTCCTGAAGCATATTCCCGGTCATGGCCGCGCGCAGGCCGACAGCCATCTGGACCTGCCCATTGTCAGCGAGGGACATGATGCGCTGACCGCCTGCGACTTTGCCCCGTTCCAAGCGCTGAACGACCTGCCGATGGGCATGACGGCGCATCTGGTCTATGCAGCGATAGATGACCGGCCAGCGACGATATCGCCCGTCATGATGCAGCTGATCCGGGACGAGATCGGCTTTGATGGGCTGATCATGACTGACGATATCTCAATGAAGGCGCTCAAGGGAAGCCTGACTGAGATTACGCGCGCATCGCTGACGGCAGGCTGCGATGTGGCGCTTTTGTGCAATGCCACGCTGGAGGATCGCCGCGCGGTGGCTGATGCGGCTGGGCGCCTCGATGAGGCAGGACAGGCCCGCGCGAGGGCCGCAATGTCGGCGCGGCGGACCCCAACGGATGTTGATATTCCCGCGCTGGAAGCCAAGCTGTCGGCCCTGTGCGGCGGTTTGACCTATGGCAGATGACGCTGGCAGCACACCCAGCGCGATTGCAGGCAGGCTGGCCGCTGAGGCGCTGATTGTCGATGTCGATGGGTTTGAAGGGCCTCTGGATCTGCTGCTGACGCTGGGGCGTAGTCAAAAGGTGGATCTGCGCAAGATCAGCGTGCTGCAACTGGCCCGCCAATATCTTGAATTTGTTGAGCAAGCGCGCGCGTTGCGACTGGAATTGGCCGCCGATTATCTGGTCATGGCCGCTTGGCTGGCGTTTCTTAAATCGCGCCTGCTGCTGCCGCCCGACCCCGACGAGGAAGGCCCCTCGGGCGAGGAATTGGCGGCGCGTCTGGCATTTCAGTTGGAGCGCCTTCAGGCCATGCGCGATGTGGCCGCGAGGCTGATGGCGCGGGATCAGCTGGGACGCGATTTCTTTGCGCGCGGCCAGCCTGAGACGGTGACGCGCAGGCGCAGTGTCACATATACCGCATCGCTGCTGGACCTGATGCAAGCCTATGCGCGCACCCGAACCCGCGACGAATTTCGCCCCTATGCGATGGACCGCGAGGCAATATTCTCGCTTGAGCAAGCGCTGGACCGGATGCGCAGCCTGATTGGGTTTTCCGGCGGCTGGACTGATATTTCCACCTATCTGCCCGAAGGGTTTGGCACCGATCCCGCACGCCGCCGCTCGGCGACTGCATCGACCTTTGCCGCGTCGCTGGAATTGGCCAAGGAGGGGCGGATCGAGCTGCGCCAGTCCGAAGCCTTTGCGCCCGTCGAAATCCGGAAGCGAGGTTAGGATCATGCCACAAGTATCAGAAGAAAAGCTGGAATCCCTGTTTGGTGCACCTCCCATGGCCGAGCAGGAACGCATGATTGAGGCGATCCTCTTTGCATCAACCGAGCCGGTTAGCGCGCGCGAGCTGGACGCGCGCCTGCCGCATGGCTGCGACGCGGCCGAGGCTCTGGTGCATCTGCGCCGCCGCTACGAGGGGCGCGGCGTCGCGCTGGTGCGGATCGGGGATGCCTATGCGCTGCGCACGGCACCCGATTTGGGCTATCTGATGCAGCGCGAAACGGTCGAGATCCGTAAACTGAGCCGTGCCGCGATCGAGACGCTGGCAATTATCGCCTATCACCAGCCTGTCACCCGCGCCGAGATCGAAGAAATTCGCGGGGTTTCGGTCAGCCGTGGGACCGTCGATCAGCTGCTGGAGCTGGAGTGGATCCGCTTTGGCAGGCGCAGGATGACACCGGGGCGGCCCGTTACCTTTGTGGTAACCGAAGGATTTTTAGGGCATTTTGGACTGGAAACGGCACGCGATCTGCCGGGGTTGGCAGAATTGCGCAGCGCCGGTCTGCTGGATGGTCGCCTGCCGCCCATGTCGATGCCGGGAGCGATAGCGCAAGAGGATGAGGACGACTTACCGCTTAAAGAGGGTGACCAGAGCGAACTTTTTGAAGAATAGCGTTGAATGCCCTGAAATTTCCGCGATTCGCTGCTATATAGGGCAAACAGAATGAGGCAGGAGGGCATAATGAACGCCAATCGATTGATCACCATGGCAATGCGCATGATCATGCGCCGCCTGATGCGTGGTGGCATCAATGCCGGTATCGGAGCCGCATCAAGCCGCATGAGCAAGGGCGCACCGGGTGGTGCTGCTCCGAATGCGAAAGAAACGCAGAAACGTGCGCGCAGCACCATGAAAATAGCGCGGCGTATCGGGCGGATGTAGTGCGGGTATCGCGTTAGAAGTGGTCTATACTGATTTGAAGTGCTTGGATAATTTGAGGCCTTGGCCTTGGTAGTTTGAGCTGAGGCCCGCGCCGTACAGCGTGTCTGGCACCGTATCCATACGCTCGTAAATCAGTCGTCCGACGATCTGGCCATGTTCCAGCACAAATGGCGCCTCATGGCAGCGCACTTCCAGAACCCCACGCGATCCGGTTCCCCCCGCCGCACCATGGCCGAAACCGGGATCGAAAAATCCGGCGTAGTGCACGCGGAATTCACCGACCATCGCCAGATAGGGTGCCATTTCAGCGGCGTATTCGGGCGGAATATGTACCGCCTCGCGGCTGACGAGTATGTAAAAGGCGCCGGGGTCAAGAATGATTTGTCCCGCGGTGGTATGCACTTCCTCCCAGAAGTCTGCGGGCTGGTAGTGGTCGATGTTATCCAGATCAATCACGCCCGTATGGGGTTTCGCACGGTAGCCGACCAGCGTGCCGGTTGCGGGGCGCAGATCAACCGAAAAGCCCAGACCATCGCTGATGACGGGATCGCAATCCACCAGTTGGTCAGAGGCATGCAGCGCGGACAAATCAGGATCAGTCAGCACCGCATCCCCGGCGCTGAACCGGATCTGGTTCAATCGCATGCCGGGACGCACCAGCACCGAGAAAGAGCGCGGACAGATTTCCGCATAAAGCGGGCCGGTATAGCCCGCCGGGATCCGGTCAAATTCGGCGCCTCCATCGGTCACCGCGCGCGTCAGAAGGTCCAGCCGCCCGGTGGAGGATTTTGCGTTTGCGGTGGCCTGAACATCCTTGGGCAGCGCAAGCGATTCCATCAGCGGAACAACGTAAACACAGCCCTTTTCCAGCACGGCTCCGGTGCTCAAGTCAATGCGGTGCATCTCAAATTCATTCAGGCGTTCAGCCACGCTGCGCCCTTCGCCCGCCAAAAAGGACGCGCGCACCCGGTAGGCCGTATGGCCAAGCCGTAGATCGAGGCTGGCTGGCTGGATCTGAGCGGTGTTGACGGGAATATGTGCGGCGATGGCGCCGCTGTCGATCATGCCCTGGATCTGTTGGCTGGAAAGAACCCCGGTCATCGCTGCGCCTCTATGCAAGTTGCGCCCGTTTACCCGCCTTGGAGGGGCTTTGTAAACTAAGGCGGTAGTGCGGTTTTCGATAGGTGGGGAGGGTGTGTATGGTCGGGCTAGCAGGACTCGAACCTGCGACCTTCCGTCCCCCAGACGGACGCGCTACCAGACTGCGCCATAGCCCGACGATTTGGCCGTCATACCTGTTTTCTGGGCAGGGACAAGGGGTAAAACCGTTTTTCAGCACCGATTTGCCATGCCGCGCGTCACGTTGATCCTGTGCCGCCGATCATGCGCGCGCGCAGGTCTGCCATGCGGTCGGCAAGGTCAGACAGAGCAGGGCGCTGCGCAGCCAGATCTGAGGGATCTATCGCGACAAGCTGTGCCAATATAGACGTGCCAACGGCAGCGTCATCGGCCGGATCCTCCGGCACTGTGATTGCGGCAACGCGCGGAGGGGCGGGCGCATCGTCGCTGGTGGCTGGGGCTGACGTATCGCTGTCTTCGGCGGCGGCTATTTTTTCCTGGGTTGCGGACGGTGCGTCGCCTGTCGGCTGAGCGGGAGCGGTCTGGGCGGGCGGGGCCGGGCGGTGGATTTCAGGCTTCCCCAGCGGCGGGGTGTCCTTTACAGGCGCCGCGTCAGGTGACGCCTCGCGGTCTGGAGAAACGTCCGGCGTCAGCTCCTCGTGAGACGTCGCAGGCGCATCAGCCACGACAGGAGCTTCTGGCGGTGTCTCGGGCGCTTGTGTCGCTGGCGCAGACGGTACCGGCGCCTCGGTGGGATCGATGGGACGGTCTGGCGTGCCAGCGTCGATAGTTTGGTCTGGTGCAGCGCTTTCATCTGGCTGCATATCGAATGCGCGCGGATCACCTTTGGCTTCACCTTTGTCATCCTGCGCCGGTGTGACCTCTTCTGGCGCGGTTTCGGCCAAATCCGCGTCACTGGCCGCCAGCGCGCCGCTTGGGCGATCGAAACTCAGCACTGTGCCGCGTGGCTCTTCGTTCTGGGTAACGTCCAGCGCGATGCCGGCAATCGCCTCTTCCAGATCGTCATCGAGGGGGGGCGACATGGCGGCGACGTGGCGCACGCCCTGATCGCGCATCACCTTTTGCACGCCTTTGATGGTCATGCCTTCGTCGTGCAGCAGCTTGCGGATACCGCCCAGCAACTGCATGTCCGCCGGGCGGTAATAGCGCCGCCCGCCGGCACGTTTGACCGGCTTCACTTGGGTGAACTTGCTCTCCCAGAAGCGCAGGACGTGGGCTGGTATCCCCAGCCAGTCTGCGACTTCGCTGATGGTGCGAAAGGCGTCTGCGGATTTCGACATGGTCTGCCTAGCGTTTGTTGCCCGCGGCCACGCGATCCTTCATCAGATGCGAGGGGCGAAAAGTAAGGACGCGGCGCGGATTGATCGGGACCTCTTCGCCGGTCTTTGGGTTGCGTCCCACGCGTGCCGATTTATCGCGCACGGAAAATGTACCAAAGGACGAAATTTTTACCTGCTCTCCGCGCACCAGCGCATCAGACATGTGTTCCAGTACGCTTTCGACCAGCTGGGCCGAATCGTTACGCGACAGGCCCACTTCTCGAAAGATTGCTTCGCTCAAATCCATGCGCGTCAATGTCTTATCACTCATTGCCATCCCCCGATTGCGTTTTTCCAACAATAGGGGCGAAGGAATTTGCGAGTCAATTACAATGACTTGGAATGGGCAGTTTAAGCGGATTGGTGGCCGGATTCTCGTATTATTACCAGCGTAGTGCGACTGCACCCCACGCAAGACCGCCACCGATCGCCTCGCTCAGCAGCAGATCACCGCGTTTGATGCGTCCATCAGCCACGCCGATGGACATCGCCAAAGGGATCGACGCGGCAGAGGTGTTGCCGTGGTCCTGCACCGTCAGTATGACGCGATCCATGCCCACGCCCATCTTTTTGGCGGTGCCTTGAATGATGCGGATATTGGCCTGATGCGGCACGATCCATGCAACATCATCGGCAGTCAGCCCCGCCTTGGCCAGCGCGGCATCGGCAGTCGACGTCAGCTTTTCCACAGCTTGACGAAACAGCGGGTTTCCCTGCATGCGCAGTTTGCCAACGGTGCCGGTCGAGGACACACCGCCATCGACATAGAGCATGTCGCGGTAGCGCCCGTCGGAATGCATGTCGGTCGCCAGAATGCCGCGGTCCTGCGATGTCCCGTCGCCGTCCTGTGCACCCAGAATCAGCGCGCCGGCGCCATCACCGAACAGCACGCAGGTGCTGCGGTCGCTCCAGTCCATAATGCGGCTGAACGTCTCGGCGCCGATGACCAGCAGACGGTCGGCCTGGCCCGATACGATCATGGCGGACGCGTTGCACAGGCCGAAAATAAATCCCGCGCAAACTGCCTGCACGTCAAAGGCAAAGCCATGCGCCATGCCCAGATTTGCCTGCACCATGGTACCGACAGACGGAAAGGTGAGGTCGGGCGTCGACGTGGCGACAATGATACCGTCAATGTCGTCTGCGGTCAGACCGGCATTGTCTAGGGCAGCGCGCGCGGCGCGCGTTGCCAGATCCGACGTGGTCTGGCCGTCAGCGGCAAAATGGCGACGCTCAATGCCCGAGCGGGTGCGAATCCATTCGTCGGACGTGTCGATCAGCGCCTCGAAGTGAGAGTTTGGCACGATGCGGTCGGGCAGATAGTGGCCGATGCCGAGTGGGACGGCGCGTCTGGTCATGTCTTGGCTCCGTTGGGCGTGTCTTCTTGGCCCGGTGTGTCATCGTCAGCACCGGCATCCTGTGCCATCAAGGTAGCCTTGGCCACGCGTTCCGCCAGCTTTTCCGAAAACCCGGTTTGCGCCAGCTTGAACGCCAGCTTGACGGCGGCAGATACGCCAGTGGCATCTGCGGCGCCGTGCGATTTGACGACCGTACCGTTCAGGCCCAGAAACACGCCGCCATTGACGCGGCGCGGGTCGATCCGCTTTTTCAGGCGGCGCAGGGACGGGTAGGCGAGCAGGGCGGCGATACGCGACAGAAAGGAATACTGGAACGCTTCGCGCAGCAGCTCGGCAATCAGAGTGGCGGTGCCTTCGCCGGTTTTCAGCGCCACGTTGCCGGTAAACCCGTCGGTGACGATGACATCGACAGAATCGCCGGGCAGGTCGCGCCCTTCAACAAAGCCGACGAAGTCGAAATCGGCGCCGCGTGCATGGGCGCTGATCAGATCATGCGCCTCGCGCAATTCGGACCGGCCCTTGTGCTCTTCGGTGCCGACATTCAGCAGGCCGATGCGGGGGCGCGCCACGCCCAGTCCGCTGCGCGCATATGAGGCTCCCATCAGCGCGTACTGCATCAGATCCTTGGCATCGGCGTTGATATCGGCGCCGCCATCCATCAGCAGGTTGAACCCCTGCGGATTGCGCGAGGGCCACATCACGGCGATGGCGGGGCGGTAAATACCGGGCAGGCGGCGCAGGCGCAGCACTGACATCAGCATCAGCGCGCCGGTATTGCCGCAGGAGACGCACACCGTCGCTTCGCCCGCGCGCACCGATTCCAGCGCGGACCACATCGAGGTGTCCTTGCCGTGGCGGGCAACATGTCCGGGCTTGTCGTTCATGGTAACGATGCCGGGGGCATCGCGAAGCTCGCAGCGCCCGGCCAGCGCCCTGTAGCGGGCGATCAGCGGCTCCAGTTCGCTGCGTGGGCCGTGCAGGATAAATGCGATGTCAGGGTTTTTTTGCGCGCTGGCAGCAATGCCTGCAACAACGGTTGCAGGGCCCATATCGCCACCCATCGCATCGACGGAAATCACCGTTTTGCGACTGGCGGCAGTTGCGCCCGGCTCATCAGCGGGCAGGCCGGAATGGCCTGCATCCGCCGGAGTGGTATCTGGACGCGGCGTCATGCGGGCGGTCTGTCCTTGTTTATGGTCCCGGTCACAGGTCTGGACCGGGCCGAGGAACGTCAGGCCGCGTCGTCGTCCAGATCAACCTCGTCCGCCATAGCGACGATTTCGCGATCGGCATAGTGGCCGCACGCCGAGCAGACATGATGCGGGCGCTTCAGTTCGCCGCAATTGGGGCATTCGTTGGGGTTGGCGCCACTGAGGGCGTCATGCGCGCGGCGATTGTTGCGGCGCGATTTCGATACTTTGTTCTGCTGGACGGCCATGTCGCGATCCCGATTCCTGTGGGGCCGGACTGGCCCAGTTTCTATGAGGTTGTGCGGCTCTTAGTCCGCCTTGCGGAGTCGGTTCAACCCCAAATCATGTGAAAGCGCAAAAATACAGTGAAATGCTGGCGCTGCAAGCGGTATTTCGCGCCAAGTCTTCGCGTTTGAACCTGCCGCAAGGACAAGCGCTGGGGACGGGTCAGTCGCCCTTTTCCATCTTTGCCTTTAGTCCGGCGAGCCCGGCAAAAGGTTTCAGATCCTCGTCCAACAGCGGGGCGGCGCCCGGCGGGGCGGCCTGCGCCGCCGCAGTGCCTGCGCCCTCGGCGCGCGGATAGTCCGGCAGCGCCAGCGCCAGCGCCTCGTGCAGCACGCGGGCGAGGTCTATGATGTCGCCCAACGGCTCTTCGCTATCGTCTTCGGGCATCTCGACGCCGTCCTCGGGTGTCGGCTCCAGCTCTGCCGGGGACGGCATATCCGATAAAAACCGCCGCTCTACATGAGTGTCGATGCGTGTGGTCACAGGCGCAAGCGTGGCCACGCAGGCCTGCACGGCGGTCGCACCCAGTTCGGCCGTCAGCCGCCAATCGCGGCGGCCCAGCGGCGCCAGCGTGCCGCGAAAGGTCAGCTTGCGCAGCGTCTCAATTCCCAGCGTGTCGGCAATTGCCGCGCGCGTGTCGGCATCGGGTACGATATCAAAGGGCTGCGTGCGCCCTTTGGGCAGGTCTGCCACGCGCAATGCGGCGGCCTCTGTCAGTGGCTTTGCCATTGGCGGGCGCTTCCTTTCTTGAACAAGGGGGGTGGGTTGCTGTAAGCGGGATAAAAGGCCTGCTTGGCCAATATCAAGAGGACAGTCATGTTCGGGACCGCATATTCGCTCAAAACCGCCAGCATGGCAATTGTCCTAGCGTTAATGACCGCATTAGCCGGTTGTACGGCAATGTATAAGAATCATGGGTATGTGCCCCCGGATGGGGATCTGCAACAGCTGGTTCCTGGCGTCGACAGCCGCGCCACGGTTGATGACGTCATCGGCGCGCCGTCCTTTGCGGGCGTGCTGAGCGGGGGCGATTATTATTACGTGCGCAGCCGCGTAAAAACCTTCGGCATGCGCCGACCCGAGGTGGTTGACCGGCAGGTGCTGGCCATCAGCTTTGACAGCCAGGACGTGATCGCCAATATCGAACGGTTCGATCTGCGCGATGGGCGCGCAATACCCTTGTCGCGCCGCGTCACCGACAGTTCGGTCGCGGGCAAAGGGTTCTTGCAGTCGATCATGAGTAATTTCGGCAACCTCAATCCAAGCGAGTTCTTCTAAACGTCCGGCCGCCGCGAAACTGAGCCAATGCCCGCCTCAGGCCGCAGGCGCTATGTGGCGCGGATGGCAGCGGGATCGGCAGACATGCAGCGCGCGCATGCCCTGCGCGTGGCCGCCTTCGGGATGAATGTGCCGGAAATTGACGCCTTCGATGATGCCTGCATTCAGGTTTTGATCGAAGATCGCCGCGCGGGCCACTCGGTGGGCTGTTTTCGGATGTTGCCGATGGCAGACGGCAGCGACGTCACGCGCAGCTATTCGGCCGGATTTTATGATCTTGAACGGCTTGGACGTCGTGCCGGGCCGATGACCGAGCTAGGCCGGTTTTGCATCCAGCCCGGCGCCCGTGATCCCGATATCCTGCGCGCCGCATGGGGTGCAATAACGGCGCATGTCGATGCGCGGGGCGTCCAGATGCTGTTTGGCTGCACCTCGTTCCGCGGCACGGATCCTGCGCCATACAGCGCAGCGTTTGCCCTGCTGGCGCAGCGCCACGTCGCGCCGCGTGACTGGGCACCGCAGCGCCGCGCGCCGCAGACGGTATCGCTGGCGCAGGGGCAGGAGGCGCCCGATGCGCGCCGTGCGGCGCAGACGCTGCCGCCGCTGCTGCGCAGCTATCTGGCGATGGGCGGCAAGGTCAGCGATCATGCGGTGGTCGACCCGGTTATGAACACGCTGCACGTCTTTACCGGTCTTGAAATTGCGGCAATTCCGGCCGCGCGCAAAAAATTGCTGCGCGCCGATGCGCAGATCCTTGACGGGGCGCATGATGGCGGTGCTTGACGACAGCACTGCGGCGGGATAGCTCGCGGCCATGGCAGCGCGTCCCCCCCTTTTGCAACTCAACGATATCTCCCTGACGTTTGGGGGCGATCCGATATTCGCGGGTCTGTCGCTAGTCGTTCAGCCAGGCGACCGTGTCGCTCTGGTCGGGCGCAACGGATCGGGCAAATCCACCCTGATGAAGGTGATGGCCGGGCTGGTCGAGGCCGACAGCGGCGCTCTGACGCTCGCCCCTGCCGCGTCGGTCGGCTACATGGAGCAGGACCCGGATATGACCGGATTCGCCACTTTGGGCGATTTCGCGGCCAGCCAGCTGGACCCGGCGGAAACTTACCGCGTCGAGATGGCCGGCGAGGGGCTGAAATTCGATCCTGCCCGTGCGGTCGAAACCGCGAGTGGCGGCGAGAGGCGCCGCGCCGCATTGGCCAAGCTGATGGCCGAGGCGCCCGAGTTGATGCTGCTGGACGAGCCGACGAACCATCTGGACATCGAGGCGATCGCCTGGCTGGAAAGCACGCTGAAAGAGACGCGCAGCGCCTATGTCCTCATCAGTCACGACCGCGCATTTTTGCGTGAACTTACCCGCGCAACTCTTTGGATTGACCGGGGAATGGTGCGACGTCAGGAAAAGGGTTTCACCTATTTCGAGGAATGGCGCGACAAGGTTTGGGAAGACGAGGATCAGGCCCGCCACAAGCTGAACCGCAAGATCAAGTCCGAGGGCCGTTGGGCCGTCGAGGGCATCAGTGCCCGGCGCAAGCGCAATCAGGGCCGCGTGCGCGCACTTCAGGCATTGCGCGCCGAACGGTCCAGCCAGATCACCCGGCAGGGAACCGCCGCAATGGCGCTGGAGTCGGGGCCGAAGTCTGGCAAGAAGGTGATCGAGGCAGTCAATATTTCCAAGGCTTTCGACGGCAAAGTGCTGCTGTCGGATTTCTCCATCCGCATCCAGCGCGGCGACCGCGTGGCGCTGGTCGGCCCCAACGGCGTGGGCAAGACAACGCTGCTAAACATGCTGATGGGCACCGAGGCGCCCGATACCGGCACGGTCAGCCTGGGCACCAACCTGCTGCCCGCGATCTTTGATCAGTCGCGCGCGCAGTTGGACCCGGACATGACCCTGTGGGACAGCCTGACCGGCGATCCGGACATGCGCGTATCCGGCAAGGCCGACCAGATCCTAGTGCGCGGCATGCCGCGCCACGTAATCGGTTACCTCAAGGAGTTCCTTTTTGACGAGGCGCAGGCGCGCGCGCCGGTCCGGTCATTGTCGGGCGGCGAAAAGGCCCGGCTGCTGCTGGCCAAGCTGATGGCGCGCGAATCCAACATTCTGGTGCTGGACGAGCCGACGAACGATCTGGACATCGAAACGCTGGACCTGCTTCAGGAACTGCTGGACGATTACGACGGCACCATCATTCTGGTCAGCCACGACCGCGATTTTCTGGACCGCGTTGCCGCGACCACCATCGCGATGGAGGGGGACGGGCGCGCAACCGTCTACGCCGGTGGCTGGACCGACTACCGCTCGCAGCGTCAGTCGACGGCTGAGTGGGCCGATGCGGGGCGCAAACCGGCGGCGAAAGCCAAGACAAACGGCGGGAACAAGAAGGAAAAATCCGGCGCGTTAAGCTTTACCGAGCGGCACCGTCTGGACGAGCTGCCCGATGTGATTGCCCGTATTGAGGCAGAGATTGCCAAGCTGGAAGAACTGATGTCCGACCCTGAACTGTTCACCCGCGAGCCGGTGAAATTCCGCAAGGCAACCGAGGCGCTGACTCAGCGCCAGAAGGCGCTCAGCGATGCCGAAACAGAATGGATGACGCTGGAGGAAAAGGCCGGAAGCTGACCCCGACACTGCAAAGCAGCGCGTTAGCTCAGCACAAAGTGGAATGGAGCGGGTGAAGGGAATCGAACCCTCGTCATCAGCTTGGGAAGCTGCTTCTCTACCATTGAGATACACCCGCAACGCTTGTTTGGATACTGTTTTGCCGCGAATTCTTCAAGAGTAAACCGCCTCAAAGCGCCCCGTTTGAACGCGCTTTTTCCACATTCTTCTGCCCGGACCAGTGAATAGCGCGTTCATAATAGCTGTCTGCAACGCGACATTTTGAAACTGGTTACCAAAATGGTGGATAAAGTGAATGGCAACAGGGATCAGCGCCAGCGAACGGCTAAGTTCAGCAAAGCGGCGGCTGCCTTATGCGCCGAAAAAGATATGTCCATCAGCGTCGATGGGAAAGGCCGGATTGAACGCAATTCCCCAGATGTGGTCGTCCGGGTCTGCGATCCATTCATGTGCTTCGCGGTATGCGAAGGCTTCATGTCGGGGACCAAGATGCTCAGCACCAGCCGCAACTTTCCTTCAGGAAAGCGAGTAGCCGAACCAGCCCCGCTCTAACGATTTGAGACTTTCACACGGTTATCCGTTGTCTGCGGCCGATCAATCTGGTTGTGCAGCGTCTTTTCCAACAGCTTTTCGCATTGTTCGCGACCGTTTTTTCAGGTTCAGCGTCGGTAAACGTTGTCAGCAGGTTCAGTTCGTCTCGAAGGGCATCGACATTGCCGTCCAGCCCGCGCTCGATCTCGTCGTGGGTCGCGATCCAGATCGCAATAGCCTGTTCCAGCAATGCCGGCCCGTCGTCGGTCAGGCTCAACCGCCTGGCGCGGCGGTCCTTGGTGTCGTGCGTCACGGTCAACAATCCGCGGAGCTCTAGCGGTTTGATGTTCGCCGTCAGCGTTGTGCGGTCCATCGCGAGCAGGTCGGCGACTGAACCGACCGTGGGTGACTCGGGACGATTGAGCGATATCAGAATCGAGTATTGCCCGCTTCGCAGCCCGACGGGGCGAAGTGTCTCGTCGAACCGACAGGCAATGGCGCGAGCCGCACGCTGTGTGTGCAAGCACAGGCAACTGCCCCGGATGCGCAAGGTCATGCCGAAAGTTGCGTATCTGGAAACGGGATCTGTCATTGCGTTATTACTTTGATATCAAGATATTAGTCAGTTGGCTCGCGGAAAGATGATGGCGACATTCAGACTTGAGTGGCAGATTACGCTTTGAATTAGGGAATTGCATGCCGCACGACACCTGCCCAAAAGGGCGGCCGCAGCCGCGCGGACTTCGACGCGGCGGTCGAGGTTGGCGGTGTTGCCGATCCCCATACCGAAACAGGACCACGGCTTCATGTATGGCCGTTCGTATGAGGAGCCCGATGGCCACATCTATGAAGCCATGTGGATGGACGAGTAAGACATGAAAAAGTCGATGGCCGCAGAAGACTGAGCAAGCAGCGCAACACGGGCGAATGCCACGCAGATCAAATTCACAAAACTGCTCGTCACTGACCAGGATCCTGCGGTGGATTTCTACACCCCGAAACCCGTTCTGCAGCGTGGCGACCGATGCCGCCTAATAAGGCGAAGGCTGGCGATGGATCGAGCTGATGTTCGGCAGCCCCCACACGATCCGTCACGTCGAGAAGCGCGGCGAGCGTGACGGCGACGGCGAAAAACCCATTCTGGTTCTGGTCGATTACAATCTCGACGAGACCGTTACCACCCTCACGACAAACAGCATCGAGATCTTCACGGATCCCAAAGAGGCGCCTTCACCATATGCTGAAGTCCGCCGATCCCGCCCCCTGCATCGGCTGCGGCATGGTCGGCCATCAGATCCCACATCTGGCGCATCTGCATGCGCGCGACACCTCGCGGGTCTTCGTCTCGCGCGTGCCGCTGCACGAGATCGAGGCGTTTTGGGGAGCGCATGGGCTGGCAGATGCCATGGGTCGAGACGACGGACGATTTCGGCGCCGATTTCGACGTGCCGAAATATTTCGGGTTCAAAGTCTTCATCCGCGATGGCGGCGATATCTTCCGCAGCTATTTCACCGACAAGGCGGCGAAGGCGATCGACAAAAGGCTGATTGAGGAGCTGCAGGCATGAAGGTCAACCATGTGGTCATCAGCATCAACGCGGCAGATTTCACCGCCCAGTCCGACTGGTGGGCAAGGCTGATAGTCCGCCGCTGGGGCCGCAAGCCGATGCCTTCATGCCATGAGTGGGATCTGACGGACCACGTCGTTTTCCAGGTTTTCGGCAGTACCGAAGGCCACGGCGGCGCGACCGTGACGATGCATGTCGCGGACCTTGAAGCCGATATCGCAAGGCTAGCGAAGGTCGGGATAGACCTGCCGGAGCCGGTGAAGATCGAATGCTTCGACACGCTTCGCTATGCCGAATATCCGGATCTCGCCCCCCAAAGCCGGTTGCGGACCAGTTCTATGGCAAATGCGGAGGAAAACCTGTCAATTGCGACAAGTTTGCCCGCACGTGATAACCGATGCGACGGGGCCTAAAACCACTGGCCCGGCTCCATCAGCCCCAGATCCAGCAACTGCCGCGAATGCCATTCGAACGGTACAGAATTGTGCCATTTGAAGGTGTGGATATCAAAGGTCGATCCGGGGTTGCGCTTTAACGCCTTGGCCGTTCGAAACGACACGATGGATGCGGTCAGGTTGTTGTGCCACGGGCAAGCATAGGTGTTGTACTCCTCATCCGAGAACACATGATCGGGGCGCAGTTTCAGTCCCGATTTTGTCCGGAACAGTGCGATTCGGTCAATGTTGCGCCGCCGCGAGGGGATGTGTTCTTCGTACCGCCACCGCAACCCGCCAAAAAAGTCGAACTGACGGTCCTTGGGGTGGTTTTTGTTTTCTGGATCAGGGCGGGCCAGTGCGTAATAGCCCGATTTGTCCAGCCACGCGTCCTTTAAGGATACGGCATCGGGGTGCATGTGTAGATCACCGGCGTATATATCCACAACATAGGTCAGCATCGCATCGCGCCGCTCTTCGGTGTGAAACGCCAGCAATTCGCCGACGCTGCGCGTTTCGCAAAAGGGGAAAAACAGATATTCGGCGTTAAAGCAGTAGTACAGCCAGGTGGCTGGTGACGCCGCGCCGATAATGCGATTAATCGCGTCAATATGCCCGTTTGCGGCAACGTCGTGGTCGACGCGGATCACGGTTTCACTGACATCTGCTGGCAGGGTAAATGTCGCCGGCAGGAATATGATCACGGATGAAAAGCCCAGCGATATGTGATGGCGCACGGTCGTGCCCAGTTCGACCTCATCTTCGGCAAAGATCAGCGCAATGGGGCCCTTGGCCAGATTGCGCGCGCCTTTGGCGCACAGATCAATGACAGATGTGTAATGCATACCGCTCATTTCGTTTTGCGGGCCAAGGTCTGTCAATTTGGCGAGCATTGCAAGATCGCGCCTCTGTGTTATAGGCATCCATCACTCAATGCGCATAATTCGGAGGCCCGACATGGCCGAGCCCAAGAAGCTCTACATCAAGACATATGGATGTCAGATGAACGTCTATGATTCCGAGCGCATGGCCGAGGCGATGGGCGGCGCGGGCTATACCGAGGTGCAGACAGCCGCCGAGGCGGACATGATCCTGCTGAACACCTGCCACATCCGCGAAAAGGCCGCCGAAAAGGTCTATTCCGAGCTGGGCCGGTTCCGCGATCTGAAAGATGCCAATCCCGATCTGAAAATCGGCGTTGCCGGCTGCGTCGCGCAGGCAGAGGGCGCCGAGATTATGCGCCGCCAGCCGCTGGTCGATCTGGTTGTCGGCCCGCAAAGCTATCACCGTCTGCCGGAGATGGAGGCCAGGATCCGCGCGGGCGGCACCGCGCTGGACACCGATTTCCCCCAAGAGAGCAAGTTCGAGAGGCTGAAATCCCGGCCCAAGGCGAAACGCGGCCCGACCGCATTCCTGACCGTGCAGGAGGGTTGCGACAAGTTCTGCGCCTTCTGCGTGGTGCCCTACACCCGCGGTGCCGAGGCGTCGCGCCCGGTGTCTCGCGTTCTGGACGAGGCGCGCGATCTGGTCGATCGCGGCGTGCGCGAGATCACCCTGCTGGGCCAGAACGTCAACGCCTATCACGGGGCAGGGCCGAAGGGTAGCGACTGGACACTAGCGCAACTGATCTGGGCGTTGAATGACATCGACGGGCTGGAGCGCATCCGCTTTACCACCAGCCACCCCAACGACATGGGCGATGACCTGATCGAGGCACATGGCAATTGTGCCAAACTGATGCCGTATCTGCACCTGCCGGTGCAATCGGGCAGTGACCGTATCCTGAAGCGGATGAACCGCAGCCATACGGCGGACTCCTATATCCGTCTGATCGAGCGTATTCGCGCCGCGCGCCCGGATCTGCTGCTGTCGGGCGATTTCATCGTCGGCTTTCCAGAGGAAACCGAGGCTGATTTTCAGGCTACCTTGGATCTGATCAAAGAGGTTCGCTACGGGCAGGCCTATTCGTTCAAATACTCGACCCGCCCCGGCACCCCCGCCGCTGAACGCGCGCAGGTGGATGATGGCGAGGCCAGCGAGCGGCTTCAGCGTCTTCAGGCGCTGCTGACGTGCCAGCAACGCGAGATTCAGGACGCCATGGTTGGACACGAAGTCGACGTATTGGTCGAGCGGACTGGGCGTCAGCCCGGCCAGATGGTGGGAAAATCGCAATACCTGCACGCCGTTCATGTCATGGCGCCGGATGCCGCGCCGGGGGACATGCTGCGCGTGCGTATCAGTGGCACATCCACCAATTCGCTGGCGGGCGAAGCGATCACAATCGGACGCTGACGGGCATAATCTTGATTTTGCGGGCCGGGTCGATCGCCGCAGTGCGGCACTAATCGACTTGCGTGCGCCGTTGTGTGGATATCCCTCATCTGGTGGTTGAGTGTGGTTCAGCTACGATACTTGGCCCCAAAGGGCGGAAAGTGGCCGAATTCACGCTTCACAATAACGGCAAAGCTGCTAAGGTTATTGCATTATCAAATGTTTGGGGATGCACCTTCTGCAGGTCCTGAATGGGGGAATAGCATAGGGATTTTGGGTGTGGCAGGAAGACTTTCCAAGTCAGTCCGCCAGACAACGGGCGTATGCGCTGCGGTTGCTCTGGGCGCGGCAGTCGCAATATCGGGCGTCATGTCTGGCGGGGCCGCGCTGGCCCAGCAAGTCACCGTTATCGGCGAAAGCTATATTCCAACGATCTGGATTGATCCGGATGGATGCGAGCATTGGGTCATGGATGATGGCCTCGAGGGCTACATGTCGCCCCACACGAACCGTCAGGGTATTCCGGTCTGTCGCCGGGGTAACGTCTGCGGTGTGATGAACTCGGACCAGTTGTTCCGCACAGACAGCGCGAATATCAGCACGGCCGGACGCCAGCATCTGATTAATTTCTTCCGCCAGACCGGCGCTGTATCCTACATCATTTCCGGCCACACCGACAGTCGTGCTTCGGACCAATACAATATGGATCTGTCGCAGCGCCGCGCAAATTCCGTCGCCCGTCTGGCCCAGCAAAGCGGCGCGCACATTGCTGATGTGCGCGGGTATGGCGAGCGGTTGCCCAAAGCATCCAACAACACTGCGGCCGGCATGCAGCAAAATCGCCGCGTCGAAATCATTTGCATCCGCTAAGGGGGACGATACATGACATTCGTTAAACTGGCGGCTTGCTTATGCGCTGCCGCTGCTCTTGCCGGGTGCGACGTCCCCAAGCGGGACATGACCGTGGACCGAGGCTCCGACGCAAAGCACCTGAGTCAGCTCAAGGCCGGCGTCTGGATTGATCCCAATGGTTGCGATCATTGGATTGTTGACGATGGCGCCGAAGGCTATCTGTCGGCGCGTCTGGACAAACACGGTAAACCCGTCTGCTCGGGCACTGCGCCGCCAAACACCGCGGTTGGCGCTTTCAAGAGCGGCTCGACCGTCACCGATTCAATCTGATCGGGGCGCTTGCCGTGCATTTTGCCGAGGTGATCCCGAAGCCCATGCCGCGCACGCTGAGTGCGCGGTTTCGCGTTTTGCGGGTTCGGCTATTGTGCGCGCAACTGCGCCTTGCATCCCGCTGCGGAGGTTGGCACCATTGCTAGGGTTGCCTATATGCCATCAGAAACCAACTACGACACCCCAGAACTGCCAGAAGCGGAGACCTGATTGCCCACATCCCCCACGCAAGGCGCATCCCCCACGGGCGAAATGCATAGTCAGGTCGTCGAATTTCCAGATAATTTTCTGCTGATTGATCTTTGCGGCACGCATGACCGCAATCTGGCCGAGATTGAGCAAAAGCTAGGCGTTCAAATTTTGCGCCGGGGCAACCAACTGGCCGTGCATGGCGATGCGGCGCAGGTCACAGAGGCGGTGGATGTGCTTCAAGCGCTCTATCAGCGGCTGGAAACAGGCAAGGACGTGGTTCCAGGCGATATTGACCGTGAACTGCGCATGGGCGGAGACAACGGCGCCGCTGCGCCCGACGATGGCCATCAGCTTGAGATGTTCAAGGGCGGCCGGGTTGAAATAAAGACCCGCAAGAAACTGGTCGAGCCGCGCACAGAGGCGCAGAAGGCTTATGTTCAGTCGCTGTTCGAAAAGGAACTGGCCTTTGGTATCGGTCCCGCAGGCACTGGCAAGACTTATCTGGCCGTCGCGGTGGGCGTATCGATGTTCATCGAGGGGCATGTTGACAAGATCATCCTGTCGCGCCCGGCTGTCGAGGCGGGCGAAAAGCTGGGTTATCTGCCCGGTGACATGAAGGACAAGGTCGATCCCTACATGCAGCCGCTTTACGACGCGCTGAACGATTTCCTGCCGGGCAAGCAGCTGGCCAAGCTGATGGAAGACAAGAAGATCGAGATCGCGCCGCTGGCCTTCATGCGTGGACGCACGCTGAGCCGGGCCTTTGTCGTGCTGGACGAGGCGCAGAACGCCACAACAATGCAGATGAAGATGTTTCTGACCCGTCTGGGCGAGGGCAGCCGTATGGTCGTCACCGGCGACCGTACCCAGATTGATTTGCCGCGCGGCGTTGTGTCGGGTTTGCATGATGCCGAACGGTTGCTGAAAACGATCCCCAAGATCGGGTTTAACTACTTTACCTCCAAGGACGTGGTGCGTCACCCGCTGGTCGCGGCGATCATTGAGGCATACGAAGCCGATGGGTGAACCTGTCTTTTTTGAGGCATTCCCATGCTGACCGATGTCATGATCGAGGATCGCCGTTGGCACGCGCTGGGCTTGGAAGCGTTGGCAGAGCGCGCCGCTGTGGCCACTCTGACCCATCTGGGCATGGACCATGCGCACTTTGAAATCAGCGTTCTGGCTTGCAGTGACGCCCGCATTGCGGCCCTGAACGAGGATTTTCGCGGCAAACCGCAGCCTACCAACGTGCTGAGCTGGCCCAGCCGCGAGCGGGGCGCGGCGCGCGACGGCGATATGCCTGACCTGCCGCGTTCAGGCCCGGACGCCGAGCTGGGCGATATCGCCATCGCCTATGATATCTGCGCCGCCGAGGCGGATTTGGGCGACAAACCGCTGGCCGATCACACCACCCATTTGATCGTGCATGCGGTGCTGCATCTGTTGGGCTATGACCATATCCGCGGCCAAGATGCCACATTGATGGAGTCGTGCGAGGTTGCCATCCTTTGCAAACTGGGCATAGCTGACCCATATTGACCGCAGATCCCGGGCGTACGCAGCGCCGGGAAATTTATTATTTTGGAATAGAGAGTAATGGGCGACAGCACCGACAGTACAGACGGATCCTCTAGCGCAGCGCATGGCGCGCAGCCAGAGAGGCTTACTGATCCCGAAAGAACAAGCGACGACGACGACAGTAGCGGGTTTTTTCGCCGCATTTTCGGCGCGTTCAGTTCGTCTGAACCGGAAATCGAGGTGAGCAATGAAAAGCCGGCTTCGCAAAAGGGCCGCGGGCTGATCAACCTGCGCGACATGGTGGTCGAGGATGTGGCAATCCCCAAGGCCGACATAGTATCAGTACCCGCAAGCATCACGCAGGCTGAATTGGTCCACGTCTTTCGTGATAGCGGCATGACCCGATTGCCGGTCTATGAAGGTACGCTGGATTCGCCCGTCGGCTTTGTTCATCTAAAGGATTTCGCGTTGCGCCATGGCTTCAACGGCGACGCCGAGGATGCGTTCTCGCTGAAGGACATGCTGCGTCCATTGCTGTACGTTCCGCCGTCGATGCGCATCGGCGTGCTGTTGCAAAAAATGCAGACCGACCGGCGCCACATGGCGCTGGTGATTGATGAATATGGCGGCGTTGACGGGCTTTTGACTATCGAGGATCTGATCGAGCAGGTGCTGGGCGATATCGACGATGAACATGACATCGGCGAGGATGCCCACTGGACCGAGGAAAAGCCGGGCTGCTACATCGCGCTGGCCAAGACGCCGCTGGAGGATTTCGAAGAGGCGATCGGCCAGTCGCTGACCGATGTCGATGACGTAGACGAAGAAGAGATCGACACGCTGGGCGGGCTGGTTTTCATGCTGCTGGGCCGGGTCCCGGTGCGCGGCGAAGTGGTGGAACATCCCGGCGGAACAACCTTCGAGGTGGTCGATGCCGACCCCCGCCGGATCAAGCGGCTGCGCGTGCGCGTTCCCTATGCCGGCGCCCATGCCTGACGCCGCCGCGCGGCGCTGGATCATGGCGCGGGGGCGGTGGGTGCAGGCGGCAATTGCTGCGGCACTCGGCGCGCTCGCGGCGTTCGGGCAGGCACCATGGGATCTGTGGCCGCTGACGCTGCTGGCCTTCGGCGGGATCTATGGCTGCTTTGCAGCCTCGCCCGGCTGGCGCCGCGCGGCGTGGCTGGGGCTGGCGGCGGGCACCGGGTATTTCGCGGTTGCGCTGAGCTGGATCATCGAACCCTTCCTGATCGACGTGGCGCGCCATGGCTGGATGGCGCCGTTTGCGCTGGTGTTCAGCGCCGTAGGCTTTGCGCTGTTCTGGGCCGGTGCGCAGGGAATCGCGCGGCGCCTGGGCGGCGAGGTTCTGGCCTGGGCGGCACTGCTGACCCTGTCGGAGGCGCTGCGCGGCTGGCTCTGGACCGGGTTCCCATGGGCGCAGCCGGGGCATGCGCTGATTTCAACACCCATGCTGCATTGGGCCTCTGTTAGTGGCGCGCTGCCGCTGACCTTTGCCATCGTGACTGGCGGCGCTGCCCTGTGGCATCTGGCGCTGGGGCGCCGCTGGGCGGGTGCGGCGGGGTTGGCGGTGCTGGGCGGGCTCTATGCCGCTGCGCCGTGGCTGAGCAATGCGCCGAGTCCGGGCGCAGATGCGCCGATCATCCGGCTGGTTCAGCCCAACGTGGCGCAGGCCGAGAAATGGGACCGGGCCTATATGCAGGATCATTTCGACCGCCAGATGCGCTACACCTTCGCCGATACGCCACCCGATCTGATCGTCTGGCCCGAAACATCCGTGCCGACCCTGCTGAATCACGCTGACGATCTTCTGGGCGCCATTGCCGAGGCCGCGCGCGGTGCGCCCGTTGTGCTGGGCGTGCAGCGGGCCGAGGGCGCGCGCTATTATAATTCGCTGCTGGTGCTGGACGGGCAGGGCCACCAAACGGCGCTCTATGACAAGCATCATCTGGTGCCTTTTGGCGAATATGTGCCGTTTGGCGATCTGCTGGGCCGGTTTGGTATTCGCGGCCTCGCGCAGCAGGGCGGTTATGGCTATTCACCAGGGCCGGGCGCGCAGGTGATCGACATTGGCGCCTTGGGCGCGGCGCTGCCGCTTATCTGCTACGAGGGGGTTTTCGCCCGTGATGTGGCCGCAGCACCGGGGCGGGCGGATTTCATGCTGCTGATCACCAATGACGCGTGGTTCGGACAGGTATCGGGGCCGTTCCAGCATCTGGCGCAGGCGCGGTTGCGTAGTGCCGAACAGGGCCTGCCGATGATCCGCGCCGCCAATACCGGCGTGTCTGCGATCATCGACTCTGCCGGGCAAATCACGGCGCAAATCGGGCTGGGGCAGGCGGGCTATCTGGACGCGGCCCTGCCGCCACCGGCCGCGCCGACGCCTTATGCGCGCAGCGGCGATTGGCCTGCACTGGTGGTATGTGCGCTGCTGGCAATGGTGGCTGGGCTGCTGCACCGCACCCGGAACCGGCGCAGGCACACGGATAGCGATTGACCTTGCCGCGCAGGCCGGTTTAGGCAGGCGCGACCCATAGCAACGGCTTCCTGGCGCGATGGGATTTCACAATGGAGCGACCTCATGGCACGACAGAATTACACGCTGACTTCCGAGTCCGTCTCGGAAGGGCATCCCGACAAGCTATGCGACCGCATCTCGGATGCGATCCTTGATGCCTTTCTGGCCAAGGAACCCGAGGCGCGCGTCGCCGCCGAGACTTTTGCCACCACCAATCGCGTCATCATCGGCGGAGAGGTTGGGCTGGCGGATCAGGACAAGCTGACCGAATACAAAGACCTCATGCCGACCGTTGTGCGCGAATGCGTACGCGACATCGGCTATGAACAGGACAAGTTTCACTGGCGCACGCTGGAGGTGACGAACCTGCTGCACGAACAATCCGCACATATTGCCCAAGGGGTTGACGCGCGCGAGGACAAGGAAGAGGGCGCAGGCGATCAGGGCATCATGTTCGGCTATGCCACGAACGAAACAGAAGATCTGATGCCGGCGCCGATTCAGTTTTCCCACGCGATCCTGCGCCGCCTTGCCGGAGTGCGCAAGGACGGCACCGAGCCGTTGCTGCTGCCCGATGCCAAAAGCCAGCTTTCGGTGGTTTATGAGAATGGCAAGCCGTCGCATGTCGGATCGATCGTGCTGAGCACCCAGCACCAGCAGTTCGACAAGGCCGGCAGCCACGAGCTGACTCCCGGCGACGTGCGCGACATAGTCGAGCCCTACATCCGCGAGACCCTGCCAGATGGCTGGCTGCGCGATGATACGGTCTGGCATGTGAACCCGACCGGCACGTTTGTCATCGGTGGCCCGGATGGCGACGCGGGCCTGACGGGGCGCAAGATCATCGTCGATACCTATGGCGGCGCAGCGCCCCATGGTGGCGGTGCGTTTTCCGGCAAGGATCCGACCAAGGTCGACCGCTCGGCGGCCTATGCCGCGCGCTATCTGGCGAAAAACGTTGTGGCTGCCGGCATGGCGGAACGCTGCACCATTCAGTTGAGCTATGCCATTGGCGTCTCGCACCCGTTGTCGATCTTTGCCGATACGCACGGAACCGGCGACGTGGACCCGGCCGCGATTGAAAAGGCGATCCGCGAGTGCATGGATCTAAGCCCGCGCGGTATCCGCGAGCATCTGTCGCTGAACCAGCCGATCTATCAGCGCACGGCCGCTTATGGCCATTTCGGCCGCGCACCCGAAAGCGACGGCGGTTTCAGCTGGGAGCGGATCAGTCTGGTGGACAAGCTGCTGTCTTGCGTCTGATTTGCTAAGGCGCCGGAATGCGCTTGCGCGCATGCTGGTACTTTCACGCGGCGGCCCGGCGGGCCGCCGCTGCACGTTAGGCTGATGATGTGCTGTATTCCTGCGAGAGCTGTATGTGGCGAATCGTGCGCCGCCTTCGGCGAGGATATTTCAGGCAAGAAGAATGACAACCCTGTGCGGCCTGGCTATCTTGCGCCGCGCGCGGTGGCGGGGTAGAGGCTGCGGCCATGATCATAGACAGGCATCCATCGGGCGCGCCGTGGCGCAATTTTTACGGACGATTCAAGGGCAAGGCGCTGCGCAAGTCGCAGGAGGTCTTGTTGGACGAGGATCTGGAGGGGCTGTCGCCCGGTCCGGTCGGCTGGGATGTGAACCCGGACCGGAAGGATCTGGATCTGGGTGCGCTGTTTGGCGGGCGTGATCTGTGGCTGGAGATCGGATTTGGCGGTGGCGAGCATCTGGCACATATGGCGGTGGCCGAGCCGGATGTCGGGTTTATCGGATGCGAGCCGTATCTGAACGGCGTCGCCATGCTGCTGGCCAAGCTGCGCAAGGTTGATGCACCCAATGTGCGGGTGCATCCCGGCGACGCGCGCGATCTGTTCGACGTGCTGCCCGAAGCATCGGTCGGGCGCGCCTATCTGCTCTATCCAGACCCATGGCCCAAGGCGCGCCATCATCGACGCCGCTTTGTGACGGGCGAGCATCTGAAGCCGTTGGCGCGGGTGATGCGCCCTGGCGCCGAGCTGCGCGTGGCGACTGATATTGAGGATTACGTGCGCCAGACGCTTGAGGAAGTGCCGCGTGCGGGGTTTGAGTGGCTGGCCGAGGGCGCGAGCGATTGGCGCCAGCCGTGGGATGGCTGGATTTCCACCCGCTATGAGCAAAAGGCGCTGCGCGAGGGGCGCGTGCCACATTATCTGCGGTTCCGGCGTATCTGATCAGGCATATCTGATCAGGCTGCGGCCAGTTTCAGGCTGAGCCGGTCCAGCATTTCCAGACATTGCGTCATCTGGTCCATGGTGACGAACTCATTGGCCTTGTGCGCCTGATCGATCGAGCCGGGGCCGCACAGGATGGCGGACATGCCCATCGACTGAAAGATGCCGGCCTCGGTGCCGAAGGGAACCACATCGGCGCCGTTGGCGCCGGTGAGCTCCATCATAATGTCGCGCGCTTCGGACACTTCGGCGGGGATCAGCCCCTCGATTTCGCCTATGGTTTCGGTGTGGATGCCGGCGTCGGGGTAGACGGCGCGCATGGCTGGCAGCAAAATATCAGTGCAGTAGTGGTGCAGATCCTCCTTGACCAGCGCAAAATCCGAATGCTGGACGGGGCGCATTTCCCAATCGACCTGTGCCGTCGAGGGGATGACGTTATGGGCGACACCGCCAATCAGAGCGCCAGTGTTTATTGTTGTCCAGGGCGGATCAAACCGGCTGTGTGCGGGCGCACGGCTGCGCAGCGTGTCCTTCAGCGCCAACAACCTTGCGACGAAGCGGGCGGCATATTCCACCGCGTTCACTCCCCGGTCCGGTCCCGAACCGTGTCCTGCCAGCCCGGTGAAATGCGTCGAGTATTCGCAGCAGCCCTTGTGGCCCTCAATCACGCGCATCATCGTCGGCTCGCCGATCAGCGCGACCGACGGCTTCAACCCGCGTGCCGTCAGCACCTGCGCCAGATCGCGCGCGCCGACGCAGCCGGTTTCCTCGTCATAGGTGAAGGAGAAATGCAGCGGGCGCCCTGCGATCCTTTGCGCAAAGGCGGGCGCCATGGCGATTGTGGCGGCGATAAAGCCCTTCATGTCGCAGGCACCTCGCCCGTACAGACGGCCGTCCTCCTCGTGCAGCAAAAACGGGTCGGTCGCCCAGACCTGATCGGCCACCGGTACAACATCACTGTGGCCAGACAGAACGATTCCGCCGTCGCCGTCGGGTCCGAGGGTGGCAAAGAGGTTGGCCTTCTTGCCGCTGGAATCCTGCATAACCTCGACCCGCGCGCCCGACGCTTCCAGCCGGGTGGCGAGATAGGCGATCATATCAAGGTTGCTGTCTTGTGACACGGTGGGAAAGCCGACGAGCGAACGCATCAGAAAGAGTGTATCGTCGATGGGAAGTGACACTGGCAATCGTCCTTTGGCAGAAAACCTGGGCTGTTTTTTTGCAAGAAATGGCGGCGTTAGACCGGATCGCTACCCTGATCCATGGCACGGCTACGCGCCTGTGCCAAGACCTGCGTGATGTGACCTATGTTTTGATCGTGCCCGGCGCGCGATTCCAGGTATTGCGCGGTGACAGGTGAAAATGACAAAACGGTCGATACTGGAGAACACTCGATCTACCAGATGTTGTGTTTGGCTGGGACTAGCTTTTCAAACCCGCTGCACTCGCGGCCAAAGGAAGTGTTTTCGGCTGGCGGTGTGTGAGCGGTTTAAGTCCTGAACCCGCGATCAATTTGGCCATACTTTTCAGGTTCTGGGCGGGTGCTGCGATGAGGAATTCTTGGTTGGCTCCTTTAAGGTGCCTGAACTTGACGCTTCTTAGGCAGAGATGTCGTCTCAGATGCGCAAACAGCATCTTGATCTTTTGACGTCGTCGTCGGCTCACATCGTATGCCGAAGTATGGCGCAGAACCGGAACGGCTTGGCGGGTATTTTCGTCTATATGACGGGCGTTTGTTCGCAAGCGCGCGTCAGTGCCGGCATTTCGGACCAGGCGGCCGCCACAGATTTTGGTTGTGCTGCGATTGCGTTTGACCGTGGTTTTCTAGTCGGCGTTGCACAGTTTCAGCACATGACCTTCGAGGCAGGCCGATCCGTCGGGGTCAGGGTGACAGTCACAATGGCTGAGGTCGGATATTCCCTTGGTCCGGTGTGTGTGGTCCAGCACCGGAATGTGCGGTCTTATTTCGTGCCTTGGCAGCCATGCCAGCAACGGCCCCGTGCCGTATGACCCATCAACGGCGATCGGGTCAGGCTGAACATGATGTCGTTTAGCGCTTTGCTCCAGTATGGTTTTGGTGGCCACGCTCTGTTGGAAAAGTCGGGCGGGGTGTGCCACCTACATCCACGATTATCCTGTGACCGGTATTGATCAGGCAGACAGTCCCAAGGCTGACAATACGGATGCCATGACCATCACCGCGATGGACAACGCCCTGAATATGACCAACATCCGCCAGACACTGATGAGTGATACAATCGCTCTGAGCGGCCCTACATCGTCGGATTGTTCCGGCAGGATTACGACTACCGCTATGTTACGTCCGGAGTACAGCTGATTCGGTGGCCGATCACAAGTTGGCCGGTGATGGCAGCGTCAACGAGACAAGCCTTTAAGGGTGCGCAGATGCCTCTCCGGGCGGTGAAAGCCCAAGCTGTTGCGGGGACGAGCTGTATCGTCAACAGTCCAAACAGCCCATGTCGGCGGCGCTGTACGTTCCGGTGAAGAGCCTCTCGCGATTGCCCCCGCTGGATGTCAGGATGTGCGCCGAGGCCGGCGTGCCGCCCGTCATCCCCACCGGGCTGCGTAAAGGGCAGGAAACGATTATCAAGCGGGCGACGTACGATTGCAGGACCTACGGCACGCTTAGCGTCGCGTTTGATTTCCATTTCGTCCGACATGTTCAGGGATGATTGCGCCCTCGTCGGGGATGGGGAGCCCCATCACAAAGTGACGCTGCGGGTGGATATGAGCGAGTTGACCCGTTGACAAGCCAGCATCGACATCCGCCTGCGGAATGCAGGCCGAGGATAACCTGCACGCGGTCGGAAAGGTGGCTTTGCAATATACGCTAAAGCCGCTCCATCAATCAGGCGCGGCGGTCCGTGAGTAGTAGAAACGTTTTTTCGTGAAAATCGTGCGTGAGTTTTTTCTACGAAAAATCTGGATCGTTTCAGACGTCCAGCCAGATCGTCACCGGGCCGTCATTAACCAGCGCCACCTGCATTGACGCGCCAAAGCGCCCGGTCTCGCATGTCACGCCCTGCGCGCGAAGGGCATTTGTGAAATGCTCGTAAAGCGCGCGGCCCTTATCCGGTGGCGCGGCCGCAGAAAATCCCGGCCTGTTGCCACCGCGCGTGTCTGCGGCAAGGGTGAACTGGCTGACCACCAATGCGCTGCCGCCAGTATCTTGCAGACTGAGGTTCATTTTGCCTGCCGGGTCCTGAAAAATGCGCAGTTTGGCGATTTTGGCGGCCAGCAATTCGCAGCGTGCCACGTCATCGTCCTGCATGGCGCAGACGAAGATCAGCAGCCCTGGCCCGGTCTGGCCGGTAATGTCGCCGTCGACGGTAACGCTGGCCTCGGTAACGCGTTGAACAAGGGCGCGCATCAGATTGCGCCCTGCTGCAAGGCATAGGCGTAGCCCAGCGCGCCGGCCAGCAGCAGGCCCAGCACGACGGCAAAGCCGATTTTCCACGCCGACCAAGGTCTTTCGCCCTGTACCCGTCCGGTCAGACCATTGACGACAAATCGGAAACTGCGCCCGCGATATTTGTAGGCGGCCATCCAGACGGGCAGCAGAACATGCTTGAACGAGGCATCGCTGACGTCGGTATCGACCGCATGGATGCGCTGCCGGTCGCCGCCGATGTCAAAGCGCACGTCGCGGGCGATAACCGCGTCCATATGGGCACGCGCCTCGTCGTAGCCTTCCTCAAGCGGGACGGTATAGGCCTCGGCGGCGAAACCGGCCAGAAAGGCGGGGCTATAGGGCTGAAGCCCGGACAGGTCCCACGGCTCCAGCGCGTCGGTATAGCTTTTGGGCAGGGCATGCGAGGCAAGCACGAGGATGTCGTCGAATGCGCGCGCAACCCGGCCCGAGACGGGCTGCCAGCGGATCTTGGCCACTTGCACGGTTTGGCGTTTGCCATCCCTGATGACGGTTTGCGTCTCGTAATAAACGGTTCCGCGCTCGCCGCGATAGGCAGACCGGGTGGCGGCGTCATAGGTCCAGTAGGGAACGTAGATGCCTTGCAGCTTGCGGCCCTTGCGGGCGTAATCCTTGAGGCCCGATGGTGCGAACCACAGCCCGCCCAGCCAATCGGTCATCGCCGCGCGCGCGGTACGTTCGTCCAGCGCAAAGGGCAGAACGCCGCGCGGTTTGTAGCGGCGCTGAGTGCCGGTTCCGGTGATCATAGGCGTGGCGCAGAACGGGCATTTACCAGCATGGGCATCGCCCTCCAGCACCACTTCGGCGCCGCAATTGGGGCATTTCAACGGCGCGCGTTGCTCGGTTTCCTCAAGAGGCAATTGAGCGGCGAGGGCAGCAGCAAGGTCCAGCTCTTTGAGAGAACTGTCCCATGGGCCGGGTCCGGTGATATCCTGCCGGTTGCCGCAATGGTCGCAGATCAGCGCACCGCCGCCGGGCGCGAAGCGCATTTCCGCGCCGCAAGCGTCGCAGGGGTAGCTTTGGTGCGCCGGCGCAGCGACGCCATCAAAAGAAGGCTTGGACATGGGGCAGGCCGGTGCTGTTTGAGTATTTGAAGGAAGATGAAAGGCCGAAGAGTGTCAGGCTGCGTGTGCAAGTTCAATCAGGCCGGGGGCGGTGGCGGCGGCAGAACGGTGAAAAGCTGCGCAAGCTCGGTGACGTCGCCGGCGCGCATCCAGCCGTCCTGGCCTGCGGTCCAGACCTGGGTTTGGCGGGTCAGCTCGCCTGATGTTGCCATGCGGCCCATGGCGGCGCGTGAATAGGGGCCGCGCGTTTCGCCGCTTTCGGCGATATGCCAGACATGTTCGGCCGGAGGCGGTGGCGGAGGGGATTGCGGCGCCTGAGCGGGGCGGGCGCCCCATGGGCCGGGCTGGGCTGTTTGCCCGCCAGCCATCTGCTGGGCCATTGCCATGCCCATCCCCATGCCAAGACCGGCGCCCATCCCGCCACCTGCGGGGTTTCCGGCCGCCTCGGTCATGGCTTCGGCGGCGGAGTATTGCGTGTAGGCGCCCAGATCGCCGGCAAGGCCCATGGACGTGCGTTTATCCAGCGCCTTTTCCACGGCGGGGGGCAGCGATATATTTTCGATGTAAAGCTCGGGGATGGACAGCCCATAGCCTGCGACGGTCTGGCTGATCGCGCCTGCCACCAGCTTGCCCAGATCAGCGGTGTTGGCGGCCATGTCCAGCACCGGGATGCCCGAGGAGGCGATGGCGCGGCTGAATTCCTGCACGATGATATTGCGGATCTGGTAGCTGATCTCGTCCATGGTGAATTCGCCGTCGGTGCCGACGATTTCCTGCAGGAACAGGCCAGGGTCGGTCACGCGAACGGTATAGGTGCCGAAGGCGCGGATGCGGGTCGGGCCGAATTCAGGGTCGCGCAGCATGATCGGGTTCTTGGTGCCCCATTTCAGATTGTTGAAACGGGTGGTCGAGACGTAGTAGATTTCTGATTTGAACGGGCTCTTAAATCCGTGATCCCAGTGCTGGAGTGTCGTCATCACCGGCATGTTGTTCGTCTCAAGCATGTAGAGACCGGGGGTGAACACATCGGCCAGTTGGCCCTCGTGAACGAAGACCGCCGCTTGCCCTTCGCGCACGGTCAGCTTGGCGCCGTATTTGATTTCGTGGCCCTCACGTTCAAAACGCCAGACCATTGTGTCGCGGGTGTCGTCCGTCCAGTGAATGACGTCGATGAATTCGCCGGTGAGAAAATCGAAGATACCCATGAGATTGGTCCTAAGCCGCTGTTTCAGGCACGGAGTGAAGCATGTTTGCCGCGCGGTGCCAAGCATCCGGCGCCCGGCGGGGCAATGCCGGAAAACGTACCAGATTCTGGGCGTCGCGTCAGCTTGATCCGCCGCGGCGTTCGGCGATCAGTTGCACCAGTATCGGGCGCGCGGTTTCATAGCGCATACCGGGCGTCAGACGGGGCGAGTAGAGCAGGCGCAGCAATTCTTCGTCATGGGCCGTCAGCAGCGCGAATTCATCGTCATCGTTAAAAATTGACGGGCGCGCGCGCGGGCTGTCATTGGCCAGCCCAAGGCCCTGCGCCAGTTCCTCGTGGACGCAGGATTTGCGCAGCAGGCTGGGATGCTCTGTCCGGATCAGGGCGATGGCACGGCGATACGTGTGATCTTCGTTATTGCCCGAAAACGCCACGACAAGACAGTGGATCGAGCGCGGCAGCGCCTCGAACAGGTCGATCGAGGACTGGTTGATGTTGGGCACCAGTTGCCGGATGCGGGCAACGGTCTGCGCGCGGTCATCCTCGCCCATGAACAGGACGTTGAAATTGGCGTCAGCCTCGGCGCCCGCGCTGATCGGGTGGCCGGTGACGCGGGCCAGCCGGGCGGCGTAACCGGCTACCATACGCCTGTCGATCTCGCGCTGGTCCTGCGGCACTGACGCGCCAAATTCGACAGACATGCGCACCGGTCCGGTCCATTTGCGCAGCCCTCCTGAGCGCCCGTCCGACTGGGCCAGACCGCGGTCGCGCGCGTATTCGTCGTAAAAGGCGATCCGCTCGAAATTTCGCAAAATGTCGGTGTCGGTATAGGGCGCATCCGGGCCGCCTCCATCAGTGCGCAGAAGGCCCTGACCAACAAGGCTGGCCTCGACGCGCGCATAGTGGTCTGCCAGCGCGCGGCTGCGCTCGGACGGGGCGGTGCCGGATTTCGGGGCGGGGGGGCGCATTGCAGATGGCGCCGCCTGGGGCGCGGACGCGGTGGACGCTGGCAGCTCGCTGCACGCGGCGAGCGCCGCAATCAGGGTCGCACCTGCCGATGCCTTCAATATAGCGCCTGTACCCATTTTTCCCGCGCCCATCGATTTAGCCTTTCGTGGATGAGGCGACCGTATCGCCAAGCCCGGTTTTGCGCGCCTTGGCAGAGGCCAGCGTGTCGCGCAGCTCGGCCTCCATCGTCTTCAGGTCCTCTTCGGCAGCGGCGCGGCGCGCCTTGCCTTCATCGGCGATTTGCAGGCTTTCCTGAATGGTGCCGATCAGATCGGCGTTCGCCTTCTTGACGGCCTCGATGTCGAACACGCCGCGCTCCATTTCCTGACGGATCACCTTGTTGCTCTGGCGCAGGTTGGCGGCGTTGGAGGTCAGCAATTCATTGGTCAGATCATTGGCGCCGCGCACGGCATCGGCGGCTTCGGCGCTACGCTGGATGGTGACGGCCTGGGCCAGCTGCGTTTCCCACAGAGGAACGGTGTTGACGAGGGTCGAGTTGATTTTTGTGACAAGAGATTTATCGTTTTCCTGCACCAGCCGGATTGAGGGAAGTGACTGCATCGTCACCTGACGCGTCAGTTTCAAATCATGCACCCGGCGCTCCAGATCGTCGCGAGCGGCGCGCAAATCGCGCAGTTCCTGCGCTTTCATCACCTGGTCGTTTTCCGGCGCCTTTTCCACCTCGGCCTCTTTGGCCGGAATGTCATTCGCGTCGAGCAGGCGGATCTTTTCCTCGCCGGCCGCGATATACAGCGCCAGTTCATCATAGAACGTCAGCGTTCGATCATAGAGCATATCCAGCGATTTGATATCCTTGAGCAACACATGCTCGTGGCGCAGCAGATCGTCTGTCACGCGGTCAATCTGGCCTTGAACCTCCTCGAACCGGGCGGTGAATTTGGCGAATGGCGCGGCGCGGCCCAGCAGCTTTTCCCACCATGACCGTTCGCGGCGCACGTCCAGCTCGGACACGGAGAACCCGCGAATGGTGGTGACGATGCCGCGCAGGCTGTCGCCCGCCGGGCCGACATCTTTGTTCCGCACGCCTTGCAGCATGGATTGCGAGATTTCCTGCAATTCCGCCTGCGCGCCCGACCCAAAGGAAACGATGGACTGCGTGTCGCCGATGTCGATTTCGGCCATGCGTTTCTTGATCTCGGCGCTTTCAGGCTTGTCGGCATCTTTCAGCGGCACGATGGCATTCGCGTCCTGCGGCATCGGCAGGATGCGCTGGCTGACTTCGGTGACTTCGGCAAGACTTGCTTCGGCCTTCTGGCGCACGGTTTCGGGCATTATCTGTCCTCTTGGATGGGGGATGATGTTTGGGGCAGGGCGACGCCTTCGCGCTCCAGCCGGTCGCGCAGAACGCTGATCTCGATCTCCAGATCGCCTTGGTCGTCCTGCAATAATTTTTGTGTCTTGGCGGCGAAATTCACCTCCAGATCGTCGAGCAGCGACATGTATTTGCTGCGCGCCGCATCATCACCGGATCGCGCGTAGATGTCAGCGAACTTGATCGTCGCGTCGCGCGCGCCCATCAGGTAAACGCCCGTAAAGCGGCGCGCCGAGGTCAGATCGCGTGGATCATCCTCAATTGTGTGCAGCATGTCCCGCACCGTTGACTGAAACTGCTCGACGCGTGCTTCGGCACGGCGATCACCGGCGCGGCGGATCGCGTCCGCCATCTGCGCCAAAAGCGCCTCGGCCTTGTCGACAGTTTGCCGCGCGCGGTCCTGCTGGAAGGTGTCGATGCCCTCCATTCCCTTGTCGCGCATCGGATCCAGACCAAAGGACATCACATGCAACCCGGTTGTCACCGCACCGTACAGCACCGCCGCAATCAGCCCGCCATCGCCAGATAGCGACGCCAGCGCGATTCCCGCGCCCGCCAGCACCGATGAAAACAGCTTGCGCGGAATGCCGGGTCTGCGTGCAACCTTGCGCTCGGCATAGGCCGCTTCGGCCCGCAGGCCATGGCGCAGCAACCACGCCGACAGCGCCAGTACGGCCGCAGATGCGGCACCCAGTGCAAGGCCGGCAGCCCCCGAGGCCAGAGACGTGAACAACACAATCGCTGCAGGCGCAAACATCAGGTTCGCGCGCGCACCAACAGGATCAATGCGCGGCCGAAGGGAAGGCGCGCCTTTTACAGAGGTGCCGTCGACCTTGTCCGGGCTGAATTTGCCACCAAACCGCTGCGCCATGACGATCAGAGCCCGCCCAGCAGGCCGCTGGTCACGCCCAGCATCAGCAAGATCAGCGCGGTATAACTTATGCGTTCCATCGTCACCCCTTTGCCCGGCGCGGCAATATCCCGGGCCAGTGCCCGCCCATCCTGCGCTGCGCGTGTCAGCGCCGACATGGCGACGCCGACCACTATCAGTGGGACGCAGATTAGACATATCAGCAATAGCAGCCGTGCCATGAGTTGTCTTTTTTCCCTCTTGCGCCCTACCCGCTACGAAAAGGTAGGGGGTGCGGCATAGCGATACCAGAGGGAACCGCAAAGGTTAATCCCATCTGCGTTGATTTTGGAGAACGCGCGGACGGGGATTTGGATCCAACCTTATGGCGTCCGGCGCCGACGCTGCACGACCGGACGCGCCGTCCGGTCACTGGCGGCCCCGGATTTGAGCGCTGGCTTGCCGACTGCCTTGCCGCTGGGTTTTCCACCGGGTTTTCCGCTGGGTTTACCGCCTGACTTGAATTCGGACCGAGACCTGTCTTCTGGCTTGCCAGACGCTCTGCCGCCGGGCTTGCCTGTTATCGGTCCGGATTTGGCTCCGGGCCGCGCCCCGGGCTTATTTGCCAGACGGCCTGTCTGTGGTTGCGCTGTGCCGGGCTTGCCAGCGAGCGACGCCTTGCGATGCGGCGCCCCTTTGCTCTGCGGCCTCGGCTTGGCTGGCGGCTCTGGCACGTCGACAGCCTCCAGTCCCAGCTGGTCGCGCAGCACGCGCGCCTTGATTTCCTCAACGCCGCCCGGCTTCAGATCGCCCAGCTGAAACGGGCCATAGCTGACGCGGATCAGGCGATTGACGGTCAGTCCGACAGACTCCATCGCCCGGCGCACCTCGCGGTTGCGGCCCTCGCGGATGGCCACCGTTACCCAGGCATTCGCGCCCTGCTGGCGATCCAGCGATACGGCCATCGGCTGAAACCTCTCGCCGTCCAGAACCAGTCCGGCACGCAGCGGTGCAAAGGTGGCATCGGTGGGCCGCCCATTGACGCGGGCGCGATACTTGCGCAGCCATCCGGTGCTGGGCAACTCCAGCTTGCGCTTGATGCCGCCGTCATTGGTCAGCAACAGCAGACCCTCAGACGTGATATCCAGCCGCCCCACGGTCATCACGCGGGGTAGATCCTCTGGCAGTTCGTCAAAAATCGTGCGGCGGCCCTGCTCATCACTGTTGGTCGTCACCAGCCCCGAGGGTTTGTGATACAGCCACAAACGCGCGGGTTCGGGCGTGCCCACAGGCTTGCCGTTGACGGTGATGCGATCCTGCGGCGTCACGTTCAGCGCGGCGCTGGATATGACGGCTCCGTTGACGGTAACGCGGCCCGTCTCGATCAGGCGCTCGGCCTCGCGGCGGCTGGCAATGCCGGCACGGGCGATGACTTTGGCGATACGCTCTCCGGGAGGAGGGGGCGCGCCGGGGGAAGTAGGCTCTTTGCTCATGGCGCCGGGCATAGCGCATACGCAGCCCTTGCGAAAGCGTCTATCGGCAGGCAGGAAAGACGCATGAGCTTTACCAGCCATATGGACGCCGCCCTGATTGAGGGGCGCGCCGCCGCCCTGCGCGGCGAGGTGCCGGTCGGCGCTGTGCTGCTGAATCCGTCGGGCCGGATTGTAGCGCGTGCCGGAAATCGTACGCGTGAGTTGAACGATCCGACAGCTCATGCCGAGATCCTGGTAATCCGTGCCGCCTGCGCCGCTGCCGGATCGCAGCGGCTGGTCGGGCACACCCTTTATGTCACGCTGGAGCCCTGCGCGATGTGCGCGGCTGCCATTGCCGCCGCGCGGCTGAAGGCCGTATATTTTGGGGCATCAGATCCCAAATCGGGCGGCGTCCTGCATGGTGCTCGCGTTTTTGCCCACCGACAGGCGCACCACGTTCCCGAGGTATATGACGGCATATCCGCCGACGCGTGCAAAGAAATTCTGACTGAATTCTTTGCATCAAGGCGCTTATAAAAACATTTCATGCCTCCGGCGGAGATATTTTCCGCAAGAAGAAGACCCGAGACTTGAAACAGCGCCGCCGGCATTTCCTGGTCAGAAATACCCGGGACCGGCCTCAGAGATCAATCGCCTCCATCACTTGTGGCTCGATCACGTCCACTCCGGGCAGGGCCGCCACCAACACATCTGCATTCTGTTCCAGCACATCGAAGGTGCGGTAATGGCACGGAATTACGGTCTTGAAATCGAAAAATGTTTTGGCGGCATAGGCAGCGCGGCGCATGTCCATGGTGAAGTGGCCGCCTGCGCAGAGGATGCCAACCTCGGGCGCGTGCAGTGCCTGAAAGACGCCCATATCAGCCATCACATCCGTATCGCCGCTAAGATAAATTGTCCGTCCGCCATGTTCGATCATGTAGCCGCATTCGCTGCCTGCGGCAGTCGGGCCGTCCTTGCCCGCAAAGCTGCTGGAATGGGTTGCGTGGACCATCGTCACATGCACGCCGCCCAGATCGACAGTGCCCCCCTTGTTGAAGCCGACGGTGTCGATGCCCTCTTGTTCGGCCCAGTGATTCATAAGGTCGAACTGTCCTACCACCGGTATGGCCAGGTTGCGCGCCAGATCCAGCGTATCGCTGGCGTGGTCGAAATGGGCGTGGGTCAGCAGGATGTGCGTGGCTCCTTTTGTCGCCGCGCCGTGCTGCGCCTCGGGCAGCATCGGGTTTCCCGTCAGCCACGGGTCAATCAGCAGCGTCTGCCCTGCCCATTCAATCCTGAATGAGCTGTGTCCAAGCCAGATGATCTTCATATTCTTGCCTCCGTCTATGTGTTGCCGATGCTATCACAGCGCGCGGACCGCGCCACCGGTTCCGCGCCCGATCGGCCCGGAATACTTGCACCCGCACCGGGGCGGCGGTAAACGCTGGGCTGACGCTCAATTCCAGAGGATCGCCCATGTCCATCGACACCAAGATTGCCGCGCGGGTGGCCAAACTGGCCCGCATCCGCGTCGAAGATGATGCGCTGCCGGCGCTGGCCGCTGAATTCAACACCATTCTCGGCTTTATCGAGCAACTGGCCGAAGTGGATGTGGAGGGGGTCGAGCCGATGACATCCGTGACCCCGATGCGCCTGCCGCGCCGCGCCGACGCGGTGACCGATGGCGGCCAGCAGGCAGCGGTCTTGTCGAATGCGCCCGATGCGCGCGAAGGATTTTTTGCCGTGCCGAAGGTGGTGGAATAATGTCTGATCTGAACAAGCTGACCATTGCCGATGCGCGCGACAGCCTGCGCAAGGGCGACATCACCAGCGCCGAGTTGACCGAGGCGTGCCTGACAGCGATTGAAGGCGCGGGCGCGCTGAACGCCTTTGTGCATGATACAGCGCAGATGGCGCGCGACATGGCCGCCGACGCTGACAGACGCTTGCAAGCGGGCGATGCGCCCGGCATGTGCGGCATCCCTTTGGGCATCAAGGATCTGTTCTGCACCAAGGGCGTGGCCAGTCAGGCCGCCAGCGGCATCCTCGAAGGCTTTGTGCCCGAATACGAATCGACCGTCACATCGAAACTGTTCGAGGCGGGCAGCGTCATGCTGGGCAAGCTGAACATGGACGAATTCGCCATGGGATCGTCCAACGAGACCAGCGTTTATGGCAATGCCGTCAATCCTTGGCGCCGCGCGGGCGATGATGCGGCGCTGACGCCGGGCGGCTCGTCCGGGGGCTCTGCTGCCGCTGTGGCAGCGGACCTGTGCCTGGGCGCGACCGGCACCGATACGGGCGGCTCGATCCGCCAGCCCGCCGCGTTCACCGGCATCACCGGGATCAAGCCGACCTACGGGCGCTGCTCGCGCTGGGGGGTGGTGGCGTTCGCCTCGTCCCTGGATCAGGCCGGGCCGATGACGAAAACAGTGCGCGATTCGGCGATCATGCTGGGCGCGATGTGCGGCCATGATCCCAAGGACAGCACCAGCGCCGACATGCCCGTGCCGGATTTCGAGGCGATGCTGTCGGGCGACATATCCGGCAAAGTGATCGGCATCCCCAAGGAATACCGCATGGACGGAATGCCCGCCGAGATCGAAAAGCTCTGGGCAGACGGCACAGCGATGCTGAAAGACGCGGGCGCCGAAATCCGCGATATTTCGCTGCCGCACACAAAATACGCGCTGCCTGCCTACTACGTGATCGCGCCTGCCGAGGCATCCAGCAACCTCGCGCGCTATGACGGCGTGCGATATGGTCATCGCGCCAAACTGGCGCCGGGTGACGGCATCACCGAGATGTATGAGAAAACCCGCGCCGAGGGGTTCGGCGCGGAGGTTCAGCGCCGCGTCATGGTCGGCACCTATGTTCTGTCCGCAGGATTTTACGATGCCTATTACAACCGCGCGCGCAAGGTGCGCACCCTGATCAAGCGCGATTTCGAGCAGGTATTCGAGGCCGGTGTCGATGCGATCCTGACCCCAGCCACCCCCAGCGCTGCCTTCGGTCTGGGCGAGATGGCCAGCGCCGATCCGGTGCAGATGTATCTGAACGATGTGTTCACCGTGACGGTCAATCTGGCGGGCTTGCCCGGTGTCACCGTACCGACCGGACGGAACGCGCAGGGGCTGCCTTTGGGACTGCAATTGATCGGGCGGCCTTGGGAAGAGGGCGATCTGCTGAATTGCGCCTATGCGCTGGAACAGGCTGCCGGTTTTGTAGCCAAGCCGGATAAATGGTGGTAGATGCGCGAGTCTCATGTAAGCGAGGCGAAAGTGAACAAGCGAATTCTTATGGCGAGCGCGGCCCTTTTGGCGCTGACTGCATGCGGTCCCAACATTCCCGACAGCGCGCCCAATAGCGGCACCGGTGTCGGCTTTGGCAGCTATAGTGAATATGAGGCGCGGCAGGCGGCCCGTGATGCTCAATTGGCGGGTAATGCCCTGCCTGCGCCCGATGCCGTCAGCAGCCAGCCACTGGGTGGCGGGATGCAAAACGCCGGGAGCGATGCCGATGATATCGTCGCGCAGACCCGTGCCGCGCTGGGCACCGACCCCGAGGATCTGGCGGCCAATTCAGGCAAACCAATCATTCAGGCCGGTCCTGCCAATCCGGCACCGCAAATTGCCGATGCGCCGGGCATTTCGGTCGAAAACAGCTTTGACGCAGTCAGCTCCAACCGCACGATCGAGGATGACGCAGCGCGTGTTGCAGCGCAGCGACAGCAGTATCAGGTCGCGTCCGTGCAGTCGATTCCCAGCCGTGACGGCGGCGAGGGGCCAAACATCGTGGCATACGCTCTTAGCAGCAAACACGCGCCGGGTACGCAAATTTACCAACGCATCGGGCTGAACAAACAATCCAAATTTGAACGCAACTGCGCGGAATATGCCGGACCGGACATGGCGCAGATCGCGTTTCTGGAAAAAGGCGGGCCCGACCGGGACCGTCTGGGACTGGACCCCGATGGCGATGGCTTTGCCTGCGACTGGGATCCGCGCCCGTTCCGCAAGGCTGCTGGCGGCTGAGCCGTGCCAGCGGGCGGTGGCCCAACGGCGCCGTCTGCGGCGATCTGGCAACCATCGCCTAATTTCGGCGCGCGACGCGATGGCGCACGACCCGACATCGTGCTGCTGCATTTCACCAACATGGAAACAGCCGAGGCCGCCGCAGCACGGCTGTGCGACCCTGGCACGGGCGTGTCCTGTCATTACCTGATTGGCGAAGATGGCCGCCTGTGGCATTTCGTCGACGAGGCGCAGCGCGCATGGCATGCGGGACAGGGGTGCTGGGGCGGTGTATGCGATGTCAACTCGCGTTCAATCGGGATCGAGTTGGCCAATCGCGGCAACCACCCTTTTCCCGAACCCCAGATGCGTGTTCTGGACGCGCTGCTTCCAGCCATCATGGCACGCTGGCAGATCCCGCCCGAGCGGGTTGTCGGCCACTCGGATATTGCCCCGGATCGCAAGGATGATCCCGGCCCGCATTTAGACTGGCGGCGACTGGCCCTGCAAGGGTTGGCGATCTGGCCGGAGGCGGGCGCGTCTGCAGACCCGGCGGCGTTTCGATCGCTTGCCACGCGGGTTGGCTATGGGGCCGGGTTCAGTGATCGCGAGGTGCTGGCGGCGCTACGGCTGCGATGGCGCCCTTGGGCGTACGGACCGACCGGGCAAGCTGCGCCGGACGCCGCCGACATGGCTGTGCTGGCTGATATCGCTGCGCGGTTTCCCGTTGACCGGGACGGGCAGGGCGCTTAACTGACATCTGCGCGGAGGGCCGGATGGCCGCTTTGGCAGGGGCAACCTTGCCGGGGAGGAAAGTCCGGACTCCACAAGACAACGGTGCCGGGTAACGCCCGGCCGGGGTAACCCGAGGGAAAGCGCCACAGAAAACAGACCGCGTTCGTTGATCGGACGTAAGGGTGAAACGGTGGGGTAAGAGCCCACCGCGGGGCTGGCAACAGCGCCGGCACGGCAAGCCCCACCGGGAGCAATGCCAAATAGGGACCGCGCGCGGGGCAGGTCGGCCCAGGTCGATACCGCCCGCAGGCACGTCTTGGCCCGGCGGTCCGGGTTGGCAGCTAAAGGGGCGGTGGTAACATCGTCTTTAGATGAATGGTCATCCAAGGGTGGGCTTTGCGGCCTGCTCTGGACAGAATCCGGCTTATAGGCCCTCCGCGCGTTTTGGGCTTTGATGCGAAAATTCTGCGAATTTTCGGATGGTGCGCTGCTTTGAGTGCAGCGCGACGCAGCGATTGGTGAAATTGGGTATTTGGGCCAAGAAAAAACCGGGGCGCCCGGGCGCCTATATGTTGCAATGGCGGTTGACTCGCGGGCTGGCGGGGTTACAAGGCAACCAAATGAATTTACCGGCAGCGCCGCTGCCCGGCGCAGGAGATGACAAATGGCGAAGCCGACCACAATTAAGATCCGCCTGAACTCGACCGCGGGCACCGGCCACTTTTATGTGACCAAGAAGAACGCGCGCACCATGACCGAGAAGATGGCGATCAAGAAGTATGATCCCGTTGTGCGAAAGCATGTCGAGTACAAGGAAGGCAAGATCAAGTAGGATCTGCCGGGACCTTTGAGTTTGAAAAGCCGCGCTGGGTAGCGCGGTTTTTTGTCTTTCAGGTCGGGGTTTGCCAAATTCCCAGTGATACCCGCACAGCCGAGTGGGGGTTTTCATGGCGCCGGGGCGGGGCTATGCCGGGGCCTGAATGAGAGGTGACGTAATGCCCACTGGCAGACCCCAGCCGGCCTTTGTGCTGGTGCGCCCGCAGATGGGCGAGAATATTGGCGCTGCGGCGCGCGCCATGTGGAATTTCAGTCTGGATCGCATGTGCGTTGTTGCGCCGCGCGATGGCTGGCCCAATCCTGGCGCCGTTGCGATGGCCAGCGGCGCCGGGCGCTTGCTGGACGAGGCACTGCTGGTGGATGATCTGCCCGCTGCGCTGGCTGATTGTCACTATGTCTATGCGACGACCGCGCGGGGGCGCGAGTTGACCAAGCCGATCTTTGGCCCCGAGGACGCTATGCGCGATGCTGCGCGCAGGATAGCCGATGGGCAAAGGGTGGCTGTGATGTTCGGGCCGGAGCGGTCTGGTCTGGAGAATGACGATGTCGTGCGCGCCAATGCGATCATCACCGTTCCTGTAAATCCCGAGTTTCCAAGCCTGAATCTGGCGCAATGCGTTTTGCTGACGGCTTACGAATGGCGGCGCGCAGCGGAAGCCTTGCCTGAAAGCCGTGTACACATGCACAATACCCAGTGGGCCGATCAGGTCGAGATCGAGGCGCTGGCGACGCATTACGACACGCAGATGGAGCAGGCGGGATTCTTTTACCCCGACCACAAGGCCGCCATCATGCGCCAGACCCTGCGAAACTTTTGGTCTCGCATGCCGCTGACACAGGCCGACACACGGCTGCTCCACGGTATTCTGCGTCAGATGGTCCGCTGGAAGGATCGCGGGGGCGGCGGCGCTTGATGGGGCGGCATGCGCGCACTAAGGTCTGCCGCGAGCGATCTGAGGAGCGGTGACAGTGGCAGAAAAGCGCAGCATTTTTCAGGAAGTGGACATCCAGGGGGATGTCCGTGTTCAGCCCAAGGGCGGCATGATCGACAAGGGGCGGCGCGGCGCCCGGCGCGGGATCTGGCTGTGGATGATGGTGCTGTTTGCGCTTGTGGTTGTGATGATCGCCGTTGGCGGCCTGACGCGGCTGACCGATAGTGGTCTGTCGATCACCGAATGGCGGCCACTGACCGGCGCGCTGCCGCCCTTGAACCTTGCCGAGTGGCAGGCCGAATTTGCGCTATATCAGGCGATTCCGGAGTTCCAAAATCAAAACAGCTGGATGAGCCTTGAGGATTTCAAGGTGATCTACTGGTGGGAATGGGGGCACCGGCAACTGGGCCGCGTGATCGGTTTGGTTTGGGCCGTAGGCTTTATCGGCTTTCTGGCGGCGCGCCAGATTCCGGCGGGATGGACCGGGCGGCTGCTGCTGCTGGGCGTGCTTGGCGGACTGCAGGGCGCGGTTGGCTGGTGGATGGTGTATTCCGGGCTGGGCGGCGACCGGACCGATGTTGCGTCCTACCGCCTTGCCACGCATTTGGGGCTGGCGTTTGTCATTCTGGGTTTCATCGCCTGGTACATGTTGCTGCTGGCACGCCCCGAGCGTGAGATCATGCAGGCGCGCCGCACGCGCGAGGCGCGGCTCTTTGGTCTCAGCACTGGCTGGATGCATTTCGCCTTTCTCCAAATCCTCATCGGGGCGATGGTTGCCGGTATTGATGCCGGCCGCAGCTATGCTGAATGGCCGTTGATGGGCGGTGGGCTTTGGCCGCCGCAGATGATGGTGTTCGAGCCGTGGTGGCGCAATTTCTTTGAGAATGCCGGCACGGTGCAGTTCATCCACCGCATGACCGGATATGCACTGCTGGCCTTTTCCGTCATGGTGCTGTTGCGCGGGCGACGCAGTGCCTATGTCGCAACCCGCAGCGCCTTCACGCTGGCTTTTTACGGTATTCTCGCGCAGGTTGTTTTGGGCATTGTGACCGTCATTCTGGCGGCGCCGTGGCACGTGGCCATCCTGCACCAGTTTCTGGCGGTTGTCGTTTGGGTATTGATCTTGCGGGCGCGTTTTCATGCCGGGTATCCGCTGGCGCAATCTGTAAGAGGCAAATGACATGAGCGCGTTTGATGATCTGATGGCCTACCAGCGCCAGACCGAGGCGCTGGCCCAGATCGCCGGACGGCTGTCATGGGACCGTGAGACGGTGATGCCGCGTGGCGCGGCTGCGCAGCGGTCCGAGGAGACAGGCGCGCTGCATGCGGTTCTGCATGCGCGCCGCGCCGATCCGCGCATCGGTGACTGGCTGGAGGCCGCTGCGGACGGGCCGCTGGCGCAGGAAGGCGAGGCACAGCTGCGTCTGATCCGCCGCAGCTTTGAGCGCACGCAGCGGGTGCCGGCGGATCTGGCCGCGGCGTTGGCGCGCACGGCGGCTCTGAGCCAGGGCAAATGGGCCGAGGCGCGGGAAAATGACGATTGCGCTGCCTTTGCGCCTGTGCTCGCCGAGATTCTGGCGCTGAAGCGCGAGGAGGGCGCGGCGCTGGCGAATGGCGGCGACGTCTATGATGCGCTGCTCGACGATTACGAGCCGGAGGCGAAGGCTGCCGACCTTGAGGCGATGTTCGGCGCGCTGCACCCCGGCCTGATTGCCCTGCGCGAGGCAGCACTGGAAGGCGCGGCGGCGCCGCAGGTATCGGGGCAGTTTGATGTGCAGGCGCAGATGCGGCTGGCACGGCAGCTGGCCAAGGTATGCGGCTATGACATGCAACGTGGGCGGCTGGATAAGGCGGTGCACCCCTTCTCCAGCGGGTCGGGCGATGACGTGCGCATCACCACGCGCACGTCCCGAACGGACCCGTTCAATTGCCTCTACTCGACCATGCACGAGGCCGGTCATGCGATCTACGAGCAGTCGATCGACCCGGCCTTTGCGCTGACGCCGCTGGGTGCGGGCGTGTCGATGGGCGTCCATGAAAGCCAGAGCCGGATCGTGGAAAATCAGCTGGGTCGCAGCCGTGCGTTTACCGGCTGGCTTTATGGCCAGATGCGCGATGCCTTTGGGGATATCGGGATTGAGGGCGAAGACGCCTTTTACGCCGCCGTCAACAGCCTGCATCGGGGCTTTATTCGCGCCGAGGCAGACGAGGTGCAGTATAACCTTCACGTCCTCATGCGGTTCGATCTGGAGCGCGCGCTGGTTGCTGGTGATCTGGCACCAAGGGATCTGGAGTCGGCTTGGAACGACCGGTTTGAGGCTGATTTCGGTTATGGCGTGCCGCGCGCGTCTCTGGGCTGTTTGCAGGATGTGCATTGGTCGGTGGGTCTGTTCGGCTATTTCCCGACCTACAGCCTGGGCAATGTCTATGCCGGCTGTCTGGCTCAGGCGCTGCGTCAGGCGGTGCCAGATTTGGATGCGCAATTGGCGCAGGGCGATATGGGGCAGGCGATGGGCTGGCTGCGTGAGAATGTGCAGCAGCATGGCGGGCTATATACGCCGCGCCAGTTGATCACCCGCGCTTGCGGGGTCGAGCCGACCGAGGCGCCGCTGATGACCTACCTGCAAGAGAAGTTCGGCGCGCTGTATCCAACGGCCTAGACGGGTCGCGCCGCTTCAGCCACCCGAGCGATAGGCAGCCTGCGTGCGGTCAAGCTGTGCGTTGGCAGCGGTAATTTCGGGCGCGGAATTGCCCAGAGTATAGCTGATATCGCTGACAAGGGAGGCTGTCGGCGTCCCTTTGGCGATGGCGTCTTGCAACACTTCGTTGATCATGTCGAAATCGTCGCCCTGCATCTCGTATATGCTGAGCAGCGATCCGGCGGCGTCCAGAAATTCGGCCCTGAGAGGCGAATCATCCGGGCCGGTGGCGGCGTCCAATGCGCTATAGCCTGCAGCGGCCAGACGCCTGGAATCCTCACCGCAGTCTTTTATCTGCGCCAATTCCGCGTCCGGGGTGCTGGCGCGCACCAGCTGCGTAATGCGGCGATTGCAGCCTTCGGCATGTGCCGCCGAAGCAGCGACCGCGTCCTGCACAGGGCTGATGACTGCGGTCCGCGTGGCCGGTGCATCGCCGCCGTTGCCGCCAAGGTAATTCCAAAGCGCGATCACCGCAATTGCGGCCACAACCAGGCTGGATGCCAGCGCAACGAGTTTGGACAGGGGGCGCGGAGACGCGTCGCTCATGCGCCCTCCGCAGGTGTCCCGCCGGATGCTTCGTTGGGCGTGTCGCCTTCGACCAGTTCCTCATCCGCCTGCTCGGCGATCCATGCCACGCTGACGACGGTTTCGTTCTTGCCGGTGTTGAACACCTTGACGCCGCCGGCGCTGCGCGAACGGAAGGAAATGCCCTGCACTGGAACGCGGATCGACTGGCCCTTCGAAGTGGCCAGCATGATCTGGTCCTCCAGCGTGACCGGAAAGGACGCCACCAAAGCGCCGCCCCGCATCGCGCGATCCATTGCGGCCACGCCCATGCCGCCGCGCCCGCGCACCGGGTAGTCGTGACTGGAGCTCAGCTTGCCCGTGCCGGTTTCGGTAATGGTCAGGATCAGGGTTTCGGCCTCTGACATGGCGCTAAAGCGGTCTTGGGGCAGGGTCGCGTCTGAATTGCCCTCTTCTTCTGCGGCGTCCAGCTCCTCATCCGTCAGGCCCGCCTGCTGGCGGCGCATTTTCAGATAAGCGGCGCGTTCATCCGAGGTCGCATCGAAATGCGGGATGATCGACATCGACACGACGCTGTCATCGCCGGTCAGGCGGATGCCACGCACACCCAGCGAGGCGCGGCTGTTGAAGACGCGCACATCGGTCGCCGGGAAGCGGATTGCCCTTCCCGAAGAGGTGACCAGCATCACGTCGTCCTCATTCGATGCAATCCGCGCATTGATCAGGGTGATGCCTGCGTTTTCTTCCTCAAACCGCATGGCGATCTTGCCATTGCTGCGCACATTGGTGAAGTCTGACAGCTTGTTGCGGCGCACCGTGCCAGCGGAGGTCGCGAACACGACTTGCAGATCGTCCCACTCGCTTTCGTTCCGGTCAACCGGCATGATCGCGGCGATGGAAACGCCCGTGGGGATCGGCAGGATATTGACGATTGCCTTGCCCTTGGCGGTGCGGCCGCCCTGGGGCAAGCGCCACGTCTTGAGCTTGTAAACCATGCCATCGGTGGTGAAGAATAGCAGCTGAGTATGGGTGTTGGCCACGAACAGGGTGGTGACAACATCCTCATCCTTGGTCGACATGCCCGACAGGCCCTTGCCGCCGCGTTTCTGGCTGCGGAAATCGGCCAGCGCGGTGCGCTTGATATAGCCGCCCGAGGTGATCGTGACGACCATGTCTTCACGCTCGATCAGGTCCTCGTCGTCCATGTCGCCGGACCAGTCAACGATCTGGGTGCGGCGCGGCACGGCAAAGAGCGTTTTGACCTCGGTCAACTCGTTCGCGATGATCTCCATGATCCGCTCGCGGGAGGCGAGAATGGCGAGGTATTCCTTGATCTTGCCGGCCAGTTCCTGCAGCTCGTCAGTCACTTCCTTGACGCCCAGCTGGGTCAGGCGTTGCAGGCGCAACTCCAGGATAGCGCGGGCCTGAATTTCGGACAGGTTGTAGGTGCCATCGTCGTTGGCAGTATGGGTCGGATCGTCGATCAGGGCGATATATTCCAGAATATTGCCGGCGGGCCAGCGGCGCGTCATCAATCTATGGCGCGCATCAGCCGGGTCGAGCGACGCGCGGATGGTCGCGACGACCTCGTCCACGTTGCTGACCGCGACCGCCAGACCGCACAGGATATGGCTGCGCTCGCGCGCCTTGCGCAACTCAAAGGCGGTGCGGCGGGCGACCACATCTTCGCGGAAGTCGATGAAGCAGGACAAGAACCGCAGCAGCGTCAGTTGCTCGGGTCGACCGCCATTGAGGGCCAGCATGTTGCAGCCGAAATAGGTCTGCATCGGGGTGAAACGAAACAGCTGGTTCAGTACGACCTCGGCGGTCGCGTCGCGTTTGAGTTCGATCACCACGCGCACGCCGTCGCGGTCGGATTCGTCCTGTACATGCGCGATGCCTTCGATCCGCTTGTCGCGGGCGGATTCGGCGATGCGCTCGATCATGGTGGATTTGTTCACCTGATAGGGGATCTCGTCGATGATGATCGCCCAGCGGTCCTTGCGGATTTCCTCGACCCGCGTCTTGGCGCGCACGATGACGCTGCCGCGACCCTCAAGATAGGCTTTGCGCGCACCCGAGCGGCCCAGCATCAGCCCGCCGGTGGGGAAATCGGGGCCGGGAATGTATTCGATCAGGTCTTCGCTGGTCAGGTCCGGGTTGTCGATCAGCGCCAGCGTGGCGTCGATGACCTCGCCCAGATTGTGCGGCGGAATGTTGGTGGCCATGCCAACGGCGATGCCGCCCGCGCCATTGACCAGCATGTTGGGGAAACGGGCAGGCAGGACAGTCGGCTCGCGGTCCTTGCCGTCATAATTGTCCTGAAAATCAACAGTTTCTTTATCGATATCGGCCAGAAGATAGGCGGCGGGTTTGTCCATGCGCACTTCGGTATAGCGCATGGCGGCAGCGTTATCGCCATCCATTGAGCCAAAGTTGCCCTGACCGTCCAGCAGCGGCAGCGACATGGAAAAATCCTGCGCCATCCGCACCAGCGCGTCATAGATCGCGCTGTCGCCGTGGGGGTGGTATTTACCCATCACATCGCCCACAGCGCGGGCCGACTTGCGGTAAGGTTTGTCGTGCGTATTGCCGCCCTCGAACATCGCGTAAAGGATGCGGCGATGCACCGGCTTCAGCCCGTCGCGCAGATCGGGGATCGCGCGGCTGACAATGACCGACATCGCGTAGTCCAGATAGGACGTTTTCATCTCGTCTTCGATGGACACGGACGGGCCGTCAAATACGGGCCGTTCGGGCGTCATTTCATCCATGTCTTCGGGGGGTTGCGGCGTATCGGTCAAAACTGGGCCTACCTTGTCGCGTTATTCCACATCTGGTGTATGAAACCTATATCACCGCCATGATCTGGGGTGCAATGGCGATTGCAGTGGTGTATAATCTGGACGGAGGGTTTATCCTCCATCTCAATTTAAGTTGTGCGCCTGAGGGTAATTGTGATGGAAAGCAATACGTTAATTGAGTTAGTTGTAGTGGTTGCAGTGACTATAACAGCCGGTTTAGGTGGTGCTTGGGCGGGATATCAATGGGCCCGCAGACGAGATGATCGGTTGCGGGCTGCAGATATTGTTATCAAGTTGACTGCGAGTGACTTCACCCGAAGGCGGCTTCACTTTCGTGATATGTTAAATTCGTGCGACGCAGATTTAGTTGCATATTCTGATATGGAAAACCAAACTTACAGAGAGCTTCGAGGCGACATCACCACTGTTTTGAATTTTTATGAAATTGTTTGCTTCCTTCGACAGCATGGCGATTTAGATGTTGCAATCTTTAACGAGCACATCAAACCTCTTATTTCGCACGATTACGAACTGTTGGATGGTTTCCTGAAACAGGTCGAAGTCCATCAGCTACATCGTCACGGTGAATACCGACGACCATTTTTTACCTCAATCTCTAAAGTCGTTGGCCGCGAATAGTGTGCTGGCGCTAGGAACGTGAGCTAACCTGAATACTTATCGGGTTAGGGAATGATGCGGCTGTATTTCATACCCTCGAGCGACGCGCCTGCCATCAGACCGGCCTGACCGAAAATCACAGCGATAACCGGCGCGGTCGAGGTGGTCGTTTCGGCGCGCAAATTCTCGGCGGTATCCTTGAACACATATCCGATATCGGCGCCAGCGGCCCAGCCCGAGGACCGGCGGAAGCCGGCAAGCGCGCTTTCGGTCATGAAAAACAGCACATGCGCGAATTGCTGCGCGCCGATTTGAAGCCCAACGCTGCCCTTGGCGGCTGAATAGTAATCCACCGTCTGGTTGTTGATCCTAAGCGCCCCGCGCCCGTATCCACCGCCCAGGCCCAGACCGGCCTCGGTTATCAGCGGCATGATCAACATGCCTGTCGATTTCTCGTACAGGCTGCGGGTGCCGGGGTATTCGTCATAAAGAAAGCGCAGCGTTGTATCGACGCGCGCGTCGATCTGCTGCGATCCACGGCTGCCGATGCCGTTGCTGCAACCGGCCAATGTTGTGCCGCCCAGCCCGAGGGCGCCCAGCGTGAATCCGCGTCTGGAAATAATGCTCATGTCAATATGCCTGTTCGTTGCCTGAAGCGCTGCCGACCGTTTCATCGGCCGATCTGACGAAAACTATAGGCAGGCAATCGCGCATTGTCACGCAAAGGTGTACCTTTGGGCAGATTATCGCCCGCAAAAGCGCATCCACCGTCCACCATCATGCCAAAAGGCGCGCCATAGCGGGCGCAAAATATGTCAAGATGCCATCGCACCCGGCCCGTTTGAACGCCATCAGGCTTTCGCGCATGGCCCGCTCGCCGTCGATCCATCCGTTCTGCGCAGCGGCCGCGATCATCGCATATTCGCCGCTGACCTGATAGGCATAGGTCGGCGCGCCGAAGGTTTCCTTGGCGCGGCGGCAGATGTCCAGATAGGGCATGCCTGGCTTGACCATCACCGCATCGGCGCCCTCGGCCAGATCGCGGGCGATCATGCGCATCGCCTCGTCCGAATTGGCCGGGTCCATCTGGTAAGTCCGCTTGTCGCCTTTCAGCGCGCCAGACGCGCCGACTGCATCGCGGAATGGCCCGTAAAACGCGCTGGCGTATTTCGCGGCATAGCTCAGCAGCACGACATCCTGATGGCCTGCGCCTTCCAGCGCGGTGCGGATCGCGCCGATGCGCCCGTCCATCATGTCCGAGGGGCCGATGATGTCGACGCCCGCTTCGGCCTGTGCGAGCGCTTGTTTGACCAGCGCCTCGACCGTTTCGTCGTTGACGATGATGCCATCGCGCACGAACCCGTCATGGCCGGTGTCCGAATAGGGATCCAGCGCGACGTCGGTCATAACCAGCATCTCGGGCACAGCTGCCTTGATCGCGCGCGTCGCGCGGTTGCTGAGGTTGGCCGGATTCCACGCTTCGGCGCAGCATGCCGTGCGGTTCTCGGCGCCGGTATAGGGAAAGAGGCAGATCGCCGGAATGCCCAGATCCGCCGCCTCGCGTGCGGCGCGCACCACCCGGTCGACGCTCAGTCGGCTGACGCCGGGCATCGACGCGACAGGCTCTTCCACGTTATCGCCCTCGCGCACGAAAACGGGCCATATCAGATCGCCCACGCTCAGCGTGTTTTCAGCGGCCAACGCGCGCAGACCGGGCGTGCGGCGCAGGCGGCGGGGGCGGCTGGCGGGGAAGGGGGGCAAGGCAGGATGCATCAGGCGTCTTTCATGTGCGGCAATGCGCACTAGGTGCCATGGAAATTCGCGTATCTCAAGGGTGGGAATTGTCGCGGCGCGGCGCTAAGAGAGGCGCAACCATGCGAATGGCGTCTTTCCCAAGGTGGACGGGGCGCTAAGTGCGGGTCAAACAGACGACACAAGACGCGCTGTCGGCGCCTGATCCTCAGGAACCACGACACGCAAGCAGGCAGGCTGGAGACGTCGTGGACTGGTATTCAACCGTATTCGAGCTGATCGACATGCGAAGTTTCAGCAACCTGTGGTTCTGGATCGCGCTTGCGGTGCTATGGTCGTCGACCAGTCATTATATACTTGGCGTGCCGTGGGACATGGTGCTCCGCGCGCGCAAGGAGGCCGAGGATTCAGCCGCGATGGACGATATGAACGCAATGGTCGGCGTCAATGTGCGCCGCATACTTTACATCGCGCGGGAAAGCGGGCTGGTGCTGACCGGTATCATCTTTTTCGCGTTTACCACTGCCGCGCTGCTGGGCTTTGTCTACGACCGCGAATTTGCTCAGGCGATCATCCTGCTGGGTGTGCCCATGTCGCTGGTATGGCTGCTATCCTTGCGCACCGCCCGCGATATCGACGCTGCCGGGCTGACCGGCGCGCCGCTGATCAAACGGCTCTTTCGTCACCGCCTTTATGTGCAGATCATCGGCATGGCGTCGATTTTCGTCACTGCCATGTGGGGCATGTATCAAAACATGAGCGTATCGGCCCTTGGCGGATGACGCGACCGCGAAAGTACGTGACATGATCCATCGATCCAAAGCCATCACCGTTTCCGGCGCCCCCGAAGGATTCGACGCGCGCCTGGTGCTGGACGAGGTGGCGCGCGCCGTCGGCCCAGTCCTGCACATCGCCCGCGACGACAAACGCATGGCGGCGATGGCGGCCGCGCTGCGGTTCTTTGCGCCCGAAATGCCGGTGGTGCAGTTTCCGGCGTGGGACTGCCTGCCTTACGACCGGGTATCGCCCAATGCTGATATTTCCGCCGCCCGCATGGCGACGCTGGCGGGGTTGGTACACGGCATGCCGACGCAGTACGTGCTGCTGACCACGCTCGGCGCCGCGATGCAGCGCATTCCGGCGCGCGATGTGCTGCGCGGCGCGGCCTTCACCGCCCATGTTGGCCAGCGCATCGACGAGGCGGCGCTGCGCGCGTTTCTGGTGCGTATGGGTTTCGTCAACAGCCCCACCGTGACCGAGCCGGGCGATTACGCCATCCGAGGCGGCATCATCGACATTTTTCCGCCCGGCGACGCGGATGGCGGCGGACCGGTGCGGCTCGACCTTTTCGGTGATGTTCTGGACGGCGCGCGCAGGTTTGACCCCGTCACCCAGCGCACCACTGCCAAGCTGGACATGATCGAGCTGGCGCCCGTCTCCGAGGTCATTCTGGACGAGGCTGCGATCACCCGGTTCCGGCAGAATTACCGCATCGAATTTGGCTCGGCGGGGTCCGACGACCCGCTCTATGAGGCCATCAGCGCCGGCCGCAAGGCGCAAGGCGCCGAACATTGGCTGCCGTTTTTTCACGATCGGCTGGAGACGCTGTTTGACTATATCCCCGGCGCGCCGGTGGTGATGGATGACGGGCTGACCCCCTCTCGCGTGGCCCGCTGGGACAGTATCGAAGATCAGTACGGCGCGCGCCAGCACGCCATGACCGCCAAGGGCCGCAGCGACAGCGTCTATAAACCCGTCCCGCCCGGCCAGCTTTATCTGGACGATGCCGCGTGGGAGGGCGCCATCGCGCCGCACCGCACGCTGCAACTGTCGGCCCTGCCGCAGGCCACCGGCGCCGGTGTCATTGATGCCGGAGGGCGCATCGGACGCAGTTTCGCGCCCGAGCGGCAGCAGGAAAGCATCAGCCTTTTCGGGGCCTTGAAAGATCATATTCAGGCAAAGATGCAAAAGGGCCCGGTCCTGTTGGCCAGCTATTCCGAAGGCGCGCGCGAGCGGATGGAGGGCCTGCTGGAAGACGAGGGTCTGCTGGGCCCCGTCACCGTCACCTCAGCCCAAAGGCTGGGCAAAACGGGGCTGCATCTGGCGGTCTGGGGGCTGGAATCAGGCTTTGAGGGGCCGCATCAGGGCGGGCACCTGACCGTGATCGCCGAACAGGACATCCTGGGCGACCGTTTGATCCGCGCCCCCAAACGCCGCCGCCGCGCCGAAAATTTCCTGAGCGAGGCCAACAGCATCAACCCCGGCGATCTGGTGGTGCATGTCGATCACGGCATTGGCCGCTATCTGGGGCTGGAGGTGGTCACCGCACTGGGGGCGGCGCATGAATGCCTCGTGCTGGAATACGCCGAGGCGTCCAAGCTCTATCTGCCGGTCGAGAATATCGAACTGCTCAGCCGCTATGGCCACGAAGAGGGCCTGCTGGACAAGCTGGGCGGCGGCGCATGGCAGGCCAAAAAGGCCAAGCTCAAGGAACGCATCCGCGAGATGGCGGATCGCCTGATCCGCATCGCCGCCGAACGCGCCCTGCGCAGCGCCCCCGTGCTGGAGCCCGAACATCACGCGTGGGAGGAATTTTCGGCCCGCTTCCCCTACGAGGAAACCGACGACCAGCTGCGCGCGATCGAGGATGTGATGGCCGACCTTCAGGCCGGCACGCCGATGGACCGGCTGATCTGCGGCGATGTCGGCTTTGGCAAGACGGAGGTTGCGATGCGCGCTGCCTTTGCCGCCGCGATGTCCGGCATGCAAGTGGCGGTGATCGCGCCGACAACGCTGCTGGCGCGCCAGCATTTCAACAGCTTTGCCGAGCGGTTTCGCGGCTTTCCCATCAATGTGCGGCCCCTGTCACGGTTCGTGTCGGCCAAAGATGCGGCGGCCACCCGCGATGGCCTGGCCAAGGGGCAGGTCGATATCGTCGTCGGCACCCATGCGCTGCTGGCGAAAACCGTGCGGTTTCAGAACCTTGGCCTGCTGATCATCGACGAAGAACAGCGCTTTGGCGTCGGCCACAAGGAACGGCTCAAGGCGCTGCGCAGCGACGTCCACGTCCTGACCCTGACCGCCACACCGATCCCCCGCACGCTTCAGCTCAGCCTGTCAGGTGTGCGCGATCTGTCAATCATCGGCACGCCACCGGTCGACCGGCTGTCGATCCGCACCTATATCAGCGAATTTGACACCATCACCATCCGCGAGGCGCTCTTGCGCGAGCATTATCGCGGCGGCCAAAGCTTTTTCGTAGTCCCGCGCATCTCCGATCTGCCGGAGATCGAGGCATTCATGGATAATGAGCTGCCCGAGCTTACCTATGTGATCGCCCACGGCCAGATGGCGGCGGGTGAGCTGGATACGCGCATGAACGCCTTTTACGATGGCAAATACGACGTGCTGCTGGCAACGACCATCGTTGAATCCGGCCTCGACATCCCCACCGCCAACACGATGATCATTCACCGCGCCGATATGTTTGGCCTGTCACAGCTTTACCAGATCCGTGGCCGGGTCGGCCGGTCCAAAACCCGCGCCTACGCCTACCTGACAACAAAACCGCGCCTGAAACTGACCTCCACCGCCGAAAAGCGCCTGCGCGTCCTCGGCAGTCTCGACACGCTCGGCGCCGGCTTCACACTGGCGTCGCAAGATCTTGATATCCGTGGCGCCGGCAACCTCTTGGGCGAAGAACAATCCGGCCAGATGCGCGATGTCGGATACGAGCTGTACCAATCCATGCTGGAAGACGCCGTGGCCCGGATCAAATCCGGCGAAGCCGAAGGCATTGCCGACGATGGCGGCCAATGGGCGCCGCAGATCAACCTCGGCGTTCCGGTCCTGATCCCGGAGGATTACGTGCCTGACCTCGACGTGCGCCTCGGCCTATACCGCCGCCTCAGCAGCCTCGACACCAAGGTCGAACTGGAGGGCTTCGCCGCCGAGCTGATTGACCGCTTCGGATCGCTGCCCAAAGAGGTGAACACCCTTATGCTCGTGGTGCGCATCAAGGGCATGTGCCGCAAGGCCGGCATCGCCAAGCTGGACGCCGGTCCCAAGGGCGCGACCATCCAGTTCCACAACGACAAATTCGCCTCGCCCGAGGGGCTTGTCGAATTCATCACGGATCAGCGCGGCCTCGCCAAGATCAAAGACAACAAGATCATCGTACGCCGCGACTGGAAGAAAGACGGCGACAAGATCAAGGGCGCTTTTTCCATCGCGCGAGATCTGGCGGAAAAGGTCGTCACCAAGACCAGAGCCCGCAAAGTCGAAGAAAAGAAAAAGGCCGGATCACCCTGACCCGGCCCGCAGTTTCTTCTTGCCTGAAATATCCCCGCGCGGAGCGCTCCCCGGTCCTTGGCCAGCGGTACGTCGACCGAGCGCGTTCAGCCAACTACCAGCGCCATTAAACTAACCGGCGCGCCGCAGGCGCTCACTCGGACCGCGTCTGCTGTCCTTGGGCGGACTTGAAAGCCTTGACGCGATCCGCCAGCATTTTACGCGCCTTGGCGTTAGCGCGGCGCACCCGCACTGCCGTCAGGAACGCCTCCTCGGCGGTTTGCGACGTGGCGCCCATCATGTTCGCCAGATCGTCAACGATACGCTCGTCGCCGGTGATCTCCTCAGCTTTCAGCGCATCCTGCGCCAACTGGTCGGCCAGATCTTCGGTCACGCCCATGGCTTAGCGCGTGCCTTCTGTCAGGCGGCGCTTGACATAGCTGGTCACGGTTTCAATCATCGGGTCCATGTAAGGGTCTTCAAAGAAATGCCCTGCGCCCTCGACCTCTTCGTGCTGAATGGTGATGCCCTGCTGGTCATGCAGCTTGTTGACCAAGGCAGTCGTATCGGCAGGCGGCGCAACGCGGTCCGCCAGGCCGTTGATCATTAGCCCAGATGCCGGGCAGGGCGCGAGGAACGAGAAATCATACATGTTCGCCGGCGGCGAGACGGAAATAAAGCCGGTGATCTCGGGGCGCCGCATCAGCAGTTGCATGCCGATCCACGCACCGAACGAAAATCCCGCGACCCAGCAATGCTTGGAATTGGCGTTCATCGACTGCAGATAATCCAGCGCCGATGCGGCATCGGACAATTCGCCCACGCCCTGATCGTATTCCCCCTGGCTGCGTCCCACGCCGCGAAAGTTGAACCGCAGCACGGTAAAGCCCATTTTGTAAAAGGCATAGTGCAGGTTATACACAACCTTGTTGTTCATCGTGCCGCCGAACTGCGGATGCGGATGCAGCACGATGGCGATGGGCGCGTCTTTTTCCTTTTGCGGATGATAGCGGCCTTCAAGTCGGCCCTCGGGGCCGGGAAAAATAACCTCGGGCATAGTCGGCATTCCTTGCTGTCGGATCAGGGCTGCGGCAATGTCCGTCTACGGGTAATCTCCGTTGACGGCGCTGCCAGTGCGCCTTAGAACAATTCTAATTTTTGGGCTGCCCCTGCGGATGCAGGCGCGGGTCAGGGTGAGCTTGGGTTGAGATAAGCGCCCCTGCGCGCAAGGTCAATGTATTCGCACCCAGCAAGGGGAGGGATCGCCGTGAAACTCAGCACAAAAGGTCGGTATGCCATGGTTGCGCTGTCCGATATCGCATTGCAGCCCGAAGGCGCGCTTGTCACACTGGGCGAGGTGTCGCGCCGCCAGAGCATTTCGCTGCCCTATCTGGAGCAGCTGTTCGTCAAACTGCGACGCGCTGATCTGGTGACCTCCGTGCGCGGCCCTGGTGGCGGCTACCGGCTGGCACGGCCCACGTCCGAAATTCGGGTGGCAGAAATTCTGGCCGCCGTCGATGAGACGGTCGATGCCATGCACAAGGGGGCCGGCGCCTCGGGCGGCGCATCGGGCAGCCGGGCGCAATCGATGACCAACCGTCTGTGGGAGGGGCTGAGTGCGCAGGTCTATGTATTCCTGCACCAGACGCGGCTGAGCGATGTTGTGGGCAACACGCTGGCGCCGTGCCCGGCGGTTCCGTCGCTTTTGGCGATCGTGGACGACGACCAAGAGGGCTGACTGCGCTGCGCGCGCGAAATGAGTATTTTTGGGAAGATGAAAGTAGGGCAACGTGAAACAGCGCGTTTATCTGGATCATAACGCGACGGCCCCTTTGCGGAGCGAGGCGCGCGCGGCGATGATCGCTGCCATGGATGTCGTCGGCAATCCGTCGAGCGTCCATGCCGAAGGCCGCGCCGCCAAGGCGCTGGTCGAGCGCGCCCGCGCGCAGGTTGCCACGGCTTTGGGGGCGGACGGCGCGGATGTAATTTTTACCTCCGGCGCGACCGAGGCGGCGGCGTTGGCCTGCGCCGGGCGCGGTCTGGCGTCCGCGCCGGTCGAGCATGAGGCGGTAGCGGCGTGGACGGATGGGGCATTGCCGGTGTCGCCGAAAGGTGCGGTTGGGGTTGCCGCTCCGGCGCAGACGGCGTTGCAGCTGGCCAACTCCGAGACGGGCGTCATGCAGGATCTGCCGGATAGCATTGCCGTTTGCGACATGACGCAAGCGTTTGGCAAACTGCCGGTCGCCTTTAACTGGAGCGGCGCGCAAATGGCGCTGATTTCGGCGCATAAGCTGGGCGGTCCCAAGGGGATTGGCGCATTGGTTGTGCGGCGCGGCACGGATGTGGCCGCGCAGATTAAAGGTGGCGGTCAGGAAATGGGCCGCCGGTCGGGCACCGAGAATATCATCGGAATCGCCGGTTTCGGCGCAGCGGCAGAGGCGGCAGCGCGCGATTTGGACGCGGGTGTATGGCAGCAGGTGGAGAAACTTAGAAACATTCTAGAAAAGACTATTGCAGCCGCCGCGAATAAGACTATTTTTGTCGGGAATGGCGCGGAGCGGCTGCCAAACACGTCGTGCCTGCTGACGCCGGGCTGGAAGGGCGAAACGCAGGTGATGGCGATGGACCTTGCGGGCTTTGCCATTTCGGCCGGGTCTGCGTGTTCCAGCGGCAAGGTCCGCGCCAGCGCCGTGCTGCGCGCGATGGGATATGACGAGGCGGATGCGGCATCGGCGATTCGGGTATCGCTGGGACCGCGGACGACAGAAGACGAGATTATGCGCTTTGCCGAGACGTGGCTGAAGCATCTGGACAGACATCGCGCCCGAGGCGGCGCAGCTTGATACGGGAGAAGTTGACATGACGGCATTGGATGACGCACCGGTTCACGTGGATGTGGCCAAGGAAGGCGTAGACCAGGACACGGTCGATCGCGTTCGCGAGGTGGGCGGCGCCTACAAGCATGGCTGGTCCACCGATATCGAGATGGAGTTTGCGCCCAAGGGCCTGACCGCCGATATTGTGCGGCTGATTTCCAAGAAAAACGAAGAACCCGAATGGATGACCGACTGGCGTCTGGCGGCCTTCGAGCGGTGGTTGACCCTGACCGAGCCGGACTGGGCGATGGTCGACTATCCCGAAATCAACTTTCAGGACCAGTATTATTACGCCCGGCCGAAATCCATGCGGGTCAAACCCAAGTCGCTGGACGAGGTCGATCCCAAGCTGCTGGCAACCTACAGCAAGCTGGGCATCCCGCTGCAGGAGCAGGCGATTCTGGCCGGTGTCGAAGGCGCCGGAGAAATGCCCGCCGAGGCGCGCAAGGTCGCCGTCGATGCGGTGTTTGACTCGGTTTCGGTCGGGACAACCTTCCAGAAGGAGCTGCTGGAGGCGGGCGTCATCTTTTGCTCGATCGGCGAGGCGATCATCAATTACCCCGATCTGGTGAAGAAGTATCTCGGCACCGTCGTGCCGGTAAACGACAACTTTTATGCAACGCTGAACAGCGCCGTTTTCTCGGACGGCTCGTTCGTCTATGTGCCGCCGGGTGTGCGCTGCCCGATGGAGCTGTCGACCTATTTCCGCATCAACGCCGAGAATACTGGCCAGTTTGAACGCACGCTGATCATCGCCGACAAGGGCAGCTATGTCAGCTATCTGGAAGGCTGCACCGCGCCCCAGCGCGACGAGGCGCAGCTGCATGGCGCGGTTGTCGAGATCATCGTCGAGGAAGACGCCGAGGTGAAGTATTCCACCGTCCAGAACTGGTATCCTGGGGATGAGGATGGCAAGGGCGGCATCTATAACTTCGTCACCAAACGCGCCGATTGCCGGGGCGACCGGGCCAAGGTGATGTGGACGCAGGTTGAAACCGGCTCTGCCGTGACGTGGAAATACCCCAGCTGCATCCTGCGCGGCGACGATTCACAGGGCGAATTCTATTCCATCGCCATCGCCAACAACATGCAGCAGGCCGATACCGGCACCAAGATGATCCATCTGGGCAAGCGCACCAAGTCGCGCATCGTGTCCAAGGGTATCAGTGCGGGGCGCGCGCAGAACACTTACCGCGGTTTGGTAAGTATGCACCCCAAGGCCAAGGATTCGCGTAACTATACGCAGTGCGACAGCCTGCTGATCGGCGATAAATGTGGCGCGCATACGGTGCCTTATATCGAGGTCAAGAATAACTCGTCCCGCGTGGAACACGAGGCGACCACGTCCAAGGTGGATGACGATCAGATGTTCTACTGCCGCCAGCGCGGCATGGATGAGGAAGAGGCGGTGGCGCTGGTCGTCAACGGCTTCTGCCGGGATGTTTTGCAGGCGCTGCCGATGGAATTTGCCATGGAGGCGCAGCAGCTTGTTGCGATTTCGCTGGAAGGCTCGGTCGGGTAAGGCGCTTGCGTGGGTTTTGTGTGATGGCACTTTCCACCAACGTTTCGGGCGCAGGTCATGCTGGGCATTTTCCTTTTGGTCGTGTTCGGCTTGCCCGGCGCCTTGAGCGTCGCACTTGGGCCCGGGGCGGGGTATCCCGATTCCTCGAAGATCGTGGCTATCATGTCGGGCGCCACAGTGGTCGTAGCGCTCAGGGCGACATATATCTACGTCTCGCGGCTGCTGGTCGAGCGCGAGTCAAAACTGGGAATGTATGACTGATGTCGGACGTGGCGCTGCCTTTGCCTGAACAGACGGACGAGACGTATTTTGACGTCGATGCCGCACGTCATGCGCTGGCGGCCGGTCGGCCTGTGGCATTCCCGCCCTTCGAGGTGCTTCATGTGCCGCAGATGGGGCTGAATCTGTGCCTGAACATGCAGCGCGATCCGATTCAGAATGCGTGGCGCAAAGGCGTGTTTTTCGAAGCAGATGAGCTGAAGATGTTAAGCCGCCACGTCAAAAGCGGCGCGCATATTATTGATATTGGGTCAAATGTTGGAAATCACGCGATGTATTTCGCCACCCGCATGGGCGCGCAGAGGGTGGTTGTGGTCGAGCCTAACCCGCTGGCGATTGCGCCGTTGATCGCGAATGTCCTGCTGAACAGGCTGGACGACGTCATTGATTTGAGTTTGCTGGGCATCGGTCTGTCGGACGGCTCGCAAGGGGGCTTTGGCATGAAGCGCCACGACCGCAACCTTGGCGCGACGAAGATGTTCGAAGGCAAGGGCGATTTGCAGGTTCATGCGGGTGATGATCTGCTGGATGGCGAGACGCCGGACGTGATTAAGATCGACGTTGAAGGCATGGAAATAAAAGTGCTTTTCGGTTTGGAGCGTACTATTTCCAGGCACCGTCCGGTGATCCTGATTGAAGTTGATGAGCAGAATGCGCAAGCGTTCGAGCATTGGCGGATCGCCCATTGCTATGATGTGGCTGATACGTTTCGGCACAGCCAAAAAAATTGCAATTATCTGCTGACCGCTGGGGGTGCTGCATGATCGCGTCTCTGACAAGTCGGCCGGAGCTGACGCTACCCTCAGCGGAGGCGGAGCGTCTAGCGAGTGCCTATGACGCTGCTCACGTGATCTTGGAATACGGATCGGGTGGCTCGACGGTATTGGCGTCGGAGCTATTGGGAAAGACTGTATTTTCCGTTGAGAGTGATCGGATCTGGGCCAGCATGATGCAAGATTGGTTTGCACAGAATCCGCCTGCGGAAGCCACCCGGATTGATGTGATGTGGGTTGATATCGGCGAGACGGGTGAGTGGGGTAAACCGGTGAACAACGGCGGCTGGCGCCACTATGCGGATTATCCGCTATCTGTTTGGCAACGTGCAGACTTCCGCCAGCCGGATGTCGTTTTGGTCGATGGCCGGTTCCGCCCAGGTTGTGCCATGGCGACGGCGTTTTGCACGAAGAAGCCGGTCACGCTGCTGGTCGACGACTACAAGCGGCGCAAGGGTTACCATGCGATCGAAGAGTTTCTTGGCGCCCCGCGACTGATTGGCCGGATGGCGGAATTTGACGTGGCGCCAATGACCGTTCCACCCGATCGGCTTTTGCCGATCATAAAGATGATGATGCGGCCCTGAGCTGCCCTGAAAGTTTAGATGAGAGGAAAAAATATGCTTGAGATCAAAAACCTGCACGTCGATCTTGAAGATGAGGACAAGTCGATCCTCAAGGGTGTGGACCTGACTGTCGAGGCGGGCAAGGTGCATGCGATCATGGGCCCGAATGGCTCTGGCAAGTCGACGCTCAGCTACGTTTTGTCGGGGCGTGATGGGTACAAAGTTACTGGCGGAACAGCAACACTGGAAGGTGTCGACATTCTGTCGATGGAGCCAGAAGAGCGTGCGGCTGCGGGCCTGTTTCTGGCGTTCCAATATCCGGTTGAGATTCCCGGCGTGGGCAACATGACCTTCATGCGCACCGCGCTGAACGCACAGCGCAAGGCGCGCGGCGAGGATGAAATGAGCGCGGCTGATTTCCTCAAGTTGATCCGCGCCAAGGCGAAGGAGTTGCACATCGACGCCGATATGCTGAAGCGTCCGGTTAATGTAGGCTTTTCCGGCGGCGAGAAGAAGCGCAACGAGATCCTTCAGATGGCCCTTCTTGAGCCGAAGATGTGCATTCTGGATGAAACGGATTCGGGCCTTGACGTCGACGCGATGAAGCTGGTCAGCGATGGTGTGAACGCGTTGCGCGACGCCGGGCGTGGTTTTCTGGTTATCACGCACTATCAGCGGCTTCTGGACCATATCAAACCTGATTTTGTACATATCATGTCGGACGGACGCATCATCAAGACAGGCGGTCCCGAACTGGCTGTCGAGGTCGAAAAGAACGGATATGCCGACATTTTGGCGGAGGTGGCGTAATGACTGTGGCAAATCTCAGACAGTCTCAGACAGAGGCACGGCTGGATGCCGTGGCTCTGCCCGAGAATGCGGGCTGGTCGCAGGCGGCGCGCAAGGATGCTTTAACGCGGGTGCGCGCCATGGGGCTGCCCCAGCGGCGCGATGAATATTGGAAGTTCACCCGACCCGATACATTGACGCAAGCGGAGGCGCCGGAGGCGGCGCTGTTCACGGTGGACGAGCGGGCAATTTTTGACGATGTGGATCGCCTGAAAATAGTATTTGTCGATGGCGCTTTTGATGCCGATGCCAGCGACGATCTGAGCGCTGATGGCGTGACGATAGAGCGGCTGGCTGACGCCGGACGGACTGATATTCATTGGGCCAAAGACATTTACGGTGTTCTTGAGCAGCGCGGTCAGGATCCGGTTCACCGTCCTTTGGCGGCGCTGAATACGGCGGCGGCAACGGATGGCATTATCATCCACGTCACAGGTGCGCCGACGCGTCCGCTAAATCTGATTTACCGCCATGAATCAACTACTTCGGATGCGATCTTGCACCATGTCATTAAGCTGGATGCCGGCGCGGAATTGACGCTGCTGGAGAATGGTCCGGCGGCGGCGCGTCTGAATGACGTGCTGGAGGTCGATATAGGCGATGGCGCATCGTTTCACCATGTCCGCACACAAGGCCGCGATTATGAGCGGCGCGAGGCTACACATGTGTTTGCCCGGCTGGGCACCGAAAGCCGGTTCAAATCCTTTACCATGACCGCCAATGGCACAATGACGCGCAATGAATATGTGATCGAGCTGACCGGCGACGATGCAATCGCACATGTTGCAGGCACATCAATGGGCGATGGGGATTTTCACCATGACGACACGGTGTTCGTGACCCATGATGCTCTGCGCTGCGAAAGCCGTCAGGTTTATAAAAAGGTGCTGCGTAACGGTGCAACCGGAGTTTTCCAGGGCAAGATCCTGGTTAAGGCTGGCGCGCAAAAGACCGATGGCTATCAGATCAGTCAATCGCTGCTGCTGGATGGCGACAGCCAGTTTCTGGCGAAGCCCGAGCTTGAGATCTATGCTGATGACGTGATCTGTTCGCACGGCTCGACATCTGGAGCGATCGACGAGGATGCGCTGTATTACCTGCGCGCCCGCGGGGTCCCCAAGGCGATTGCAACGGACCTGCTGACGATGGCGTTTCTGGCCGAAGCGGTGGACGAGATCGAGGACTTTGCCCTGCAAGACGAGATCAAGTTGCTGCTGGAAGGCTGGCTGGAGCGGCGTCGCGGCTGATGGCCGTCGCGCGCGACATTGTAGCGACGTATCGCGGCCCCGGCGCCGTGATGCGTCGCTTGCTGGCCATGGGTCCGCGCGAGGATCGTGCGCTGGTAATTCTGATGGCGGGCTGCGTTTTGATGTTCATCGCGCGTTGGCCGGCACTGGCGCGGCAGGCGTTTATCACCGGTGAAGAGCTTAATCCACTGCTCGGCGGTGCGCTGCTGGCATGGGCGTTTATTGCACCTTTACTTTTTTATGCGATTGCGTTGCTCAGCCACTGGATCGCGCGACTGGCGGGCGGCCGGGGCACGGGCTTTGGCGCGCGGATGGCGCTGTTCTGGGCGCTGCTTGCGGCCAGTCCTCTTGCTCTGCTAAGTGGCCTTGTTGCCGGGTTTATCGGGCAAGGGCCGGGGTTGACTGCCGTGGGTGCGTTGTGGCTGGCAGCCTTCGCTTTATTTTGGGCGCTTGGACTACGCGAGGCGGAATGGGGGCGAACATGAACGCTAAACTGCTCTCGGACCTGTTTGTGCAGACATTGTTTTCGCCGCGCGCTGCGGCGGATCGGGTCATGGCGCTGTGGCTGCCGCGTAACTGGCTGTGGATGGCGCTGGCGTTGATGAGCGTGCTGAATGGCATCGTCTACTCGCTGTCTCTCCATATGGGTGCAGACCCAGATCCGCAGACCGTGCAGATGATCCCGCCGGCATTTCAATCGCCCGCCTTGTTTACCCTGTTCCTGTTCGGCGCGCTGGTCATTACCGTTCTGGCGATCACATGGGTCGGGCGCAGTCTGGGCGGCGCGGGGCAGGTGCCTGAAGTTCTGGCGCTGATCGTCTGGCTACAGGTGTTACGTCTGGGCGTGCAATTGGCGCTGGTCATATTGATGTTTGCACTGCCGTTGGCTGGTTTGGCGCTGGTGATGGTCGCCTCGGTCTGGGGGCTGATCATATTGGTTGTCTTTATTGATCGCGCCCACGGGTTTAATAATATTTTCAAGTCGATAGCCGTTCTCGCCCTGGCCGTTCTGGCGATGGTTGTGGGCCTGTCGGCAATCCTCGGCGTCCTTGGGGCGGCTGTGATGGGAGGGGCGTGATGCTGGATGTTCAAAAGGTACGCGACGATTTTCCGATCCTCACGCGTGAGGTGAACGGCAAACCGCTGGTCTATCTGGACAATGGCGCCTCGGCGCAGAAACCGCAGGTGGTTATTGACGCGATCACAAATGCGTATAGCCATGAATATGCCAATGTTCACAGGGGTCTGCACTATCTCAGTAACCTCGCAACCGAAAAATATGAGGGCGTACGCCCGATCATTGCCCGGTTCCTGGGCGTGCGCGACGAGGCGCAGATCGTGCTGAATTCGGGCACGACCGAGGGGATCAATATGGTCGCCTACGGCTGGGCGATGCCCAGATTTCAACCCGGCGACGAGGTGGTGCTGAGCGTGATGGAGCATCACGCCAACATCGTACCGTGGCATTTCCTGCGCGAACGGCAGGGGGCAGTGTTGAAATGGGTCGATACCGATCTGAACGGCGTGCTGGATACGCAAAAGGTGATCGACGCTATTGGACCGCGGACTAAGCTAATCGCAATTACGCATCTTTCCAATGTTTTGGGGACCAAAGTTGATGTAAAAGCCATCTGCACCGCTGCCCGCGCCAAGGGCGTGGCCGTGCTGGTGGATGGCAGTCAGGCGGCGGTTCACATGCCCGTCGATGTCGAGGATATCGGTTGCGATTTCTATGCCGTTACCGGACACAAGTTGTATGGTCCCTCTGGTTCAGGTGCGATCTATGTAAAGCACGAGCGGATGGCCGAGATGCGCCCGTTTCTGGGTGGGGGCGACATGATCCGCGAAGTCACGAAGGAAAACGTGACCTATAACGATCCACCTATGAAGTTTGAGGCCGGTACGCCCGGCATCGTGCAGACCATCGGGCTGGGCGTTGCGCTGGAGTACATGATGGGGCTGGGGATGCAGAACATCGCCGCCCATGAGAACAGATTGCGTGATTATGCGGCGGCGCGGCTTGGCGGGCTGAACTGGTTGCAGGTGCAGGGGCAAGCGCCGGACAAGGCGGCAATTTTCAGCTTTACCATGGACGGGGCCGGGCATGCGCATGACATCTCGACCATTCTGGACAAGAAAGGCGTGGCCGTGCGCGCAGGCCAGCATTGTACCGGACCGTTGATGGAGCATCTGGGTCTCACTGCCACCTGCCGCGCGTCATTCGGGCTGTATAATACCGAGGCTGAGGTTGACGCGCTGATTGACGCGTTAGAACTATGTCACGAACTCTTTGCCTAACGCTTTTCGCAAAAAACTGTGAATCAGGTTTTTCGCGAAACGCTGCACAAGCGGATTTATACATTGCGGGCCGGGCGGCGCGCAGGTATATCGCGCCGCAGGCACCCACGGCTTGGCCGGACGGAACTTTGCCCATTGACGGAGGATATCTGTCTTTTGGTGGGGTTTTCGAACGCCAAGGTGTGGGCCTGTTTTTCGGGGTTTCTGTTTGATATAATAGATCTGTGGTCCCATAGCTCAGCTGGATAGAGTGCTCGCCTCCGAAGCGAGAGGTCGCTGGTTCGAATCCAGCTGGGACCACCACAACCCGCCGGTCATTATCCTTCATCTTTGCCCGGAAGCAGCCGAGGCTGTTTAGCGTCGCTCATCAGATGTGCAGGCAGACGTGTATGAGCTGTCGAGCTGCGCAGAAGATCGCGCGAGACGGGGGCGCTTGGCTTGCTGCTGGACCGGGCTTGGGCTAGACCGCGCGGCAGGTAGCACAGCTTCGGGAAATCATGCGATGGCCAAGCCCAAAAAGACTCCGCGACCCAAGGCGCAGACGCCCAAGGGATTTCGCGATTATTTCGGTGTCGAGGTGGTGGAGCGTGCCGCGATGCTGAACGCAATCGCGCGGGTCTATCACCATTATGGCTTTGACGCGCTCGACAGTTCTGCCGTGGAAACGGTCGAGGCGTTGGGCAAGTTTTTGCCCGATGTGGACCGCCCCAATGTGGGCGTGTTCGCCTGGCAGGAGGACGAGGGCGAAAAACCGGGCGATTGGCTGGCGCTGCGCTATGATCTGACCGCGCCGCTGGCCCGCGTTTATGCGCAGCACAAGGATGACTTGCCCACGCCCTACCGGCGCTATGCGATGGGGCCGGTCTGGCGCAACGAGAAGCCGGGACCGGGGCGATTTCGGCAGTTTTATCAGTGTGATGCGGATACGGTCGGCGCGCCGTCTGTTGCGGCGGATGCTGAGATTTGCGCGATGCTGGCCGATTGCCTGGAAACGGTCGGAATTACGCGCGGTGACTACGTGGTACGCGTGAACAACCGTAAGGTTTTGAACGGTGTGCTGGAAATCATGGGACTGGATGATCAGGCGCAGCGTGAAGCCGTGCTGCGCACCATCGACAAGTTCGACAAGGTCGGCAGCGATGGCGTGCGCGAGCTGTTGGGCAAGGGAAGGCTGGACGCGTCCGGCGCCTATATCGACGGCGTGGGGCTGAGCGATGCCCAAGCGGGCCCGGTGATTGCGTTCCTGACCTCAAAGGGCGCAGATGCGGCTGAGACACTCGGCAATCTTCGCGCCGCTGTTGGCGGATCGGTCATCGGCGCCGAGGGCGTGGATGAGCTGGAAGAGATTGCTGCGCTGGTGGCCGCGCAGGGCTATGGGCCGGACCGGATCGAGATTGATCCAAGCGTCGTGCGCGGCCTTGGCTATTACACCGGCCCGGTGTTCGAGGCCGAGCTGACCTTTGATATATTGGACGAAAAAGGTGCCAAGCGGCAATTCGGCTCTGTTGCCGGAGGCGGGCGGTACGATGATCTGGTCAAGCGGTTTACCGGGCAGGCCGTGCCCGCAACCGGCGTCAGCATTGGCGTTGACCGCCTGCTGGCAGCGCTGCGTGCCAAGGGTCAGGTACGCAGCGAGGCGCTGGGGCCGGTGGTCGTGACCGTGATGGACCGCGCGCGCATGGCCGATTATCAGGCGATGGTGGGCGAATTGCGTCAGGCGGGTATCCGGGCCGAGGTCTATTTGGGTAACCCCAAGAATTTTGGCAACCAGTTGAAATACGCGGACAAGCGCGGCAGCCCGGTTGCCATTATCGAGGGCGCGGACGAGCAGGCGCAGGGCGTGGTGCAGATCAAAGATCTGGTGCTGGGCGCGCAGATTGCCGCCAGCGCCACACTGGAAGAGTGGAAAGAACGACCCAGCCAGTTCGAGGTGCCGCGCGCGCAGATGGTCGCTAAGGTGCACGAGATACTGGGGACCAAATCCGGCGAGGCGCGTTGATGCCGGATCTGACAATGCACCGCACCTCCGGCCCCGCCACGCCCGCCGATGTCAGCCGCGCCGATATTCGGGCAGAGGCGGCGCGGCTTCGGGCCATTTTTGAGGCAGCCGGCGCCCAAGTGGTGGAAACCGCGATTCTGCAATCGGCGGCCACGCTGCTGGATCTTTACGGCGAGGATATTCGCGCCCGCGCTTATGTCACATCCGATCCCGCGATGGGCGAGCAGATGCTGCGCCCGGATTTCACCGTGCCAGTGGTTCAGATGCACATGGCTGGCGGGGCCGAACCCGCGCGCTATACCTACTCCGGCGAGGTTTTCCGGCGTCAAGAGACGAATTCGGGCCGGGCCAATGAGTACGTTCAGGTCGGCTATGAGGTGTTCGAGCGCGGCACCACAGCGCAGTCTGATGCGGAGGTATTCGCGCGGTTTCACGATATGCTGGCCCCGTTGAACCTGCACGCGATAACCGGCGATATCGGGATCCTGATGGCCGCTGTCGATGGGCTGGCGACAACGCCCGCCCGCAAGGCGGCGCTGCGGCGGCATATCTGGCGGCCGCGCCGCTTTCGCGCGTTGCTGGACCGCTACGCTGGGCGCACGCCCGTGCCGCCCAGCCGCGCGGCGCTGTTGCAGGCCAGTGATCCCATGGCTGGGGCCGGTCCCTTGATCGGCCTGCGCGGCAGGGCCGAAATCGCGGCGCGGATTGACGCGTTGCGCAGCGACGCGGCGGCGCCGCCGATATCCGAAAACGAGGTCGATCTGATAGACGCTGTCCTTGCCGTGCGTGAAACATGCCCGAATGCGCTGGAACGTCTACGCGATATCGCTGTCGACATGCCCAGCATCAACGGCGCGGTCGCGCAGCTGGCCGCGCGGCTGGAGGCGCTGGCGGCGCGGGGAATCAACGTGGATCATTTGCCCTTCGAGGCGTCTTATGGGCGGAGCCAGATGGAATATTATGATGGGTTCGTCTTTGGCTTTACGTCCGAGGCGCATCCCGGACTGCCGGCGGTCGCCTCGGGCGGGCGCTATGATGCGCTGACCCGGCAGTTGGGGCAGGGGCGCGAAATTCCTGCCGTGGGCGGCGTGGTGCGCCCCGGTCTGGTGGTCTGGCTGGGGGGGGCGGCATGAGCGTGCGTCTGGGGGTGCCGTCCAAGGGTCGGCTGATGGAAAAGACATTTCAGTGGTTCGGCGCGCGCGGCGTTACGTTGGGGCGGACCGCGTCGGACCGCGAATATGCGGGCGTCGTCGAGGGCGCAGGCGATGTTGAGATGGTCCTGCTGTCCGCCGGAGAAATCCCGCGTGAGCTGGCAGCGGGCCACATACATCTGGGCGTGACCGGCACCGATCTGGTGCGCGAAAATCTGGGCAATTGGGAAGACCGCGTCGAAGAACTGGCCGAGCTGGGCTTTGGCCATGCCGATCTGGTGCTGGCGGTGCCGCAAGCCTGGGTCGATGTCGGCACTCTGGACGATCTGGACGCGGCCGCGGCGGCGTTTCGCGCGCATCATGGCCACCGGTTGCGGATCGCGACGAAATATCACCGTCTGGTGCGCGATTTCCTGCGCGAAAATGGCGTGGCCGACTACAGCCTTGTCGATAGTCAGGGCGCGACCGAAGGCACCGTCAAGAACGAGACCGCCGAGGCGATTGCCGATATCACATCGTCAGGCGATACGCTGAGCGCGAACCACCTGAAGATCCTTGACGATGGGGTGATCCTGCGCAGTCAGGCGACATTGTTCCGCGCCCGCCGGGCGGAGATGAGCGATGCGGACCGCAAGACGCTGGCACATCTGACAGCGAAACTGGGCGTTAACTGACAAGCGACCGCGTCGCAGCGCTCCACGCTGATTTCACCGCATAGCACAATGAAAAACGCGCGGCCTGTTGGGGCCGCGCGCTGTATTGGGTGGTTGTCGGGCCAGATTGGCCCGACTGTCCGATTAGAAGCGGAACGTTGCGCGAACCTGCGCTGTCGTCGCGTCGGCGTCCAGGGTAGGAACGTTGAAGCTGTCGAACTCATGGTACAGAACTTCGCCGCCCAGCGAGAAGTTCGATGTCAGCATGTGCTCGTAGCCTGCGCCGACAAAGTAACCATCCGAGTCACCGACACCGCCGCCGACGTCAGCGTTGGCATAACCGGCTGTTGCGTACAGCAGGCCGTTGCCCAGCTTGTAACCGCCGCGCAGTTTTGCGCGCCAGACTGTGTCGACGTCTACGCCGGGTGCCAGCGAGACATCAGTCCAGTCGAAGTCCAAGCCAGCACCGATGACCCAGTCGCCCAGATCGTAGTCGTAACCAGCAACCAGACCACCGATGAGGCCGTCGCCGTCAACGCCAGCAAAGTTGGTGTCGACGTCAGCATAGCCCAGCTGGCCACCAGCGTAGAAGCCAGTCCAGTTCGGCGAGGTGAAGACCGGCGCGGGTGCGGGGGCCAGCACGGGCTCCATCACGACGGGCTCGATGTTACCGGCGAAAGCGGAGCCTGCCATCAGGGCGGAGGCTGCTGCTGCGGAGAGCAAGTATTTCATTGTATTTCCTTTCAATTCATCTGCTCGGGCGTGGCGTCCATTGTTCCGGTCCTGCGCCTCATAGACTTCCTATTTAGGGTTAGCTTACCGGATGCAACGGTCTCGTCAAAGCGTTGGTTTCAAGAAAATGTGATTTGGACGAGCGGTAAATTGCCGAGTCTCGATTCGCGCTCTGGGTCGCGGAATTCGGAATTTTAAATATGAGGTGATAACAATGTATTAACGGCTGATGAGCCGCTGTTGAGCCATGAGCGGTTAGGGGGCTGGCCCCGATTTGGTGGGCAATGACCGGCAGGGTGGTGTTGCGGTTATATCACGCCGATATCTGCCAGTGCTGCGCTTAGGCCGGGGGGCAGGGCATCTTCGTCGTTGCGTGCGCGACTCAGATCGACCGGGGCATCCGCGCCGGGAAGGTAGCGCCAGCCCTGAAATGGACGTTTCTGGGCTGTAGCCGTGCGGATGATTTCGGGATCCAGAACAATGGCGCAGCGGCGCACACCGTCCTGGCCGATGACCTCGTCCAGACGCAGGATGCGTTGGCGGCATTGCAGGACGCCTTGGATGACCCAGTAGATCGAGCCGCCGTCCAAAAGCTCGTCGGCGCGTTTGGGCCACATTCTTGTGACATGGCGCGGCAGTCCGTCGCCGCCCTGCGCCCGCCGCGAGGTCTGCCATGCGATCAGGTCATCAATGCTGGAGGTGCCAACGCTGAGCTTTACAAGGTTCAGGGGTGCTTGGGCCATGGCGATCATCTTATGCCGCGTGGCGACAAGTTCAATCCCGCAGCGGTTTTTATGTTATGCAAGGTGGCCCACGGGGAAGTGCCAGAGGGGGCGCAAGCTTTGCTTGGCAACGGCGCAATTGGGTATTTTTTACCAAGAAAAAACAATGGACTGTTCGGTTATAATGACCGTGAAAGCCATTTCGCACTCATCCGCGCCGTTGACCGCAGCGCAGGGCGCGCCTATGGTTCGCGCTCCGTCATACCGTTGTCTTTTCAGTCCATTCGGAGCCTCAATCATGAGCCGTTTTGCTGCACCCATTTCCGAACAGATCTGGAACATGAAGTATCGTTTTACGCCCGCCGGTGGCGGCGGAGACGCGTCCGTCGAGGATAGCTGGCGCCGCGTGGCGCGGGCGCTGGCCAGCGTCGAGGCAGAGTCGGCCGTCTGGGAAGAGCGATTCTATGGCGCGCTGGAAGATTTCAAGTTCCTGCCCGCCGGGCGCATTGCCGCCGGGGCAGGGACAGAGCGGAAGGTCACGCTGTTCAACTGCTTTGTCATGGGCACTGTGCCGGATGATATGGGCGGCATTTTTGACGCGCTGCGCGAGGCGGCGCTGACCATGCAACAGGGCGGCGGGATCGGCTATGATTTCTCTACCATCCGCCCGCGCGGGGCTGTGGTGAAGGGAGTTGGCGCTGATGCCAGCGGGCCGCTGAGCTTCATGGATGTCTGGGACGCAATGTGCCGCACCATCATGAGCGCGGGCGCGCGTCGGGGTGCGATGATGGCGACCATGCGCTGTGATCATCCCGATATCGAGGATTTCATCGCCGCGAAAAGCGATCCCGCCCGGCTGCGCAATTTCAATCTGAGCGTGCTGGTGACGGACCCGTTCATGGAGGCGGTCGATGCCGATGGGTCCTGGGATCTGGAATTTGACGGTATCGTGCATCATACTGTTCAGGCGCGTGATCTGTGGAACCGGATCATGCAGGCGACCTATGAGTATGCTGAACCGGGGGTGATTTTCATCGACCGGATCAATCAGGCGAACAATCTGGCTTATTGCGAAACGATAGCCGCGACCAACCCTTGCGGTGAGCAGCCTCTGCCGCCTTATGGGGCGTGCTTGCTGGGCAGCATCAACATGGCGCGGCTGGTCAGCGACCCCTTCGGCGACGGCGCCGCGCTGGACGAGGCCGCGTTGTCTGATCTGGTCGCTGTTGCCGTGCGGATGATGGACAATGTCGTCGATACCAGCCAGTTCCCGCTGCCCGCGCAGGAGGCCGAGGCGCAGGCCAAGCGGCGGATCGGCTTGGGCGTGACGGGCCTTGCCGATGCATTGCTGATGGTGGGCCTGCGCTATGGTTCGGTTGAAGCTGCCGCACAGACCGAGGCGTGGCTAAAGGCGATTGCACGGGCGGCATACCTGGCGTCGGTGGATCTGGCCAAGGAAAAGGGCGCCTTCCCGCTGTTCGATGCAGAAGCCTATCTGCGTAGTGGCACGATGCAGGGCATGGACGACGATGTGCGCCGCGCTGTCGGCAAATACGGCATCCGCAACGCCCTGCTGACGTCGATCGCGCCGACGGGCACAATCAGCCTTTATGCCGGGAACGTCAGCAGTGGGATCGAGCCGGTCTTTGCTTACAGTTATACCCGCAAGGTCCTGCAGAAGGATGGCAGCCGCACTGAAGAGGAGGTTGTCGACTACGCCGTTCAGATGTGGCGCGATAAGTTCGGTGATGCCGAGTTGCCCGAATATTTTGTCAACGCCCAGACGCTGGCGCCGTCCGACCATGTACGCATGCAGGCGGCGGCGCAGAAATGGGTCGACAGCAGCATTTCCAAGACGATCAACTGCCCCGAGGACATCAGCTTTGACGCGTTCAAGGATGTCTACATGCAGGCATGGAACAGCGGCTGTAAGGGATGCACCACCTACCGGCCAAATGACGTGACCGGATCGGTGCTGAGCGTCAGCGAAGCCGCCAATGCGCCCCCACAGGAAGTCAGCAGCGACGGCGCAGAGGTCATATACATGTCCGACCCGCTGGACCGCCCGCCCGAACTGGAAGGGATGACCTACAAACTGAAATGGCCCGACAGCAACCATGCCATCTATATCACCGTCAACGACGTGGTTCTGGGCGGTCGTCGACGCCCGTTTGAGGTGTTCATCAACTCCAAGAACATGGAGCATTTTGCCTGGACGGTCGCCCTGACGCGGATGATCTCGGCGGTGTTCCGGCGCGGCGGGGATGTGTCCTTTGTCGTCGAGGAACTCAAAGCCGTGTTCGACCCGCGCGGCGGCGCTTGGATGGGGGGTAAATATGTGCCGTCGATATTGGCGGCCATCGGCGGTATTTTGGAACAGCATATGGTTAAGACCGGATTTCTGGCGGGCGAGGGGATGGGGCTGAAAAGCGACCCGACAGCAGAGGTGGTGAACCTTGGAGGCGGCCGGGGGGCAGCCTGCCCGAGCTGCGGGGATCTGGCGATGCGGATGGTGGAAGGGTGCATGACATGCGCCAGTTGCGGGCATTCGAAGTGTAGCTGACACCTGTTTTTTACTTGTTATTATCGGGACGGGCGTAGTTATGCCAAAACCGTTGTTTTGGTTTGCCACGAAGCGGGACCAGTTTTGCCACGTGGCATTAGCGCCCTGAATTAGAACGATTTTGGCCGAATGAGATATTTCGGCCAAAATTAGAGGAATGACCCCAGGCTGCGGCGCTGAGGTCATGATCTGTTAAAAATATCGCAGTGTCCATCGCTTCCAATCGGTAAAAAATGGCGCCGGTGGCCGCGGGCATTCACGGCCGCAGCATCGCAATCAGCCAAATTCTGTGTCGCATGGTTCACAAGATGCCCGGTTCTTGTGCGGCTCCCTTGGTGAGAGCGCACAGATCCGGGATCTGCGGTGAGATGCGGATTGCGTCTGGATAACGTGCACGCTTGACACTGACACGTCACATTTTTCGAGGTGGATCACCGATGCAACCAGATACAGATATGGAGAGGTTCCGTCATCCAGATCGGGGGGCGGAACACGGATGCAGGCTCATAGAACACGATCGGGTCGCTGGCGTATTGCAGATAGACGAGCCGCATATCGCCCCAGCCGTCCGGGCCGCCAGCGTCACCATGATGTGATGCGAAGCGCACCAACCTTCCGTCGCCGAGAACCGGGGCGACATAGGGGCTGTCAGGGTCGCGCGAGGCGACGATCCCTTGCCATTTGGCTGATGGAAACGGCGGACCGGCCCAAAGTGCTCCGTTGATGGGATCATCGAGCAACGCGAATAACCCGGTTCCATGCATCGAGGACCAGGCGCCGAGGCTGAGCCCGTGGATGTAGAGCCGCGGCCGCGTCTCTTCCGGCAGGTCACGCCAGTGACGATGCACGGCCCCGATCAACGCCTTTGCCTGATCAAGGCCGGCGTTCGTCTCCAGGATCAGGGCAAGCGGTGACTGCAGGTAGGAATACTGCACCGCAACTGTCGCGATATCGCCCCCGTGCATGTATTCGACCGGATCGACCGCGCCGGGATCGAGCCAGCCCGTGCCCGTGGGCAGTGCCACGATGAGCACCTCGCGGTCGAACCCGCCCTGACGGCGAAGCTCCTCAAGCGCGATCCGGGCGCGTGCCTCGGGGGTATCCTCCTGAGCGAGGCCGATATAAACGCGGATCGGCTGCAACGCGTCGCGACCGGTGAATGCGGCAATGTCGGCCGCGTCCGGCCCGGATGTGACGTAATCACGACCCGGCTGGCCAAGCGCCTCCCAATTCACCAGTGAACCTGCACCGCCTGTGTCTGTGCCTTCGGGAACCGGCGGCGCAGTGTCAAAAAGCGCTTGTGCGGTCGTGAAGGAGGCGTCGAGCCCGGCGATGATCCGATCCAAAACGCCGTCACGTGTGGCGATCAGGATCAGCAACGCCGTCAGAACGAAGCCCGCCACATTTGCCGCCCTTGCGGGCATGTAGCGATAAAGACGAAAGCGCACGCGATCAAACAGCCATTGCAATGCGATTCCAATCAGGAAAAGCACCGCAAAGACCGCGATGGCCAGCAAGAGCATCTGAATCGTATGCGTGTTTTCCAGCGGCGGCATGTCCATCCGCAAGCGAATGCCGTTCTGCCAGTTGCGGGCCTGCGCGAGACAGAGAAGAAGCACGAGTGCAATCGGCAGCGTGATCGCCATGCGTAGAACCAAAAGCACGCGTCCGTCTGCCTCCGGAAGTTCAAGCAACCGCCAGAGAGAAAGCGCCGCCCGCCCGATCAGATAGCCGAGCGCCATGACCAACCCGCCGAGCGCGCCCTGCACGATCCAGCTACGGGGGATAAGTGTCGGGGTCAGCGAAGCGGCAAAGAACAACAGGCCGAGCGCCAGCGGTAGAATATAAAGCTTTGGCAGCGTCACGTTGCCTCCTTTATCGGATCGGATCGCCAACCGGTCAGCGCATCGAGCAGCGCAACGGCGAAGGCGGCGCTGAATGCGCCGGTAAGGGTCAGCACGATACGGGTGAAGGTCGCATATGTCGCGTCTTGCGTGCTGAGCGCCCCGGCGATCAGCGACAACGCCACCGACATGGCATATTGATAGACGTTGCTGGGGTGCGGGCCGCGCAGCATCAGACTGGCCAGCCACAGACAGCCGAGAAAGATCAGCGCCAGCAGGACCGGCAGATGCGGCGAAAGCGTGAAAAGCGCCAGCACGCCGCCGCCCATGATGCTGCCATAGAAGGTGGCGCGGATCCGCTGGCTGGCCTCGAAGAACACCGCGCGCCTTGTGGGGAACACCACCACCATCGCTGCGATGACGGCCATCATCATGTCCGACGGCTCCATCACGGCATAGAGCCAGAAGCTGAGGCCCAGCAGCACCGTCGCCCGGATTGCTGCCCCCACAGTGGCATTGCCGCCGCCGGGTTGCGGCTCGTCCACATGCTGCTCGGCCGTGCCGGCGGGAAACAGCAGGTATACGAGCGGCCCCAGTACCAGCGCCACCAGCGACGCCTGAAAGAAACCGTCGCGCATCGTCTCGACGGTGGCGCTGCCGTGCATTCCCATCACCGACATCAGCACGGTGACGATAACGATCAGCATCCCGGCCTGCGCGCCCGTTCGCAGGATCATCAGGAACCCGGCGAAATAGGCCAGCCACATGGATCCCATGTAGACCACAGGCATCGGCCGCAGCCCTTCCACGACCCATGTCATCGCTGCTGTCAGCACGATCATCGCCACGGGCCCTCCGATGGCCTTGCCGATGTTGAAGGCCTTGCGCTGCGCGCCGATGATGCCGATCGGCAACGCGGCGATGATCGGGGGCAGGGCCGGGTCGATCAACGGGATCGCGGCATAGGACAGCATGCCGACCACGGCCAAACGCACCGCAAAAAGCGGGTCGTCATTCACATCCGGGCGTGGGGTCACATACATTTGGGGCGCCTCAATGCAGGTAGCTCGTCCATGACCGCAGCCGTTGCAGCCCGTCTGCGATCCAGCCGATCGGATTGCCGGTGCCACCTGCGAAGACCACCGCGTGGACCTTGCCGCCGACACGCACGCGGGTCGGCCAGTCATCCATGCCACCGACCAGTTCGACGCGCACCGGGATGCGCCGGGCCGGTTCGAACCATCGGTTGCTCGGCTGGTTCACCACCAGCCCGCCCTGCATGTTGCGCCCCGGATTGATGCCCCAGGCGATGCTTTGCACGCGGCCGTCGAAGATCCGCCCCGGCACCGCGTCGAAGAGCAGATGCGCCGGATCGCCGGGCTCCACGTCCTGCAACTGGTTCTCGCGCAGATCGACGGTGACCCAGGCGGCCTCGGCGTCGATGAAGGTCAGCGCCGGGTTGCCCGCGCCGATGAACTGGCCCTCAGAGAGGGTCACGTTGGTGACGACGCCGAAATGCGGCGCGGTGACCGTCGTCGATGCCAGATCGTATTGCGCCTGTTCCAGTTGCGCCTCGGCGGCAAGGATGGCGGGATTGTCGCGCCCCTCAGGTCCAAGCTGGGCGCGCGCGCTGCGCAGATTGGCCTCGGCGGTCTGCAATTGCGCCTCCGCATCGGACACGTTTGCGCGCGCCGCGTCGCCCTGTGCCGTGCTGGCGATCCCGCGCTCTTCCAGCCGGAAGGTGCGATCGGCATCGGCGCGCACGGAGTCGAGGTTGGTGCGCGCCTGCGTCACCGCCGCCTGCGCCGCCACCAGCGACGCGCTGGAGGCGCTGACCTCCTGGGTCGCCGTCGCAAGCCTTGCCTCGGCCTGCTTGACGGCCAGTTCGAACGGGCGCCGGTCGATCGAGAACAGGGGATCACCCGCCTGAACCACTGCATCGTCGTCGATCATCACTTCCGTCACGTCGCCCGACACGCGCGGCGCGATCTGAACCACATGGGCCGACACGATGCCGCGCGACGACGACGGCGCCATGCGGTCGCTGAGCGCGTAGACAACCACGAACACGATCAAGATCAAGACTACGAGTATCGCAACCTTGCCGGCCGGATTGCGGCGCTGGGTCTGGTCAGGGGCGTCTGACATCGGTGTTCCTTTTCATTTCTTTTCTAACGCGTAATGGCGCGTATGTATTTCCAGGTCGCGGCCGTTCCGTCCCTCAAGTCCCACGCGGCCTGCGCTGTCGGGGTCAGGTTTCCCCGCTCGTCACACTCCATTAAACCCTTCGCGACCAGCACCTTTACCTTTCGCCGCACGGTTTCCCGCGGGATATCCGTATAAAGCGCGACTGAATACGCATTTATTCCGCCCGCGTCTGTTTCGACAGCCGTATCAATCGCCGCGTAATGACGCTCGGCGACGACGGCCAGGATCAAGAGCTGATCAAGGTCATTGCCCAATTCGGCTCGAAGCTTGATTAAAAGCTCGGAAAACGCACGGACATGGGCCGGATAACTTTCTGACTGATTTCCCATAATGTTCCTCCGAACGCCAGCCGCCGACATCTGCGCCTTGCCTGCACATTACCCAGAATGGGGAACGCAGTCGGGACAACGTATTGTTTCATGGTCGTAATCTCACAACATTACGGGAAGGAGCGCAATCGCGCTGAAAAAAGTCTGAAGGGACGACATAATGACCGATCTCATGAGCTATCTTGAGCGCAACTGGTGGCTGCTGCTCGTGCGCGGGATCGCCGCTATCCTATTCGGTATCGCGGCCTTTGCATGGCCGGGTCTGACGGTGGCAATGCTGATTTTGCTGTTCGGCGCCTGGGTCCTTGTGGATGGTGCCTTCGCCATCGCGCAATCCATCCGCTATCGTGACCGGATCGACAAGTGGTGGCTGTGGCTGCTGGATGGTGTGTTCGGCGTGATCGTCGGGCTGCTGGCGCTGTTCATGCCGGGCGTGACGGCCCTCGTGCTGCTGATGTTCATCGCCGCCTGGGCCATCCTTGGGGGTATCCTGCGCATCCTCGCGGCTATTCAGCTTCGAAAGAAAATCGAAGGCGAATGGTTTCTGGGGCTCGGTGGCGCTCTGTCCATCCTGCTCGGGGGTCTCCTGATCGCGATTCCCCAAGCTGGTCTTTTGTCGCTCATCTGGCTGATTGCGGTCTGGTCCATAGCAATCGGCATCCTCTTCATCACTTTGGCCTTCGGACTGCGGAAGGTCGGGAAGGCGACGCAGGTCTGATCAGCCTTGCGACATGATTAACAACACTCACTCAAAAGGAGATATCCGACATGTATGATCCAAAGAACTTTGCGCTTGATGGCGATGTTGCCATTGTGACCGGAGCGGGTGCCGGGATCGGCCGCGCCATTGCCGAAACTTTTGCTGCCGCCGGAGCGGCGGTCATGGTCAGTGACCTGAAGGCGGAGACGGCACAGGCCGTGGCAGATGAAATCAAAGCCAACGGCGGCAAAGCCGCCGGTATGGCCTGCGACGTCACCGAGGAAGACGATCTCAGCGCGCTGGTCAGCGGCACCGTAGATACCTTTGGCAAACTGACGCTTCTTGTGGCCAATGCGGGCGGCGGCGGGCCCAAGCCTTTCGACATGCCGATGGAGGATTTCCGCTGGGCCTATGAGTTGAACGTGTTCTCGCTTTTCCGACTGGCCCAACTTGCTGCGCCCGAGATGGAAAAGGCCGGCGGCGGCGCGATCCTCGCCATCACATCGATGTCGGCTGAGAATAAAAACAAGCGCATGGCGTCCTATGGTTCGTCCAAGGCCGCGACCAGCCATCTGGTGCGCAACATCGCCTTTGATCTAGGGCCGAAAGGCATCCGTGTGAACGCCGTGGCCCCGGGAGCCACACGCACCGATGCGCTGAAATCCGTGCTGAACGACGACATCGAGAAAGCGATGCTGGCGCACACACCGATCAACCGCCTGGGCGAGCCCGAAGATATGGCCAATGCGGCGTTGTTCCTGTGCTCTCCAGCGGCAAGCTGGGTCAGCGGGCAGATCCTGACGGTGTCAGGCGGCGGCGTTCAGGAACTGGACTGACAAACACATCAATGCCTGCCTTGGCGGGCGACAACGCAAGATAGGAGCCACATCATGGCTGACACATTCAACGCATTCGCGGATTTCAGCATGGAGGGCCACAACGTCCTCATCACCGGCGGCGCGCAGAACATTGGCGCGGGCATTGCCAAGACCCTTTCGGGGGCCGGTGCGAATGTGATGATCGCCGACCTTCAGGGTGACAAGGCCCAGGAAACGGCCGCCGAGATCGAGAAGGAAACCGGCAACCGCTGCCTCGGGATGGCCTGCGACGTGACCCGCGCCGAGGATATCAACGCGCTGGTCAAGGCCACCGTGGACGCCTTCGGCGGCATCTCGACACTGGTCAACAACGTTGGCTGGGGTCCGCGCCATGACGACCCGACCGCAATCACCGAGGAGGAACTGGTAGACGCCTACAAGCTGAACACGATCAGCGGCTACCGCATGTCGATGGCCTGCTTGCCGCATCTGGAAAAGGCCGAGAATGCCAGCATCACCAACTCGGGTTCATTTTCGTCGGCGGTGCCTGCCTATGACATTCTGGGCTACGGCACGGCCAAGGCGGCGCTGAACCAGATGATGATCTCGCTGGCGCATATGCTGGCGCAGAAGGTGCGGGTGAATACGGTGCTGATCGGTACCGTGATGACCGAAGGCTACGGTGATGCCGGCTTGGACGAGGCTATACAGGAACGGCTTATGCACCCCGACAACCTGATTGGACGCACCGGTAAGCCGCAGGACATCGCAAACGCGATGCTGTGGCTCACCTCCCCCGCCGCCGGTTGGGTCAGCGGGCAGATCGTCAAAGTCCATGGCGGCGGTTCGGTCGTGCGGCTCTTCGGCGAATAGACAAGCGGACGGGTCAATGAGACCTTGCGCACGGATCGCCGCTTTCTCATGGCGGATGTTGCCTGTTTGGGACAGGCGACACCGTCGCTGGCACAGATCAGCATTGATCCCGCGCAGGGCGCCCCTCCTGCGGGGCAGATCGAAGGCCGTCCGGTCGAGCGGGTCGTGGTCACGCTCGGGCGTGGCAGCGGCAACGCGGCGCTTTCGACCCTGAACTCCCACGCTCTCGGCACCGATACGCTGCCCTCATTCGCTGAAGAAAGATGAATTGAAAAAATGCAAAGCGTAGTTCCGTTGCCGACCGACAGGAATATCCTGTCCGGGGCGATCATCAATGGCGTCATCAACGCCGTCATCAACGGCGCGATCCAGTTCCTTCTGCTGAGAAACCACGCACCGCTGCCGCTGTCGGTGGATGGCATCACCAACGAGACACAGACCGTCCTCGGCGGGGCCGTGCCGCTGGCCGTCTCGCTTGCAATGATCCTGACGGCGGTTGCCTATCTCACGGTGAAGGCACCGAAACACCCTTTCTGGCCAACAGTCTGCTGGTTGATCGTGAAGCACGGGCTGTTTGCCTTCGGCGCGGTGGTTTCAGGCGCAATCATCTGGCAGCGGGTGGTGGGCAGTGTCGACGTCTCGCTGATAACGGCTACAATTGTGTTGAGTGTCATTGCCGGAGCAGTCGCCGGGATCATCAACTACATGACCATCCAGGCCAGCCTCCTGAAAAGGAATGGCGGCCTCTGATGAATGTTCGAAAGCACAAAAGGATATTTTCTGTGAAAAACTCACTTCTTATTTCTGCCTTGATGATAGCAATCTCCGGGGGCGCCGCCATGGCACAGGACGCACCGCTTTCGGCCGAGACCTCAGATCCCGAAACGCTTGGCTGGATGCAGGGTTTTCCGCCGCCGGATGACCGGATCATTCGCTTTACCGACCCCGATTATTTCGCTTTCCCGAAACTGCGCTGGACGGTCTGCCACTTTCGCGAATTGATGCCCAACACGGCCGTTCGGAACGGGCCCACCGGGGCCGATACGCTGCCGGTCGATCTCGATCCCGGTCTTGACGCGGTGACGTTCACGCCGCTCGGCACGGACGATTCGATGACTTGGGACGAGGCGTTCGACGCCAACTATACTGATGCCATCCTGGTCCTTCACCAGGGCCAGATCGTTTACGAGCGGTACGACGGCTGCATGGGCGAACACGTCCTGCATGGGGCCATGTCGGTCACAAAGTCGATCACCGGGCTGATTGGCGAAACCCTGGTTGCGGAGGGTCAGATCGACGAGACCGCAGCGATGGGCGATCTGATCCCGGAACTGGCAGACAGCGCTTTCGGCGATGCGACCGTGCGGCAGGTGCTGGAGATGACCACGGCGCTCGACTATTCGGAAGACTACGCCGATCCCGACGCCGATGTCTGGACCTACGCGCAAGCGGGCAGTCCTCTGCCACCCCCGGAAGGCTACGAGGGACCGCGCAGCTATTTCGGTTTCCTCGAAACGGTCGAAAAGGACGGCGAGCACGGCGAGGCCTTCGGCTATCGCACGATCAATACCGATGCGATGGGATGGCTGATCGCCCGCACCACCGGCCTGAACGTGGCCGATTGGCTGGCCGCGAATCTCTGGACCCGGATCGGAGCCGAGCGCGAGGCGTTCTACACGGTGGATTCCATCGGCACGCCGTTCGCCGGCGGCGGTTTCAACGCCACCCTGCGCGACATGGGGCGGCTTGGCCAGTTGATCCTGAACGACGGCGAATGGCAGGGCGAGCGCATTCTTCCCGCCAAGGCGATCGCACGCATCCGTCAGGGCGGCGACCCGGGCGTCTTTTCCCGTGCAGGCTACGATCTTTTGCCCGGTTGGAGCTATCGCGGCATGTGGTGGGTCAGCAACGACGATCACGGTGCATTCGCAGCGCGCGGCGTGCATGGCCAAACGATCTGGATCGATCCGACCGCCGAGATGGTGATCGTCCGTTTCGCTTCGAATCCGGTTGCCGGCAACGCCGCAAGCGATCCGACTTCGCTTCCAGCCTATCGCGCTGTCGCCGATCATCTGATGGCGCAGGATGCAGGTCCGCAATTGCAGGGACGCGACTGGATAATCGAAGATATCGATGGCCAAGGCGTGGTGGAAGGGTCACCCGCGAGCCTTGCGTTCGGCGCGAATGGACAGCTCTCAGGCAGCGCGACGTGTAACCGGATCGTGGGCAGTTACAGCGAACAGGACGGCACAATCACGCTCGGCCCGGTTGGAACGACGATGATGGCCTGTCCCGAAGCGATGATGGAACAGGAACGCCGATTGCTCGATATTTTGACCGGTGAGGTGTCCTTCGATATCAACGATGACGGCGTCCTCGTCCTGCGCGGAGAGGCGGGTCAGACCACCACGGCGCGAAGGAGGTAGCGCCATGGCGCGGCGCGAGAGCGCACAGATTCCCCGGAAAACCGGATAAGGGCGGAAGCTACCTTCTGAGCCGTGAGCCAATGAATGTCGTCGCCGCAACGTCTACAACCATCACCGCCCGCGTTCGAGCCTCGACAGGCCCGCCCTGCGGGCGCATTAATAATGTTCAATAGAGGACCAAACCCTGAACAAAGCTAACTCTTAATCGCAGACTTAATGAGTAGAAAATCAGCACGAATAGCCGTTCCGAGGAAGCTGCGGTGCGGCGTTTGACGGATCGGCAAGGTCCGGTCAGGGCCGGTCACGTCATTTCCGGTGTCGAAAGACACCAAGGCCTTCGCCGTTCAGGTGCTCGATCCGCAATGTCATACCCGGCTCTGAAGGGGTTTCGGAGAATTCGACAAGCGAGACAGAGCCGGTGGGCTGGTTCTCGGACATCGGGCTAACCACGAATGTGTCGCCATCCCAATGCCGCATGGGCAGATCCCGGCTTTCCGGCCCCAGTCTGAGCACGAGGCCCCCGCTGGTAGCAGCAACCGATGCGGGACCGAAATACGCATTGTCATAGATGCCGACATAACGCTCAACAGGCCCCACCGAGGCGGGATCAACGGGCGGCTCTGCGCCCACAAGGTGCCCCACCGGCGCCGAAAGTGGCGCCATGAGCGGGGCAAAGGCAGCCAGCCAGTCGCGGCTGTCGGCCCCGAGTTCCGCCCGGTCGAGGAAGCTCGCGGTAATCGCTTCGGCGGCGCCGATTGGGGGCGCATTGGTCAATACGACGATGCCCAGATCGAGGTCGGGCACCATCGCAACACTGGTCGACGCGCCAAGCGCGAAAGCGCCGGAATGACTGAGCATGACACGTCCCGTCAGCCGCGTGTCGACATTGAAGCCGAAACCATAGGCACCCGGCCGGGCTGAGATGTCCATTGGCGCCCCTCGGATTATCTGCGCGGACAGGGCCGGCAAGAGCGCCTCCTCGGAGATCACGCGTGATCCCTCTGCCATGCCACGGCCCAGCACCATCGCCATCCAGCGCGCCATGTCCTGCGCGCTGGAGCTAACCCCGCCAGCCGGGCTTTGCGCATCTGGCTGGCGCGTGTCGGCCACCGCATATCCATCCCCAACGGCGACATGGCTTGAGGCGCGGTTGTCGCGCGCCATGTAATCGGCGTGTCTCGAGCTGGTCGATGTCATGCCCAGCGGCGCATAGAGCGTGGATTCCGACAGGGTGGCCCAATCCATGCCCGCCGCCACCGCCACGGCCTCAGCGGCGGCGGTCAGTCCAAAATTGGTGTAGGCGTAGTCCTCCCGGAACGCGCCTTTCGGCAGCAGCGCAAGCCGCTCCAGCACCGCACTGCGGTCAAATCCGATATCTTCCAGATCGTCGCCCGCATGATCCGGCAGGCCAGAGCGATGCGCGTAAAGATCCCCGATCGTGACATGATCGCTGACCCACGGATCGCCCATATCGAAGGTGGGCAAGAAATCACGCACTGGGCTGTCCCACGCCACGCGGCCGCCATCCACCTGCGTTGCGACGACCGTGGCACCGACCGGTTTTGAAAGCGAGGCCAGCAGGAAGACCGTATCGGCATCGACGCGCTCCGGGCGCCCAGTGGCACGGATGCCGAAGCCCCGGGCATAAACGGTGCGTCCGTCGTGGACGACGGCAATGGCCAATCCCGGAATGCCGGTACGAGTCAGGACATCCTGACCGAGATCATCCAGCGTCGAGACCGCTGTAATGATCCTTTCCTCCGGCACAGGCAGTAGCACCGCCATGGGCGGCGCGGTCATCGGATCGGGCAAGGCGAGGGCGGGAAGGGCGCTGTTCATATCTGCCGCGCCTGGCGACGCCCCGGCAAGTAGGCCGATCGATACCAGCGCGCCGCCAAGCAGCCCGTGACCTGCACCTTGCCCTGACCGTGGCTGGGCAGATGTGGCCGACAATTCCGAGCGATTATTCAAATGTTGATTCCTTGGTCTGGACGCAGGTTTTTGTCAACAGGCTCACGCATTCTGACAGAAGTTCGGCGGATTGAAAGGGTCGGGTGACAGCAAGGTTAGGGGGTCGCATGACCGGCAATGCTGGCGAATTCCGCCGCGGAATGGGTGCCATTCGTCCTTCGTGGCGGACCGAGCTGCAATCTTTTTATCTCGATCTTGAGGGTGTTTGGGCAGTCGTTCCAAATGTCGGATTGATGCTCATCCGGGGCGTCGCTTCACAGGCCGCGAAAAGAAAATGGACCTGCCAGCCAGTTTCTACTTCGTCCTAAGCAGAAATAGCCAATCTCCTCGTTGAAGCCAGAAAACAGGTGCTCGGCTGCTGCGGGACTCAGAAATTATCGCAATCGTCCAAACAATCACCGCGCCCTGAAGTTCGGGGCGAGAAGTCCGCAAGCGACTGAATTAATTTCGATATTCTTCAATTGGACCGTGACTGAGCCAGCGGCCCGGCGCACTCGACGACAGAAATCAGCATGACGCAGCGTCGAGTCGTTTCCGGCGTGAGAACAACGAGCGCAAATTCTGAAAACGAACCGGTTACCCACCCATTTGCTGGCGCCGGCTTTTTGCAACCCATCCGTTCGGAGGACATCAGATTGACCAATGAAAACCTCGAGATGCGTAGCAACGCATCAAGCGCAACACAGTTTTCGGGAGCATAAATCATGAACACTACCACCAGCGTCGCTGCGCAAGTCCAAAATCTGCGCAAGATCTATATTCCAACCGAACGCGACCATGAACTCACGAAACACCTCTATCGCTTGTTCGAAGTCGATGCCGGCGGGGAACTGACCCCCGTGCCCTGTCGCTACACGGCGGGACAGGAAACCCGAGGGATTATTCTCATCGAAGAACCCGGCGGGGGCAAGACGACCGCCGTTCGCACAATCCTGCGTGAAGCAAATTTCCTCGCACAGAATCCCGAGACTGGTGAGCCGCGCTACCTTGAGATCCAGGTGCCGAGCCCAGCGACTTTGAAAAGCGTTGGCTTGGCGATCCTGGCCGCCCTGGGCGTGGAGCATGTCGCGTCCCGTGCAAAAGTCTGGGAAATCTGGAAAAGCGTGAAACAGCGGCTCACGGCTGCGGGGATCAGTGTCCTTTGGCTGGATGAAGCGCAGGATCTCATCATGGCGCGGTCGGCCAATGACACCGAAAGTTCGCTGCGCATGATCAAGTCCCTCATGCAGGGCGACAATGCTGTCATTCCGATCCTGAGTGGGACACGGCGCCTGGCAGAGGTCGCCGCATTCGATCCTCAAGTTTCGCGGCGTTTCACAAAAATCATGCCGTCCAATCTGCAGCATGGCATTGACGAAACTGGCCTGATCTCTCTGGTCGAGCACTACTGCGAAGAGGCCGCAATCAAGGCGTGCGTCGATGCCGACATGATGGCGCGATTGATTACCGCCAGCCGTCACCGCTTTGGGCGTGGCATCGACACGATCATCAATGCCATCGAATGTGCGCTGTGGGAGGGCGACAAAATCCTCACCGTCGATCACTTTGCCGAAGCATGGGCGATGCAGGAAGGCTGCGATCTCAGTGCCAATGTCTTTTTGAGCGACCACTGGCTTTCGATCCCGCTTGATGCAGGAGCCGATGAATACGACGAGGCGCGTACAAAACGGCAGAAGAAAAAGCTGGAGAAGGTCTGAGACCATGTCCATGCTACCAATCTTGCCCCCATACGCCGATGAAACCACCGTTTCATGGTGCGCCCGCGTTGCCCGTTTCCACACTGGCCTGCCCTGCGCGGACTTTCTTCATATGATGGAGATCAGCCAAGCCCATGTGATGGACCTGAGCGACTATGCTGTGGAACGCCTGTCAAAGCTGACAGGCGTTTCCGAATAGCAGGCCTTGAGATGTGGTCCGCAAAAAGCCGGTGATCGCGTTCTGACCTACCAGGGCGAAACCTTCGGTCCCGCGTTCATGACGCGCACCCAAACCACCTATTGTCCGGCGTGTCTGATTGATGCTGCGACAGAAGAGGCCAATGGTGACAGGGTAGGGCGCCTGTCGTGGATGTTTGCATCTGTCGTCGTTTGCCCACGCCATGACATCATCCTCACTCGGCGCAAGAACTTGGGGTACTTCGAGCGCTTCCAGGACATGGATAAGGTAGCGCCATTGTGTGAGGAGCTTGCCGAACAGGTCGTCGTCGCCAAGACAGCAAGCGTGTCGCCGCTTCAGACGTATGTTGTGGATCGGCTGTCCGGCATGGAAGGCCCCCGCTGGATGGACGGACAGCGTATCGATCAAGCGGCGCGCGCCTGCGAAATGCTTGGGGTCTGTCGCATCCGCGGGGCGCACGCTGATATAGACGATTTGACAATGCAGCAATGGGACGAGGCGGGCGCTGTTGGCATGGAGGCGGTATCGCAGGGGCCGGAAGGCATATACGGGATCTTGGAAGACATAGTACGTGAAACGACCATCGAGAAGCGCTGGGGTGGAGCACCGTCAGCACTGGGCCGGATTTATGACTGGTTGCAGCTCAATAAATCAAAGCAAGATCCTGGACCTATCCAGGACGTCGTACGGGATTTCGTCGTTGACCATATGCCCATCGAGCCAGGCACGGTCCTGTTCGGGGGCACGGTTTTGCAGCGGAAACGGCATACCGTGGCTACGTTATCCAAAGTGAGCAAATTGCACCAAAAAACTCTGAACAGGGCTCTGGTCATCACGGGGCTGCTGGCCGACGGAGACCCGGAGCACATCGAAATCAGGAAGACGTTCAATGCGGAAGCCGGCGAAGCACTGGCGCGCCGGATCAAAAATTCCACACCCATCAAGAAGATCCCAGATTATCTGAACTGTAACCGCACACAGGCCCAAATGATGGTGAAAACTGGACTCCTGAAGAAGCTGGCGAACGACCCGTCGATCACCGGTGGCGTATTGTCCAATGTCGCGAACGATGATCTGGACGATCTTCTCGTCCGGTTTCGCGCTACGGGGCGGCGGGTAGCTGTCGCGAGCCCCGGTATGACCGACGTCATTGCAGCGTCAGAAATTGCGCGTGTACCCGCTGCGGATATTGTGGCCCTGGTGCTGGAAGGGCGGTTGTCGAAGGTGGAGGTCGGGGATAAAGGTCTGCGCTTTCGATCCGTGTTTGTCGATGCTGACGAAGTGCGGTCAGCGGCCGGAGATATGGTTGCGGAGCAAGGATTGTCGGCCAGCAGCCCCTGCCGCGCCATGGCGTCGGCGTTAATCTCCCGGATTCGGGTCGAGATAGTGCCGAACATCCGCTCGATACTGGCCCGTAAAATTGGCTTCCCGGCGGGCCCAGCTTCGATATCACTATCCAGATCGGCTGCGCCGGCACGGATGCCAAAATCGATGAAAGAGGCTTCTCAGTCGGTGACGACCAGATTTGGAGGGGCCGCCATGCTGCACGGAGGCAACTTCCCTACGGCATCATCTGAGGGCTCCTTGCCACAAACAACCATGTCATCGCGCATGTCTTTGCACAGGTTCGCAGAATCACATCCTGCAATCATGCGCGTGTCATTTTTCACAGCTTGGCTCGTATCCGAGCTGGTTTCGTTCTGAGGGGTATGAAATTTTTAGTTCCTTCTCTGTTTGGGGCACCCAAAGCGCACCGGGTACAAGGAGGACATCGGCTGATTTCAAACTTCCCAAAGCGCAAAAAGGGCTGCAACGGCAAGAAAACCGGGGATAATCAATCAAACTCATGATAAACACAGATATTTTTATTTGGAGGCTTGAAAGCAAGTGGGACAGGCACTCAAGCCCGCTTGCAATGGATTTGCCTCGCCGCCGTGCTTGGAACGATGGGCGAATGGTCGCAAGGCCCATCCTTCCATGCACGGCGGCGATCCAGAAGTCGGCTGTTCGTCACCCCGAAAGTTCGCACCTCACGATGGCGGCACCCGCACTCAAGGCGGTTAACTTGTCTCTCGCCACACTGCGGGACAGGGGTGCCATGCCGCAATTGGTGCAAGGATAAAGCTTGTCCGCATCCACGAACTGAAGCGCTTTTCGCAGGATGTCGGCGACTTCCTCCGGCGTTTCAATGGTATCGGTCGCCACATCGATGGCTCCCACCATCACCTTTTTGCCCCGGAGGAGCTCGATCAGATCCATCGGAACGCGCGAGTGCTGACACTCCAGTGAGATCATGTCGATGGTGGAATTTTGCAGTTTGGGAAAGACATCTTCGTATTGCCGCCATTCCGCGCCGAGCGTTTTCTTCCAATCGTTATTGGCCTTGATGCCGTAACCGTAACAGATGTGAACAGCCGTTTCGCATTTCAGGCCTTCAGCCGCCTTTTCCAAGGCCGCGATCCCCCAGTCGCTTACTTCGTCAAAGAAGACGTTGAACGCAGGTTCGTCGAACTGGATGATATCGACACCCGACGCTTCCAGTTCCTTGGCTTCCTGGTTCAGGATCTTTGCAAATTCCCACGCCAGTTTTTCGCGGCTTTTGTAATGGTCGTCGTAAAGCGTGTCGATCATGGTCATCGGACCGGGCAGTGCCCATTTGATGGGCCGGTCCGTTTGCGCGCGCAGAAACTTTGCATCCTCCACGAAAACCGGCCTTTGGCGGGACACCTCGCCGACGACCGTCGGGACGCTGGCATCATAACGATCGCGGATCCTGACGGTCTCGCGTTTTTCAAAATCGACACCGCTGAGGTTCTCGATGAACGTGGTGACGAAATGCTGGCGCGTCTGCTCGCCGTCGCTGACGATGTCGATGCCGGAACTTTGCTGATCGTGCAGAACAACGCGCAGCGCGTCCTGCTTGCCTTCGTTCAATTCCTCCCCTTCCAGTTTCCAGGGCGACCAGAGGGTTTCGGGCTGCGCAAGCCATGCGGGTTTCGGCAGGCTTCCCGCGGTTGAGGTAGGGAGCAGTTTTTTCATTATAGGTAACCTTGTCGTTTGGATGGATCAGGCAGCGTGTCGGACAGACCATTCCTCAAGAATGTCCCGGTAGGGTTTTATGAGTTTTTCTTCGGCGAACTTGCCCTGTTCGGCAGCCAGACGACTGCGTTCTTCCCGGTCATAGAAGATCTGGGGCAGCGAATAATCCAGATGCTCCAAGCTGGGCCGATAACATTTTCCCGCAAGGGAATTCGCATTATAGATCTCGGGCCGATAGATCCGTTGAAAGGTCTCCATCGTACTGATCGTGCCAATCAGCTCCAGGGTGGAGTAATCGTTCAGAAGATCGCCGGTAAAATAAAACGCCAAGGGGGCAACGCTGTTCGCAGGCATAAAATAACGAACCCGCAGCCCCATCTTTGCAAAATACTGATCTGTGGCAGAAAATTCGTCTTGCCGGTATTCCACGCCCAGAACGGGATGTTCGTTTTCGGTCCGATAATAGGTTTTGCTGCTCGATACGCTCAGGCAGATAACGGGCGGCTTTTTGAAGTGTTCCTTGTAATCGGCCGAGTTCACGAAACTCTTGAACAGGTTGCCATGCAGGTCGCCGAAATCCTCTGGTGCGCTGAACTGAGGCCGCCCGTCGTTATGTCGGGGCAGCAGGACGCTGAAATCGTAATCCCGCAGATAGGATGAAAAGTTGTTGCCCACGATACCGTCGATGCGTGTGTTGTTTTTCCGGTCGAGGATGGTCGGCTTCAACATCTCGATCAACGGAAATGCATCCACGCGGCGTCCATCGCCGATGCTGATTTCGGCGGTGATGATGTCAAGCTCGACCACGTAGCGATCAGCGTCGGGATTGTCCCATTGCGCCAGCGCGTTGAAACGGTTGTTGATCATCGTGAAGGTGTTGCGCAAATTCTCTTGGCGACGATTTCCTCTGGCCAGATTGGCGAAGTTTGTCGTGGCGCGCGTGCTGTCCGAAGGGTGGTAATCTTCGTCGAAACGAATGCTCTTGATCGCGTATGCGAGCTCTCTTTTCATTTTGACATGCCTTCTGAGCGGCTTGAACAGACAAGCCGTGAAAAGTAGATACCCCGCGACCGAAGTCGCGAAGCGGCGATGTCACCTTGCGGATGGGCCGCTCCCGACGCGCCCACCGCGGCCGGAACAGGTGAGTGATCGAGGCAGGTTTCCTGACTTGCGGGTTATTATCCTGTCCCGCCATGTGCCGCGAACTTCGCGCCAACAATACGCTGAACAAGCTCCGCCTACAGTTGCGGGGGCAGTTCCGGATTTGGCATGCGCCTGACCGGATTCCCTTTCACCCGGGGTTTCCCCGGCACCTTGATCTGCCAGCAACGTCGGCCGGAACGGTTCGCATGTCAATGCAACCGAAGCGTGGAAATATTCATGTTGAACATGAGGCTGGGCGGCGGTTTGGTGAAAACGACGGCGCCAAGTTTGGCTCGCCTGCACCTCTTGATTACTTTGCCCGATAGATCGACTGTCGCCTAAAAATCCCAATCCTCGTCTTCGGTCGCGACCGCTTTGCCGATGACATAGGACGACCCGCTTCAAGAGAAGAAATCGTGATTTTCGCTGTCAGGCGACAGTGCGGCAAGGATCGCGGGGTTCGGGGCAACGCCCGGACCGGTCACTCCAGGCTTCGCTTCACGGTCTGATCCTGCAACCTGGCCAGCATCTTGTAGGGGCTGGCCGTATCGCGGATCGTCTTGGTCGCCACGTGCGTGTAACGCGCCGTGGTCGTCAGCTTGGCATGGCCGAGGAGTACCTGAATGACGCGAACGTCCATGTTGGCTTCGAGCAAATGGGTGGCAAAGCTGTGCCGCAATGTGTGCAAGGTCGCGGGCTTGGTGACGCCCACCATGTGTTTGGCTGAAGTGAACGCCCGGTTCAGTTGCCGCCGTGAAATCGGGTTGATCTTGGGCTTGCCGGGAAACAGCCAACCTTCCGGTCGCGCCTCACGCCACCATGCGCGCAGCAAGTCCAGTAGGGCCGGCTGCACGCAGCCGCAACGACGCGGTAAGGCTAATGATTGAAGTGATGGCAGACGTCCATTCCGGTCACGAAATGCCGCACTATGAAATTATGAAAGTCTTTCCGTTAGATAAAGATCTTGGGTGGAATGACCTGGAACAAGACCCCTGCTATTGGGATGATCACATTTCGATAAGAAAGCACAGGGTGTACGTTTACAATGACGGTCGCCTAGAAATCGTAAAGCGTCATCCACCTGAAGATGTGATCCTTGTTAAGGAAGGGTTTGCTGGGCATCCCGCGCGCGACCTTCTACCGTTGGTATGATCGCTACGTCGACGGCGGCCTCGATGCCCTGGCCGACCGCTCTCCCCGGCCAAGGTCGGTCTGGAACCGGATTCCCCAAGACCGGCACGATGCCCTGGCCGCGTTTGCGCTGGAGCATGAAGCGCTGACCACTCGGGATCTGTCGGTCAAATATACGGATGAGAAGCGGTATTTTATCTCTGAATCATCAGTATATCCGCTGCCCGGCAGGGTATTGCGCAGCAATATCCCGAGAGGGACATTCTAAAAGCAGCTGACCTCATCACAGCACCCGATTATGTGGTGATCAAGGCGGCCGATGAGTTCACAGACAAGACCACGGCCATCAACCAGATGTGGCAGACCGATTTCACCTACTTCAAGATCATCGGGTGGGGCTGGTATTATCTCAGCACTATTGTGGATGACTACAGCCGCTACATCATCGCCTGGAAGCTCTGCGCAAACACGCGGGCCGAGGGTGTGACAGACACCATCGAACGGGCGCTGGAGGCATCGGATTGCGACCAGGCGGTTGTGCGTCACAAGCCGCGTCTGCTCAGCGATAACGGCTCCTGCCGCATCTCTGGCGATCTGGGTGAGTGGCTGGAAGGGCGCAGCATGAAGCATGTCCGCGGCGCACCATTCCATCCGCAAACCCAAGGCAAAATCGAGCCCCTCTCGGCAGATTGCTTCGCAATCGCCTGCCGGGCTATGGATGGCACCAGACGATGAAGAACCGCATCCTGCTGGAAAACGACTACCTTCCCGGCGATCTCGAACGCCAGATCGGGGCCTTCGTCGATTACTACAACAACCGGCGCTACCACGAGAGCCTGAGCAACCTCACACCCGCCGATGTTTGCTTTGGCCGCGACAAAGCCATTCTCAGAGAAAGTAAAAGGATCAAGCCGCAGACAATCCGCCACCGTCGCTTGCAACATCAAAAACAAGCCGCATACTCAATCACACAAACGAGCCAGAGCCTCCAATGCTCAAACCGCTCTCATGTCCCGTTTTATATGACGACGGACAACGAGGGTACCTGGCAGTATCGCGAGGCAGGCAGCTCTGGCTAGACGGATATCCCGCAGGGCGCCGCCGACGATAGCACTGCCATCTTGCTGCCCACCGACGCCGAACTGCGATTTGTCCCGGTCGGTGATTTCAACGGCACGCCCGGCGCGCTCGACATCCGGCTTGCCGATGCGCCGCAGACTTTCAACGCAAGCGCGGACATTTCCGGCGTTGTCGGCGATGATTCCAGCCGCGACACTGACATCTAGTCGACACCAATCAACCTGAACACATCTGTCACCCCGGTCAACGATGCTCGGGTCCTTGGCGGCACGGGTGCCTCTGTGACCGTCAGCGAAAGCAGCGATCCCAACAGCGGGATAACACCACAACAATTGGTTGCCGGTGTGACTGTCTCTGACCTTGATATCGCGACGACTACAGGGCTGGGCCAGTTCGGAGCGGGCACCGTCACCGCGTCCATGGAAGGCGGCGGCCAATCCTTCGACCAGCTCACGATCACCAACAGCGGGCTGGCGGGTATCGCAAGCGTCAGCGGCGGCAGCAATGGTGCCGATCTGGTCATCAATCTGGCAACGACGGCGACGACCGCGCAGGTAGAAGCTATTGTAGAGACCCTGCGCTACGCCAGCAGGTCCGACACATTCAATGGCACGCGCGACATCACGATCACGCTGAGCGACGGCAACAATGACAATGGTGGGGGCAATGACGCCGGCGGTCCGACTGCGCGGACCGACGGCCTCAGCGCATCGGTGACGATTACCGAGGTGAACGACCCGCCCGCCGCGTCCGACAACACCGTGACGACACTCGAAGATATGGATTACGTCTTCGGGGCGAGCGACTTCAACTTCACCCAACCAGGCGGCGAGACGGACGTCATGGACGGGGTCCGCATTGATACCCTGCCTGCGACCGGCACGCTCACGCTGAACGGCCGTCCGATCCGCGCAGACGCCATCATCGCGCAGGGTGATATCACCGGCAGCAACCTGACCTATACGCCACCTCTGGACGCGAACGGCACCGGCCTTGCCAGCCTCACCTTCTCGGTGCGCGACGATCGCGGCAGCTTTGACACCACGCCGAAGACGATGACCGTCGATGTCACCCCGGTCAATGATGCGCCTTCAGCAAGCCCGTCGCAGAGTTTCACCATCAGGAAGATGACGGAACCCAGAGGCGAGCATGTAGATCTCTCTTCATTAAAAGGCGACGACGCCCACGATCCGGGCTGCGATCCAGACGAGCATCTAACCTGCCGCGATGGTGGCGCATCGCTACGGCATCTCCGAGCAGACTGTCTGAAAGTGGCTGAGTCGGGACAGAGTCGATGATTGTAGCCACACGCCGCATCGGTGGCAGACCAAGCTGGCACCGGCGCAGGCGGCCATGGCGGTGTCCCGCGCCAAGAATGATCTTGGCGACATCAAGCGAATCCTCCGCGTGCACATCTTGGACACCATCGAAGTGGGTGCCGGTAGCGTTGTACTCGACGAGGAAATTGCAGAGCGTTACGCCACCCTTGCCCGCGAAACCGGCCTCGAGACCGGCAGTCCGTGGATATGGACGCACTGGCGCGACATTGCGTGCCAATTGGCCTCATGGTTCCGACCATTGCTCTGATCGGACTGCTCAGTCAGTGAACACGTTCGCAATTTCCTGCAAGAGGTCCGGGCCCTTGTCCTGAAGGTAGAAATGCCCGCCAGAAAACATGCGCATGCGGAACGCGCCTCGCGTCCATCCCTCCCACTGTTTCAGAAGCAGGCGCGGGACGAGAGTGTCGCTGTCTCCGCCAAAAACGGTGATGGGCATGTCGAGTTGCCTGCGCGGATGGCCTTCGACTGCCTCCAACGCCCGGACATCTGCCCTGAGCGCTGGCAGCAGCATCGCAAGAACGTCCGGTTCACGCAGGATTTCGGCGGGAATTGCGCAATAGCGACGGTTAATCTCGGCCACGAAAGCGGCATCTTCGAGATGCGCCAGCGGTGGAACCGGAGAGGGCACGTCAGGCGGCTGGCGGGATGAAAGGAACAGGTGCGCGGGGCCGGGCAATCCGTTGGCGACAAGCGCATCGGCGGTGAAGGCGGCGACAATTGCCCCCATCGAATGGCCGAACAGCGCGTAGGGCCGGTCGGTCAAAGGTGCGATCGCGGGGACGAGGCGTCTGGCAAGTTCGGGAATCGACTCGAGCGGTGCTTCGGACAATCGGTTCGCCCGTCCGGGGGGCTGCACCGGAAAAACGTCCAGCCGTCCTGCGGCGGCGCGAATCCAGCTTTGGTACATGGCGGCGCCATAGCCTGCCGAGGGGAAGCAGAACAGGCGGGGGGCTGCGGTCTTGGGCGGTTGCGGGCGCAAAAACCAGACACTTTCAGGGACGCCTGATGCGGTGTTGATGTTGTTGGAGACCCTGTTCACGTCAAAAACCATCCACTCTGAAAAAGTTAATCTGCCTTGATGTTGCCGGTTCAGACCGGTCATGTCCAAGGAAAACCGACTGTATCGGGCTCAGTGACGTGCCAAGCGGCGGCGCAAGACCTGTCCTGCGCGGCCGACTTCGGACTGCATGGGGTGGTTGAAGATCCGGATACCGACAAACCAGGCCGCGGCTGCCGCCAAAAGCAAGAGAAGTAGCATGCCCGGCCCAATGCCGGACGTTCCGCCGGCCGGTACAATCCACACAAGCACGGGAAAGACCGTCAGCGTCGCCACGCCGACGCTGACGCGCATCGATCGCGCAAGGTCGGACAGGGTGAACGGCACGACCCCGCGCACCGCGATCGTGGAGGTCACAACACCGAGGGCGATAATCGGGAATGAGGTCCACGCGACGGCTTTGAGGCCGAACTGCGCGGCTATGACGATCAACGGAAGTCCAACGCACACTTGTAGCACAGCCAGAAGAAAGACGCGCCGCGCGGCCCCGGTGGCAATTATGATCGGGTAGTTGATACCGGGGGGAAAATTTAAAAGCGTCGCGGCGGCAATGATCTGGACAAGCGGGATCGTCGCCGTCCAATCCGCGCCCAGCAGGACGCGGACCAGTGGATCGGCCAAGATCATCAGCAACAGAAGAGTCGGCCAGATTACAGCGGTCAGCCGCTCGATTGCAGCCAGATAACTGCGCCTCAGGTCAGATTTGCGCCTTGCCAGATCCGAGAAGGCGGGCAGGGCGACCTCACCTACCGCGGCCAGGATCGTGCGTTCGGGGAACTGGCAGAGTAATGAAGCGCGCTGGAGGATTCCCACGGCGCCAGGTGCAAGAGAGAGACCAAGGATCGCAAGGGACAGATACTGCGCAGTTTGCTGAAGCACTGACGCGCCGCCGGTGTACAGGCTGAACGAGAGCACGTCGCGCCAGGCAGTGAGCCGCAGACGGAAAATGCCCAAGACCGGCTTTGCCCAGAGCAACGCCAACCCTCCCACGACCCCCGAAACGACGTTGGCCAGAGCGAAGCTGAGAAAGCTGAACCCCTGGGCAGCCAAAACGATCAGCACCAGCGCGTTGATCAGCGCAGTCGTGACGCTGATCGCGGTGATCCTGTTGAAGGCGAGATCGCGCGCCAAAAGCCCGTGCAACGGAAACACAACCGAACCGGTCACGAAGCCAATCAATGAAATGCGCAGGAAATTTGCCAGCCCCGGTTCGCCGAACAGCGTGCCGACCCAGGGCGCCGCAGTGAAAATAACCGCTGCAAGCGTCAGCGTGACGATCAGGTTGATGGTAAAGACACCCTGCAACTTCGACTCGGTCAGGTCCTGCACCTGGACCAAATAAGCCGCCGAGCCCAGTTCCCGTACAGAGCTTGCCAAGGCCAGCGTCGACATGCCGAGAACCGCGATACCGTATTCATAGGGCGTGATCAGGCGCGAAATGATGGCGACTGTGACAAGCCCTACGAGCGCGGAAATATATTTTCCGCCCGTCACGACCACCAGCGCCCCGCGAATACTGCTCATGAAGGTGTCGTGCGGTAAGTCATCTTGAAATTCACCGTCGGGTGTTGCAAAAAAACGGCATCTTAAATCTACTCCAAAAGCCTAGCAGGCCCGGCATTAAGCGGGAAGCCGGAAAAACCTCAGTTTCAAGATCTCCGGCGGTACGGCAACGGCGCCGCGGAACCCCGGCGGAACCGACACGTCAAAGATCCTGACTGATGTCGCGGAATTCAGCGTGACGATATCGCGCGCCGCACCGGATGGTGTGTCGGGGTCTACCGGTACCGTAAAGGATGCCGGGTCGAGCCCAAGCCCGCGCCCGTCGAATTTCGCGACCGCCTCCTTGCGCGTCCAGCACGCGAAAAAAGCCTCGGTGCGTTGACCCTTGGGAAGCTGGGCTAGTGCGGCATTTTCCACACATGAAAAAGCCGACTGGGCAATCCCTGTCAGATCGGGCGAATAGCGGATCTGCTCGATATCTGCGCCGATGGGTGCGGAGTGCGTGATTGCCAATAGTCCAAGACCCCCGGAATGTGACAGGTTGAAGGCGGGCGTGCTGTCAGGTGCCAGGAACGGTTTGCCTTCGGGCGTCCGGCACAGGTGCAGCGCGTGGGCCGGCCGCCGGGCATAGGCGGCCAGAATGCGGCGCATCTGGCCGTGAGCGGCCACGTGTTGCGCTTGCAGATGCGGAAAGGCAAAGGCCGCCGCCCGTCGGCGATCCGCGTCCGTGAGCAGGCCTGCCAGCTCTCCAAGCAAGGCCTCGTGTAGATCGAGATCAAGCAGCCAGACATGCGCTTCGTTTTCGGTAAAACACGAAGCGGCCTTGCCTGGCTCGGCAGTTTCGAAAGCAGTCTGCATCATGCGGCGCTTGTCCTTGTGCCGGTCATGGTCGCTCGCCAAGAATTTCCGGCCCGGCGCGGGGCGTGCGTGCGCGGCATCCGGATCGACCCGACATCGGTACTCACACGCATATCGCCGGCAGTTGACGTGCAACCGGTCCGCTCTGCCAAAAAAGACCCAATGTTTGAAAATTTTTTCGCAAACGATCCTTACGGAGGCGTTCAGCCTGTCCTGTGCCAAACATATCTTGCCTGTGCCAAACTTATCTTGTGAATGTATGACTTGTGTAGGAAAGTATTAGCACCTGGCAAAGTAGTTTTTGATTTGATGTTCATGGGGGATTTAATGCGCGGGCGCGACCAGACCGAAACCGGTGCCGACCTTCTGAACGAACTCAATGCCGCGCGAATCACAGTAACTGTGGATGGCGACCAGCTTCGGGTGCGTGCCCCGGCCGGCAGCCTGACCGACTCCCTCAAGGCGCGCATGCGCGATAATCGCGACGCGCTGATCGCAGTTCTGCAAAGCGGTTCAGAAAACTCGGGCGACACGTTTCCAGCGCAGACGCGGCGTCGCGACGATCCTTGTCCGTTGTCCTTTGCGCAGCGGCGGCTGTGGTTTCTAGAACGGGTTAACGCAGGCTCAAGCGCTTATGTCATCGGTGGCGCGGTGCGGGTAGCGGGGGCGTTTGATCCCGATCTTCTGTTCGGTGCCTGCCGCGAGCTGGTGCTGCGGCACGAGGCTTTGCGCACGCGTTTTGGCGAAACCGACGGAGAACCCTTTGCCGAGATCCTGGATGACCTGCCGCCCACGCTCGAGATTGTCGATATCCCCGACATCCCCGAGCAGGACAAACTGCAGCACGTCAAGGACCGGATTTCGCACAAAATGAGGCTGCCGTTCGATCTGGATAGCGGACCTCTCTTTGCGTTGACTGTCTATCGGTTTGCGCCCGATGACCATGTTCTTTTGACCCGGGTCCACCATATCGTTTCGGACGGATTGTCGCTTGCGGTAATCTCGCGCGAGCTGCCAGAGCTGTATTCCGCCCTGCGCGAGGGCAGGCCCCATACGCTCCCGCCGGTCCAGGCACACGCCGCGGACCATGCCCTGTGGGAGCAAGAGCGGGCAGCATCCGGACGGTGGCGACAGGATTTCGCCTATTGGACCGACGAACTTGCCGGCGCTCCGGCGTTGACCGAATTGCCGGTCGACCGTCCGCATCCTATCCGCCCGTCCTACACCGGCGCGCGCTACAGTGCGTGGCTTGACCCGCAAACTTGCCAGGCGGTGCGCGCCTTTGCCAAACAGATTGGTGCGACACCGTTCGTGGTAATGTTAGCGGCCCTTCAGGTTCTGCTGCACCGCCATTCGGGACAAGAAGACGTGCTGATCGGCTCACCTTTTGCCAACAGGATGGATAGCCGCTTCGGCAACACGATAGGCTGTTTGATCAACAACGTCGTGCTGCGCGGCGAACTGGGCGGCGATCCGATTTTCTCAGAATTTCTGAAACAGACCAAATCCAAGGTTCTCTCGGCGCATGATCACTGCGAGCCGCCCTTCGATGTGGTCGTCGAAGAACTCAAGCCAGAGCGCACGACCAGCCACGCGCCGGTGTTTCAGGTGTTGTTCACGCTGATGAGCTTTCCGGAAATCAACGGAAACCTGCCCGGCACGACGAGCACCGACATTCCAGTGGAAACAGGTGCTACCCGGTTCGATCTGTCGGTGGAGGTCGTCGAACGCAAGGGCCTTTTGAAGGTGTCCTACGAATATGCAAGGGACCTTTTCGACCGGTCGACAATCATGGGGCTGCACCAGAGGTACAAGACCCTGCTGAGCGAAATTGTTGCGGATCCAGGGCGCAGGATCTCGGAGTTCAACATCGGGTCTGAGGAGGATGACGCGAAACTGGCAGAACTCGGACGTACCCGGCCCGCCGAGTACGACCGCGAGGCGTCCACCGACCGGCTGATCGACGACATCGCCTTGCGGTTTCCCGACCAACCGGCGGTCGTCGCGGGTGACAACGGGCTTGATTATCTGACGCTGGTGCGCCGGGCCAATGGCCTTGCTGCGCGGCTTGTCTCGGCGGGTGTGCAGCCCGGCGATCTCGTGGCGGTTGCTCTTGAGCCGGACTGCGATCTGATCGTCACGTTGCTGTCAGTGTGGAAGGCGGGCGCGGCCTATGTCCCTCTGGACCCGGCGCATCCGGCCGACCGTCTGGCGATGATCCTTGAAGATGCGGCGCCATCGGTGCTGATCACGGCGTCGGATATCGCGGGCAGCCTTCCGGATACCGATATCACGCCGCTGTTGATCGACAGGATTGCAATCGAGCCGCTGGAGACCGCACCGCGGCCGGCCGCCGCGTCCGACGATCTGGCCTACGTCATTTACACCTCGGGTTCGACCGGCCGGCCCAAGGGGGTCGAGGTCCGGCATCGGAATCTTGTCTCCTTCCTCGCGGCCATGCGGATCGAGCCGGGACTGAGCGCAAAGGACCGGGTTCTGTCGGTGACAACACCGTCTTTTGACATTGCCGGCTTGGAATACTGGCTGCCGCTGACCACCGGCGCATCAACTGTGATCGCCGATCGCGCGCAGCGGATCGACGGCGCGGCGCTGGCGCAGATCCTGGACGAGCAAAGGATCACCATGATGCAGGCCACCCCTGCGACATGGCGGCTTTTGCTGGATTCGGGATGGGCCGGACTGCTGCGGCTCAAGGCGCTGTGCGGCGGCGAGGCAATGCCGCAGGCCTTGGCCCACGCGCTGATCCCCAAGGTGGAGGCGCTTTGGAACATGTACGGACCCACAGAAACCACGATCTGGTCTACGCTTCAGCGGATCGAAACCGCTCAGGACGCTGCAAGCATCGGCCGTCCGATTCACAACACGCGAATTGCGGTGGTAGACACGCTGGGCCGCGCGTTGCCACCCGGTATCGTGGGTGAACTGTGTATCATTGGCGACGGTGTTGCGCGCGGCTATCGCAACCGTCCGGACCTGACCGCAGATCGGTTTGCGCAGGTGGACATCGCGCAAACCGGGCCAGTGCAGGCCTACCGGACCGGAGATCTGGTCCGCCAGCGCGGCGACGGCGCAGTCGTCTTTCTCGGGCGCAACGATTTTCAGGTCAAGATCCGCGGTTTCCGCGTCGAACTGGGCGAGGTCGAAGCGCAGCTGGCTGCGGTGCCGGGCGTGGCGAACTGCGTGGTGGCCGCGCTTGCGTCCGAAGACGGGCAGGCAACGCTCTGTGCCTATTTGGTCCCGACGGCGCCGGGCGCATTCGACCCTGGCGTGGCGCGCGCGATGCTGCGCGCCGACCTGCCGGAATACATGGTGCCCAGCGTGTTTATGCCGCTTGACGCGCTGCCGCTCACTCCGAATCTGAAAATCGATCGCAAGGCCCTGCCGCGACCGGAAACAGACAGCAGCGCCGCAGAAATAAGGGTAGACGAGGACGTCGTGATGAACGAAACAGAGCGCCGGATTGCCGCGCTCTGGTGCGAGGTTCTGGGCCTGCGCAGCGTCGGCCTGAATCAAAGCTTTTTCGATGCCGGGGGCCATTCGATGCTGTTGGTCAAGCTGCACGAGAAACTGAAGGCGGCGTTCGGCGACAGCATCGCCTTGATCGACCTGTTCCGACGCACCACCGTCGCATTGCAGGCCGAGGGTTATGACGGCGACGGGGCCGCCGAAGACACGGCCGCCGTGATGCGCGCCCGGCAAAGAGCGGAGCGGTACGGTCATGTTTGAAGCCTCCAGCAGCAGCGCAGATGCGTTTCCGTCGCACGCGACCGCCATTGTCGGCATGGCTGGCCGGTTCCCCGACGCCCCTGACCTGGATCGATTCTGGGCCAACATACGGGACGGCGTTGAATCGCTGCGCGAATACACCGATCAGGAGATGGCCGCAGCGGGCGTGCCGCCGGAATTGAGAGGCAATCCTAACTTCGTGCCGCGGGGCACGACGCTGGAGGGCGCGGACCTGTTTGATGCGGACTTCTTCCAGATGTCGCCGGGCGAAGCGAAGATCACGGATCCACAGCAACGGCTGTTCCTGGAATGCGCGTGGGAGGCGATGGAACACGCGGGCTATGCACCCGGCCATATTGACGTGCCGGTAGGACTATATGCCGGGGTCAGCATGAACACCTATTTGCTGGCTCATGTCCTCGGCAACCGCGCGGTGACAGAGGCCGCCGGCGGCTACCAGTTGATGCTGGGCAACGACAAGGATTTCCTGTGTACCCGCGTCTCGTACAAGCTTGACCTCAAAGGGCCCAGCGTGACGGTACAAACGGCCTGCTCGACCTCCTTGGTCGCGGTCGAGATGGCCTGCCGGGCCTTGGCGCGCGGCGAATGCGACGTGGCAATGGCGGGCGGTGCATCGGTCAACTTCCCTCAGGGTACTGGCCATCTTTACCAGGAAGGGATGATTTTCTCACCGGACGGCCATTGCCGGCCCTTCGACGTGGCGGCCAAGGGCACCCGGGCCGGGGCAGGGGTCGGGCTCGTCGTGCTGAAGCGGCTGAGCGATGCGCAGCGCGAAGGCGACACCATCCATGCGGTGATCCGCGGCGCGGCGGTCAACAACGATGGCGGCGCCAAGGCAGGATATACCGCGCCCAGCATCGATGGCCAGTCCGAGGTTGTCGCCATGGCACAGACCCTCGCCGGGGTAGAACCGCGCAGCATCGGCTACATGGAGGCCCACGGGACCGGCACGCCCTTGGGGGACCCGATCGAGATTGCCGCGCTGACACGGGCCTTTCGCGACCGGACCGGCGACGTCGGGTTTTGCCGTCTGGGGGCGTTGAAGGCCAATATCGGGCATCTTGATGCCGCGGCGGGCGTGGCCGGGTTGATCAAATCGGTCCTTTGCCTGAAGAACGCCTGGTGTCCACCACTGGTAAATTTCCGCGAAGCCAATCCGCAACTGTCACTCGAAAGCAGCCCGTTCTCTGCCTCCGCCGAAGGGGCGGCCTGGGTATCGGACGGACCGCGCCGCGCGGCGGTCAGTTCCTTCGGCATCGGCGGAACCAACGCACATGTGATCCTGGAGGAGGCGCCACGCCCTGACGTCCAGCTTGCGGATACGGGCCCTCAGACGCTGGTTCTATCGGCGCGCAGCGAGGCGGCGCTGGCCTTGTCGGCCGACCGGCTTGCCGACGCGCTTGATGCGCCGGATGCTCCGGCTTTGCCGGATGTTGCGCACACGCTGTTGAACGGGCGCACGCCGTTCCGACATCGCCGGTTTGTCGTGGCAGATGACGCATCCGACGCAAGTGTGAAATTGCGCAAATCGGCCCGTGGCACCGCTCAGGACGGCGGAGCCCGGCGCGTGGCCTTCATGTTCAGCGGGCAGGGCAGCCAGCACCATGGCATGGGACGCGATCTTTATGACAACAACCCTGCCTATCGTGCCGCCTTTGACGATTGCGCGGAAATACTTGCCGGCCCGCTCGGGCTGGACCTGCGGCAGGCGGTGCTGCACGACGTCGATGCGCCGCTCTCGGAGACATGGCTGACGCAGCCTGCGCTGTTCGTCACGGAGTTTGCGCTGGCGCGCATGTGGGCGGAGCGGGGGATCCGGCCATCTGCCATGATCGGTCATAGTCTGGGCGAATATGTTGCAGCGCATCTTGCCGGTGTCATGTCGCTGGAAGACGCGCTGAACCTGGTGGCCCTGCGCGGCCGCGTGATGCAGGATATGCCATCCGGCAGCATGGCGGCGGTTCCGATGGCTGTGGCAGAACTGAGCAGCCGACTGCTTGGCCGCGCCGAGATTGCAGCCGAGAACGCTCCGGACCTTAGCGTGGTTTCCGGCGAAACAGAGGCTGTCGCGGATTTGGTTGCTGAGCTGGAGGCAGAAGGCCTGTCGGTTCGGATGCTGCACACCTCTCACGCGTTCCATTCGCGGATGATGGAACCGGCGCTTGATAGCTTTGCAGAGGCGGTGGCAGAAATTGCTCTGAACAAGCCTGCAATTCCATACGTTTCGAACGTCACCGGGGCTTGGATTACGCCGCAGGAAGCGGTTTCTGCTGACTATTACGCCCGGCATCTGCGCCGCGCGGTCCGGTTCGGACCGGGCGTGCAGCTTCTGGGTAACGATCCCGGACTGTTCTTGCTGGAGATCGGGCCAGGGACAGTCCTGTCGTCGCTGGCGCAGATGGTGCTGCCCGCCTCGCGCAATCGGATCGCATCGACGTTGGCGCATCCCGGCGAGGAGAAGCCTGACCAAAACGCGGTTCTTGAGGCCAGTGGTCGGATGTGGGCCGCCGGTGTGAAGATCGACCGCGCTGGCATGTCAGCCGATTCGGACCGGACTCTGCATCGCGTGCCGCTTCCGACCTATCCCTTCGACCGCCATCGCCACTGGGTTGACCCTGCGGCCACGGATGCTCCGGCGCAGGAGATGCAGGGCGTGGTGGCCGGGCGGACGCAGGATCCGTTTCTGAGCGTGCCCGGTTGGACCACCGCCGCGGCCGGGCCGGATCGCACGGTGGCAGGGCGCTGGCTGACCTTTGCTGACACCCCCCAGATGTCCGAAGCGCTGAGCCGCCGCCTGATACAGGCGGGCGCCGCCGAGGTCGTGGGGGTTCTGCCCGGAGATACGCCGCAGACCGGTTTACCGGCCAGCGTGCGTCCCGGTCACGCCGAGGACGTGACAGACGCGCTCGCGGCCAGCGATGCGCCCATAGCGGGAATTGTGATGGCCTGGGGGCTGCACGGGCATGCCGTCGATGGGCGCGACTGCTTGGATACAGTGATGGCGTTGGGCCACGTCGCCCAGACGGCGCCTCTGGCCGCGCCGGTGCCGGTGATTTGTCTCACCGTCGGCGCCTGCAGCGTGCTGGGCGAGGCGGTCCGCAACCCCGACGGGGTATTGACGCACGGTCCGATGCTGGCACTTAGCAGCGAGGAGCCGCGCCTGACCTTTCGCCACGTGGACCTTGCCCCGGAGGAGGTCGCGGGCAGTCCTGAAGCGCTGATCGATGCGATCATGGATGAGGTCTGCCAAAGCGATCCAGAGCTGTTCTGCGCCCGCCGCCACGGCCGGCGGTTCCGTCGCAGCTATGACCCCGTCGCCACGCCGGAACAGGGCGGGTCGCCGTTGAAGGAAGGCGGCGTCTGCCTGATCACAGGCGGTCTGGGCGGCGTAGGTCTGACCGTTGCCCGCGCGCTGGCCGAAGCAGGTTCCGCGCGTCTGGTGTTGGCCGGACGTACCCCCTTGCCCTCGCGCGAAGAGTGGGAGGATGCGATTGCTTCAGGCCACGATCAGGCGGAAGCCCTGGTGGCGATAAACGAAATCGAGGCGCTTGGCTCCGAGGTAATGACGCTGGCCTGCAACGTTGCCAACGCCGCAAGCGTGGCGCAGATGGCGGACAAGGTCCGCGCGCGCTGGGGCGGGATCGACGCTATCGTGCACGCCGCTGGTCTGCCCGGAAGCGGCGCGCCGACTGTGCTTCAAACCGCCACGGACGTGTCGGCCACGCTGGCCGCCAAGGTGGATGGCACCCGTGCGTTGGCGCGCGTTTTCGGCAAGGAAAAACTCGATTTCGTGGTGCTGATGAGTTCGATCAATTCCATTATCTCGACCGCGGGCGTTGTCGATTACGCTGCGGCAAATGCCTTTCTCGACGCCTGGGCCGAAAGCGTGGAACGTCCGGAAACCTGGTCACATGTCACGGTGATGAACTGGGAAGCCTGGTCGGATGTGGGCATGGCGGCCGAGCGCCTAAAGGATCGTCCCAACCCGAACCTGACGCCCATCGACCGCAAGGTTGCTGCAAGTCTGCTGCTCGGTTTTGCCCGAAGCCCGGTCGCACGGGTCGTCATTACGGCATATGACCTGCCCACGGGGGCCGTGTGGGCGCGGCGTGCGGGTGTTGTCCTGGGTATCGACCCGCGTGCTCCGGAAATGCCGGAAGGCACCGCCATGGCCACAGAAGAGACCGGCCTCGTGCAGCGCGATCGTTTCCAGAGCGATGTTGAGTACTCGGTTGCCTTGATCTGGGCTGACCTTTTGCAGGTGCCGCTTGACGGACCGGATGACGATTTTTTCGAGCTTGGGGGTCATTCGCTTATGGCAACACGGTTCCTTGCACAGCTGGAGGCGGCAACATCGGTCAAGCTGATGCTGCGCGACGTCTTTGACGCCCGGACGATCGGAAATATCGCCTCGCTGGTGGCAGGCGCAAAGGACGCAGGCGGCAGTCAGGACCTTGGCGGCGAGGAGTTTGAGGAGTTCGTGCTATGACCCCTGCCGAACTGCTCAGGGAAATCCGTTCGCGAGGGGGCCAGATCACGCCTCAGGGCGAAGACCTGCGCGTGGCTGGACGGGTCGGCAGCCTGTCCGAGGAGCTGCGCAACGAGATTCGCATGCAGAAAACGGGGCTCCTTCATCTTCTGCGTCAGGAAGTAAAGGCTCTGCCGACGCTGCTGCCCAAGGATGGCCAACTTCCGGTGTCGCATTTTCAAGAACGGCTATGGATCATTCAGAAACTGGACCCTAAGGCCACGGAATACAATCTTGTGACGGTCTGGTCGTTCGATGCCCCGGTCGACGCGGGCGCGCTGGAAGCGGCGGTGAGGCGGGTGGTCACGCGGCATAGTATTCTGAGAACATCGTTCCGCGAGACGCCGACGGGCCCCGTTGCTATCATACTGGAGCCGGATTTGGTGCCCGTAAATCACCTGGCCTTGGACGATCTGGACACGGCGGCCAGGCAAGCCGCGCTGGAAGAAGCGGTCAGGCGCGAAACCGCCCGGCCGTTCGATTTGGAAAGTGCGCCGCCTTCGCGCTTTACCGTTATGGAATTCGGACCAGCCGGTGTGGCGTTGATGGTGTCGGCGCACCATATCGCCATTGACCACTGGTCGTTGTCAGTTTTGCGCGACGAGATCCTGAAGGCGGTCGCCGAGGGCCCGGACTATGCCGGCCGGCCGGCGCAACTGGAATATGCCGATTACGCCGGCTGGCAGCGGCAACAGTTTGATGTCTCGCGGCTCGCCCCGCACCTTGACTGGTGGGAAGACGCTTTGCGCGGGCATCCTGACCTTTGCGCCGTCAACGCCGACCTCGTACCCAAGCTTGGCTGGGAGGGATCGAGCGAATCGTTTCTCTGGGATGTGGAATTCTCGCGCAAACTGGCCGAATTCTGTCAGTCGCGGCGCATCACGATTTACATGACCCTACTGGCAGCGTCGGCGGTGGCACTGCACCGCGAGACCGGGCTGGAGGACATCGTTCTCGGCAGCCCGGTCGCGCTGCGCGAGAAACCGGAGTTCGAGCGTATGATCGGGCCGTTCGTCAACACCCAGGTGCTGCGGATGGGGATTACGCCGGGGACGACGTTTGCTGACCTTCTGGACACTGCGCGGCATACCTTGCTGGACTGTCACCCCCACAGTCATGTTCCGTTCGAAATGGTGGTGGAACGCACGAAACCGGCGCGCCGGCTGAACCGTTCGCCGCTGTTTCAGTTTGCGGTTGTGCAGCAAAGCGCGGCAGGGGCGCCGAGCGAGCCGATCTTTGGCGGCGGTGCGATCCATGAGATGACTTGGTTTGTCCGACAGGCCGGCGGGCAGATCATGGGCGCTATCGAATATCGGTCGGATATTTATCTCCGGGAAACGGTCACGCGGCTGCTGGCGCGGCTCGAAGCGATCCTGCGCCATGCGATCGATTATCCCGAAACGCCTGTTGCGGACTTCCCCCTGCTGTCGGACGGGGAACGCGAAACCCTGCTCTCGCATTTTGTCCCGGTCCCGGTGGAAATTGATCCGGCGCCCTGGCCACAGCAGGTTGCACGGCAGGCGCAGGCGAGCCCGGACAAGATTGCGATCAGGCATGTCGGCCAGCAGCTCAGCTATGCCGGACTGAACAGCCGTGCCAACCGGCTGGCACATCTGCTGACGTCGCGGGGCCTGGGCCGGGGCGCCGTAATCGGACTTTGCCTTGATCGGTCGGCGGACCTGATCGTGGCGTTGCTGGCGGTTCACAAGGCCGGCGCGGCCTATGTGCCGCTCGACCCCGGCTTTCCGCCGGACCGGCTGGGCTACATTCTGGCGGATAGCGGTGCGCGTGCTGTGATCGTCGGCGGCGAGGCTGCCTCGGCGCTGGACGTGCCGCACACTGTCGCAGAAATCGACATCGATCAGGCAATGTCCGAATCCGGCGATCTACCCGGCACCGATCCGGAGGTCGAGATCGCGCCGACAGACACTTCGCATCTGATCTACACGTCCGGCTCCACCGGTCGGCCCAAGGGCGTTGAGATCAGCCACGGCGCGCTGTCCAATCTGCTTGGATCCCTGCGCCGCGAGCCGGGCATCGCGGCGGGGGATCTGGTCGCGGCCACGACAACGGTGTCTTTTGACATCGCGGCGGTCGAACTGCAATTGCCGCTGACGGTGGGCGCGAGCATTGAGATACTGGACCGCGAGATTGCAACTAACGGCGAGGCACTGGCCGATGCACTGTGCGACAGCGCGGTCACGGTGCTGCAGGCGACGCCGTCCGCATGGCGCCTCTTGCTTGAGACCGACTGGACCGGCAATCCCGATTTGCTGGCAATCAGCGGCGGCGAGGCCCTGACCCGGGACTTGGCGGATAGCCTGTTGACGCGGGTCGGACGGCTGTGGAACGGGTACGGCCCCAGCGAGACGACCATCTATTCCACTGGTTGCTGGATCGCCTCGGATGGCGAGGCGATCAGCATCGGTCGCCCGGTGGCCAATAATCGGGTCTATTTGCTGGATCAGGCCGGCGCGCTGGTTCCGCTGGGTATGCAAGGCGAGATCTGCATCGGCGGGGCCGGCGTGGCCAAAGGCTATGTCGGTCTGCCGGACCAGACGCAGGAACGCTTTCTGCCCGACCCGTTCGATCCTGCTCCCGGCTCACGGCTGTACCGCACCGGCGATATCGGCCGCTGGTCCGCCGATGGGCGTCTGTTCCATCTGGGGCGCGGTGATCACCAAGTCAAAATCCGCGGCGTCCGCGTCGAACTTGGCGAGGTCGAGGCGGCGCTGCTGAGCGTGGATATGATCCGCCAGGCGGCGGTCGTGGTCGAAGAGGCCGGCCCTGACGACCTCCGGCTTGTTGCCTACGTGGTATACGAGCCGGGTAGTGACATGACGGTCAGCCAGATCCGGCGGCACCTGCGCGCGTTCCTGCCGCGCCACATGGTGCCCTCGGTGATCATGGATCTGCAGTCGCTTCCGCGTACACCCAATGGCAAGCTTGACCGCAAGACATTGCCGAAATCGTTCGAACAAGGCCGACAACGCGCGACAGCCGCGACCCCGCCTCGGCCCGGGGTGGAGACAACGCTCGCCGAGATCTGGCGTGATGTTCTCAAAGTCGAAAGCGTCGGCGCCGAAGATAATTTCTTTGAACTGGGTGGGCATTCGCTGCTGACGCTCCGGGTGGCAAAACTTGTCAATGCGCAGTTGGGAGTTGACCTTGACCCTCGCGTGCTATTCTTCAACAATCTTCGCCAGATCGCCGCAGTCTTGTCGCGACACCTCGGATTGAAAGCATAACGTGAATTAATGAGCCCGTTCTACTTCGGCACACCCAAACGGCGACTCTTCGGGGTATATCATCCCGCGATCACGTCACGTGCGACCGTTCGGGCGGCGGTGCTGTGCTATCCTTGGGGCCATGAATACATCTACGCCCATCGCTCCATGGTAAAGCTGGCGTCGGTGCTGGCCGAGAGCGGATTTCATGTTTTGCGATTCGACTATTTCGGCACCGGCGACTCGGCAGGCGAGTCCACACAGGTGACACTTGACGGCTGCCACAAAGACATCCTCATGGCGGCGGAGGAACTGATGGACATGAGCGGCGCAGAGAGCATCTCACTGATCGGTCTGCGGCTGGGGGCATCTCTCGCTGCCGAGGTCGCCGTGGCCGATCGGCGCCTGGTAGACCGGCTGGTGTTGTGGGACCCGGTAATCAGTGGGGCCGATTATGTCGAATCGCTCTACCATAGTGCCGCCAACATGCCGATCGGCAAGGCGGCGCCGCCCGAAAGGCCTGTTGAAAAAGGCGGCGGTCACGAAATTTGCGGCTTCCCTCTAACCGACGCTCAGCGTGAACAGATCGCCCGGATCGACCTCATACCGCTGGTGCCACGACTTCCCCGCAAGACGGTTACAGTGGTCACCAGAGCAGCGGCGGCGCACGAGCGCTACCTTGCGGCGATCGGGGATGGCACAGAGACCGAAGAACGGTTCCTGAGCATCCCGGACCACCCGGCCTGGCACGAGAACTGGCCGCTTGATGCCGGCACCATGCCAGTCGATGTCATCCACCGCATCAAGGAATGGATGACATGAGCGCCGATGAAAAAACCTCTGCCCAGAGCAAGATCACTGAACAGGTCGTTCTGTTCGGCGCCAAATCCTCGCTCTGCGGATTGCTTGCCCGGCCTGTGGACGCGGCGACAGGTCTGCCAATTGTCCTGCTCAACACCGGCATCATCCACCGGGTGGGCCATCACCGTATGAACGTGACCATCGCGCGCCGCTACGCTGCGAAGGGCCACCCGGTCGTGCGCTTTGATTTCGGGGGAATCGGTGATAGTCCGGTGCAGAGCGAAACGCTTGCGCCGCTCGATGCCAATCTGGCCAGCATCACCGAGGTTTGCGACTGGATCGAAAGCAACCTCGACCAGTCCAGCTTTATCCTGATGGGGCTATGTTCCGGTGCAGATCACGCGATAATTCAGGCCTCGCGCGACCCTCGGATCGCCGGCGTCGTGCTGGTGGACCCCTCCATCCCTCGAACGTTTCGATTCTTTCTGAATAATTTCGTCCGGGATCTGTCGCGGCGTGTGGTCTGGGTCAATCTGGCCACTGGACGGGGCAATACATGGGCGCGACTTCGGCGGCTGATCGGACGGCCGCGCGGGAGCGATGCAACCGAGATACGCAAGGAGCCTTTTGCCCGTCCTGAACTGGAACATCCCGAGGTGATCTCGTTCCTGGAAAAGACGTATCAGGATGCCGTGGACAACGGTGCGCGCATCCTCGCGGTTTTCACAGGCGGGCATGATTTCCAGCACAACTACCGCAGACAGCTTCTGGATGCCTTGCCGCGTGTGAAATTTCGCAACCAACTCGATCTGCATTTCTACGCCGATTGCGACCACACATTTAACTATGAACGGCACCGTACACGACTGCTGGCTGAACTCGACGGGTGGCTGGGCAAGCTTATGGCGTCGCAGAACGAACGGCGTGAGGCGCGGCGCGAGACAAACTGACGCCGTTTTGGAGGCCGAGAAGTTGAACCTGGGGTCAACTTGCGCCGGAACTCTGTCGACTGGTTTGTAAAGCTGAGCGCCGCAGGGGGTGATCAGCCTTCAAAAAGTGCTTTGCCTGATTAACCCGGAACTCGTATGCGGGAGTACCCGGTAAGTTGAAATTGGTCGTCCAGACGCTGGTGGAAATCCGCGATGCAGATCTCATGCTCTGACATGCCAATCACGCAGGTTTGCCGCAAGCTGTGATTTTCTCGCAATACAGGTGTCCAAGCTCAGGCGGATTGCGCATCAGATCACGGTTTCATCCCAGGCTTCCTCGCTCGCGTCGGCTGACGTCGTCATAAGTTCGTTCAGCTGTGCCGCCGTCCCCGAGGCCGTCGCCCCACCCAGAAGATCGCGCAGCGACAACTCCAAGCCCAGCCCGGCCCGGATCGAGTTGCGCAGTTGCACCGCCATGAGCGAGTCGAACCCTAGATCCGAAAACGGCCGGTCTGTTTCAAGCGCCGAGGCATTGTAGCCGAGCACACGCGCCACTTGCGTGGTGACAAAGTCCAGAAGCAGGTCAGGCCGCTCTGCCGGATCGGCGTCGAGAATGTGTTGCGCGTCCTCCTCGTGATTTTCCTCGGGTCCGGTTGCGGTCTCGGACCGGAGCTGGTCAAGCAGCGCCTGGATCCGGCACGATCCGTTGGCGGCAATCTGGGCCAGATCCAGCCGCGCGATCAGGGCGAAGGGCACCTCTTGCCCCACAACCTTCTCCAGCGTATCCAAAGCTTCCTCGGTGCCGAGCAGACCAAGGCCCACGCGCTTCCATCTTTCGCGAGTTGTGTCAGGCAGACGGGCGGCCATACCGACATCGCCCCACGCGCCCCATGCGACGCTGGTGACCGGGCGGCCCTCAGCCCGCTCGCGAAGCGCGACACTGTCGAGCCACGCATTCGCCGCGGCATAGTTGGCCTGACCAGGCGAGCCGAGAGCGGCGGAGCTTGACGAGTAGAGCACTACGAAGTCCAAGGGCGCCCGTCGCGTTGCCGCGAGCAGGTTGCGCGCACCGGCGATCTTGGGGCCTGCCACCCGGTCGAAGCTCTCTGGCGTCTGGTCGGGGAGGGGGGCATCGTCGAGCACGCCTGCGGCATGGACGATGCCGCGCAGCGGCAGCGCCGACGCAGCCAGATCGGCCACCATGGCAGAAACGGAAGACGCGTCCGAGACGTCGCACGCCAGCGCGCGGACCTTTGCTCCTGTTGCATCGGCCAGTGCCGCGGCGGCAGCCTGTGCTTCGTCGCTGTCGCCCGAACGGCCTACCAGGATGACCTCGCCGGCGCCGCGCGTGGCCAGCCGTTCGGCGGCGGCCAGCCCGATCCCGGCCAGACCTCCGGTGACCAGATAAGAACCGTCCGGCCGCACCGTCATACCTGCGCCTGCTTCCGGCTCCGCGATCAGGGCGATCTTGCCGGTGTGCCGGGCATTGGCCATAAAGCGGAACGCGTCGCGCGCATTTTTCAGCGGGAAGGTCTGGACCGGCAGAGGCTCCAGCACGCCTGCCTCGATATCCGACATAATTCTTTGGAACGAACGGCGTACCTCGGCCGGGTCCGAAAGGATTTGTTCGCCCAGATCGACGATGGAATAGCGCACATGTGGCGCGCGTTCGGTGGCTTCCTGCGGGGTCCAGATATTGTTCTTTCCGATCTCCAGGAAAGCACCGCCGGACCGGGTCACACGCATCCCCGCCGCGATCATCTCGCCGGATAGGGCGTTGATGACGATGTCAACGCCTTCGCCGTCGGTGACCTTGGTAACTGCGTCTCCGAAGCTGGGAGAGCGCGAGTCGAAGGCGTGTTTAGCACCCTCGCGCAGGACAAAGGCGCGCTTTGCATCCGACCCGGCAGTGGCGATGACCTCGGCCCCGGCGCGCACTGCCAGCCGCAATGCGGCCAGACCGACGCCGCCGGCCGCCGCATGCACCAGCACGCGCTGGCCGGGCCGTATGCCGCCGGCGGTGGCGTAGCAAAGTGCGGCAGTCAGGTATGTATTGGGGATGGTGACTGCATCGGCAAAGCTGATCTGATCCGGTTTGGGCAGGACAAAGCGGTCGGAAACTGTCACGTGGCTGGCAAAGCTGTCGCCCGCCAGCGCGACCACCGGGTCGCCGGGCTTCAACCCCTCCACATCCTCTCCGACCCGTGTGATTACGCCTGCACATTCGCTGCCGAGCGCACCCGGATCGCCGGGGTACATGCCCAGCGCGTTCAGGACATCGCGGAAATTAAGGCCGGTGGCCCGCACCGCAATCTCGACCTCGCCTTTGCCGGGGCTCTTGCGCGGCTCTTGCGCCAGATGCAGGCGGTCCAGGTCGCCGCGCTCGGTAAAGCGCAGCGCGCTTCGGCTGGACTCTTCGCGCGGCTCGCCGGGCTGCAACGGGCGAAGACGGGGGGCAACGAAGCCGCCGGCGCGCAGAGCGAGTTCGGGATCGGTCCCCGATTGCGCCAGCGCGTCAAGCACCGCCTGCGGATCGACGGGCGCGAAAGGATCCAGGTCCAGTTGCACCAGCGGCGCGGTGCGCCGTTCCATGTCGATCACGTGACCAAGGCCAACTGCGACGCCGGTATCGGGATCGGGCGCTTCCTCGGGCCGGACGCGGCGCGCGCCATGGGTGAGCACGCACAGCCCGGCGGCGGGTGCAACGCCGTCCAGCGTCTGTACCGTCGCCAACAGCGCGCTGTAGAGCGCCCGCGCATCGGACGGCGCATCGGCGGCGGTGCAGTCGATGACCCATTCGGGGGCTTGCGCCGTAACCGCCTCTGGCAATTCGTCTGCTGTTATCAGGCGCGCATCGAGCGCGTCGGCGACACTGGCCGAAACCGTGCCACCCGCGCCCAGCACCACAAGCCCGCTGATCGGAGCGGCCGTGCTGCGCGGAATGTCCTCCCAGCAAAGTGTCAGGTTTTGCAGTGCTATCTTCTCATTCGCCAGCATCTGCGCCAGCGCTGAGGGGCTGGCGATACGGGCGTGCAAGCCGTAGACCCCGGCGACCGGCTCTCCGTCCTCGGTTTCGATCCGCAGATCGGCCACGATTTCGCTTTCGTCCTGAGTGCGCAGTTGCGCGACGACGCGGACTTTTGGCGGCGCATTGCGCCACCAGTGGATTGCGTCGATGGACACAGGTAGGTAGAGCCGCTTTTCCTCGCGATCAGCGACGATGGCGCTGACGGCGTGGAATGCGCTGTCCAACAGCGCCGGATGCAGCCTGTAATCTTCGAAGTCCGGAATTGCCTGCGACAGATCGACAGTCGCCACCGCAATGCCGTCGCCCTTGCTGATCGATGCAAGGCCAAGGAAGGCGGGACCGTATTGCACACCCAGTTCGGTCAGGTCCGCGTAATGCTTTCCGATATCAACCGGCCTGTCGCAGCGCTGTGCGGCCTCTGCGGCGCCGGGCACGTTGCCTGCGGTTTGGGTGCGGTCCCATCTCAGTGACAGGTGGGCGAGGGTGCGCCACCCGCCGGTGGGATCGGCGGGCAGTTGGCGAATGTTCACGGCGAAGGCACCGTCCTTGCCGCGGCTCATTTCGGTATGAACCGAGCGCATTTCGCCCTGCGGAAGCGCCAGCGGCGCGTCGATATGCAACCCCTCAATGACAACAGGTTTGGCGCCGTTCGTTGCCCCGGCGGCTGCGAGCGCCATCTCCACGTAACCCGTGGCCGGGAAAATAACGTGGTCGAGGATGGTGTGATCGGCGAGGTAGGGCGGATTATCCGCCTGGATTGTATTTAGGAACGCGCTGTTCGGCGGCGGGGTCTGCTGTACCGCGCCGAGCAGCGGGTGGATCAGGTCCACCTGCCGCGCGAGCGCTTGCGGCGGCGTATCAAACCAGTACCGTTCGCGCTGGAACGGATAGGTCGGTGCGGCGATCAGGCGTCCACCACGGCCCCGGAACACACCTGGCCAGTCAATGTCCACACCGGCGGCATAGGCTTCGGTCAGGGCGCGCATCGTGGTCGTTGCAGCGTCCTGTCCTCGGCGCAACGTCGGCAGGCTGCGCCAGGTTGCCTCCGGTCGGGCACGGGCAGCCAGCCCCAGAAGCGCCGGATGCGGGCCGATCTCGATCAGAATGTCCGCCCCGGCAGCCTCGACGGCGGCGATACAATCGGCAAAGCGGACGGCGCCGCGCGCGTGGTCGCGCCAGTATTTCGCGTTCGGGGCCTGCCCGGCGGCGAAGGCGGTCCCGGTCAGGTTCGAGATTAGCGGCGTATGCGGCTCTTTGAAATCCAGACCGGCGGCGAAGGCCTCGAATGCATCCAGCATCGGGTCGAGCAGCGGCGAGTGGAAGGCGTGGCTGACGGTCAGGCGATTGGACTGGACTCCGTTCGCGTCGAACTGCGCCAGTGCCGCCTCGACGGCCTCGTGACTGCCAGAGATTACAATTTCCCCGGGCGCGTTGATGCCGGCGACCGCAAGGTCCTCCGCGCGTCCGGCGATGGCGTCAGCCACCTGCGCTTCGGGCGCAAAGATCGCGGCCATCGCGCCGCCCGCCGGCAATTGTTGCATCATTCGTCCGCGTTCGGCCACCAGCCGCAACGCTTGTTCGTGATCCATCACTCCGGCCAGGCAGGCGGCGACATATTCGCCGATGCTGTGGCCCAAAACGACCGACGGCGTGACGCCCCAAGACTGCCAAAGCTGGGCCATGGCGTATTCTACGGCAAAAAGCGCAGGCTGCGTAAAAGCGGTTTGCGAAATCGGGCTGGCTTCGGGATCTAATGGGAACAGGATCTCGGTCAGTGGCTGCGGCAGCACGTCACAAAGGATCTCGGAGGAGCGGTCGATTGAGGCGCGAAACACGGCTTCGCTCTGGTAGAGGCCCTGTGCCATCCCGGCATATTGCGATCCTTGCCCCGTGCACAGGAATGCCACCCGCGGTGCGGCGCCGGAACGGGCAATGCCGGATGCCGTGCCGGGCAGAGGGGCGCCGTCGGCGATGGCGCGCAAACCTTCTTTCATCTCATCAGCCCCCCGGACGACCAGTGCCGCGCGTCGCGGCAGGTGCGACCGCCCCTCGGCCAGCGTGCGCGCCAGATCGCGGGCGGCGGGCGGATTGGCACCTGAAAGAAAATCGGCATGCCGCGCCGCAAGGTTGCGCAGCGCCGCATCTGTTCCCGCCGACAGGACGACCGGGAAGGGCGCGTCCGGCCCTGCGACGGCTGGCGTTTCGGCGGGCATTTCGGGCGGCGCCGGAGCGTCCTGAAGGATGATATGGACATTCGTGCCGCTGAAGCCAAAAGCGCTGACGCCCGCCCGGCGCGGTGTGTTCCGCCGGGGCCAGGGTTCGGCCTGGCTGACCACCCTCAGCGGCAGCCTGTCCCAGTCGATCCCCGGATTGGGATCGTTGAAATGCAGTTGCGGAAAAATCGTTTCCGATTTCATGCAGGTAATAATTTTCAACAGGCCACCAATCCCGGCGGCCGCCTCTGCATGGCCGATATTCGTCTTCAGCGACCCTATGCGCAGCGGTTGCCCGGACGCGCGTCCCGCGCAGAACACCGCGCCCAGTGCGCCCACCTCGATCGGATCTCCGATCGGTGTGCCAGTGCCGTGCGCCTCGACATAATCGATGTCGTCCGGTTTCAGCCCTGCATCAGTCAGCGCGCTTTTTAGCATGCGTTCTTGCGCCGGTCCGTTCGGCACCGTCATGCCGCTGGAGCGGCCGTCGGAATTGGTCGCGGTGCCAACGATCACGCCGAGGATCGGATTGCCGTCTGCATGCGCGTCTGACAGCCGCTTCAGCGCGATCATGCCGCAGCCTTCGCCGCGGGCGAATCCGTTCGCCGAGGCGTCGAAGGTCTTGCAGGCGCCGTCCGGAGACAGCATCCCCCAGCGCGAGAACAGGATCATCGCGTCCGGCATCGCGATCACCGCAACCCCGCCCGCCAGCGCCAGATCACTTTCGCCGCGACGCAGGCTCTGGCAGGCAAGATGGATGGCATTGAGTGACGAAGAGCACGCCGTGTCGACAGCCACGCAAGGGCCGTTGAATCCGTAGGTAAAGGAAATCCGCCCTGGCGCCGCGTTCAGCGCGCCGCCCGTGGCCGAATAGATGTCGGAGTCGCGCACTCCGGCTGCGTACATCAGCCTTGCATATTCATTGGTCGAAACGCCGACGAACACGCCGGTCCGGCTGCCGGTCAGGGAATCCGGCGCGATCGCTGCGGTTTCCATTGCCTCATGCGCGGTTTCGAGCAGTAGCCGGTGCTGCGGATCAAGCGATTTTGCCTCACGCGGCGAGATGCCAAATGCTGCCGGATCGAATTGATCAATCTGATTGAGAAAGCCCCCCTTTTTGGTGATGATCTTGCCCAGCGCGTCACTATCGGGCGAGAAATACGCGTCGGCGTCCCAACGGTCCTGGGGCACTTGACGCACGGCGTTGACCCGGTTTTCCAGAAGTTCGCGGAAATCTTCGAGAGTCTCGACGCCGCCCGGATAACGCATTCCGCAGCCCACGACGGCAATCGGCTGTGTGGCCGCGCTTTCCACAAGCTTCAGTTTGCGCTGGAGGCTCTCGATTGCATCCAGAGCGTTCTGAAGCATTTGTCTGTGTTCGTTCATTGGCTCACTCTCACGCGGAAAAAGGAATGAATTGTGAAAAATGGAATGGCGCTGGCAACGTATATGATCGCCAGATGAAATAAGGAACGGTTATCAGGATCATTGTGGCCGACGATGCTGCCCAGCGCCAAGGAAAATGGCATCTGTGCCAGAAAAAGTGGCGCAGTTTTGGCCAGTGAGGTATAAACCATCGCCTGATCCAGCAGCCAAAGGCCGATCAGCCCGATCCCTCCGACACAAGCGAACAGCGCCATGACGGTCATCCTCAGGGGCTTCGAGACCCCGTGATAGAGGGCTGCCCGTGCCGCGAACACCCCAAATGCGGTGTAGCAAAGGGTAGCGCGTGTCGGTTCCTTGCGCGGTGAGCGCGTCATCACCACGTGACGGCAGAAGGATAGCACCAGCCTGCACGCCGTTGCGGCCAGCGTGATTTTCCGGCTTGCGCGTTCGCGCCTTAACAGCGCCGAGAATGCGACGATCAGAATCGGCGCGCTCCAGACCCAGCCGGGTATCACCATCTCGGCGCTCATCCACATGGCAGTGATCCATGACGCGAGCATGATCAGCATCAGTGCAATCTCCACCAAATACCGCGGCCAGATTACCTGAAATGCCAAGTATCCCGCCAGCAAAACCGCACCCGGCAGGGCGATCAGGGTCCATAGGTCTGGAAACCTTGGCAAGTAGTACGTGCAGCGCTGATGGCCAGTCATCGCAATTCCTCCAGCCGGGCGCGCAGCCGGGCGATAAGATCGTCCTCGTCGCCCGTGCCGGGGTCGGCGGCAGGCGCATCGGGCGCGGGCGGGGTGGTGCGCTGGGGCGGCGCCACTGCCTGCGGCTGCGGTTGGGTCTGAAGATGTGCGTCGATAAAGCGGGCCAGCGCGTTTACCGTTGGGTAGTTGAACGTCAGGGTTGCGGGCAGCGTCAGGCCGGTCGCCTTTTCGAGTCGGCGGCGCAGCTCGACCGACATGAGGCTGTCCATACCCATATCGAACAGGCCGCGATTGCGCGCGACGTCATGGCCGTCGCCCCGGCCCATCGCCGCGGCCGCCTCGGACGCAACGACGGTCTCAAGCATGCCAAGCCGCGCGGCGGCAGGGGCGGCCTTGATCCGCGCCAGAAATGCTGCCGACTGGTCTGTGTCCGCTTTCGTTTCGGTGTTGGCACCCGCTGGGGCGGATTGCGTGGCTTCCTGCTGGCCAAGTCGCGACAGCATCGGGCGGGCACGGCGGGTCTCGTGCAGTTCGACCAGCCTGGTCCAGTCGATATCGGCCACCAAGCGGTGGCTGCCAGTGCCGCCAAGTATGCCAAATAGTGCATCAATCGCCGCGTCTGCGGGCATCGGACGCAAACCTTGCGCACCGAAGCTGCGCTGTGCCTCCTCCGACGCCAGCCGCATAACCTCCCACGTGCCCCAGCCGATTGGGATGACCTTGAGGCCCCGGTCAGGAGACGATGCACTGGCGTCCAAGAACGCATTGGCGGCGGCGTAGTGGGCAAAGCCCTGCGCCCCCAGCAGCGACGTCGTTGATGAGAACAGGACAAGGAATTCCGCACCGTGCTGGGCCAGCAGTCGCTCCAGCGCGAGCGTTCCGGCGATCTTGGGGCGCAGCATCGCCCGGACCCGCGCGGGGGTCAGCTCGGCCAGCGGTGCCGCGTCCAGATGCGCCGCCGCGTGGAACGCTCCGCGGATCGGCCCACCCTCCTGCGTCAAATCGGCCAGCGCTTTGGCCAGCGCTATGTGATCCGAGACATCCACCTGAACGGCGACGGCCTGGGCCCCGGCGGCGCGCACTGCGGCCATGGCAGGGCCATTCTCGTCGGGATTGCGGCCCAGCAATGCGATCCGGCCCGCGCCGCGGTCTGCAAGCGCCCGGGCAAGTTCCGCGCCAATGCCGCCGAACCCGCCGGTGATCACGTAGGTGCCGTTCTGATCTAGCTTGCCGGGCGGATTACCGGGCGCGGCGTCGGGCGCGGGTCTCTGCACCAGCCTTGGAACATGGCAGATTCCCCGCCGCCAGGCGCATTGATCTTCGGTGTCGTCCGATAGCAGACTGCGGGCGAGTGCCGCTGCATTCGCCTCTGGGGCGGCGCCCGGGTCCAGGTCAATCAGCCCGCCCCACATATCAGGCATCTCCAGCGCCGCGACGCGGCCCAGCCCGGCAACTGGTGACTGCCAGCGCGCCGCGCGCAGGGGTGTCTGCGTGCCCACGGTGTGAAGGCCACAGGTCGCAATCCACAGACGCCCGCCGGCCCCGTCCCGCGCAAGTCGCTGCAATTGTTCCAGCGGTGCCAGCACCGCAACCTCTTCGATCTGGCGTTCCAGATCGACTGCCGTTTCGTCGATTTCCACGAGCTGCATCACCGACAGATCAACGATTTCGTCGGCTGCATCTGCGGATCGTACAACCACCGCGCCTTCGGCGGCCAGCGCGGCCTTGAGCGCGGTGCCGAACGCGCCCTCGACCCCGAGCAGCGCGACGCGGCGTGGCCGCAGCAGCGGCTTGCGCGCTGCGATCAACAGCTGTTGCGCTGCGCCCCGGCCTAAGTCTTCTGATCCGCCGACAGAGGCGACGTCGGTCAGACCGGCGTTGCCCAGCAACTCGCGCCATTTTGCGCCCGCGATCAGCGGGTAGTCGCGGCGCAGATCCCGGTCCGAAAACCGCCACCAGCCCGGTGTCATTCCAAAAGTCAGGTCGACCCAAGGCTCGGGCCTGACGCCTTCCAGCATCACGATCACTCCGCCGGGCGCCAGTAGGCTGGTGGCATTGGACACGCTCTGGGCAAGGTCGCGCGTTGCGTGCAACACGTTCGCCGCGATCACGATGTCGTACTGGCCGCGCAAGACGTCCTGCGAAGCCGGATCGCGTTCGATATCCAGCAGCCCTGCGGTGAACCCGGCGCGCGCGCCAAAGCGCCGAAGCGCCGCGTCGAGGAAGTGCTGCGACACATCGGTGAAATGATACGCGTCGATGCGGCCCTCCAACGCGGATAGCGCGGCCTCTGACGTTGCGCCGGTGCCAGCGCCGATCTCCAGCACACGCAGCCCTTCACCGGCCGGGACGTCCTGGATCAGACGCTCCAGCATGGCGCTGATCGTTCCATTAAAAGTGCGGGCAAAGGGCGTCTCGACATAAAGCTGCCTTGCCTCGGTTAGTGACCCTCCGGGAAACAGGCAGTCAAGCGGATCGGCACTGCCGGTCAGCACATCGCCCACCGCAGCGCCGCAACGTTCCAGAATGGCCAGCTCCGGCGTTCTGCCGAACTCATTTTCGGCGATGACGTGCAGCGTGGCGGCATCGTCGTCAGGCAAAGCTGCGTCCAGCACCACATGCCCATCCTGGGTGTCGAGCAGCCCCCCTTGAGCGAGTATTTCGATCAGCCGGGCGAACAGCATCCTTTGACCCGGAACGATTGCCAGATGCTCTGCCAATGCCGCAATCTCGTGCCGACCGCGCGGCAGGGCATTGACGCCCAGACGGATCAGAGCCGTGACAATATAGGCCCGAACGAGCCGGTCCAGCACGGGCAATAGCCGGTCATAGAGGCCAAGATCGTGCTGAGATGCAAGGTGCTGAAACCGGTCACCGAGGTCGTTTTTATCCGCATCCGGCGCGCGCAAGTGCCGTGCTGCGGGCAAAAGCAGGGGCGCGGCGTGCCAGTCAAGACCGTAATGCTGCGGTGCCGCCGCCCTGTCAGGCATGTCCTGCGCCTGCGCAGTCAGCCGTACGCCGGTCAATCGGCCAAGGTCTTGGCCGTCATCGTCGAAGACCGTGACATCGACGTGATACACGGATCCATCCGAGCCTGAGCGCAGGCGGGCGTGGCACCAGATTGGGGCGGGCAGGGGCGCGTACAGCACAATCCGCTCCACCGCCGTCAGGAAGAACAGCTTGCCCGCTTGCGCATCGCGCAGCGGCAACGCCGCCCCCGCGGCCTGCAATACTCCGTCCAGCAGACCCGGATCGCAGAACGGCATCCCGATTGCGTCCGCTGCGTCCTCGCGCCCGATCCGTGCATATACCTCACCATCCACCCGGTGGAGGCGTTGCAGGCTGCGAAAACGTCCAGTCAGGTTGATGCCCAGCGCAGCGACCCGGTTCAGATGTGCCTGTGCGCTTTTCTCGTCTGCCAGCCGCCGTGCCACGTCAACGATGTCCTTGCGAGGCTGGCCCGCCGGCGCCGTACGCGCCACCAACCTGCCTGTTGCGTGCTGTATCCAGACATGATCGGCGCTGTCACGGGGCCTGCTGTGGGTCGTAAAATAAACCGATCCATCCGCTGTCTGGTTCAGGCGGGTCTGCACCCGCAGCGGCTTGTCGTCGGCGCGCAGGGGCGCTGCGATGTTGAAATCGGCGATGTCCCAGTCAGACCGGGCCAGTGCGTCCTGCGCCGCCGAGACCGCCAGCGCCAGATAGACCGGACCGGCAACAAACGCGTGCCCTTTTACCTCGTGTTCGGCAAGCCAGGGTAGGGTCGAGGTCGACAAATCGGCCTCGTAGACCGGATCGGGCATGTCGAGGCGCCGTCCCGGTATCGTTTGATGCCCGCGTACGGGCGCGAAAGCGGCCTGCGCTCTGTCGGGCGGGTCGATCCAGAAACGGCGATGTTCGAACGGGTAGGTCGGCAGCGCCACCGGCCGAAGGCGCGGCGTATCGCATGTGGCGGCCCAGTCCACCGGCACGCCATTCACATAAAGACCCGCCAGCGCGCGTGAGATTTCCGTCAAATCATCGTGGTCCCGCCGCAGCGAGCCAAGATAGATCGGCCTGTCTGCTGGCTCAAAAGCATCAGTGTCACGCGCCGCCAACGCCGACAGTACCGGATGCGGGCCGATCTCCAGAAATACCCTGTGTCCGTCGGCACGCAACCGTGACATTCCGTCTGCAAAGCGCACCGGTTCGCGTAGATGGCGCTTCCAATAGCTTGGGTCCGGTGCGCCGCCGGGCAGCGCCGCGCCGCCGGTCAGATTCCAGGCAACGGGCACCGTGGGGCTCTGCGCCGGGATGTCCGCTGCGGCGCGCGCCATGTCCTCAAGCGCGCCATCGACCATGGGCGAATGCGCCGCAAAAGAAATGTGCAGCCTGTGGCCCTGGACCCCTGCACGCGCAAGATCGTCCAACACCGCATCGACGCCAACGACGGCCCCCGAAATGACCACGCTGTCCCGCGCGTTCACAGCAGCGATCGACACTTTGTCGGCGTGGGCGGCAATGACCCGCTCCGCGTCCTGCTGTCCCATGAACAGAGCAGCCATCGCGCCGCCCTCGGGCAGACGCGACAGAAGGCGCCCGCGGCGCGCGGCCAGTTTCAGCCCGTCCTCAAGCGTGAACACGCCGGCAATGCTTGCTGCTGCCAGTTCGCCGGCCGAATGCCCGATGACCGCCGCCGGCTGCACACCCCAGGAGCGCCAGAGCGCGGCAAGCCCGCACTCGACCGCATAGAGCGCGGGCTGGGTCCATTCGGTGCGATGAAGGTCGCTTGGCCGGCCGTTGTCCCTGTGCAGAACGTCAATCAAACGTTGCCCGCCCTCTTGCGAGCCTAGCGCGGCGTCGCAACGTTCAATGACCTCCCTAAATACCTTCGAACCCGCAAAGAGCGACCGCGTCATGCCGGGATATTGCACCCCCTGGCCAGTACACAGAAACACCACCCCGTTGGTTTCGCCCGGTTCCACATGGCCGCGCTGCGCCCGGTCATCCGCGCGCCCTGCCGCCACTGTCTCCAGAACCTCTGCGGCCTCTTCTGCGGAGCGTGCGACCACGGCCATACGTTCGGGCAAGCGGGCCCTCCCGGTCGATAGGGTCGCGGTGATTGCAGCGAATTCCGCATCGCCGGCCTGCAATGCCAGGCTCAGCCGCCCGGCCTGGTCCGTCAACGCCGCTTCGGTGCGGGCCGATACCAGCAGACAGCGCGCGCGTTCGGGTTGAGCTTCGCGCGCGATTGGAGGCGCCGATTCAAGTATCACATGCGCATTGGTGCCGCTAAAGCCAAAGGAACTTACACCGGCGATGCGCCGCTCTGTCCAACTGGGCCAATCCCGCGCCGTGCCGGCAATTTCGATGCCTGCCCGGTCCCAGTCGACCTCGGGGTTGCCGCTGTGAAAATGCAGGTGCTGAGGGATCTGGCCGTTCTTCAGAGCGAGGATTGTCTTGATGACCCCAGCGATGCCTGCGGCACTTTCGAGATGGCCAAAATTGGTCTTGGCGGATCCCACGATCAGCGGCCGACCCGGCTGTCGTCCGCGCGTCAGTGCCGAGGACAGGGCGCGAATCTCGATCGGATCACCCAGCCTTGTGCCGGTGCCATGCGCCTCGACATAGCCGACATCCTCGGGGGAAACTGCGGCATCGGCGAGGGCCGCGCGGATCACCGATTCCTGTGCATGACGACTGGGTACGGTCAGTCCCGCGCTGCGCCCGTCGTGGTTCAGGGCGCTGCCGCGGATGACCGCGTGAATCCGGTCGTTATCGCGTACCGCGTCACTCAGGCGCTTCAGCGCAACAAGGCCGCACCCCTCGCCGCGCGCAAAGCCGTCTGCCGCTTCGTCGAAGGCCTTGCAGCGGCCATCCGGCGCAAGCATGCCTGACTTGGACAGCGATACCATCGTGCCCGGCTCGCAGATCACGTTGACGCCCCCGGCAAGCGCCAGGTCGCAAGATCCGGCCCGCAAGGCCATGATTGCCTGATGCAAAGCCACCAGCGAGGACGAGCAGGCCGTATCGACCGCAAAGCAGGGTCCGGCCAACCCGAGCGTGTAGGAAATTCGGCCTGCCGCCACGCTGGGCGCATTCCCCGACGCGACATAGGCGTCTATCGCCTCGGGCCCGCGTTTCAGAACCCGTTGGAAGTGATCGGTGTTGCAGACGCCGACAAAGATTCCGGTCGCGCTGCCAGACAGGCTGGACGGGTCGATCCCGGCATGCTCAAACGCCTCCCACGCGACCTCTAGTAGCAGGCGTTGTTGTGGGTCCATCGTCGCCGCTTCGCGCGGGGTGATGCCGAAATGTTCGGCGTCGAAACCGGCTACATCATCCAGAAATCCACCCAGATTCGCCGATATTTTTCCCGGCGCGTCCGGGTCGGGGTCGAACCACGCCGCGCTGTCCCAGCGGTCCCGGGGAACCTCGCTTATGGCTTCGCTGCCGTCCGTCAGAAATCGCCAGTATTCGTCCGGCCCGGTTATGCCCCCAGGAAGACGGCAGCCGATGCCCACGACGGCAACGGGAGCGGCACGGCGGCCGGATGCCTGCTCCAGTTCGTCATTGAGGCGCAGCGCCAGCACAGCAAGCTGTTTCTGCGACAAGCCTTTGATCCGTTGGAGAAAAGCGTTCATGTCTCTGCCTCGTCATTCGGGTTGCCGTCCAGCTGCAACAAACGTTCGAGATCATCGTCGCTCATGTCTGCGAGACCCTCAAACACATCCGCCGGTGCCTCCGTTTCGCGGCGCGCCGGCGGATTTTCATCCAGCCCCAATTCGACCATCAGCGCAGACCCCAGTTCGGCTAGCGACGGGTTTTCGAACAGCATCGTCGCGGGCAGTCGCCGTCCCAGAGACTTGCCGATGCGGTTCCGCAGTTCAATGGCCAAGAGCGAGTCGAGGCCGAGTTCACCAAACGGCGTGGCGGGATCAAGCTTGCGTCCCTCTGGCAGGGCAAAGGATCTGCGTATCGTGTCCTCAAGAAAGTCGTCAAGTGTCTTGCGCTTGCGATCGGGCGGTGCCGCTGCAATCCGTTGCAGGATGTCGTCCCCGTTCTGGCCCGCTTCCGGCGCCGCAGCCTGTTTCGGGCGCGGTGCGTCCTCGGCCGATACGGGCTGCACCGCAGAGGGAAAGACGGGATTCGCCGCGCCGCCGCGCCATGCTGTCAGTCGCTCCCAGTCAATCGGGCCGACAGCCACTTCGCCGCTGGCGTCCCGCATGAGATAGGCACAGGCGGCGCGCCCCTCAGAGGGGGACAGCGCCCCGATACCCTGTTCTGAGAGGCGCTCGATAGTTGCCGGGTCGGCGGCGGCGCCGATGCCGCTCCAAGGCCCCCATGCGATCGCCAGTCCGGGCAAACCGCACGCCGCGCGCCTACGCATCAGCGCGTTCATTGCGGCGTTGGCCGCCGCATGGTTGGCTTGGGCCGGCGCGCCAAGAATAGACGCCAGCGAAGAGAACGCACAGAAGACATCCAGCGGATCGGCCCGCGTCAGGCGTTCCAGCAGCGATGTTCCGACAAACTTTGCCGCCATCACGGTCTCGATCGTCTTGCGGTCCTGCGATGTAATACCGGCATCGCACAATGTTCCCGCCGCGTGGATGACACCGCGCAGCGGCGGACCCTCCCGGCGAATGTCAGCGACGAGGCCCGCCATTTCCGCCGGGTCGGTGACATCGACGTTATACGTGTCGATCCGCACGCCTTCGGCGCGCATTTCGTCCAGCATTGATTTGGTCGCGGGCGTCAGGGCGCGGCGTCCAGTGGCGACGATCCGGCCCGCGCCGTCTTTGGCCAGACGCTGAACGGTGTCGAACCCAAGCCCGGAGAAGCCACCGGTCACCAGATAGGTGCCCGACGGGCGGATCCGAACAGGTTGATGGGTAAGCGTGAGGACGATCTTGCCCACATGCTCGCCCCGCGACATGAGGCGGAACGCCTCTTCTACATCGTTCATCGCAAAGCTCTGCCGCGGCAACGGCGTCAGCCGACCTGCGTCAAGTTCCGTCAGAACCCGCCGCAGAATCGCGCCGATGCGCTCGGGATCCTGGTCCGCCACGTCACCCCAGTTGACAGGCAAATAGCGGATACCGGGTGCAATACCGGACAGCGTCGCCGGTTCGCGCAGATCGCGAACGCCCAGTTCGATCATGCGCCCGCCCGCGGCCAGCGATTTCAGGCTGGCATCCGCCATCTCGCCAGAGAGCGAATTTAGAACCAGATCGACGCCGCGCCCGCCGGTGGCCTTCAGCACTTCATCCACAAAGCCGGGGCTGCGGGAATCCATCACGTGTGCTGCACCCAGCGCGCGCATAAGGGCACGCTTTTCTTCGCTGCCCGCGGTGGCGAACACCTCGGCGCCAGCCGCGAGCGCGATCTGTAGGGCGGCCATTCCAACCCCGCCCGCTGCCGCATGGATCAGCACACGCTCGCCCGCGCGCAGGTGTCCCACTTCGCGCAGGCAGTAATCGGCCGTGACGAAGGGAATGGCGAAGGCCGCGCCATCAATCATGTCGAAATTTTCCGGCAAAGGCGCGGTCAGCGCTGCCGGAAGGGTCAGATGCGAGGCCAGCGCACCCGGGGACATGCCGACCACGGCATCGCCCAATGCGATGCCCTGCACATCCGCGCCCAAGGCCACAACGCGGCCCGCACATTCGCCGCCCAGCGGCGGCGCCCCCGGATATTCGCCAAGCGCGTTCAACACGTCGCGAAAGTTCAGCCCGGCCACCTCGACCGCGATCTCAATTTCGCCCGCGCCAGGGGCGCGCCGCGTCAGCGCGGCGCGTTCCAGACGCTCCAGCGTGCCCGGCACCTTGTTCACCAGTCTCCAGCTTGTCTGGTCATGGTCACTGGCCGGGGACGGCACCCAGGATGTGAGGCGCGCAACAAGACGGGACGCGCCCCGCAGCGCCAATTCCGGCTCATCCGGCGCTTCCAGCAGGGCGGCCGCGAGGCGCGCCGGATCCTCCGATCCGGGCGCGATGTCGATGCGCCGACAGTCAAGATCGGGCAGCTCCAACGCCACGCTCCGGGCGAGACCGGCCACAGCCGCTTCTTCGGCGCGCGGCGTGTCGTGCTGGCGCGCCACCCGGTCCGCGCCCCGGGTGATCAGGGTCAGCCTTGCGCCGGGTGCGGCATCTGCGACGGCCTGAATGGTCTCCAGCGCCGCCGCTGCGCGGTCCGCCGGTGATTGCCGCTCTGCGCCGCCCAGAACGACGATCCGGTCGGGCGACGTCCCGGCCTGAGCCAAACGCGTCAGCGTTGCGACAACGCCTTCGCCGGGATCGATTACCTCGGCGCACGCTCCGGCCAGGACGAGCGCGTCGCGCAGGCTGGCCGCAAGCGCGTCGGAATCGGGCACGATTAACCAGCGGTCCCGCAGGTTGCCGCCGACGCCAGCAACCAGCACCGCCTGCCGTGCCCGGCTGCCCGGCAGATCCGGATCGCCGTCCAGTGCTTCTGGCGTAGTGAAATCTGCGGTTTTCAGCAGGTCCAGCCAGCTTTGCCGGTCCAAAAGCGGGCCACCACTGCGAAGATCGGTGTCGCTATAGGCCCACCACCCTGAGGTCAGGCCGACAGTCAGATCGAACCACCGTCGCGGCGACGTGACCTCGAGTAAAATCAGACGCGCATCGGGCGCCATCACGCGCCGTATCCGCGCCAAAGTCGCGGCAAGATCGCGTGTTGCATGCACCACGTTGGCGCCGATCACCACGTCGAACGATCCCGGATTGATCCCCTGATCGACCAGTTCGCGTTCCAGATCAATCACTTGGAAGTGCATGCCCTCCCTATCGCCGAAACGCTCCTGCGCGCGTTCAACAAAACTGGGGCCGACATCGGTGAAGACATAATGTGTCCCGGCAGGGAGCCTGTCGATCACGCGCGCGGTGGTGCCGCCGGTGCCGCCTCCGATCTCTAGGATACGCAGGGGGCGGTCGATGCTGGAAATCAGAGACAGGATTTCCGCTATCAGGCCATTGTAATAAACCGAAGTCGGGACTGTGCCATAAAGGTCTTCGGCGGTTCGGGTATCGCCGCCCGGGAACAGCAGGTCCAGCGGATCGACCCGCCCGCGCAGCGCATCCGCAAGGCCAGCGCCCGCACGCAGCAGCATCTCTACCTCGGGCAGCGCGGCGGCAGGGGCTATCTGCCTCAAGTCCACCACCGCGTCCACCGGGCTGAGCGCGCGCAAAACCCGCCAGACATCGCCATCGCGCTGCAAGTCGCCCGCCTCGGCAAGGATCTCAAGCAGGCGCGAGAACAGCCGCCGGTGTCCGTCGACGATCCCCAGTTGATTGGCCATTGCCGATTCCGCCACCATCGCACCTGCGGCGTACTGCCACCCGAGATCGGTGAACGTCTTGCGCAGAATTGGAATGCAGGCGGCATCCAACGCATCCGCGAAGATGTCGTACTGGTCCAAACCCGCCTTTCTGGCGAGATCGTCACTGTGCACCCCCGCCACGGCGATCAGATTTTCGGGAGAGGGCAACGCCGCGCGCGAAACCCACGTCATTTCATAAAGCGCGTCATGCAGGGGTCTGCCAGCGGCCGTCAGCGCCGGACGCTCTGCCAGCCGTCGCAGTCTGAGACCGGTCAGCGCCAGTACCGGACGCCCCTCTTTTGTTTCGGCATGAATGTCGCCGATAAGAATGTCGGCGCCTGCGGAGCGCACATCGACTTGCACACGCAGGCGGCGACCCGGCGCCCCGTCCAGCGCGAAACGGTCGGCGGCGAAAGGCAGAAACGCGCCAGCGCCTGCTGCGCGGGTGACCGGTGCGACCCCGATCAGTTGCAAACAGCCGTCAAGCAGAAGCGGATGTATCGGCAATGCCGGGTCATGCGCAACCGTGTCGGGCAACGCGATTTCCCCGATCACCCTGCCGTCGATCACGCTCAGCGCTTCGATCACACGGAACGCCGGGCCAAGCGCGATCCCCTGCGTCTGCAATCTTTTGTAAAGGTCTGACGGATCGGCGCGCTCGCCGCGACCCGCCTTTGGCAACGCGGGCAACGCGCGCGTCTGTGCCGGTTTGGCGGATGCGTGACGCAGCCAGTTGCCCTGTTCGCTCAGGCGGCTGTGCACGGTGATCACCGTGTCGCGCGTCACGGTTTGCAGCGCTACGGCAGAGCCATCCCCCGGCAGCACTACCGGCGCCTCGAACACGATGTCGTCAAGCGCAACGGCGCCATCCGTCGCCTTGCGGGACGCAATCTGCGCGGCGCTCATCATCGACAGCAACGCCGCGCCGGGTAGAATTGTGCGCCCGTTCACCACGTGATCGGCCAACCAGTCTGGCGCATTGGCGCAGGCTGAACCTTGCCATATCCGCGCCTCTTCCAGCGCCACGGGCAGCGCGCTGCCGAGCAGCCCCGGAGCGGTGGTCGCCGTTTGCGGCGCATCCGCGCGCGGCGCGATCCAGTGCCGGTCACGGGCGAACGGGTAGGTCGGAATATCTACGATCCGGCCGCCGCGCAGTTCTTCGACGGCCTTCCAGTCGACCGGGACACCAATTGTCCAGAGCGCACCAAGCGCGTCCTGCATCTGACCCCATTCGCTGCGTCCACGGCGCATCGAGGCGGCGAAAGTGGCCCCGTTGGCCAGTCCATCACCGTCCAATGTCTCGCGCGTCAGCGCCGTCAGCACCGGTTGCGGACCGACCTCAAGGAAGGCGGTGGCACCTAGCCGCGCAAGTTCCGTTGCGCCATCGGCAAAGCGTACCGCATCGCGCATGTGGCGCCGCCAGTAGGCCGCGGTGCCGATTGTCGCCGCATCGGCGCTCTTGCCGGTGAGGTTCGAAATCAGGCGCAGGCTGGGCCGTCCGTAGGGTATATTACTGGCAACCGTCTCAAAGGCGTCGAGCGCGGGATCGACCAGCGCGGAATGGAAGGCGTGCGAAACCGGCAGGCGACGGAATTGGATATTCTGCGCGGCAAACTCGGCAGCCAGCAGGTCCAACGCATCCTGCGAGCCCGAGACGACGGTCTGCTCGGGCGCATTCACTGCGGCGATATCGAGCCCTTCTTTCAGTATTGCGCGCACGGTCGCCTCTGGAGCGGCCACCGACAGCATGCCGCCGCCTGCGGGCAACGCATCCATCAGGCGGCCACGCTCGGCCACCAGATCCAGCGCCGCGTCAAAGCTCATCACTCCAGCGACGCAGGCTGCGGCGAACTCTCCGACCGAGTGGCCGATCACCATGTCCGGCTGCACGCCCCACGATGCCCAAAGCTGTGCAAGCGCGTATTCCAAAGCAAAAAGCGCCGGCTGCGTATAGAGTGTCTGGTCAAGCAGCCGCTCTGTCCCGTTTACGCCGAACATCACGTCGAGCAGCGGCGCATCAAGCCGCGTCTCCAGCCGTGCGGCGGCGCGCTCGAGCGTGTCCCGGAACACCGGTGCCCGCGTATAAAGCTCGCGGCCCATTCCGGCAAATTGTGCGCCCTGTCCAGTGAACAAAAAGGCGATTTGCGGGATCTTGCGGATCGGACCGGCGACCATGCCGGCGCCCGACGCAAGCGTCTGCATCGGATCTCGCAACGCTTGTGACGTCGCAGCGGTCACGGTTGCGCGGAAGGGTAGCTGCGCACGTCCGGCATTTGCCGTACGGCACAGATCGGCCAGCGCAGGAGCGCCGGGGCGACCCAAGCGCTCGGCATGATGCGATGCCAGACGTCGCAAGGTCTCTTCGCCCGCGGCGGAAAGCGTGATGAGACCCGCCTCCGCTTCCGGCTCCGGTTCCGGCGGGTGATGCAGGGGTGCCTCCTCCACCACCACATGCGCGTTAGTGCCGCTGAAACCGAAAGAACTGACCGAGGCGATGCGCCGGTCGTTGATTGGTTCCCAAGGTTCGGATGCGACGGGAATCCGCAACGGCAGGTCGGACCAGGGGATGTGCGGGCTGGGCGTCCGGAAATGCAGGTGGCGTGGGATCTGGCGGGCGCGCAGCATCATGACCAGCTTGATCAATCCGGTCACGCCGGCCGCACCCTCCAGATGGCCCAGATTGGTCTTGACCGACCCGACGACCAGTGGCGCCTGCCGGCCAGCAAAGACATTGCCCAGCGCGCGCATTTCCTGCGGGTCGCCCAGATTGGTGCCAGTGCCGTGCGCCTCAAGATACCCCAAACCTTCTGGTGCGACACCGGCATCGGCGAGCGCCGCGCGTATCACCGCCTCCTGCGCCGGTCCGCTGGGCGCGGTCAGGCCGCTGGACGGGCCGTCCTGATTCACGGCGCTGCCGCGCAGGACCGCGATCACACGGTCGCCGTCCGCTTGCGCGGTGGCCAGTGTCTTCAGCACAACCGCGCCGCAACCCTCGGCCCGGGCGAACCCGTCAGCGCTGGCGTCGAAAGTCTTGCAGCGACCGTCCGGCGACAGCATGTGTGCCCGCGACAGCGCGATGAATATCTCGGGCGACAGCATCAGGCTGACGCCGCCTGCGATGGCCAGGTCCGTTTCCCCGCGCCGCAAGGACTGTATCGCCTGATGCACGGCGACAAGCGAAGACGAACACGCTGTGTCGATGCTCACGCTCGGGCCTTGAAGGCCCAGCAGATAGGACAGGCGCCCCGAGATCACGCTGTGCGCAATACCCGACGTAAAATGCGCATCGAGAAGGGCCGGATCGCGCGCTGCCACCTGAAGATAGGTGTAGTCCGAGCTTGTCGCGCCGCAAAAGACGCCAGTGGCTGAACCAGTCAGCGAATCTGGCGCAATCCCGGCATGTTCCAGCGCCTGCCAAGCGGTCTGCAGGAACAGCCGTTGCTGCGGGTCCATGCTGCGCGCCTCGCGTAGCGAAATCCCGAACAGCGTCGCGTCGAATGCGTCAATGTGGTCGATAAACCCGCCTCGACGGGTCGAAATCCGGCCCTCACTATCGGGGTTCGGATCGTAAAGCCGGTCGTGATCCCATCGCCCCTCTGGCACCGGTCCTGTGGCATCCACGCCGCCCTCCAGCAGGTGCCAGAAGGCGTCCGGGCCTTCGGCCCCCGGCACGCGGCAGCCGATCCCGATAACCGCGATCGGCGCGTTCGCCTCGTCCTCTAGCGTGCGAATCCGCGCTTCGGCGGCATCCAGCGCGATCATGGCGCGTTTCAGCGGCGAAAGCTGCGACTGTGTGGCGGGATCGGGCGTAGTCATTGCTTGAACCGATCCAGAAGCAGAGCTTCGACCTCTTCCTCGCTCATTGCCGCGATTTCCTGCGCGCGGCCTGCGCGAGCGGGGTCATCGCTCCGCGAAACAGGGGGCGGAGCGGTGCCTTCTGCCAGGCTTTCGGGTGGAGCTTTCAGCGCGGCGAGATAGCTTGCGAGCGCGTTGATCGTCGGGTGGTCAAACACCAGCGTTGCCGGCAGGCCCTGCGCGATGCCCAAGTCCTGAGCAAGTGTGTTGCGCAACTGAACTGCCATCAGCGAATCAAGCCCGAGGTCAAGCAGGCGCTCGTGATCCTGAGGTGGTTGATCAGGATTGCGTCGCAGGAGCCGTATCACCCGAATACGGACAAGCTCCGCGATGGCTCGCGCGCGTTCGCGCGGAAGTGCATCGGCGATCCTGACCATCGCCGCGTCAAGCGCGGGATCGACCGCCGGAGCATTGGCGGCGCGCAATTTGGGCAGTTCCATCTGCACGGTTTCGCCGTGTGCCGCGTCATCGCGCGGGGCGCGCGCGACAATTAAATGCTGACCGACCGTATCGCCTGACGCACCGGCGCGCGGCCAGGCCTCGGCGCGGTCGAACCCAGCCGCGTGCAGCGCGCCTGTCCAGGTTGGGGCATCTATCAGCGCAAGGTCGTCTGCGCGCAGCGTATCCTCGGCGCGCCGCCAGCCCTCGATCAGGCCAGTTGTGATGTTGAAATAAGTGAAATGCGTGGTGGATTCGACCAAGACCAACATACCGCCCGGTCTCAGAAGGCTGCGCAGATGAATCAAGGTCTCGGGCAGGTTACGGACAGCGTGCACCGCGTTGGAAGCCAGCACGAGATCAAAGCTGCCGGGTGTGAACCCTTGTTGCGCAGGGGCGGTTTCAAGGTCGTATCGCGCAAAAGACATCCCGTCACGTTCCCGGAACCGGTCCTGTGCACGGTCGAGAAACAGGTCCGAGACATCGGTAAAGACGTATTGCACCGGCCTCCCGGCCAGCGCCTCCAGCACAGCGGCGGTGGTGCCGCCGGTGCCTGCTCCGGCCTCGATTACCCGCAGCTCCGAACCAGCGCTGTCGGCTATGGTCTCAATCGCTGCGGTAGCCAACCCGTTCATGTAGCGCATTGTCGCGGAGCCTTCGTAAAGCCCGAGCGCGAGACCAAAATCGCCGTCCGGAAACAGCGTCTCCAGCGGGCTGGCTTTTCCTCGGATGACCGCACCGACCACGTCGATACAGTGGCGCACGTAATCCATCAACGGCGCATTGGCGGCCAACGCTGCTTCTGCGCTGGAAAGGGCGCCCGCGAGGTCGGGATCGGCGAGAGCGTCACGGCTGGAGAACCACGCGCCGTCGCGTTGCATGGTGCCGGTTGCGGCCAGATCGTGCAGCCAACGTTCGATCAGCGGTACAAAGTCGGGCAGGGCGCCGAGCCTTTCGGCGACGTTGGACGCCGTTTCCCTTTCACCTGCGGCTTTGAACAATTCGGCCTCGCGCAGCAGTGACACGATCCGTGCCCGCGTCAGATCGGCCAGCGCTGTCCAGGCAGCGGGACAGGTCGCAGCGTCAAAGCCAAGCGGCCCGCGTTCGCATTCCCGCGACAGCCGTGCCTCAAGGCGCGCCCAGCTTGCTTCGGGGTCCGGATGCGACTTGGTCGCCCCGGGTCGGGCGCTGGGATGCCAGTGGCGCGCGCGTTCGAATGGATAAGTCGGCAAAGTGACCTTACGGGCATTGCCCGCCCGCTGCAGTGCGTCGGGGTTGATCCCGGCGCCATCAACAAAAAGCCGCCCCACGCTGTCACACAGGTCGCGCCCGTCCTCACCGTCGCGGCGCAGCGAAGCCAGAAATTGCGGTGGTTCGATCCCGGCGACCATTTCGGCGCATTCTGCGGCCATTCCAGACAGCACCGGATGCGGGCCGATTTCGATGAAATGAGTGATGCCGGATTTCAGCAATGCTGCCACCCCGTCGGCGAAACGCACCGGTTGTCGCAGATGGTGTGCCCAATGATCGGGCGTAGAGACGCTGGCTGGCGCGAAGCTGCCGGTCAGGTTCGAGATCAGAGGGACGTGCGGCGCACCATAGCGCACCCGGCTGGCTGCGGCGTGGAATTCCGCCAGCACCGGGTCGACCAGCGGGCAATGCGCGGCGAAGGCGATTTGCAGTGGTTCAACACGAATGCCCTGATCGTTGAGCAGGTCCAGCACGGGCTGCAGGGCGTGCCTCGGACCGCTCAGCACGTGGTTGCGCTGCGTGTTGAACGCAGCGATACCGATGGCTGCCGCGTCTGAGAGCAGCGGCTCGATTATCTCGCGCGGAGCAAAGACGCTGGCCATCATGCCGTCGGCGGCGGCCTGCGCGGTCAGGCGACCGCGTTCCGCCACCAGCATCAGGGCATCCTCCAGCGGCATTACACCCGCAATCGTCGCGGCCGCGAATTCGCCGAGGCTGTGACCGCAGAGCGCGTCCGGCTTGACCCCGAACGACATCCACAGCTGCGCCAGCGCGTATTCCAGCGCAAAGAGCGCGGGCTGGGCAATGCCGGGTGCACGGATGCGGGTCTCATCTTCGGTGTCGTGCAGTGCTGCGACCAAACCGCCCGGAACTGTGTCTCCCAGTGCCGTGGCACAGGCGTCGATCGCGCGTCGATAGACCGGTTGAGTATCGTAGAGGGCCCGGCCCATGCCGGGATGTTGTGCGCCCTGGCCGGTAAAGAGAAACGCGATCTTCGGCTTTTGTCCGGGCTGGGCGAGACCTGTGGTAATCGAGGGGTCCGCAAGTCCGGACGCGAAATTGTCCAGCGCCTGCGCAAGGTCGCGTTTGCCGCGCACCGCAACGGACAGCCTGTGGGACATGCGGGCGCGCCCGGCATTGGCGGTGTGGCAGATATCGGCGATGTGGTCCTCGCTGCCCGCAACAGCGTCCGCGGTGTCCTTGCCCAAGCGCCGCAAGGCGGCTTCGCTTTTGGCTGACATGGTGAAAAGATGCCATGGCAGCTGCGGCTGGCGTTCGCGCGGCGCCTGTGGAGCCGCGCCCAGAACCAGATGCGCGTTGGTTCCGCTGAACCCGAATGAGCTAACTCCGGCAAAGCGGTCGGTGTTGCCCGGCCAGTCTTGGGGTTTGGACGGAATGCGCACCGACATATTTTTCCAGTCTATATGCGGGTTGGGCGTGTCGAAGTTCAGATGCGCCGGGATTCGCCCTGAGCGCAATGCGAGGATCGCCTTGAGCACACCGGCGGCGCCTGCTGCGGCTTCCAAGTGGCCCAGGTTGGTCTTTATCGAACCCACCGCCAGCGACGCCGCGTCGGGCCGGTCGCGCTCGTAGGCGCGGCCAAGTGCGCTCAGCTCGATCGGATCGCCCAGACTGGTTCCGGTGCCGTGCGCCTCGACATAGCCCACATCGCCGGGCGCAAGCCCCGCGTCGCGCAGCGCCGCGCGGATCAGCGCCTCCTGCGCGCGCCCGTTCGGCGCGGTCAGCCCATTGCTGCGCCCGTCCTGATTCACTGCGCTGCCGCGAATAACCGCCAGTATGCGATCGCCATCGGACAGCGCATCATCGAGCCTGCGCAGCGCCAGCAGGATACAGCCCTCGCCGCGCACATACCCGTCCGCAGCGGCGTCAAAGGTCTTGCACCGACCATCGGTCGCCAGCATCCCGGCGCGGACGAAATTCACATGCACTTCGGGCGAGAGTATCAGATTAACGCCACCCGCGAGCGCGACATTGCACTCGCGCGCGATCAACGAGCGGCGCGCCAGATGCAGGGCGACCAGCGACGAGGAACAGGCGGTGTCGATCGCGACGGCCGGGCCAGTGGTGCCAAGGAAATAGGACAGCCGCCCCGCCGCCATGGAAAAAGACGAGCCAGACGAAAAATAGGGGTCGATGGCGGGAATGTCGGACAGCAGCATCCGCCCGTAATCGCTGTTCGCCATCCCCAGAAAAATGCCCAGCGGGCGCTCGGTCAACCCGTCGGGCGCGTGTCCGGCATTTTCCAGCGCCTCCCAGCCTACCTCCAGCAGCAGCCGTTGCTGCGGGTCCATGCTCGCCGCCTCGGCGCCCGAGATGCCAAAGAACTCCGGGCTGAAGCGGTCGACGCCCTCAATGAAAGCGCCATAGCCTGCAGCGCTGGTCATGTCGCCTGGCAGGTCGCTGTTGTTCCAGCGGTCAGCGGGCACAGCGGACACCAGGTTGCGGCCGTTCTCCAGCGCTTGTTCCAGCTTTGCCAGCGTTGTGATGCCCCCCGGCAGGCGCAGGCCGGTTCCCACGATGGCGACGGCACCGCTGTCGGCCCGGTCACGCGTGACCTGTTCCAGTTCGCCGCGCAGGCGGCGAATCTCGTGCAGCGCGCGCTTGATCTGATCGGTATTGGCTGTCATGAGCGCTCCCCATCCACTTCTGCCCGATATTGCCCCGTCAGGCCCAGTTCGGTCTCCAGCAAGGCTTCCAGATCGTCGTCGGACAGATCGTCGGTGTCGTTCGTCTCGTGCGTTTCGGCCCCGGAAAGAGCCGCATTGACCCCCAGCCGCTCGGCAAGGTGTCGGCTCAGAAGCGTCAGTGTCGGGTAATCAAAAAGCAGTGTCGCCGACAGGTTCAGAGCGGTCTGCCGCGCCAGTGCGTTGCGCAGCTCGATCGCCATAAGCGAGTCCAGGCCCAGTTCCTTCATCGGCCGGTCGGGTTCTATTTCGCGATCATTTGCCAGCCCGATGATCTCGATGGCCGCATCGGAAATGGCGCGCTCCAGCGCAGCCATTGCATCACTGGGTGCGAGCCTGGCGAGCTGGTCGCGCAGATCTTGGCGGCGTGCAGCCTGCACTGGCCGGGTGCTGATTGAGGAACCGGCCACCCCCGCCAGCAAAGCCGGGTCAAACCCTGCCGGCGCTGTCGCGGCAACCTGCGCCCAGTCCACGGACGCCACGACCGCAGACGAGGTGCCGGCGGCCAGAAGGGTGTCCAGCGGCGCAAAGCTGGTTTCGGGCGTCAGCGCCCCCAATCCGCGCCGCTGCCAGATGTCGTTTCCTGCCTCGGACAGCCGGTTCGCCATCCCGGCACCGGTCCATCTGCCCCAGGCGACGGACAGTGCGGGCAAACCCGCAAGATGGCGCGCATCGGCCAGCGCGTCGAGGCCGGCATTGGCCGCCACATAAAGGGTCTGCCCCGGCGAGCCGAGAAGGGTTGCCGCCGCAGAATAAAGGATGAAGAAGTCCAGCGGCAGATCCCGCGTGAGGCGATCAAGCGCCAAGGCGCCGCCAAGCTTGCCACCAAGCACCTGCTGCACCTGCTCGGGCGTTCTGGTCGACACCGGCCCGTCGCACAGCACGCCAGCCGCATGCACGATGCCGCGCAGCGGCGGCATGGTCTTGGCTATCTCGCGCAGGACCCGCGCGGTATCGGCGAGGGCGCCCGCATCGGCGCGGGCAGTGTGCACGGTGGCGCCCAGCGCCTCGATCGCGGCAATAGCGTCCCGTGCGGTCTGGTCTGGCAGCGAGCGGGACGTAAGCAGAATGTGGCGCGCGCCTTGACCGGCCAGCCAACGCGCGGTGCAAAGGCCCAGCCCGCCCAAACCTCCGGTGATCCAGTAGGTTGCGTCGGGCCGCACCTTGCCCGCGGGGCGCGGCGGCACGCCGAGCACGATCTTTCCGACATGTCGCGCAGCCGCCATGAAGCGCATCGCGTCACCAGCGCGATCCAGACCAAAGCACTTGGTGTGCAGCGGCTGAAATGTGCCTTTGGCCAGACCGCCCAGAACCTCGTCCAACAGTCCCGACAGAAGGTCCGGATCCCGTTCGGCGCTCTGGCCCAGATCATAGACGTGATAGGTGGCATCCGGGCGCAGAGCGGCAAACTCCGCCTGGCTGAGCAGGTCCCGCTTGCCCAGTTCCAAAAAGCGGCCTTTCGCGGACAGCGATCGCACGCTTGCCGCGATAAATTCGCCGGCCAGCGAATTGAGCACGACATCGACGCCTTCGCCGTTGGTCGCTTTCGCAATCTCGGCCTCGAAACCGGGCGACCGCGAATCCATCGCGTGCGCAACCCCCATTTCGCGCAGGAGCGCTCGTTTTTCGTCGCTGCCGGCGGTTGCGAACACCTCGGCCCCCCGGGCGAGCGCAACCTGAATAGCGGCCTGGCCAACACCGCCGGTGCCGGCATGGATCAACACACGCTCGCCCGCCCGAAGACCGGCCAGCCGGTCGAGCCCATATAATGCGGTGCCAAAGACCACCGTCAACCCGGCCGCCGTCCGGTCCGGCATGGGGTCGGGCGTGCGTTTCAAAAAACCGGACTGCACTGTGACTTCTTCAGCCAGCGCGCCGGGCGCGAAGCCGAAAACACGGTCTCCGGGCATCAGGCCAGAAACATCGCCTGCGGTCTCCATCACCTCGCCTGCCATCTCAACGCCGAGCGGGGGCTGATCGCCGGGCAGCAACCCCATCGTGGAGATCACATCACGGAAGTTCAGCCCCGCAGCCCGCACCGCGACCCGCACTTCGCCCGGCGACAGGGCGCGCCGGGTGATGGCGGACAGTCTCAGCCCGTCGATTCCGCCATCCGGTGCGCGCTGTAACGTGCGCGGGCCGGACGGAACATTCGGGGGGACCCGCTCCAGCACTGGCGCCAGCCGCGCCGCGCCGCGCAGTGCGATGCGCGACGGGCCGGACAGGCCAATACAGCTCGCGATATCTGCGGCAAGTTTGGCCGCTGTGGTGCCGCCGGACCGATCGAGGTCGATGACGCGAATAGCGAGTTCGGGATGTTCAGTCGAGGCGGTTGTATAAAAAGCCTGCAACGCCGCATCCGCACAAGACACCCGCGCGTCGCCTGTTTCTGCTTCGGTGGCGAAGGCTCCGCGGGTCACGACCGCAAGGCTGATCGACGGCGCCGGGTGGGACAGCACTGCCTGCAACCTTGCCAGCGCGGCTGTGACCACCTGCACTGGATCGGCATCATCTGCGGTTCCCGGCAGTTCGAGAAGCTGGCATGGACCCGTCGCCGACCCCAACCAAACCAGTGCATCCGCAAACTCGTCTTCGGTCGCGTCGGGATCGATCCGGCGCGCGGTCGTTCCAAGATCGCTCAGGGCGCGGGTGAGCGCTTCCCCCTCATCGGCCGTTGCAATGACCAGCCATGTCGCCGGAGCCGCACCTGCCACGGGCGGAGCGGCAAGGTCACGCCAAACGGTGCGGCAGATCTGCGGTGGCTGGGCCGATGCGTCCTCCAGTGAGCGCGCGTCGGCCTGGGCAAAACGCAGACCGTGGATGTGTCCGATGACAGTCCCGTCACGGTCCGTGAACACCACGTCCGCAATCAGCGGACCGTCCCAGATCTTTGCGTTCAGCGTTGCGGTGGCGGACAGGTTTCCCGGCGGCGTGCGTTCCGGCAAATCGACGGCCCGCGCGCCCACTGGCAGCCACGTGCCGCTGCGTTCGTTGCCCGCCGCCAAAAGCGCCAATTGCACGCCGGCGTCGATTGCGGCGGGATGCAGCAGATGTGCCTGCATCGCCATGTCACCAGAAAGGTGTATCTGCCCGGACGCCGTCCCATCCCGCATGCTGACATCCCTCAACAGGCGAAAGGCCGGACCGAATTGTGCCCCCGCATCGCGGAAACGTTCGTCAATGCGCGCATCGGGCACCGTTTTGCCCGTGTTGGGGGCACCCGATGACAGCTCCGCCGTGCCTGTCGCAGCGTCAGGGACAGCGTCCCGAGGCGCAGAGCAGGCTTCGGCGATGACGCGTCCGGCGCCATCTGCCCCGTCGGTCGGGACGACCAGCGTCACGCGCCATTCGCCGCCGAGTTCGCGCGCGATCACCTGCCATCGCAGGCTGCCGCCTGCGGCATCGGGGATCGGCAGGGGGGCAAGCATGGCAAAATCGGCCAGGCAGACGTTGGGATCGGCCACGTCGCGCAACGCCGCAGCCAGCAGTTCCATTGCCGCAGCTCCGGGCAGAAGGATCTGGCCAAAGATTCTGTGATCCGCAATCCAGCCGGTTTGATCGGATGTTCCACCGTCAAAGATGGCGAGATCCTCGGCCGCGATGTCCAGCCTTTTACCCAAAAGCGGATGCCCGGTCTCATGCCCCGCGTGCGCCGCACCAGTGTCGCGGACCTGCCGCCAGTGGCTGCGATGCTGCCACGGGTAGCGGGGCAGGGACGTGACGCGCCCGCCTGCGGGAAGAAGTGCGGACCAATCGGGTGTTCGTCCGGTTTCGAACAGACGCGCCGCAGTCTCGGCCAACTGCGCGCGCGGCGGCCTTCCCCGGCGAAAGGTCGGAATGATCGTTCCGGCGCGGTCGGAATGGCCTTCCAGACAGGCGGCGATGGACGCGCCCAGAACCGGGTGCGGACCGATTTCGACGAATACTGCCGCCTTGTCCATGGTCGCGGCGCGGACTGCCTCGGCAAAGCGCACGGTTGCACGGATACCACGCGCGAAATGGTCTGCATCGGGCCTGGCCACCTCGGTGCCAGTGACCGTCGACATCACCCGCGCCCGGGCGGGGCCCTCGATCTCGATCCGGCCCAAGGCGGACAGCAGCTGCGCGTCGAACCCGGCCATCTGGTCGCTGTGGAAGGCGTATCGCACCGGAAGGCGGCGATGACCGACGCCTTGCGATTCAAGTTCGCGCAATGCCTCGTCCAGCGCCTCGGACGCACCGGACAGGACGATTTCGCTCGGACCATTGACAGCCGCGACACTCAGCGCATGGTCGTAGCGGGCGACGAGTGTCTGCGCGGTCCCGGTGTCAATCGGCACCGACGCCATGCCGCCGGTTCCCTCTGCCGCCTGCATAATTTGGCCGCGATAGCAGGCGATCCTCAGCGCTTCTTCCAGCGACAAGGTACCGGCCGCCGCAAATGCGGCGACCTCACCGATGCTGTGGCCAATGACGACGTCCGGGACGTAGCCCCAGTCCCGCAGAAGGGACGCCAGCCCGGTCTGCAAGGCAACGATAGCGGGCTGGGCGACCGACGTTCGGTGCAGTGCGTCCGGCAGCGCCAGTTCTTCCAGCAGCGACCAGCCGGCGATTGACCGGATTACCGCGTCGCAGCGCTCCAGATGGCGGGCGAAGCTGGGCTCTGCCGCAGCCAGATCCAATCCCATGTGGCGATATTGTGACCCTTGCCCACAGAACACGAAGCAGAGTTTTCCCCGAGATGGCTCTGGCAAACCCTGATCTATTCGGTGGGCTAACTGGCCTGCAATCTCCGCGCGGCTGGCGCCGGTCACCGCGAGGCGATGCGGATGGTGGCTGCGCCGCGTGGCGGCGGTGAAACAAAGATCTGCGAGCGGCGGCTCGGCGGCCTTGAGCACCTGCGCCCAGTTCTGCGCGGCCTCTTCCAAAGCGGCCTGCGAACGCGCGGATATCGGCAGCGTCCAGAGCTTTGACGCGTCCGCCTTACTCTCTGCAGCGGTCTGCACCGACGCCGCCTCCAACACGACATGCGCGTTGGTGCCGCCGACGCCGAAGGAACTGACCCCGGCGGCCGGAGCGCCTTTGGTCTGCGGCAGTGGTTGCTCTGACTCGGCGATCTTCAGGCGGGTTCCAGACAGGTCGATATACGGGTTGAGACGGCTGAAATTGGGTTGCGCCGGGACCGTACGATGGGCAAGGACGAGCGCCGCCTTGATCACGCCAACGACCCCGGCGGCGGCTTCCAAATGACCGATGTTTGCCTTGACCGCGCCCAGCAGACAGTCGGGCCGGTCCGGCGCCTCGGCGCCCACGGACTCGGCCAGCGCACCGACTTCGATCGGATCGCCGAGCGCGGTGCCGGTGCCATGAGTTTCGACGTAAACCAGATCCTCGACCGCGATCTTTGCCGACGTTACCGCTTCGCGGATCAGCGTCGCCTGCGCCTTGCCGTTGGGCGCTGCCATCAATGTCGACTGGCCGTCCTGATTGACCGCCGAGCCGCGTATCACGGCCCATACCCTGTCGCGGTCAGCCAGCGCGTCGGAAAGCCGCTTCAGTGTCAGGACACCCGCACCTTCGCCGCGCCCGAAACCGTTGGCATTGGCGTCAAACGTCTTGCAGCGCCCGTCCGGCGCAAGGAAGCCCAGCTGCGACATGGCAACCATCAGCTCCGGCGCCAGCATCACCGACACGCCGCCCGCCAGCGCGACGTCGCTTTCGCCTGACCGCAGGCTCTGGCAGGCCAGATGCACCGCCACAAGCGACGCCGAACAGGCAGTATCGATCGAGATGCTGGGGCCGCGGAGGTCATAGAGATAGGATAGGCGATTTGCCAGCACGCTGTGGAGCGTGCCGGTCAGCGTGCGCTGATCCATCACGTCGGGATCGCGGTAGAGCATCTGCGCGTAGTCGTTATGATAGCTTGCGGCAAAAACCCCTGTGCGCGTGCGGCGCAAGTCTTCAAAGCGCAGGCCGGCATCTTCGAGCGCCTCGGTCGCAACTTCGAGGAAAAGACGCTGTTGTGGGTCCATCTGGTCGGCTTCGCGCGCCGGAATGCCAAAATAGTCCGAGTCAAAGCCGTCGATCCGGTCGATGAAAGACGCGCCCGTTGCGATATTCTTGCCTCGCAGTTCCGGCCCGTCGCTCAGCCACCGGGCCGCGTCCCAGCGCGCAGCGGGGACCGGAATCACCGCATCGCGCGCCTCGCGCAGGAATGACCAAAAGCTCTCTGGCGAGGTTGCGCCGCCCGGCACGCGGCATCCCATGCCGACAATGGCGATTGGATCGGCGGCAATTGCGTGGCCGGCTTGCTCGCGGGCCGTGCGCGCGATCAGGGCCAGCTTGATCGCGGAGATGCGCGATTGGGTGTTCTCATTGGCGGTCACTGGTTTTCCCCCAGAAGCGCGGTCAGGGCTTCATCGTCAGTCATTTCGGCCATTCTGGTCAGATCGTCGGCCAGATCACCGGATGCCCGCTTGTCTGACCTCGCAGGGCGGTCTGGTGCGGATTCGTCGACCGCATCCGCAGCGAAGTGGTCGATAAGCGCGCGAGCGGTGGGGTAACTCCAGGCCAGTGTCGCCGGCAGCGGGCGGCCTACAGATTTTTCCAACGCGTTGCGCAATTCGATCGCCATCAGCGAGTTCAACCCCAGATGCCCCAGCGGCCTGTCGAGATCAAGCTCTTCGGGGCCCAGCGTCAACACGCGTTTGACCGCCTCGGGCACGAAGCGTAACGCGGCTTCGCGCCGCGCCGCGCCGGACAGGGCGGAAAAGTCCTGCGCATCAACGCCACTGGCCTGCACCGGCGCGATCATGTCCTCGAACAGGTGCAGCGCGCGTCCTTGACGGCTGTCTGCAAAGCGCGTCCAGTCCATTCGAAAGCAGGAGACCGCCGGTCCGAATTCGCGAAGGATCAGGTGGCCCAGCACGGAGTCGCCTTCCTCGGGCGCGACGGTCAACTCTCCGCGCGCTGCGAACGTTTGAGCGACGTGATCGAGCGCGGCGCGACCCAACCCGGCCCACGGGCCCCATGCAATGCTGAGCGCGTGCCGACCCCGGGCGCGACGGTCCGCTGCCAACGCGTCAAGCCCGCAATTGGCGGCCGCATAACCCGCCAGTCCCTGATGTGGGACAAAGGTCATGGTCGAGGAATAGAGAACGAACAGGTCGAGATCTGGAAACAAGCGGTCCAGCAGCGTTGCCCCATCCAGCTTGGTGAGAATCGATCGCGCGTACGACGCCTCGTCCATGTCGGCCGCCAGTCGCGTGTCGTAGGCGGTGGCGAGGTGCATGAGGCCGGCAATCGCGGGCCGCATCGCGTCGGCGCGCTGGCCGAGCAGGTCCAGCATTGCCGCCTCGTCGGCGACATCGACAGCCGCGGTCTCGACCGTGGCGCCGGCAGCTTCGAGCGCGACCACGCCGGAAATCCGCGGCCCAAGATCAGGGTCGCCCATCGCCCTCCGCCAGTCCGCGCGCGGCGGCAAGGGGTGGCGTGACAGCAGCACTAAATGACGTGCCCCGGCCTTGACCAGGCAGGCGGCGGCACGCAATCCAAGCGCGCTGAGGCCGCCCGTGACCAGATAGGCCCCCTCGGGTCGCAGCGCAAAGCCCGGCCGTATGGCAGGGCGCTCAAGGACAGGGCAGAGCCGAGGCACCAGCCGCGCGGACCCGCGCAACGCGGTTTCCGGCTCCGCCATCGTCGACACCGCTGCGGCGGCAATGGCGCCTGCGGATTGCGCCAGCGGTAGGTCGGGATCGGCGTCGATCAGGCGGATCGAAAGCTCTGGATGTTCCTCTGCTACCACCCGCGCCGCACCGATCAGCGGTGCCTGTTCGACCGAAACGGGTTGCTTGCCATCACCGGCTACAACCGCGCCCCGCGTCACGAAGACGAGCCGGCCAGGGGACGGGCGGCTATCGCGCACGGCTTGCAGCATCCGGACCGGCACGATGCCCGCGCCCGCAGGCGGCGCGATCACCACAACACCGTCGACAGCGCCCTCGGCCATCGCATCGCGCGCAGCGTCGAGCCTGGCCATGCGCGTTTCCGCGCCCAGCGCCGACAGCGCCTGACCCATGGCGTCGCAGTCCTGCGGGTCTCCGAGTACGAGCCACGTCGTTCCGGCGGCGCAACCTGCCTCGTCGTCTGCCGGGGCGTCCTTCCAGCGGATCTGATGCAGCAAATCGCGCGCCGCATCCGCCAATTGAGGAACCCGGATCGTGGTGCTTTCGCTACGCAGGTCGGCGGCCTCGTGCCAGTGTCGCTCGCGCTGCCAAGGATAGAGCGGTAGCGGGACATCCATCGGGGGAGGTGGGGCATAGGCTGCCCAGTCCACCTCGACCCCCGCAACCCAAAGCGCGGCGACACTTTCGGCCAGCACCTCGTCGGACCGCCGGTCGCGCCGTTCGCTGACAGCAAGCGTGGCGTCGCGGTTCCGGTCGCTCAGGATCTGTTCGACAGACGTCATCAGCACCGGATTCGGCCCAAGTTCGATGAAAGCGCCGACGTCACCCTCCAGTGCCACCGACACGGCATCTACGAAACGCACAGGTTCACACAGGTTGCGCGCCCAGTATTCGGCATCGAGAGGTCGGTCACGGACCGCATCCCCGATGACGGTGGAAATCATCGGCAGGACCGCGTCGCAGGGGGCGATCCCTCGCAGGGAAGAGGCAAGCGGGCGCGCCAGCGCCGCCATCTGTGGCCCGTGCGAGGCGACATCCACATTGATCCGGCGGCAGAAAATACCTTCCCGTTCAAGCTCGCTTAGCAACTTGTTCAGCGCGCTGGCATCACCGGAGATCACGCAGGAACGTGGGCTGTTATAGGCGGCGATGGACAACTGACCCTGGAACGCAGACAGACGTTGCTTCAGATCCGCACCAACCAGTTCGACAAGCGCCATGCCGCCTTGACCGCTTGTGCGTGCCATCAGGGCGCTGCGATTGACCACGACCCGCATCGCATCGGACACGCTCAGTCGGCCAGATATTGCGGCCGCCGCGACTTCACCCATGCTGTGACCGATCGTACAGTCGGCCCGGACGCCCAGCGATGTCCATAGGCGCGCATATCCGATGGAAAGCGCCGCAAGCACCGGCTGGATGACCGAGATCCGGTCGAGCAGCCAGCCGGATGCGCCTTCTTCCAGTTCAATTTGCTCGGTCAGAGACCAGTCGACAAGGTCTTTGAGCGCCGCCTCGCATTCGGCTATGGCCGCGCGGAAAACCGGCGCGTGTTCGAGGAACCTGCGGGCCATTCCGGCCCATTGACCACCCTGGCCCGGCGCCACAAACGCAACACCCGGCGCGCCGTTTGCCGGGGCGCGGCCGCAAATCGCGGCATCGGCGCCGTTTCCGTAGTTGCGCAGCTCGGCAATAAGCGAGCTTCGGTCAGTGACCGGGAACGCGGCGCGAAAGCCAAGTCCGCTGCGCCGGTTGGCTGCCGCGGCGCAATAGGTCGCCACCGGGATGTCGCCATGGTGTTCCAAATGGTCGGCATGGCGGAGCGCAAGCGCGCGCAGCGCCGCGTCGCTATCGGCCGAGATCGGCAATAGGGGGCTGTTGCATGGTGCCTCTTGCTTCGCCGACACGGGAGGGGCGGGAGGGCTCTGGATAATTACATGCGCGTTGGAACCGGCGATGCCAAAGCCGCTGATGCCTGCGATGCGCTCTGCCTGATCCCAGGGTGTCGTGGCTGAAGCGACTTCGACCGGGTGCGCCGCCCAGTCAAAAGCAGGGGTCGGGGTTTTGCAATGCAAGCTGGCCGGGATTACCCCTATCTTTACAGCGAGTACGGCCTTGATCAGCCCGGCGATGCCTGCGGCCCCTTCGCTGTGGCCGATATTGGTTTTGACAGAGCCCACGCGCAGCGGCGTTTTGCGCTCTGCGCACAATACTGTCGCAAGCGCGGCCAATTCCTCGGGATCGCCCATGCGGGTGCCGGTGCCATGCGCCTCGACATAGCCGACGCAGTCAGGCGCCACACCGGCGTCCTTGATCGCGGCTGCGATCAGCGCCTCCTGACCGATGCGGCTTGGCCGCCCGAAACTGCCACTGGTACTGCCGTCATTGTTAAGCGCGCTGCCGCGAATGACCGCATGTATCCGGTCGCCATCCGCCAACGCATCGTCGAGGCGCTTCAGCAGGATCATTCCGGCGCCCTCGCTACGGACATAGCCGTCAGCGGCGGCATCGCCGAACTTGCAATGCCCGTCCGGGGCCATCATCCGGGCCTGCGAATACCCGATGGTGATATGCGGATTCAGGATCACGTTAACGCCGCCCGCAAAGGCCATTGCGCATTCACCTGACCGAAGCGACTGAACCGCCAGATGCACTGCCGTGAGCGACGAGGCGCAGGCGGTGTCGAGGGTCAGGCTTGGCCCTTGCAGGTTGAGCAGGTTGGACAGGCGCCCGGCGGTCGTGTAGCGCCCGCTGCCGATAGTCATCTCGAAATCGGTGACCTCGGGATCGCCGAGCAGCCGCATCTCGAAATCGTGCAGCCATTGTCCAACGAAGACACCGACGCGCCGCCCGAATAAACGGTCGGCCGGTGTGCTGCTGTCCTCCATCGCTTCCCACGCGGTTTCAAGCACCAGCCGCTGCTGCGGATCCATCCGCGCCGCCTCGCGTGGGGAAATGTGGAAAAAACCTGCGTCGAACCGGTCAATATCGTCAAGGTATCCACCGAAGCGCGACATGATGCGTCCCTGAACAGCCGGTTCGGGATCGAACAACCGATCGACCGCCATGCGGTCCGCCGGGATTTCGCCGACAGCGTCGCGGCCCTCAAGCAGCAGGTCCCAGAACGCCGCTGGCGTGTCGGCATGACCGGGAAACCGACATCCCATGCCTATGATCGCGACACCGCGTGCCTGATTGCGGCTATTCACGCGATCACCCGGCCGGACATTCGCAACCTAGGGGCTTCAAAACCGCCGGCGCTCCAAAGTGGTTCGATGATGTCAAAGCGTTTCATGTCAAGTTGGCACGTGGCGCGCCTGCGCCACCCGTTCTCCCGGCAATGGCGCAGGAGTATTACGGGCAGGCTTGCCAAAACGAGTCGCATTTTGGCACGCGGTCGAACTTGCGCCACTGATTATATCCTTTCAAAGAACCTGCTCAGAGATCGCTGCGAGAACAGGTCGCCACAAATAAAAATTACATCTGAAAAATGCGTCTCGAAATTCGAAAATCCCATGTGCAAAGCTCACAGATACTATTTTAAACGCAGAACCGCCGAGCGTTGCAACATTTATTATTATGGTTAAGCGTCGGCCCCGCGTCCTCGTGACCGTGCAGGTTGATCTGCCCCTCCGGCGAGATGCCGCTGGTGTTGTGCGCAAAGTGCTGAGGGAGGCGAATTCTGATGGAAAATGTTGGTCTTGATGAGAAAAGCGAAAGTTCTTGTTCAGGCCAGAGCGGCAACGCTCAAAACTCGGATAGCATGACGCCTGTGCTGGTCTTTGACCCTCGCGCCTCGGCCAGCGCCGACGATACGACCATCATGTGATCCGAGGTCGGGCAAGGCGGCACTGGCCAGTGCCGTGCCCCTGAAAACGACGTCGTCTACGGTTAGTGTTTTACGCTGGATTCTCCTTGGTTGGGTGGCTTGGGGGCAGGTCGGGGAAAATCATTTTGGCCGCTCCGCGACTAATTTCTAGCGTACCAAAGCGGACTCGATCAGAAGGCTGAGACCTGAAGAATATTTTTGCAGTAAAGTGTCTAAAACCTTATTTAACGCAGCTTTGTTTCGGGACGACCCGAAAATATAGCAAAGGCAGCCTTGTCCCGCGACGCCCTGCGTTAGCCTTTTTGCGCAAGATGTGCCATCAACGCGTCCATTGCCAGCGGGTAGCCTGCAGCGCCAAAGCCGCAGATCACCCCAAGCGCGACGCGGGCGATATAGCTGACATGACGGAATTCCTCGCGGGCGTGGACGTTCGACAGGTGCAGTTCAACGGCCGGCAATTCGACCGACGAAATCGCGTCCATCAACGCGATGGACGTGTGCGTGTAGGCGCCTGCGTTCAAAACGATACCGTCGTGCACGTCCTTGGCGGCGTGAATGGCGTCGATCAGCGCGCCCTCGCTGTTGCTTTGCAGGAACGCTACATCGGCGCCGCGCGATGCACCGTGGGCGCGGCACAGCGCCTCGATATCGGGCAGTGTGACATGGCCGTAAACCTCGGGCTGGCGGGTGCCCAGCAGGTTCAGATTCGGCCCGTTCAGGATCAGGATCGAGGTCATGGATTGGCTCCTTTGGCATCGCTTCTAGACCGTGCGCGCACATTCTGTCGAGGGGCCGCGTTATTCGGCAGCGGGTCGCAGGATGGCCATCAGATGGTGGAATTTCTCACCCTGAACGGCGACATGGGCGCGCAGCAAATCCGCCGAGGCGGGCGCATCGCCGCGCTCCAACGCTACGACAATGCGCTCATGCTCGGCCATGGATTGCGCCAGCCGACCGCGCAGGCGCAGCTGCTGGCGGCGGAACGGGCGCAGTCGGCGGTGCAGGCGCAGCGCCTCGGCGCGGAGGAAACTGTTGCCCGATTGTGCGTAGATGATCTGATGGAAGCGTTCATTTTCAAGATAATAGGTGCTGGTATCCTGCGCTGTCACGGCGGCCATGCACGCCGCATTCGCTGCACGCAACTCGTCCAGCGCAGCGTCGCTGATACGCAGTGCGGCCAGCCGTCCCGCAGCTGCCTCTAGTTCGGCCATGACCTCGAACATCTCCATCAGTTCAACAGGGCCAGGCTGATGCACGAATGCACCGCGATGGGGGATTTGCGTGACAAGCCCCGACAATGTCAGCTTTTGCAGCGCCTCGCGGATCGGCGTGCGCGACACGCCAAAACGATCAGCTAACGCATGTTCATCCAACCGGTCGCCATCGGCAAAAGTGCCGCCAAAGATCAGCTCTTCTATCCCATCGGCAATCAGATCTGCACGGCGTTTTCTCATTCGCAGGAATATAGGCCGCAACAGCGCGCATGCAAAGATCGAATTTCTGTATACAAAATGATTGACTCGAAAAACCGCTCGCGCCACCCTGCAAGCCACGTTCCGGGTCAACCGGACCTGAGAAACATCCCCGGGAGGATATGATATGAAATCCATGCTCAAGGCCGCTGTTGCCGCCTCTGCTCTCATTGCAATGGGCGCTGCTGCGTCTGCCACGGAGCTGCGCCTGTCGCACCAGTGGTCGAACAATGACGTGCGCCACAAAGTCGCGCAGATCGTCGCGGACGAGGTGGCCGCCGCTGACGTGGATCTGGAGATCAAGATCTTCGGCTCCAAATCCCTGTTCAAACCACGCGAGCAGTACAAGCCGCTCAGCCGGGGCCAGCTGGACATGACCGTGTTTCCGCTGTCCTACGCGGGCGGCCAGCAGCCCGCCTTTAACCTGACGCTTATGCCCGGTCTGGTGAAAAACCACGACCACGCCGCGCGCCTGAACGACAGCCCCTTCATGGAGGCGATCGAGGCCAAGATGGCCGAAGATGACGTGATGGTGCTGGTCCACGGCTATCTGGCCGGCGGGTTTGCCGGCAAGGACAGGTGCATCACCAAACCGGCCGACGTCGAAGGCCTGCAAACCCGTGCTGCGGGCAAGGCATTCGAGCAGATGCTGGCCGGGGCGGGCGCATCCATCGCGTCGATGTCCAGCGCCGATATCTACAACGCGATGCAGACGGGCGTTCTGAATGCGGCGAACACGTCGTCGTCGTCCTTTGTCAGCTACCGCATTTACGAGCAGGTTTCCTGCTATACCCCCGCCGGTGACGTGGCGCTGTGGTTCATGTATCAGCCGCTGCTGATGAACAAATCCACGTTCGAGGGCCTGACGCCGGAACAGCAGGAGGCGCTGCGCGATGGCGCCGCCAAGGCGCAGGCATTTTATCTGGAAGAGGCAAAGAAGGAAGATGCCGACTCCGTCCAGATCTTCCGCGATGCCGGCGTGGAAATTGCGACCATGACACAGGAGGATTTCGACGCATGGCGTGAAATCGCGATGCAAACGTCCTACAAGAATTTTGCGGACAATGTCGAAGGTGGTCAGGAACTGCTGGACATGGCGCTGTCGGTCGAATGATCTGACGGGGCAGGGGCGGCATATGCTGGCCCTGCCGCGCTGATACGGTAAATCCGGCGCGCGCGTCCGCCTGAGTGGCGCGACTTTCCCATCTGAACAGGATTCCGACATGGCCGGACAAGTTACACAGCGCGCTGCCAAAACAGGGAACAATCCCTTTCTAAAGGCAGTTGCCGCGATATCAACACTGGCTGGCTGGATTTCGGCCGGAATGATCGTTTTAGCGGTAGGAATTACCTGTCAAATGATCTTTGTCCGGGCGGTCCTGAACCAATCGACCATCTGGCAAACTGAAATGGTGGTCTATCTGATGATCGCCGCCACGCTTATGGGGCTGCCCTATGTGCAGCGACTGCGCGGGCATGTAAATGTCGATCTGATCCCCATCGCGCTGCCGCCGCGCGCGCGGTTTTTCATGGCCTGTTTCACGCTCAGCGTCAGCGCCGCGATGGTCGCGGTGATGCTCTGGTACGGCTTTGACTACTGGCATTTCGCGTGGGAGCGCGGCTGGCGGTCTGATACAATCTGGGGTGTGCGCTTGTGGATTCCCTATATGGCGCTGCCTGTCGGATTTGGCCTGCTGCTGCTCCAGCTGATCGCCGACATTGTTGCGCTGATCCTGCGGATCGATACGCCTTTCGGATTGGAGAATACCTGATGGATCCGCTGCTTTTAGGGGGGCTGGTCGCGCTGTGCACAATCGCCGTGCTGTTTTCGGGCGTGTCGGTGGCGCTGGGGTTGCTGATCGTGTCGGGCGGCTTTCTGGTGGTGTTCGATGGGATGCGCAGCCTTGAATTGATGCCGGAAATCTTCTTTGGCAAGCTGGACAGTTTCGCGCTGCTCAGCATTCCGATGTTCATCATCATGGGCGCCTCGATTGCGTCAACCCGCGCAGGCGCCGACCTTTATGAGGCGCTGGAGCGGTGGCTGACGCGCATTCCCGGCGGTCTGGTGATTTCCAACCTTGGCGCCTGCGCGCTGTTTGCGGCGATGTCCGGGTCCAGCCCCGCCACATGCGCCGCCATCGGCAAGATGGGCATTCCCGAAATGCGCAAGCGCGGCTATCCCGACGGCGTGGCCGCTGGCAGCATCGCGGCGGGCGGCACGCTGGGCATTTTGATCCCGCCGTCTGTCACGATGATCGTTTATGGCATCGCGACGGAAACCTCTATCGGGCGGCTGTTTCTGGCGGGCGTCATTCCCGGCCTGTTGTTGGTGGCGCTGTTCATGGCGTGGTCGATTTATGCGACAATCAGATCCGGAAACGCCGAGGTTCTGGTCAAGAACAGCTATAGCTGGAAGCAGAAATTTGAGATCCTGCCGCGTGTCATCCCCTTCCTGATCATCATCCTTGGGGTGCTTTATGCCATGTATGGCGGTATCGCGACCCCGTCAGAAACTGCTGCCATCGGCGCATTGCTGTGCATCGTGGTTGCCATGGTTGTCTATAAACTTTGGAGTCCGGCGGGTCTCTGGACAATCCTGCGCGACAGCACGAAAGAATCCGTGATGATCCTGTTCATCATCGCCGCAGCAGGTGTGTTTTCCTACATGCTCAGCAGTCTGTTCATCACGCAGAGCATTGCAGAATGGATCGGCACGCTCGACGTCAACCGCTGGGTGCTGATGGGCGCGATCAACGTTTTCCTCTTGGTCGCCGGGTTTTTTCTGCCACCCGTCGCGGTGATCCTGATGGCAGCGCCAATCCTGATGCCGATCATTTCCATCGCAGGCTTTGATCCGATCTGGTTTGCCGTGGTTCTGACCATCAACATGGAAATCGGCCTGATCAGTCCGCCCGTGGGGCTGAACCTATATGTGATCAACGGCATCGCGCCCGACATTTCGCTGAAGACGATCCTCTACGGCTCGCTACCATTCGTGGGCTGCATGGTGGCGGCGATTATCCTTTTGTGCTTGTTTCCCGGCCTTGCCACATGGCTGCCCGATTACGTGATGGGGACCGCCGTATGACCGTTTTGTCCGACCTTCTGGCTGCGGTGCTCGAGCGAGGGCTTGGCGGAGCGCGCCAGGGTGACTGGAGCCGTCGGCCGGTGGAGGAACTTGCCGATGCGCTGATCACCACCCAAGGCCAGACATCGGGCCATTTGCTGGCCGAGCAGGTTCTGGCGCGGTTTCATGCGATGGATGACGCGGCCAAGCTGGCGTTTTTTCAGCACCTGGCCGAGCGGATGGATGTCGATCCTGCCGCCACGCGCCGCGCGCTGAATGACTATGAGAAGACGCCGTCGCGCGCCACATATCGCGCCTATCTGGCCGCGGCCGAGCCGCCACGCCAGGAACTGATCCGCCGCCTGAACCAGATCGAGGGCGCTACCGGCGCACTGGTGGCCATGCGCGCTGATCTGTTGCGGCTGGGGCGCGGCGTGCCCGAGCTGGAGGCTCTGGATCTGGATTTTCGCCACCTGTTCAAATCGTGGTTCAATCGTGGGTTTCTGGTGCTCCGCCGCATCACATGGCAGACCTCTGCGGATATCCTTGAGAAAATCATCGCCTATGAGGCCGTTCACGCCATCGACAGCTGGGATGATCTGCGCGGTCGGGTTCAGCCTGAAGACCGGCGCTGTTTTGCGTTTTTTCATCCGGCCATGCCGGATGAGCCTCTGATCTTTGTCGAGGTGGCGCTGACGCGCGGCATACCGGGCGCGGTGCAGCCGCTGCTTGTCGAGGGGCGCGAAGAGCTGTCGGCGCGGTCAGCCGATACGGCGGTTTTCTATTCGATCTCGAACTGTCAGACCGGGCTGGCGGGGATTTCATTCGGCAACTCATTGATCAAACAGGTGGCGGGCAATCTGGCGTCAGAGCTGCCCGGCCTGACACGGTTTGTAACGCTGTCGCCCATTCCAGACCTGATGGACTGGATCCGCGAGGCGGGCATGACCGCCTGGCAGGGCGATCTGCCTGCGCTGGCCGCGCACTATTTGCTGAACGTCAAGGATAGCAAAGGAGCGCCGCGTGATCCGGTGGCCCGCTTCCATCTGGGCAACGGCGCGATCGTGCATGCGCTGCACGCCGACGCAGATCTGTCGGCAAAGGGGCGCGCTGGATCGGGCGGTGTGATGGTGAACTACCTCTATGATCTGCGCCGCACCGCCGAGCGGCACGAGGCGTTCGCGACAGATGGCACCATCGCCGCATCGCCTGCGGCCCGATCGCTGGCCGCGTCCGGTCAGAGCAGTCTGAAAGGAAGCTGAGACATGACAAGTGAAATGGTAAACCCGCTTTATGACACGCTTTTTGGCCGCCACTCAGGCAATGCATCGCCGTTTTTGATCTTGCCGGACGGGTCCGAGGTCAGCTATTCGGCGTTTCTGGCTCAGACCGCGCAGATCGCCGGGCATTTGGCTGCGCTGGGACTGAACCCCGGTGACAGGCTGGCGGCCCAGGTCGCCAAATCACCCGAGGCGCTGGCGCTTTATGCGGCATGTGTCCAGTCAGGAGTAGTGTTCCTGCCTCTGAATACTGCCTACACGGCCAGCGAAGTTACCTATTTCGTTGAGAATTCCGGCGCGGCCCTAGTGGTATGCGATGGCGGCAATCTGGATGCTCTGACGCGGGTCGCCGAGAAACTGGGCGCGCAGATCGCCACGCTAAATGCAGATGGCACCGGCAGCCTGATGGACGGCGCGGCGAACCAAAGCGCCACGTTCGCAACGGCGCACCGCAGCCGCGATGATCTGGCCGCGCTGCTTTATACCTCCGGCACGACGGGCCGGTCCAAGGGCGCGATGCTGAGCCAGGACAATCTGCTGAGCAATGCCGAAGTGCTGGTGGATGAGTGGCGTTTCACGGACGCGGATGTGCTGCTGAACGCGCTGCCGATTTTCCACACGCACGGCCTGTTCGTGGCGAGCAATGTGACGCTGGCGGCGGGCGGTGCGATGATCTTCTTGCCGAAATTTGATGTGGACACCGTGCTGGCGCATTTGCCGCGCGCGACCAGCATGATGGGCGTGCCGACATTCTATACGCGCCTTCTGGATGACGCGCGGTTCGATCGCGCCGCAACGCAACACATGCGCCTGTTTACCTCGGGCAGTGCACCGCTGCTGGCGGAGACGCATGATACGTTCCGCGCGCGCACCGGCCATGCGATCCTTGAACGGTATGGCATGACCGAAACGAACATGAATACCTCCAATCCTTATGATGGCGACCGCCGGGCCGGCACTGTTGGCTTCCCTTTGCCGGGCGTTGATCTGAAGATCTGCGATCCGGCGACCGGCTCGGAATTGCCGCAAGGCGAGGTTGGCCAGATCGAAGTGCGCGGTCCGAACGTGTTCATGGGCTATTGGCAGATGCCGGAAAAAACGGCGGAGGAATTGCGCAGCGATGGGTTTTTCATCACCGGCGATCTGGGGCTGATCGACGATCAAGGCTATGTGCAAATTGTCGGGCGCGGCAAGGATCTGATCATTTCGGGCGGCTACAACATTTACCCCAAGGAAATCGAGCTGATCCTTGATGAGCAGCCCGGAGTATTGGAAAGCGCCGTCATCGGCGTGCCGCATCCCGATTTCGGCGAGACGGTGGTGGGTGTGCTGGTGGCCGAGCCGGGCAGGGCACCCGATGAGGACGCGATCATGGCCGCTGCCGCCGGGGCGCTGGCGCGGTTCAAACATCCCCGCAAGCTGATCGTGTTGGACGAATTGCCCCGCAACACGATGGGCAAGGTGCAAAAGAACATCCTGCGCGAACGTTTTGGCGATCTGTTCAACGGCAGCTGATGCTGGGGCAGGGCGCCTCGCGCGAAAACCGTTGTGGCCTACCAGCCTGCCGTTTAAGAACAAATCCAGACGCCCCGAAAGAGCGGCGTGATACCAGATATGCGAGGAGACCCTTGAGAATGAACCGCCTGACCTCACTGCCCGCCGCCATTGCAGCGCTGACCATGCTGCTGGCCAGCACCGCCAGCGCCGCCGATTTCCGCCTGGGTCTGATCACGCCGCCGCAGCATATCTGGACCGAAGCCGCCGAAGGTTTTGCCGCCGATCTGGCCGAAGCCACGGATGGCGCGCACACCGTCACGACTTTCCCGGCGCAGCAATTGGGCAACGAGGCGGAAATGATGCAGCAGCTGCAGACCGGCGCGCTGGACATGGCGTTTCTGACCGTGGCCGAAGTTTCAAACCGCGTACCGGATTTTGGTGCCTTCTATGCGCCGTTCCTGGCAACGGATCTGGATCACGCCGGCCGCATCCTGCAATCGGATCTGGCGGCACGGATGCTGGAGGATCTGCCGGGCAAGGCCGGCGTCGTCGGCATTGGCTACGGCATGGCAGGTCTTCGCCAGATTGCGACCAAGGGCGAGGTGTCAAGCGCTGCCGACCTGAAGGGCAAAAAGCTGCGCATCACGCCGTTCAAGCCGATCCTCGACTTCTACAATTTGTTGGGCGCGGCACCGACGCCAATGCCGCTGCCGGCGGTCTATGACGCACTGGCCAACGGGCAGGTCAACGCGATCGACATGGACGCCGAGCCGATCTGGAAGCTGAAATACTACGAACAGGCAGACACGGTCATCGTCTCGAACCATATGATGTTCCCGATGGTGGGGCTGGTGTCTGCAAAGGTCTGGAAAGTCATGTCCGAGCAAGACCGCGCGCTGATCGCCAAGCTGATGAAGGCGCGTCTGGATGAATGCGTCGCAACCTATATCGTCAAAGATGCCGAATGGCTGGAGCAGGTGCGCGGCACCGGAACGGCATTCCTCGAGGTTGGCCCCGAGTTTTTCGGAGATGTGCCGGCCGAATGGGACAAGATCTGGTCACAGCAATCCGCCGTTCTGGGCGAGATGCGCGACGTTGCGGCCGACACAGCCGAGTAAGCCAAGGCTGAGGTGACAGACTGGCCGCCCGTCATCGGGCGGCCAGATTGCATTGCGGGGGCAGGGGTGCTGCATCGGATTTCACATTGCTGGGCGCAGATCGAAATGGCCGCAGCCGCCGCGCTGGCCGTTGCGATTACGGTGCTGGTACTGCTGAACGTGGTCACGCGCGCGATGAGCGCGTCAATCTTCTGGGTGGATGAAGCGGCAACTATGTCAATGACCTGGATGAGCTTTCTGGCCGCTTCCGCCGCTGTGCATTTTGGCCACTCAGTGAGCGTGACGCTGGTGACAGACATGTTGGCAAGCCGCGCGGCACAGGTGGCGCAGCGCGCGGTTGACGTGCTGATCCTGATTTTTGCGGCGCTGATGCTGTGGCTGTGCTGGCGGTGGTTTCTACCGCTGGACCTGATGCGCGCCGGATTTGACAGCATGGCATTTCAGGGCGAGACGTTCAATTTCATCTATGCTGAACCGACGCTGACACTGGGTATTCGCAAATTCTGGCTGTGGCTGATCATGCCGCTGTTTGCGCTTGGCATGACGCTGCATGCGGTGGCGAACCTGACCCGACCTGTCGGTGCAACGGTAGCGGACGCATGACCGCAGCACTGTTCCTTCTGCTGCTTTTTGGCGCGGTGCCAATTGCCATCGTGCTGGCGATGACCGCGCTCAGCTATATCTGGCAGAGCGATAACGCAGTGCTGTTCGACAGCTTTGCGCAGCAGATGTTTGCAGGGACCGAAAATTACGGCCTGTTGGCAATCCCGCTATTCATGCTCACGGGCGAATTGATGAACGAGGGCGGCATGACCAAGCGGCTGGTCAACGCCGCGCGCGTGTTGGTCGGCGGGTTTCGCGGCGGTCTGGTGTGGATAAACCTGCTTGCGAATATGTTCATGGCGGCGATCATCGGATCGGCCGTCAGCCAGATCGCGGTGATGAGCCGCGCGATGGTGCCCGCGATGGAGCGCGAGGGCTATGATCGCGGATTTGCCGCTGCCACCACCGCGGCAGGGGGCCTGCTGGCGCCGGTCATTCCACCCTCGATGCTGTTCGTGATCTACGGCGTTCTGGCGCAGATCCCGATTGGCGACATGTTTCTGGCCGGGATCCTTCCGGGGCTCATGATGGCGGGCAGCTTCTTTGTCGTCGTCACGCTGATCGGGCTGTCTGTGCAGTTCCCCAAAGGCGAGTGGATGAGTGCCGCAGACGCAATGCGTGCGATACTGGCGGCGCTGCCAGCCGCGCTGATCCCGGCGGCGATCATCGGCGGCATCGTTCTGGGCATCGCCACGCCAACGGAAAGCGCCGCTGTCGCGTCGCTGATTGCGTTTTTGCTGGGCTGGCTGGTTTACCGTGAGCTCAAGCCTGCGCATCTCTACGCATTGTTCCGGCGCACGGCGCAGAATGCATCGATGGTGATTTTCATGGTCGCCGCGGCCAACGTCTTTGGCTGGGTCGTTATCTACGAGGCAATTCCCCAGACGCTGGCCGCGTTGATCACATCGCTCACGTCAGATCCGTTTGTTTTTCTGCTGATCGTCATGGGCGCGCTGCTGGTCGTGGGAATGCTGATTGACGGCATCGCGGCGCTGATACTGGTGACGCCGATACTGCTGCCGATTGCCGTGGGTGACTACGGCATCAGCCCGTTTCAGTTCGGCGTTGTGATCAGCATCAATCTGGCGCTGGGATTGCTGACACCGCCCGTGGGCGTTGGCCTCTATATTGCGGCATCGATGAGCGACGTGAAGCCAACGGCGATCTTCGCCGCGCTTTGGCCGTTTCTGCTCGCAGTAGTGCTGGTGTTGCTGGCAGTGTGCTACTTCCCAGCTCTTTCTGTGGTGTTGATCGACTAAAATCAAAAAATAATAGAAACCTTTAAGGCCTGCAGTCTTGCCGGGGCATCATAGTCATCAAGTCCTATAGTTACCATAATACGGATTATGCGTACTTCATCTGGAGATAAGCCGGTGTATTTTGAGCTTGTATATTGATGAGACTGAATTAACGAGACGCACTAATAGCAAAGAGCGGACCATCAGGCCCGCCCTTTCATTGGCAACGTCAGCTAAAAATCAGCCCTTGGCAGTTTTGGCGACCTCTGCGGCGAAGTCTTCCTTCTCCACTTCGATGCCCTCGCCCACTTCCAGACGTACATAGCCGGTGATCTGGACGCCGGCTTCTTTCGCTGCGGCCTCGACCGTCAGGTCTGGGTTCATCACGAACGCCTGACCCATCAGCGTGGATTCGGCCATGAACTTCTTCATCCGGCCCTCGATCATCTTCTCGATGACCTGCTCGGGCTTGCCGCTTTCGCGGGCGATATCCATCTGGATCTGCTTTTCTTTTTCAACGATGGCGCTGTCCAGCTCTGCCTCGTTCAGCGCGGCGGGGTTTGTGGCGGCGATGTGCATCGCAACCTGGCGGCCAAACGTCTCGTCACCGTTCAGCGCGACCAGAACACCGATTTTACCCATGCCCTCAGCGGCGGCATTGTGGACGTAGGACACAACTGTATCACCCGACACCGACGCCATGCGGCGCAGGCCCATGTTCTCGCCAATGGTGGCGATCTTGGCGGTGATCGTCTCTTCGACGGTCTTGCCGCCCATGTCTGCGGATTTCAGCGCGTCGATGTCATCCGCTTTGACGGCAACATCGGCAATCGCGGCAACCATTGCCTGAAAATCAGCGTTCTTGCCGACGAAATCGGTTTCCGAGTTGATTTCGACAGCAACGCCGCGACCATTTTCGACCTTGACGGCAACGAGGCCCTCCGCAGCCGTGCGGCCAGATTTCTTGGCGGCCTTGGCCAGACCTTTGGTGCGCAGCCAGTCGTTGGCTGCTTCCATGTCGCCGTCCGTTTCGGTCAACGCTTTTTTCGCGTCCATCATGCCTGCGCCCGTGGTGTCGCGCAGTTCCTTAACCATTGCAGCTGTGATCGCCATTTGGCTCTCCTAATATTACGTGTGGCCCGGCGGTCAGTGCCGCCGGGCGTGTGCCTGATGCGATCCGGGGATCAGCTGTTCTGACCGGCCTTTGCGGCCATGTCCGAGATCTCTTCGCTCGACTTGATGTCCAGCGGGGCATCTTTGGTCGCTTTGTCATCATGCACGGCTTCGTGGCTGATGTTGCCAGTTTCAACGCCTGTCGATTCGGGCAGCGCCTCCTCGACGGGGGCTTCTTCCATCGCGCCGATGTCGATGCCTGCCGCGCCCATCTGCGCCGTCATGCCATCCAGCGCCGCACGGCTGACCAGATCGCAATAGAGCAAAATGGCGCGGGCCGCGTCGTCGTTGCCGGGGATGATGTAATCAATGCCGTCGGGCGAGCAGTTGGTGTCGACAACGGCAACAACCGGGATGCCCAGCTTGTTGGCCTCGGCGATGGCCAGCTGCTCTTTCTTGACGTCGATGACGAACAGCAGGTCAGGAATGCCGCCCATCTCGCGGATACCGCCCAAGGACGCCTGAAGCTTGCTCTGGTCACGCTCCATGCCCAGACGCTCTTTCTTGGTCAGGCCTTCGGCGCCGGATTCCAGTGCCTCATCAATTTCTTTCAGGCGGTGGATGGATTTAGACACGGTCTGCCAGTTGGTCAGCGTGCCGCCCAGCCAGCGGTGGTTCATGTAATACTGCGCGCATTTCTCGGCGGCTTCGGCGATGGGGGCTGCGGCCTGACGCTTGGTGCCGACGAACAGAACGCGGCCGTTTTTGGCCACGGTTTCGCGCACGACGTTCAGCGCGGCGTCCAGCATGGGAACCGTCTGCGTCAGGTCCATGATGTGGATGCCATTGCGCGCGCCGTAGATGAACTCGCCCATGCGGGGGTTCCAGCGCTGCGTCTGGTGGCCAAAGTGAACGCCAGCTTCGAGCAGCTGACGCAGATTGAACTCGGGAAGAGCCATGTCGTATTCCTTTTCCGGTTTTCGCCTCGGCACGGGGTGAGAAGCGGATGCTTCAACCGGTGGACTGCCGGGGGATGTCTGTCCCGGCCAGCCCGCCCATGCCTGCGGATTTCTAGTAAGCGCGCGTATAGACCGGGTGGGGACAAGGCGCAAGGGGGCCTTGCGCCGCCCGCATCCTGCCGTCACCATCGCGCCGATACGCATGGAGGCGCGCATGAGCGATATGATCTGGTCCACCGAGGCCGCGGCGGCCAAGGCGGGCCGCGCGCCGCTGGTTGCGCTCGAAAGTACCATCATCACCCACGGCATGCCCTACCCCGAAAATCTGCACACGGCCCGCGCGGTCGAGGATGACGTGCGCCGCGCGGGCGCCACGCCCGCCATCATCGCCGTGCTCGATGGCCGACTGCATATCGGGCTGGAGGCGGCGCAGCTGGAACGCGTGGCGACCCTGCCAGCCGCGATGAAACTCAGCCGCGCCGATCTGGCCGTGGCGTTGGCGACCGGCGCCAGCGGCGGCACCACGGTGGCAGCTACGATGATTGCCGCCGCGCGGGCCGGTATCGACGTCTTTGCCACCGGCGGCATCGGCGGCGTCCATCTGGGCGCCGAGCAAAGCTGGGATGTTTCTGCCGACCTGCATGAGCTGGCGCAAAGCAGGGTGACGGTGATCTGCGCCGGGCCCAAGGCCATTCTGGACCTGCCCAAAACGCTGGAGGTGCTGGAAACGCTGGGTGTACCAGTCATCGCCTTCGGTCAGGATGCGCTGCCGGCCTTCTGGTCGCCCTCGTCGCCTTTCGCCGCGCCCCTGCGTATGGACAGCGCGGATGCAATCGCCGCCGCCCACATGGCGCGTGGCGCATTGGATCTGCCGGGTGGGCAGCTGGTCTGCAACCCGGTGCCGGTCGAGAATGGCATCCCCTACGACGATCTGGCCCCGCTCATCCTTGCCGCCGCAGCCGAGGCGCGCCGCGCGGGTGTCGCCGCCAAGGATGTGACTCCCTCGCTTCTGCAAAGTCTGAACACTGCGACTTGCGGGCGCACTCTGGCTGCGAATACCGCGCTGATCCGCGCCAATGCGCGGCTGGCCGCGGCCGTCGCCGACGCCTTGCAATTGGCGCGCCGATCCCACATCTAAAACTGAACGCAGACTGTTGGCACCATTGCCGCCGACAGGCTTTGTCCCTACACATTGCCGCAGCATGATCCGAGGCCGATCGCACACATGACCACTCCTTTCGACGAAGACCCCATTGCGCACCGCCGCACCGGTATTTTCGCGCGGCTGCGCGCCAGCTTTCTGACCGGTCTCGTTGTCATCGCACCCGTGGCACTGACCGTGTGGCTGATCTGGACCATGATCGGCTGGGTCGATGGGGTGGTGCTGCCGCTGATCCCCTATGATCTGACCCCGGCGCATTATATCGGGATCAACCTGCGCGGCGTCGGCGTGGTGGTGTTTCTGGTCTTCACCATCCTCGTCGGCTGGGTTGCCAAGGGCCTCATCGGGCGTACTCTGATCCGGTTTGGTGAAAATCTGGTCAACCGCATGCCAGTGGTTCGCTCGATCTATTCGGGGGTCAAACAGATCGCCGAGACGATCTTTGCCCAGTCCGAGCGTAGTTTTGAAACTGCCTGCCTGATCCAGTACCCGCGCAAGGGGATCTGGGCCATCGGTTTCATCTCGACCATGGCGAAGGGCGAAATCGCCAACCGCGCCGAAACCGGCGGCGCGCTGGTCAGTGTGTTCCTGCCCACAACGCCGAACCCGACATCGGGCTTCTTGCTGTTCCTGCCCAAAGAAGACGTGATCGAGCTGGACATGTCGGTCGAAGACGCGGCCAAGCTGGTGATCTCGGCCGGTCTGGTCTATCCCAATCAGGTCAAACCCGAAGACATGCCTACCAAGGCCGCCAAGTAGTCAACCAAACATCTCGCTCAGATTGGTGCTGTCACGCACGCCTAGATCGTCCCAATGCGCGGCCAGAAAACGGTCAGCCGCGATGCGCCCTGCTTCTTTGAGTTGGTTCAGCAAATAAGGGTTGGGCAGCATTTTGGTCATCACCGATAATTCAGCCATCAAAGCATCGTCCGCAATCATGTGGACATGCAGCCGCTTCATCGCGCCCTCGCGCACAGTGCCGTTATCCAGCAGCCGCTGCACAAAGCTGATCGCGCGCATCTCGCGCAGCAAGGATGAGTTGAAACTGATCTCGTTCACCCGGTTGCTGATCTCCTGCGCAGATCGCGGCAGGTCTGGCCGCTCCAGCGGGTTGATGTTAACGACGACGATGTCGTCCGGCAGGTCCGGCTCATACAGCGGAAACAGCGCCGGATTGCCGGTATATCCGCCATCCCAATACGCTTCGCCGTCGATTTCGATCGCCTGAAACAGCGTCGGCAGGCAGGCTGACGCCAGCAGCGCATCCGCGTCGATTTCATCCCCCTGAAAAATCCGGATCTTGCCGGTCCGAACATTTGTCGCGCCAACATACAGACGCGGCGCGTGGTCGGCGCATACCTTGTCATAGGAAAACCGTTCGACAACCCGGCGCAGGGGGTTGGAGTATAACGGGCCGTAATCATAAGGCGACACTGCATCCGAAAATGGCACGGGAATCGCGTATTCCATCGCCGCACTGATGGCGCCCGGCAGCGACGCGGCCATCCAGGCGGGCATGCGCAGATCGTGTACCGCCCCCATCTGTGCCCAGAACCAATCCAGGTTCTCGCGCGCGCCCTCTCGGCCGCCAGACACCCAGCCCGCCTTCAGCGCGGCGCCGTTCAGCGCCCCCGCCGAACTGCCTGAAATCGCCGCTACTTCCAGCATTTCCTCGTCCAGTAGCCGGTCCAGCACACCCCACGTAAAGGCGCCATGTGCGCCGCCGCCCTGTAGCGCCAGATTGATGCGTTTGATGCTCATTGCTGTCCCCCGCCGCTATCACTGCGGCTTTTTCTCGGTGAAAATACCCAAATCCCGGTCGCACCCTCGGCGCGCCGACGTATCGCCCGGGCGCCCGCGTGGCGAAACCATCATTTGTCTTGATCGCTCATGTTGCATCGCAGCATATAATGCTGCATGTGCCGGAGTCACGCACTCGGTCGCGCGCTGCATTCGTACAATATCAAAATCACCCGGCCAAAAAAAACGCCAGCGCAAAGCTGGCGTTAAGTTATTGAGGCAGGTTTCATACAGGCAAGAAACCTATCGAGCAGTGAGTCCCTTATAAGCAATTCCGCGCTGCCGTCCAAGCTAAAAGTTTGAAAACGCGTGAATCCCTCTTTACCGTCACCTCCAACGAAACAAACCCCATCAGGAATTGCCACCATGACGAAATCTTTCCGTTTCCAGAGGCATGGGTGCATATCCGCCGCGTTAACCTTTGTTTTGCTTGGCCTCGGGGCACCTCAGCCCGCCGCTGCGCAGCCCGTACACGGCATCGCAATGTATGGCGACCCGGCCTTGCCGCCCGAATTTTCCTCCCTGCCCTATGCCAACCCGGACGCGCCTCAGGGGGGCACAGTGACCAGCGGCAATGTCGGCGGCTATGATTCGCTCAACCCTTTCGCGCCCAAAGGCACCCCGCCATGGCAGCTGCGCCACCTGGCGTACGAATCGCTTTTGGGCCGATCCTGGGACGAGCCGTTCACGCTCTACGGTCTGCTGGCTGAAACGCTCCAGACGGACGACGCCCGCACCTGGGTAGAGTTCACACTGAATCCGAAGGCCGCCTTCTCGGACGGAAGCCCGGTCGCGGTCGAAGATGTCATCTGGTCATTCGAGACGCTCGGCACGCGCGGCCACCTGCGCTACCGTGATTTCTGGAGCCGCATTTCAAAGATTGAACAGACTGGCCCCGCCAAGGTGCGGCTGGACTTCAAGACCGAAGACGGTCCGCCTGACCGCGATCTGGTCCTTTTGGCCGGTCTGCGCCCCATTTTGAAAAAATCCCAGTGGGACGACCTTGTTTTCGAGGATGGCGCGATTGAAGATATCCCCATCGGCACCGCACCTTATGTTGTCGAGGACTATCAGCTGGACCGGCGCGTGACCCTGCGCCGCAACCCCGATTACTGGGGGCTCGATCTACCCTTTCGCCGAGGCACCAATAATTTCGACGAAATCCGCATCGATTTCTACGGAGACGATGCCGTCATGAAAGAGGCATTCAAGGCGGGCGAGATCAGCTATATCCGCGAATTCAACGCCGAACGCTGGGAAGAGCTGGCCACCCTGCCCGCAGTGAAACGCGGCGACATCATCCGCAGCGAGATTCCCAATGGCCAGCCCTCGGGCATCTCGGGTTTCGTGATGAACACGCGCAATCCCCCCTTGGACGATTGGCGCGTGCGCGAGGCGCTGATTGCTGCGTTCAATTTTGAATATATCAACGATACCCTCACTGGCGGGCGCCAGCCCCGCATCACGTCCTACTTCTCCAATTCCGAACTGGGAATGATCCCCGGCGCCGCGCCCGAGGCCGAGCGCGCCCTTCTCGCGCCCTTTGCAGATGATCTGCTGCCCGGCACGCTGGAGGGCTATACCCTGCCCGCCAGTGACGGATCAAAGCGTAACCGCGCCAATATCCGCGCCGCTGCCGATCTGCTGGCCGACGCGGGCTGGACGGTGCAGGACGGCCTATTGAAAAACGCAGAAAACCAGCCGCTCGTGCTGACAGTTGTGCTGCAACAGGACGCGCTTGTGCAGCAGGCAACTGCGATGATGGACATCTACGCCCGCGCGCTGGAGCGGCTGGGCATTACCCTGAACGTGCAGAGCGTTGACAAGGCGCAATACACGGTGCGCGAGGCGAATTACGATTTCGACCTCACCTATATGCGCCGCTCCCTGTCGCTGTCTCCGGGCAACGAGCAATACTTCTATTGGGGCGCCAAGGGCGCAGACCAGCCCGGCAGCCGCAATCTGATGGGGATGAACAGCCCCGCTGCCGAAGCCATGATTCACGCCATGCTGGCCGCCAAGACGCATGAGGATTTCGTCACTGCCGTCCGCGCGCTTGACCGCGTGTTGATTTCTGGCCGCTATGTCATCCCGATTCACCAGTATTCCGTGGGCCGTATTGCCCATGATGCCCGCCTGTCGTACCCTGTGGATAACCTGCCCCTCTACGGTGACGGCATCGGTTTTCTGCCCGAAGTCTGGTGGATGGCAGGCCCTGACCAGCCGAAGACCGGGACAACCGGCGCGGCCTCCGAGTAGTGACTAGGGAAAACAGGACGATCCAATGAAGAAGCTGATCATTTTCGCCGCATTCGCCGCATTGGCCGGTTGCGCAACCGTCGAAGGCGCTGGCCGCGACATATCCGGCGCCGCACGCGGCGTTCAAAGCTGGTTCTGACGCCGCAGCCGGGGGGCGTATCGCACCTGCCCCGCCAGCGGGGTTTTGCAGCGCGCCTTGCAATGCCAGCGGCGCAGTCCTACCAACAGCCGGAACGCTATTGAAACTGGAAGGCCGCGCCATGGTTAAGCTCGACATTGTCTCCGACCCGGTCTGCCCGTGGTGCTATATCGGCAAAGCGATGCTGGACGCGGCGCTGGCCCAGCGGCCCGATCATTCCTTCGTCCTTGAATGGCACCCGTTTCAGTTGAACCCCGACATGCCCCGCGAGGGAATGGACACGCGCGCCTATTACGAGGCCAGGTTCGGTAGCAAAGAGGCAACCGTCGCCGCGTTCAAGCCGGTGATCGCAAAAGCCGAGTCAATTGGCCTGAGCATCAATTTGGACGCGATGACGCGCATTCCCAACACGCTGGATGCGCACCGCCTGATCCACTGGGCCGGGATCGAGGGCAAGCAGGACGCGGCTGCCATGGCGCTGTTCGCCGCCAACTTCACCGAAGGCCGCGATATCGGCGATACCGAGGTGCTGGCGGATATCGCTGACAGCCTTGGCATGGATGCTGCCGTTATCAGCAGATTGCTGGCATCAGACGCCGACACTGACGACATCCGCGCCCGAGACGCGCAGTTCCGCGAGATGGGCATAACGTCGGTGCCAACCTTCATCATCGCCGCCCAACACGCCGTGCCCGGCGCGCAGGATACCGATCTGTGGCTGCGCGTCATGGATGAGATCTTAGAGAAGAAGACCGATTGATATTCAGTATACCTTTGCATGCAGGCATCTTCCATTCCCGTCGGGACTGCGCTAAAAGGCCTGCAACTTGCCCCCTGACAAATGAAAGGCGCCCCTATGTCCAAGATCAAGGTAGATAACCCCATCGTCGAGCTGGACGGTGATGAAATGACCCGCATAATCTGGGATTTCATCAAGAAAAAGCTGGTCTTGCCCTATCTCGACGTTGATTTGAAATATTATGATCTGGGCATCATGTCCCGCGATGAAACCGACGATCAGATCACTATCGATGCCGCGCACGCGATCCAGAAATATGGCGTCGGCGTCAAATGCGCGACCATCACCCCCGATGAGGGCCGCGTTGAGGAATTCGGCCTGAAAAAGATGTGGCGCAGCCCCAATGGCACGATCCGCAACATCCTTGGCGGCGTTGTCTTCCGCGAGCCGATCATCTGCAAAAATGTCCCCCGCCTTGTGCCCGGTTGGACCCAGCCCATCGTGATCGGCCGCCACGCATACGGCGATCAGTACCGCGCGACCGATATGAAATTCCCCGGCCCCGGAACACTGTCGATGAAGTTCGTCGGCGATGATGGCACCGTCATGGAAGAAGAAGTGTTCAAGGCCCCGTCATCGGGCGTCTATATGGGCATGTATAACCTTGACGACAGCATTCACGATTTCGCCCGCGCGTCCTTCAACTACGGGCTGAAGCGCAACTATCCTGTCTATCTGTCGACCAAGAACACCATCCTGAAAAACTACGATGGCCAGTTCATGATCATCTTCCAGAAGGTGTTCGACGAGGAATTCAAGGACAAGTTCGACGCGGCCGGCATCACCTACGAGCATCGCCTGATCGACGACATGGTCGCCTCGGCGATGAAATGGTCGGGCGGCTATGTATGGGCGTGCAAGAACTACGACGGCGACGTGCAGTCCGACACAGTCGCGCAGGGCTTCGGCTCGCTGGGCCTGATGACCAGCCAGTTGATGACCCCCGACGGCCAGATCGTCGAGGCCGAGGCGGCGCACGGCACCGTGACACGCCACTATCGCCAGCACCAGAAGGGCGAGGAGACGTCGACCAACTCGATCGCGTCGATTTTTGCTTGGACCGGCGGGCTGAAGCATCGCGGCAAGCTGGACGACAACGAGGCGCTGACCAACTTTGCCGAAACGCTGGAAAAAGTTGTCGTCGATACGGTCGAATCCGGCCACATGACCAAGGATCTGGCCCTGCTGGTCGGCCCCGACCAGAAATGGCTGACCACAATGGGCTTTCTCGAAAAGGTCGACGAGAACCTGAACAAGGCTCTGAACGCCTGAAGCCGCCCTATAGGCGTCGAGTATGTTTAGCTTTGCAGACACACAATGGCCGGCCCCTCGGGGCCGGCCATTTTAATCCGAATTCCTGTTCCATCAGACGCACCTTTCGGTCCCGCGTCCTCAGCTCCAGTCGTCGGCCACCAGATCGCCCGGATCCATGCCAAGCGCGTCCAACTCGACCTGAACTGCACTCATCATCCCGGGCGGACCACATAAGTAGCAAAGGCTGCCCGGCTCGATGAACTGGCGCAAGTAATCGCGGTCCAGCTTTTGCTTGGGCACGGTTTCGCCTGGCCCATCCGTGACCACGTAGGCGACAGTCAAGCCCGGCATCGCCGAAAGCTTATCCCGCCAGATGATGTCGGCCTCTGTCTTGTTAGCGAAAACCAACGTCGAACCAGTCAAAGTTCCTTCGTCATCCAATCGCTTGCGCAGAAGCGCGATCATAGGCGTAATTCCTGCACCACCGGCGATAAAAACACCCGGCCCCCGATCCCTTATATCCCCAAAGGGACCGGCGATGGTCACCTCATCGCCAGGCTGCATCTTTCCAATTTGCTCGGTCACGCCATCATGGTCCGGATAGCTTTTGATGATGAATTCCAGCTTGGCCTCCCCGGGCAGGCTGATCGGCGTGAACGGACGCCCCTCATCGCGCCAGCCGTCCTTTTGCAGCTTCATCTCAATCGCCTGTCCCGCCTCAAAGTCAAATCCATCAGGCCGGTCAAAGACCAAGTGATGTGTGTCATGCGTGACAGGTTCGATTGAGCGTAATTTCAGCGTGTGTGCCATGGAAATATCTCCTTTGATCCTAAACGCCGTACGCCCGCCCGGCGTTCCCGCAAACAGGCAGCTGTTTCTTCTTGGTAAAAAATACCCAAATACGGCGCCCTCCACAGAAGGCTGCCGGTTCAGATCACAGGTTATCAGCCTGCGGCATGCCCAGCACATGAAATCCGCCATCGACGCGGATAATTTCGCCAGTGGTGCAGGCGCCGGCATCAGATGCCAGATAGACAGCTGTGCCGCCCACCGCTTCCAGCGTGGCATTGGCACGCAGCGGCGCGTTCATGTCGGTGTGTTTGAAAGTGCGGCGCGCGCCGCCAATGGCCGCGCCGGCCAGCGTCTTCATCGGACCAGGTGAGATCGCATTTACGCGAATACCATCAGGGCCCAGATCATTGGCCAGATAGCGCGTCGCGCTCTCCAGTGCCGCTTTGGCGACCCCCATGACGTTATAGCTGGGCACCACCCGGTTGCTGCCCTGGTAGGTAAGCGTCAGCAAAGTGCCGCCGTTCTCTTGCATCATAGGATGGGCGCGGCGGGCCACGTCAATGAAGCTGTAGCAAGAGATATCCAGCGAATGTTTGAAATTGGCGCGGCTGGTGTTCAAAAACCGGCCCGTCAGTTCGGATTTGTCGGAAAATGCGATGGCATGCACGACAAAATCGATCGTCGGCCAGCGTTTTCCCAGCGCCTCAAACCCGGCATCCAGTGACGCATCATCCGTGACGTCCACATCCACCATGAAATCCGACCCGACCGAGGCCGCAAGTGGCTCCAGCCGCTTGCCAAAAGCCTCGCCCTGATGGCTAAAAGCCAACTCCGCGCCTGCATTGTACATCGCCTTGGCAATACCCCACGCGATCGAGCGGTCATTTGCCACGCCCATGATCAGCCCGCGTTTGCCCTGCATCGGCAAGGTGGCAGTCGGCAGGTCTGGTGCCGGATCGGATGTATGTGTCATGCGGGCCTATCCGTAAAATTTGCTGAGCAGCATCGAGCCGTTAGTACCGCCAAAGCCGAAGGAATTTGTCATCACCGTATCGAGACCGGCGTTATCGACGCGGACCGTCGCCACCTCGGCGGGGTCCAGTGCCGGGTCGAGGTTTTCGACGTTTATCGACGGGATGATGAAATCATCGCGCAGCGCCAGCAAGCAATAGATTGCCTCCTGCGCGCCGGTGGCCCCCTGGCTGTGTCCCGTCATCGACTTGGTCGAACTGATTGGCGGAGTGGATCCTTGGCCGAACACGCGGCGCACCGCCTCGACCTCGCCCACGTCGCCCACCGGCGTCGAGGTGCCGTGCGCGTTGATATAGCTGACGCGGCGATCCTCAGCCAATGTACGCAGCGCGCCGCGCATCGCCCGTTCGCCGCCCTCGCCCGAGGGCGCGACCATGTCAGCACCGTCGGAAGTTGCCGCGAATCCGGTGACTTCAGCGTAAATCTTGGCGCCGCGCGCCTGCGCATGCTCCAGCGCCTCCAGCACCAATATCGCGCCGCCGGCGGAGATGACAAAACCATCCCGTCCCGCATCAAACGCGCGGCTGGCCTTGGTCGGCGTGTCGTTATATTTCGACGACATCGCGCCCATTGCGTCAAACAGGCAGGACAGCGTCCAGTCCAGCTCCTCGCCGCCGCCGCCGAACATGATATCCTGATGCCCCAGCGCGATCTGCTGCGCCGCCATGCCGATGCAATGCAGCGATGTCGAGCAGGCCGAGGTGATCGAGAAGTTCATCCCCTTGATCTGGTAGGCGGTCGCCAGATTGGCGCTGACCGTTGAAGACATGCATTTAGGCACTGCAAACGGCCCGATCCGCTTGGTCGCGCCGGTTTTCAGCACCGTCTGGTGCGCGTTGAAGAGCGCACTGGTCGACGGGCCGCCCGATCCGGCGATGAGGCCGGTCATGGGGTTGATTACATCCGATTGTTCCAGTCCGGCATCGGCAATGGCCTGTTCCATGGCGATGTGCGCATAGGCCGCGCCGGGGCCCATGAAGCGGAGCGTGCGCTTGTCAACATGCTCGGCCACATCAAGGTCAATTGCCCCGGCCACGCGGCTGCGGAATCCGTGCTCGGCCATTTCCTCGCTTGCGGTGATGCCCGACCGCCCGCCTCTCAGCGATGTCAGCACCTCATCTGCATTGTTGCCGATGGATGAGACAATTCCCAAACCCGTTACGACCACGCGGCGCATGGCGTTCTCCCTTTTGTCCCTGATGCCGGCGCTCAGCTTTCGCTCAGCGCGACCTTCATATCCTTGACGAGGTAAATCACCTCGCCGTCAGCCTCGACCCGGCCATCGGCCACGCCCATTGTCAGGCGGCGCGTTTGCACGGCCTTTGTGAAATCAACGTGATATGTCAAAAGCTTGCGATCCGGGCGCACCATGCCCGTCAGCTTGACCTCGCCCACGCCCAATGCATAGCCGCGCCCCTGCCAGCCACGCCAGCCCAAGTTAAAGCCTGTCAGTTGCCACAGCCCATCCAGGCCCAGACAGCCGGGCATGATCGGATTGCCGGGGAAATGGCAGTCAAAGAACCACAAATCCGGCGTGATATCGAATTCGGCCGTGACGTGCCCTTTGCCATGCGCGCCGCCATCTGCGGACACATCGGTAATGCGGTCCATCATCAGCATCGGCGGCTCGGGAAGCTGGGCGTTTCCGGGGCCGAACAGCTCGCCACGGGCACATTTCAGCAGGTCTTCTTTTCCGAAATGCGTCGGGTATTCTGCCATTCGGACGGTCCTTTTAGGTTTGGGTCTGGTCATCTGCGATGACCGCGCCATATTCTCTAACACCCCGGCGCGCGCGCTTGCAAGCCTGCGAGGGCAGCGCCGCGCCGTTACTATGGGAAATCTATTTGAAATTCCCCGCCCGCGCACCCTATATTGGGGCAAGACAACAGGATGCACGCACCCATGACATGCACAGCAACACCAGAAGCAAGCCTTCGAGGCTCGGAATGGCTCAGCGGGGCCGGATTGCGGCCCACCCGGCAGCGCGTGGCGCTGGCGGCCATGCTGATCGGCGATGGCCACCATCGCCACGTAACTGCAGAAAGCCTTTTTGCCGATGTTCAGCGCTGCGGCGAGCAGGTGTCGCTGGCCACCGTTTATAATACGCTACGCGCCTTCTGCGAGGCCGGGCTGATGCAAGAAGTGCTGGTCGATGGCGCAAAATCCTATTTCGATACCAATACGCATGACCATCCGCATTTTTTCTGGGAGTGTGAGAACCGTCTGACGGACGCCCCTGCGGACGAGTTGAAAATCACCAGCCTTCCCAGCGCGCCGGAAGGTGCAGAAATCGCATCTGTCGACGTGGTCATTCGTCTGCGCCGCAAATCCTGATGCGCGCCGCCTGGTACAGCCGCTTTGGGGCGCCCGCCGACGTGATCGAACTGGGCGAGGTGGAAACCCCAGAACCCGGCCCCGGCGAGGTTCGGGTAAAGCTGGCCTATTCCGGTGTGAACCCTTCAGACGCCAAAGCGCGTTCCGGCAGCCGCCCTGGCGTGACCAAGCCGCCTTTTGACCGCGTGATTCCCCATTCTGATGGCTCCGGGGTGATTGATGCGGTCGGTGAGGGCGTAGATGTGGCGCGCGTGGGACAGTCGGTCTGGATATGGAACGGCCAATGGCAACGCGCCTATGGCACGGCTGCCGAATATATCTGCCTTCCTGCCGTGCAAGCTGTGCCCCTGCCGGATGGCGTTGATCCGCAGGTAGGCGCAGTTCTCGGCATCCCCGGTCTGACGGCGGCGCATACGATGCTGGGCGGCGGCGACATCGCGGGGCAGACCGTCCTGATCAGCGGAGGCGCGGGCGCCGTGGGCCACAATGCTGTGCAGCTGGCCAAATGGGCCGGTGCGCGCGTAATCGCCACATGCAGTGCATCTGGCATGGACCGGGTACGTGCGGCGGGCGCGGATGCGGTGCTTGATTACGCAGATCCGGACCTTGCCGCCCAAATCAAGGACGTCGCGGGCGACACAGGGATTGCGCGCGCGGTAGAGGTTGAATTTGGCGTAAACGCGGCTCTTCTGGCCGAGGTGATCGCCGCAAACGGCACAATCGCCGCCTATGGTTCGGGCAAGGACATGACGCCCGCCCTTCCCTTCGGCCCGCTGCTCTTCAAAGCGGTCAAAATAGATATCACGTTAATCTATATCCTGCCGGACGCAGAACGCGGCAAGGCAATCGAACATTTGCACAGCGCATTGACAGCAGGGGCGCTGATCCCGGCGATAGATCAGGTCTACGATCTGGATGACTGCGCCAAGGCACATGACGCGGTGATGACGCCCGGACGCGCCGGTGCCGTTTTGCTACGGGTCTGAGATCCGGAAGGATTTTCTCAGTGTAACATAAACATGGCCTGCGGTGCGTGCGCCGCCGTCATGAAGACGTCGACAACATGGATATTTGCCCAAAAGGTCAGCCTGACCGCCCTACCCTATGTGTTCAGGTGTCGGAAAATGGAATTTCCAACAGCATTGGCAATCAACTCTGCAAGAATATCAGGACCAATTTCCTGAATGTCAAAGAAGTTTACATGACGTCGAAATCTTTCGGTCCCGCGACGTATCTTATTTGGATCGGTGAGCGCCGTGCCATTGCTAAAGGCAAGCTAGACATGCCCCCTCTATGAAAATATGTCGCATAACCGGCCTTCTTTCTCACTCGGTCTCGGCGTGTCAGGCGTGCCGCCATATATCTGAACTGTGTCCGGTTTTGGCACAACCTCTCGGATGATCCCATCAGCCTCTCGATGACCGCATCCTGTTCGATGCCGGATATAACGATGCCTCATCTAGGTTCGTTTGAAAGCAAAGTGCGCTTCACCTCGTCCGTGTCGCAAAACAGGCAGTTTAACACTACAGAAATACGAAAATTCGAGCTTCATTCGCATTCTGCGTGATGGCTGGCAGAGACATCACCTCAACATCTTGCAAACAAAAGGGGCGCCCGAATTCGGGCACCCCTTCTTTTATTGCCAATGACACACCGTCAGAGATACTAGCGCACGCATCCCATCAATGTGCCGTAGCGCCGGAACCATCGCGTCCAACCTTGAGCGCGGCCTCCGTAGCAGCCTCCTCCTCGGCGGCCTCGTCCAATTCGATGGGTTCCGGAGCCCGCGTCAAGGCAAGACGCAGCACATCGCGCACGTGGGTCACGGGAATGATCTCCAGCCCCTGTTTCACATTGTCAGGGATTTCTACCAGATCCTTCTCGTTCTCCTGCGGAATAAGAACTGTTTTGATCCCTCCGCGCAGCGCCGCCAGAAGCTTTTCCTTCAGGCCGCCGATGGGCAACGCGTTGCCGCGCAAAGTTACCTCACCGGTCATGGCAATGTCCTTGCGCACCGGGATGCCCGTCAGCACCGACACGATGGACGTCACCATGGCAAGTCCGGCACTCGGCCCGTCCTTGGGCGTCGCACCCTCGGGAACGTGGACATGGATATCCCACTTCTCCAGACGCGGCGGCTTGATTCCCAGCGAAGGAGCGACCGAGCGCACATAAGAATTGGCCGCGTCGATGGATTCCTTCATCACGTCGCCCAGCGTGCCGGTGGTCTTCATCCGGCCCTTGCCCGGCAGCCGCAGCGCCTCGATATTCAGCAGCTCACCCCCGACCGACGTATAGGCCAGCCCGGTAACCACACCGACCTGATCGGCCTCTTCCGCCAGACCGAACTTGTGCTTTCGCACGCCCAGAAAATCGCTCAGATTGTCCGGCGTCACCTTGATCGATGTCGCCTCCTTCTTGATGATCTGCGTCACCGCCTTGCGCGCTACCTTGGCAATCTCACGCTCAAGGTTCCGCACGCCCGCCTCGCGGGTATAGTAGCGGATGATATCGGTCAGCGCCTCGTCCGTCAGCTCGAACTCGCCTTTTTTCAGGCCATGGTTCTCGACCTGTTTTTCCAGCAAATGCTGTTTGGCAATCTCGCGCTTTTCATCCTCGGTGTAACCGGCCAGCGGGATAATCTCCATCCGGTCCAGAAGCGGGCCAGGCATGTTATAGCTGTTCGACGTGGTCAGGAACATCACGTTGCTGAGGTCATATTCGACCTCAAGATAGTGATCGACAAAGGTCGAGTTCTGCTCAGGGTCCAGAACCTCCAGCATCGCCGAGGCAGGATCGCCCCGGAAATCCTGACCCATCTTGTCGATCTCATCGAGCAGGATCAGCGGGTTCGTCGTCTTCGCCTTTTTCAGCGCCTGGATGATCTTGCCGGGCATGGACCCGATATAGGTCCGCCGATGACCACGGATCTCGGATTCGTCGCGCACACCGCCCAGCGAAATGCGGATAAATTCGCGGCCCGTGGCACGCGCCACGGATTTGCCAAGGCTGGTTTTACCCACGCCCGGAGGTCCGACGAGGCACATGATCGGCCCCTTCAGCTTCTTCGAGCGTTGCTGAACCGCCAGATATTCGACAATCCGTTCCTTGACCTTCTCAAGTCCATAGTGATCGTCATCGAGAATCTTCTCGGCCCGCGTCAGATCCTTCTTCACGCGGCTTTTTACACCCCATGGGATTGACAGCATCCAGTCCAGATAGTTGCGCACCACAGTCGCCTCGGCGCTCATCGGGCTCATGTTTTTCAGCTTCTTCAGCTCGGCCTCGGCCTTCTCCTTGGCCTCACCGCTCAGCTTGGTGGCAGCGATACGCGCCTCAAGCTCTGCAATTTCGCCTTCGCCGTCCTCGCCATCGCCCAGTTCCTTCTGAATGGCCTTCATCTGCTCATTCAGATAATATTCGCGCTGGGTACGCTCCATCTGGGACTTGACGCGCGTCTTGATCTTTTTCTCGACCTGCAAAACGCTCATCTCGCCCTGCATCAGGCCATAGACCTTCTCCAGCCGCTCGCTGATCGACAGCGTCTCCAGCAGCTCCTGCTTCTGCTGCACCTCAATGCCCAGATGCCCGGCGACCAGATCGGCAAGGCGCGCTGGCTCCTCAGAGTCAGACACCGCGGCCAAGGCTTCCTCAGGAACGTTCTTCTTTACCTTGGCATAGCGTTCAAATTCTGCCGCAACGGTGCGCAGCAGCGCCTCGATTGTCGTGGCGTCGCCCGGCATCTCTGTCAGGTACTCGGCGCGCGCTTCAAAGAAATCCTCGTTGTCGAGATATTCGGTGATGCGCACCCGCGCCACGCCTTCCACCAGCACCTTGACGGTGCCGTCGGGCAGCTTCAACAGTTGCAGGACGTTGGCCAAAACGCCTGCCTTATAGATGCCTTTGGCGTCCGGATCATCAACGCTGGGGTCGATCTGGCTGGACAGCAGAATCTGCTTGTCGTCTGCCATGACCTCTTCCAAAGCCCGCACAGATTTCTCACGCCCGACGAAGAGCGGCACAATCATATGCGGAAAAACGACGATGTCGCGCAGCGGCAGCACCGGATAGGACGAATTCAGGGGCTCTTGCATGCTCTTTCCTTATGTATCGGTCCGGGAGTCTCCCCGGTCCTTATTAGCAAGAGGGTCCGGCCCCGCCCGGCGGCGGCCACGCCCTCTCCATTATCTCAGGTTAACTTGGGGCAGGCAGGCACCGCTTTCAACCTCGCGCCGAACAGAATGACCGCAGCGCGCCACCGGGGCAAGCATGATCCCGCACCACTTTGCCTAAAAATGCGCCCGCCCAGACGCTTATGTCGCGCCTTTTCGCTTTTTCTTGATGAAAATACCCAAATCCACCAATAGCGTCAGAGTGGTTCAATATCCCCCTCTTGGCGCAGTGCATGAAACACAGCCTGCCAGGCATCAAACTCGCCATCTGCAATGGCTCTGCGCATCCCGGCCATAAGCTCCTGATAGTAATGCAGGTTGTGCCAGGTAAGCAGCATACCACTGATCATTTCCTGCGCGCGAAACACATGGTGCAGATAGGCGCGTGAATAATTGCGGCAGGCAGGACATGTGCAATCGGCGTCCAAAGGGCGCGGATCGTCCGCATGGCGGGCATTTTTGATATTGATCTGACCGCGCCGCGTCCATGCCTGCCCTGTCCGGCCGGAGCGGCTGGGCAGAACGCAATCCATCATGTCGACGCCGCGCGCAACTGCGCCAACGATGTCATCAGGTTTACCCACTCCCATCAGGTAGCGCGGTTTATCCTTGGGTAGCATATCGGGGGCATAATCCAAAACGCCGAACATAGCCTCTTGGCCCTCGCCCACGGCAAGGCCACCTATTGCATAGCCATGAAATCCAATATCTTTTAGTTTTTCGGCACTTGCCGCGCGAAGTTCATGCGTAACGCCACCCTGCTGGATGCCGAACAGCGCATGGCCGGGCCGGTCGCCGAAGGCCTCCTTGGACCTGCGCGCCCACCGCATCGACAATTCCATGCTCTCGGCCACCGCCTTGTCCGTCGCAGGCAGCGCCGGGCATTCGTCAAAGCACATCACGATATCGCTGCCCAGCAACGCTTGGATTTCCATCGACCGCTCGGGGCTCAGCATGTGTTTGGACCCGTCGATATGGCTGCGAAACGCCACGCCCTCCTCGGTAAGCTTGCGCAGATCGGCAAGGCTCATCACTTGAAACCCGCCCGAGTCGGTCAGGATCGGCCCCGGCCAGTTCATGAATTTATGCAATCCCCCCAGCGCCGCAATCCGTTCCGCAGTGGGCCGCAGCATCAGGTGATACGTGTTGCCCAACAGGACATCCGCGCCGGTCGCCGCAACGCTCTCGGGCATCATCGCCTTGACGGTTGCGGCGGTGCCGACAGGCATGAAGGCCGGCGTGCGAATTTCGCCTCGGGGGGTTGTGATGTGCCCGGTGCGGGCGCGCCCGTCTGTTGCGGCCACCTGAAAACTAAAATTCACGCTCATCTCTGCCTGCCCTTTTGCGTCTTTAGGATTGCCTTAAACACTCCTAAGGTAAGTTGCAAAAGCGACCGCGCGGCCCGCCCGCTCCACTCTCAGGATCCATCTCATGAATGAAGACGCCATTATCGACCTTCTATCGTCCAACCTTCTATATATCCTGCTGGCGCTGCTTCTGATTCTGGTCGTCTTCAAGGCAGTCAAGATCGTGCCCCAGTCCGAACAGCACGTCGTCGAACGCTTTGGCAAGCTGCATTCGGTACTGGCCCCCGGCATTAACATGATCGTGCCGTTTCTTGACAGGATCGCGCATCGCATCTCCATTCTGGAGCGGCAATTGCCCACCGCCAGTCAGGACGCGATTACCAAGGACAACGTTCTGGTGCAGGTCGACAGCTCGGTTTTCTACCGTATCGTGCAGCCCGAAAAAACGGTGTATCGCATCCGCGACATCGACGGCGCCATCGCCACCACCGTCGCCGGAATCGTGCGCGCCGAAATGGGCAAGATGGATCTGGACGAGGTACAGTCGAACCGTGCGCAATTGATCGGAACGATCAAGGAAACGGTTGAGGATGCAGTGGATAACTGGGGCATAGAAGTGACCCGCGCCGAGATCCTCGACGTCAATCTGGATCAGGCCACCCGCGATGCCATGTTACAACAATTAAATGCCGAGCGTGCTCGCCGCGCCCATGTGACAGAGGCCGAAGGCCGCAAGCGCGCCGTCGAACTGAACGCCGACGCCGAGCTTTATGCAGCCGAACAGACGGCCAAGGCGCGCCGCATTTCGGCGGATGCCGAGGCTTATGCAACCTCCGTCGTCGCACAGGCCATCGCCGAGAACGGGCTGGAGGCGGCGCAATATCAGGTGGCCCTTAAACAGGTCGAGGCGCTGAATGCGCTGGGGGCCAGCCCGTCCGCATCTACCATTCTTGTGCCCGCCAGTGCGCTCGAAGCGTTCGGCAACGCCTTCACCATGCTCAAGGGCCGGACGTGATTGAGGTGGTCGAAACCATGCCGCTCTGGGCATTGTGGTGGGTGTGGATGGCGGCCGCCCTGCTGCTTGCCATGGTGGAGATCGTGCTGCCCGGTTTTCTATTCCTCGGCTTTGCGATTGGCGCAGCACTCGTCGGGCTGATATTGATTGCGGTGCCTCTTTGGCTGGGGTTGCCATTTCTGCTGGTGTTGTTCGCCGCGCTTTCGCTGATTGCATGGGTTGCCCTGCGGCGCGTTTTTAGCTTCACGCATGGTCAGGTCCGCCGGGTACGTGATGACGTGAACGACGGCTAACCAGTCAGCCAGCCGCTTTTGCTCAATATTAACGCCGTTTGCATCCAGCATTCGCGGTTTGCCTTTGATCCGGGCACGAAACCGGCTACATGTCCCAGTTCCGCTATCGTTCTCCCAAACCGAAAGGATCCACCGCATGCCCCCGTCCGAACCCCTCGAGTCCCTGCAATTCGGGTGGGAGGAATGGATCGGATTGCCAAAGCTGGGCGTGCCGGCGATCAAGGCAAAGGTCGATACAGGTGCGCGAACCTCGGCATTGCATGCCTTTGACATCGAAACTTTTGGCCCTGCTTCCAAACGCAAGGTACGGTTCACGGTGCATCCCATACCCGGGCGCGACGATCTGGTCATCCCCTGCTCGGCGCTCATTCTCGATCGGCGTGACGTGACGTCGTCCAATGGCGAAAGCGAGTCGCGCTTTGTGATTGAAACGCAGCTTTCGGTAAATGGCGACTCGTGGCCAATTGAGATCACGCTGACCAATCGTGGCGGCATGTCCAGCCGGATGCTTTTAGGCCGGCAGGCGTTGAAAGATCATATTTCCATCGTCGCAACCGATCGATTCCTTCAGCCCGAACTCAGCTACGACGTCTATTCCACTGCCCGGATGCGCAGCGACGCGCCCGACCGGTCCTTGCGCATTGCCGTGCTAAGCCGCGAGGACAATTATAGTACGCGCCGCCTGGTGGAAGAGGGCGAAAAGCGCGGTCATACCGTCGAGGTCATCAATACAACCCGGTGCTATATGGCGATCAACGCGATGGCGCCCGAAGTGCATTACGATGGCAAACGCCTGCCTCGTTTCGATGCTGTCATCCCGCGCATCGGCGCGTCGATCACGCCTTATGGCGCCGCGATTCTGCGCCAGTTCGAAACCATCGGCACCTATTGCGTCAACGGCAGCGCCGGTATTGTCGCCAGCCGGGACAAGCTGCACGCCCACCAGATCATGGCCCGCGCCAAGATTGGCATGCCCAACACAGCCTTCGCGGCCAGTCCGCGCGACACCGGCAATATCATCACCCTCGTCGGCACCGCGCCGCTGATCGTCAAGCTACTGGAATCCACTCAGGGCAAGGGCGTCGTTCTGGCCGAAACCAAAAAGGCTGCCGAGAGCGTCATAGACGCCTTTCGCGGACTCAAGGCTAACTTTCTCGTGCAGGATTTCGTCAAGGAAGCAGCAGGCGAGGATATTCGCTGCCTCGTCATCGGCGGCAAGGTGGTCGCATCAATGAAGCGGACCGGCGCCGAGGGCGATTTTCGCTCAAACCTGCATCGCGGCGGCAGCGCCAAATCCGTGCGCATCACCAAGGAAGAACGCGAGACCGCCCTGCGTGCCGCGCGGGCGTTCAACCTGAACATGGCCGGCGTAGACCTTCTTCGTGCCGAAAGCGGCCCCAAGGTACTGGAAGTCAATTCGAGCCCCGGCTTTGAGGGTATCGAAGGGTCGACAGGTAAAAACATCGTCGGCAAACTCTATGATACCATCGAGGCCCGCGTTCGCCCGGCGCCGATCCGTCGGCGCAAGGGGGACTGAACGGCTGCACTGCGCAATGTGCCGCACCGGCCGCACTGGACGCTGCCCCTCTTATTCCCTATATAATCGGTCAGGCAAAGACGCAGGATAGAATATGACGCAAAATCCCCAGCCATTCGAGGGCATCCCGCTTATCGCCCCATCATCGACGGACCACCCCAGATATACTGAAATAGTCGAGGCGTGCCGTAGTGTATTTGACCCGGAAATTCCGGTTAACATCTACGATCTAGGCCTTATCTACACCATTGATATCGACGAAGAAAACGCAGTCAAAGTCACCATGACCCTTACCGCGCCGGGCTGCCCGGTTGCAGGCGAAATGCCCGGATGGGTCGCCGATGCGATTGAGCCGCTTGACGGGATCAAGCAGGTTGACGTCACCCTGGTATGGGAGCCGCCTTGGGGCATGGACATGATGTCAGACGAGGCCCGGTTGGAATTGGGCTTTATGTAAGCGGTACATACGCCTTCTTCTGTGAAAAGACGGTTTGACGCGGGTTGTAACACGAACTGACTGCACGTCAGGATGCGAAGGCATTCGCGATCCTTGGGCAAAAGGATGTCGGCGCGGCGTCACCATTCCCTGACACCGCTTGAGATTACGTAATCCCTACCCTACCTTTACTGCAAAGATAGAAGGATCAAATTCATGTTCGGCATTCCAGGCAAACAGGCTGTGACCATGACGGACCGCGCGGTGGCACAAATTGCGCGGCTGATGGCCAAGGAAGGGCATCAGGGGCTTCGCATCGGCGTGAAAAAAGGCGGCTGCGCCGGCATGGAATACACTATGAATTACGTCACCGAGGTCGACCCGCTTGATGAGGTGGTCGAAGCCGATGGCGCACGCGTGATGATTGCCCCGATGGCACAAATGTTTCTGTTCGGCACCGAAATAGATTATGAGGTAAGTTTGCTGGAATCGGGCTTTCGCTTTAAAAACCCGAATGTCAGCGAGGCCTGCGGATGTGGGGAGTCGATCAAGTTTGCGGGAATGTGATCAAAGCGATTCAAGCTATTGATGCGGATTGGGTCAGTCGCGCTCGCCTAATCGGGTGCTACCGTGGACTGCTCGCGCTGTAACGACGATGATAAGTATTGCTCAGGGGTACGAGATGCGGCGAAAATTGGCGGCTGGCAATTGGAAAATGAACGGCCGCTATGCAGATCTGACGCAGATCGAGGCGCTATGCGCAGCGCATGACGGCGCAGAGGCCGACCTGCTGATTTGTCCTCCATACACCCTGGTTGCCGCTGCTGCCGCGCTTTGCGCAGATCATGCGCTGAATATCGGCGGGCAGGATTGCCACCCAGAGGCCGCGGGAGCGCATACTGGTGATGTTTCGGCTGAAATGCTGCAGGACGCGGGCGCCAGCGCTGTGATTCTGGGCCACTCAGAACGGCGTGCAGATCATGCGGAAACCAATGAACGCATTCACGATAAGGCGCGCGCGGCATATCAGGCGGGATTGCTTGCCATTATCTGCGTAGGGGAAAGCCTGGCGGAACGCGAGGCGCACAGCACATTGGAAATCATCGGCGCTCAGTTGTCGGCGTCAATTCCGGACGCAGCAACGGGGGAAAATACTGTTGTCGCGTACGAGCCTTGCTGGGCAATTGGCACCGGTCTGACCGCGACCCCGGATCAGATCGGCGAGGTGCATGATTTCATCCGCGCACGGCTGGAAGATCGGTTTGGGGACAGGGTGGGCCAGTCGGTTCGCCTGCTCTATGGCGGTTCGGTAAAGCCCGAAAATGCAGCCGAGATTTTTGCAGTATCAAATGTCGATGGCGCGCTGGTTGGTGGAGCCAGCCTGAAAACGAATGATTTTTCGCCAATTATCCGGGCTTTGGAGGCTGAAGCTAATCCGTCATAACGGCAACACCGTGGTCGATTTGATTTCCTCCATCGACAGCAATGCCGTGACGTTATGCACCTTCACTTCCGAAATCAGCGCTTGATAGAATGTATCGTAGGCGCGTGCATTTTCGACCCGCACCTTTAGGATGTAATCGATATCACCGGCGAGTCGGTGCGCTTCCTGCACTTCTGGGCGCCCTCGGAGCGCGCGCAGAAACGCCTGCTGCCAGGCTGCGTCATGTTCGGACGTACGAATGAGAACGAAAAAGCACGCTTCGAACCCCAGCTTTTCTGCGTCCAGTAAATAGGTCTGATGGCGGATCACGCCAGCCTCGCGCATTTTGCGAATTCGATTCCATACAGGTGTCTTGGAGCTACCCACAGACTTGGCAATATCGTCCAGTGATTGACCGCCATCGGCCTGTAATTCCCCGAGGATCTTCCGATCCAGATCGTCCAGCCGAACAGCCATTCCTGATTCTCCCAGTTCTTGGAATTATGCCGTGACGTGGCGGGGTTTCCAGAACAAATTTCCTTATTTCCCGCCCCCCATGGCGTAGTAGCGGGAATATTTTCTATAAGAGGGCAAGTCAAACGGAATGGAACAGGCCTTGAAACATTTCACCATCTTCACAACCGCAAACGCGCAAGCTGTCGCAATGCATCATCCTGCCGGCCTGCGAACCCATGTCATTCCGGGTGCCGCCCCCAGTCTTTATCCTCTTGAGGAGACCGTATAAATGCCTCGCGAATTCACGCCTAAAGTGATTACGGCCAACGCTCTGCTTGAGGGCGATGTGGTCTACCTGACGGAAAATGACAATTGGAGCCGTCGCCTTTCCGAGGCTGCCATCCTGATCGACGAGGCGGATGCGGATCTGCGTTTGCTGATGGCGCAGGGGCGCGCTTCCGAGGTCGTTGGCGCATATCTGGCGGATGTTACGGCACTGGGCAGTACGCCCACGCCCACTCATTTCCGCGAGGAATTCCGCCGTACCGGTCCCTCCAATTATCTCCACGGCAAACAGGCAGAGACGCTCTGATGTATACTTACAGCGAATTTGACGCCGCCTTCGTGGCCGAGCGTAACCGCCAGTTCCGCGCCCAGGTGGCGCGCCGCGTCGATGGCAGCCTGACCGAAGACGAATTCAAGCCGCTGCGCCTGATGAACGGCCTCTATCTGCAACTGCATGCCTATATGCTGCGTGTGGCAATCCCCTATGGCACGTTGGGCGGCCATCAGATGCGCCAGTTGGCGATGATCGCCGAGCGCTGGGACAAGGGCTATGGTCATTTCACTACCCGTCAGAATATCCAGTATAACTGGCCCAAGCTGGCCGAAGTGCCAGATATTCTGGACGCTTTGGGCGACGTGCAGATGCATGCGATCCAGACCAGCGGTAACACCATTCGCAACGTCACCGCCGACCACTTCGCCGGGGCCGCCGCTGACGAGGTGGCAGATCCGCGTCCCATCGCCGAATTGATTCGCCAGTGGTCGACAGACCACCCCGAATTTCAGTTTCTGCCGCGTAAATTCAAGGTGGCCGTCACCGGCAGCCCCATGGATCGTGCCGTGACCCTGGCGCATGATATCGGCCTGCGCATCGTGCGGCGCGGCGATGAAATTGGCTATCAGGTTCTGGTGGGCGGCGGTTTGGGCCGCACGCCTATGATCGGCAAGGTGCTGAATGACTTTCTTCCCGAGGAAGATCTGCTGCCCTATCTGGAGGCTGTCGTCAGCGTTTGGAATTCAATCGGGCGGCGCGATAACAAGTTCAAGTCGCGCATTAAGATCACAGTGCATGAGCATGGAATCGAGGATATATCTGCCCGCGTCAATGCGCGCTATGCGCTCATCCGGCCGCAATTCACCGGCATAGACCAGCAAGTTCTAGGTGCGATTCGTGCCGATTTTGCACCGCCTGTATTCCGCATTGCGACAACCGATGCCTATGATGCTGCACGTTCCGCCGACCCGGTGTTTCGTGCTTGGACCGACACCAATCTGGCGAAGCACCGCGCGCCGGGCTATGCAATCGTGTCGATCAGCCTCAAAGCGCATGGCGAAACGCCCGGTGATGCCAGCGCCGAGCAGATGCGCGTCATGGCCGATCTGGCCGAACGCTATGGCCACGATGAGCTGCGCATCAGCCACGAGCAGAATGTCATTTTGCCGCATGTTCATAAATCCGATCTGCCAGCCGTGCATGCGGCCCTGCGCAAGGTTCGGCTGGCAACGGCCAATATCGGTCTGATCAGCGATATCATTGCCTGCCCCGGGATGGATTACTGCGCGCTGGCGACCGCCCGTTCGATCCCTATCGCCCAGGAAATCTCGACCCGTTTCGACGCGCTGAAGCTGGAGCATGAGATTGGAGAAATGAAGATCAAGATCTCGGGCTGCATCAACGCTTGCGGGCATCACCATGTGGGCCATATCGGCATCCTCGGTCTCGATCGGGCCGGCGTGGAGAGCTATCAGATCACTATTGGCGGCGATGGCGGCCCCGACGCGCAGCTGGGTGACCGCACCGGCCCCGGCTTTGCGGCTGAGGATATCGTGCCCGCAATCGAGACCATTATGCTGGCCTATCTGACCCTGCGTCGCTCCCCGTCCGAGACATTTCTGGCCGCCTATCGCCGCGTCGGGATGGACCCTTTCAAAGAGGCCCTTTATGGCAAAGCCGAAGCGGCAAAGGCCGCCAAGAGGAAAGCCGAGGCTCATGTCGCTGCCTGAACTGGAATACCCCGATCTGCCCGATTTGCACGCAAAGGCAGCCGCACTGAACGCGGCCTATCGGCATCATTCGGCGACAGACGTGTTGGCGCGGGCGCTGCATGACCCTGATGTGGGTCAACTTGCCCTCGTCTCCAGCTTTGGGGCCGAGTCTGTGGTGCTGCTGCATATGGTCGCACTGGCACGCCGTGATACGCCGGTGATTTTTCTGGAAACGGGGATGCTGTTTACCGAAACGCTGGTCTACCAGCAGGAGCTGGCCGAGCGTCTGGGCCTGCGCGATATGCGTCTGATCCGCCCCGACCGCCGCGCCGCGCGCGAACAGGACCCCGCCGCGATGCTGCATCAGACTGATCCCGACGCCTGCTGCACTCTGCGTAAATCATTGCCGTTGCAAGGCGCGCTGACGGGCTTCGACGGCTGGATCACCGGGCGTAAACGCTATCAGGGCGGCACCCGCGCAACGCTGGATTTCTTCGAAGTTGAGGAGGGCGCGATGCGGCTGAAGGTCAATCCGCTGGCGCATTGGCAACAGGGTGACGCGCGCACTTACATTGAGGAAAACCGCCTGCCGCGCCATCCGCTGGTTGCCCAAGGCTATCCTTCCATCGGCTGCATGCCCTGCACCTCGCCGGTAAAACCGGGTGAAGATGAGCGCGCAGGCCGCTGGAAAGGAAGAGAAAAAACTGAATGTGGTATTCACTTTGTGGATGGAAAACCCGTAAGGCAAGGAGCAAATGCATGAGCGTGATCGTAACCGATACTGGCTTTGGCCCCGATGACTGGACCCTGCCCATCGCGGCGCTGGAAGATGCGCGCGACGGCGTTGGCATCGACCTGCCCAGCAGCACCGATCCGGCTGAGCTGTCCGGACGCCTGCCGCAGATCAACATGATCCGCGTGGATTTTCCCAGTTCGGCCGATGGGCGCGGGTTCTCGATCGCGCGGCAATTGCGGCTGATGGGGTATCAGGGGCGCCTGCGGGCACGTGGTCATGTCCTGGCCGACCAATATGCGATGGCACGTCGCTGCGGCTTTGACGAGGTCGAAATCTCACAGGAGCTGGCCGACCGTCAAACACAGGATCAGTGGATTTTTCGCGCAGACTGGCGCGCGCACGACTATCAGGCGCGGCTGCGGGGCTGATCGTCGACTTCACCTGACACAGCGCAAAGACTATATAGGAGGCACCGGTTTAAAATGCCGGCTGATGACCCATATGAACGAGATGAGCCAAGTGACCGACGCCCCCACAACCACCGCCACCGCGCCGACGCGCGACAAACCCGCCCTGCCCGACGCGCAGAAAGTGACGCAGGTGACGCATTGGACCGACCGGCTCTTTTCCTTTCGCGTGACGCGTCCCACGTCCCTGCGCTTTCGTTCGGGCGAATTTGTGATGATCGGGCTGATGGGCGATCCTGACCCGGCGACCGGCAAGCAAAAGCCGCTATTGCGCGCATATTCCATTGCCTCGCCGTCTTGGGATGATGAATTGGAGTTCTACTCGATCAAGGTCCAGGACGGCCCACTGACCTCGAAGCTGCAGCACATCCAGCCCGGCGATGAGATTATCCTGCGCCCGAAACCCGTAGGCACGCTGGTGCATGATGCGCTGCTACCGGGCAAGCGGTTATGGCTCTTTGCCACCGGCACCGGTTTTGCGCCGTTTGCATCGCTTCTGCGCGATCCACAGACCTATGAGGATTATGACGAGGTTATCGTCACGCATACCTGCCGCACCGCCGGCGAACTGAAATACGGCGCAGAGCTGATCGACAGCATCCGTTCCGATGATCTGCTAGAGGAACTGATCGGTGAGGGTTTTGCAGACAAGCTGCGCTATTACCCCACCACAACCCGCGAAGAGAGCCCCAAGATGGGCCGCATCACCGATCTGATGCGCTCGGGCGAGGTGTTTGACGAGCTGGGCGTGCCGCCGCTGTCGCCGGAAAATGATCGCGCGATGATCTGCGGCAATCTGGCCTTTAACCTCGACCTCAAGGCTTTGTTCGAGGAATACGGTCTGCGCGAGGGTGCAAATTCAGCGCCCCGCGAATACGTGGTGGAAAAGGCGTTTCTGGACTGATCCACCGCGCTTTGGCTACTGTTGATGGCGCCATGGCCCAAAAGACGTCGAGGTATATCGCCCTTGCGCGCGGCGCTCCCGCGCGCACGCGGTCATGCGTTCGTCAGGCCGCGGCGACCCAGTTCGCCATGTCCGGCAGCAGACTGTCCAGAATGGTCTGAAACGCGGCGACTATCGCAACCGGTTCGTCATTGGCGGCCGTCAACTGATTGCGGAACACTTGCGTCTTCAGCACGGTTTGGTCGCGATCGCGGAGCAAGGTCAGGCTGATATCAATCTTGGCGATGACCGCTTCACCCGCGATGTCGACCTGAAAGCTGTCGATGCGCGTCAGCAGCGCGTAATCAGGCACTGGCCCGCCCTCGCTGATGCCGACATACCCCATCCGGCCCGTGCCAGCGATGGACCGGATCAACAGGGATTGTACCACGCTGGGCAGCTCGTCCGCCCAGCGGGCATCGGGCAGATAGGTGATTGCTGCGCCGCTGGGTTTGATCATGATACGGTCGGTGTTGATGCCCGCAGGGGCATCGGCCCGCGCCACCAGCAATGTGCGGCCCGAGCGGCGCCCGGAGGTCGATCCCGGCGCCGGCGTCAAATCGTAGGTGTCCAGCGGCGTCGCCGCCGCGCTGATAGAGGACAGCGCGCTGCACCCTCCAAGGCTGGCCACCGCGCCCAGCATCGCAAACCGGCGGGTCAGGTTCAGGGTATCCATAATGTCATCTCCGATATTCAGGCACGCGTCCATCAAGCAGGAAGCGCGCGGGATCTTTGCCGATACGGCGTACCAGCTGTTCCAGCGACTGGACCAGAGTGCGTGCCTCGCCGCTCAGGCGGCCCAGCTCATTCAGGCCATTGCCGGTGAAGTTGCGGATGCCGGGGGCGGCATCGCTGGTGATGCTTTGAACCTGGGCGACAACCCTGTCGGCTCGGGCAATCAGGCCGCGCAGGTCGGCGGTGATCTGCGGCAGATCGTCCGATACTTGCTGCGCCGCGCCACCGATGCGGTCTGTTGCGGCGCGGATATCGGCCAGCGCCGGGGCAAAATCGGTTGAGAGCGCATCATCCGCCGTGTCAAAAGCCTGCCGTGCCGAGGCCAGCGCCTGGTCCGCAACGATCAGCGATCCGTCAATGCCATCCAGTGTTACGGTCGCGCGCGTGAACAGTTCGCTTGCCGCGTTGACCGCGGCGCGCGTGTCATTAGCCAGCGGGTCCAGACGCTCTGTGAACCCGGCCATATCGCGCGCGGCCTTGTCGACCGCCTCGGAGGCGGTCGATACCGCGCTGCGGATATCGTTGACGACGGCGGGCACATCCGTGTCGATAACCGCCTCAATGCTGGCCATTGTGCGATTGGCGCCGGCCAGAACGTCGCGGGCGTCGGCGACCATCTGGGTGCCATCGCCGGCCACCAACGTGTTGACGCTGTTCGACGCGGTCGTCATCGCATCGAATGTGACACTGGCATCTGCCAGCGTTTTTTCCAACTCGCTCAGGCGGGCGTTCAGCAGTGTTGCTGTCTCATCAAACCCGTCCAGCGTGCCGGCCGATCTGGTCGATATGTCTGTGACGGCTGTGTTCAGAGCAGTGATTGTATCGGTAATCTGCGTCACAATGCCCGGCACCTGATCGCGCATCAGCACTTCGGCCTCGGCAAATGCGGCGCCGGCGCTGTCGATGGCGGCCCCGGAATTACCGATAGCTTCGTTGGCCGTGTCAAAAGCGCCGGTGGCCGAGGTCAGTGTCTGGTCCACATTAGCCAGCGTTTCCTCGGCTGCTGCGCCCAGAGTTTCCAGCCGCTCGCTAAAGCCGGAGATCTGTGCCGTCGCCTCGGACACGGTATTGGTGATGCTGGAAAAATCCGTCAGCGCCTGCTCCAGCCCGCCCGAGGCATCGCTGAGATTGATCAGGATATTCTGAACATAGGCTTGGTTTTCAGGTCCGGCAATTTCCTGAAACCGCTTTAGCAGATCGGTTGCCTCGGCGATCAGGTCCGGCGCGTCCTCGACCAGTTGCTGCACGGTTGAGCGGCGCGATGGAATGATGGGAGCTGTATCATCCGTCGATGTCAGCGGCGCCGCATCGCCGCCCGTGCTGGTCAGCGAAATATAGGCAACGCCGGTCACCCCGGATGAGCTGAGCTGCGCCACGGTATTTTCGCGCACTGGCGTCTCTGCGTCCACTTCGATGCCGACATAGACTTTGGACGGGTCCGGCTCGTAGATGTGCAATTCGATCACGCGGCCCACGTTGATGCCATTATAGACCACATCCCCCGACGACGCGAGGCCCGAGACGTCGTCAAACAGGATGCCGTATTGCGCATATTGGCGATCCAATTGTACCGACGACAGCCAGACGGCAAAGCCAAGGCTGCCGAATATTCCCAAAAGGGTAAAGGCGCCGATCAGGATAAAGTTTGCACGGGTTTCCATCACTACACCTTTTCATCACTACCCAGCGCCGCGCGGGCGCGCGGGCCATGGAAATATTCATGGACCCAAGGGTGATCCACTTTCAGCATTTCCTGCATGGTGCCAACCGCCAGCACCTTTTTCTCCGCGAGCACCGCGACACGGTCGCAGATCGCATGCAGCGAATCCAGATCATGCGTGACCAGAAACACCGTCAGCCCCAAGGCTGCCTGTAGCTGACGGATCAACGTATCGAAGGCCGCCGCGCCGATCGGGTCGAGACCCGCCGTCGGTTCGTCCAGGAACACAATCTCGGGGTCCAGCGCGATAGCGCGGGCGAACCCTGCCCGTTTGCGCATGCCGCCCGACAGCTCGGAGGGGAATTTGGTAAGCGCGTTTTGTTGCAGACCGACCATGCGCACCTTGATCCCGGCCAGCAGCTCGCGCAGGTCGTCGGGCAGGTCCAGCTGCTCACGCATCGGCGCCTCGACGTTTTGCTGCACGGTCAGCGACGAGAACAGCGCACCATCCTGAAACATCACGCCCCACCGGCGGCGCAGACGGCGGTACTCCTCGGGAGAGGTGCCTGTCACGCTTTCGCCGAACACCTCGATACTGCCGGCATCAGGCGTCAAAAGACCGACGATTTGCTGGAGCAGCACCGATTTACCGGTGCCGGACCCGCCGACAATGCCGATGATCTCGCCCCGGCGCACGTCCAGATCCAGCCCTTCATGCACGACATGCGTGCCAAAGGACTTGCCCAGCCCGCGCACCCGGATGATGGGCGGCTCTTCGGTCTGATCCATAGCGTTCATCAAATACCCACCAACGCGAACACCACCGAAAACAGCGCGTCTGCCACAATCACCATAAAGATCGACAGCACCACCGAGGTCGAGGTCAGACGCCCCAGCGATTCCGCGTCGCCGCCGACCTTCAACCCCTCATAGCAGCCGATGATCCCGATAATCAGAGCAAAGAACGGTGCCTTGATCATGCCGACCAGAAAGTGCCAGACATCCGTATTGCTGACCAGCCGCGACTGGAACACCGACGGCGAAACGCCCAGTTCGATCCACGACATCACGGCGCCCCCCACCAACCCCGCAATGTCCGAGATCAATCCCAGCACCGGCAGCATCAGGATCAGCGCCAGAACCCGCGGCACCACAAGAATGTCGATCGGATCAAGGCCAAGGGTACGCATCGCGTCTACCTCTTCGCGCATCTTCATGGATCCGATGGCGGCGGTGTAGGCCGACCCGGACCGCCCGGCGACGACGATAGAGGTCAGCAGGATCCCCAGTTCGCGCAAAACAGATATCGCGATCAGGTCGACAACGAACACCTCTGCTCCGAATTGGCGCAACTGGACCGAGCCCTGAAACGCCAGCACGACACCAATTAGGAACGACATCAGCGCCACGATCGGAATCGCCGCCCAGCCGACCTCTTGCATGTGATGCACCAGCGACGTCAGCCGCAAGCGGCGCGGATGGATCAGCGTATAGCCCAGCGACGCGATAACCTGCCCCAGAAAGCTGGTCAGCTCTACTGCTGTATGGCCGGTCGCAACCGTCTTGCGTCCCAGTGCCTCCATTCGGTCGGCGAGGCTGCGGCGCCCTGATCCAACGGCATCCTCGGGCGGCATATTGCGTCGGACGGTTTCCAGCAACTGGTGCTGCGCGTCGTTTGCGCCGGTGATCGCAATATTGCCTGCGCCGTTGACCAGTCGGGTCTGCGCGTCGACGACATACCACGCGCCGGCAGTGTCCATGTGGCGCACCTGCGCGATATCGATGGCGCGCGCGCCCTCATGGGATTGCGGCAGCGTGGCGATATTTTCAATCAGAAGGCTACCGGACAGCATCAGGCAACCGTCCGAAACATGTGCTTCGGGTGGGTGCCGCGCGCTGGTGTTACCGCCCGAATCGCGGATCATGTCGACACTCCCCTTCGTAGTGCGACCCTTCTACACATATGGCAAATCAATACCACACCGCATAACCGGCTGAAAACCGCTTGCGGCGTGCATGATGTCGCACTTTGCCCTATTGATCGCATAGGTAGTTCGGGGGATCACGCCAAAGTCGGCATCGTGCAGCATTCCCAATGAAGGGGTATGAAAATGGTAAATCGCTTCGCGCCCGCAATCGTGTCGCAGCATCTTCCCGAGGCGCTGCGCGCCATGCTGGTCGGCGAAGGCGCGTTCCGCACGCGCCGGGCGCCGCGCGGTACGGTTCTGGTGCGCGAAAATGATACGGCGGATCATTCGATCCTGCTGCTGGATGGCTGGATATCGCTGTCCAAAACGCTGCCGTCGGGCGATGTGCAGATTATCGATCTGATGCTGCCGGGGGATTTTGCGCTGGTTGGCACCCGAATGGTGCCTGTCGCCGCCACCACCATGGAGGCACTCAGCGATACCGTATATGTTCTTATCGGGCCCGAGCAGGCAAATGGGCCAAGCGCCGCATCCGCCACGCTGCGCCATGTTCTGGCGGCGTGCATCCTGACAACGCAGTCGCGCACATCCGAAATGCTCTTGCGGCTGGGGCGCGGGACGGCGGCGAACCGGATTGCCTATGCCTTGCTTGAGATCTTTGTCCGCCTTCAGGCTGTTGGCCTGACCACCGGCACCGCCTTTGAGTTTCCCATCACCCAGCAGAAATTCGGCGAATTCACCGGGATGACGAATGTCCATGTTTGCCGCACCCTGCGCCGTTTTGAAACCGAAGGCATGATCCGCCACCCTGACCACAAAAGCATCGAGCTGATCGATCTGCCCGCGCTCTGCGCATTGGCCGATATCAACCTTCCCCTGTTTCGACAGGAAATCCTGATGCGGTGGCCAGTGCCGGCCTGAGCGGATCATCGGCATTCAACAATCTCGCCGAGGCCCTGACCTGCCAGTTCTTCGCTGGCATCGCGGGCGATATCGCCCAGCGACAACAGCCCGACGAGCCGTCCGGTAGTATCGCAGACAATCAGCCGCCTGATCTGACGCGCGCCCATCAGGCGTGCGGCTTCGATCACGTAGTGATCGGGGCGACAGGTCACGACGGTTGATGTCATCACCGTGCGCACGGCGCGGTCAGACACCCGGCCCAGATCGGACAGAAGGCGGATCACCAGATCGCGGTCCGTCAGAATTCCAACAGGCATGCCGTCCTTGCAGACGGGCAGCGCGCCGATATCGCGGTCGGCCATCAGCGCCGCTGCCGCCCGAATGGAGGTGCTGGGCCCGATGACTGTGACGCGCGTCTGCATAATCTGACTGACCAACATAGTCCCTCCTTGCATGGCCGTGCGCTGAATTGATGTCGTCCGCGGCATGCTAATGGTCTTGTCCTTCTTTACGCTTTTGCCGCTTTGCGCGGCCTTTCAGCGCCTCGAATCCGGTGATGACATCCAGTAATTCTGTCGTGATCTCGCTTTGACGCACCGATCGGGTTTCCGCCTTCAATTCTTCCAAATTTTCGTCCACTGACTGTTCGGCCTGCTGCATGCGCGCAAGGCGCGCGGCGTTTTCTGTCACCAGCGCCTCGGCGGCGGCGCGGTAGAGCGTGGCAAAAACCAGATTGCGGACCAGCGCCGCCAGCATGTCCTGCGGCGGCATCGGAACCTGCGGCAGGCTGCGCGACTCCCACGGCTGGTGCGCCAGCGCCGCCAGCATTTCGGGGTCAAGCGGCAGCAGCGCCTGCGCTACCGGCGCGTGGGTGCCATGGGCGCCGCGCTGGGTGTAAATCAGCGCCGCCGCCAGATCGCCGGTCCGCGAGCGTGCCCGCATCTGGTCCAGCCGCGTGACCAGCTGGCCCGCCAGCCGGATCAACCCATCCGTGTTGGCAGGCGGCAAAAGCGTGACAGCAGGCGTAATCCCCTCGCCGTCCAGCGCATCCTGCATCTGCGCGCCGACGCAGATGATCTGCGCGATGGCTGCAAACGGGTGACGCCCCACTTCGCGCGCCAGCAATTCGTTGTAGTTGCCGCACAGGCCATGATCCGAGCCCATCACGATCAGCACGCGCTGCGGGTTCTCCGCCCGGCCCTGTTCCAGCGCGCCGTGGCAGCGCAGGAACGCGTGCAGCCCGTCCAGCACCGTATCGCGCCAGACGTCTATCGCCTCGGCGGCGCGCTCGTACGGGGCGGCGTTGATGGCCGACATCGTCTTCATCGTGCGGACGATGCTGCGGATACTTTGCATCGTGTCCGTGCGCCGGGTCAGCCGCTCAAGCGTCTGGGCCATGGCCTGCCTCCCTGAGTGCGGCGCCTGCGGCATCGATGATGCGGGTACGATCAGCATCTTGCAGACCTGCGCCAGAAGCGACGAGGTCCGCCGTCAGACTGTCATTTGCCCGGATCTCTTGACGGATCGCGTCCATCGCAGCGGCGGTTTCGCCCTCGCTCAGATCGTCCAGCAGCCCGTCCATTGCGGCCAGCAGGATGGCCAGCTGCGCGTCTGCCGCCATCGGATCACGCTCGGGCTGGCGCAGGGCGGCGCGCACGGCGGCGCCGCGCGCCAGCCGCGCGCGGGTGTCCTCGTCCAGCCGGGTGCCAAAGCGTGCGAACTCCTCCAGCTCCTCAAATTGCGACAGGGTCACGCGCAGGTTGCCCGCCACCTCGCGGAACGCGCGCGCCTGCGCCTTACCGCCGACGCGGCTGACCGACACGCCCAGGTCGACGGCCGGGAACTGGTTGCGCCGCACCAGCCGCGGCGACAGGTAGATCTGCCCGTCGGTGATCGAAATCAGGTTCGTCGGGATATAGGCCGACAGGTTTTCCGCCTGCGTCTCAACCACCGGCAGCGCGGTGATGGACCCGCCCCCGGCATGATCGGCAAACTGCCCGGCCCGCTCCAGTAGGCGGGCATGTACGTAAAAGATATCGCCCGGAAACGCTTCGCGCCCCGGCGGGCGGCGCAAGAGCAGCGACAGCTCGCGATAGGAATGGGCGTGATGTGTCAGATCGTCGAGGATTAGAACCACATCGCTGCCATCGCTGGCCAGTTCCTCCGCCATCGACATGGCGGCGTAAGGCGCGACATAGCTGAGGCCAGGCGCCTCTTCGTCGCCGGCGGCGATGATGATGGTGCGCTCTATCATTCCGCCATCGCGGATCGCGCCGATCACCTTGGCTACCGCATCGCCGCGCTGGCCAATCGCGCAATAGACGCACAACACGCCGGTATTTTTCTGGTTCAGAATCGTGTCGACCGCGATTGAGGTCTTGCCGGTTTGGCGGTCCCCGATGATCAGCTCGCGCTGGCCCAGCCCGACCGGCACGGCGGCGTCTATCGCCTTCAGCCCCGTCGCCAGCGGACGAGCCACCGGCGCGCGGCTGAGGATATCGGGCGCCTCCATCTCAATCGGGCGGGTCTTGCCGGTGTCCAGCAGCGCGCCACCGTCACGCGGGCGACCCAGCGCATCAACCGTGCGGCCCAAGAGCGCGCGGCCCACCGGCACCGCCACCACCCGGCCCGTCCGGCGTACATCGCTGCCCGGCACCACATGGCCCGCCTGCCCCAGCAGAACCACGCCCAATTGCTCCTCTTCCAGATCGAACACCACGCCCATCAGGCCCGCGCCGAAATCCAGCATCTCATCCACCAGCGCGCGGGCAAGACCGGTGACAATGGCGATGCCGTCGCCAACCTCGCTCACCTGCCCGATCTCGCTGAGTTCGGGTTCGGGCGCGGGCGCGTCCAGCAGGGTTTGCAGCAGGGTCATGTCATGCGGCATCCGGCACCCCGCGCGCCTTGTGCGCGTCCTCCAGTATGGCTTGCAGCCCGTCTGTATAGCTGGCCACGGTCCAGCCCAGCTGTGCGCCACCGACGCGCAGGCTGAGGCCCGGCGATTGCGCCGTGTCAGTTTCAAACTGCACGTCAATGTGCGGCAATGCCTCGCGTATTTGCTGCGCCAGCTGTTTTTGCAGCGCTTCGGGCAAGGCGTCTTGCGTGGTCACGATGGCCTCATGGCTTGCCCCTGCCGCCTCGGCCAGATCGCCTGCCATGGCGGGCAGGCGTCCGGCGGCGCGGGCGACGATGCGTTCCTCCAGGGTTTCGCCCGCCAGATCATTCAGCGCCTTGCGCAGCAGCGCCACCAGCGCCGAGGCGCCGCGCAACTCCAGGTCGGCGGCAAAGCGGCGCGCCTCGTCCTTTCGCGCCGCCTCGCGCGCGGCCTGCTCGGCTTCCAGCCGCTCGCGTGCGCCGGACAGAAGCGCATCACGCTCGGCCTCGGCCTCATCGCGGACCTCGGCCAGCACGCCTTCGCGGCCCGCCTTCAGGCGGGCAATCTCGGCCTCGTGGCGCGCCTCGGCCTCCTCGGCTTGCGCGCGGATGCCCGCGGCCTCGCTCATGCGCTGGGTGATCTGCGCCTCGCGCGCGTCAATCCCGTCCAGAATGGGCCGGTAGAGAAACCGCCTGAGCAGCCAGACCAGCACCAGAAAGTTGGCGATCTGCGCGGCAACCGTGATCCAGTCGATCGACATTTTCAGCTACCTGCCCCGGCCTGAACCGCCTCAAGCGCGGCGTTCCAGAACGGGTTGGCAAACAGCAGGATCATCGCGACGACGAAACAGTAGATGGCGGTGGATTCGATCATCGCAAGGCTGACAAACAGCGTGCGCGACAAGGTGGCGCCCGCGTCAGGCTGCTGCGCGATGGCGCTGAGGGCGGCGGCCGCCGCGCGCCCCTCGCCCAAGGCAGGGCCAAGCGCGCCGAAGGCAACGGTCAGCCCGGCGGTAAAGATCGACACCGAGGCGATGATGGCAAGATAGAGTTCGGTCATGTCTGCTCCTTTGCAGTGGGTGCATCCGGCGCTGCGGTGGCCGATGAGATGTAAACGGTGGCCAGAATGGCAAAGATATAGGCCTGAATGACCCCGGTCAGCAGGCCCAGCATGTCCATCACGACCGGGAAGAAAAACGGCGCGACACCCAGAAGGATCGCAGCGATCACCGCGCCGCTCATTACGTTGCCATAAAGGCGGATCGCCAGCGATATGCCGCGCGATGCCTCGCCGATGATGTTGAAGGGCAGCATGATGATATTCGGCTCCATGTAGCTGTGCAGATAACCGCCCAGCCCCCGACTGCCGATGCCGAACAGCGGCACCGCGACAAGCACCGCCAGCGCAAGGCCGGCCGTGGTGGATAGCGACGCGGTCGGCGCCTGCCAGCCAGGCACAATGGCCAGCATGTTGGACGTGATGATGAACAAAAACAGCGTGCCCGAGAAATACAGCAGGCGACGGTCGGGCTGCGCGCTGATCTCATCGATCTGCCCCTGAATGGTCAGCACGATCGCCTCCAGCACCGTGCGCCAGCGGTTGGGCGGCACATCGGGGCGCAGGTTCCATGTGATGATCATCGAGGCACCCGTCAGGATCGCCATCACCGCCCAGGTAAAGACGATGGTGGCATTCACGCCATAGCCTGCGATGGTAAACAGGATCATCTCGTCAGGGGTCAATTGCATGCCGGCCTCCCTCCATGTCGTTCGGGCGCATCGCTGCCACAAGGAAGAAGCGCACGATCATAAATGCGGCGGCAAATCCCACCAGCGCGGCCACGCCCAGTTGCGCAATGCCCCAGCCCGCCGCCAGCAGCAGCGCGATACGGATGGCCGACGACGCCAGCAGGATGGACCCGGCCCGGCGGCGCTGCAGCGCCAGCCGTACCCCCCAGGCAAGCCCCGCAAAATAAAGCGCGCCTGCGCCGGTCCCCGCCATCAGACCCAGCGCGAACGCGGTCCAATCCACATCCCAGATCATTCGCCCTTCTCCTTTTCAATCCACGCCCAGGCGAGCGCCGCGCCAATGACAACCCCGCCAAGGATCAGCGCGATGGTCCACGAAAAATCCTGCGGATAGGCCCGGTCCAGCCAGAGGCCCAGAAACGTACCCGCAACGGTCGGCACGGCGACGGACCAGCCGATCACCCCAAAGACGCCGATGCCGCGCAGCGGGCTGGGGCCGGGATTATCCCGCGCCGCTTGCTTGCGCGCGGCGCTGCGGCCAATCGGGCCGGTATCCTTGCGTTTTTCGCTCATGGCTGCGTCCTCAGGCCCGCAAAGCGGCGCACCATATCCGCCTCCAGCCGGGATAATGCGGCACGCGCTGCGCGCTCCTCATCCTCCATCTGGTCCCAGAAATCGGTGACAGCCGCGTCAAGCGAGGCCAGATCGCGCGCCTCGACGCCGCGCTGCACGGCGACGTCCACGTCGTGGCCCTTCTTCACCAATATGCCCTCATCTATGCCAAAGATCCGCTCGGCCCCGCCCGGCTCTGTCACCATCAGCACCGATGGGATCAGCGCGGTGACAAAATCGATGTGGTTGGGCAGGATGCCAAAGCCGCCTTTTGGCGCAACGCCGGTGATGCTGATGGCCGCGCCCTGGTACAGCGTGGCGCCGGGCAGCCCGATCCGCACCTGCATGTCGCGCGCCATGCTCATGTTGCACCTTCCTTAATCGCGGGCAAATCACTCAGACTGCCGATCATATAGTAATCGCTTTCGGGCCGCTCGAAACTGGTCTGGTTCAGGATTGCCTCGCAGCCGTCCAGTGTCTCGGCCATCGTCACCAGCTTGCCGCCCGCGCCGGTCGCACCCGCGACGGTGGCAAAGGGCTGCGTCAGGAACCGCTCGAGCCGCCGGGCGCGGGCGACGATGGCGCGGTCATGGGCCGACAGTTCCTCGATGCCCAGCATGGCGATGATGTCGCGCAGGTCCTCATATTCGGCCAGCGTGCGGCGCACGCCGCGCGCGATGTCATAATGGCGCTGGCCCACCACGTTCGGCGTCAGCATGACCGAGGTCGACGCCAGCGGATCGACCGCTGGATACAGCCCCTCGCTGGCGCGTTTGCGCGACAGCACGACCGAGGCCGACAGATGAGAAAAAATATGCGCCGCCGCCGGATCGGTGAAATCGTCAGCAGGCACATAAACCGCCTGAATAGACGTGATCGCGCCCTTGGCGGTGGAGGCGATGCGTTCCTGCAAGGTCGCCAGTTCGGTGGCCAGCGTCGGCTGGTATCCCACGCGGCTGGGCATCCGGCCCATCAGGCCCGACACTTCGGAGCCGGCCTGCACATAGCGAAAGATGTTGTCGATCAGCAGCAGAACGTCTTGGCTGCGGTCGTCGCGGAACCATTCGGCCATGGTCAGTGCCGCCTTGCCGACCAGAAACCGCACGCCGGGGGCGGCGTTCATCTGGCCGAACAGCATCACCATCTTGTCGCGTACGCCCGCATCGCCCATCTCGCGCCACAGCTCCTCGGCCTCGCGGGACCGCTCGCCGATGCCGCAAAACAGGCTGACGCCGTGGTGATGTTCGACCGTGTTATGGATCAACTCGGTCAGCAGCACGGTCTTGCCCACGCCGGCGCCACCAAAAAGGCCAGTCTTGCCGCCGCGCTCGATCGGGGCCAAAAGATCAATCGCCTTGATGCCAGTCTCCAGCACTTCGGCGCGCAGCACCCGGCCCGACAAGGGTGGCGGCGCGCCGTGGATCGAGCGGCGCTCGGCCGCCTCGGGGGCAGGCAGCCCGTCGATGGGCGCGCCGAATACATCCAGCATCCGGCCCAGTACGCCCTCACCCACCGGGACCATGACAGGGCCGCCGGTGGCGCGCACAGTTGTGCCAAGGCCAAGGCCCTGCACCGGACCCAGCGCGATGCAGCGCGCCGCGCCCCCCTCAACAAAGCTCATCACTTGCAGCGCCACGTCACCGGCATAGAGCAGATCGTCAATCTCCGGACCGCCGCTGGTGAATACCGCATCCACGATGCCGCCGCGCACGGCAACCACTTGGCCCTCGGACGTATCGGCCTGCGAAATATCGGTTGCCACATTCATATCTCAGCCCGCTGACAGATCGTAATAGGAACGGTTCCGCGCGCATTGAAGCCTTGGAGAAATGTCATGCCGCGTCTCCCTTGCATGCCTGAATTCTGGTCCCGGCCTGCCCGGCCAGGATCTGCGCCGCCCCGGCCAGCCGTCCGATGCCAGCCATGCCGCCGCTACCTGCGAACTGGACAGCTGCCGCAACCTTGGGCTGCATTGAGCCTGCGGGCAAGTCCAGTTTCAAGGCATCCTCGGGGTTGATATCGCCGATCTCAGCCTGCTTATCGGTGCCGAAATCCGTCATAACGGCAGGCACATCCGTCAGCAAAAGCAGCGCATCGGCGCCCAGCTCCTGCGCCAGAAGGGCGCTGGCGGCGTCCTTGTCGATCACCGCCTCGATGCCCGACAGGCTACCATCCTTGCCGCGCAGGACGGGGATGCCGCCGCCGCCGGTGCAGATGACGATGACGTTTTGATCCAGCAGCAGTTTCAGCACGCGGATATCGGGGATTTCCATCGGCTTTGGCGACGCCACGACGCGGCGCCATTTGTCGCCGTCCTGTGCGATGGTCCAGCCTGCCGCCCTGGCGCGCGCCTCGGCCTCTTCGCGCGCGTACACCGGGCCGATGAACTTGGTCGGGTTCTGAAATGCCGGGTCGGTGGCATCGACCACCACCTGCGTCAGCAGCGTGGCGACCGGGCGGGAATGATCCAGCACATTTTCCAGCTCCTGCTCGATCATGTAGCCGATCATGCCGCCGGTTTCAGCCCCCAAAACGTCCAGCGGATAGGCCTCGTCAGGTTTGTAGGCCGCGCCTTGCAGCGCCAGCAGCCCGACCTGCGGGCCGTTGCCGTGGGTGATGACCAGATCATGGCCCGCGCGCACGATTTCGGCCAGCGACGTGGCGGCAATGCGCGCATTTGCGCGCTGGTTTTCGGCCGTCAAAGGCTGTCCGCGTTCCAGCAACGCATTGCCGCCAAGGGCTGCAACGACCAGCATAGTCTAGCCCCCCAATGTGGCGACAAGGACCGCCTTGATCGTGTGCATCCGGTTTTCGGCCTGATCGAACACGATGGACGCGGGGCTTTCAAAAACCTCCTCGGTAACCTCCATCGCCTCAATGCCGAACTGGCCCTCAATATCTTTGCCAACATCAGTGTCGGTGTTGTGGAAGGCCGGCAGGCAATGCATGAATTTGGCGCGCGGATTGCCCGTTTTCCCCATGACGCCCGCATTGACCTGATAGGGCATCAATAGCTCGATCCGCTCGGCCCATTTGTCCTTGCTCTCGCCCATCGACACCCAGACGTCGGTATAGACGAAATCGACGCCTTTTACGGCCTCATCCACATCTTCCGTAATAACGATGCGCGCGCCGGTTTCTTCCGCAACTTTATGCGCCTCATCCTGAATCGCCTGCTCGGGCCAAAGCGATTTGGGCGCGCAGAGGCGCACATCCATGCCCATCTTGGCCCCGCCGATCAGCAGGCTGTCGCCCATGTTGTTGCCCGCATCCCCCATGAAGCAATACGCGACCTCGCGAAGCGGTTTTTCGCCGTGTTCCTGCATTGTCAGGAAGTCGGCCAGAATTTGCGTTGGGTGAAATTCGTCCGTCAGTCCATTATAGACCGGCACGCCGGACCATTCTGCCAGCTCCTCGACGATTTTCTGGCCAAAGCCGCGATATTCGATCGCATCATACACCCGGCCCAGAACGCGCGCGGTGTCCTTGACCGTTTCCTTGCCGCCGATATGGGTGCCGGAGGGGCCAAGATAGGTGACCGTCGCGCCCTGATCATGCGCCGCCACCTCGAACCCGACGCGCGTGCGCGTGCTGTCCTTCTCGAAGATCAGCGCGATTTCCTTGCCTTTCAGAGTCTCGACCTCGGTGCCGGCGTATTTGGCGGATTTGAGGTCTGCGGACAGCTTCAGCAGAAACCCGATTTCAGCAGGGGTAAAGTCGCGCAGGGTCAGGAAGCTGCGGTTTTTCAGGTTGAAAGCCATTTCGGTAACTCCTTTTAAACCGCATCACGGATGGTCGGGCAGGACATGCAGCGGCTGCCGCCCCTGCCCCGGCCCAGCTCGGCGCCCGGCATTTCGATCACGTCTATGCCTTCCGCGCGCAGCGCGGCATTGGTGTCATCATTGCGGTCGTAGCCCATCACCACACCGGGGCGCAGCGCCAGCACGTTGTTGCCGTCGTTCCACTGCTCGCGCGATTGCTCGAACGGGTTGTCGCCGCCGGTATCGACGACGTTCAATTTCTTGAAGGCCATTACATCGGCCACAACGTCGAACATCGGGCGTTTGTCGTGGCGCATATCCAAGGGCTTGCCGCCCTCGCCGGGATGTAGATCATAGCAGGTCATCTCATCGGCCACGTCCTTGAAGCTGGTGACAACGTCGCCGCCGCAAAAGGTGAACACCGTGTCCAGATGCATCGCGGCGCGTGATTTGGGCATCTGGCAGGCAATGACACGTTCCGCCCGGCCCTGCTCAAACAGCGCCTGCGCCAGAAGGCCCACGGCTTGGGGTGATGTGCGCTCGCCCATGCCGACCAGAACGACGCCGTTGCCGACCGGCATCTGGTCGCCGCCCTCCAGCGTGGCAAGGCCGTAATCCTTGAGCGGATCGCCCCAGATCACCTCGACCTGTCCCTTGAATTTGGGATGGTAATTATAGATCGCGGCGGTCAGCAGCGTTTCAGGCCTGCGCGCCTGCCAATACATCGGGTTCAGCGTGACGCCGCCATAGATCCAGGCCGAATTGTCGCGGGTAAACAGGAAGTTGGGCAAGGGCGGCAGGATAAAGCCATGCTTGCCCAGATAGGCACCGAACATGCCGGTCGCCTCGAACGGCACATCGTTCACGGTCAGCCCGCCGATCAGCCATTTCGACAGCTCCGTGCCGGGCAGCGCATCCATCCACTCGCGCAGCTCGCGGCGCATGCCGACGCCAACATGAATGGCGGCAATGCGGTGGTCCAGAACCCATTTGCGCGCCTCGGGGATTTCCATCGTCTCGGCCAGCAACGCGCCGGTTTCCAACACCTCGACGCCCTCATCGGTCATCGCCTGGGCAAAGGCATCGTGGTCCTTCTGGCCCTGCTTGACCCAGAACACATCGTCAAACAGCAGATCCTCGCAATTGTCCGGTGTCAGGCGGCGATGGGCCAGACCGGGACGGCAGATGATCACCTGACGCAGTTTGCCGGACTCAGAATGAACGCCAAGCTTATGATCGGTCATGGTATTTTCCTTGTCTCAGAGAATGGCGGCGATGCTGATCGCCACCGTGATCAGAATGGTGAGCAGCACCAGCAGCGGCCAGATAAAGGCCAGCCAGCGGTCATAGGATACGCGGCCAATCGCCAGCCCGCCGATCACCACTGCAAAGGTCGGGTTGATCAGGTTCACAAGGCCGTTGGCCGACTGATAGGCTGTCACCACCAGATCGCGGCCCACATCCGCAAAATCCGCCAGCGGCGCGAGGATGGGCATCGACAGGACTGCAAGGCCCGACGATGACGGCACGAGAAAGCTCATCCCCGCCTCGATCCAGAACATCAGGTTGATAAAGGCCAACTCGCCCACGCCGGCCAAAGTCTGCTCGGCGCTGTGCAGGATGGTGTCGGCGATCATGCCCTGCTCCATGATGACAACGATGCCGCGCGCCAGTCCGATGACCAGCGCCACGCCCAGAAGGTCGCGCGCGCCGTCGACGAAACTGCCGGTCAGGCGCTTCTCGCCCATGCGGGCGATCACGCCGGTGACAATGGCGGCGCCCAGAAACAGCGCGCCCATTCGGGCCATCCACCAGCCCTGACTGGCCACACCCCAGATCATCACGGCAAAGGTCGCCGCAAAGAGGATCAGCACCAGTTTTTGCGTGCCGGACAGCACGTCATCCACCTCGCCCTCCTTGGCGGCCTGAAGGAACAGACGTTTGTGCGCCTCGGCCTGATGCGCCACGACCGAGCAGGACGGATCGGCCTTGACCCGTTTGGCATAGCGCATGACGTAGGCCGCGCAGAGGGCAAGGCCCGCGACCAGCAGGATCAGTCGCAGCACGATACCGTCGGTAAAGGGGATGCCTGCCGCATCGGACGCAATGACCGTTGCAAATGGATTGATCGTCGACCCCAGAACGCCAATGCCGGCGCCAATCAGTATGACCGCGACACCAGTGACGGCGTCATAGCCTGCGGCGATCATCACGGGGATCAAAATGGCATAAAACGCCAGTGTTTCCTCGGCCATGCCGTAAGTCGTGCCGCCAAGCGCAAAGACCGCCATCAGGATCGGAATCATCCAGATCTCGCGCCCTTTCATGCGGGTCATGGCTGCCCTGATGCCGGTATCAACGGCGCCCGTGGCGTTCACGACACCCAGAAAACCGCCCAAAAACAGCACGAACAGCGCAACGTCGATCGCGTTGGCGGAATAGCTGTCGGGATCATAGAACCCGGCAATAGGCGCCAGCATCACATCGACAAAGCCCTGCGGATTGCGCTCGACCAGCGCGTAACTGCCTGCAACGGCAACTTCACGATCCAAAGCGGCATCCATCACACGTTCGTATTGGCCGGCGGGGATGATCCACGTCAGTGCTGCGATCAGGATGATCAACGCAGAGAGGATCGTGTAGGCCGTCGGAAAACGCGACTCGAGCGCTTGTTCGTCGTCAGGCGGCAGGTTGGAATCCAAGGGCATGGTGCAAGCTTCCTTTCGCGATTCGTGGCGCTCTGGAACACGGCGTTACATCCCCGCAAGGGTCAAAACAGGGGCTGTGCCAGTGACGACCATCAACCTGCGACGGGGGAATTTTCTTATCATTAACATGGGTCAATGGCGCCGGGCCGGGCAGCGCATAGGTATGGACATGCCCGCGCGCTTGCGATGCTGCCCAATTTCGGGGCTGCGTTGCAGTCTGCGTGTCTCGGCCGGCAATTCAGGAGACTTCCAAGTGCTATACATTGAGACCCCGACGCTGAAACAAATCAGTGCGCTGACGCAGACACGCTCGGATGCGTGTGTATCAATCTACCTCAAGACGACGCCTCTGACCCATGACATTGGCCGGGCTCGCACCAACCTTGGCAATCTGACGCGCACCGCCATCGGTCAGCTGGAAGAGGCCGGGCTGCCCAAGCGGCGGATCTGGCTGCTGGAGGAACATCTGGGCATCCTGATGGAGGATGACGATTTCTGGGAACATCAGGCCAGCAGTCTTGCCATTCTGGTTACGCCGGAGCGAATACAGACCTTTCGCCTCGCCAATGAATTGCATGATATGGTCGAGGTTTCGGACCGTTTCCATCTCAAACCACTGCTGCGCGCGGCAACCTTTGCACATGTCGCGTATGTTCTGGCCGTTTCGGAAAATGACGTGCGTCTGGTCGAAATGTCGGCAGACATGCCTGCGCGCGAAATCAGGGTGCCGAACATGCCAAAGGATGCGGCCAGCGCCGTGGGCAAGAAATCCATCAACGAGTCGGGTTCAGGCCGCCGCATTCAGGGGCTTGAGGGGCAGAAGGTGCGCCTTGGACAATACATCCGCAAGATCGACGCGGCGCTGCGCCCAATCCTGAAAGGCACAGACACGCCCGTTATTCTGGCCTCGACCCTGCCGGTCGATGCGCTGTTCCGGTCGCTGACAGCGCTGCCGCTGCTGCCGCAAACTATTGAGACCAGCCCCGACCAGCTAAGCCCGGCTGAGTTGGCCGAAGCAGCGCGTCCGGTGCTGGATGCGCAGTATGAAAGCCAGATCAAGGAGTTCCACGACCTGTTTGACCAGCGCCGCGGCCAGAACCGCACCACAACGGACGTATCGGATGCCGCGCGCGCATCTACCTTTGGCGGCATCGACACCCTGCTGGTGGATTTCGATTCCGTGACAATCGGCACCGTCGATGACGAAACCGGCGCTGTGGCGTTTGCGGAGCAGGAAAGCGCGTCCAGCTATGGCATCATTGACGAAATCGCAGGACGCGCCATGCGCAGCGGCGCGCGTGTCATGGCGGTCCGCAAGGCCGATATTCCGGGCGACAAGGATCTGGCTGCGATCCTGCGCTATTCGATTTGAGGCGAGCAAAAACAATGATTTTGGGCGGTCACAGCGGGCCGCCCTTTTTTGCGGCTACGCTACCGCCGACCCTTCAGCATGAAGTATTTTGCGCGGATCAAGGTTCGCAATGTGCAGCACCTGCAAAATTGCGCGAACTGATGCGGCCGACCACGACAGACGCATAGTTGCGGGCGCGCTGCGGGCCTAAACACTACCGTTCCCGGAACCACCAAGTGTAGCCAGCCAGCCTTACGTCCAGCCCCGCCTTTGGGGGCTGAACGACAGTTTCAACCTGAGCGGATCAACCCATCATACCGCCAGCCTCGCCCAAGCTGTCATAATGCCGTTTGAGGCGTTGCAGTGCGATCCGCAGGACGATCTTGCCGGACCGCGCTGACCAGCCCATGCGCTGCTCCGCACGCTCCAGCCCCTCAAGATGGCAGCAGCAGCGCAGGGCGATATCGCCAAGTCCTGGACCTAGATCATGCAGCGCGCCCTCGACCCGGCGACGCGCCGCCTCGAACCCGCGGGCATGGCCGCCGGTGCCGCCGCCACCGCCCGGTGTGGTCAGAAAGCGGCTCCAGTCCTGAGTGACGCGCGGACCCATTTGTGACAGCTCGAAATCCTCGCGCAGACGCTCGCCGGCGCGGACCAGATCATTTGGGATAAACTGCGCACCGTCGCGTCCCTTGCGGCGCGCAAGCGCAATCAGCGGGCTTTCTGCAACGCTATAGCGCGGGCGTTTCGGCGCCTCTTCATCGGTTGCGTTCGTTCCCGCCGCTACAAACGGTGCCTGCGCATCGGTAAATCCGGAGGCTAAATTTTCAGCTTCAGCCAGCATCGCGGATAAAGTGGCGCGGCCAACCTTGGTGATGTGATACCGCGCTACGCGCCCCGGCGCATCGCATGCGATCCAGCCTTTTAGCGCCATCGCCTCGGCCACAGGTCTGTCAACGACAGCTGTGCGTGTCGGATCGCCCTCGTCGCCGTCGCGCACGACCACAGCCTTGTCCATCTGCGCCGCAACGGCCAGAACCGCGCCCTGTTCGCACAGGCGGCGCAGGATTCGCAGCGCCTGGGCGCGCAACTGGGCTTCGGTCACTTCGGTGACGTTATCTTTGATGGTCGTGGACGTCATGGCAGTCTCCTGATGATTGGAGCCGGCCTTTTCTCGCGGAGCGACGCGGCATCCGAGACGGCGCAACGCCTCATCGACCATCGGATCGTCACGGCGGGCCTCGTATGCGCGGATCCGGCGCAGCACCGTTGAGGCATGACAGCCGCTGGCCCGTGCCAGGGCCCGTATGGACGAGCCCTGTTCGGTATGGGCGAGATATAGCATCGCCCCCTGCGGCACCCAGGACGGCATAATGCGCGCGCCGCTGGCGTCTGTTCCCCGATCCAACATATTCACCCTTCTTTACCTTAAGCGCGGCCGTTGTTCCCGGCGGATTGACCCCGGGCGCCGCTGGTTTTCCACAGACTTGTCCCCGTCTTTGGGTGCAACCTATGTGAGAAAAAGTTACCGGTCCGTTAATTGTAAACGTGTCGTCAACAATGGTTTCGAATGTGTAAACAAACAGAAACACCAGCGCCCGGTGACTCCGCCAATTGCGCAACGCCCGCCAAAGTTGTGCCATGAAAAGGCTGCAATTCAGATTGGAGACTGCTGTGAAAGATATCCTGAAAGCCCTCGACAGCCTGCGCCGGCCTCGCCTTTTGATCCGTGCTGCGCGGATTGGTGCCGCCGAGTATCGCCGCGATTCGCATTTGCGTCGGCACTTGGGCTACGGCGCACTGCCGCGCAGCGCCGCAGCGCTGGCACGTCTTGTTGAAATGGAGGAGGAACTGAATGAACAGCGGCACAGCGATCGCACGCGGTATTCCGCAACGCGCCATGTTGAGATCCTAATCGCCATGATGGGCGAGGCGCGGATTCTGCGCGGCAGTCACGCGGCCTAAGATCAGGCCGCGTGAGCAGTTAGCTTCAGACGAAGGCGTCAGGCATTGACGCCTTCTTTTTTGCGACAAATTCGTCCAGCGCATCGGTGATGCCCTGGTCCAGCGAGGGGCGCTGATAGGTGTCCAGCATCCGGTGCATCCGCAGGTTAGCCAGTGTCATGGTATCGCGCGCACCCTCCTCGTCCCATGTCTCGAACGGTTTGTAATCCAGCAGCTCGGTGCGCCAGAACGCATCCTTGAAATTGGCCTGCGTATGGGCGCAGCCCAGGTAATGTCCGCCCGGCCCGACCTCGCGGATGGCATCCATCGCCTGCCCGTTCTCGTCATGGCTCACGCCTCGCGCCATGTTGTGCAGAACGCCCAGCTGGTCGGCATCCATCACGAATTTCTCAAAGCCCGCGACCAATCCGCCCTCCAGCCAGCCGCAGCTATGCAGCATGAAATTGACGCCGCCCATCAGCACCGCATTCAGCGTATGCGCCGATTCGTAGGCCGCCTGCGCATCTGGCAGTTTCGATCCACACAGCGCCCCACCCGACCGAAAGGGCAGGTTCATCCGCCGCGCCAGTTGCCCCGCGCCATAGAGGATATGGCTGGCCTCGGGCGTGCCGAAGGTGGGCGCGCCCGAGTTCATGTCGATCGACGTCACGAACGCCCCAAAGATCACCGGCGCACCGGGGCGGATCAGCTGGCTGTAGGCGACACCGGCCAGCACTTCGGCCAGAACCTGCGTCAGCGTGCCAATCACCGAAACCGGCGCCATCGCGCCCCCCACGATGAAGGGCGAGATGATGCACGCCTGATTGTTGGCGGCATACACCTCCAGCGCGCCCATCATCACATCGTCAAACGTCAGCGGCGAGTTGACGTTGATCAGCGACGTCATCACCGTATTGTCCTGTACGAACTGCTCGCCGAACAGGATCCCGCACATATCCACGCTGTCCTGCGCACGGCTAGGATCGGTGACGGATCCCATGAAGGGTTTATCTGACAGCGTCATATGGGCGTGGAGCATATCCAGATGCCGCTTGTTCACCGGAATATCTGTCGGCTCGCACACCGTGCCGCCCGACATGTGCAGCCATTTGGACATATAGCCCAGCTTCACGAATTTGCGGAAATCGTCCATCGTCGCGTAACGCCGCCCGCCTTCCATGTCGCGCACGAAGGGGGGGCCGTAAACCGGGGCGGTGACCAGTGTATTGCCGCCGATCTCGACGTTGCGTTCGGGATTGCGGGCGTGCTGGGTATAGCGGCTGGGCGCGGTCTCGCACAGCTTGCGGGCAAGCCCGCGGGGGATGCGCACGCGCTCGCCGTCGATCTCGGCGCCGGCCTCGCGCCAGCGCTCCAGCGCCTTGGGGTTGTCGACGACGTTGACGCCGATCTCGGCCAGAACCGTCTCGGCGTTTGCCTCGATGATCTCCAGCGCCTCTTCGCTCAGCATGTTGTAGACAGGGATATTGCGCTCAATGTATTTGGCCGTGTCCATGCTGACAGCCGTACGTTCGGCCCGGCGTGCTGCGCCGCCGCCACCCCGTGCGCGCCGTGGCGCCTCAACTTCTGCCATGAGATATGCCCCTTTGGAATTGTGCCGGGCCCGCTACCGGGCCAATTGATGCGCCTTCCATACCGCAGCGCCGGTGCACGCCGGCGCCGATTTGCGCCACTTGAGGGGGGAAAGCGACATGGCCGTCCCTCTTGCGCAAATCCGCAGCGCGTCCTACTAGGCGTGCATGACCGAAATACAGCATGAACGCCTTCTTATCATCGACTTTGGCAGCCAGGTAACGCAGCTTATTGCGCGCCGCCTGCGCGAGCTGGACGTCTATTGCGAAATCCACCCGTTTCAGAAGGTAACAGACGCCTTTCTGGACGACATGGCCCCCCGTGCCATCATCCTTTCAGGCGGCCCGGCCAGCGTCATCGACGATGGATCACCCCGGCCGCCGAACAAGGTATTCAAAATGGGGGTGCCTGTCCTTGGCATTTGCTATGGCCAACAGGTGATGATGCACATGCTGGGCGGCCGCGTGGAGCGCGGCGACGGCACCGCTGAATTCGGCCGCGCCTATGTCACGCCGACCGAGACACGCATTGATCTGCTCAACGGATGGTTCCTGGAGCAGCGCGAGCAGGTCTGGATGAGCCATGGCGATCATGTTGCCGCCATCGCCCCCGGTTTCGACATCTACGGCACCTCGCCCGGCGCGCCCTTTGCCGTGACCGCCGATCTGGAGCGCCGGTTCTACGCCGTGCAATTTCACCCCGAGGTGCATCATACCCCGAACGGCAAGACTTTTTTCCAAAACTTCATTCAGGACGCTGGATTCACCGGCGACTGGACGATGGCCGCCTACCGCGAAGAGGCTGTGCGCCATATCCGCGAACAGGTAGGCGATAAACAGGTGATCTGCGGGCTTTCGGGCGGTGTCGATTCAAGCGTGGCGGCGGTGCTGATTCACGAGGCGATCGGCGACCAATTGACCTGCGTCTTTGTCGACCACGGCCTGCTGCGTCAAGGTGAGGCCGACGAGGTCGTCAGCATGTTCCGCGACCACTACAACATCCCGCTGATCCACGCGGATGAGGCGGATCTGTTTCTAGGTGAGCTTGACGGCGTAAGTGACCCGGAAACAAAGAGAAAGATCATTGGCCGCCTGTTCATCGACGTATTTCAGAAATACGCGAACAGCATCGAAGGCGCCGAATTTCTGGCCCAGGGTACGCTCTATCCCGATGTGATTGAATCGGTCAGCTTCTCCGGCGGTCCGTCAGTGACGATCAAATCCCATCACAACGTCGGCGGCCTGCCCGAGAAGATGGGGCTCAAGCTGATCGAGCCGCTGCGCGAGCTGTTCAAGGACGAGGTCCGCGCGCTGGGCATGGAGCTGGGTCTGCCTGCCAGTTTCATCGGGCGCCACCCCTTCCCCGGTCCCGGCCTTGCCATCCGCTGCCCCGGCGAGATCACCCGCGAAAAGCTGGACATTCTGCGCAAGGCTGACGCCGTCTATATCGACCAGATTCGCAAGCACGGCCTTTATGACGAGATCTGGCAGGCCTTCGTCGCGATTCTGCCTGTGCGCACCGTCGGCGTCATGGGCGACAGTCGCACCTATGATTTCGCCTGCGCCCTGCGCGCCGTGAATTCAGTTGATGGCATGACCGCCGATTACTATCCGTTTTCCCATGAATTTCTGGGCGAAACGGCCACTAGAATCATCAACGAGGTGCGCGGAATCAACCGTGTGACCTACGACATCACCAGCAAACCGCCGGGCACCATCGAATGGGAGTGAGCGTTTAACGCCACCTCAGCAGCCAGGCATCCGAGGCAATTTTCGAGGCCGACCATGCTTTATCCTGACGCTGACACTTGGCGCTGCGCGCCCGAAAAGCACGTGCTGTTCTACGGCATGTCAGGGCTGGGCAAGACCCATCTGTCGAATGTGCTGCGCGCCTCCGGTGGCTGGTTTCACTACTCGATCGATTACCGGATCGGCACACGCTACATGAACGAGTTGATTGCCGACAATGCCAAGGCGCACGCAATGCAAGTGCCGTTCCTGCGTGATCTGCTCTTGTCGGATTCGATCTATATCGGATCGAATATCACCTTCAATAATCTGGCCCCGGTCTCGACCTATCTGGGAAAACCGGGCGCCGTGGCCCAGGGTGGCATGCCCATCGACGAATATCGCACCCGGCAGGATCAGTTCCGCCGCGCCGAAATCGCCGCGCTTCAGGACACCGGATATTTCATTGACCGTGCCCGGCGTCTTTACGGCTATCCCAATTTCATCTGCGACACCGGAGGATCGATCTGCGAGTGGGTGGACGGCACCGATCCGGACGACCCGCTGCTGACCGAGTTGTCCCGCCAATGCCTTCTTGTTGGGCTGCAAGGCAGCGAGGCGCATACCGCCGAGTTGATCCGCCGCTTTGACCGGGCTCCCAAACCTATGGCCTACCAGCCAGAATTTCTGACGGGCGCATGGGAAGAATATCTATTCGAAAACAACTGCGTGGAGGCGGATGTTAATCCTGACAGTTTCATCCGCTGGACGTATGCGCGCGCGCTCGCGCACCGTAAACCGCGCTACGAGGCTATGGCGCCATGGGGCGTGACCCTGACTCCGGATGACGTGGCGCACATCACCGATGCGGCCAGTTTCACCGACGTAATCGCGAACGCTATTGAGCGCGTCACATAAAACCATATCTAACAGCCTCAACAATCCACGGACCTGATCCTTATGCCCATCAAGATCCCAGCCAACCTGCCGGCCTACGACGTGCTCACGCGCGAGGGCGTCATGGTCATGGACGAGGATCAGGCGGCAACGCAGGACATTCGCCCGCTGCGCATCGGTCTGCTGAATCTGATGCCAAAGAAGATCCAGACCGAAAATCAGTTCGCCCGGCTGATCGGTGCGACCCCGCTCCAGATTGATCTGAGCCTGATCCGTATGACCGAACATCAGGCGCGCAATACGGCTGCCGACCACATGGAGAGCTTTTATCGATCCTTCGCAGAAGTGCATGAAACTGATGAGAAGTTTGACGGCATCATCATCACAGGCGCGCCGATTGAACATCTGGATTTCGAGGACGTCACCTATTGGGATGAAATGCGCCGCGTGTTTGATTGGACCCAGAGCCACGTGCATTCCACATTTGGCGTGTGCTGGGGCGGCATGGCGATGATCAATCACCTCCACGGTGTCAAAAAGCATATTCTGGACGCCAAGGCCTTTGGCTGTTTCCGTCACGATAACATGAATCCGGCTTCGCCATATCTGCGCGGCTTTTCAGATGATATGGTCGTGCCGGTCAGCCGCTGGACCGAGATGCGCAAGGCAGAGATCGACGCGGTACCGGGGCTTGAAACGCTTCTGCACAGCGCCGAGGTCGGCCCCTGTCTGGTCGAAGATCAGGCGCATCGCGCGCTCTATGTCTTTAACCATTTCGAATATGACAGTGATACGCTGAAACAGGAATACGATCGCGATATCGCCAGCGGAACGCCGATCAACGTGCCGTGTAATTATTATCCCGGCGACGATCCGACCCAAGCGCCGCGCAACCGCTGGCGCAGCCATGCGCATCTGCTTTATGGCAACTGGATCTCGGAAATTTACCAGACAACCCCCTACGACATCACAGCAATCGGCACATGACAGAGTGCGTAGAGCCTTGATATATCTCACCTTTGCAATTGTCATCTGTGTCGCTATCGTTCAAATCACCGCATTCATGCGCGAGGCGCAGGCGGTCCGCGATTTTCCCCCCGAGGGACGGTTGTTGAACGTCACCGGACGGCAGGTGCATGCGGTTGTCATGGGAACCGGCCCCGATCTGGTGCTGATTCATGGCGCCAGTGGCAACACCCGTGACATGACGTTTTCATTGGCTCCCCGACTGGCCAAACGGTACCGGGTGATTGTTTTTGACCGGCCCGGGCTGGGCTATACCGAGAGGTTGAACAGCACAGGCGCGACGCTGTTGCAGCAGGCCACGCTCCTGCGCGCCGCCGCGCAGCAATTGGGCGCAAGGCGGCCTATCGTAATGGGTCAAAGCTACGGCGGGGCCGTTGCGCTGGCATGGGCTGCGCATTACCCCGATGATGTGGCCGCGCTGATCCCCGTTGCCGCTGCGTCAAACCCTTGGGACACACCTCTCAGCACGTTCTACCGCGTCACGTCATCGCGATTGGGCCAGGTGTTATTGGTGCCACTTATCACCGCTTTTGTTCCAAAATCTGTGGTCGAGACTGCCGTTGAGGCCGTCTTTGATCCGCAAAATGCGCCTCATGGCTATGCGGAGCATGTCGGCGCTGCGTTGACACTACGCCGCGTGTCCTTGCGCGCCAATGCTGATCAAAGGGCGAATATACTGAGCGAAATCGAAGGCCTGTTATCCCTGTACGGTAACATCACTGCCCCAACCGAGATTGTGCACGGCACCGCCGATACCACGGTCGGCCTTCAAATCCACTCGGCCAAGCTCGTCGAACAGATCAAGGGCGCCACTCTGACCCCGCTGCCGGGAATCGGCCATATGGCGCATCATTCGGCGCAGGACGGCGTAGTCGCGGCCATTGATCGCGCCGCACGCCGCTCCGGACTTTAGCACTGCGATTGCACCGATGGTCGCGCCGGCCCATACTGCATGCACAAGCGGGCCCAGAAGGAATTGCAGCAGATGACCCTTCCCTTTGATGGCGCGATCAGCGCGTTCTTTCAGCATGGCGCCCCTGACGCCATCCGCGAGGCGATTCGTGCTGCGGGCAAACGTCATATTCTAGGCGATGATTACCCTTATTCCAAACGAATGGACCGCGAGCCCTATGAAGCCAGATTGACCGCCATGCAGATCGAACTGGTCAAGATGCAATCCTGGGCGCAGGCCTCGGGCGCGCGCATAGCTGTTGTCTTTGAAGGTCGCGACGCCGCCGGAAAAGGAGGAACTATCAAGCGCTTGACAGAGCATCTTAATCCCCGTGGCGCGCATGTCGTCGCCCTGCCGAAGCCTTCAGAAATCGAACGGACTCAGTGGTATTTTCAACGCTACATAAGCCACCTGCCCGCAGCTGGCGAGATCGTCTGCTATGATCGCAGCTGGTACAACCGCGGCGTTGTGGAAACGGTATTCGATTTTTGCAGCGATACAGAACGCGAATTGTTCTTCGATCAGGCCCCTGCATTCGAAAAGATGTTGGTTCAGGATGGCATAATCCTGATCAAGATCTGGCTGAACGTCGGCCGCGCAGAACAGCTGCGCCGGATGCTGGGCCGCGAGGGCGACCCGCTGAAGCAATGGAAACTCAGCTGGATAGATGTCGAGGGGTTAAAGAAGTGGGATGAATACTCTGCCGCGATCACCAGCACGCTGGAGCGCACACACAGCGTTCACGCGCCTTGGACCATTATCCGCTCAGACGATAAACGCCGCGCGCGTCTTGCCGTTATTCGCAGGGTTCTGAGCGCCGTGCCATACGACACCAAGGATGCAGGCGCTATCGGGGAGGTCGATTCGTCCATCAGCGCAGGCCTCGAAATCTGGACCCCCGCCGAGGGCGCGGATGTCTAAACGAGGCTATCACCACGGCAATTTGCGTCAGGCGCTGGTCGAGGCGGCCCTGAAGCTGATCGAGGCAAAAGGCCCGGCAGGGTTCACCCTTTCCGAGGCGGCCAAGCAGGCCGGCGTTACCCCTGCCGCCGTCTATCGCCACTTTGCCGGCCGCGATGATCTGATCGCCGAGGCCGCGTTGCAAGGCTACGAGATGTTCGCCGCGCTGATGGATTTTGCTTATCGCTCGGGCCAGCCCTCGGCATTGGCCGCGTTCGAGGCGACGGGACGCGCCTATCTGGCCTTCGCGCGCAAGCATCCGGGCCATTACATCGCGATGTTCGAAAGCGGCATTTCGGTCAATCGCACGCCCGAACTGGCCGCCGCCGCCCTCGCCGCGCGCGCCGTGCTGGAGGAGGCGGCCAAGCAACTGTCGGAGCATATCCCGCCCGAAAACCGGCCCCCCGCCGCGATGTTTTCCGCCCATATCTGGGCGATGAGCCACGGCGTGGTCGAGCTTTTCGCGCGCGGCGCGCCCGGCAGCGCCAGCCCCTTCGCGCCTGAGGATCTGCTGGAGAGCGGGATCGGAATTTATCTGCGGGGGCTGGGGCTGCTGCCGATCGAGTGATCAGCGGGGCGCGAGAACCGCCTCGACAAAGGGCGTCATGGCAAGCGCGCCATTGACCGACAAATGATTGCTGTCGGTGTAAAGCACATCTCCATCACGAAGCCAGACATACTGGTCTCCTTCCACGAAATAATCCAGAAGCCGGATCACCTCGACGCCGGTCTCCTCGGCAACTTCGTTCAGCACGCGGCGCGCCGGTTCCTGAAGCGCGTCGCTTCGCGTGCGGCTGACATAACTGTCGCGAAACATCTGGCGGCTTGTCTCGTCGTCCACACGCAAAAGGATCGCGCGCGCCACGGTTTCATTGGCGCGGACCCACTGCAGAGGCACTTCTTCGACCAAGACAACGCGAATGCCTGCATCCCGATAGAATGCGATCGTTGCCTTCAATGCCTGCTCCAGGCCGGCCTGACGTTCAGCCGTACTCATAAAGCGCGCCCCCGGGGTCGGGCTGAGGGCGTGCGACATCCGGTCACTTTCGAACTCTCCCGATACATAGAGGCTCCAGCGACCCGCCAGAACAACCGTCTCGACGCCCTTTTTGATCACCTCACGCGCCGCTGACTGAGCAAAATCGTGGCATTCCAAGGCCGGCGCGTCACCCTTTACGCGATAAACCCCGAGCAGCGGCGGGCACGCACCGGTGGCGCCAAGCAGGACCGTCACGCCGCGCGCCTCTGGCAACGTTGCGAAAGCGGGTGACAAGCTCCAAGCATGGCTATCACCCATCACGGCAAGCTTATGCGTTTCTTCTTCTGCCGGGAAAACGGTGCAAAAGGGGCGATCAACCCCATCCGCTTCGCCATCTTTGCAACTGGCATCGACCTCGTAATTGGTAAGACCTTCGTAGAGGGCGGTCAGATAGCCCGGCGTGGCCTCTTTCACTCGGGAGGGAAAGCCGCCATTTTCATCCCCGACAAAGCCGAAACCGGCGATGGCTGCGATACTCGCTGCGCTTGCAGTCAACATGCCGCGGCGCCGGGGTAGCAACGTTCGCCGACGAAACGGAGCCTCGACATAGCGGACGGTCAGCCAAGCCAGCACCAGCGTCGCGACCGCAAGCGCCGACATCAGCCACAGGGACGGCTCACTCAGACTGCGTATACGCGCGAAGGCAAAGAGTGGCTGATGCCAAAGATAGGCGCTGTAGCTGAGAATCCCCATTACCACCATCGGGCGCACACTCAGCAGCCGGGCCGTCCATGTCGCCGTATCAGCGAAAAGGATGATCAGCATCGACCCGACGACCGGCAAGAGCGTGTAGACCGACGGAAACGGCGTGTCAGACGTGTACAGCACGATGCTCGCCACAATCATCGCAAGTCCTGCAAGGGCCAGCACATCATTGCTCATCTGTGGGCGGCGAAAAAGGATTGCGGCGCAGATCGAGCCAGCCAAAATTTCCCATAGCCGCGAGAAGGTGAAGTAGAAATTCTCGGACGGATAGTTGCGCGAGCCCCATTCGGCCACTGCCAGCGACAGCGCGGCGAGGATCAGGAAAACGGCAAGGAACCGCCGCCGCACAAACGCGCCCAGCGGCAGAAGGACGAGGGGGAACAGCATGTAATACTGCTCTTCTACCGCAAGGCTCCATGTATGCAGAAGCGGACGAAAGCCTGAAGCGATATCGTAATAGCCGGAGTTTTCCAGAAAATGCACGTTCGATATAAACAGCGCCGCGAAGGCCTGGCTGCGGGCGTAATCCTCGAACTGTTCAGGCGAGATCCAGCGCCACGCGAAGGGAATGGTGCACACCATGACGAAAAAGAGCGCCGGAAGGATGCGCCGCGCGCGCCGCTCGTAGAAGCCAAGCAGCGAATAAGTACCGGCCTCGCGGTCTGAGATGAGGATCGTCGTAATCAGATAGCCGCTGATTACGAAAAAAACGTCCACGCCCACGTAACCACCTGAAAAAACGGAAAAACCTGCATGAAACAGAATGACCGGAACGACGGCAACGGCGCGCAATCCGTCTATTTCGGGGCGATATCGCATGGGAATTCTCGAATGTGGGGGACTGTCTCAGCGTCCCTGCCGGACGGAAAAGGGCGCCGCGGGTATTCCGCCGCGCCCTTCGATGTCATGCTCGTCCAGCCAATTAGCGCTTGGAGAACTGGAAGCTCTTGCGGGCCTTGGCACGTCCGTATTTCTTACGCTCGACAACGCGGCTGTCACGCGTCAGGAAACCTGCCGCTTTCAGCGCGCCGCGCAGAGAGGGATCATACAGCTGCAGCGCCTTCGAGATGCCGTGCTTGACCGCGCCGGCCTGACCCGAAAGGCCCCCGCCGACAACGGTTGCCATCACGTCAAACTGGTCCTCGGTGCCCGAAATGGTGAACGGCTGGCGCAGGATCATCTGCAGAACCGGGCGCGCGAAATACACCTTCATTTCCTTGCCGTTCACGACAACCTTGCCCGAGCCAGGCTTGATCCAGACACGGGCAACCGCATCCTTGCGCTTGCCTGTGGCATAGGCGCGGCCCAACTCGTCACGAACCGGCTCGCGGGGTGTTTCTTCGACCTGTGCAGTGCCCGATGCGATTGATTCAAGGTCCTGCAATGTGTTGATTTCGTCAGACATCAGTGAGCCACCCGCGTATTCTTGGAGTTCATGGATTTGACGTCCAGCACCTCGGGGCTTTGCGCCTCGTGGGGATGCTCGGCGCCTGCGTAGACGCGCAGATTGGTCATCTGCGTGCGGCTCAGACGGTTGCCCGGCAGCATGCGCTTGACCGCCTGCATTACGACGCGCTCGGGGTACTTGCCCTCAAGGATCTCGCCCGTAGTGCGCGACTTGATGCCGCCCGGATGGCCGGTGTGCCAGTAGTTCGGTTTGTCACGCTTCTTGCCGGTCAGCTGGACCTTGTCGGCATTGATGACGATAACGTTGTCACCCATGTCCATATGGGGCGTAAAGCTGGCCTTGTGCTTGCCGCGCAGGCGCATGGCGATGATCGACGCAAGACGGCCAAGAACAACGCCTTCGGCGTCGATCATGATCCATTTCTTGTCGATATCTGCTGGTGTCGCAGAGAATGTCTTCATATCAGGAGAACCCTATTTTGCCGGTTTGGGACGGCGCTATGCCTGCCCGGTGGTGATGGGCGGGTTATATAGGCTGGCGGCGCCGCGTCAATCCACGTTTTCGGCAATTAGTATAGCAATTACAGATAGTTAAAAATTAGGTATCTAGATACCCCAAAGACCTGAAGCTAAACTGCATGGTTCTGCCCCACAATATCACGCCTGCCGCATGGGCGGGATCGAATAGGTCATGCTGGCCCGGGCCACGGGCGCCTCGGATCCGTCAGAGTACATCAACGCATCGCCCACTGCCAGAACGCGCCCCAGTTTGAGCAGACGCACTTTCGCCACCACATCAGCATCTGCTGCCGGCTTGCGCATGAAATCGAGGCTACAATTCGTCGTCACCGCCAGCGCTTGAGGCCCGATCATGGCCAGCACCGCCAGATAGACCCCGACATCGGCCAGCGCAAAGATCGCCGGGCCCGCGACGGTGCCACCGGGTCGCAGGTGACGGTCCGTCACATTCAGGCGCAGGGTCAGGTGCATTGGGGCCACGGCATCCACCGTGAAATCATCGGCGAGCTGCGGAAACTGCGCAACCATGAAAGCCTCCAGATCTGCGACCGACATCTTCAACGTCATGCTTTCCTCCTCGCTTTAGTACCGCTACACATGACCGTAACAGCAAAGGAGTGACAAGATGGCATTGATCGAGCGCAGCGATACTGGCCCAGTGGCCCGGCTTACCCTCAACAATCCCGAGCGACTGAACGCGCTCAGCGATGAGATGCTGGCCGCGTTGACAGATCATCTGTCCGCACTTGCCGAGGATACACAGATCCGTGCCGTCGTGCTGGCTGGCGCGGGCAAGGTTTTCTGCGCCGGCCATGACCTGAAAGAGATGACAGCAGGCCGCAATGCCGACGATAACGGGCGCGCCTTTTTCAGCGATCTGTTCAACCGCTGCGCCGCCGCGATGCTGGCCATCCGGGCCCTGCCCCAACCTGTGATTGCCGAAGTGCATGGCATTGCCACCGCTGCCGGTTGCCAGCTGGTCGCGTCCTGCGACATGGCCGTTGCGGCGGAAGGCACAAAGTTTGGCGTGAACGGAGTCAATATCGGGCTGTTTTGCTCCACCCCGGCAGTGCCGCTCAGCCGTAATCTCTCGCGCAAGCACGCATTCGAGATGCTCTCCACTGGCGCCTTCATCGACGCGGCCCGTGCGGAAGAGCTGGGCCTGATCAATCGGGCCGTACCCGCAGACGCCCTGACCGACCAGACGATGAAACTGGCCAATACAGTCGCCGCCAAGCTGGGCACCGCCGTGCGCATCGGCAAGGCGGCTTTTTACGAGCAGGCCGAGCTGCCTCTGGAACAAGCATATGTCTACGCCGGCGCCGCGATGACCGAAAACACGATGCTCGAAGACACAGCCGAAGGGATTGCGGCATTTTTAGGGAAGCGGTCGCCGAACTGGTCACAATAACCCCCCGCAAATCGGACTAACGCAAAAAACGATGGATTCTGTTTCCAAGACTTCTTCATTTGCCTGAAATACTTGGAATTGTTTCCTGAATCTTGCCCCGAGCTTTTAACGCTTGCCGTTTTTTCGCCGCAATCCGTCGCTTTTTTTCTTCCCAACAGCGTCTTTCAAAACTAATGTAAACGTAGAATTCGGGTCGCCGCAGTCACCGTCATGTCCCTCCAAGCCAGCTTCTCACTGGCCACCGACTTGGCTGACGCGGCGACCCGAATTAGTTCCCTCTCTGAACTCACTGGGATGGTGATCACGGCGGCGTCCCCGGCCCTTTCCAAAGGGTCAATGATGCACTATCTGCCGCGCTATGACACAGACACTCAATATCGTTGGTGGCGGCATGGCCGGGGCCGAAGCAGCATGGCAGGCAGCCTATATGGGCGTGCAAGTCGTGATCCATGAAATGCGTCCCCAGACTGGTACTTTCGCCCATCGAACCGGCGATCTGGCGGAAATGGTCTGCTCCAATTCCTTTCGTTCGGATGACGACGAACAGAACGCCGTCGGTCTACTACATTGGGAAATGCGTGCTGCCAACGGCCTGATCATGCAGATGGCGGACAAGCATCGCCTGCCGGCGGGCGGCGCGCTGGCAGTTGACCGCGATCCCTTTGCCGCATCGGTCACAGCGGCCCTGCGCGCTCATCCGAATATCTCGATTTCCGGCGTCGAGATTACGGACCTGCCCAATGACGGCCAATGGATCATCGCCACAGGCCCACTTACCTCTGCTGCGTTGGGACGGGCCATCGCGGCCCGGACCGGCGCCGATGCGCTCGCGTTTTTTGATGCGATTGCCCCGATTGTACATCACGATAGCATCGACATGTCCCGTGCATGGATGCAATCGCGCTATGACAAGGGCGATACCGAAGAGGAGCGCACAGCCTATCTGAACTGCCCGATGGACCGCGAAACCTACGATGCGTTCATCGATGCGCTGCTGGCCGCCGAAAAGACCGAATTTCACGAGGGGGAAACCGCCGGCTATTTCGACGGCTGCCTTCCGATTGAAGTCATGGCCGAGCGGGGCCGCGAAACCCTACGCCACGGCCCGATGAAACCGGTCGGTCTGACCAACCCACACCAGCCAGAAATCAAGCCGTGGGCAGTGGTCCAGCTCCGCCGCGACAATGCGTTAGGAACGCTCTATAACATTGTGGGATTTCAAACTAAAATGAAATACGGCGCACAGGCTGACGTGCTCCGCATGATCCCCGGTTTAGACAACGCGCGCTTTGCGCGTCTGGGCGGCATCCACCGCAATACCTTCCTGAATTCACCCACCTTGCTGGACGACCAAATGCGCTGGCGGGCGCATCCGCATATCCGCTTTGCGGGCCAGATCACAGGCGTCGAGGGCTATGTTGAATCCGCCGCGATGGGCCTTTTGGCTGGGCGGCTGGCCGCGTCTGAACTGCTGGGCCGACCTTTATCCAGCCCGCCGCAAGACAGCGCCATGGGCGCGCTCATCCACCATATTACTGGCGGCGCCGAAGCAAAAACATTCCAGCCGATGAACATCAATTTTGGCCTTTTTCGACCTGTCGACGGGCTCAAGGGCGGGCGGCGCGGGCGCACCGACCGGTACAGGGCCTACACGGACCGGGCCAAGTCAGCCTGGCGGGACTGGCTCGATAACTGCGCTGCTTAATGCTTCAGGTTAGCTCACGACCAAATGGCTTTGATGTAAAATGAATTTTTTGACAAGATTCGCTCCGTCGCCAACCGGCCCACTACATCTGGGCCACGCGTACTCTGCACTTCTGGCGCACGATCTGGCCGTAGCGCAAAAAGGAACATTTTTGCTGCGCATCGAAGATATCGACCAATCGCGCAGCCGCACTGAGTGGGAAACGCAAATTCTGGACGATCTCGACTGGCTCGGCTGTTCTTGGCCGCTTCCCGTAATGCGCCAGTCAACTCGAAAGGAAATATACCAAACGGCCCTGGTAGCGCTTTGGCGCCGTGGTCTGCTCTATCCTTGCAGCTGCACCCGACGCGACATCGTCGCTGCGGCCGCCGCCCCCCAGGAGGGCGCACCATTAACGGGTCCGGACGGCACTATATACCCTGGATCCTGTCGCCCGAAAACGCCGACGTCTCCTATAGCCCCCCTTCCACCGACAGGCGCAGCGCTGCGCCTTGATATGCGCGCGGCCCAAGACGCGCTTGCCGACAGTCCACTCACATTTCTCGAAACGGGCATCCCGACCAATGGCCGCCCAAGGACAATCAGCACTACGTGGATTGAAGTCCATTCGTCCATCGGCGACATCGTCCTTGCCCGCCCAGCCATGGGTACATCTTATCACCTGTCGGTCGTGTTGGATGATGCGGCACAGGGCATCACGCTGGTTCCGCGCGGCGCCGATCTGTTTGACGCGACGGTGATCCATGTCATTCTTCAGCGCCTGCTGGACCTGCCCACGCCCACCTATCATCATCACCGCCTGATCCGCGACGAGGACGGAAAACGGCTGGCGAAACGCGACGATGCGCGTGCCATCGAAAAGTATCGCGGTGACGGCGCGACACCGCAGGACATCCGCAGGATGCTGTCACTGACCTAGATACCAGTTCAATTGATCTCGGTTCGAGCATCTGGCCCGTCGCCGTGACGCCGAAGCGGCTGTACGCTCGGTCATCTGACACGCCGCGCTCCCGAAATCCTGACATCAACGCTTTTTGGCAGAACGTCCAATATCCTTACTCTACCATCGGCGCCATCGTAACGGTCTCCTTACCGTCCGCTACAAGTGTGTAGAAACAACTGCGCCTGTTCGTGTGGCAGGCAGGCCCGATCTGTTCAATCTTCAGCAACAGGCAATCGCGGTCGCAATCGACGCGGAACTCAACCAGCGACTGCACATGACCCGACGTCTCTCCTTTGATCCACAAGGCTTGACGCGAACGCGACCAGTAGGTGACGCGCCCGGTGTCCAGCGTATGTGCGACAGACTCGGCGTTCATCCATGCCATCATCAGCACCTCGCCAGATACGGCATCCTGTGCAATTGCCGGGATCAGTCCTGCCTCATTATACATCAAGCTGGCGGGATCAAAGCGCATGCGGATTTTCCTTTTGCATCTGGCAACTCGCGCCTTATCTAAGGACCAAGCGAGCGAAGGACCAGCCATGACTGCCAATACCGACATGATCAAACTCTATTCATCGCGCATCTTGGCGCTTGCCGCTGACATCCCACGTCACGAACGGCTGGAGGCGCCCGGCGCCACAGTTCAGCGGCGCGCACCGCTGTGCGGATCCACAGTGACGATTGACCTGACCTGTCAGGATGGCAAGGTGACCGCGTTTGGCCAGGACGTCAAAGCCTGTGCCTTGGGCCAAGCTGCGGCCAGCGTTGTGGGCGCCCATATCGTTGGTTGCACCGGCGCTCAGATACGCGCGGCACGCGATGCATTGAAACTGATGCTGACCGAGGACGGCCCTGCTCCGCCCGCACCGTTTGACGGGCTTGAAGTGCTGCGCCCCGCGCAGGATTATAAAAACCGGCACGCGTCAATCATGCTGGCCCTTGATGCAGCGGTTGAGGCGAGCGAGGCTGCCTGTTGACGCCTGAACAAAAAAGACGCCGCACATCCTGTTGGGGATGGCGGCGCAAGGATGCGTATTTCCATAAGGGACCCTGTTCGCATATTCCGAAGGTTTAAGGGCAAACCCCGGCGCGACTTGCGACAGGCAGTGTCAGTCGCTGGGCATCACGTTTGGGGACGATGTATGCATCACACGAACAGGTATGGAATATCGCAGGCAGAAACTGTTGATCAGAACCCCTGAACAAATCCGGGCAGGTAAAGACAGCCCATCAACATCACCATCAAAGCGGCGGCGCCAATTGCATCGCCCAAAAGCGTCTCGTGCGAGCGGGCGGCGGCGGTCTTGATCTGATGTATCATTTTGGCTCCCTCCTGAATTTTGTTGCCCCTTTGTTCTCATTTCGTAAACGCTTTGTAAAGAACTTTATGGGAACATTGAGGGTTAATTCAGGAAGAAATCTCTAACCGACTGAAATTAAACGGATCGCTTGATCGCGCTCCATCAGCCACAGCAGTACCCGTGCCGCTTGTCCGCGCGCGCTGATCAACTCCGGATCGTCTGCCAGCAGTTTTCGCGCGTCGCTCTGGGCAACAGCCATCAGCCCCGCCTGCCCTTCGATGTCCGCAATTCGGAATCTTGGCAGGCCCGATTGCGCTGTGCCGATCACGTCACCCGCGCCGCGCATTTCCAGATCGACCTCGGCAATGCGAAACCCGTCTTCGGTGTCGCGCATCGTGGCCAGCCGCCGCTCGCCACCATCGCTGAGAGGCGCCTGATACATCAGAAGGCACGTCGATGCCGCAGTGCCGCGCCCGACGCGTCCGCGCAACTGATGCAGCTGCGCAAGCCCAAAACTTTCAGCACGCTCGATGACCATTATCGACGCGTTTGGCACGTCAACGCCCACCTCTATCACCGTCGTCGCGACCAAAACAGACGTCTCGCCCCGCTGAAAGGCGGCCATGGCCGCATCTTTGTCGTCAGGCGGCATCTGGCCATGTACCAAACCAACGCGCCCTTCCCCAAGGGCGGCGCGCAGATGGCGGAACCTCTCTTCGGCGCTGCTCAGATCGCTCAGCTCACTCTCATCGACCAGCGGGCAGACCCAATAGGCTTGCCGTCCTTCGGTTATGGCGTGGCGCAGTTTCTCGACCACTTCGGCCAGACGAGTCATATTGACCAACGCAGTGGCGATAGGTTTGCGTCCCGGCGGCTTCTCGTCCAGCACGCTGATATCCATGTCACCATATTGCGTAAGGCTCAGGCTGCGCGGAATCGGCGTCGCCGTCATTACCAGCACGTCAACAGCGGCACCCTTGCGCCCTAATTCCAGCCGCTGACGCACGCCAAAGCGGTGCTGCTCATCTATGATTGCAAGGCGCAAGTCGCTGAAGTCAACATCCTTTTGAAAAACAGCATGTGTGCCAACGAGGATATCGATATTACCGGCCGCCAGTGCCGCCAGCTTGGAGCGGCGCTCGGCACCCTTGTCACGGCCGGTCAAGATCTCCAGCACCACTCCTGCAGATTCTGCCAGAGGGCGCAGCCCTTCCAGATGCTGCTGTGCCAATATCCCGGTCGGGGCCATCATCACGCCCTGCCCGCCCGCTTCGACCGCAACCAATAGCGCGTTCAGCGCCACCAACGTCTTGCCCGCGCCGACGTCGCCCTGAAGTAAGCGGTTCATGCGTATCTCGCGGCCCATATCTGCGGCAATTTCCGCAATCGCGCGGGTTTGCGCGCTCGTCGCGCGATAGGGCAAAGCGGTCATTACACGCGCTTGCAGCAGCCCGGTGCCTATCGTTACACGCCCCTTGGATCTTTTCAGCTGCGAGCGGGCCAGCGCAAGGGTGATCTGATGCGCCATCAATTCATCATAAGCCAACCGGGCGCGCGCGGGATGTGTCGCACCCAGATCGGCCATGATTTGCGGCGCATGGGCGCTCCGTACAGCATCGGCCCAGTCCGGCCAGTTCTCTTGCCGCTTCTGACCGGGATCAATCCACTCGGCCAGATCCGGCAGACGCGTCAACGCCCCAAGCGCCGCCTTGCGCATGGCGCCTTGGGTCAAGCCAGCCGTCAGCGGATAGACCGGCTCAAAATCGGGAATCTCATGCGCCTCCTCGGGGGGCAGCATATGATCCGGATGCACCATCTGCGGAACGCCGTCGAACAGCTCGACCTTGCCGGAAACGATGCGTCGAGCCCCGGTTGGCAGCGCCCGGCGCAGATGGTCATCATATGCGCGAAAAAACACGATCTGAAAGGTGGTCTGCGCATCCTGCACCGTCACACGGTAGGCCCCGCCCCGCCGCGCCGGGGCACGGTGCTGGCCCACGATCACCTCGACAGTGACAACGCCGGGCAGGTTTGCGTCCAGCACGCTGGCACTCTTGCGCCGGTCAATACCAGATTGCGGCAGGGTGAAAGCCAAATCAACAGGTCGTTCAATATGCAGCGTCGCCAACAGCTTGGCCGTCTTGGGCCCGACGCCGGGCAGCGTCTCGATGTCGGCAAACAATGGAAACAGCGCCTCTGGTCGGCCTTTTGGCACACCGCTCATGCGCCGCCGATCATCGCCAGCCAGGCGTCCTCATCCATTGTTTTCACGCCCAGCTCAGCCGCCTTTGACGCCTTTGAGCCTGCACCCGGCCCTGCCACAAGAATGTCGGTGCGCGCCGATACACTACCCGAAACCTTTGCGCCAAGCGCTTCGGCGCGCGCCTTTGCTTCGGCGCGGGTCATCTTTTCCAGCGTGCCGGTGAACACCACCGTTTTGCCCGCGACCGGGCTGCCGCCTGTTGCCGGTGCAGCGGCATCCTGAATCGTCAGCTCGGCGACCAGCCGGTCGATCGACTCACGCTCGGCCTTTTGCTGAAAGCTGGTGACAAGGGAGATAGCAACCGTGGACCCGATGCCGTCAATTCCGATCAGATCACGCCACGCAGCAATCGCTGGCCCGTCCACGCCTGCCCAAACCGCATCGCGCACAGGTTTAATTCTGGCCCGGCGGCCCTCATCGACAGCCAGCTGGCGCTCTTCCGTTTCTGCGGCGTCGGCCTCCAACTGACACACCGCCGCCGGAGCAGCGGCATCCGCTGCATCCACCAGCGCCTGCCAGCTGCCAAAATGGCGGGCCAGATCACGGGCCGCCACTTCGCCGACATGTCGGATTCCCAACGCAAAAATCAGGCGTGCCAAAGGCACTGTCCGGCGCTGGTCAATCGCAGCAAACAGATTGCGCGCGCTCACCTCGCCCCAACCCTCGCGATTGGACAGTTTTGTCAGGTTTGCCTTATCGCGGGCCTCCAGCGTAAAGATATCGGCCGGCGTCTGGACCGGCAGCTGGTCGTCGGCATAGAACATCTCAACCTGTTTGGTGCCAAGTCCTTCGATATCAAACGCCGCACGGCTGACGAAATGTTTCAATTTCTCAACCGCTTGCGCCGGACACACCAGTCCGCCCGAGCAGCGGCGCACAGCGTCACCCTCCTCGCGGATGGCGTCGGATCCGCATTCTGGGCAGATGCGAGGAAAGTCAAAAGGCTCCGCGTCATCAGGCCTCTTGCTCGGATCCACATCCGCGATCTTTGGGATCACGTCGCCGGCGCGGTAGACCTGCACCCAATCGCCTACGCGAATATCCTTGCCGCCTCGGATAGGGTCGCCATCGCCGCCGCGCCCCGCGATATAATCCTCGTTATGCAGCGTTGCATTGCTAACGACCACGCCCCCAACCGTCACTGGCGCCAGCCGGGCGACAGGGCTGAGCGCACCGGTGCGGCCCACGTTGATCTCGATCGCTTCCAACCGGGTCCAAGCCAACTCGGCCGGGAACTTATGCGCGATGGCCCACCTCGGCGTGGTGCTGCGATAGCCCAGTCGCCGTTGCAGATCCAGATCGTCAACCTTGTAGACAACGCCGTCGATATCATACCCTAGACCGGCGCGCTGCTGCTCAATCTTTGCGTAGTGCGCCATCAGATCGTCTGGTCCGTTGCAAAGCGCGGTCAGAGGGTTCGTCGAAAATCCCAAGGATTCAAGTTTGGTAATCGCGCCAAACTGCGTATCGGCCAACGGCGCGCTCACCTCACCCCAGGCATATGCAAAGAATTTAAGCGGGCGGGAGCGGGTCACTTCGGCATCAAGCTGGCGCAGCGACCCGGCAGCAGCGTTGCGTGGATTGGCAAAGGTCTTGGCGCCAGCCTCGGACTGGCGCGCATTGAGGGCGGTGAAATCGGCGTGATTCATGTAGACTTCGCCGCGCACTTCCAGAATATCAGGTGCGGCTTTAAGTCTTTGAGGGATATCTTTGATTACCTTGGCATTCGCTGTAACGTTTTCGCCTACCGCCCCATCACCACGCGTTGCCGCCTGTACCAGCACCCCGTCCTCGTACCGCAGGCTCAGGCTGAGCCCGTCAATTTTGGGCTCCGCTGTGTAGAGAAGTGGGCTGTCAGGCGGCACGCCCAGATATTTGCGCACGCGCTGATCAAATTCCACTATGTCAGTGGTTTCAAACGCGTTGCTCAGCGACATCATGCGCTTTGCATGCGGTACCTTGCCAAAACGCTCTGACGGAAGGGCGCCCACCGTCTCGCTCGGGCTGTCGGCACGTTTAAGATGGGGGAACCGCGCTTCTACCTCGGAGTTGCGCGATTTCAACCTGTCATAGTCAGCATCGCTCATCTGCGGCGCATCTTCACCATGATAAGCGGTATCGGCACGCAGCAATATGTCGGCCAGCCGGGCCAGTTCAGCTTGTGCCTCGTCCTCGGTCAGCGTGCTCACTTTGCGCGCGTCGTGCATTGCTGTCCCCCGGCGTTGTCCCTATCAGGCCCGCAGCCTGACATCTTGCCCAAGTGATAGGGCGCGGTCCCGCCGAGGTCCAGAGGCGGGACGCAGGTGAGCAAATGTAGATCACGCCGATAGTGTGTGCGTCAAACCGATCCGCCCTTGGGACAATGCTATTTTGTTTACGCCGTCTTAGGCGCCGACTGCCAGTCGCTGCTCTTCCAGCTCGGACGGTTCGGGATCGCGCAGGACATAGCCGCGGCCCCAGACTGTTTCAATATGGCTGTCACCGCCGGTTGCCTCGCTCAGCTTCTTACGCAGCTTGCAAATGAAGACATCGATGATTTTCAGCTCAGGTTCATCCATGCCGCCATATAGGTGATTCAGAAACATCTCCTTGGTAAGCGTTGTCCCCTTCCGCAGGCTCAGCAATTCCAGCATCTGATATTCCTTGCCCGTCAGATGCACCGTCTTGCCGCCGACTTCGACCGTCTTGGCATCCAGATTGACGTGGATCTTGCCTGTCCGGATAACCGATTGGGAATGGCCTTTGGAGCGACGGATGATGGCGTGGATCCGCGCAACCAGTTCCTCGCGGTGGAACGGTTTGGTCAAATAATCATCGGCGCCAAACCCGAACCCCTTGATTTTGCTTTCGGTATCGTCGGCCCCCGACAGGATCAAAATCGGCGTTTCGATCCGCGCAAGGCGTAACTGACGCAACACATCATGTCCGGTCATATCCGGCAGCCCAAGATCCAGAAGGATCAAATCGTAGTCATAGAGCTTGGCCAGATCGATCCCTTCCTCACCAAACTCCGTCGTATAGACGTTGAGATTGGCATGGGTCAGCATCAGTTCGATGCTTTTTGATGTCGTGGGATCGTCTTCAACCAGAAGGATTCGCATTCGCTTTTCTCCGCAAGTAGGACCTGTTCGCACCCAATTTGACTAAAATTGGTTAACTACAAGTTACCGTAAGCGAACATTTAGCGAATTCAACCTAAAGTTGTCTATAATTCTTCAAGGCAGTCGCTTTCAACGCTTCTTCCCCGTGCAATGACACAGCGCGCACCCATTCTGAAAACTCTTCCTCACTCAAATGATACCTTGTGCAGGCTTCGTCTTGGGAAATCAGCCCGTAGAGCACGCCGCGCACGACCGCCAGTTTGCGCGACGCCACCCAGCGCGTCGTGGTCACCGATGGCAAATCGGCCTGCGTCATCGTCTGCCCGTCCGGCAGCTTCACGGCGCGCACCCCTTCGATTTTTCTCAGATACATCGTCCAAACCCTCATTACATCGAAGGCCACGATGCAGGGTGCGTTGTTAACGCCTCCTGAAATCGCGACGGCAAAGTACCTAGGATTTAGCTAAACCGTTTTGCGTTTCCCGGGCATCGCACCTATATCACGGGAACGCATTTGCATAACGGATACGCTCATGGCCCTTGATACCGCCCCCCGACTGAATTCGCTCGGCTTTTCCAAGCCGGAAGCGCAGACGCGCGTCGTAGTCGCCATGTCGGGCGGCGTTGACAGTTCGGTCGTGGCCGCACAACTGGCCGAAGAGGGTTATGACGTGGTTGGAGTCACCTTGCAGCTTTATGATCATGGTGCCGCTCTGGCGAAAAAAGGCGCCTGCTGCGCGGGCCTTGATATTCACGACGCGCGCCGAGTGGCCGAAGAAATGGGGTTTCCGCACTACGTTCTAGACTACGAGAACGTCTTTAAAGAAGCTGTGATCGACGAATTTGCAGACAGCTATCTGGCCGGCGCTACGCCAGTCCCGTGCATCCGCTGCAACGAGAGGGTCAAGTTCAAGGATTTGCTACAAACCGCCCGCGATCTGGACGCCGACTGCATGGCGACCGGGCACTACATCCAACGTAAAACGGGCAGCCACGGCCCTGAATTGCACTCGGCGGCCGATGCGAACCGCGATCAGTCGTATTTTCTGTTTTCCACCACCCCCGAGCAGCTGGACTACCTGCGATTCCCGCTGGGCCATCTACCGTCCAAGGACGCCACCCGCGCGTTGGCCGCGAAATACGGGCTGAGCGTGGCCGACAAGCCCGACAGTCAGGATATATGCTTTGTTCCCAACGGAAATTATGCCGCAGTCATCGAAAAACTGCGCCCCGGCGCTGCCGAGCCGGGCGAGATCGTAGATCATGAGGGCCGTGTTCTGGGCCAGCATAACGGCGTGCTTCACTACACGGTCGGCCAGCGCCGCGGACTGGGCATTGGCGGCCTGGAGACGCCGCTTTACGTGGTGAAACTGGACGTCGACGCGCGGCAAGTCATTGTTGGACCAAAGGAAATGCTGAGCACCGCCATCGTCCCTGTGCGCGAGATCAACTGGCTGGGCGATGATGCATTTGACGCCGTCCCCGAACGGCACATGTCGGTCAAGGTACGCTCCACCCGCGCCCCGCGCGAGGCGATCGTGCGCCCCTTGTCGCCCACCACTGCTGAGGTGGAATTGCTGACGCCCGAGGAGGGCGTTGCGCCCGGTCAGGCCTGCGTGTTCTATGAAACCAGTGGTAGTCGCATCTTGGGCGGTGGCTGGATCGGGCGCGGATACTGACACACGTATCGGTCACGATACTTGCGCGTTTTCAGCTGGTTAAGCCTTTCATTACCGCACGCGCAGCGCGCAGCCCCGGCGCCTCTCCGCCCTTGCCAAGCCGCTGCATCGTCAGCTGCATCGCCTCAAGCTGCGCTTCCGGCGCCTCCAGCATCTTCAGCACCGCCGCCGCGATTTCAGGCGGATTACAATGTTTGCCATTGCATTCGGGTATGATGCGGCTCTCGCTCACCAAGTTCACTAATGTCAGCGTGTCGATCTTGAGCATTGCGGCGATGATCTGGCGGCTGACCCAGCTGACATCATACGCGATCACCATAGGCGTCTGGCTGGCTGCGAGTTCCAGCGAGACGGTGCCAGAGGCCGCCAAAGCACCCATTGCAGCTCCGAAAGAGCACATCTTTTCATGCTTATACGCGTCACTCTTCATGTTCGTCGGATCAATGACAACAGGCGGTACCGGCCAGTCCGCCACAACGCCGCGCAGCAACGGCGCGACATGCGCCGTGGTCGGAACGACCAGCCGCAGAGCCGGATGCCGGGCCAGCACAGGCGCAAGCGCCCGGCCAAAGATCGGACCCAGCCGGGCCACCTCGCCCCTGCGCGAACCGGGCAATACCATTAAGATCGGCGCATCGCCCAGATCGTGGCGGGCACGAAAATTGTCGATGTCGGTGGCGCTTGCCTGCGGCTCTGCCACGACAGGATGACCGACAAAGTCGCACTCCATGCCGGCAGCCTGCATATACGGCGGCTCGAACGGCAGAAGGGCCAGAACGTGGTCGATCACCTTGGCCATCCTGGCTGCACGCCCTGCCCGCCACGCCCAGACCGACGGCGCAACATAGTGGACCGTGCGAACATCGCGGCGCGCCTTGACCAATGCCGCCACGCGCAAGGAAAAATCAGGGCTGTCGATGGTGATCAGGACATCGGCACCACTGCCCAGCACGGCCTCGGCGGTCTGGCGGATTCGGCGCTTCAGATGGCGGTATTTCGGCAGCACCTCGGTGATTCCCATGACGCTCAGCTCGTCCATAGGGAACAGGCTTTCCAGCCCCTCGGCTTGCATCAATGCGCCGCCGACGCCATGAAACTCAACATCGGTCAGCTGCTTGAGCCCCGCCATCAATGCCGCTCCCAGCCGGTCGCCAGATGCCTCACCGGCAAGGATGAAGACCTTCATGCAAAATCCCGAGAAATCAAAAATATTCCACGTTTCTCTGCCATAGAAAGCGTTTCGGCGCGTTGCATCACGACAACCTTGCCCGCCGCGATCACCATCCCAGCAAGACCCGCATCAGCCACTGCGTTTACCGTATTGGGCCCAACTGTCGGCATGTCGATGCGCAGATCCTGTCCCAGCTTTGGCGCCTTGACGTAAACGCCGCGTTGGCCACGACGCAGGGCATCAGGCGCCAGCGCGACATAAGCAAGAAGTGCATCGGTGCCCTGCACCGTCTCGATTCCCAGACATTGACCGCCCGCCACGACGCAGCCTTGGCCGATATCCAGCGGCGAAATCGCAGTCAGAATGTGCGCTGCGCGCGCGGCATCTGCCAAATCTCCCGTCGACGGCGCAGGCCCCGCCGTCAACCCCGCCTCGGCGGTCAGGCCCGGCAGCAATTCGTGCGCACCCAACACGGTCAATCCTTGCTCTTCGAACATGGAAATCACGAAACGAAGCAGCGCATCGTCGCCCTGCGGTATCGCAGCCATCAGGCCGGGCGCAAGGCGCGTCATCTCGGCATCGAATTCGGCCGGATTCAGCGTGGGCCGCGTCAGCGTCCCGGCGAACACCATTTTGGTGACACCGGCGTCCGTCATGGCCGCAAATAATGCGCCGATCTGTTCCAGCGGAAATTCCTGAGCTGTCTGCGTCAATTCGCTGGGCACACCGCGCAACGTAAAATGCAGTGCCTCGGGATGCGCGCGCGCCAGTAAGACGGGCAATGCGCCGCCGCAGGCAAGGATGGCAAGACGCCCCTCCACGGCTCAACCCTGTCCCGGTGTCAAGAATGAGCGGTCGCTGGCGCCTGTTACAAACTCGACGATATGCGCCACAAAATCGCTATCCGTTTCCGCGCCCATACGCCGTGCGCGCTCCTGAAAGGTGCCCTCGCCCTGCGCAAGCATCTGAAACGCCGCTCGCAAAGCGGTGATATCCGCCCGGCCCACGCCGCGCCGTTTCAGCCCAACCAGATTCAGGCCGTCCAGAACCCCACGCGGCGCCTGCACCAAACCGTAGGGAATCACGTCATTCGTGACCATGGTCACAGCGCCGACAATGGCGCCGCGCCCGATCCGCACGAATTGATGCACGCCAGAGAGGCCCCCGATGATCACGTCATCCTCGACCACGCAATGCCCGGCCAGCGCGGCATTATTAACCACGATGACGCGGTTGCCGACCCGAACGTCATGCGCGACATGGCAGCCTGCCATCAGCAGACAATCATCGCCGACCTGCGTCAGGCCGCCACCACCGGCCGTGCCGGTATTTATCGTTACATGTTCGCGGATTCGCGCGCGCGCGCCTATTTCAAGCCGAGTCTTTTCGCCCTGAAATTTCAAGTCCTGCGGAATTTCCCCAATGCAGGCAAAGGAATAGATCGTGCTGTCTGCACCAATAGAGGTGTCGCCCGTCACCACGACATGACTTTTCAGCGTCACACCGTCGCCCAGCTTTACATCAGGGCCGACATGGCAAAACGGGCCGATCACGCAGCCCGCGCCGATCTGCGCGCCTTCCTCAATGATGGCGCCGGGATGGATGCCGCTGCTGTTCATCCCGCCTTGGCTCCGCCCAGATCCATCATCGCGGTAAACGATGCCTCGCATGCCATCTCGCCATCCACCGTGGCCACACCCGCAAATTTCCAGACCTTTCCGCCGGGCTTGCCGCGCTGGGTGGTCAGTCGCATCTCCAGGACATCACCGGGCACGACCATTCGGCGGAATTTGCAGCCATCAATGGCCATGAAATAGACCAGCATGTTCTTGTCCTGCATCTCCAGCGCCGTCCCGACCATGACTGCGGCGGTCTGAGCCATCGCTTCGATGATCGTGACGCCGGGCATGATGGGTTTGCCGGGAAAATGGCCCTGAAAATGCGGCTCGTTCATGGTCACATTCTTAATGCCGGTGGCTGACTGGTACCCGTCAATGTCGCGCACTTTATCCACCAGCAAAAACGGATAGCGATGGGGAATCAGCCGCTGAATCATGTGAATATCGGCCGTTTGCAGCGTCTGTGTCATCTGTATCCTTTCAGGCGCCGCGCGGACGCTGTTTGTTCCGGGCGGCTGCACGGACAACCGGCAGAGCGCAGCCAAAGCCAAGTTGCACAAATCTGTAGCAATTCACCCAGCGCGGAGCAAGGCACCGTCAATCAGCCGGTGGCGTATCGTCAACGGTGTCCGAGGTGTCGCCGTCAGGCGCCGCCATCTCAGGCAGCGTGGCTTCGCCTTCGTCTGTGGTCAGGTCTGATCCGTCTCCGACGGTCTCATCGATGCGCGTGATGGCCAGATCCGTAATGTCTATGGCGTCGGAGCGCAGCAGCACTTGGCGGTTATCCAGAATGATATTCCCCCCGGTCTCGCGCATGATCTGAACAAGAATCGGTTCGGCCATACGCATCAGCGATAGCGGTGCAATCTCGCGGCCGCGTTCCAGATCGCGAGCCTTGCGTTCATTTTCCTGCCGGATCGACCGAACTTTGGCGTCAAATGCATCCGCCTCGGTGCGAAACTGTTTTGGTGTCATGTCCGCGCGCGCGTCCGTCAGCGATTGCTCTTCGGCTCGTAATTCGGATTCCAACTCGCGGTTGTTGGCAATCAGGCGGTCGCGCTCGGCCTCGTATTGTTTGGTCAGGCGGCGACCCACCATTGTCCCCATAAACAATCTTTCGGGGTCCAACGTCAGGATCTGGCTCTGCACCGTGCCAATATCCTGTGCCTGCGCTGCGCCACTGACCGATATTAGTCCTGCCCCGACCAATCCCGGCGCAAAAACAAGGGCCAGCGCACCCATCAATGCGCTGGCCCTTGCTGTTCCTGCCGCCGTCTCGCGCATCAAAAGGTCGAAGCGATGGACACGTCAAAGGACTGCGTTTTATCGCCAGTCTCTTTCTGGAGGGCCTGCGAAAAGTTGAACCGCAGCGGGCCAAAGGGTGATGTCCAGATCAAAGACAGGCCGATCGCCGAGCGTGGTTCGAAATCGACTGAGGAGGTCGGGCCAGTGGCGCCGAACGTGTCCACATCCCAGATGCTGCCGACGTCCAGAAACGCGCCGCCAGTCAGGCCATATTCCTCGGGTAGCCCGAGCGGGAATTCCGCGTCCAGTTTAAGCGCGGCAAAGTAGTTACCGCCCAGCTGTTCCGTGCCCTCCAACGGCCCGATGCCGTTCGGCTCGAACCCGCGGATGATTTGACCGGCATACCGGTCAACCGCGCGGCTATCGGTACTGCCGGTAAAGTTCAGCGCACCCGCCTCAAGTGTGGCGCGCAGCGTCACTTCTTCGTTCAGAACCCTGGTCTGTGCGATCGCGCGTGCCGACGTCTGAATATATTCTTGGTCGCCGCCAAGGCCATAAAAATCCTGGCCAAAGGACAGCAACACACCGGCATTGGGGTTCAGTCCGGTGCGGCGGGTATCGTAGGTGTAATTATAACCTACGCCGCTCTCGTATTCGCCGCCCCGCAGGGTTTCATTCGTCAAAATACCGCTGGTGCCAAGGTACTTATCCATGTCCTTGTAGCCAGCTGTATAACTGAACTGCAGGCGCCCGTTTTCACTGACCGGGAAGGTCAGGCTGGGACGGAAACGCCCGATTGTCGTATCATAAAGCGCGAAGTCACCGGTCGTTTCGATCAGCGAGAATTCCAGCCCAAAGGCCACATCGCGGCTGAGGAAGGCGGGCTCGACAAAGTTGATGTTATAGTTTGCCCGGTCGGCACTGGCGGCAATCTGCGCCGACAGACGTTGACCGCGTCCAAGGAAGTTACGCTCGGCAAATCCGATGGAGAAACCGATACCCGAGTTGGTTGAATAGGACGCACCAAAGGACAGCGATCCTGTGCTTTTCTCTTCTACATCTACATCAACGACGACTTGATCGGGGCGCGATCCCTCGCGCGCGTCGACTTCGGCGGTCTCAAAGAAATCGAGCGCACGGATACGTTCGGCCGCCTGGCGGATTTCGCGCGGGTTGAACGGATCACCCTCTACCGTGTCGAACTGGCGGCGAATGACCCGGTCCAGTGTTGTTGTGTTACCCTCAATATCAATTCGCTCGACAAAGATACGCGGACCGCGGACCAGGGCAAACTCGACGTCCAGCGATAGATCCCGGTCGTTGCGCGTGATGCGCGGCTCGACGCGCAGGAAATCCACACCGTTGCGGACGCCCAGGCGTTCCATACGGGCAATCGAATTCTCAACCTTGGCAGGCGAGTAAATCTCGCCCGGCTTGACGTTAAGCGCTGCCTGATACTCGGCCGCGTTCGCACCGGGCAATTCGCTGACCGTGGTAACGCGGCCAAATCGGAATTGCTGACCTTCCTGAATGTTGAAGGTGATAAAGTATGTGTCGCGCTCGCGCGCCAGTTCGGCGTTGACGCCGGTCACGCGAAAATCGACATAGCCACGCGCCGAATAGAAGTCGGCCAACACCTGTTTGTCGAACTCGATCCGATCCTCGACAAACGTGTCACGGTTGATGATCGCACGCAAAAGACCGGCCTGCTTGGAGCCGACGACGCGGCGCAGACGCCCGTCCGAATAGGCGCGGTTGCCAACGAAACTGACGCGCTGCACTTCGATCTTCTTGCCCTCGAAAATTTCGAACACCAGATCGACGCGGTTGTCGCTGCGGCGGATCACCTTGGGACTGACGCGCGCGGCGCTGCGGCCCGTCTCGGCGTAAGCGCTGACAATGGCGGCGGCGTCGCGTTCCGCCTTGGCAGGATTGAACACCTGCCGCGGTGCGCTCTCGACGATGCCGGACAGATCCTCGTCCTTGATCTTGGAGTTGCCCTCAAAGGCGATCTTGGAAATGGTCGGATATTCTATGACCTTGATTTCCAACGTATTCCCGCTCGGATTGATTGAAACCTCTTCGAAAAGGCCACTGGCAAGGATTCGCTGATAGGCGTCGTTCAATTCAGCCGCCGACACAGCCTGACCACGTCCGATACCCGCGTATGTCAGGATTGTTCCCGCCTCAATCCGCTGGTTCCCGGCGATGGCAACATCCGTAAAGCGGTAAGATTGAGCCTGTGAAGGCAGCGGCGCCACTGAAAACGCAAGTGAGAGAAGGCACGCAGTGCCTAGACCAGCCTTGGCCCGCTGGAATGCCGAAGAGCGAGTGCGCGATGCGCGCAGAAATTTCGGATGATTCATAATTCCAACCCAGTCAGACAAGCCAATATGCATGTTCAGTAACGGGTCGCGTTGGCCTTGTCAAAACGCCAGTTTCATCAAATTCCAACGTGTAGCAGCAATGCCCAACCGGCGCGGATCGGTCAGCCCCTTTGGCCCAGCTTAGATTGAGGCGAGATAGGCAGCAGCAAACAGCGCCAGAGCAATCGCTCCGGGAAACAGCAGTCGATCCGAATTGACATCAATCAGTACGCACATGCCGCGAAGTCCGTCTGAAACATAACGCATTGGTCGGTCTCCTCGCCAGTGGGGATGCGCCTTGATGGCACGCCCCGTCGCGCGGAGTTATGACTGTGCAATGTGGCGCGATTTGGCACAAAATTGTGGCAAGATCCGGGCAGGCATGGCCCCTGCCCGCCATTTCGGATGGCATGACCGTTTTGCGCTATATCTTGGGGTCGGCAGGCGCCCGCCCAATCATGGGCACCAGATATCGTTGAACAATGCGAACAACATCAGACCCAGAATCAGCGTCAGACCGATAGTCATCATGACCCGCAGCGCGCCGTCACTGGGCGGTTTGCGGAACACGGCTTCATAAGCGTAAAACACCAGATGCCCGCCATCCAATACCGGGATGGGGAAAAGGTTCAACAGGCCAACAGCCGTCGACAGAACCGCGATGAACCAGATGAAATTCTCGGCCCCTTGGCTGGCCATCGCGCCCGAAGTTTGTGCAATGCCCAAAGGCCCCGACATGTTGCAACTGCTGATCGCGCCCGTGATCATGTGATACAGCCCCGAAATCGAGCTGGCCGCGACCGCGTAGGTTTGCCGCACGCCGCCTTCGAGCGCCTCCAGAGGGCCGACCCTCACGGTGCCCGGCTCGAACGCCCAACCGCCCGCAATGCCGATGCGCCATTGCGTCTGGAAACCGCCATTCTCTTGGGGCTCGTCGGTGCGGCGCGGTGTCAGGCTGAGCTGCTCCTGGACGCCTTCCCGCCAGACATCCAGCCGCAAGGGGGCGCCATTGGACGCCTCGACAATCTCCTTGAGTTGGGTGAAGGACGAAATCGATGTGCCGTTCACTGCGGAAATGACATCACCCACCTCGATACCCGCACGATATGCAGCCGATTGCGGCACTAATGCTGTCACGATAGGTGGCAGCGGGTGCGGCCCGGGCACCGTCATTTGCCGGTCATCGCGCTGCACGCGATAGTCCATAACCTGCTGGTCCGGTAGCGCCGAGGTGAACGTATCAAACGCGCCGCGATCCTGGTAACCGGGCATTTGCGTGCCTGCGATATCCAGAACGGTGTCGCCGGGTTTCAGAGAAATCCCTTCTGCGGGCAAGGGTCTGAGCGATCCCACCTGAAGCGGCTCGGCCATCTTGCCCTGTGCCAGAATCACGCCGCCAAAGATCGCGATCGACAGAATGAAATTGAATACCGGTCCCGCCGCCACCGTCGCGCTACGCGCCCAAAGAGGCGCGCCATGCATCGTCTGGCGCAGCCGTTCAGGCGGAGTTGCCGCCATCGCGGCACTATCCTTGCCGCTGGCCGCGTCAGCGTCGCCCAGAAACTTGACATATCCGCCAAACGGCAGTGCCGCCACTTGCCACCTCGTGCCGTGCTTGTCTACGCGGCTGAACAGCACCGGCCCAAATCCCAGCGAGAACACCTCCGCCTTGATGCCCGACCAGCGGCCGACGATATAATGCCCGTATTCATGGATTGCGACGATGACCGACAAGGCAACGACAAAGGCGGCAAACACGCCAAGGGCGCTGCCAAATTGCGGGAGAATCGCTGAAATATCCAAAAACTGTCCTATTCTGCCTTTCATCGCACCGCCGATCCGCCTCAGGCGGCGATCAGGCGATCCATCTGTTGCCGTGTAAGGTGGTCGCAGCGGCGCACGCTTTCAAGCGTGATCTCGCCTGGCTCGATCTGGGCCTGCGCATCGCACAAGCCATGGTCGAGCGTTCGGGCGACCAGCGCGCTCATCTCAAGAAATCCGATATGTCCGGCGATGAAGTGGTCCAGCGCGCGCTCCTTGGCCGCGTTAAAAATGGCGCCGGAATGGCCTCCTGCCGCCATCACCTGCCACGCCAGTGCCAGCGCTGGATACCGCGCCGGATCGGGCAGGGCAAAATCCAGACGTCCGATGGCAGAAAGATCCAGCCGCGCCACGGGAAGGTGACGGCGGTCCGGCCAGTTCAATGCAAACCCGATTGCATGCCGCATATCGGGCGGGCCAACATGCGCCATCAGCGCGCCGTCGCGAAACCCTACCAACGCATGCACAGTGCTTTGAGGATGTACAAGAACCTCGATCTGCTCCGGTTCAAGCCCGAAAAATTCCTTGGCCTCAATAACTTCAAGTGCCTTGTTAAACATTGAGGCTGAATCGATCGTGATGCGCTGGCCCATGTCCCAATTGGGATGTGTCGACGCCTCATCGACGCCGACATGCGCCAGGTCATCGAGAGGCCGGTCGCGAAAGGCCCCGCCAGAGGCCGTGATGATCACCCGTTCAATCGCCGCGCGATCCTCGCCGGTCAAGGCCTGAAAAATGGCCGAATGTTCGCTGTCCACCGGCAGGATGTGCGCACCATGGCGCGCCGCCGTGGCAAGCAGCAGCGGTCCCGCGGTAACCAGCGATTCCTTGTTGGCGAGCGCCAGAGTGCCGCCCTGCTCCAGCGCTGCTAGTCCGGGCGCAAGGCCCGCTACACCGACGATGGCCGACATGGTCCAGTCCGCCGGGCGCTGCGCGGCCTCGATCAGTGCGTCCTCTCCCGCCGCTACCGCAACATCACTGCCCGACAGGGCCGACCGCAGATCAGTCAGCAGTTCAAGATGGGCCGTTACGGCCAGTTCTGCACGAAATTCGCGCGCATCGTCAGCCAGTTGCGCGATATTGCGCCCGCCGGTCAGCGCCACAACCTGAAATTCATCCGGCGCGCGCCGGATCAGATCCAGCGTGTTCTGGCCGATAGACCCCGTCGCACCCAGAATAGTGACACGCCTCATACCAGCCCCGGCAGGATCCCGAAGAGCCACAGTGCCCCCACCAGCAGCATCGCGCCCAGCATCGCATCAAACCGGTCCAGAACACCGCCATGACCAGGAATCAGGTTCGAGCTGTCCTTCACTCCAACCCGGCGCTTGATCCAGCTTTCCCAGATATCGCCCGCCTGCCCGGTGACAGCCACCAGAGCCGACATCAACATCAGCTGCGCCCCAACGCCGAGATAGAGGCCAAAACCAAGTCCCATCACAGCGCCGGCCAGCCAGCCGGCAGCGGTGCCCGACCACGTCTTTTTGGGGCTGATCGCAGGCCAGAATTTCGGCCCACCTATTGCACGGCCGGCGAAATATCCCGCAACATCAACCGACACTACAACGCAGATTACCCAAAGGGTCCACGCCAGCCCGGCATCGACGCGCAGCAGCGCCGCAGTGTAGCAAGCCAACAGAATACACGCGCCATAGACGCCCAATAAAACCCGGCGCTCGGACAGTTGCCACGCGCCGAAACCCGCAACAAACGCCAGCCCCGGCAGCGCAAGCCACAGCGGCAGCGCCCATGCCACGGCCAGCGCCAGCCCCGCGATCACTCCCATGCCCGGAGCCCATGCATCGCCGCCCAGCATGCGCGACAGCTCCCATATCATTGCGCCGCCAATCACCCAAAGTGCGGCAGCAAAGATCATGCCCCCTGACCAGAGCAGGACGATTCCCGCGACGATCATCACCGCCGCTGAGATCAACCTTGCATTCAAATCGTTCCAGCGTGCTGGCAGGCTCATGGTTTGGCTCCTCCAAATCGGCGGTCGCGTCCACCATATCCCGATACGATTCCGGCAAAGATGTCCTTGGTGAAATCAGGCCAGAGTGTATCGACGAATTCATATTCCGCATAGGCAGACTGCCATAGCAGAAAATTTGATATCCGTGCCTCTCCGGAGGTGCGGATGACCAAATCGGGATCAGGTAAAACCTTTGTATCCAAATACTTTGTCAGCGTTTCCTCATCCACGTCAGCCGGGTCAAGCCGACCTGCGGCAACGTCTTCGGCCAAATGTTTGATGGCGCGGCTCACCTCATCACGGCTGCCATAGTTCAGCGCGATGGTCAGGTGGACACGGTCATTGCCCTCGGTAATTGTTTCCAGCTCATCCATCAGGCAAATAAGCTTGGCGTCCAGGCGCATGCGGTCGCCAATGAACCGAACACGCACGCCTTCATCACGCAGTGCGCGCGTCTCCTTTGAGATGTAGCGGCGGAAAAGACTCATCAGGCCGGCAACTTCGGTCTGTGTACGCTTCCAGTTTTCGGTGGAAAAAGCGAACACAGTCAGGTACTTGACCCGCAGGTCGGGACAGGCATTGACGATCTCGCGCACTCGTTTGGCACCGGCGTGATGGCCAAAAAGACGTGGCCGCCCGCGCGCCTGCGCCCAGCGGCCGTTGCCGTCCATGATCACGGCCACATGACGCGGGCCTTGCTGCGCCTCAGGGCTTGGCGTCGCCGCCTCTGCGCTGTCTGTGACCTTGCGCCGGAACATCTCAGACCTGCATGATCTCGGCTTGCTTTGTCTCCAAAGAGTCGTCCACACGGGCGATAAAGCGGTTGGTTAGGTCCTGAACCTCGGTCTCCCAGAATTTCTGGTCGTCCTCGGACATACCGTCATTCTTGCCCTTCTTGATCTGGTCCATCCCGTCGCGGCGCACGTTGCGCACCGCAACGCGGGCATTTTCGGCGTATTGAGAGGCAACCTTGGTCAGATCGCGGCGGCGCTCTTCGTTCAGCTCGGGGATAGGCAGCATGATGATGGTGCCATTCATCTGAGGATTGATCCCCAACCCGCTGTTACGAATTGCTTTTTCAACCTTGTTGACGAGCCCTTTGTCCCAGACGTTAATCGTCACCATACGCGGCTCGGGGACGTTGACTGTGCCGACCTGATTGATCGGTGTCATCTGACCATAGGCGTCCACCATCACCGGCTCAAGGATCGACGCGCTGGCACGCCCGGTGCGCAGGGACGCAAATTCTGTCCTGAGCGACGCGATTGCGCCTTCCATTCGCCTTTCCAGATCGGCTGTGTCGATTTCGATATCATCTGCCATAGTCAAACTTCCTCTGCGGTCTGCCCTTTGCACTTTGGGTGCAATCTGCGTCAGTCATGGACAATTGTATAGGTGCCTTCCCCAGCCAGAATGCCGCGAAAGCCCCCCGGCTCGTCCAGGCTAAACACGATGATCGGCAGGTTGTTGTCACGCGCCAGTGCGATGGCGCTCGCATCCATCACCTTGAGATGCTTGGCCAGTACATCGTCATAGCTGATCTGGTCATAGCGCACGGCATCCGCGTTTGTCACCGGATCCTTGTCATAGACGCCATCCACTTTGGTGCCCTTCAGGATCGCCTCGCAGGCCATTTCATTGGCGCGCAGCGTTGCGGCGGTGTCGGTGGTGAAATAAGGGTTGCCGGTGCCAGCAGCAAAGATGCAGACCCGCTTTTTCTCCAGATGGCGCACGGCACGGCGGCGGATGTATGGTTCGGCCACTTCGTCCATACGGATGGCAGAAATCACGCGGCAAAACACGCCCAGCTCTTCCAATGCGCTCTGCATTGCGAGCGCGTTCATCACGGTCGCCAGCATGCCCATGTAATCGGCCGTTGTCCGCTCCATCCCCTGCGCAGATCCTTGCAATCCGCGAAAGATGTTGCCGCCGCCGATCACCATGCAGATCTCAACGCCCATGTCGTGAACGACCTTAACTTCGCGTGCGATCCGCTCGACGGTGGGCGGGTGCAGGCCGTAGGCTGTGTCGCCCATCAGCGCCTCCCCCGAGATTTTCAACATCACGCGCCGAAAGGTCGTCTTGGGGGTGTTGCTGTCGGGCATAGGAGACTCCTTGCATGTCTGGCGCGCAAAATGTCGCAAATGGCAGCAGAGTTCAATCTCTTAAACCGCGATTTTGCTGCATCGCAGCAATCATATGGCAGCGCGCCCCCTCGCCCTTGGCGCCGCGCCGCGCTAAAACGCTGTCATGCTGGAACATCTGACCATATCACGCACCGCGCCCGTTCTGATCGCCGGTCCAACCGCATCGGGCAAATCCGCGCTTGCGCTGAGCATTGCCGAGCGTCTGGGCGGTGTTGTCATCAATGCCGACTCGATGCAGGTTTTCGCCGGATGGCGCATCCTGACTGCCCGCCCGAGCCCTGCAGATGAGGAGCGCGCGCCCCATGCGCTGTATGGGCATGTTGCGCAGCAAGCTGATTATTCGGTCGGACATTGGCTGCGCGATGTCGCCCCGTTCCTTGAGGCGGGCGCGCGGCCCATCATTGTCGGCGGCACCGGGCTGTACTTCTCGGCCCTTACCGAAGGGCTGGCCGATATCCCGCCAACCCCCGCCGCCATCCGGGCCGAGGCTGACGCGCTGCGCACCGGCGGCGCACTGGACAGGATGACAGATGCGCTGGACCCAGCGACCCGCGAGCGCACAGATCTGCGCAACCCGATGCGTGTGCAGCGTGCTTGGGAGGTGCAACAGGCCACCGGGCGCGGACTGGCCAGCTGGCAGGATGCAACGCCACCGCCATTGCTGCCGCTGGCGCGCGCACATGCACTGCTGCTGGATGCAGATACCGACTGGCTGAACGCGCGGATCGCCGACAGGCTGGGCGCGATGCTGGAGGCCGGCGCGCTGGACGAAGTGCACGCCAACATGTCCCATCTGGACGCAGGGCATCCCAGCGCCAAGGCCATTGGCGCGCCCGAGCTTGCCGCCCATCTGCGCGGCGAGCTCACCTTGACCGCCGCGCAGGAGGCGGCGACAATCGCGACGCGCCAATTTGCAAAACGCCAGCGAACATGGTTTCGCGCCAGAATGCGTGATTGGCAGCGCTTGAATGTGCCTGAGATCGGCTGAATTTCACTTATCCCATATTTTTCGATTTTAAACGGCCTCAAAGGCGCAGTATCTTGCCGCATTAGCACCATAAGGCCGATTGCCGTGATCACTGCGCCCCAAATCATGACCATTGCGCAATGGGCGCACGGCGCCCCTTGGCGTCTGACTCTGCCGCACAGCCAGCCGCATCATGCGCTGATCTGGATCACGCGCGGGCAGGCGCGCGCGACGGTCGGCGGGCTACGCCGCGGCGTGGGCGCGCATAATGCGCTGGCTGTGCCGACCGGTACGTTGTTTTCGCTGGATATCGGGCCGGGCTGCTACGGTCAGGTCTGCCTCATACCTCCCGGCGGCCCTGCCCTCATGCCGGACGAGCCTGAACATCTGCGCATCCGCGAGGTGCAGGCGCAGTCCGAGCTGACGTCTCTGCTGGACTCGATGATGCGCGAAAACAGCCAGCAGCGCCCCTTCGCGGACGAGGCGGCGCAGGCGTTGGCGATCATGGTTACCGTCTGGCTGCGCCGCGCACTGATCGGCCAAGAGCCCGGCCCGAGGCCAACAGCGGCCCAGCGGCTGGTTGTCGCCTACGCTGCGCTGGTCGAGCAGAACCATGCTACCGGACAGCCGATGGCCTCCTATGCCCGTGACTTGGGCGTCACGCCCACGCATCTGGGCCGCAGTTGCAAGGCGTGTTGCGGGCTGACAGCTGCTGATTTGCTGGTGCAGCGCATCCTGCACGCCGCCCGCGAGCAGCTGGAGGATGGAGCGGACGCGATTCGCCACGTTGCGGCGCAGCTGGGATTCGGCAGTGCCGCCTATTTCTCGCGCTTCATTCAGGCCCATACTGGCCTTAGCCCGTCCGCCCTGCGGCGCAAGGCACAGGCTGTGTGAGGCGCGGGTTAACTGCCCCAGATAACGCGAACGTAATTGGTTGTTTCCTGATACGGCGGCACATCACCATATTTCTTCACCGCCCCCGGACCGGCGTTATAAGCAGCCAGCGCCAGCCGCCACGATCCAAATTCGCGGAACTGCATGGCCAAATAGCGCGCGCCACCTTCCAGATTTTGCTGGGGGTCATGCGGATCAACCCGCAAAATCGCCGCCGTGCCGGGCATCAGCTGCGCAAGGCCAATCGCGCCTTTATGCGACAGCGCCGCCGGCTTCCAGCCGCTTTCCTGCTGGATCAGACGCAGAAACAAATCCTCGGGCACGGAATATTTACGCGCCGCCGCCTTGGCCAGATTCAGGAATTCACCGCGATAGGCACCTGTATACGCCTTTGCGCTGCCCCATTTGGTGGGCGTGTTGATGCGGTCAGGTTGCAAGCGTATCGACGCCTTGTACTGCGAGGCGGCGCGATTATCCAGAACACTGATCTGGGATTTGAACTGCGTGCCGCGGCTCTTGGTTGACAGAACTTCGGCCTGCACCCCTTGCGTCACTAAAACGGTCGTCGCGAGCGTCAATGCCGTGCAATAGAATCGCTTCATATGAATATCCAGGTTCGGTTCCAATGATCTCGGGGTAACCGATTCCGTTCACCATTTCCAGCTTTGCGCGTGCACTGCGCCCTCAATCTTGGCCTGTTTGGTTATTTTAGGCTGGCATTAACGTGGTTCAGGTGATGTAACACGAGGCAAATTCCAAGCCCTATCAGGAGAGATCGAATGGCCGGGTCGGTTAACAAAGTCATCATTATCGGCAATCTGGGCCGCGACCCCGAGGTGCGCACGTTCCAGAATGGCGGCAAAGTCTGCAACTTGCGAATCGCCACGTCCGAAAACTGGAAGGATAAAACCACCGGCGAGCGGCGCGAGAAAACCGAGTGGCATTCAGTTGCGATCTTTAACGAGGGCCTGGTGCGGATCGCCGAACAGTATCTGCGCAAAGGCTCCAAGGTTTACATTGAAGGTCAGCTTCAGACCCGCAAATGGCAAGATCAATCCGGTCAGGACCGCTACTCGACCGAGGTGGTACTTCAGGGATTCAACGGCAATCTCACCATGCTCGACGGCCGTAGCGAAGGTGGTGGCGGCGGCGGCTACCCGGGTGGCGGCGGTAGCGGTGGGGGTGGATATGAAGGCCCGGACGACCGCGGCGGGCCATCGTCGGGCGGTAGCGGAGGCAGCGCGCCTTCGCGTGATTTCGATGATGAAATTCCGTTCTGAGCGCGTCGCAGGCAAAACCTCATTTTGCTCAATGGCGTAAAGTACGGCTTTACGCCATTTGCAAGTTCAAGATCTTATAGCAGCCCTATCGATTCCCCGGACCGCTCGTGAAAAATCCACACGAAAGTCCGAGGCAGCGTGCCAATGTGCGATCAGCTTGACGCTGGTCTGCTCCGACGTCAAAAGCAGCGCATGGATAAATTCGAAGAACAGATAGCCCATCTCATCCGCGCGGTTGACGATCTGTCGGACATCGTCGCACGGCAGGACAGTGAAATCACTGTCCTGAGCCGCCGTGTCGAAATGCTTATGCGCCGCGAAGGTGAGCGCGAGGCCGACAGTGGCAGCGCTGTCACGCTGGGCAACGAGCGTCCCCCTCACTATTAAGCGCTTGATACTTTAAGCGAAAAATCTCCGCCCGGCCTCAGATGTCCTGCACATCCATCACGCCATCAAGGCTTTTGATCGCGCCTTTGATCTGTGGTGTCACCGGGTAATCGCGCCCCGCCGATAGTTCGACCTCGCCCGGTAGTCCGTCACCCATCAGGCAAAACCGGATAGGGCCGGGCCGCGCGGCGCGCGCCGCCTCTGCGGCGCCCTCCAACACACGTGCTACCGACGCAACAGCCGAGGGCGCGTCAACGAAAATCATCAACCCCAGACTGCCAGCATCCGCCACCACACCGTCAATAGGTGCCACAGCGCGCGCCAGCAGCTTGAGTTGCTCGGATTCCATTGTCGCCTCGACCGTCACGACCACCTGAGCGCCCGTGTCGATATGCTCGCGCGATTTCTCCAGCGTTTCCGAGAACATGACGACCTCGTAACCGCCCGTCGTATCGCTGAGCTGCACAAAGGCAAACCGATTGCCACGCGCCGATTTTCGCTCCTGACGGCCTGCCACGATACCGGCCATCTTGACCACGCAAGGCGCGCGGGCAGCCAGGCTCGTCACCTCGTCCAGCGTCTTGACCTGCTTGCGCTTCAGCGCCGCCATGTAGTCGTCCAGCGGATGGCCGGACAGGTAAAACCCGACCGCCTTGAACTCCTCGGTCAGGCGCTCGGCAGGCAGCCAGTCATCCACCGGGGGCAGCCGCGGCTCTGGCAGATCTTCGCCTGCTTCGCCAAACAGAGACACCTGCGCCGAGTTCTTCTGGTCATGGATCGCCGCCGAGTAATTCATCAGCGGCTCGATCGCATCGAACACGCGGCGGCGGTTGCGGTCAATCTCATCGAACGCGCCCGAGCGGGCAAGCATCTCCATCGGACGCTTGCCGATCCGCTTGATATCTACGCGCCGCGCGAAGTCATACAGCGTGGCAAAGGGTTTACCGTCCCGTCCCGTAACAACCAGCTTCATCGCCTCGACACCGACATTTTTCAGCGCGCCCAAGCCATAGTGCAGCACGCGATCGCGCACCACAAATTGCGCGTCCGAACGGTTGACGCAGGGCGGCGCCCAAGGCAATTCCAGCCCTTTTTTCACCTCTTCAAAATAAACCGACAATTTATCTGTCAGGTGAATATCGCAGTTCATCACCCCGGCCATGAACTCGGTCGGATGGTTCGCCTTCAGCCATGCGGTCTGGTAGCTGACCACCGCGTAGGCCGCTGCGTGGGATTTGTTGAAACCGTAATTGGCGAACTTATCCAGAAGGTTCCACACCTCCAGCGCTTTGGCGTCATCGACGCCGTTTTCCTTGGCGCCCTTGATGAATTTCGGCCGCTCCTCGTCCATTGCGGCCTGAATCTTCTTGCCCATCGCGCGGCGCAACAGGTCGGCGCCGCCCAGTGAATAGCCCGCCATTTCCTGCGCGATCTGCATCACCTGTTCCTGGTAAACGATGATGCCCTGCGTCTCGTCCAGGATGTGGTCAATCGTCGGATGCAGCAGATCGCGGTCCGAGATCTCGTTCTTCACCTCGCAGAACTTCGGGATGTTCTCCATCGGGCCGGGCCGGTAGAGCGCGACCAACGCGATGATATCCTCGATGCAGTCCGGCTTCATCCGCTTGAGCGCATCCATCATGCCCGAGCTTTCCACCTGGAACACCGCAACGGTTTTCGCGCGTGCATAAAGCGCATATGCCTTGGCATCGTCCAACGGGATCTGGCCGATATCATTCTCGGCGCCCTCGAACGGCTCGTAAATCGTGCTGCCATCGGCGGCAATGTGCAGATCGCGGCCCTCGCCGTGGATTTGGCTAATCGCGTTTTGGATCACAGTCAGGGTTTTCAGACCCAGAAAGTCGAACTTGACCAGCCCCGCTTGTTCGACCCACTTCATGTTGAACTGGGTCGCGGGCATGTCGCTGCGCGGATCCTGATAAAGCGGCACCAGCGCGTCCAAGGGGCGGTCCCCGATCACCACGCCCGCCGCGTGGGTCGATGCGTTGCGCAGCAGCCCCTCGACCTGCATGCCGTATTTCAGCAGCCGGTCGACGACCTCCTCATTGCGGGCCTCCTCGCGCAGGCGGTCCTCCTGAACCAGCGCCTGCTGAATGCTGACGGGTTTGACGCCCTCGACCGGGATCATTTTCGACAGGCGGTCCACCTGCCCGTAAGGCATCTGCAACACGCGGCCGATGTCGCGCACAGCGGCCTTGGACAGCAGCGCGCCGAAGGTGATGATCTGGCCCACGCGGTCGCGGCCATATTTCTCCTGCACATATTGGATCACCTCCTCGCGGCGATCCATGCAGAAGTCGATGTCGAAATCGGGCATACTGACCCGTTCGGGGTTAAGAAACCGCTCAAACAGAAGCGAATAGCGCAGCGGATCAAGGTCGGTGATGGTCAGCGCATACGCCACAAGGCTGCCGGCGCCCGAGCCGCGCCCCGGACCCACCGGAATATCGCGGTCCTTGGCCCATTTGATGAAATCGGCAACGATCAGGAAGTAGCCGGGAAAGCCCATGCCCTCGATGATGCCCAGCTCGAATTCCAGCCGCTTTTCATATTCTTCGACGCTGGTGGCATGCGGGATGACCTTCAGCCGCTCGGCCAGCCCCAGCTTGGCCTGGCGGCGCAACTCGTCCACCTCGTCATCGGCAAATTTAGGCAGGATCGGGTCGCGCCGGTAAGCGCCAAAGGCGCAGCGTTTGGCAATCTCGACCGTGTTTTCAATCGCCTCGGGCAGGTCGGCAAACAGCGTCGCCATTTCGCGCGGCGTCTTGAAATTATGCTGCGGCGTCAAGCGGCGACGCGGGGCGGACTGATCGACATAGGTGCCACCCGCAACGCAGAGCATCGCGTCATGCGCCTCGTACATCTCTGACTTCGGGAAATAGACGTCGTTTGTTGCCACCAGCGGCAACTCCATCGCATAGGCCATTTCGACAAGGCCCCGCTCGCTTTGCTGTTCGGCCTCGGGCAGACCATCCTCGCCGGGGTGGCGCTGAAGCTCGACATAAAGGCGATCACCGTAGATTTCTGCCAGTTGCCGCATCAGCGCCTCGGCGGCGGGGCGCTGGCCAGCGCGCAGCAGGCGCCCAACGGGGCCGTCGGGACCGCCTGAGAGGCAAATCAGACCGCCAGCGTTTTCGGCCAGATCGGCGCGGGTGACGTGCGGCAGCGCGCCATCGCCGCGCAGGTAAAGGCACGAGTTGAGCTTCATCAGATGCTCGTAGCCCTGCTCGTTCTGCGCCAGCAGCACGATGGGCGCGGGCGGCGGCACCCTTTCCCCTGGCGCGACATCCACGTAAGCCAGATCAATCTGGCAGCCCATGATCGGCTGGATGCCGGCGCCTGCCGCCGAGACGGCAAATTCCAATGCGGCGAACATGTTGTTCGTGTCCGTCACCGCCACGGCGGGCATGTCAGCCTTGCGGCAGAGTTCCGGTAGGGATTTCAGGCGGATAGCCCCTTCAAGCAGGGAGTATTCGCTGTGAACGCGCAGATGAATGAATCGGGCTGGATTGGACATGGCGGCACTTTAGGCCAGAGACCCGCATGCCGCCAGAGGGCAATCCGCCCGGTCCCTGCGTCAGGCGCTGTAGGTCACCTGCCCCGCGCAGATCGTGACCATCGCGCGGGCCTTGTGAATTGCGTCCGGCGCGCAAGCCTCAAGGTCGCGGTCCATCACGACCACATCGCCCATCTGGCCCGGTGCCAGCTGCCCCTTGCGACCCTCGTTGAATTCAACCCATGCGTTGCCGCTGGTGTAGGAGGCCAGCGTGTCCATCAGGCTTTGCGGGCGCACGTCCCATGGCGCGCCGGGCTGTGCGGGCGCGATGGCGCATTGGATATTGCGCATGACATCCACCGGGATCACCGGCCAGTCGGTCGAGAAAATCACCGGCGCGCCGGTATCGCGGATGCGCTGCCACGCATAGGCGTAAGGGTACTGGTCGTCATGCAGCAGCGTACCCTGCGGAACCAGCGGGAAATAATCCCCCAGCGGCGAGTGGCGCGGCTGCAAGGACGCGACGGCACCCAGCGCATGGATGCGTGGCAGATCATCGGGATGGATCACTTCGATATGCTCGATCCGGTGGCGCGAATCGCGCGCACCATTCGCGCGGCGGGCCGCCTCGAACCCGTCCAGCGTGCAGCGCGTCGCCAGATCGCCGATGGAATGCACGCTGAGTTGCAGACCCATGGCATCGGTGCGGATGCACGCCTCGTTGAAATGGGCCGGCTCGAACACCGGCTCGCCCACACGATCGGTGCCGGGATAGGGCCGCGTCATCATCGCAGTATGGGTGTCCAGCACGCCGTCCATGAACATCTTGACCCGGCCGGACCAGACGCGATCACCGCTATAGCGGCGATGCATTTCGGCGGCTTCCTCGAGCCGGTCCAGCGGGTCGTAATTTTTCAGATGAAACGGCACTTGCATGCGGCACTTCAGATCGCCCGCCGCGTCCAGATCGCTGAGCAGTTCAAGCTGATAGAAATTACCGTCCATATTGTGCATCGTGGTAATGCCGTGGCTGGCGGCATGGGCCAGTCCGCGCGCCAGCAGGCGGCGGTCGGCGGCGCGCTCGGCCTCGGTTGCGGGCGGCTCCGGCTCGGCGCCGGTGACATAGCCCAGCATATCGCGCCCGCCCGTGCGGCTGAGCTTCAACACTGGACCAAAGGCGCCGGTTTCCTGCAATTCGCCGGTGGCATTGCCGCCCGCTTCCATGACGATCACGCTGCCTTCTGGCACCGGGCCGCCGTGCAGCAGCCCCGCCTGCCGCAGCGCCATGGTATTGGCCCAAAGCGTATGAATATCCGGTGCCAGCAGCGCCAGCGGGCGGTCCGGCAGGATCGCGTCCAGATCGTGGCGCGTCGGGTTGCGCCCGTCCATCAGCCCGTATGCGGTGCTGGTGCCCAGAATCATCGGCTCGTTCGGGTTGTCGTCCGCGTAGGCGCGTATGGTCTGCGCGGCATCGCTTGCCGTCTCGACCCCCTCCATCGCCATGAATTCCAGCGCGGCAGAACCTTGGAACAGATGCACATGACTGTCGATGAAACCGGGCAGGACCGTGCCGCCTGCGGCATCAATCACCTGTGCGCCCGGCGCCGCCAGATCGCGAATATCTGCTGTGCTGCCGACGGCCAGAACCAAGCCGCCCGCGAGCGCGACTGCCTCGGCGCGGGGGTGCTCGCTGTTCACCGTCAGAACCTTGCCATTCAGGATCACAAGATCCGCCTTGCCTGCCATGCTCCGTCTCCTTGCCGTGGACATATGTTGCGCAGATTGCAGCACCGCTCGCGCCGGGTAAATACCTGTCCAGACATCAGCGGTCAGCAAAGGGGTATTTACCTTATCTGCGAGCGCAGCATAGGCTGACAGCTGAAGCGCGCGCCGGGAATCGAGTGTGCGGGCATAAAAATAGGCAGTTTACTGTCACAAGACAGGGGGATCGCATGGCGACCCAATCAGCGACGGCACAGCCAAACGCGCATCACCAAATGGCAGCAACCACGCATGAGGTGATGATCCACGCCGAGGGCGTGACCAAGACATTCGGTCAGGGCAGCAGCCAGATCACCGCGCTGGACAACGTGACGGTGGATATCCGCAAGAACGAGTTTTTCACTCTGCTCGGCCCGTCTGGCTGCGGCAAGACCACGCTTTTGCGGCTCATCGCCGGTTTCGATCTGCCCGACGCGGGCCAGATCCTGCTGGACGGACAGGAAATCGGCCACCTGCCGCCCTACAAGCGGCCCGTGAACACCGTTTTCCAATCCTACGCGCTGTTTCCGCATATGAGCGTGGCGCGCAACATCGGTTTTGGCCTTGAGATGCAGGGCCGCCCCAAATCCGAGATCAAGAACGCAACCGAAGAAATGCTGGCGCTGGTGCAGATGGAGCATCTGGCGGGGCGCCGCACTGACCAGCTATCAGGCGGTCAGCAACAGCGCGTCGCGCTGGCCCGCGCACTGGCACCCCGCCCCAAGGTTCTGCTGCTGGACGAGCCGCTGTCAGCGCTGGATCTGAAACTGCGCAAGGAAATGCAGATCGAGCTGAAGCGCCTTCAGGGCGAGACGGGCATCACCTTTGTCTTTGTCACCCACGATCAGGAAGAGGCGCTGACCATGTCCGACCGGATCGCGGTCATGCAGGCGGGCCGCATCCTTCAGGTCGGCGGGCCGAAAGAGATCTACAACAATCCCGCTCGCCGGTTCGTTGCTGATTTCATTGGCGATATCAATATTCTGGACGGCGAACTTGATGCAAAAGGTGAACGCGTGATCTTGCCCGGAGGCGTGTCAATCGGCGCGCTATTGCCCGAAGGTGCAGCGCGCACGGGCCACGTATCTGTTGCAATCCGCCCTGAGAACATGAACCTGACCGCGGCCGATGCGCCCGAGGCCGCGCTGACCGGGCGCGTGACCAATATCGTCTATTTCGGCGCGGGCCATAACGTGCATGTCGCGCTGGAGGGCGGAGGCGAAGTGCTGGTGCGCCGCGCGCAGACAGATGCGCAAATCGGCGCGCATGTGGGGCTGAGCGTGCCGGACGCCGTTCAGGTTCTGGTGGATTGATGGCGGATCTCACCTCCTCCAGCGCGGGCGAACGTCTTGCCGAGGCGCGCCGCCAGACCAACGCTGCCGCGCGCCGCCGCCGCTGGCAGTTATTGTCGCCGGCGATCATCATCATCGCCGCGTTCGGGATTTTTCCGCTGACGATCACGCTGATTTATTCCTTCCTCAGCCCCGGTACCTATGGCGGCGTTCGGTGGGAATTTTCCACCAACGCCTATGTGCAGTTCCTGTTTGACCGGGATATTTTCGACGATACGCTGCAATTCTCCGCAACCTATCTCAGCATCTTTGGCCGCTCCATCGGGCTGGCCTTCGGCGCCACTGTCGGCGCGCTGCTGATCGGGTTTCCGACCGCGTATTTCATCGCCTCCAAACCGGCGAACCAGCGCAATCTGTGGCTGTTCCTGATCACCCTGCCATTCTGGGTCAACCTGCTGATCCGCACCTATGCGATTCTGCTGATCATCCGGGACGAGGGGATTGTGAACATCTCCCTGATGTGGACCGGCCTCATCGATCAGCCTATCGGCATGCTTTACACCGATTATGCGATCTTTGCCGGCCTGATCTACAGCTACCTGCCTTTCATGGTGCTGCCGCTCTATGCGTCACTGGAGAAGCTGGATTTCCGTCTGGTCGAGGCCGCGTACGACCTTTACGCCAGCCGGTTTCAAGTGCTGCGCCATGTTATCGTCCCGATGGCCAAGCCGGGCATCGTGGCGGGCTGTATCCTTGTCTTCATCCCCGCGCTGGGCGCCTATATCACGCCCGAATTGCTGGGAGGCGGCAAGGAGTTGATGATCGGCAACCTGATTGCGCTGCAATTTGGCGGCTCGCGCAACTGGCCGTTCGGGTCGGCTGCGGCGTTGATCCTGCTGGTCGTGGTGATGGTGTCGCTGATCGTTTACGTCCGGTACTCAGGCAAGGAGGGCAGCAATCATGGCTAAGCCCACCCAGACCCCTGCCACCGTGGCCAGTCCCGACCCCGTACCGCCGCGCCGCCGCCGGATGAAGGATCTGCGCAAGCAGCCCGGTTTTGACACGATCGCATGGATCTGCCTGTTCCTGCTTTATGCGCCGATTGCGGTGCTGATCATCTTTTCGTTCAACGACAACCGTTCAGTCGTGAAGTGGACCGAATTCAGCCTGCGCTGGTACAAGGCCGCGTTCGAAAACGAAGGCATCCGCAAGGCGACGCTGATCTCGCTGCAAGTGGCCGCCGTATCCACAATCTTTGCCACCATATTTGCCACCATGGCCGCATTGGCCACAACGCGCGTGCGCGCTTTCAAGGGCCAGACGCTGGCCTATGCGGTGATCAACCAGCCGCTGATGGTGCCCGAAATCGTCACCGCCGTCTCGACCCTCGCGTTTTTCGGCATCATCAAGCAGGCCACAGGCATCAACGGGATCGGGTTTTTGATGCTGGCGCATACCGTATTCTGCATCCCGTTCGCCTATATGCCGATCCGCGCGCGGCTGGAGGATATGAACCTCTCGCTGGAACAGGCCGCCGCAGACCTCTATGCGACCCCCATTCAGGTGTTCCGCAAGGTCACACTGCCGTTGATGGCGCCGGGGATCGTCGCGGGCGGAATGCTGGCCTTTGTGGTGTCGCTGGACGATGTTATCATCACGCTGCTGGTTGCCGGCCCCGGCGAAACGACGCTGCCGGTCTATATCCTCGGCCAGATCCGGCGCGGCATCACGCCAGAAATTAACGCCGTTTCAACCGTGCTGCTGGGTCTGTCAGTCGTGCTGGTCTCGATCTTTTTCCTGATAGGCAACAACAAGCGGACATAAAGCCCGCGATACATCAAACCAACCGGAGGACTGTCTTTATGCGAAAATCCACTTCCACACTGGCCGCAAGCCTTGCAGCCGCCGTCGCCCTTGCGGGGCCGGCATCGGCCGAGGGCAAGCTGAATATCTACAACTGGGGCAACTATACCAACCCCGAATTGATCGAGAAGTTCGAGAAGGAATTCAACGTCGAGGTCACGCAGGACGAATACGACAGCAATGAGATCATGCTGGCGAAGGTGCGCGAAGGCAACAGCGGCTATGACATCGTCGTGCCTAGCGATTCCACCGTGCCGGTGATGATCGATCAGGGCCTGCTGGCCGAGATCAAGCCGAACGAGATGGAAAATTACGGCAACATGGATCCCCGCTGGATCGATGTCTATTGGGACGAGGGGCGCAACTACACCGTGCCATGGCTCTGGGGTACGACCGCGCTGACCGTCGATACCGCCGTTTACGATGGCGAGCTGGACAGCCTGTCGCTGCTGTTCGAGCCGCCGGAGGAGTTGCAGGGCCGCATCAACATGCTGAACGACATGGGCGAGGTGATCAACGCCGCGCTGCGCTACAAGGGCTATGATCGCTGCAACAGCAACACGGACGAGCTGCGCGACGTGACCGAGCTGATGATCAGCGCCAAACAGCATTGGCGCACCATGGATTACGCCACGATCGAGAAGCTGACTTCGGGCGATGTGGATGCCAGCCACAGCTATAACGGCGCTGCGATCCGCTCGCGCGACCAGCGCCCGACACTGCAATACGTTTATCCCAAGGAAGGGTTTACCGGCTGGATGGACAACGTTGCCGTCCTCGCGGATGCGCCCAACATGGAAAACGCCAAGCTGTTCGTGAATTTTCTGATGGTCCCCGAGAATGCGGCGCTGCTGTCGAACTTTGCCCGCTATGCGAACGGCATCACGGGTAGCGAGGAGTTCATGGATGACGATATCAGGGACGCGCCGGAAATCGTGCTGCCTGAGGGCGCGCCGACGCCTGATTTCGTTCGTCCCTGCCCGCAGGAAGTGACGGATATGTATAACCGCATCTGGACGAAGCTCAAGCAATAGGGCATTGCCTGTTCAGACGGGGCGTGCAAAATGCGCGCCCCGCCGCTCTTTTCGAGCGCATCGCGCACATCCCGGAGGAAATCCACCCATGTCAGTCCCCGCCGTCCCCGTCCCCGCGCCAATCCCGATGACCGCGCGCGAACAAGGCATCATGGAAGGCTTCCCGCCGGCACCCGAGAAAATTCCCGGCCCCACGAACTGGGACATGCCGCCCTTCAACCGCTGGTCATTCCAGCACATACGCAACTTGTTCCCAACCACCGAGGTCCGCCGCGGCAGTGGCCCCGTGCGCGATCTGCCCTCCGCTCCGCAGGAGCGTCTGGGCGAGGTGACGTTCAAGGCAACAAGCGGCGAGATGACCACGATCGACAACTGGCTGGCCCATAGCTACACCGATGGATTCATGGTGATGAGCCGTGGCAAGGTCGTGTCAGAGCAGTATTTCAACGGCATGGAGGGACATACCCCGCACCTGTCGCAATCGGTCGCCAAGTCAATTGTCGGCACGCTGGCCGGTGTTCTGCATGGCGAGGGCGCGCTGGATCTGCATGCCCCCATTCTGGATCTGATCCCCGAATTGGGCAAATCGGGCTATGCCGGCGCCACCGTGGGCCAGGTTCTGGACATGCGCAGCGGCACGCGGTTCACCGAAGATTACAACACCCCCGGATCGGACATGACCCGGATCGACGTTGCCAGCGGCTGGCGCCCGCCCGTTCCGGGCGAGTCTGTGCCGACCATCCGCGAGGTGATCCAGTCCCTGCCCGCCGAGCGCGAGCATGGCGAGGCGTTCAAGTACCGCTCGATCGAAACCGACGTCGTCGCCTGGGCGCTGGAGCGCGCGGGCGGCGAGTCGTTGGCCGCAATGCTGTCGGACCGCATCTGGCAACATATTGGCGCCGAGCGGGATGGATACTTTACTGTCGATGGGGCGGGCACAGCACTGGCCGATGGCGGCTTTAACGCCGTCATGCGTGATTATGCTCGCTTTGGCCTGATGATGCTGGAAGGCGGCGCCGTGAACGGCAAGCAGGTCGTCCCCGAGGCATGGGTGCGCGCCAGTGCGCGCGGCGATACCGCCTCCTTCGGAGAGCCTTACACCGCCACGTCGCCGCATGGCGCCTATAGCCGCCAGTGGTGGATACATGACGCCAAGCGCGGCGACTTCATGGCGCGCGGCGTATTTGGCCAGCTGATCTATCTGGACCCGCAGACCGAATTCATGGCCGTCAAGCTGTCGACCTGGCCCGATTTCCTGATCCACAGCTACACCGTGGACATGCTGTCTGCCGTGACCACGATCCGCGACGCACTGGCCGAATCCGAGGCCAGCCCGAAAAAGTTTACGGATTTCCTGCGCCGCCGCTAAGGCCACTGCACAAGCATTGCCGTGAACGTGAGAGATTGCAAAAAGGCTGGCAATGTCGGTGCCAGCCTTTTCGCTGGGCGGCTGATGCCTGCAGCAACCCCTTCAGCCACGGGTCATCCCGGCAATCATGGCGCCGAGGGCGACCAAGTGGATCAGCATGATTGCCCTGTCATTCCAAAGCACGCCGACTGCGAACCAGCCCAGAACACCAATGACGAACAGATAGAGGTTCCAGGGCGTCCAGCCAAAGGCTGTCGCCGTATAGCCCATGATCTGAATGACCGATGCCCCCCATTTAACGGCAAAGCCGGTGCGTCCGGTCGGCTTTGCCATCGCAACATCAGACGGCACGTGTCAGTCCACCATCGATCCGCAAGTTCTGGCCAGTCATATATCCCGCACCGTCGGATGCCAGCCACGAGATCAGCGACGCCACCTCCTCCGCCCGACCGTAGCGCGCCATCGGGATGCGGGCGCGGCGGTCCTCTTTTTCGGGCAGGCTGTCGATGAAACCCGGAAGCACGTTGTTCACCCGAATATTGTCAGCCGCATATTTATCAGCATAAAGCTTGGTAAACGCGGCAAGGCCAGCGCGGAACACCCCTGATGTCGGGAACAGCGGATCGGGCTCGAACGCTGCGAAGGTCGATATGTTTATGATCGCGCCGCCGCCCAGCGCCTGCATCACAGGCGTCACCAGCCGCGTGGGACGAATGACGTTCAGCAGATAGACTTCCATGCCTGTGTGCCAGTCGTCATCCGAAATATCCAGCACCGGACCTTTCGGTCCATGCCCGGCAGAGTTGACCAGAACATCGACACGGCCCCAACGGTCCGTTGCGCCCTGCACCAGCGCGGCAAGGTCGTCCGTGTTTCGGTTCGATCCGGTGATGCCAAAACCGCCCAGTTCCTCGCCCAATGCCTCACCTTTGCCGGAGGACGACAATATTCCCACGCGAAAGCCATCTGCCGCCAATCTGCGGGCTGCATCGGCGCCCATGCCACTTCCGCCGGCCGTTACCAACGCTACTTTATCTACTGACATTATGATCTCCATCATTGCATTGCGCCCAACATACTGCTTAGGCGGGGAACTTTCGCGCCAGAATTGATCTTGTCTGACAGTAGGAATACTATCGCCTAATGGCTACGCTACCTCCCCTCAACGCGTTGCGCGCTTTCGATATGGCCGGGCGTCATCTGAACTTTCGCGCTGCTGCCGGCGATATGGGCGTGACGCAGGGTGCCGTCGCGCAGCAGGTCCGCCAGCTCGAAGCGCATCTGGGGCTGCCGCTGTTTGAAAGACTGCCCAAAGGGCTGGCATTCACCCCCGCAGGGCGCAGCTATCACGCGCGCGTGGCCGCTGCCTTCGAAGACTTGCGCGCCGCCACGGAAACCCTGCGGCCCCAGCCGGGGAAGGTTCTTATCAGTGTCACACCGACCTTTGCCGCCAAGTGGCTGATCCCGAATCTGCCGAATTTTTCAGCGACCCATCCCGAAATCGAATTGGCAGTCCTGGCGACCGAAAAACTGTCGAGCTTTCACGGCGATGGGATCGATCTGGCCATTCGGCAGGGGAACCCGCCATTCGGCGCGGCGCTGGAGGCGAAGCGGCTGTTCCGCCAACATATCATCGCTGTGGCAGCCCCCTCCTTCGTGGCTGCGCACCCTCTGCCGCTGAGCGTAGAGGCATTGTCGCACTTGCCCAAGCTGCACGACGCGCACGATCTGTGGCCCGCCTTTCTCAAGGCGCTGAACGTGGAGGATCGCAGCGACAGCGGTCTACGGTTAAGCCAGACGACACTTGCCATGGATGCCGCGCTGTCGGGTCAGGGCGCAGCGTTGGTCAGCAGCTTCCTTGCGACGCGGGACATCTGCGCGGGTCGTCTGGTGCAACTTTTCCCCGATACGCTGCAGGGCCAGCAGGATTTTTACCTGCTGGCCCGGCGCCAATCAAAACGAAATGCATCAACGCAGGCTGTCATTGACTGGTTTCTGTCCAGGCCCGACACCGGTGTATAACCTCAGTCCGGCAACGCGCCGCAAAACCCGCCGGAGGGCGTCGCGCCGGACCCCAGCGCGAATACGGACGGCGCCGTATATGGATTGGGCGGCGATGCCGTGATGTCCAGCCCGATCACCAGCAGGACAAGCGCCAGCGCGGTCAGTGCAATGATACGGCGGCTCATCTGCGCGGCCCCAGTCCCAGACGCGGGCGCAGCCCAACGCCGACCCAGCTTCCGGCGAACGCGGCGGCGAACCAGACCCAGCCATGCAGGCTGCCCGTCGAAATGCCCGAAAAGAATGCGCCGACATTGCAGCCAAACGCCAGCCGCGACGAATAGCCCAGCAGCAGGCCCGCGATCACCGTCGCCACCCACGCGCGGGCCGGCAGCGATGGCAGCGGCGCAGACAGTCCCCCAGCGCGCCAATTGGCAATAAAGAATGCGCCGAAAATCAATCCGAAATTGGTCAGCGACGTGTAATCCGTCAACACGCTTGCCGCCACGCGGCCCTCATTGCCCGGCGCCGACCAGAAGGCGGACCCGCTCAGATCGGCCCCAGCCGCCACCGCGCCCTTGGCCACCCACAGGCCAAGGCCGTAAACCACGCCCCAAGGCTGGCCCGCGACCAACAGGTTGCCAATCGCAAAAACCGCCAGCAGCAACGCCGCCGCGATCAGGCGGCCCGGTATCCGCCGAGTGCCCGGCGCCGCGCGCCATAGCAAAAACGCCGCAACCAGTGCCAGCAACGCCAGCGTGATCGCCAGCCCCTGCCCGCCCCGGAACACGATGATAGGCAGGCTGCCAAGATCTGTCCACCAAACCAAAGAATAGGCCGCAAAAAAGCTGCCGATGGCAAAGAATGGCAGCGCCAGCAGGCCAACCGGATTACCGCTACCGGCATTAACCAGCGTACCCGAGCCGCAGCCCAGCACCACCTGCATCGCCGCGCCAAAGACGAACGCGCCGCCGATCATGGCAAAACCCACAGGCGCTTCGGCGCCGACCAATTCGCCTGAATGGCTTTGCAGCAGCGGAATTGCGACAATGGCCACCAGACCAATCGACAGCAGTTGCGCCAGAATCCCCGCCGGATCACGCGACAGGATCATCGCCCGCCACGGCCCTGCAAAGCCAAAACGCAGCCCCTCCAGCGTCATGCCCAGCCCCAGACCAACCGCCAGCATCAGCCCAAACCGCGGACCGGCCAGCGCCGCGACCATCACGACCGCAATCAGCGCCGCGATCAGCAACGCGCCGCGCGAAAGCGCGCGGCCCCACGGACCGCGCACATAGCCAATTTGAACCGTGTCAGACATCAGTTCGGCATGATCTTGTTCAGAAGATTCCGGAACAAGCCGGGCACGTTCTGCATCTCGTTATCGGTCTTGGAATAGCCAACCATCGACTCCGGATACAGCTTGACATTGGGAACGCCGGCCAGCTCGGACATCGCGAACCAGTCAGTCGCGGCCCAGTGGCCGGTGTTGCAGAATGACACGATTTCGGTGTCCTGCTTCAGACCCAAGGTTGTCATGAGATCTGTCGCAGCCGTGCTGTCCATGATGGATTTGCCATCCTTGAACCACACCTCATGGTTGACGTTTTGCGCCCCCGGCAGCGTACCTGGACGCTCGGCCGCGTCATGTGCCTTCTTACCCTCAAAAAAGCTCGCGGGACGCGCATCGACCAGTACGGCATCACGTTCGCCTTTGACCGCGGCGGCAACGTCATCGGTATCGGCCAGCCATTGATCCGAGAATGAGATGTCGATATCGGACGGGACCGGCTGGGCCGCTTCATTATTCAGCGGCAGATCGGCGGCCTCCCACGCGGTCATGCCGCCGTTGAGGATGGCAAGCTGCGTCAGCCCCGATGATTTCAGCGTCCAGTAAACGCGCGCGGCGGCGCCGAAATCGGTGTCGCTGTCGCCCTCGTGCACAATGGCAACGCGGCGGTCGAACGTCACGCCAAGCCCTTGCAGCGTTGCCTCCAACTGATCCTCCGGGACCAGCTGACCGGGATTGTCCGACGGCCCGCGAAAATCACCGTAGGGCGCCGAGATTGCGCCGGGGATATGACCTTCTGCATAGGCTTCGCCACGGATATCAAGGATGAGGGGCGCATCGTCGGCCAATTCGACATTCAGGGCATCCGGCGCGATCAGCGGACCAAACGTATTCTCCGCAAAGGCGGCAGAGCCGTAGCTGGCAATGGCCAGCGCGGCGATGGTGAAAAACTTCATGGGGCACCTCGGGTTGGCTTGGTAAGTTTCAATTTTCTGCCGCTCATGTCGGCGGGAATCAGCCCCAAGGCAAGGGGCAGGTGGTGTTGCATGCCCAAAGGTAGCGTCAGAAATTCGCCGGGCGCCGTAATGCGCAATCACAATGACAATCAGGACGGCCCGCCAAGGGATTTCGTTTCCGAAAAAGCGCTCCAGGGGGAGTAATATTCTTATCTGATCTTTTTCATCTTGGCTTGGTAGAAATATGTCGCGCTTCTGCGATCCATCACCAGCCTTCGAAGCCTGCAGTATCTCCGGCGCCGATGACGCCGCGCGCCACGTCCGCCAGCGCGCGGTCGAGTATCTCTATCCCGCGCTCGGCCTCGGCCCGCGTCAGCGTCAGTGGAGGGGTGAATTCCAGCACATTCGACGCAGTGCCCACGTAGTATAGCACCAGCCCCAACTGATGCGCGCGAAACACCGTCAGTGCCGTTTCCTGCGAAGCGGGCGTCATGTCGTCCGTTACCAGCTCGGCCCCCAGTGCCAATCCCATGCCGCGTACATCGCCGATCAAAGCATGACGCCCTGCTAGGTCCCGCAGGCCGGCCGCCAGATGCGCACCTACATCAGCCGCATTTTCCGCCAGCCCCTCGCGCTGGACCGTGTCAAGAACCGCCAGCGCTGCCGAGGCACAGACCGGATTGCCGTGCAGCGTCTGAAACGAGAAGGCGGATGCGTGGTTCATCACCGCTTCTGGCCCGACAGCGGCAGAAATGGGCAGCCCACCGCCCAATGCCTTGCCGAACACGATGATATCGGGCTCGATTCCCAAGTGATCGAAACAATGCAGCAGCCCGGTGCGGCCCAGCCCCACCTTGACCTCGTCGCAGACCAGAAGGATGCCGTGTTGGCGGCACAGCGCCTCGACCTCGCGGAAATAGCCATCGGGCGCGACCAGCATGCCGCCATCGGACTGGATCGGCTCGATGAACATCGCGGCGACGTCGCTGGCCGGGATCTCGCCCTCCAGCAGGGCGCGCAGGCGGCCAAGGCTGCGCTCAGCAGCCGCCTGAACGCCGCCGTCGCGGAGCGGATTGGGAAACGGGATCAGCGACAGGCCCGGCAGCCGCGCGCCCGCATCCTGCACCGGATGCCCGGAAACGGCGACCGATCCGGTGGTGCCGCCGTGATAGCCGCCCTCGAACGCGATGATGCGCGACCGGCCTGTTGCCGCCAGCACCGCGCGCGCCACCGTCTCGTTGGCGTCCGAGCCGGAATGGCCCAGCCACACCCGTCCCCTTGCCCGTTCGGGCACGATTGACAGCAGACGTTCGGCCAGTGCGACCGCCGGTTCGGTCGCCGTGGACAGCAGGCTGGCGCCTGCCTGCGAGTTCAGCGCGGCGTTCACCGCCTCGCGGATCGCGGGGTGCGCGTGGCCAAGGCCGACCGCGCCCCAGGAGCCGGAGAAGTCCAGCAGAGCGCGGCCGTCATCCGATTTCAGCCAGCACCCCTGCCCGCCCGTCACCGCCTGAGGAAAAAACCGCAGATGCGACATTGAGGACAGCGCTGCCGCGTCGCGCGCGTAGAGATCCGCCATCACGCGGACCCTTGGATAAAGCTTTCCACTTCGTCGCGTTTGGCGACATGACAATAGATCATGTTGATGATCCGCAATTCCGCCTCGTGCAGTTCCATCGTCGCAGCGGCACAGCAATCGTCGACCACGACGACGCCAAAGCTTTCGTCCGCAAGGCTGCGCACGGTTGAAGACACGCATTGATCGGTGAAGATACCTGCGACGATGACATCCGAAATATCCATGTTGCGCAGGATCAGCCGCAGGTTCGTGCCGGTCAGCGCGCTGTCGGTGGTTTTCTCGACGGTGATCTCGTCGCCCATCGGGGCTAGATCATCGACGATCTGTGCGTCTTCGCGGTTCTTCGGCAGCAAGAGGTAGTTGAAACCGGGTTTCTTCTGGCTGAGCGAGCGGTCGCGCCCGTCCTCCTTGTGACAGGCGATGCGGGCGTGGATCACTTCGATCCCGCTGGCGCGGCAGGCGTCGATCAGCTTGGCGCAGTTCGGGATCACCGTGTCGTTCATCCGCACGTAGAAGGGCTGCCAGCGGGCGGTTTCTTCGGGCGTGTCCTTGTCTTCCAGATAGGTTTTTTGCACGTCGATCATCAGCAGCGCCGTGCGTTTGGGGTCCAGAACGATATCCTCGGGGGCCTCGGCGGTCTCGTAATAGAACGAGCGGTATGCAGTTTTCCAACTCATGGGGATTTCCCTCCTGTCTTGCGTTTCAAAGTCAACAGCGTGCCGATCTCGCGCGCCGGGAACAGCCCGCCGGGGCGCAGCGACAGCACCGCGATCATGGCGAGGGCCAGCACAATTTCGGTCAGGCCGATCACCTGCTGCGACATGAACCCGGCCTCGTTGATACCAGCCTCGACACTGCGCAGCGCCTCGTAGGCGAAGGTCACGATCAGCGTGCCGATGACCGCGCCGGTCACTGTGTTCGCACCGCCGATCACCAGCATCGACAGGATCAGGAACGTCTCCTTCAGGTAAAACGCGCGCGGTGAAAACGAGGTGACAAAATGCCCCCAGAGCGCGCCACCGATCCCGGCGAACAGCGCGGCAAGGATGAAGCCGACCCAGCGCAGTTTCACGATGTTCACGCCAATGGCGGCCGCGGCGACCTCATCATCGCGGCTGGCACGCAGAAGTTGCCCGGCGCGCGATTCCTTGAATGCCATCGCGCCGATGAGGGCGGCCAGCGCCACGCCGCAAGCCAGCCACAGGCTGGTCGCTTCGGGGATGCCGAACAGGGTGCGCGGTCCGTTGGTGACGGCGCTCCAATGGGTCAGCACCGTGTGCAGCACGACCAGCAGCGCAAAGGAGGTGATGACCGCCGCCGCATCCGACAGCCGCATCAGCGGATAAGACAGCGCGGCAGCGACCAGCGCCGCCACCAGACCGCCGATGAGGATGGTCAGATACGGACTGAGCTGCACATTTTCGAGGATCGGGTAGAGATCAGGCAGCGCCATCCCCTTCATCCGGTCCGGGATCGACAGGACCGCCGACGTATAGGCGCCCACCCCCATGAACCCGATATGCGCGAACGACAGGATGCCTGAATTGCCCATGAACACCTGCAGGCCCAGCACGAGGATCATCGAAACGAACATCGTCGTGGCGATCCTCTCGTACAGGCGGATGCCCATGAGCTGCGCCAGCAGCGCCGCCGCCACGATCAGCGCGCCAAGGATTGCGAGGGTCAGGATATGTCGATGCATGTCAGGTCCTCTGTCCGCTGGACGGGCCCTTCATCAGGCCCTCGGGGCGCCAAAGAAGGATCAGGATGACGAGGCTAAAGGTGAAGGCGTCGCGGAATTTCAGCAGATCCTGCGACAGCGTATAGTTCAGCGTCGTGTCGATAAAAGCGAGGATAAAGCCGCCCAGCACTGCGCCTTGCAGCGAGCGCATGCCGCCGATCACGCAGGCGATGAAGGCGATCAGCAGCGGCTCCAGCCCGATGGCGGGCGCGACGGTGCCGATCCGCCCGATCCACAGGATGCCGACGACACCGGCCAGGAACCCGCTGATCGCGAAGGCCGACGAGATGATCAGGTTCGCCGGCACACCCAGCATCCGCGCCATGGTGAAATTCGTCGCCGCCGCGCGCATCGCGATGCCAAGCACGGTCTTCTGCATGAGAAACGCGAACAGACCCAGCAGCACCACCGCCGCGACGATGGTGATGATATCGCGCATCGGCGTCGGCATTCCGGCGATCATCACGCTTTGCGAGAAGATCTCGGGCAGCGGCACACTGCGCGGGCGCGGCGAGATGAACAGCAGCGCGGCGTTCTGGAGCAGCGTGGAAAAGGCAAAGGAGGTGATCAGAACCGCCGTCACCGATTTGGCGCGCACCGGGCGGAAGGCAACATAATCCGTCGCCAGCCCCGCTACCATCGCCATGACCACGGCAACCGCCGCCATCACCAGCCACGGCAGGGGCGATCCGCCGACCAGATGCAGGGTGTAGCCCGCCACCATGATCAGCTCGCCATAGGCGAAATTGACCAGCTTCAGAATGCCGTAAACCAGCACCAGACCCAGCGCCATCAGCGCGTAAGCGCCGCCAAGGCTGAGCACGTTGATGATGAACTGTATCGCGAAATCCATGCCTCAGCCCCCCAGATACAGCGCATCGAGATCGGTCGATGAGGCGATCTCCTGCGCGGTGCCGCTACCGGCAATTTCGCCAAGGCGCAAAACGTAGGCCCGGTCGGCGACCTGCAGCGCCTTGCGGGCGTTCTGCTCGACCAGAAGGATGGTCAGCTTCTGCGCCTTCAGCTCGGCGATCATCTCGAAGATCTGGTCGACGATGGCGGGGGCCAGGCCCAGTGACGGCTCGTCCAGAAGCAGCACGCGCGGTCGCGACATCAGCGCGCGGGCAATCACCAGCATCTGCTGCTCGCCCCCCGACAGGGTGCCGGCCGCCTGCTCGCGCCGCTCAGCGAGGCGCGGGAACATCTCGAACATGCGCTGGCGATCCTCGGCCACGCCCTTGCGATCACCGCGGCGCGCGTAGGCACCCAGCGTCAGGTTCTCATCAACGGTCAGGTCGGGAAACACGTCGCGCGTCTCCGGCACGGTCGCCATACCCTTGCGCAGCATCGCCTCAGGATTGGCCGAGGTCACGTCCTGCCCGTCCAGCATCACCTGCCCGCCCGATGCCTTGATCGCGCCCGCGACGCACAGGATGGAGGATGATTTGCCCGCGCCATTTGCGCCCAGCAGCGTCACCAGCTCGCCATCGGCGACGGTGAACGACACGCCGCGCACCGCGTGAACGGCGCCGTAGCGGACATGGAGATCCTTTACTTCAATCATCTGCGCCGCTTCCCAGATAGGCCTCGATCACGTCACGGTTTTTGCGCACCTCGTCGGCGGACCCCTCCGCGATGGTGCGCCCCGACGAGATCACTTGCAGCCGGTCGCACAGCCGCATGATCAGGCTCATGTCATGGTCGATGATCAGCAGGCCCAGCCCCCGCTCGGCAGGCAGCGCGCGCAGGGTCTCCAGCAGCGCGTCGGTTTCGGCGACGTTCATGCCGGCCGCCGGCTCATCTAGAAACAGGAACGACGGCTCGGCGGCCAGCGCGCGGGCGATCTCCACCCGGCGTTTGTCGCCATAGCTGAGCGTGCCGCACAGGTCATCGCCATGCCGCTCCAACCCGAAGTCGCGCAGCAGCGCCTGTGCCTTGGCGCGCGCGGTGTGGCGACTGTCGCCGCGTGCCAGCGCAGCCGTCTCGATATTCTCCAGCGTGGTCATGTTGTTGAACAGGCGCACGATCTGGAATGATCGCGCGACACCCAGCAGGGCGATCTTGCGCGGGCTGAGCCCCGAAATCACACGCGCGCCGATGCGCACGTCCCCGCTGGCCAGCGGAACCTGCCCGGTAATGGCGTTGATCGTCGTTGTCTTGCCCGACCCGTTGGGGCCGATCAGGCCCAGGATCTCGCCCGGCATCAGCCGCAACGATACCTTGTCCAGTGCCTTGAGACCGGCAAATTCGACCGAGGCCTCGCGCACTTCCAAAGGCGCGCGGAGGTTTGCATCATCCAGCATCGTGCTGTGATCCCCTAATTGGATGGAACGGGCGGCGGCGATGCGCCGCCACCCGCTGTCGTATCAAGGCTTGGGCAGCGTCTCGGGACGGCGCCAGCCCATAAAGCTGGGCTTGCCACCTGTCAGCTCGGTCAGCACGGCGGCCTTATCGGGCTCGTGGCCTTCCTCGGCCGACGAATAGGCCAGCGTGCCGGTCAGCAGATCGAATTCGCCCTCTTCCAGCGCGCGTGCGACGGCGGCGCCCTCGGTCGTGCCTGCCGCCTCGACTGCGGCGGCCATCAGCATGATCGTATCCCAGCCAGTCGCGACAAAGGACGATTCCGGCGCCTCTCCATGCTTGGCTGTATAAAGCTCGATGAATTCCGGCATTTTCTCATGCGATTCAGGCCCCATCCAGGCGTGGGTGACAAAATAGATGTCATTGCCCAGCTTTTCGCCCAGACCTTCGTGCATCGCCGGATCGTCATAGGCGTCGCCGCCCAGGACCGGCGCGTTGATGCCCGCCTCGCGCAGCGCGCGGATGATCACGCCGATATCCTGCCCGTAGGACGACAGAAAGATCACGTCGGGCGTCTCATCCAGTGCCTGAAGGCGCGACAGTTGCGCCGAGAAGTCATTGTCGCCGTTGGTATAGGTATCCTCGAGGATCACGTCGCAGCCGATATCCTTGTAATGCTCGACGAAATATTTCGACAGCGACTTGGTGTAGGCGATGAACTGATCGGTGACGACATAGGCCTTTTTCCAGCCCTTTTCCTCGCAGGCGAAATTGGCGGCGACGGCGCCCATCGTGGTGTTCCACATTGACAGGGTGAACTGCTTGTCCCCCAGCGACCAGGACGAATAGAGTGGATCGGACGCGCAGGTCGAAATGCCGACGAGGCCTGCCTCCTGAGCCTCGCGGCTGGCCGGGCCGCCAAAGTCGAAATCGCAGGGCGCGACGATCAGCTCGGCACCCCGGTCGATCAGCTCGACCGCGACGTTGCCGACCGTGACGGGGTCGGATTTGCCGTCGATATTCACGAACTTGACGGGGCGGCCAAGGATGCCGCCGTTTTCGTTGAGATAGTCGACCGCCACTTCGGCGCCCAGAAATCCGGGCGTGTCCAGCGGCGCCTGAATGCCGGTCAGCGACAGCGCGCCGCCGATCAACAATTCCTCGCCGTCCTGCGCGGATGCCGCGCCTGCGGTCATCATCGCGCCGGACGCAATCAGGACCGCCGTTTTCTTGATACTCATGGTCTTTTCTCCTCCAGTTGGTTTTCGCGCCTTTCCCGGCGCTTTTTTTCGTCAGCTCCGGGCAATTTCAGCCAGAAGGTCGTCTGTGTTCACTTGCCGACAATACCCGGCGATGGTTTTCAGCGAATTGTCGTGCCGCTCCTGGCTGTAGGTCGCGCAGGCGTCGGGGACGAGCGTGACGAGATAGTTCAGATCGCACGCATCGCGCACCGCCGATTCAACGCATTGGTCGGTCAGCAGACCGCACAGCACAATCTGGCTGACGCCAAGGTTGCGCAGTACATAATCGATATGGGTCGACACAAAGACCGACGAGGATGATTTTGGAAACACGATCTCATCGCCCTCGGGCGCGATTTCGTCCACCACCTTGCCGTCATGCGATCCCTTGGGCACGTTGAACCCGGTGATCTTGTAATCGAGGCTACGGTCGCGCCCGTCCAGCGTCAGCGACTCGATGGTCGTATACATCACTTCGATGCCCGCGGCGCGGAACCCTTTTTGCAGCTTTTGCATATTCGGCAGCGCGGTGGTTTTGATCCGGTCAAAATAGTGGCCGTATTTCCCGGCGATCTCGGCATCAGGCATCTCGCCAAATTCGCCGCCCGTCCGACTGACCGAGAAGTTCTGCACGTCTATGAACAGCAACCCCGAACGGGTAGGATCGAGCGGGATGTCGCGGGTAAGCGGGTGGGTCACTGGCTAATCTCCAAGGTTTTCAGCGCGGTATCAAGCGCGCCTGCAAGGCGGGCGGCCCACAGCTGTTGTCCGGCCGCTCCTGCAATTTCGTCGTTGCGTATCTCGATCAGGGCATGTGGGATACCGCGCTGCTCGCCATGGACGGGGATCGCATAATCGCTGTCGTCGTCGACAATGTAAGGGGCATTCAGGGCGATGACATCCTCCGGCGCGATCTGTGTCAGCGCCGCGTTCAGCGCCAGCGCCAGCCGCGCATCGCGGTTGTGCAGGATACCGATCGACATGGCGCGCGCCTGCCCCTCAAAGACCGGCGTATAGGAATGGATCGTGACCAGAGCGCCGGGTCGCCCTGCGGCGGCGCGTGCGTCCAGCATCGCGGCCACGGTATCATGCAAAGGCCGGTGGATCGCATCGTAACGCTGCGCGCGGGCCGAATGATCCAGCCCCGCATTGCCTGGCACCACCGTGCCATCGCTGATTTCAGGAATGCAGTCCGGAGCGCTCAACGGGCGGTTCGTATCGATCACAAGGCGGCTGTAGCGTTGCAGCACCAGCGGCGCATCCAGCAAATCCGACAGGTGCCGGGCGGTGGCCTCGGCGCCGATATCCCATGCGATATGCTTGTCCATATCAACAGCATTCAGCCCCAGACCGGCAAGGCTGGCAGGTACGGCGCGACCAGCATGTTCGCACAGCAACAAGACAGATGAAGTGCCGTCAGCTCGGACCACCTCGACAGGATCGGGATCATCCCGGCCGAGCAGGGCACGCGCCGGAACGTGCTGGGTTTGTGCGATGTGGGACATATTCGATCAGCAGACTCCAGTTTCGGTGAAAGTAAAGAAAATCGAAGATCAAAGATCAAGTAATATTTGATCTTTGATAAAATAATTTCATGTGATCCAATTGCATTGAGATGCAGCCGAATCGGACAGTCGCGGCATGGCGTCTGCAAGCGAAGGGATAGTGATGACAGTGCAGGACGAGGTGCGCGCGCACCTGAACGACCTCACAGCCGGCCAGACCAAGCTGGCCAATGCCCTGCTGGCCGACTACCCGTTTGCGGGCCTGCAGCCGATTCAGCAACTGGCCGACGGAACTGGCGTAAGCCCGCCGTCAATCTCGCGATTCGTGAACAGGCTGGGCTTCGCCGGTTATGGCGATTTTCAGAATGCCCTGATCGAAGAGTTGCGCGAAGGCAGTAGGTCGCCCCGCGACCTGCGCGCTCTGTCCGGCGGCACCCAAGGTGACTGTTTTCTTGATAGCTACACAACGCGCGCCGCCGATCTGGTGCGCCAGCTGCCGCAGACGATCACCCAACAGCAGCTGGACAGCGTCGCCGTTCTGATGGGCGATCCGGCGCGCAATATCTATGTTCGCGGCGGGCGGATCAGCGACACGCTGGCCCGGTTTCTGTCGGTGCATCTGCGCCAGATCCGGCCCGGCATCCATCATCTGGCCGACGACCCCGAGCTGTGGCCAGACACCGTCCTGCGGATACGCCGCCGCGATGTTGCAGTGCTGTTCGATTTCCGCCGCTACCAGCCGTCGCTGGAACGGCTGGCCGCCACAATCAGCCAAGAGCGACGCGCGCAAGTGGTGCTGGTCACAGACAAATGGCAATCGCCCGCCGCACGCTATTGCAGCCACGTCATCGCCCTGCCGATCGAGATTGGCACGGCATGGGACACCGGCGTTGCTGCGCTGGCGCTGATCGAGGCGCTTGTCGTCACCGCGTCCGAACAGGACTGGCACAGTACCGAAGGCCGCATCAAGGATTGGGACGCTCTGCGCGCCCGGCTCAAAGGTAAAAATACGTCACAGACAAAGGAGTCCCCATGAAACGCGAAGAGTTGATCCTCGCCTGTACCAGCGACATTGCCGGCAAGGTCCGCGGAAAATCCTTTCCGGCCGTACAACTGGAAAAGCGGCTGAACCGCGGGATTGGCTGGACGCCCACCAACGTGCAGATCACCTGTTTTGACAACATCGCCGAAACGCCCTTTGGCTCGTTCGGGGATTTGGTACTGATCCCGGACGCAAGCGCCACGATGCGCCTGCCCGACGAAGACGCGCCCGACGAGGTGCTGATGCTGGGCGATATCCGCTACACCGACGGCAAGCCATGGGAGTTTTGCACCCGCGCGATCCTACGCGATGCGCTGGCCCGGCTGAAACGCGTATCAGCCCTGACGCTGAACGGCACGTTCGAGCATGAGTTTCAGATCCGCCACGAGGAGGTGCAGCCCGGCTCCGCCTTTTCGTCATCGGGCTTCCGGCAATGGCGTGCCTTTGGTGAAACGCTGATTGCGGCGATGCGCGCCAACGGTATCGCGCCCGACACGTTCCTGCGCGAATTCGGCCCCGGCCAGTTCGAGGTGACGATGGACCCCAGCCGCGACATGGCCATCGCCGATCAGGCCGTGATCCTGCGCGAGCTGGTCCACGGCGTCGCCGCCCGGTTTGACAAGGGCGCGACCTTCGTGCCGATCCGCGGGCCCGATGCGGTGGGCAATGGCGTACATGTCCATATCAGCCTGATCGACGCAGACGGCAACCCGGCCACTCATGACGCGGACGGCAAGCATGAACTTTCCCTTCATGCCGGACAGTTCGTGGCCGGCATTCTGAAATATCTGGATGCCTTCACCGCCCTCACCGCGCCCAGCGTGGTGTCGTATCTGCGCCTGACCCCGCATCGATGGAGCGCTGCCTTCAATAATCTGGGATTTCGCGACCGAGAGGCGTCGGTGCGTATCTGTCCTGTGTCGGACATCTCGGATCTGGCTCGCGCCCGGCAGTTCCATTTTGAATTCCGCGCCGCTGATGCAGCTGCCAGTCCCTATCTCGTGCTGGCCGCGCTGGTCCATGCCGGCGCGCAAGGAATCGAAGAAGGCCTGAGCGTACCTGACGCCACACAGCAGGATTTGTCCCTGCTGTCGCCGCAGGATCTGGCCGCCAGCGGGCATACGCGGCTGCCGCAATCGCTGGAGCAGGCGCTAAAGGTTTTCGCCGCGAATGAAACAGTGGCTGGCTGGTTTCCGGAAGGGTTCACCGATCTTTATGTGAAACACAAGCAGGGCGAAATGGCGATGGTCGCCGACCTTGAGCCCATTGAGCAGTGCCGCCGATACGAGGAGGTATACTGAGCTCTGTGCGGGGCGGCGTTGATCCCACGCCAATTTACCCAAGGTTTTTGCCCGCAAATTAACGATATCTTCGCTAAATTTGGTTTCTATTGGGGTAGATGAATATTGATTTTCGCCCGCCCGACCAGCAGCGCAACCTTCCCGGCACAGCGCTACAGCAGTGCAGCACATACGCGGATGTCATGACAGCATTCGGCTGCGAGACGGTGCTGGCCGACATACACACCTCAGGTGCGCTTCTGGGCCGCGCGCGTATCTATCTGCGCCGTTTTGGCCCGTTTCGACTGGCATGGTTGCCGCGCGGGCCGGTCTGGACAGATGCCGCAACGACGGCATTGCAGCGCAGCGCCCTGTCCGCGCTGCCCCGCGCCGCTCCATGGCGCGCCGTATGGGCGATTGGAGGCGAGTCAGGCGCTGCCCGGCACGGCCTGCCTGTTGCGCGCGGGTGCGACATGGCCGAGCTTGATTTGACACCTTGCGCCGCCGACCGTCGCGCCGCGCAACATGGTAAATGGCGCAACCGCTTGAAACGGGCAGAAAATGCTGGTCTGACCATAACCGCACGCAGGCTCAGTCTGCCCCGGGACGCCGCCCTGCTTGCGTTTGAGATCGCGCAGCGCCAGACTCGCAAATATGCAGCCCTGCCCCACGTTTTTACGGAAAAATGGACTCAGCTGGCCCCAGACCAAACGCTCATCGTGACCGCCGAAGAAAACGGGACGCCGCTCGGTTTTATGCTGCTACTGCTGCATGCGCCGGTTGCCACCTACCACATCGGCTGGAGCGGGCCGCGCGGCCGGGCGTTGAACGTCCACAACCTGCTGCTCTGGCGCGCATCCCAGGATCTGGCCACGCGCGGTTATACCAGACTGGATCTGGGCCGCACCGATACGGCCCGCACACCGGGTATTGCGCGGTTCAAAATGGGCACCGGCGCCGCGCCGAAAACACTGGGGCCGACCACGCTTTGCCTGTGATATCCCCCCTCACGCTGCGCTCAATCCCACCTGCGATCCCATTTGCCTCTGGTAAAATCGGTCGATAGCCTATAGGGCGCCAGAAAAACCCCAAGGAATGACCCGAATGGACCTTCGCAATATCGCGATTATCGCCCACGTTGACCACGGCAAAACCACGCTTGTGGACGAGCTACTGAAGCAATCGGGCGCCTTCCGCGCCAATCAGGCCGTGGACGAGCGTGCGATGGACAGCAATGATCTGGAGCGCGAGCGTGGCATCACGATCTTTGCCAAACCGACCTCGGTCGAGTGGAAGGGCAAGCGTATCAATATCGTCGACACGCCCGGCCACGCCGATTTCGGCGGCGAAGTCGAGCGTATCCTGAGTATGGTTGACGGTGTTGTCCTGCTGGTCGACGCCGCCGAAGGTCCGATGCCGCAAACCAAATTCGTGACATCCAAGGCGCTTGCTCTCGGCCTGCGGCCCATCGTTGTGCTGAACAAGGTCGACAAATCCGACGCCGAACCCGACCGCGCGCTGAACGAATGTTTCGATCTGTTTGCAAGCCTTGGCGCGGATGATGACCAGCTGGATTTCCCGCATATGTACGCGTCGGGCCGCTCAGGCTGGGCCGATCACAAGCTGGACGGTCCGCGCAAAGATCTGAGCGCGCTGTATCAGTTAATCGTCGATCACGTCCCCGCCCCCAAGCAAGTCAAACGCCAAGACGAAGATTTCCGTATGCTGGCGACCACTCTGGGCGCTGATCCCTTTGTCGGTCGTTTGCTGACCGGCCGCGTCGAATCGGGCAAGCTGAAGGTTGGCGCGACCGTGCAGGCGCTGTCCCGTATTGGCCAGAAGATCGAACAATTCCGCGTTACCCGTATTCAGGCGTTCCGCGGCCTTGCCTCACAGGACATCGAAGAGGCGCAGGCCGGCGATATCGTCAGCCTTGCCGGCATGTCCAAAGCGACCGTGGCCGACACAATCTGCGCGCTCGCCGTGGACGAACCGCTTGAAGCCCGCCCGATCGACCCGCCGACGATCACGGTGACGTTCGGCATTAACGACAGCCCTCTGGCCGGCCGTGATGGCAAAAAGGTGCAAAGCCGCGTCATCCGCGATCGCCTTATGAAAGAGGCAGAATCTAACGTTGCGATCAAAATTTCGGACACTCCCGGCGGGGACGCTTTCGAAGTGGCCGGTCGCGGCGAATTGCAAATGGGCGTACTGATCGAGAACATGCGCCGCGAGGGCTTCGAGCTGAGCATCAGCCGCCCGCAGGTCGTCATGCGCGATGGCCCAAATGGCGAGCGTCTGGAGCCGATTGAAGAGATTACAGTTGATGTGGACGACGAATATTCCGGCGTTGTGATCGAAAAGCTGACCGGCATCCGCAAGGGCGAGTTGACAGAAATGAAGCCTGCCGGGGCGGGCAAGACGCGCATCATTGCGCATATCCCCTCGCGCGGGCTGATCGGCTATCATGGTGAGTTTCTGACAGACACACGCGGAACAGGTGTTTTGAACCGCGTCTTTCACAGCTGGGCGCCGCACAAAGGATCGATTCCAGGCCGCCGCGCGGGTGTGCTGATTTCGATGGAAAACGGCGAATCGGTGGCTTACGCCCTGTGGAACCTGGAGGATCGTGGCCGTATGTTTATTGGCCCTCAGGCCAAGATCTATACCGGAATGATCATTGGCGAGCATAGCCGAGAAAATGATCTGGAAGTGAACCCGCTCAAAGGTAAAAAGCTGACAAACGTGCGCGCTTCTGGCACAGACGAGGCCGTTCGCCTGACCACACCCATCGAGATGAGCCTGGAGCAGGCGATTGCCTATATCGACGATGACGAATTGGTTGAGGTCACACCGAATGCGATCCGTCTGCGCAAACGCCATCTTGATCCGCACGAGCGGAAAAAAGCATCTAAATCCGCCTGAAGTTCGTTAGTTACAGGGTAAACTTAACGTATCAGGTGAATGGCGTCCGGGAGTTGTCTCTCGGGCGCCTTTTTCTCTGATGGCGCATAATCGCGTCCATCCTGCCGCATGACCTTTTGCACACGACTTCGCGCATAAGCACGTGCTCGGCCTCAATCAGCGTCTTGTCCTCGCGGTATATCGCCGGATATTCCAGCAGCAGAACCAGCCCATCGCGATGCACAATTTGCGGGACGGCTCCTCGGCATGCTTGTTAGCAGCACCAGGCAGGCGATCACTGCAGTTTCGACCAGTTTATATGGCTTTTCTCAGTAGGGAAAATGCCAACGTGCAGCGCGGGCGTGCGAGATAAGAATGCGCAACGATTACGGCGCAATTGGGATTGGGATGTGTTGGTTAATGGGCGTACATCACAGGGTGCGGCTTTACTCGACGGCGCGGGCCCGAAGGGTTGCCGCGCAGTCCATGCTCTGTTGGTTTAGCGGTAAACGCCCTCACGCAGAACATAGTGTCCGGCCTTGGCCAGCGACTTCTTCTCCATGTGACCCGGCGCATAGTACATCTCGTCCATATGGCCGTTGGAATGCACCGATTTGTTATGCGCGTGTTATTCCAAGGTCTTCTTGATATGGTAGGTCGCAGGCACCCATACCTTGTCATAGCAAGCAACATTCTGACCTTGCCAAGCCAGTGCAGGAGAGGCGGCGGCAGCCATAGCGACAATCGGCCCCATCAAAATCGTCTTCATGTTTCTTCTACATGTTCAACGAACACAGAGCTAAATTACCTAACGGCAACTTCCTGCGGCGATAAGTGATTGGGGTGTGATCGTCCGTTAGATGACGAAAGATAAGAAAAATCACGGAAAATGGCGAAACTTTGACTATGGCGCCATAGTTTCGCACTTCTTCCGATAAATCTTTGATATCAAACTGTTTCCGCGTACGAAACATGCGGGTTAGGTGCCTGCCACCAACTAGATCAAGAAACAGTTGGATGTGTTCGATTCATCTATAATAGAGCCAAAATCTCGCGGCCTTGAGCGCAATGACCAGTCCTAACTGTTGAAAAAACGTCGATGATGTCCCCCTGAGCCGCGACCTTTCACTCGGCGGTTTCAACAATCAAGAGCTCACGCTCGGACGCGCCGCGCGCATGGTTCAGCGCCTCCTGATACTCAGGAGAATGATAGCAGGCCTCGGCAGCCTCAACGCTGTCAAACCGGGCAACCACGTTGCGCGGGCGCGCGCGCCCCTCCAGCTGAACGAAACGGCCGCCGCGAGCGATGAATTTTCCGCCATGTTTTGTAATGGCCGGGCCGGCCAATGTGGCGTATTTTCCATAGGCATCCTCATCCGTGACGGTGACGTGCGCTATCCAAAGTGCAGGCATTCCTTATCCTTTCAACAGATTTCTTGCGGCATCAATGGCCGCCTCGGCGTTAGACGCATCAGCGCCGCCTCCCTGCGCCATGTCAGGGCGACCGCCGCCGCCCTTGCCCCCCAACAGCGCGACAGCCGCGCGCACCAGATCAACAGCCGACACGTCGCCGGTCTTATCTTCAGTCACGCCAGCTGCGACCGCCGCCTTGCCACCGGTGTCGGCGATCAGAACAACCGCACCGCTGCCGATGCGTGCCTTATGTTCGTCAACCAAGGCCGGAAGATCCTTGCCCGATATGCCGCTAAGTACCTGGGCGATAAACTTTGTTCCGTTGATCTCTTCAATCCCGGCATCGCCGCCCTGCCCTGCGCCGCCGCCCATGGCCAGCTCGCGCCGCAGCTGCGCCACCTCGTTTATCAGCGCACGGCGCTCATCCATCAGGGCGCGCACACGGGCCTGCGCATCATCGGGGCGCACCTTTAGTGCGCCAGCAATTTCGGTCAGAGCTTTGGAGTGGCCGCCCATATGTTGCAGCGCCGCGGCGCCGGTCAGCGCCTCTATCCGGCGCACCCCGGCGCTAGAAGCGGTATCGCCCAGCAGCACAAACAGACCGATATCGCCCGTGCCGGTCACATGTGTGCCGCCGCACAGCTCGATCGAATAGGTGCGCTGGTCCCCGCCCTTGCCCGATCCATCCTTCCGTCCCATCGACACCACGCGCACCTCGTCACCGTACTTCTCGCCGAAAAGAGCTTGCGCGCCTAGATCGCGCGCCTCGTCAGGTGACATGATACGCGTCTCGACCGGCGCATTCTGGCGAATGTAACGGTTTACATCCGCCTCGACGCGGGCCAGCTCATCAGCCGTCAAGGCCCTGGTATGGCTGAAGTCAAAGCGCAGACGGTCGTCCGCATTCAGGCTGCCGCGCTGCGCGACATGATCCCCCAGCGCCTCGCGCAAAGCCTCGTGCAGCAGATGCGTGGCCGAGTGGTTCGCACGGATCGCGCTGCGCCGATCGTGATCCACCGCCATCTGGACGGCGGCGCCCTTGGACAGTGTTCCTTGGGTGACTTCGGCAAAATGGATGAAAACACCCGCCACTTTGCGCGTGTCGGTAATCCGCGCAGCGCCGCCCTCGCATTTCAGTGTACCACTGTCGCCCACCTGTCCGCCGGATTCCGCATAAAATGGAGTCTGGTTCAGCACGATCTGTACGGTGTCGCCTTCGTTGGCATTGTCCACCGTCGCTCCGCCCTGCACCAATGCGACGATCTGCGCCTCCGCCACTTCGGTGTCGTAGCCCAGGAAATCGGTGACGCCGCTGGACTCGGCGATGTCGTACCAGACGTCGTCATCCGCCGCCTCACCGCTGCCAGACCATGCCGCGCGCGCCTTTGCCTTTTGCTCGGCCATGGCCGCATCAAACCCTGCGGTATCGACGCCGCGGCCCTTTTCACGCAGCGCATCCTGCGTCAGATCCAGCGGGAATCCGAATGTATCATAGAGTTTGAACGCCGTTTCGCCGGGCAGGCTGGCACCCTCCTCCAGCCCCGACAGCGCATCATCGAGCAGGCCAAGACCCCGCTCCAACGTCTGCTTAAAGCGGGTTTCCTCAAGCCGAAGCGATTCCTCGATCATGCCCTGCGCGCGGCCCAGTTCTGGAAAGGCCTGCCCCATCTGTGTGACCAGCGACGGCACAAGGCGGTACATCACCGGATCCTTGGCGCCCAGCAGATGTGCATGACGCATGGCGCGCCGCATGATCCGCCGCAGGACATAGCCGCGCCCCTCGTTGGACGGCATCACGCCATCCGCCATCAGGAACGAGGTCGAGCGCAAATGATCCGCAATCACGCGGTGATGCACATTGCCCGGCCCGTCCGGATCGGTGCTGGTGGCATGTGCGCTCGCCTCGATCAGGGCGCGCATGACATCGGTGTCGTAATTGTCGTGCTTGCCTTGCAGGAGCGCGCCGATCCGCTCCAGCCCCATGCCGGTGTCGATCGACTGCATATCCAGATCGCGCTGCGTGCCGTCCTCGAACCGCTCGTTCTGCATGAAAACGAGATTCCATATCTCGATAAAGCGATCGCCATCCTCTTCGGGGCTGCCCGGAGGGCCGCCCCAGATTTCGGGACCGTGGTCATAAAAAATCTCCGAGCACGGCCCGCAAGGGCCAGTGGCTCCCATCGACCAGAAATTATCGTCCGTGGCGATGCGGATGATGCGATCATCCGGCAAGCCGGCGACCTTTTTCCAGATACTCGCCGCTTCTTCGTCAGTATGGTAAACCGTCACCAGCAGTTTGGATTTATCAATTCCGAAATCGCGGGTAAGCAATTCCCAGGCAAAGCGGATCGCGTCTTCCTTGAAATAATCGCCAAAGCTGAAATTGCCCATCATCTCAAAGAACGTGTGATGGCGCGCGGTGTAGCCGACATTGTCCAGATCGTTATGTTTGCCGCCGGCGCGCACACATTTCTGGCTGGAGGTGGCGCGCACATAGTCGCGTGTTTCCAACCCGGTAAAGAGGTTCTTGAACTGCACCATACCCGAATTTGTAAACATCAGCGTCGGATCATTGCGCGGCACTAACGGCGAGCTTTCGACAATGCGGTGATCGTTGCGTTCGAAATAGCTGAGGAAGGTCGAGCGGATGTCGTTCAGCGTCGCCATGTTTTGGGATCTCTTTTCGCGGAGTTTGCAGGATAGTCGGGCGTTTCCTGATTATCCGTCCCCGCCGCGCCTGTCCACCGCAAGAAAAAGGCCCGGCGCGCATGGCGGCCGGGCCTGGCAGTTATCTACGCAGGCTTACGCCTCCATCAGGTCATCATCGCCGCCGCTGTCTGCGGCGCCACTCATGTCAAAATCCAGACCATGTGCGGCGCGGATCTTGTCTTCAATTTGCAGTGCCATGGTGCTGTTTTCCTTAAGAAACGTTTTGGCATTTTCACGTCCCTGACCAATTCGCTCATCCCCATAGCTGAACCAGCTACCGGATTTTTCGACCACGCCAGCCTTGACGCCCAGATCCAGTATCTCGCCCATTTTCGAGATGCCTTCGCCATACATGATGTCGAATTCCACCTGCTTGAAGGGCGGCGCTACCTTGTTCTTGACCACCTTGACGCGGGTGGCGTTGCCAACGATTTCCTCGCGGTCCTTCAGCGCACCGATGCGGCGAATATCCAGACGCACAGAGCTGTAAAATTTCAGTGCATTGCCCCCCGTCGTCGTCTCGGGCGAGCCGAACATGACGCCGATCTTCATGCGGATCTGGTTAATGAAAATCACCGTACATTTGGTGCGGCTGATCGAGCCGGTCAGCTTGCGCATGGCCTGGCTCATCAGGCGGGCATGCACGCCGACGCTGCTGTCGCCCATGTCGCCCTCAAGTTCGGATTTTGGCGTGAGGGCCGCGACCGAATCGACGACGATCATGCTGACCGCACCGGACCGCACCAGCGTATCGACGATTTCCAGCGCCTGCTCGCCTGTGTCGGGCTGCGAGATCAGCAGCTCGTCCAGATCAACGCCCAGCCTGCGTGCGTATTGCGGATCCAGCGCATGTTCGGCATCGACAAAGGCGCAGACGCCGCCCTTTTTCTGCTCTTCCGCGACGCAATGCAGCGTCAGCGTGGTCTTGCCCGAAGATTCGGGACCATAAATCTCGATGATGCGCCCTTTGGGAATGCCGCCGATACCAAGAGCGATATCCAGACCCAGCGAGCCTGTCGACGTCGATTCGATGTCCTGGATGGCATTTTCGCCGCCCAGCTTCATGATCGAGCCTTTGCCGAATTGCCGCTCGATCTGCGCAAGCGCGCTATCGAGGGCCTTTTGCTTGTCTGCGCTTTTCTTGTTGTCCATGCTCAAAAGATCTGCCGTTGCCATTGCGTTTCGTCCTTATTCCACACCCTGCCACTCTCGGCAATTGTTGCGTTTGTTCGCTACCTGTTCTCACCCTAAATGAACACAAATGGTGAACATTTCAAGAAAATTGTTCATACCTTCACTTTCGCGCAGAAGTGTTAAAGAAAGGTTACGCCCGATCCGGCGGCAACGGAGCAAGATATGTTGGTGTTTTCCAAGCATAAACTGGTATTCCTGTCGGTCCCCAAGACCGGCACCACCGCCTGGCAGGCCGCATTGGCGCCGTTTGCCTCGATGATCGTGACCGATCCGCCAGAACTGAAACATGCCCCGGTTTTTCGCTACAACCGGTTTTTCCGCCCGGCGCTGGAGAAATTCATCGGCGCCGATCTGCATGTCATCGCGGTCATGCGCGATCCCATCGACTGGCTGGGCAGTTGGTATCGCTATCGCCAGCGCCCGTTTCTGGAGGGCAAGCCGACCAGCACGGCGGGGATCAGCTTTGATGCGTTCGCGCAGGATTATCTGAAAGGCAAGCAGCCGCGCCATGCCAATGTCGGCTCGCAGTCGAAATTTCTGGAACCACAGCGCAACGGGACGGCGGCAACGCATCTTTTCCGCTACGAAGACCAACCGGCGCTGGAGCGCTATCTGGAGGGGCGCATGGGTACTGCCGTCAAGGCCACCCGGATAAACACCTCGCCCGCCGCCCCCCTGTCGCTGAGCGACGAGACAGAGGCGCGTCTGCGCCGCAAATATGCGCCGGATTTCCGCCTATATGACAGTATCGGTGAGCACGGCCACTACACGCCCGAGCCGGTCCCGTCACCGATTGGATAAGGATGGCCGAAACCGCGGTACACTGGCGCAGGCGTGTCCATCTGTGCTAAACTTATGGCCATTGGTGCATATATTTCCGCACTATCCACGCCATGATTTGCAATGACGGTTGGCGGCACGACCAGCCCTGCCGCCCTTGCCCCTTTGACCACCGGAGCGATGCCATGACCCAGTTTCCCTCGGCAGATGATTTCACCGCCATCCGGCGCGGTTATGACACCGATAGCAGCCGGTCCCTGTCCCTGCGCAGCGACGCCTATACCCAGCCGAAATGGTTTGACGCCGATCTGCGCGCGATTTTGGCAAAGCACTGGCAATGGGTCTGCCACGTTGAAAAACTGCGCGAGCCCGGCAGCTATCTGGCGCTGCAGATCGCGGGCCAGCCGGTCGCCATCGTGCGCGACCGCGACGGCGTGCTGCGCGCGTTCTACAACGTGTGCAAGCACCGCGCGCATGAATTGCTGAGCGGCGAGGGCGTAACCAGCCGCATCATGTGCCCCTATCACGCCTGGGTCTACAAGCTGGACGGACAGCTGATCCGCGCGCCGGAAACCGAACATCTGGAAGATTTCACGCTCTCCGAGATTTGCCTGGACGAGGTTCAGGTCGAGGAATTCTGCGGCTTCGTCTATGTCAATCTGGACCGCCACGCGAAATCGCTGGCCGAGCAGACCGGCAATCTGGAGACTGAGATCCGCCACTGGGCGCCAGATATCGAGAACCTGACCTTCGGTCGTCGCCTGACCTATGACATCAAATCGAACTGGAAGAATGTCGTCGACAATTTCCTAGAATGCTATCACTGCCCGACCGCGCACAAGGACTTCTGCGATCTGGTTGATATGGACACCTACAAGGTCACGACCTACGGCATCTATTCCAGCCACATGGCCGAAGCAGGAACCAGCCCCAACAGCGCCTATGACGTATCCAACGCCACGGTAAAGACCCACGCCGTTTGGTGGCTGTGGCCGACGACCTGTCTGATGCGCTATCCGGGCCGCTCCAGCATGATCGTGCTAAACGTGATCCCGATGGGGCCGGACCGCACGCTGGAGACGTATGATTTCTATCTGGAGACGCCCGACCCCGACCCGATGGAAATAGACGCGATGCGCTATATCGACGAGGTGCTGCAACCCGAGGATATCGGACTGGTTGAAAGCGTTCAGCGCGGGATGAGCACGTCGGCCTTCACGCAGGGGCGCATCGTCAACGACCCTACAGGCTCGGGCAAATCCGAACATGCGGTGCACCATTTCCACGGCCTGGTGCTGGACGCTTATGCCAAGGCTGCCGGAGAGGCTGCATGAAGTTGCAAGGCAAGACGGCCGTCGTCACCGGCGGGCGCGGCGGTATCGGTCGCGCCATCTGCGCGCGGTTTCTGGCCGAAGGTGCGCGGGTCTATGCGGCGGATCTCAGCGAGGGCGGCTCGCTGGACCTGCCCGGCGGCGATGCTGATTTCATCCGGCTGGATGTGAGCCGCGAGGATGAGGTGCGCGCGGCAATGGACCGCGTAGAGGCCGAGGCTGGCAAGCTGGACATTCTGGTAAACGCCGCCGGTATCGAGGTCGAAAAGACGATCGAGGATACCACGCTGGAGGAATGGAACCGCAGTTTTGCCGTCAACGTCACAGGCACGTTCCTGACGTCGAAATACGCCCTGCCGCTGCTGCGCAAGGCCGCAGCGAACGGCAAGACCGCATCGCTGATCAATTTCGGCTCCTATGACGGGTTCATCGCCGATCCCGGCCTTGCCGCCTATTGTGCGACCAAGGGCGCGGTCCATGCGCTGACCCGCGCCATGGCCTGCGATCACGGTCCCGAGGGGATCCGCGTCAACGCGATCTGTCCGGGCTATATCGACACGCCGATGCTGCAAAGCTTCTTTACCGGCGACGGATCGGGTGGGGGCGGCAAGGACATCGGCGCATTGCAACAAGCGGTGCGCGATGTGCACCCGATGCGCAGCTACGGCACGCCGGACGACATCGCCAATCTGGTCAATTGGCTGGCCAGCGACGAGGCGCGCTATGCGTCCGGGCAGCTTTGGGTACTAGATGGCGGCCTTAGCGCACAAGTCCAGCAAATGAGGCTGTGATGCGCAAAACACTTGTTTTGCGCGCCCGTTTCCCACATGGAAAACGCCGCCCGCCGGAGAATTTCGCATGAGTGAAAAGGTCGCAATCGTCACCGGCGCCGGACGCGGCATCGGGCGCGCCATTGCGCTGCGTCTGATGGCGGACGGCTATACCGTTCTTGGCTGCGGGCGTAATGTTCGGGGACCGGAGCTTCCCGATGCGGCGCATTGGGTGCAGGCCAGCGTGGCCGAGCCAATGGGCGCCAGCCGGATACTGGCCGCCGCGCAGGCGCTGGGACGGGTGACGCTGCTGGTCAACAATGCAGGCGTTCAGGTGGAAAAGAGCACTTTGGACAGCACCGATGAGGACTGGGATCTGGTGATCGGTGCCAATTGCCGGGGCGTGTTCAACATGTGCCGCGCCGTGTTGCCGGACATGGAGCGATCGGGCGGCGTGATCGTAAATATCGGCTCGATCTCGGCCACGGCGGCGGACCCTTCGATGGCGCTCTATAACGCCAGCAAGGCGTTTGTGCACGGCCTCACCCGCTCCATCGCCGTCGATCACGGACCGAACGTGCGCTGCAACGCTATCGCGCCGGGCTGGATAATGACGGAAATGGCCGATGACGCCTTCGCGCTTGCGAAAAATCCGCAGGCGGCCAGAGCAGACGCGCTGGCGCGCCACCCCGTGGGCCGCATGGGCACGCCCGAAGATATCGCGAACATGGTGTCTTGGCTGGCCTCCGATCAGGCGGCCTATGTCAGCGGCGCCAGCTTTACCGTGGATGGCGGCATGACCGCGGCCTCCCCTCTCAATCCGGGATTGTTCTGATGGATCATGCACATACGGCCTGCCTCGGCGCGGGCGTCATCGGCGCCAGCTGGGCTGCCTTGTTTCTGGCCTCTGGCCGCTCGGTCGCCATTTACGACCCCTCGCCCAAGGCCGAGGCGCAGACGCGCGTGTATATCGAAACCGCATGGCCGACCCTGACCCGGCTGGGCCTGACGACACGCGGCACGCCCGATGCCCTGACCTTCCACACCAGCGCGGCCGCTGCCGTGGACGGCGCGGCGTTCGTGCAGGAAAACGTGCCCGAACGCTTATCCGTCAAACACGCCGTCTTTGCCGAAATCGAACCGGCGCTGGCGCAAGGCGCCATCGTCGCCAGTTCCGCCTCGGGGCTGACGCTGGGCCAGATGCAGGGCGGCTGGAGCGACCCCGCGCCGCTGGTGCTGGGCCATCCGTTCAACCCGCCGCATCTGGTGCCGCTGGTCGAAGTAATGGGGAACGAACGCACCGGCCCCGGCATCGCCGATGCCGCCGCCGCGTTCTACGAGAGCATCGGCAAGGTCACGATCCGCGTCACCAAGGAGGTGCCCGGCCATGTCGCCAACCGCCTGCAAGCCGCCGTCTGGCGCGAGGCCATCCACCTGGCCAAGGAGGGCGTCGCCAGCGTCGGTGACATCGACAAGGCGATGTGGGCCGGGCCGGGCCTGCGCTGGGCCGCGATGGGGCCTACGGCATGCTTCAGCATGGGCGCCGGTCCGGGCGGGCTGCAGGCGTTCTGCGATCATTTCAAAGACACGTTCAACGGCTGGTGGGATGATATGGGCCGCCCTTACCTTGATGACGACACCATAGCGATGCTGGTGGATGGCGCCAACAGGGCGGCAGATGGCATGAGCCACGCGGACATGCTGGCGCGGCGCGATGCGATGATCACCGCCATGCAAGAGGCCCTGCGCCCGCATCGCGAAGGCTGACAGCCCCATGAAAAACGCAGCGCACCCGGATGGATGCGCCGCGTCTGTCTTCAACCAGCTTCGAAGGCTATTCAGCGGCCTTAGACATGTCCGTCATCTCGGCGTTGAAGGTGAACAGTTGCTCGCCCTCGATCTGGTAGCCGTCGATCAGCTCCTTGGCGCGGGCGCTGGTCAGCCAGACCTCCAGTTCTTCGGCCAGATCGCTTTTGACGTGGTCGCCCTTGGCGGGATCCACCGGCAGATACGCGTACTGGTTGAACAGCAGCGGATCGCCCGCGAACAACAATTCCAGATCGCCCTTGTTGCCGAAATTCAGCCAGCTGGCACGGTCGGACATGATGTAAGCGTTAAGCCCCGACGCGGTGTTCAGCGCCGCGCCCATGCCGGCGCCGACGGCATTGTACCAATCGCCCTGCGCGCCGATGCCAAAGCCCGCCGCGCTCCACAGGCTCAGTTCTTTTTTGTGTGTGCCGCTGTCATCGCCGCGACTGACAAAGGGGGCTTCGGCCTCGGCGATGGCCGACAGGGCCGCGCCTGCGCTGTCTGCCTCGCGCGCGCCTGCCGGGTCCTCCTTGGGGCCGATGATGACGAAATCATTGTACATGATCTCGCGGCGATGCGTGGCGTGGCCCTCGGCAACGAATTTTTCCTCGGCGGCCTTGGCATGGACGAGGACCGCATCAACATCGCCAGCCTCGCCCAGCTTGATCGCCTGCCCGGTGCCGACGACCAGAAGCTGCACGTCGATATTGGTGTCTTGCTTGATCTCGGGCAGCAGCACGTCGGCAAGGCCGGAATTGTGAAAGCTGGTCGTCACGGCCATCTTCATCTCTTCGGCATTGGCGGCGGCGCCGGTCAGGGCGACAGCAATGGCAAGGGTCAGTTGACGCATTTGGGATAGCTCCTTTTGGGAAACGCTTGTGGGTTTCAGTCGACGATGTCGCCTGCCAGAAACGCCCTGGCGGCGTCCGTGCGGGGGGCATCGAAAAAAGTGGCGGCTGCGGCGATCTCGTGCACCTCGCCGCTGCGCATGAATACTACCTCACGGGCCAGACGTCTTGCCTGCCCCATGTCGTGTGTCGCCATGACGATACGGGTTCCCGCGCCGGTTGCAAGCATCAAAAGCGCTTCGATCTCGCGGGTGGCGCGACCGTCCAGAGAGGCCGACGGCTCGTCCAGGAACAGCACCTGGGGCCGGGTGATCAGCGCGCGGGCCAGTGCAAGCTTTTGCTTTTCGCCGCCCGAAAGAACCGTAGCGAGCCGCGCCTCCATTCCCTCAAGGCCGATGCGCGCGCACCATTCGGCAGCCGCCGCGCGTGCGGCAGCGCGGGGTGTGCGCACCAGCCGCAATGGATAGGTCAGATTGTCCAGCACCGAGCGGCGCAGCATCACAGGCGTCTGGAATACAAATGCCTGAAGCTGCTCGGCGCGCGCCTGCGGGCAGGCCCATTCGATGCGCCCGGCGCTCAGCCGTTCCAGCCCGTGCAGAGCCTTCAGCAGCGTCGATTTACCGGCCCCGTTCGGACCGATCAGCGCGGTAATCCCCTGCCCGTCCAGCACCAGATCTATTGGCCCGATCAGACGCTTGCCGCGCCGGTGCACGCAGGCGCCAGTGGCGCGCATGGGCAAAAGCGCGCTCACCACCGGCCCTCCGTTTCGGTTTGGCTCAGCCGGTGGATGGCGAGGTTCACCATGATCGACAGCGCGATCAGCACAAAGCCCAGCCCCAGCGCCAGCGCGAAATTGCCCTTGCCCGTTTCAAGCGCGATGGCGGTTGTCATCACCCGCGTCAGATGATCGATATTGCCGCCCACGATCATGATCGCGCCTACCTCGCCCACGCCGCGGCCAAAGCCGGCCAGCGCGGCGGTCAGCAATGCGCGGCGTCCATCCCACAGCAGCGTGATGATCCGCTGCACCCGGCCTGCATTCATCGAGATCAGCAGATCATGGTATTCAGCCCACAACTCGCGCAGGGACTGGTGCGCGATCGAGGCGATCAGCGGCACGATGATGATGACCTGCGCGATGATCATGGCGGTCGGCGTGAACAGCAAACCCAACACACCGAACGGGCCGCTGCGCGACAGGAATACGTAGACGATCAGCCCCACCACCACCGGCGGCAGGCCCATCAGCGCATTCAGCACCGCGATGGTCGCCCGGCGAAAGCGAAACCGCTGCACCGCCAGCAGCGCCGCCAGTGGCAGGGCGATGGCCGAGGCGATCAGCAACGCCGCCAGCGTGACGCGCAAGCTGCGCGCCGCGATCTCGTAGAGGTCCGCATCAAAACTGATGACCAGCCACGCCGCATTGATCAGGCCGTCCCAGAGGTCATTCATGGCAAAGGTTCGCTCATACACGCATCATATTGCGAGGGCCGCAACTGCGCGCCGGTCGATCGGCGCAACGTGGCCGGCGCGGCGGCGCGCTGCAACCCAACAAATGCGTGCCATGCCCTATAGGGTAGCTTGCGGCGGTATCGGCCCGGAATTCGCGGTGGAACCGATTGCAGGCAAGCCCTGTTTCAGGTTTACTCGGGTGCAAATGCCCGCATCCCGGCGGCTCCGGCGCAGGGCGCCGGATCTGGCCGACACGCAAGCCATGGAGCAACCGATGCAATACATGAAACCGCAGACCGCGGCCGAAGTGTCTGATATTCTCGCCCGCAGCGAGGGTGCCGCGCGCATCCTTGGCGGCGGCACTGACCTGTTGGTGCAGCTTCGTTCCGGCATGATCGAGCCAGAGACGATCATCGACATCAAAAATCTGAGCGGCATTGCCGATATCACCCCCGAGGATGGCGGCCTGCGCATCGGCGCCGCCGTTCCCGGCCAGAAACTGGGCGAACATTCCGGCGCACGCGCCATGTGGCCCGGCGTGGTCGAGGCGTGCGAGCTGATCGGCTCGACCCAGATCCAGGGCCGCTGCACCATGGCGGGCAATTTGTGCAACGGTGGCCCCGCCGCGGACTCGGTCCCGGCGATGATCGCTGCTGCTGCCGTCGCGCGTATCGAGGGTCCGGACGGTGCGCGCGATTGCAACGTCGAGGATTTCGTGACCGGCCCCGGCAAGACCGTTCTGGGCAAGGGGGAATTCGTCAGCTCCATCTTCCTGCCCGCGAGGCCTGCTGCCGCCTCTGATGCCTATCTGCGGTTCATCCCGCGCACCGAAATGGACATCGCTGTCGCCTCTGCCGGGGTAAATATCGAACTGGCCAGCGACGGCACGATCAAATCGGCGCGCGTCGCGCTGGGCGCCGTTGGTCCCCGCGCGGTGCTGGTGCCGGATGCCGCGGACGCCATCACCGGCTCCAAGCTGGAAGACCCGGTCATCGCCGCGCTGGTGCGCGCCTGCGAGGCCGCCGCCAGCCCCATCGACGACAAGCGCGGCACAGTCGAATTTCGCACCACGGTCGCCGGAGTGCTGGCCAAACGCGCCGCGCGCATCGCCATGAGCCGCGCCAAGGACCGCGCAGGAGAGAACACATGAAGAATATCCACGTATCGACCACCATCAACGGCGACGACGCCGAATTCGTCTGCGCGCCCGAAGAAACGCTGCTGGACGCGCTGCGCAATCGTCTGGACCTGAGCGGCGCCAAGGAGGGCTGCGGCACCGGCGATTGCGGCGCCTGTACGGTTGAAATGGACGGGCGGCTGGTCTGCTCTTGCCTCGTTCTGGGCGCCGAGGCGCAGGGCGCGCAGATCAAGACGGTTGAAGGCATGGCCATCGGCGAGGCGCTGCACCCGCTTCAACAGGCGTTCATCGACCATGCCGCGCTGCAATGCGGCATCTGCACGCCCGGCATTCTGGTCGCCGCCAAAACCCTGCTGGAGCGTAACCCCGACCCCACCGATACCGAAATCCGCTATTGGCTGGCCGGAAACCTCTGCCGCTGCACCGGCTATGACAAGATCATCAAGGCTGTCCAGATCGCAGCCGCCGACATGAGAGGCGCATGACATGAACTTCCAGTCAAAAACCAAGGCGGATTTCAAGGTCGTCGGCACCCGTGTCGCCCGACCCGATGGCGTCGACAAGGTAACGGGCCGCGCGCTTTATGGCGCGGATTTCAGCGTGCCGGGCATGCAAGTCGGCCTGATCCTGCGCAGCCCGCACGCTCATGCGATTATCAACAGCATCGACGCGTCCGAGGCGCTGGCCTTGCCCGGCGTCAAGGCGGTCGTCACCTCCGCCGATTGGGGCATCCCCGACGACGCCGACCTGCGCGATGTGCAAGACAACTGCCTTGCGCGGGGCAAGGTGCTCTATGACGGCCACGCTGTTGCGGCCGTCGCGGCCAAGGACATGGCCACCGCCAAAGCGGCGCTGAAATTGATCAAGGTGGATTACACACCCCTGCCCCATGTCACCGACGTGGACGTGGCTATGAAGCCGGACGCGCCGGTGGTGCAAGAGGCCCGCGCCGACGAATCCGTGCCCGAGGGCAGCGGCCCCAACGTCACGCATTATTGCGAATTCGGCCATGGCGATCTGGAGGCCGGCTTTGCCAAGGCTGACAAGATCATCGAGCGCAGCTTTACCACAGCCGCGACCCATCAGGGCTATATCGAGCCGCACGCCTGCCTTGCCTCCTACAACACGGACGGCAAGGCCGATCTTTGGTGCTGCACCCAAGGGCAGTTCATGGTGCGCGACCTCTGCGCCGGGATCATGGGCATGGAGGGCAGCCAGCTGCGCGTGACCGCGTCTGAAATCGGCGGCGGTTTTGGCGGCAAGACCACCGTTTTCATCGAACCCGTCGCGCTGGCGCTATCCCGCAAATCCGGCCGCCCGGTCAAGATCGTGATGAGCCGCGTGGATGTCTTCCGCGCCACCGGCCCCACCGTGTCGTCCTCGATGGATGTGCGCATCGGCATGACACGCGATGGCCGCATCACCGCGGGCGAGGCCAAGCTGCGCTATCAGGGCGGCGCATTTCCCTGCGGCACCGTCGACATGGGCGCGCAGGCCGCCTTTGCCGCCTACAACATGGAAGCCGTGCGCACCCAGGGCTGGAACGCCCTGACCAACCGCCCCAAGGAGGCCGCCTACCGCGCGCCCGGCGCGCCGATGGCAATCTATGCGGTCGAAAGCGTGGTGGACGAGCTGTGCCAGCAGCTGGATCTGGACCCTCTGGACGTGCGGATCAAGAACGCCGCCGATGCCGGGACGAAATCCTCCTACGGGCCGACCTTCGATCAGATCGGCCTGTTGGCCACGCTGGAGGCGGCCAAGGCGCATGACCATTACGATGCGCCGCTGGGCGAAAATCAGGGGCGCGGCCTGTCCTGTGGGTTCTGGTTCAACTTTGGCGGAAATACGTCCGTCTCCATGATCATCAACAGCGACGGCACCGTCGGCGTCACCGAAGGCAACCCAGATATCGGCGGCTCTCGCGCGTCCATTTCGATGATGGCTGCCGAGGAACTGGGCATCCCCTACGACAAGGTGCGCACCGTCATAACCGACACAAACAGCATCGGCCATAACGACGTCACCGACGGCTCCCGCGTGACCTTTGCCGTCGGCCTTGCCACGATCAAGGCCGCGCGCGACGCGATCCGCGTGATGTGCGAACGCGTGGCGAAAATCTGGGGCATCGACGCCGACGCGGTGATCTGGGAGGATGGCGCCGCCAAACCGTCCGGCCCCAACGCTGGCAATTTCGAGCCGATGACACTGGCCGAAATTGCGGCGATTTCGTCCGAAACCGGCGGGCCGATCGCGGGCCATCACGAGGTTAACGCCGAAGGCGCCGGCGTCAGCTTTGGCGTACATCTGGCCGATGTGGAGGTTGATCCCGAAACCGGCGCGACCCAAGTGCTGCGCTACACCGTGTTTCAGGATGCAGGCAAGGCCGTGCATCCCGACTATGTCGAGGGCCAGATGCAGGGCGGCGCGGCGCAGGGCATCGGCTGGGCGCTGAACGAGGAATACATTTATGGCGAGGATGGCCTTTTGCAAAACGCCGGCTTCCTCGATTACCGTATTCCGGTGGCGTCGGACCTGCCCAATATCGACACAGTGATCCTGGAAATCCCCAACCCCGGCCACCCCTACGGCGTGCGCGGCGTGGGCGAGACGCCGATCGTGCCGCCCCTTGCAGCGCTGTCAAACGCGGTCAGCCGCGCCGTGGGCGTGCGCCTGACCGAACTGCCGATGTCGCCGCCCAGGATCCTCAAGGCGATCATGGCAGAAGGCTAAGACGATGGTCACGGTCAAACTCTGGGGCTCCCTGCGCGGTCACGCAGGCGGCAGCGAAGTTGTCGAGGTAGAAGCGTGCAATTTCAAGGAATTGCTGGACGCTCTGGTTGCCAAGTATCCGGGGCTTAAGCCGCAGATCGACCGCGGAGTATCGCTTGCGGTCGATGGGTTGGTCTATCGAAACTCGTGGTTTACCGAGGTAAAGCCTGACAGTGAGGTCGTGCTGATGCCGTATATGAAGGGCGGTTGATTTCCTTTTGCAAAAGCGGTGGTTACGTGGCCCGAGCGTGGGTAAGCGACTGAAACGCGCTGACACCGTCCGTGATCTGTTCAATCAGCTTCAGTGCCGCATCCGACATCTTGATATGCTTGTAAAACAGGCCGATGTGAATATTGGCAAGCTTGGGAAACCCCTCTATCGGGCTGAGGATGCGCATCCCCGGTAACAGTGTTTTACTGGTCAGCGCGGTCACGCCCATCCCCGCCACGACGGCCTTTTGCAGTGCCGAGATGCCAGGGCTTTCGAACGCGACGCGCCATTCGCGCCCTTCGATATTCAGCGCATCGGTCATCCGCTTGCGATAGAAACACCCCTCGGGGTGGGCGATGATCCGGACGGGCGTATTCGGGTCGACCCGGTAATCCGCCGCGCAAGCCCAGACCGGCGGTTCGGACCAATAGAAGGACAGGTCCGGCGCGGGCACCACATCGGTGATGCAGATCGCCATGTCCAGATCATCCACATGCAACGCCGCCAGCAGCTCGCGGCTGCGGTTGCAGCGGATATCCAGCAGAACCTGCGGATTGGCGTGGCTGAATTCGCCAATGATCTTCTGAAAGAACTCGATCGAATAATCGATTGGCAACCCGATACTGAGGGTCCCCAGCAGCTTGGCCCGTTGCAGATTGGCCACCGCGCGATCATTGAGGCGCAAGATCTCGCGCGCATATTCCAGCAGAACCTGGCCATCGGCCGTCAGCTCGATCTTTTTGCGGCTGTCGCCGAGCAGCTTGACGCCTGTCACTTCCTCCAGCCGCTTGATCTGCAGCGAAATCGCCGGTTGCGTCCGGCCCAAGGCCCGTCCCGTTTCGGTGAAGTTGCGCAGATCGACCACCGTCACGAAGGTGCGCAACAGGTCGGTCTGAAGGTTGGTGAAACGGCGCATCATAAATAATCCTTATCCAAACATTATTACTATGAATTTCGCGCATGGCGCAAGCTGCGCTACGCTCAACAGGCTCAGCAAAAGAGGATCACATGACAAAATCCACCGTTTTCGCCGCTGAAATGCCTTGGCCTGACTATCAGAAAAGGGTGCAGGGCGGCGACGTGCCGATTTTGATCCCGCTCGGGTCGATGGAGCAGCACGGCCACCATATGCCGATGCATGTCGACGTCCTGCTGCCCACCGAATTCGCCCGCCGCGTCGCCGGCGAGGTGGGCGCGCTGGTCGCACCGCCCTTTACCTACGGCTACAAATCGCACCAGAAATCGGGCGGCGGAAATTTCTTTCCCGGCACGACCAGCCTCGATGGCGCCACACTGGTCAATGCGCTGAAGGACGTGGTCAAGGAATTCGTGCGCCACGGCGTTCGCAACCTGTGCATCGTCAATGGCCACTTCGAGAATTCATGGTTCATCACCGAGGCCATTGATCTGGCGCTGCGCGAATTGCGTTGGGACGGCAGAGACGATGTGACGGTCATGGTGCTGTCCTATTGGGATTTCGTCGATCAGGCCTCGATCGAAAAGCTTTATCCCAACGGCTTCCTGGGCTGGGACATCGAACATGGCGGTGTGCTGGAGACATCGTTGATGCTGCGCCTGCATCCCGATCTGGTATCGCTGAAGGACGCGGTCGAACATGCGCCGGCCACCTTCCCACCCTATGACATCTACCCGGCCAAGCCGGACTGGACCCCGGCCCCCGGCACACTGTCCTCGCCCAAGGAAGCGACAGCTGAAAAAGGTGATATACTGCTGGAGGTCTGCACCCGCGGTATCGTCGACGCCATCAACACGGAATTCCCGCGCCGCGGCGCGCAGGATGCCAAGAAATAAATCAAAAGCATGTCAAAATGCTGATTCCAACTAGGAGAAGACACCATGACCAACTCGCTCATCCGGCCCACCCGCCGCAAGCTTCTGACCATGACGGCAGGCGCTGCGCTGGCGACGCCCTTCCTGTCGATCCGCGCCTCGGCGCAAACAGTGAACCTGTCGATGCTGGCATGGTACGGCCACGCCGAACCGGACATCGTGGGTGAGTTTGAAGAGGCCAACAACGTCAAGTTCACGCCGAAATACTATACCGGCGGCGACAACATGCTGGGGCTGATCGCGCAATCCCCCCCCGGCACCTATGACGTGATCCTGTCGGACGGCGAATACGTCCAGCAGCTGAACGCCGCAGGTTATATTCAGGAACTGGACCCGGCGGATTATCCGTTTGACGATTTCTACCCTGAATTCCAGAAATTTCCCGGTCACTGGGTTGATGACAAGCTCTATTCGGTCATCACGCGCTTCGGCTTCCTCGGGGTCGCATACAATACCGAAGCCTTTACCGAGGAAGAGGCATCGACCTACGCCGTCTATTCCGACGACCGCGCCACCGGCAAGCTGGGCCATTTCGACTGGCACCTGCCGAACCTTGGGCAGATCAGCCTGTGGAATGGCAACCCGTCACCCTACGACATCGACGCCGATGCATGGCAGGGGGTGCAGGACAAGGCGATGGGCCTGCGCCCGCAGGTGGGCGGATTCTTTGACTACGGCGGAACCTTCTCGTCGCTGGAAAGCGGCCAGATGACTCTGTTCTCGGGTATCGGTGACTGGATCACCGGCGTGCTGGAGAAGAACGGCGCCAAGGTGCGCAGCGTCATTCCCGAAGAAGGCGGCCTGCAATTCACCGAATCCTTCTCGATCGGGAAAGGCACGCAGAACTACGACATGGCCAAAAAGTGGATCCAGTACATCACGTCGGCCGAAGGTCAGGCAAAATCGGCCAACATGGCGGCCTATCCTGCGCTGATCCCCAGCGAGGCCGGCTGGAAGGTGCTGAACGACACGAATCTGGCAGAGGCCAAGCGCCAGAACATGGTGCTGGGCGAGCGCAACGTGATGGACATGATCCGCGAGGGCCTGATCCAGTACCGCCAGCTGCCCGTGCAGCAGGATCTGGGCGATTGGAACGATTTCTGGTCCGATTACAAGGCTTCCTGAGCCGTAATGCATTCCGCCGGGGCCACAATCGGCCCCGGCGGCACCCCCACTGATCCGGACGTGAAACAATGAAACGCCCCAGCCTGTTCTCCCTTGTGCTAGCGCTGCCGCTCTTGGTCTGGCAACTGGCGTTCTTCCTTTTCCCGCTGCTCTTTCTGATCGCCATCAGCTTCTGGACGGTCAAGATGTTCCAGATGCAGCCGGACCTGAATTTCGGCAACTGGCAGCGCATCCTGACGCGCGGCGTTTTCTGGGACGCCTATCTGCGCACGATGATCCTGGCCACGTCCGCCGCCGTGCTGACCAGCGCCATCGCCTTTCCGGCCAGCTACGCGATTTCGTTCAAACTCAGCGATACTGCCAAGCGGTGGATGGTTTTTATTCTGATCATTCCGTTTTTCACCAGCTATCTGGTGCGGGTCTATTCGCTGCAGGTGTTCCTGACCGATGCGGGCATCATCAATGCGGCGCTGGGCTATATCGGCCTTGGACCGCTTCCGCTGCTCAACAACACATTCGGCACGCTCGTCGGCATGATGACGCTCTGCCTGCCGCTGGTGATCCTCTTGCAGACCTTCAGTCTGAATTTCGTCAACCGCGACCTGATCGAAGCGGCCCATAACCTGCGTTGCGGGCGGCTGCGCACGGTCTTTGCGGTGGTGGTGCCGTCGGCAAAGGTGGGGCTGGTGGTCGCGGCGCTGTTCGCCTTCATCCTGTCATTCGGTGACTTTGTCAGCCCTCTCTACCTTGGCGGTGGCAACCCGCCGACGCTGTCGATCATGATCACCGACATCACTAAATCGGGCCAGCAATGGCCGCGTGCTGCGGTGGTCGCGATCATGATGATCGGCACGCTGATGACCGTGGCCTTTGCCGCCATCACCTACGCCTACAAGGAGCGCGGTAAATAATGGGCAACGAAAGCAAAATCATCAACGGCTGGCTGATGCTGCATATCGCGCTGTGCCTGATCTTCATCTTTGCGCCCATCGCCGGCAGCTTTGTCTTCTCGCTCAATTCCGACCGCTTCCCGTCGCTGCCCTTGGGGGAGTTCTCTCTGGAATGGTATCGCGCCATCTGGGAGGATCCGCTGGTCTGGTCGGGCTTTGGCAATACGGTGGTCGTGGGCCTGACGGTGGCCGTGATCGCCACCACCCTCGGCTTTGGCGGCGCCTATACCGATTTTCGCTATAACTTTTTCGGCAAATCCTTCTACCTCGCGCTCGCGCTGCTGCCGCCGACGATCCCGGTCGTGATCATGGGCCTTGCGATGCTGGCCTTCCTGTCGCGCATCAACCTGTCGGGCAGCACGATATCGGTGATCATCGCCCATGGCGTGATGTGCAGCCCCTTCGCCATGGCCATCATCCGCCTGCGCCTGTCGCAGATGGACCCGGACCTTGAGGCGGCATCGTGGAACCTTGGCGGCAACGAGTGGGCGACGCTGCGCCACGTCATCATCCCCTTTACCAAGCCTGCGATCTTTGCCGCGCTGTTCATCACCATGGCCGTGTCCTTCGATGAATTCGCCGTCGCATGGTTCGTCTCGGGCCTGAACGAGACGCTACCCGTGAAGATCCTCGGCTTCTTGCAGGGCCAGGTCAGTCCGCGCATCAACGCCATCGGCTCGCTCGCCTTCCTAAGCTCGATCACGTTGATCGTCCTGGCCCAGCTGCTGCTGCGCAACCCCGAAGCAGGAAAGAAATAGAAATGGACGGTTCCATGACATCGAACGCCATCGTTAAATTCGACAATGTGGTCAAGAAATTCGGTGACTTTGTCGCCGTCGAACGGGCCGATTTCGAGATCGCACAGGGCGAATTTCTGGCGATCATGGGCTCGTCCGGTTGCGGCAAGACCACAACCCTGAGGATGCTGGCCGGCCTCGAAGATCCCACCAGCGGCAACATCTACCTTGACGGCGAGCGGGTGAATGGCCGCGCCACATGGGACCGCGATACGCCGATGGTCTGGCAGAGCCTTGCGCTGTTTCCGTTCCTGACGGTGCAGGAAAACGTCGAATTTTCGCTGAAGATGCGCGGCGTGGGCAAGGCCGAACGCAGCCAGCGGGCGCGCAAATGGCTGGACAAGATGCAGATTACCGAATTTGCCGACCGCAACATCGCCCAGCTGTCCGGCGGCCAGCGCCAGCGTGTTGCACTCGCCCGCGCGCTGGTGACCGAACCAAAGATCCTGCTGCTGGACGAGCCGCTGTCAGCGCTCGATGCGCATCTCAAGGTTCGGATGCAGGCAGTACTATCGAACCTGCAAAAGGATCTGGGCATCACCTTTGTCTACGTCACCCATTCGATGTCCGAGGCTTTTTCCATGGCCGACCGCGTGGTCATCATGAGCCGCGGCCAGATTGAGCAGATCGGCACGCCCGAAGAAATCTACCGCCAGCCGCATAACCGCTTTGTCGCGGAATTCCTTGGCTCGGCCAATATCTTTGACGCTGTTGTCGAAGGGAAGGCCGAAGGTGGCTGGGCCGTCAAACACGAGGGCGGCAGCACCGTGATCCCGATGGCCGAATTGGAAAACGCAAAGCCGGGCGACAAGATCACCTTTATTGTCAGCGCCGAAAACATGCAGCTTAGCATGCCAGCCGCCGACCATGATGGGATCGAAGCGACCGTAGTTGGTGACGAATTCGTCGGCGGAACGGCCATGATCTTTCTTGAAACTTCGACGGGCCAAGAGATCAAGGTGCAGAAATCCCATGACGAGCTGAGCACCCTGAACCGCAAGCCGGGATCAAAGCTGATCGTGAACTGGACCTCCGAGAACTGCCACGTTCTTCCGGGCGAGTAATACCTGTCGCAATAACAGCGGCGACCGGTAATCAATATGCCGGGCGCCGCTGTCTGCTGCGCACCGCAGGCACCGGCGGCTGTCATGCGTGATCGCCGATGATTAGCTCGTCAACTTCACGCAGATGGGCCTCGAAGAATTCCGTGAAGGTCGCGGCCAGCGGGGGCAGCATCGTTACGCCGTCGCGTGACCGGGCGAGCGAAATCCGAGACTCTCCGTCGTTGGTGATGCTTCCGCGTTTAGGCAGTCAGACGGCACCCGTAATCTCTCTGGTGACCTGATCGAAATACTGCATCACGGGGGCCAAACCGCGCCGCTAACACCGCCCCTGCATGTCAGAGCCACCCACCGCCACGTTGTACGCACAAAATCAGCTGGTCCAGCGCGGCCCCCAGCTTGGCAGTAATGCGGGGATCACTTATAGCCTGCGCGCGGCGGCGGCGGCAACGCTGCTCAGTTCGGCGCCCCTCATAAAAACCCGGCTCGGTTTGATATCTTGCATGTTTATTATTGCGATACCGACAACAAAAAATGCAAGAAAACGCCCATTACAAGCAATAGACAATTGCCCTATCTTGGTCGCAACGCTCAGACGATTTGAAAGGCAAACATGATCAAAGAAATCTAAGGCCTGCATCACGTCACATCCATGGCTGGCGACGCCGCAGAAAACAACGCGTTCTTCACGCAGACGCTGGGTCTGCGGCGCATCAGGAAAACCGTCAACTTCGACGCGCCGGACCTCTATCATCTGTATTATGGCGATGAGGTCGGCACGCCTGGATCTGTCATGACATATTTCCCCTTTGGCCACATCCCCAAGGGGCGCCGCGGCACGGGCGAGGTGGGCACCACCGAATTTTCCGTGCCCAAAGGTGCGCTGCGCTTCTGGAAGGAGCGGCTTGGAAGTTATGCCGTGGCCGGTCTGAGCGAAGATAGCTTTCTGGGTGAAAACCTGCTGCACTTTGACGGCCCGGATGGCGATGGCTTTGCGCTGGTTGAAAGCGCGGGACGTGGCCGCACGCCCTGAACCGACACAGACGCTCCCGAAGAGGCCGGCATTCTGGGGTTCCATGGTGCGCGTTTAACGCTGCGGGATTCGGCGGCAACGGGCGAGTTGCTGACCTTCATGGGCTACCAGAAGGAAGAGACTGCGGGCAACGTCACCCGCTACCGCGTTGCGCGCGGTAACGCCGCCGACACGGTCGATCTGTAGGAACTGAGCAGTGGCCGCACTGCCAGTCAAAGTGCCGGATCGGTCCACCATATCGCGTTTTCAGTTGAAATCCGTGCGGCGCAAGTGGAGGTGCGCAAGGCATTGATGGATACCGGATATCAGGTGACCCCTGTCATTGATCGCGACTATTTCTTGGCGATTTATTTCCGTAGCCCCGGCGACGTGCTGTTCGAGGTTGCCACCAACGAGCCGGGCTTTGACCGCGACCAAGATACCGCGCATTTGGGCGATTCCCTGAAACTGCCCACCCGGTACGAGCCGCACCGCGCCCGGATCGAAAGCATGCTGCCCCCGATCGAAGCATAAGAAGATCGCCATGTCACTGACGACCTATCACACATTGCCCAAGGTTCCGGCAGAGGGCGCGCCGCTGATCTTTGCCCTTCACGGCACCGGCCGCGACGAAAACCGGTTCTTTTGATCTGGCGCAGCAGCGTGTCCCAGGCGCCGGCGTCGTTTCGCCCCGCGGGGATGTGTCCAAAATGGCGGCGGAGCGTTTTTTCCAGCGCACCGGCGAAGGCGCATGCGATATGAACGACCGCGCCCTCCGCACCAGTGCGATGGCGAATTTTGTAGCGGCCCACAAGGCGCAGATCCCTGGCGCGCCGGTCAATGGTTTTGGCTATTCCAACGGAGCAAACATCCTTGCCTCTGTCGCAATGGCACAGCCCGATCTGTTCGATCTGGTCGGATTGCTGCATCCTCTGATCCCGTGGGCGGCGGCAGCCATCCCTGCCCTTGCAGGCAAGCGCATTCTGATAAGCGCGGGAAAACAAGACCCAATCTGTCCATGGCCGCTGAGCCAACAGCTGATCGACTGGTTTACATCGCAGGGCGCGCAATTATCTATCGAAGTCCATGACGGCGGACACGAATTGCGCCAGCCCGAGGATATTCTGACCTATGTACCAGTGGCGAGCTGCGGCATGACGACGGTCAGGGCAACGTATCGCTTATCTAGCGGAGAAGCACGGCTGATGTCCGCAGGCACCGGGGCCATCCATTCTGAACGCAATGCGTCAGACAGCCAGACGGCGCAGCTGTTGCAGATTTAGCTGATCCCGGATCAGCCGGGCGGCACGCCAGCTTGTGCCCAGAAGACTATGCCGCAAAGCGGTGATGTGTTGCTGGCAGGCCCGGCAGGATCGGGCGCGATCCTGAACCGCAGATCCAATACGACCGTTCGGCTGATCCGCGCGACCGAAGTCGACACCACGGCCCTTGCAAACCCCGACACGCTGCGCTTCGTGCATCTGACTGACGGGCTGTCCCATGTCGAAGGCGAACGTGTCAGCGCAGGGGGTGGTTTGCAAACCCCGGCGGGCGCGGTCACATCATTCGATTGGGCAACGGACGGAGCAGCGCTGCTGTTTACCATGCCAGGCAGGCGGGCACAGGTGCAATGATCGCTGTGACTGGCTTTCTTCTCAATTTGTGCGCTCGAGCCGCCTGCGCATATGCGCGAAGACACTACGAGGATCTGGCCTGTGTCATCCATCGATAAATCCAGCCCTGGCGGCGCGTTCTCTCCCTTCGCCCACTCGGCGTTTTCGCTATTGTGGGCGGCAACGCCGATCTGGAACATCGGGACATGGATGCACGAAATCGGCACCGGCATGGCGGGCGATTGTTCTCAGCCTTGTGCCACGCGATGAACCCAAGCCAGCAATTGCGCTGAATTCCATGGGCATCGACATCAGCCGCGCCAGTGGCCCTGTCGTCGCCGGTGTGCTGATCGCCAGCGTGGGCCTTGCTGCGCCGTTTGTCTTGAATGCAGCAAGCTATATCGTAATCCTTGCCGCCCTTTCGCTGTGGCGTCCTGCCGCCATTCCGGCGCGCGAAAGTCATAGCAGCCTGCTGTCCGAGATGGGAACCGGCCTGCGCCATGTGCGCCACAACCTCGCCATGCTGGCCACCGCAATCCGCGCGTGCGCTGCCGGACTGTGTGCGCGCGCGGGCTTGCCGTATGTCTGATGGTGTTTTTTGGCTCCATGTCGCTGGGCTCGGTCGTCTGGGGACAGGTCGCGACGCTCCGGTCGATCACGGCGGCATTGATGAGCGCGGCATTGGGGCGGCTATTTGGCCCGCTGGCGACACACCGATTTGCTATTGAGCACGGCGAGACGATGAATTCGGGCCCTGCCGCCGCATGGCCGCAAGCGCCTGCATTGACCAATGGCCAAAGCAGTGACCGCGCCGCCATGGTTACGGTGAAATACAGGATCGATCCGTCCGACCAATACGCCTTCTTCGCGCCTTTGCGGGATTTTTCAAAGCAACGGATGCGCGATGGTGCAACGCGGTGGGACATCACCCAAAGCGTCGAGACACCGGAAATCGGAATCGAGGCCTTTCATCCGCCCAGTCGGGCCGCGCATCACGGCACAAGTTGTTCGGTATCCAGACCTCGATCGCTCTGCCTGAAGAAAGCGAGGAAATGGCGCCCGATTTCGAGCATCACAAGAAAGCCAGCCTGCCGTTGATCGAAGACACCGGCATGACCGCGCATTTGATCCTTGGCAATGCATAAGGCAAGGCCAGCCCGGTGACGATGCATTCCGGGACGTTCTATCTGGATGTCGTGCTGAAGCCCGGCGCGCCCTTTCCGCTGCTCGATAATCACGAGGATCGCGGGGTTTACGTGACCGACGGCAGCATCGAAGTCTCGGGCGACATCTTTGAGGCAGGCCGCATGATGGTGTTCCGCCCCGGCGACCGGATTTCGGTGAAGGCCGGGCCCCAAGGCGCCCGCCTGATGGCGCTGGGTGGCGCAACGCTGAACGAAAACGCTATATCTGGTGGAATTTCGTACCGTCCTCAAAGGATCGCATTGAGCAGGCCAAAGAGGACTGGAAGGCCGCTGACTGGGCCAAAGGCCCCTTCAGGCTGCCGCCGGGCGATGACGCCGAATTCATCCCGATCACCCCCGAGTTGGACAGAACCAGCCCCAAGGATTAGCGCGCAAGTCCACAAAATTAACGGCCCGCCGCCCAGCAGTCCATCAGGCTGGGTGGCGGGACCCTGTCAGAGGCACCCCCGGTATCGGCAAACCCGCAGGCGCAGTTGCATCAGTCGCGACATAACTGCGCATCCGCTCGTCACAACCGGCATAGCCCCAGTTGATCAGCAGCCCCTGCTCCTCAGGTGAAAACTTGTTCAAACGGGTGCGTATTGCGGCGATCTTGCTCACCACGTCCGGCGCGTGCGGCAGCAGACTGGGCGCAGGGTCCAGCGTTTTGCCCATATCAATCCCCCAATAGGCAAGCTTTTGCCCGGTGAACCGCTGCATCGCGAAGAGCGCCGAAGTGCGCCGTGCGCGGGACTGATCCATGGCTATATCCAGCGCGCGCAGAATCTGCTTGGGCGACAATAGCGCGAAGGTTGGCCCGTGGTTGAACGGCTTGCCCGCGTCCGAACACAAGATGGTGCCGAACCGGTCGATCCGCTCCAGCCCCAGGTTATCGTACACGCCGCCATCGGTCAGGTTCAGCGTTTGCATGAAGTTTTGCTGGCCAAATAATATGGCCCCCGTCATGTCGCTCCAATCAGACGGCTTGACCGTAATAATGACGGGCGACAGGATCGGCGGGAACGCACTGGAGGCGGCAACTGCTTGCGCGACCTTGAATTTCGAGGTGTCGCGTATCTCGCCCACCAGATAATCGGCCACCCGTCTGCGCGAAAAGCGCAGACTGCGGCCGGTTTGCAGGTTGGTCGCCTTAAAGATGAAATCCGGCTTTTGTGGTAGTTGATCCAGCGTCATGCCATTCAGAAGCTGCGTATCATAGGCATCAATCAGCCTTTCGGTCCCGGATTTCGTGAACGGGATAAGCCCGCCGCCTATCGTGCGGACGTCCAGATTTTGCCGGCAGAACTGGCGCAACGGCTGGATCACCTCCTGATCCAGATTTACGGCGATACTATTTGCATCGAACTGCAACGCCGTCCAGCGCGCGGCCAGCCGTGCCGAGGTGATCGAGCCGCCCGAGACGCTGGTAATACGGTCCAGCTTTGGCAGGTAGCCAAGCTCGTTCAGGCGGATCAGAGCGCCGCAATGATACAAGGTGGCGCGAAAACCGCCACCTGACAGGGCAAGGCCGATGCGATTGTCGGTGGGTGTCGGAGTTTGGGGCATGGGGTATCTCCTACAGATTATTCAGGGGTGTGTGCAAAGTGCCGTTCAGCGCGCCCACTGGTAGCCGTGCACAGACACCGAGCATCGCTGACCAGTTGGTAGCTCATCGCATCGGGATCGCGACCGGATCAAGCAGATCTATCCTGACACCGGTCCGGTCAGTCGGCTCGGAAATCGTGAACGTTCGCCCGCTCGCACGCTCATCTGCAAAAAGCGCAGCAAGGCTGTGGCTTGCGTGATCCCACATCTTGTGGTGTTTTTCGGTCTCCTTCTGCCGCTTTTCGTCAATTTTATCGACCGTATAGGTAAAATGCAGCGTGACCGGGTCCGTGCCCTGTTCGGCAAACAGCATTTCGATCGTCGCCCGCTCGGGATTGCCGTGCGAGCCGTCGCCGCAGAATACATAGTGATCGGCCTTGATCAGGCGGAAAAATTCGGGCGTGACGTTCCGGTCGCTGCCATGATGAGGCATCTTTAGCACGTCAACCTTCAGCGGCGTGCAGGCGCATGTCATGCCGCGCTGTTGCAACGCGTCGGTGATTTTGCTGCCCAAAGCGTCGCCGGTCAGCAGGATCGTCTTGCCGCCGGTTTTGGCCAGAGTGACGATACTCGACAGGTTCGGTACGCTTTTGTCCTGCGTCGCGGCCAATGCGGCCTCGACACTGTCGCGTCCTAGATTGTTGTCACGCAAAAACTTGTCGTATGTCTTTTGCAAGTCCTCCAGCTCATCCCGGCGCGGCCCAATGATGCTGAGCGACAGCCCGCCACCAAAGCGCGTAACGTCCGGGTCGTCGGGTTTGGACATCATCACGAGCGGATCGAACGGGTTGTTCGTTTCCCACTTTAATACACCTTCATACTGCCGCAGCTGGCGCCCCTGCCGAACGCTGGACAGGATAAAGGCTGTGTCCGGGTCGGTGCCTGCCGGAAAGTCGGCATCGCCCATTGATGCAAGGACCGTGGTTACCTGTTCGGTGATCTCGGAATTGCCGATGATGTCGTCAAATGTGTTGTGCCACAACGTGGCGATGCGGGCGAATTTGGGCTGCTGCTGATCACCCTGCTTTATCAGTTCTTTCGTAAAGTCCAAAATGCCTTTGATATGATCATCGTCGATATGGCTGATCATCAGAAGATCGATATCCAGCGGATCGGTGTCGGCAAGACCCCGCGCCGCGCGAATGTCGAATAGACGCGGGCGCAGCGCGGGCTGATAGACCCGAGACGGGCCACCATCTATTACCGCCAGTTTGGGTGCGGCCTGCGTGCCGAAATGCAGGAGCAGGCCGTCGCCCTTGCGGGCGGGCAAAGCCTCAAGTGTGAAAATCTCGCTCATACCAGACCCCTTCAGACTGACTGCAGGGCGCGCAGCACGTCGACCAGACCGCAGCCCTGATAGGCCCGTTCGCGGCCAAGATCAGTCGCGCTGCTACACAGGATCTGCTTGATCCGTTGCGGATTGCCGATCAATTCGGGGAACCGCATCATCAATAAGGCCGCCGCCCCGCTGACATGCGGCGCGGCCATCGACGTGCCTTCCAGGGTGGCAAATTGCTGTGCGCAAATGGGCGCGTCGATCTTTTCGCCCGGCGCCACAAGATCAGGCTTCATCCGTCCGTCACCTGTCGGGCCGCGACTGCTGAAATAGCTGACACCGTAGTTATGAGGCTCAAGCCGATGGGTCGATCCGACCGTGATCACCGCCTCGGCATTGCCGGGATCGGCGATCGAGGTCTCCGTATGCAGGGGCATGTCGCGGTCCTTGGTCTTGAAGACGTTGTACCCGGCATTTCCCGCAGCCGCGACGACCACGACCCCGTTATTCACCAGCGCCTCACACTCCACACAGACCGGCGTGCGCCCGCACGCGTAATTGGTCACGTCATGCGGGATCGCAAGGCTCAGGTTGGCGCCGTGGACCACCATGTAATCATTACGCTCGTTCAGATGACGGATCAGCCGCATTGCGGCAATGACCGCGAATTCGGTCGCCCTCAGGGATCCGCCAATCACGTTGAAATCGATCAGCCTGATGTCCGGGCACATGCCTTCTACCCAGACAGTCGTGCCCCCACGCGCTTCGGGCCAGCGCCCGCCCAACGTTCCGGCCACATGCGTGCCATGGTGTTTGTCGGGCGTGCGGTCGTGGCGCAGGCGCGTGATTTGTTCGACCAGATCCCAGTTCAGCGGGCGGCGTTTTTCCAGATCCTCCTGCGCTTCGTCCAGCAGCTTCAGCACGTCCGCCTCGGCGGCACGGGTGCCGCCATCCTCGGCAGGCAGGTCTATATTGTCCCGGATGCGCCGTGCGAGCGTGAGGCGCGCGGTGTTGTCAAACAGGCTGTCGCGGTTTCGCAATTCGGAAATAAGCGTCATGTCATAGCGCGCGACAACGCGCGTCATGTCACGGGCAAGCGGCGTCTCAGTCTCATCCCAATCATCCATTTGGCCAAACACATGACCGGCTGGGTATTTTCGAAAAGCATGGTGCTGCGCATCAATGCCGCTGTCGATGACCGCCCATGTGATGCGATCATTGGATAAGGCAAACAGTCTGCGCGCAGCGTCGGCTTTGGTCGTTTTGACCGAGTCGAATACGGCACCTTCACCTTCGCGGTTTAGGCTGAAGGTAAAAATCAGGCGCGGATCAAATCCGCCCTCGTCGCCGGTTGCATTGTCTTGTGCTTCGGTCTGGCGTCGGAGCTTTTGTGCATTCAGCTGTTTGTAATGCTCCGATACCGGTTTGCCCCGTTGGTGCAGAAAACTCATTTGCAGAATGTCGCACAGGGCCTTCCCGATAGTGTAGGGCGGGATACGGCCAAGATGCTCAACCCTGAGAATCTCGCAGGTCTCCCCCTGGACAACGATCCTGTCACCGATACCGTCCAGCGCGTTTGTTCGTGCAGCGTTGATCAGCGAAATCAGGATAAGCAGCCTTGCGGTGCTGTCGGGGAATGGCCGCGTCGGCGTCTCGCCCATGGCCGCATCCCTCTCAGCCGAGCCGAAAAACTGGCCCAGCGTCACATGGTGGTCATGGTCACCCTGGGCCCCGCCGCCATGCCTTTCTGCCTCGATGATCAGCAGATGCTCAAATGCTCTCGTGGCTCGCTCGGCGATGGTGTCTTCCTGCAGGCTAACCAGCGCCTCCATCCCGTCATTCACCCACCAGGGCGTGAGGGGCAACACAACGTTTACGACCTCGTCGAAATGGCATTGAAGGGTTATCAGGCCTGGCATGTCTGCGACATTGGCGCCGGGGCGTTTGTCCACCTCGGGCGACCTGCGGCTGGCGCGGAACGACTTGATCCGCTGGTGCAGTTCTTCGGCCACGTGATGGGCCTGATGATCGTTGCGCGGAACGATCAGCGCATCGGCAGGTTTGCCGATATCACGGGCGTACTGAATCCAGACGTCTGGCAGCACGGGGGTATCCTGAGTAAACCGGCGCCCGGCCGGGGAGCCGTAGAGGATATGCAAGAGCAGGTCTTGGTGAATGGAAACGGTCGCCATTTCAAATCTCCGTCTGATGCCTGACAGCGTAAAGGATATGATCGGCGTCGCAAAACTATTGTGCGCGTTTTAGGCGATTATACAGATTTTCTTGTCGATCATCACGCGTAGTCGCATCGCGGTGTGATGACGCCAGATATGACTGCTTTACTGGCGGCATCTCTCGTATGCACGTTTAATAGCGACCCGTCAGACCCTCGACTGGCGCCGGTGGCGCTGGCTGCGTCACGTATTGACGTTTACGCTTTTCATAGAAGGCGTTGCCGCCCGTCACCAGCACGTAGTGCATGTTATCGTAGGGAAATCTGTGCCCTGCGGTGTGGAAAAACTGCGCATTGCCCGTCAGGGGATGACGCTCCCCCTTCAGGACAGCTTTTGCAGCCTCCCTGACTTTGGGCATTGCCTTTGAGGTCATCCGGTTAGACATAATACCGGGGGCGAACTGACCTTTTTGCCCGACGACACCACACACCGAATTCGGAAACTGGCGCGACTCGACCCGATGCATGACCACGCTGCCGACAGCGATCATGCCATCGCGGCTTGAGCGGTTGGATTCAAAATACATCGCCCGCTCCATGCACTCCAGTTCGGAGGACCGATTAGACCACGAGCAGCCCCCCAGGATGACAAGAACGCAGGCAAGCGGCACCGCAATCGACGCCTTGTAGCTTTGTAACATCACCTTTTGTCCTTTCATCGTGCGGATCGCCCTGCGCCCGATCTTGGCTGCACGCATAAGTGTGTAACCTGGCCTGCTGTTTTTCCAAAACCATGGACTGACGCGAACGTCGAATTCACGCCGTCCAGCCTGCAAGCGTCAGGCCTATTTCGCCGCTGCACAATACCCGAATTGACATTTAAAATGTGGCGAGCCGCAAAAAAACCGGTTTCATTTCACTTCTTATTCAAAATAGGCCAGAACCGCACCAGATTAATATCGTCGGGCATCTGCTCGGGACGTCGGAGCGGCACCTATGCGGTTTGTTGAAGATTTGCTTCCGGCAATGTCCGGCTTTCGCGCTGCAGAGCAAGTCCGGGCCGCAGCCGGGGCACTGATCGGGCTTTGTCTGTGCAGCCTTCTGGTTGTTCTGAATGGCTATGTTTCCGGACCGTCGCTGATGTTGGTTGCCCCGCTGGGGGCGACCGCCGTGCTGGTCTTTGCGATTCCCAACAGCCCTCTTGCGCAACCGTGGTCGGCTGTGGTCGGTAATGTCATTTCCGCACTTGTTGCGCTTGCGGCGCTGATCTACGTGCCCGCGCCATGGACCGGCGGCGTGGCAATTGGTGGCGCGATCCTGGCAATGATGCTTGCCCGCGCGCTGCACCCTCCGGGAGGCGCCGTGGCGCTGCTGAGCGTCCTTGACCCCGATCCGGTTCTTGAGGCCGGCGCATGGTTCGCGCTGATGCCCGTAGGTGTGACCACGGGCACGCTGGTTTGTGTCGCAGTGATTTACAACCGCCTGACCGGCCGCGTTTATCCCTTTCGCCATGTAGATCCGCGTAAAAGCCAGGTGGCTGATCCGCGGCTTGGTCTGAGCAGCGACGAACTGGGCGAATTGTTGGTCAGGTTCAATCAATCAACCAACCTTGGGGTTGCAGACCTCGGCCGTCTTTTGGCCGCAGCAGAAGAGGAAGCTGCCCAGCACCGATTTGACGGCACGACATGTGCCGACATCATGACACGTGACGTCATCACCGCACGGCCCGATGTGCAATTGCCTGAACTGGCAAAGCTGTTCCGGCAAAACCGGATCAAGAGCATCCCGATCACGGACATGGATGGGGCTTTGATCGGTATCGTCTTGCAGGCAGATCTGATGGCCCCGCTTATCGCTGCCGGATCGGCCAAAGGCTGGCGCAGGAACCGCGCACAGATCAAGGCATCCGACCTCATGCGTCCGGTGACTGACCCGGTTTCTCCTGATCTGTCCGTCGGACATCTGCTGAATCGGTTTGCTGTACCGGGGACCGAAGTCGTCACTATTGTGGAAGGCAAGAAACTGGTAGGAATTCTAACCCGATCCGACATCGTCAATCTTTTGCTCAAGGGCGCAGAGGAGCGTCAGGTAGCGTGATATCTGCGGTCGTTGTGGCAGTGGTCCCACCGACTGACGCGCGGGATACACCGATATGAACGGACGGCAGAACATCATCCCCAGAACGGGTAGAGGCGCAGGTATTCCTGCGCCTCATCCTAATGCATCCCTCTGATTCGAACAGGTTTGCCGCCACAGGCACTTCCCACGACGTCTACCCAAAACGGTCTGACGACCGGATCAGATTTTAATAACCATAGCACAATTTACGCTACTCAGCAATGTCGCGTTACTGCGTCCAAGGCGCCGGGCGGCCACGTCTACAATACCTCCACCCCGGTCGCGACCGCGAAGGGGCGCGCGCTCCCTTGAGCGGCGTTGTCGCGCAGACGCCATAGACCCGTCCCCTCTTCGTAAAGCTCGGGGACAACCGCATAGCCGTGGCAAAGATTGCGCACCGTATTTTCGCTGACGGTGAACCGCGGGCCGCGATAGCCAAACTGGTAAACTCCGAACTGCGGCATAATCAGGTCGGGATTTGACGGTCTGTCGCCCCCCGAAATGTCATTCTGCCCAACCGTCACACTATCGACATGGCCGAGATATATGCCGTGAGCCTCAACTCCCGACGCCAGCGGTTGCACCGCGATCACGTTGCCTTCGATCCGGGCGCGGCGTACCGTGTTGGGCGGCCGCTGCTGGCGCCACTCCGGCGGGTTCGGATCACCCGAGGTGCTGGCGGCGACGCGGATACCATCGTTTGCGCCTTCGATGCGATTGCAAAGAATGTGCAAATCGTCGATTTCACCACCTGCCACCGTGATGCCCTGCGCCATGTATGCAGCGCGTGTCATCGCAAGTGTGTTGTCGCCCAGCAGGGTGACACCGCGCGACCCGATCACTGCGGTCCCCTTTGGACTGCGGATCGCCTCATCCACCAGATTGGTCATGTATCGACGCAGGTCCTTTGGGTCTGCTATCTGGTAGCCGGGACTCTGCTCCAGGCCCTGCAACAATTGATTTAGCACGCGCATGTCTGCCCGTACTTCGATCTGGGAATCGCCCTGCGGCAATGTGACAGTCTGGCGTTTTTTGACGCTGAAGGCTCCGTCCAGTGGAAGGAAAGTATCCCTCTCGCCCAGCCCGGTGATCCTTACATTGCCGGGGTTCTTTTGCGCGATGGGAAAATCGAGCAATGACCGACGCATGCGTCCGACCAGAACAGGATCAGCCAGGATGCGGCGGCGCACCTTATTGGGCTCCAATTTGATCGCAGAGATCACGTTGGCCTCGATCACTGCGCGGCGCGCGCCGATGACCTGCAAACCGATCTGCGATTGGCCCACCTTCAGCGTGCAGTCGCGGACCAGAACCCTGGCAGCCCGATGACGCACCTGACGATTGTCGTTACGCGTCGAGATGCAGGCAGTCATGCGGTCCAGCCCGGCCCTGCACCGTGCGCGGACACGCTCGAACGCCATGTCACCGCAATCTACAGCGGTGATCGCCCCCAGTCTGCCACGCTTGGCAAACCGCCCGAGAATCCCCGTCGGCCCGCCGTTCACGGACAAGTCGACCACCCGCACCGACGCGCACCCGTGAAAGACCAGGGCCGGCTCGGTCCCGGCAACGCTGATCACGGTTTGCGGGCCGGTGCCCTCCACGATGATGTGGCCGAGATTTTCGAACAGGACAGCCTCTTTCAGGGCAAAGTTGCCGGCCCGAAGGCAGATGCGTGCGCTTTGGTCCTGTCCCAGCCTGGCCACGACATCGGACAGTTCGCGGCCATTGCGCACAACGAAAGTACAAAGGCCCGAAGACGTGCGCTGGCACAAGATATCCAGCGCCTCCTGCACAGTTTCGGCGCCCATGCTGCACTGCCTGTCATCATATTCGATGTCATCGGCATGCAGACATGTCAGCGCTGGAAACTCGGCGCGCAGGTCGGTGATGTTGCTCAGACCTGCGCCCGTAATCTGTGCCAGCGCCAAAGGCGCCCGGCGAAATCCCCAGCCCATCGGCGGAACCGGATCGGTGGCATCGTCCATCGGGTATTGCGGCCAGACGATATTGCCGGTGGCCGCGCGGGCCTCAAAAACCCAGTAATCGCCGGCGCGGTAGGTGCCATTGATGAATGACACCTCGATGCCGCGCTCCAGCTCGACCGGGGTGACGCTCAGCGTGCGCCCTTGCGGCACATTTCCGGTCTGGTCCCAGCGCCGCACACGCGGGCGCACCATCTGGACAAAGTCACCGATTGAGGCGCTGAACGTCACCACATCATCCGTCAGGGTGATCTGGCGCAAAGTGTCGCCACGCGTGCTATGGCTATCTGCGGCGTCGTAAACTTCAACCCAGTTGCCGGTCTGAAAACCCAGCGCCTCGTCATCTATGAACCCCTGAAGGACGAAGTCGCCATCGGTGTTGCGTCCAAGCGCTGCCTCCACCGCACCATTTTCACGCGACCAGACAAAGCGTGACTGCGCACGCGTGCCACCCGTTATGATCTCGACCCGGTAGAGCTGGTTTTCCTGGCTCAGATAGCCTGCCTCGGGGGGGATCTTGCAATCGCTGTCGTCCGGAAGGGCGCCTGCCGGAAGGGTGCGCGCCGACAACGCACCGGTGGACGGCGACCAGCCCGGAAGATCGGGAATGTTGCCGCAATGGGCGGCGTCGATCAGGGCATCCCGCTCGGCTGCGGTCAGGCTAAGAGCCTCGACACCAACGCGCCATGCGGCCTTGATCCGTGTCGCGGTATCGACACCGGATAGGGCAGGATCGATCAGGCGCGCATCCTCCAGCCCGGTGACATGGGCGCGGGTGGCTTCGAGATAAATGATGACATCGGTGCCATTGCCGCCGACGTCCGTCAATGGTGGCACGCCAACCCCGTCGCCCTGATCGTCATAGCTGACGCGCGCATCGTTCTGCACCATCGCGCCACCCAGATAATAGCGCCCCGCCCCGATCGCAAAGCCGCCTGCCCCAGCCGAGATGGCAAAGCCCCCCTCGCCCTTTGGCGTTCCGGCCTGCCCGATAAGGTCGTTCAGCGCGGCCTCGGATCGTGCCAGCCCTATATGGACCTGCTCGTTCCAGTCGGCATCGGTGTGCAGCCGCCCCTGTTGCATCAGCACGCCGGAATAGTGGCGCGCGGCAGCGTTCGGGGCCGTCCAGCGTGAGAAATCGCCTTTCATGGTCAGAGCCTCCTTATTGAAATGTCGTCATGTTTCATTGAACTGCCCGGCGGCATGGCCAAAGCGCAGAAAATCGTCGATGGAGCGGCGGATGTTGGAAGCGCGGGCCTGATGCGCCGCCCGATTGTAGGCGCCGATCTCGCCGCCGTTCTCAGCGCCGCCCGTGATGGCCTCCTCGTTGCGCGAGCCCAGCAGCATGTAGTCGGCGGTTGCGTAGCGCGTGCTGTCGAAAATCGGCTCGGGCGTTCGCACGCAGCGATAGAGCCGCGGCGGCAGGCTGCCCTCTGGCACGTAGGAAAAACGGATGCAGCCGATCTGGCGGAATTCGGCCGCCACCGGCGGTGCGGTGCGCCCAAAGAACAGCGTGTCCGAGGTGGCCAGCCGCTCGTCGCTGTCGATAGCCACGCCAAAACCGGCTGGGGCGGCCCGCGCTCCATCGGTGAAGGCCCCGGTCGCGACCCTTCCCAGGATCGTGCAGCGGTCGAAAGCCACCGTGACACGGGCGGCCCCCGGCGCCGGTCGAAACGCCATATCGGCAGGATCGCCCGCATCCAGAATCGTCTCAGAGATGCACACATCCATGTCCTGCGCAACTTGCACGAGGCCGCTGATGCAGCGATCCATCCGCAGCGCCGCGCCCGCCGTGCGGCAGTCGAGGGTCACGGCACCGGGGCTGGCCGCCGCACCGTCGATGCCCAGCGCCAGCCCCGGCACCAGCGTGGACTCGTGGATATTTATGGCAGCCCCGGTGCCCGTTATCGTTACCGCACCGTTGTGCAGGCGCAGCCCGTTCAACTCAAGCGTGGCATTGTCGCCAAGGGCGATGGTCAACCCCGCCGAACCAATCCGCACAGTCGCAAACGCGCCGTCAATTGCGACAATTCGCAGGATGCCGTCCGCAGGCACGGTGATCGTACCATTGGCAGAGTAGTGGCTGGATTGCTCCAGCAGGAACGTCCCCTCACCGCCCGCGCCGTTGATCGCGGTAACGAGGTTGTTGGAGGGGGCGATAGTGATGCCATCCTCGATGGACCCGATGCTGTGGACACGGCCATGTTCGCCGCCGCCGATCTCCAACACGCGCGCGAAATGGCAGGTCACACGGACCGGGCCGGAAAGGTCCGGATCGATGACGATCCGCCCCAATTCGGGGTCGATCAGGGTCACGCCCGAGATGCCGCCGCTGCGCGTCCAGTCCGGTTCGGGCGCACCGGGCGCCGCGCGGCTAGCAAGGTTCGCGGCCTTGATGTTTTCAACCGGCACCACGGTATTTCCGACCTGAATCAGCATCGCCTTTCCCGGGCCGTAAAAGCGCGATTCGTCCTCGGCCATGATGTTGCGGGTGATCGGCGCGGGCATGTCCGCCTCAAGGCTGGGCACGTCGGTCCCGGCGTCCAGACCGGTGCGGGCATAGAGCTGAGCATCGCAGCCCAGAGGGTGAAACCGAAAATCGCGCCGGGTGCCGACGGGCAGCGCAACATGGCCGCTGATCGAATAAGGCCGCAGCCGCCACACATGCAGGCCGATATTGCCCAGGTTCCAGCGCCCGGTCGCCGTCTCGATCCGGCGTACCTCGACATTGCGTCCATCACGCTCAAAGGGCATGCCGATCCGCGCCATCGCCGGTTTGTCACGCGTGTTCACGGTGCGGCCCATCGCCGGATGGGTCAGACGCATCGACTGGGTGTGGACCAGCTTCTTCCAATATTCGACCGCATAGACGGGCCAGCCCGAACTGTCGGCGGCGGCCTGTTCCAGCGCGCGCAGCGTGCCCTTGCGGCTGCGCAGGTCCAGCGCGTTGGCGACGCGGGCGCGCATGTCGATGCCTTCGGGGATATCGGCCAGACCGCGCACCCCCAGCAGGTCGCCCAGATAAGGGATCACCCAGGGCGCGCAGGTTTCGATGAAGGCGTTGGCGTAGTGCTGATCCAGAGCCTCATCGACGATCTGCCCCTCGCGCGCGATCAGCGAGGCAAGCGTGCGCAGAGGGCCGAAATCCTCGATATCACGGGTGGTCGAGGTCGGATCGACCGCGCGCTTGATCCGGCGCCCCTGCTCTGCGTCGTGCAGACGCAGGAAGGCGGGCAGCAGTTCAAACAACTGATCGGTGGTCAGGTTCATGTCACTGCCTCCAGCTTGGTTGCGGCCATGTCGATGGTCAGCATCTCGGCGGGCGCGGGGATCGCCCCATCCAGCGACGGCTGCGGTCGCGCCGAGCCCAGCCGATGCTCCAGCGTCTGAGCGGCGCCGCTGCGGTGAAAATAATCGACATCGACGCCGGTAACGCCAGCGACCAGTTGCAGGACCGCGATGACCTGCGCGCGGCTGACCCCCTGCCCCAGATCGCGGGCATCAAACCCAAAGGCGACCTCAAGCGCCTGCCGCGCGGCGGCGATCACCTCGCCCGCCTCAAACGCTTCATCTATGAACAGCCGCCCGATGACCACAAAACTCGCGGCCTGATAGTTGCGCAGCGAAATGGTGATGTCGGCCTCGCCTGCGCCTTGCAGTGCGGCCAGCAGATTGGTCATGTCCTCACCGCCGTCCGGCAGCAGAACGCCACCCTCGCCGGCCACGGTGACAAAGGTCGGACGCCGGAAGCCGTCAAAAGTCCAATCGGCACGCGCCTTGGCAATGCCTGCAAAGGCGCGTGCGTAATCCTCGTAGTCGCGCAAGGACACGACCCTGCCCAGCGTCAACACCTTCAGCGGTGCGTTGCGACGCGCATCATTGATGTCTTCGGCATCCGCCGCCCCTGACGGGGCCAGTGGATTGACGACAGATTTCAGACCCGCGGGCTTGGACGCCAGCAGCGACAGCTGCCGCGCCTCCAACATCCCGTCGCCGCCCGCCCCCTTGCGATAGACAGCTTCGATATTGTCCTGCCCCGTCGGCGGGCGCAGGCCTTTTTCTCCGTCGCCAAATGTGATGTTCGCGGTACTGTCCTCGGCAATGCGCAGGATGTACACGCGGTCCTCGGGGCCCGCATCGCGGAAGTCGTCCACAAGGGTCCAGAGCACGCCATTCACACGTATCGCCAGCGCCGGGGCCATGCCGGTTTCGGACTTGGCCGAGACATGGGTCAGCGGTTTGCTTTTCAGCGGATAGGTGGCAAAGCTGCGCGCGGCATCGCCGTCGCCGATGATCTCGATCACGGTTTCGCCATGGGTCGCCTCGGCGACATTGGCGTTGAGGGTGACGGTGTCGCGCAGGTAGGCATGGGCAGGCTGTGCGTTAAAGGTCAGAACCGAGAACCCATTGTTCAGGACATTGTCGGAAATGGTCAGGATCTCGCTGGCAATGACGCCCGCCAGATCGGCGCGCTCGCCTGTCAGCGCCACGGTCTTGCCTGGGAACAGCGACAGCTGCGCCGACCCCAGTTCGACTGCATCCGCGCCCAGATCGCCGTGCGCCGCGCCTATATCGTGGGTGATGGGCAAATCCGCCAGCAGCAGAGGCTGAGGGGCTGCATAGATGGTGGTCTTGCGCGTCAGAAACCCGGAGGCCTGATTAACGCCCGAGGGTCCGGCAAGCGCAGCGTTTACTTCCAGCCGGGTGACCTTGGTCGACAGACCATATGCCTCGACCGACAGCAGCTCGACCCCATGGACGATTGAATGCCCTTCCGAGAAGGCGTCGCGCACCAGCACGTATTCGCCTGCGACAATCTCGGGGTATTCGCGATCCAGGTAGATATAGACGTGGTTTGCCGGCGGGATGCTATCGCCGGTATGGCCTTGGGTGTCGGTAATATTGCCGGGCGATGGAACGGGGTCCGGCGTCGGCGTGAACTCTGAAACAATATCTTCGATGAGCGGTGACGGCTGGGTGATGGCGTTATTGCCAAAACAGCCCGCCTTGACCCGCATCTTCGCGGGCAGGATCGGATCGAACGACAGGTAAGGAACTGCAGTAATGGCGGTGGCCAGCGTGTGGTAGGACACGTGGTTGATCGCGGTTGCCGTGGACAGCGCCGACACCGACCAGCTGGCCTGCGACACCGTCGAGATCAGCGATAACGTGGTCAGCGGCGCGCTGGGCGCCCACGCCATGACCGGAGTATACGCGAAGAAAAAGTAGGGAAAGGTGCCAGTTGGCGCGGCGCTGAGCGTCATCAGCTTTTCGCCCGCCGCCAGATCCTGCACCGCGTTTACCGAACGCAGAAAACCCGCCTTGCTGGCGTCCTCGTATTTCACCGGCGCCTTGCCCTTCAGGAACAATACCGGATCGCCAGGACCCACGGCCGGGCTGCCCGCAACCAGCCGGACAGTATCGCTTTCGCCGTCCAGTTCCTGCGGATAGCTCATCCGCGGCTTCATCGCGTTCCACCCGGCATAGGCGGTCAGCGGCTCGATCGTCTCGAAGACCTGCGGGATTTCCCCGTCGCGCGGGACCGAGCGGACCTGTAGGCCCTCGTCATATTCCAGCACGCCTTCGGGGGCATCGTTCGCCTCGGCCATGAAGGCCAGATGCACCGATGCGGCCTTGGCGGGGGCCAATTGATAGCCGATCAGCCGGGCATGGGCGCGCAGGCTGGCGCGGTCGGTCGCGGTGCGCAGATACGCCTCGTTCGCGGTGCGTTCACCATAAAAGGTAAGCGTGTCCAGAACGGCGGCCCAGGCATCCAGCAACCCCAGCGAGATATCACCCTGACCGCGCGCGCGCAGATCCGACAGTCCGGGACGATTGGCATCGGCAAGCCCCCGGCGCATCGATTCGTAGAACGCCTGGTGAGTGCCCACGCGGGCGGCGATCTGTGACAGGCCGGGACGGTTGTCGATATCCTTTGGGGTGGGTTTGTTCAGTGAACCGCTCATCGTCCGCCCTCCGTATGTATCGTCAGGGTGCCCTGATCCGGGTGGTTCGGGTCATTGGCGAGAATCGGGATTTCGCGCGGCCCGAAGGTCAGCACGCCGTCGTCGATCGCGGTGGACGCGGCCGCGCTGGCACGTTGAAAGCGGGTGACGTGGATATCCTCGACACCCGGCACCTGCATCGCCGCCTCATAGATACGCGACAGGTAGATCCGCGACGAAAATGTGATGTTGTCGGGATGGAAGAAGGCCCGCTCACCATCCTTGCGCACCCCCGCTGAGAACGCGTCGATCAAGGCTTTTTCCACATCTTCGGCGAAATGATCTGAAAGGACGCAGGCCGTCAGCGTCACCTCCAGCGGCACATATATCGGCGCGTCAATGGTCAGATCGTGGCCCATCATGCGGTAGGGCTCCAGATAGTCCAGAAGGACCTGCGCAAAGCCGGAGTCCACCTCAAGCAAACCGGCGCGGTCGACCGACAGGAAAATCGCCGACCAACTGCCAAGCCACCGCTTGCGGGCATGGGCACGTTGCACGTCCGGGTGTCTGGTCAACAAAGTTTCATAATCGGCCAGCGTCACCGCGCGGCGTTGCTCGAAAAAACTGACCGGCGCGCGCTGGCGCACCTCCGGGATCGTCTCGCGGTTCATGCCGCCCGCTGCGGCAAGCGGGTTGCGCACAGCGGAAACGTTGGCCAGCGCAAGGCCCGAGGCCGCGACATGGGCCAGCGCATCACCGCCGATATTGCCCGCGCGGCCGGTTCCGACGCGGTAGTTGGCAAAGAAGCTGTCGCTGGCCACCGGCGTCTTGCCACGGGTGCTGGCCCGCCCCTCGTGCCCCTGCCCAAAGCGCAGGGTGACGGTGCCTTCATGGGCAACCTCTGGGACGAAAACGCGATCTTCGGGACCGGCGGGAAGCAGGTCCGACAGCGGATTCCACGCCTCAACCTTGCCGTCGACGCTCAGGAACATATCGGCCAGGGCCGCCGCCGGGTCCATCACCGTGATGCGCGCAGCGGGGGTCAGCGGGTCAAGCGTGGGGAACACTCCGGCGCTGAACGTCAGATCCTTGCGCGCAAGCACCGGCGCAAAGGCACGCGGCCGGTCCAGACCGGCAAGCGGCTTGATTTCATCGGGCTGGCCCGGCGCGGGGGGCAGCTCCGGGTCGGTCATGTCGGGGGCCACGCCCAATGGCTCGGGCAGCGGCAACGTCATGCCATGGTCGGCAACCACGATATTGCCAAGGGCGATGGCCAATTCTTCGCCTTCAGGACGCGCGCCGACGCATAGCCGAAAAGGCAGGGCATCATCCGGCCCCCAGATCACGCGGTGCACCTGCAACAATACACCGGGCACGACCGTCTCCAGCGGGTCAAGCACGGTTTCAGGGTCGGCGATGAGGCGCACGGCCTGCCGGTGGCCTGGATCGGCGTCCGCCCTGCGGCCCGTAGTTGGATCGCGTTCTTCGGTCAGGATCAGCAAATCGCCCGCGCGAAGGTTCAGCGCCCGATCCGGATCGCGCAACCACGCCTCGGTTGCGCCCCTTGCCAGCACCGCGTCCGGATCGCCCCAGTGGTGCAGGCCGATCCGGTTATGCGCGTTGCTCAGCGTCATGTCATGCGCGGGTTCGAACACCACCGCACCGCGCGCGGCTGCCATCGGCAGTTGCGTCATCGGCACGACCGGCGCCGCCAGATCATTGCTGCGGGTCAGGAATGCCAGGTCGTGCCGGGCAAGGTTGACCACTGGCGCTGCGACTTCGACCTGCGCCAGAACGCGGGCGCTGACGCCATTGTGCATCCGGTAGCCGACCAGCCTTGCATGCCGTGCGGCAGAGCGGCGCAACTGCGCAGTGTCGAGGCTGTATTCGGTCGCCACCCGGTCCAGTTTATAACTCAGTTGATCGCCCAGATAGGCAAGCCATTCCACCAGCGCAATTTCCAGCGAGGCCGGGTTGCGTTCGACCATATCCGGCGTCGTGACCGACATCCGGTCCAGGATCATGGTGCGGTAGCTTTCAAAATCGCGGGCAAGATAGTCGAGCCGCGGCTCGTCGGGCCGGTCGTCCGTTCCAATTGCAGGCGCTTCGCAGTCCAGATCGGTGTCGCAATGCACCCGAAAGCGAAAACTGATCTCGCGCAGGATAGGGTCGAAACCGGGCAGGTCGGCGTCGATTGCCAGAATGTAGGTCGAAAAATCGCCCTCGCGGCTCAGCGTCAACACCAGATCGCCGCCCTGCGGTGCGACCGCCTCGACCGCGATGCCGCGGATGCGGTCACCGCCACTGATGCTGAAATCGCTGGCCCCAAGGGGGGCGGCAGGCACGCCGCCCGGTCCGGGGCGGGCCTTGACGAAGCGCAGGATCAGGCGGGTGCCGTCGGCGGGGTCGATCTCGATCCCGGCGATGCCGTTGAACGGCGCGCTCGAAGCGGCCAGCGCCTCGCGCCGTTCATCAAGAAAAGAGCGGGTTCTAGCGGCCATCACACCCCTCCCCGGCTGAATGTTTCGGTCTGCTGGTCTTCTTCGCCGACCAGCGAATAGGTGACGGTGATATGCAGTTCGCCCTCGTTGCGGCTGACGTCGAGGGCGGCCAGCACCAGCACATCCGACAGATAGCGCTGCACCGCCGAGCGGATCAGAAAATCTGCCGCCGTGGCAAGCGCGTCCGAGTTGCTGTCAAACAACATCTCGGGCACGCCCGAGCCGAAATTAGGACGCATCACCCGTTCGCCCGGTGCGGTGAACAGGACCGCCTCCAGCAGGTTGCGCACCCGGCGCGCGCGGTCCGTTGTGGTCGCGGTGCGGCCGGAGCCGTCGATTTGGTAGGGCAGATCAAGATAACTCATGTCGATGCCTTTCCTATTGTCCCTTCACCCGGACCTGCTGAGCCACGGCCATCGGGGTGCCTTGGGTTCCGAGGGGGCCGATGGTGATGCCCTGACTGGTCGATAGCAGCGCGGGCTGGCCTTCGATGCGCACGCGGGTGGCGGGGGTTGTCCATTGCACGCTGGAGCACGGCTTGGGCGCGGGTTCCGGCGTGGAAAAGGGGCACCCGGTGATGGAGTAACTGTGCGCCATGGTGGTTGCGGGCTGCCCGCCCAGCGTGACGCGGCTGGAGGCGGTCGACGGCGTCGCCTGCCCGCCATGGGTGCACATCACCGTCGCGCCCTGATGCAGAAGGAAGCTCATCACACCACCTCCAGCGCGCCGGAATTGACGCTGACCTGCGGGCCGGTCATTTCTATCTTGGCCCCGCCTGACGTCTCCAGCGTGATGCCGCTGGCGGTGATCGTCACCTTGTTGCCGGCAACCGTTTCTATGACGACGGGGGCGGCGGGGTTGATCTCGTCCAGCGTGATCGTGGCGGCTGGTGTCTTGATCAGTTTGGTCTGTGGCACGGTTCCCGGCGCCTCGCCCTGCCCCCAGAAGCATCCCGACCAGATCGGCGCGTCGATTGCGCCGCCCTCAAATTCGACCCAGATTTTCGCCCCCACCGGCGGGATCATGAAGAACCCCTGATCCGGGCCGGCATAGGGCACGCAGGGCATCGCCCAGTTCAGCGTGTTGGTGCCGTAGACCGCAGGCACCTCGACCTGAAGCCGCCCGATCTGGTTGGGATCGATGTTGTTGGACACCGTGCCGCGATATTTGCCGAAAACCCTGTTGGTGGTGGTCATGTCGTTCATGGCAGCACTACCGGCACCGTGGTGCCGACCCCCTCTCGGTTCAGTGTAAAGGATTGCACCCACGCCCCGGGCGAAATTTTCTGGATCACGCTTTGCACGTAATACAGCCCGTCATGATCCAGCCCCGCTCCGCGCAGACCAACCAGCCCGCGCGGTGTCAGGATCGATCCGTACACCCCGGTATCCAGATCGCCGGTCACAGTGACGGTATCCTGCGTGGCGTCCGACTGCGCTTGCGCCTCGCCCAGAGCCTGCGCCGCGGTTGGCGCGCCATTCGTGCGAAACAGATTGCGCCGCGCGGTGGCCTGATTGGCGATGGCCGGCTGGCTGGCCAACGGCGGGCGCAGCGGCGCGGTGGATTGCACCGGGACCGTCTGCCCGCTCTGGCGATCTTGCACCTGCCCCTCGACACTGGCGGCCTCGGATTCGGCATTTTCAAAGCTAAGCCCCGTGGCGTTGGTTTCCGGCCCCATATCGGTGGTGATCGCCGATTGCGGAATGCCGATACGCGGCAACGGGCCCCAATAGGCGGTCGAGGTCAGCGGCACCGGGCCGGGGATCAAGGTGAATATCGCGTCATGTGCCTCGGCCAGTTCGGTGAGATAGGCATAATCGGTGGCGCGCTGCATCGGCACGCGGTCAATCGGATTGGGCCGTTCGGCCGTGATGGGCGGGATCACGACGGGCACCACGCCGTAGCTCGCGTATTTCAGCAAGATCAGCGCCGCGATCTCGCCCGGCCCCTGCGCCGGGTGCTGCGCCTCGATTTCATTGCGATCCATCACAAAGGTCAGGTCCTTGCCGCGCACATGCAGCTTTGCCGGGCCTTCGCCCTCGGAGGGCTTGAATTCGGCCTGCTCGATAATGCCGTCCATCAGGACATGCGGCCTGATCCCGAGCGTCGCGGTGATGACGACGCGCGCGCCCGCCTTCAGGCCCGGCTCTGCCATGATCGGGAACAGCCCGGCGATGGCCCCGGCGCGTACCGCCTCGAACACCAGCTCGAACCCCGAGCGCTCGCGATCCGATGACGCGATCTCGGCGGACACAAAATGCTCCATCACGGCCAGTGTGGCCGGGCGCGGCACGCCCTGGCCGATCAGCAGTGTCAGATGTGCGCCAAGAAGCTGTTCCAGCACGAGAGCTACTCCGGTTTGATCTGGTTAAGCGCCAGCCGCCGTCCCGGCGGCTCGGTCAGCGTGGTGTGATCGGCATTGGGGTTGGCATCGGCCACGCGCCAGAACTGGCGCGGCTCGCCGTAAGCACGGTCGGCAATCAGATCCAGCCGGTCGCCCGACTGCACCTTGATCGAGGCAACCGGCGCCTCGGGAGGACGAATGATGCGGCGCGCGACATAGGCGACACTGCGCCCGGCCGGGTCGATGAATTCCCTCAGGGGCAGTTTCGCGTAGCGGCTGTCTTTGTCGAACATGTTGAACCTCCGTTATAAAAGACTGACGTCAGACCCCAGGACCGCCCCCAGGCTGTTGGCGCTGGCAATCGTCGCCATCGCCTCTTTCACCACCTGATGGGCTAGGAACATCGCATAGCCGGGATGCGTCATGCGCAGGTCCGAATAGCTGAGCACCGCCAGGTCCATCGCCACCTTGGCGCGGATCGGGTTGAGGTTGGGGTCATACGCCTCTTCGGTGATCGACAGGCTGGACAGCTTGACCGGCAGGATGCGATGGCGGCCCCAGATAAAGACGGTGAACGGGCTTTTCATCGGCAGGATCTCGATGGTGCCGATGTTCATCAGGATCGAATTGGCGATCACGGTGGCCGATTGCGGATACAGAAGCGTTTCCAGCGCGGCGAGGCGCGGGTGCAGACCGTTCGCAGCGACCACCGGGTCCTGCACCTCCAGATCGTCGGCGGCGTCCAGCACGGCCTCGACCTTGATCGTCTCTTTCGGGGCACCGGACAGCCGAAACGTCTCGGCGCCGCCCTCGCCCTCGGCCGAGCGTGCCTCGACGGTGCGTGACAGGCTTTCGGGATTGAACTGGAACGGGATCACCGACGGGATCGGCACCGGCGGGCGGAAGGCCACGATGGCGCCTTTCAGCAGTTTGGGAGAGCGGGTGTATCCGGTCATTTTGGTTACCTTCCCAGAACAGTGTTGATAGACGTCGCCAACTCACCAAATACGGTTCGGAATTCACCCGCGAATTCGGATTTCAACGCGCCGTAGGGGGTCAGCGAACTTTCGCTTTGACTGCGGTAATAGTTTTGGAACAACCGACCTCCCGTATTGCTCGGATCGCCAGAGCCTTCCCAAATTGTGGATCGATAGAAACCGAGGATCGCGTATTTCAGCGGCGTAGCGTTGCCCGTGCTGATCATCTGGCCTGCGGCTTCCTGCACCTGTTCGGTCAGATCGTCATGCCATTTTCCGCTGCCTTCAGACTGTGTGACAAGAGACGTTCGGAAACTGCCGCCTTGGGCAAAGGCATAAAGCCCCCCCGAATGTGCCTGCAGAATCCCCAGCTGATCGTCAAAACGTGGGCCGTTCGCGGGATACCATTGGTTCTTTAGATTTTCGGGTAATTCATCAAAGCTTTTGTCGGCATGATCTGGGCTTTCGCGGTGCGCGCGCGCCTTGTAAGTGACCCTGACCGTGCCCCCGTAATCCCCGCCCGGCTTGAAAATCAGCTTGAACGTCGGCGTGCGTACCTTTTCCTGAAATTCGATCAATTCCGAGGCGGCTTTCAGCGATCTGTGGTCCCCGCTGTCCAACGCGTTCGCCGCGTGTTGCAGGACCCGAGCCGCACTGGCGGACTGCACCCATTCATGCGGCCTTGGGACATCGCCCGGCGCAGTGCGGATCGCGGAGGCGACGTGCGTGCGGTTCTTGGTAAAATTCTCGGTCTTACTGCCATCGGTGATGGCCTCCAGCAGATCCACCGTTCCTGCGGCGGCTCCCCCCGCCTCATTCGGGTTGCGAATTGTAAACGTCGGAGAATTGCCTTCTGCGAAGGCGCGCATGTGCCTAAAGACCGTGGTGCCCTTGATTGTGTCGAATACCTCAATGTCGGGCGCGTCGGCGCGCGCCGCAAGATAAGCTTTGGCACCTTCTTTGATTTCGGCTTCAACCGGCGAAAGCGCGGCGTCGACAGATTGGCCCGACCCGTCAAGCAGTGCCGCGACGATCGCTTGCGCCTGAGGCGCGCGGTTTAGCCGCTCGGTGACGAAATTATCCAGAAGGTCCTTGATCGCTCCGGCATTATCCCCAGCGCCAAAGGTACCGTCGCCAATTTCGGCCTCGGCTACCAGCGCAACGCGCCTTTCGAATGCTGCCTCGTAGACCAGCCGGACGATGCCCCCGGTTGCTGCGGGGCGTGTCCATGCGCCTGGCAGACTGCCCTCTCTTGGGATCGCATCTCGCGCTTGCGACCAGCTCATCGTCATATAGCGCGCGGCGTCCAGACGGTTCAGCACGTTGGCGCGCAGACGCGCGGCCAGCGCCTCGTTGCCAAGCGCCGTCAGATCATCGGCAAAGTGAGCGGCAAGGTCGGCATCGGGATCAATGCCAAAGAACTCCAGCACCTGCTCCAGCGCGCGCTTGGTCTGCTCGCCCTCCTCTGCGGTGGCCTGTTTTTCGTCCGTTGCGGTGGCAGGGTCGGCGTTGTCCGCATCCTCAGCTGCCTCTGCCGCGCGGTCCAGTTCGGCTTCCTCGGTCTTGGCGCTGGCGACAAGGGTTTCCAGTTCGGATTTCCTGGTGGTCTTTTCTGCGCCGTCCCAGCCGCTGTTTGTCGCCAGTTCCTCGAACGGGGCGCCGCTGCGGGCATCCAGCCAGCTTTGCACGGTCTGCGGGGTCGAGCGGATCATCGGCACCACGGTTTCGCCCTGATCTTCGATGCTGAGTGTGTGGCTCTCGCCGCCACCGCTCACGGCGATCGGCGCCATGATCTGACCACTTTCTGCCTCTGCCTCGTCGCCCTCACCCGCAGCAGAGCCGCCGACCCGCCCGCCGGTCAAGGCCGACAGCACCCGGTTGATCAGTTTGACGATGGCGTCCTCGATGCTTTGGCGGACATTGTTGATGATCTCCCGCACCTTGCCTGCGACATTTCCCAGCCCCAGCAGCCGCGCCAGCAGGTCGATGGCGATGGGTAGCAGACGCGACAGCACCGATTCCACGCCCAGCATTGCAGGCTCCAGCACGCCGGTTGCGATTTCCCACATCGTGGCGACGATGGTCTGGACAACCTGGAAAATCCGGGCCAGCTGATCCTTTAGGAACATGATGAAGTTCCAGATCGTCATCACCAGCTTGACCAGCGCACCGACCGGGCTGAACAGCCCCGCCAGCCAACTGATCGCGGCCATGATGACCCGCTCGACCAAGAATGATTTGATTGCGTCCAGCACCATGTCCTTCAGGCTGGACAGATCGGCCATGATCTTTTCCCACAGCGCGCTGAAGCCGCCGGTGATCAGCTCGACCATGTAGCCCATGACAAACTCGATCCGCTCGACCGCCTCTTCGCCCAGCACGCGGACGGCAACGCGGCGGATCATGTCGACGGTCAGGCCCAGGATCTGCCGCGCCAGATCCAGCACGCCCATGAGATCGAATTTTTCCGGGATCTGGATATCACCGCCCAGCGCACCGGTCAGCCAGCCGATGATGCCCTTTTTCAGATGGTCCAGAAAATTGCCGCCGAATTTCCGAACGCCCCCGACAAAAGCCTCGACCAGATTCAACAGGAACCCGATGGGATCGTCGATTATGATGTCCAGCGCCTCGACCGCCCTTGCGATCACCTCGTAGAACGCGGCGGGCTGAATGCCGAGCGCCATCAGCACCGGCTCGAGGATCAGCTTGGCCAGCGCGCCCCAGTCGCCGGTCAAGGCCGCCCGCGCGATGGCCAGCGCCGCATTTACCGCCGCCTGATAGGCCGCGAGGATCGCGTCCAGCCCGGCCGCCAGCGCGTCGAGCAGCGCCGAAACCGCCGCCTTCAGGCCCTCGGCCACGGCGTTGACGGCGTCGGTCGCAACCTCGACAGCACTGTCGATGGCGTCGTTCAGCGCGGCGGCTACGGCAGGAAAATGCTCGGCCAGCAGCGCGTTGACGGCGGCCTTCAGCGCCTCGCCCAGTGCTTCGATTGCCGATATGATGGCGCTGGCCGCAAGATCGATCAGCGCAAGCGCGGCCTCCTTGACCGCGTCGATGATGGCAGAGACGGCAGAGCGCACCGCGTCGAAGACATCGTTGATGAACTTGGTCAGCTTGTCGAACTGGTCCGCCACCCAATTTGCTGCCCTCTCCCACCAGCTGAGGTTCTCGGCCTCGCGTTCCTGCCTGTCGCGCTCATTCTCGGCCTCGGTTTCGCCGCGCGTCACCTCGGCCTCGGCGTCGGTTTCGGCCTGATCGAAATCGGCGGTGACCTGGGATTCCGCAGTGCTGACCTGCGTGTCGATTTCAGTCTGCGCGATGCCGCGCTGGGTATCCGCCTCGGTCTCGACATCCGACACATGCTGCGCTTGGGCATCCACCGCTGTCTGGCGCGCGTCCTGCACCTCCTGGCGGCGGGTGCCAACCTCGGCGCGCTGCTGGTCGTCGGCCTCGGCGTTCAGGCGGTCCTTCTCGGCCTCGGCCTCAAGCAGCTTGGCGTCGCGTTCCGTGTTGCGCGATTCGACTGCGGTGCCGACCTCGGCAGTCGCGGCGTCCATGCTGGAGGCCATGCTATCGTTGTGATGCGCGTCGAACAGCGCGATCACATCGTTGTCCAGTTCCTTGTCGCGAAAGCCTGCGGCGCCTTCGACCGGGCCTGCGGCCTGCTCGATCCGGGGCGTTTCGCGGGGCTCCATTGTGAAGTCCTCGCGCACCTGCTGCAGCTCCACCTGCTCGGGGCCCGGCCCGTCCAGAACGCCCTGCGTCGCCTCCTGACGGTCGGCTATCGCATCGGCGCGGGCGGCCTCATCCTGATCGGCGACGCGCTGCGGATCGCTGGCCCCTTCCAGCGGTACCTCGGGGCGTGCGCCTGCCGAGGTCTCCACCTCATTGTCATCGGTCGAGACATTGTTGAAGGCGCGGCCCAGCCCCTGTGCATCGCCTTCGCTGAACCAGCTTGAAATCAGCGCGTTGCCGCTGACATTCAGATCGGCCGTGCCGGCGTCCGGGGTGGGATCGACCTGCGGTTCGGGCGGCGGGGGCGGCGCGCCATCCTCCAACTGCGCTTCGCGGGCCTCGGGCGTTTGCACCGGCTCTGGCGCGGCCACATCGTCGGTGCCGGACATCTGCGCCTGAAACTCGGGCAGCTCGGCCTCAAAGCCTGCCTGATCCTGCGCGGCCATCTCACCGACCTCGCCCTCCAGCCGGTCATGGTGCATGGCCTTGACGGACGGGGGCGCGTCCTTGAACGCCACCATCAGCCCATCGGCATCCTCGGCCCCTGCCAGCGCCTCCTCGGCCTCGGCGGTGGCGGCTTCGTCGATTTCGATATCCGGCATCGGGGCAGGCTCGAATGTCGGCACCGGGTCGCCCGGTATCGGCTCTCCCAGATTGACGTCAGCCGTTGCATCGGTGGCGCGCGGCTCTGCCCGGCTTTCGTCGGTCTGGGCGCTGGTTTGCGCGCCCGCAACGTCAGGGTCGGGCGCGGCGGACTCCTCGACCGCAGCCTCGAATTCCTGCGCCGCCTCGCGGTCGCTGCCAACCACAAGGTCGGCCTCGTCCAGCTCCTCGACCCGGCGAAAGGCGACCGCGCCGGGGTAGAGCCCGGCGGACAAGTCCGGCACCGGGCGGCCCGCCGCCACCAGCGCCTCGGCCCGCGCGGCCTCGGCCTCGGCAGCGTCCTCCATGCCGCGCGGGCCGGTTGCGCGCTGTTGCAGGATATGCGCGACCTCATGCGCCACGATCGGCTTGCCCGAATTGGCCGAAAGCAACACGGCCTCGCCCTGCACCGCCGCCTGAGCGCCCTCGGCGTGCAGCGCCGCATCCACCTCGGGGCCCTTGTAGACGCGGATACCGCCAAGATCGGCGTTGAACTGCGCCTCAAGCTCTTGCCGGTAGGGCAAGGGCTGTCCCTGCAACGCGGCCAGCTTCAGCCGGTCGGCGCTGACATGGGTTTGCGCCTTGTCTTTTTGCGGTGCCGCCTGATTGACATGCACGGCCCACCGCTTGCGGGTCTTCGGCTTGGCCGCTTTTTCAGGCGCAGCCTTGGGAATCTTGGCGGCACGCGCGCTCATTGCCACAGCTCCGCGAACAGCGCCCGCGCAAGATCGCGCCCGATCCCTTCAGGGGTTTGCGACACCACCTGCAAGTGCCCCAGATCGATATCTTCGACGTCTTCGCGGGTCTTGCCGGGGGGCAGGCCATCGCGGGTCAGCAAGTCCGCCAATGTCGCCTCGAACGCATTCGCCGTGCGCCGACCCTCGTCTTCGGTCATGCCCTCCAGCCGCAGGGTGTCAATTTCGATGACAGCGCTCATCCCAGCGCCCTCAGCTGGCCTTCGGGCAGCGGCTTGCCCAGCTTGCCAATTTCGGCGCGCGCGGCCATGGCAATATGGCTCATGCGCACCGGGCCGCCCTCACCCGCGGCAAGGAACGCAGCAGAGATCGCAATGGAGCGGATGTGACCCCCCGCCAGCGCGAGCTTGGACAGGGCTTGATAGTCCAGCGCCTCGACCGGCATCTGCTGGGGGAACACCACGCGCCATATGCGCATCCGCAGGGCCGCATCTGGAAACGGGAAATCAAGGATGAACCGGAACCGGCGCAGAAACGCCTCGTCAACCGTCGCCCGCAGGTTGGTGGTGACGATGGCGCAGCCGGAATACGCCTCCAGCCGTTGCAAAAGATAGGCCGTCTCGGTGTTGGCGTGGCGATCAAGGCTGTCCTTGACGTCCGTAGTACGCTTGCCGAACAGCGCCTCGCCTTCGTCGAACAACAGCACCACGCCCGAGTTTTCGGCGGCATCGAAAATGCGCGCCATGTTCTTTTCTGTCTCACCGATGTATTTCGACACGATGGCCGACAGATCCACGCGGTACAGATCGGCCGCTTCGCCCTCGGGGCCCAAGGTGGTGGCGACGACCTCGGCCGCCATCGTCTTGCCGGTGCCTGACGGGCCGGAAAACAGCGCCGCCAACCCCAGCCCGCGCGCCGATTTCGCGCGAAAGCCCCAGTCATCCAGAACCTGCCCGCGATGCTTTTGGAACGCGGCAAGCTGGCGCAGAAGGCCGGTCTGCCCATCGGGCAGCACCAGATCGTCCCAACTGGCCTGTGGCTCGATGCGTTGCGCCAGCCCGTCAAGGCTGCGCGCGGCGCGCGTGCGGGCGGTGGCCCAGATGCTGGGGGCAAGGCCCAGATCATATGTGGCGACGGCGTCCCGCTGGGCGGTCGGGCTGAGGCGCAGGCTGTCGCCCTGGAGAGTGTCCATGCCCTCCTCGGGCTGAAATTCAGCGACCGGACGGCGGGTGGCGGGCGTTTCCCTGCCCCAGATCAGCAATGGCACCGTCACCAGATCGGCCAGTACATCAGCGGTGGCGCCCGATGACAGGACCAGCCCGGCCTTGAGCAAGACCAGATCGCGATTCAGCATGGAAGCGATGCGCGCAGGCGGCAGATCAATGGCGTCCGGGTCCAGCGCGAAGGCGCGCAAACCCAGCCAGCCCAAAGCCGCAGTTGCCAGACGCTCCGCCGTCAGGCGATCTTCCAGCCGCAGATGGATCAGCGGAAAGCCGGGCTGCTTTCGCGCCGCGATCAATGCCTTGGACAGGCGGTCGCGGTCCGCGTCGGGCGCGCCTTTGGCATCATGCAGCGCCGTCAGGGCATGGGCCAGCGCCTCGCCCGGCTGGGCATGACCGTGCAGCGCGTGGATCAGCCCGGTATCGACGGCCAGCAGGCGCTGCGCCAGCCCCGTCCCCGGCACCAGATCGACCAGCCCGGCCTGCGCCAGCAAGCCTTGCGGGGCCAGTGCCTCCAACGCGCCAGCGCCCAGGACATGCGCCACCAGTCCCGGCGTCGCGCGGCCCTGCAAAGCCAACGGATGGGCGGCAATCGCAGCGGCGGCAGCAGCCCCAAGGTCCGGCGCGGCGGCCAGCAAAAAGACGTCACGCATCCGCCCTGCAAGGCCAAACCGCAGAAATACCTCCGCCAACCCGACCGGCCCAAGGGCCGCAAGCTGCCTTAACTCCGCATCAAGATCGGGCGGCGCGCCCTGCTGCGCGCCCAGCACCCACGTGATCCGCGCGGCTGCGAGTTCCAGCGCCTTCGTCTGCAGGGCTTCTGCCGGGATGATCTCGGCCCGGCTCATGGGTCAAGATCCGCAACAGGCCCATCAAAGCCCGCCGCCCCCATCGACAGCGCGCTGGCCGCGCCGCCGATCTCGACACGGATCAGATAGGTATCTGCGGCCACATCGACGACATCAGCGATGATTTCGGTGCCAGCAGCAGACCGCGACCGGCAGCGCACCGAAAACGCGTCATTGCCGCCACCCGGCAGCGGGTTGAACAGCAGCGCCGCGACCTGATCGTCGCCCACCGGATGCGCCAGCGTTGCGGCAACGGTTCCGCTGAATCGTCCTGACGCGGTTGTCCCGGTAACGGTGTGACTGGCCAGTTGAGGCGTGATGACCAGCGGCATCGCGTTCGACATCTCCCACAGGCGATCGCCGCCGCCGCCCTCTGGCGTGAACAAATGCTCGATCTGGAGCAGCGACAGCCCGGCGCGGATATCGGCAGGCAATTGCACGTCAACGCGCAGGTTGGTGGCGATGGCCGGATCGACCGCCAGAATGCGATCGCCGAGCCGCGCGCGCATCTGCGCCGAAGCCAGCGCCGTCCCTTCGATGGCCACCCAGTCACCCGGTTCGATCCCCGCCATCAGGTCACGCGCTGTTCCGGCCCCGCCCGGCAGGCGTGCAATGCGGCTGATTGTCGGGCTGCGCAACGGCGCGGTGCGCCCGCCCAGCGTCAGCACAGGCAGAGACGACCGCACCGGCGTGCGGCTTTCGATCAGCACGCAGCACACCTGATATAGCGACGAGGCCCGCAGCGGGGCTGAGAACGCCGACCAAAGGTTCGACAAGCCTTCAAGCTGCATCGGATTCTCGGTATCAGGCACGGCAGGGGTGATGCGGATCTGCTCGAACTGATCGGCGAGGTCCGAGGCAAGGATGGACCGCAGCCCCGCGGGCAGCAAAGACGCATCGACCGGCGGCGTCACCCCGCCCAGCGCCGTGCGGATCGCTGCGCGCGTCAGCACCGGCGTTTCGTGCAGAATCTGCATCCCGTAGCCAAGGATGATTTCGGCGTTGAGGGTTTCAGACCCGGTGGCGGTCAGGACGAAATGCAGATCCAGCGCCAGATACGGACTGTCCAGGCGGTTTCCCTGCTGGCCCCGTGCCGGCAGCCGCTCGTTGGACCACGCGGCGTTGCGGGTGGCGTGCCACATGTAGATATTCAGCCGGTTTGTGGCCGGATCCTCGGCCGAGACCTGATCCAGCGGCATCGCGGTCACGTCAATCGGCCCGATCGCATCCAGATTGGCATTCGCCACGCCATCGTTCAGCATGTCCATCAGGACGGCAGTGACAGAGGCGATGGCGAGCGCGTTTGACATGGGCCTATCTTTTCTTCCAGCCAAGGTAATCCGTCAGGCCGCTTGGTGCCGGGCTGCGGGCAACAGGCCCGCCACGGCGCGGCGGCTGCGGGCGCGCGGGGGCCGGCGCGGGCGGCGGCGGCGCGGGCGCTGGCGGGCGTGACACCTCGATGCGGCCGATACGGATGACGGGGGGATCAGACGCTGCCGCCGGGGCGGAGGCCGCGTCTGCTACGGCATGTGCAGGCCGATCGGTCAGCCTGTCCGTTTTCAATGCAGGAGGTTCGGCCTGCACGCGCGTTTCGATGATCCGTTCCGGCGAAGTCGACGGGGTAGCGGGCAATTTGCCCAACGTATCAGGGCGTGGCTCGGGCGTTTCCGCTTGCGTCCGGCGCTGCCGTTGCGGCGGGGGCGGTTGTTCGCCCTGCGTCCGGTTCAATCGCACCGGAATGTCCTGTTCGGCTGCGATGTGGCTGCCGTCATGCGGCTCCGGAGGGGGCGGCGCTGGCTGCCGACTGTCCATCTGCGTGTGGGACGGGAGCGGCGGACTGGGGCGCGCCGGTGTCGGCTGCGCCATATCCACATGGCTGGCGCTCTGCTGCGGAGAAGCCGGCGCACTGCGCGATTTGCGCGGTGGTGACTGGGGCGCGGGCTTTGCCACGGTCTGCGTCGCCTCTTCGCGCAACCCGACGGCATCGGCGCCACCTTCGAAGCGCGCCTGCGGGCGGGGCCGGATCGCGGGCTGGGCGCCGGGAGCGAAGCGCGCGGCGAGGCTGTCGAACAGGCCGCTCATTCGCCCAACTCCGCCAGCCATATCGCCCGGCGCGCGGGCGTCATTGCAATCAGCTCGGCCTCGGACCAGCCAAAGGCACGGGCAAGTTTCGCCACCTCCCGCGTCACCCTCCGGGCGGCCTGCTCGATCCGCACCCAGGCAAAGCCCGCGATGTCCAGGGGTTGCACCTGCACCGCGCCGCAGGCGGCGCACTCCAGTTTCAGATCGACCTGCAGGGCCGGGTCAGCCTCCAGCAGGGCCGCCTGCGCCGCCGCTTCGAATGCGGGATCACCCCATGGGGCGTCCTTGCACAGCGCATCGCGGGCCAAGGCACCGCCCTGAATATCGGAGAGCCTTGGCAAGCGCACCGGATACCGCGCCCCGGCATAAGCCACTTCTGCCCCGTCCCCCAAATCATTGCGCGCGGGCAACGCAAAACCGGCAGGCAGGGCGAACTCGACCCCCTCGCCGCATTCCGCGCAAGTCATCACCGCCTCTTGCGGACCGTCAAACAGCGCCGTCAACCAGCCCCATATGGTGCGATCCACATCACCGATTGACAGCGCGTCGGCGTCGCCGCCGCCCGCCGCACATAGCAGCGCAGCCCGGTCTGCGGGACCCGCCGCCATCCCCTGTCCATAAATGTCGAGAATGGCGGACCCTTTGGGCGCCGCCCACATCAGCTTGCCGGTTCAAGGAACTCGACCTCGGCCGGTTCGCTCACGTCGTAATCTCGCTCCCAGCCCTCGTTTTCCAGTTTGATCATCTGGATCGCGACGGCATTTGCGTTGGCGTCCAGTTCGGGCAGGGCCTGATATTCGGACACCCATGCCCGGAAAATGCGATAGCTGATCGCCAGTTGCCCGGCCTCGTTATAGAAATCGAGGATCACATCCTTGCGGAAATCAGCCAGCGAAACCTCGGCCCCGAGACCCGATCCGAAATTCCAGATCTTGTTGGCCCATTGTTCGAATTCGACGTCATGGGTCACGCCGCGTTCCAGCGTGATCCCCTCGAACATGGTGCGGCCCGGGCTTTTGCGCGGGGTGGATGGATCGCCGCCCTCGCGATGCTCCACAATCTCGGTGGTGCGCTTCAGCGGGCTGACCTTGGAAATGCCCGCGACGTAGCGGCCATCCCATTTCAGGCGGAACTTGAAGTTCTTGTAAGGATCGAAGCGGTTGGTGTTGACGGTAAACTGTGCCATCTGAAATTCCTCCTAGGCCGCGTTCGGGAAGCGCTGCTGAATACGGATCACGACAAATTCCGCCGGGCGAACCGGGGCAAAGCCGACATAGACGTTCAGGATGCCAAGGTTGATGTCGGCCTGCGTCGTTGTCTCGCTGTCGCATTTCACAAGATAGGCATCGCGGGCTGACGCCCCCTGAAACGCGCCCTGCCGGTGCAACTGGTTCATGAAGCCGCCCACAGTCATGCGCACATTGGCCCAGAGCGGTTCGTCATTGGGCTCGAACACCACCCATTGCAGACCCCGCTGCAGCGAATTCTCGATATGCAGCGCCAGACGGCGGACGTTGACATAGCGCCACTCGGACGCCCTGGCATCGGCCCCGTCGAGCGTGCGCGCGCCCCAGATCACTGAATTATAGACCGGAAAGGTCCGAATGACGTTGACGCCCGACGTGTTCAGCGGCCCCTGTTGGCGATCGGTCATCACATCGACCGGAGTGCCGCCCGAAACGAGGGCCTCGGTGCCTGCCGGGGCCTTCCAGATGCCGCGCGTGGCATCGGTGCGAGCAATCAGGCCGGCGGCCACACCGCTTGCGCCTATGACGCGCGGGGCCAGCGGGTTCAGCGGATCTGGCCCGGACATGCGCGGATAATACAGCGCGCTATCCGGCCCGGCAGCCGCCCCCAGTGCCGTCAGCCACGCCTGCATATTTCCCCGGTTCACGTCGGGCGGCGAATCGATCAACAGAAAGGCAAAGTTGTTGCGGCAGAAGGTCGTCGCCTCCTGATAGATCGCCGCCGACGCGGAGTTGTCGCTGAAATTCGCCGCCCCTGGCAGGCACATCAGGTTGAACACCTGCGGCACGATCGCGTTCAGGGCATAGATCCCGGTGCCGTTTGCCTCGGACCCGCGTATCGCGTTCGATGCCGCCGCCGCCCAGCCGGCGTCGCCCTCCATCGTGCCATCGCCTCCGCCGGTCAGGGCCGTGAAATCGCCCGCCGCACCTTCCAGCAGCGCATCAAGATCAACGGCATCGGACGAATTGATCTGGGTGCGGGTCGGCAGGGTCGCGGCACCAAGGGTTCCCTCGATCAACTCGCTGGTCTCGGCGAGCACGTCGTCAACGAAACGCACGCCCCCCGCGGTGATCGAAACATCTATGAAGGCTTCTTCGCGCACCACGTTGGTCAGGGTCGGATCGTATTCCCGCACCAGCAAGGTAAAGCTGGTGCCGGCACCCGTATGCGCGATTCCGACACGGATGCGATCGCCCCACGTACCGGGCGAAGTGGCGTCAATATCCAGATCGTCGACCGTGGCGCTGGAGGTCGCAGGAGTCCCGGCCGGTACCCGGACGACAAAGGCGACCGAGCCGCCGTTTAGGAAATAGGATCGTATGCCATAGGATGTCTCGGACCGGGCATTGAGCCCGCCGAACGTGCGCTCAAACTCGCCGAATGACGTCACGCGCACGGCACGGTTCACTGGTCCGCGCCCGAACGTGCCGATAAATGCGGTATTGGACGCGGCAACGCCTGCGATGGCGCGATTGCCGCTTGGAATTTCCCGTATGAAGACGCCAGGGGTATCAAACATTAACGTACCTTCCCTATGTCAGGCCTGCACGGGCCAAGCGCACAGGAGTCGCGAATCCTTGAACGTCAAGGCGCACAAAAATAACGGCCCGAAGGGGCATTTTTGATGTGGATACTTTTGCAAAGAGGCCACGATTCAAAAACCGCGCCAGCACTATATAAACTGGATTATTAACCCAAAAAAAGAACTACAGAATTCTTCGAAAAGCTTCCTGTAATCAACCTAGCGTAGCACAGAAATATCGATCCGGCAACGCTGCAAAATGGGTGGAGCCAAAGCCCGATGAATGCATTGGATCTGCGTCAACCGGCCCGCATGAGCAAGCACATTCTATGAGACATCGGCTTTTCGAGGGCTTGGAATATGGGATTGAATCAGATCTATTTTTCTGACGGGAAGCAGCCAAAATGGATAATGATCTGGTGTAACTAATATGCTTGTTTGAAACACTGCAAAAGGCTGTATCAGGACAACTCTTCTGTCATTATTCGCAATTAATTCTGCAAGTAATTCAATTATGTTTCCTTGCCCAGCAAAGCTTTGCCGAAGCGGTTCGCCTTTAACCTGAGACATCGGATAAAGGCGAAACACGCGCTATGCTGGAACGCATTAATCTGGCAGCTTGACCGGGCCCCAGTCAGCATAGGCATCACAGGGGGATGGGTTTTCGGGATGAAACCCGCCACCAAGATGTCTGATGATTCCGGCAACCGCATTGAGCGAGGTTTGCACCGCCCCCTCGACCCACGCAGGCGTCCAACTGACGCCGTCGCCGGCCATGAAAATCCCGCGCTCCTGTGGCGGCAGGTCATCTTGCATGAAGTGTCCGAACATGCGGTGGTTGTAGCGGTAATGCCCCGGCAGCGCGCCTTTGAACGCGCCCAGGAAATTCGGGTCATTCTCCCAACTGACGGTGATCGGATCGCCCAGGATATGCGAGCGGATATCGACGTCAGGATAGATATTCGCCAGCGAGGACAGCGCCAGTTCGACGCGCTTTTCCACCGGCAGGGGCAGCACCTTGAGCGCATCGGTCATCCACGAATAGCTGAGGCAGATCACGGAGGGTTTGTCCGGCCCATTGTCAAACAGATAGGTGCCGCGCGTCATGCGGTCGGTCAGCGTCATCGACATGACATCGCGGCCGGTTTTCGGATCCTTGTCCTTCCAGAACGGGCGGTCGACCATGACGAAGGTCTTGGCCGATTGCATATAGCGGGTCCGGTCCAGCGCCATCCACAGATCATGGGCAAAGAGGGACTCTTCGGTCTCAATCACTGTGGACAGCATGTGGCTCTGGCAAGTGACAAGCACGGCGTCGAATATCTCGGCCCGTTTCCACTGATCGGTGACTTCGAATTTGTCGCCCTGCCGCCTGATCCGAGTCGCCCCTGCGCGGGTGGCACCGCCGTTCAGCGCTGATAGCGTGGTGCCGCTGGGCCAGTGGGCGATGTTATCGGCGGCATGGTCCCACAACTTGTGCGGGACCTGCCCTACCCCGCCGACCATATAGCGTTGGTGGTCGTCACATTCGGTCACGTTCACCCGCAGGATTTCCAGCATGGAGTTGGGAAAATCGGAATCCCAGCCCCCCGTGCCAAACCCGACCTGACCAAAGACTTCGCGGTGATGAAAGGACAGCGCCTGAAAGGCGTCCGATGAGGCGACAAAGTCATAGAAGGTCCGCTCGTCCCATTGCTCGACGATGGGGTTCCAGATTTCCTTGATCCGGGCGTTGTCCCGGTCGCGGATCGCCTGTTTCAGCGCGGTGAAATTCGCGCCGTCCTCCAGCGCCTTGTCATATGCCTCGGCCACCTCGTGGAACAGCGGCGGCAGGTCGGCCAGCGTTTCTGCGTAATGGGTCTTGCCCAGCAGATCGACAACGGTCGAACCGGCCGCCGGGGTCAGCGGATTGGGAAACGGCTCGCTTTGTATTCCCAGCTTGTCGACATAAGTGTAAAACCCGGTCGAGGAGACGGGAAAGCGCATGCCGCCCAATTCCGCGATCACGCCATCGGCCCCCTCGAAGGGTTGCGAGCGCAGGCGGCCGCCGAATTGGCCGGCCTCGAACACGACCGGGCGGACTCCAAGTTTCATCAGCTCATATCCGGCGATGATCCCCGCCGCCCCCGATCCGATGATCGCCACCTTGGCGCCATGGGCGGTGTCCGGCAGGTGGCCCAGACCCTTGGGGTGGGTGATCCAATCATCATAGGCAAAGGGAAAATCCGGCCCGAAAACTGAGACTTTATTCATCGGTGAGACCTTTAACATTGGGGCGCCCGTATAGATCCGGGCGACGGTCAGCGAGGTGCGTTTGGTGTGTGCGGCTGGCCCGAAGAGCGTCGTGATCCAGGGTGGCGAACAGCAGGTCGGGTGCGTCGCGGGCTGCGCGGGCAAGATCGTTGCCGTCCGGGCCGCAGATACAGGACAGGCCGCCATAGTCAAAGTCGCCTTCGGTGCCGATGTAGTTGGCGTAGGCAATGTAAATCGCATTCTCTTCGGCGCGGGCCGGGACCAGCCGGGTTGGAACACCGTCAAACGGTATCATGTTTGCGGTTGGCACCAGCATCAGATCAGCCCCTTGCAACGCAAGGGCGCGGGCGACTTCGGGGAATTCGATATCATAGCAAATCGCGAGGCCGATGGACCAGCCGTTCAGCTCGAACACCCCGGACAGCGCCGCGCCTGCAGCGAATTGGGTTCGATCAACATCACCGTAAAGATGGGTCTTGTGATAGCGATGCCGTTCGGCCCCTGCCGCGTCCAGCACGATGACGCCATTGTAAGGGCGATCCGGTCCCGGCAGGGCAAGGCCCACGACCAGCGCGATTTCATGCGTCTTGGCGATGGCCCTCAGCGCATCCTTCAGCTCGCCCGCCGACGCAGCCAGTTCTGCGCTTCTGTCCGGGCCAACGTTGTATCCGCCCAGTGTCATCTCCGGGGTCACGATCACATCGGCACCCTCGGCCCGGGCGCGCTGCGCCATCTGATCCAGCGCGACAAGGGCCTGCTGCGCGTCATGTAGGGGTTTGGTTTGCCAAAGCGCGATCTTCAAATCTGCGTCCTTTTGAACCACCATGCGACGAATTTACCCGCGTTTGCAACGACAGCAAGGGCCGCCCGGAAAACGCGGTGTTTTCGCCCGGTCCTTGGGTCGCGCCCCGCGCGTTGACGGGCGCTTGCGATGAACATCTGTTTCAATTCATAAAAATCGTTGAAAAGCGGTCCTCGACGAGCTCCAGAAAACGGCGCGCGACGCGAGACGGCTTTCGCAAAGCTGGCAATAGCAGATCATAGCGAAACGCCTGCTCTGGTACGAGCGGGCGCGCAGCGACTCGCCCTGCGGCCGCGAAATAACTCGCGGTGACGGGTTCGATGATGGAGATGCCCGCACCCGCCGCGACCAGCTCGCAGATGGACGCGGACAATTGCGCTTCGGCCACGATCCGGGGGCGGGCGCCCCCTGCCGACAGGAACAGATCCGTCTCGGACCGCGTGCCGATCTCCGCCCCGAGGGCGATGAACGGCTGCCGGTTAAAATCCGCAGGCTCCAGAACGTCCTTGCGCTCCAGCGCGTGGCCGAGCGGCAGGACCGCAAGCATTGGCGCCGAAAAGATCGGTCTGCGAAGAACCGCTGGGTGGTCATTGTCCAGCGCGGCAAAGCCAAGATCGAACTGCTGCGAACTGAGGTGCTGCAAAACGGCCTGCGAGCTGCGGGTGCGCAAGGACACGGTGATGCCGGGTTCCTCGGCGATGAACTGCGCAATGACGTCCGGCAGCAGTTTCAGCGCGAGGGCCGGCATCCCGGCGACCATTAGGCTGCCTTTGCGGAAATCGCGGATGTCTTCGATAACGCGGCTAATCTCGGACATGCCGACGAAGGACCGTTCGACCTCCTCGTACAGCGCCAGTGCCTCGGGCGTCGGCGCAACCATGCGGCCACGCCGCTCGAACAGATCGAACCCGGCGGCGTGTTCAAGATCGGCAATCAATTTGCTGATCGAAGGTTGCGTGGTGCCCAGCACACCGGCTGCCGCCGTGATCTTGCCGGTTTCGATCACGGCACGAAAGGCTTCGATCTGGCGGTGGGTCAGGCGCGCGAGCATTGTAGATACATATCCTGCAGGAATGAATTTAACAAATATCACGATTATTCATATAAAAGAAAAGCTGCGACTTTGCCCAAGGAGGAATCGCATGGAACGCACAGACCCGGAAATCATCATTGTCGGCGGCGGCGTTGTCGGGCTGTCCGTGGCGCTGGGGTTGCTTCTGGCGGGCCGCAGGGTGCATGTGCTGGACGGCGCGGACAGCGATGCGCGCGCATCGCAGGGCAATTTCGGGCTTGTCTGGGGACAGGGCAAGGGATGGAATTTCGCCCCTTACGCCAGATGGACCAGTGACGCGCTGGCCGCGTGGCCGGATTTTGCGCGCAAGCTGGCCGATTTGTCAGGCATTGATGTGGCGCTGGATCAGTCCGGCGGTTTCGAGTTCTTCACGGACGCCGCCGAGATGGATGAATTTGCCGGAATGCTGGCGCAGCAGCAGCGGCATCTGGGCAATCAGGCCTGCTATGAGATGCTGAGCGGCGATGATCTGCGGGCGCAGATTCCTGGCCTCGGACCCAATGTCGTCGGGGCCAGTTTCTCGCGGCTTGACGGTCACGTTAATCCGCTGCGCTTCCTGCGCGCGCTTCGGCGCGCCGTGACCGCCGCTGGCGGGCGTGTGACTATGGGCGCGCAGGTCGCACGTATCACGCCGGTTGCAGGCGGCGGGTTTGATCTGTCGATGGCTAGCGGTAAGCTGACAGGCGCAGACAAGGTCATTCTTTGCGCCGGGCTGGGCGCGGCAACGCTGGCGTCCGATCTGGGATTTGCGACACGGATACGCCCGCAACGCGGCGAGTTGCTGATTACCGAAAAACTGAGTGACCGGCTGCCCTTCCTGTCCAGCACGATCCGGCAGGTGGATGAGGGCGGGGTGCAGATCGGCGGAACCAAGGCCGATGCCGGGCTGGACGACAGCGAAACGCTGGAGGTGATGGCCGGGCTCGCGCATCACGCGGTTACGGTCTTTCCTGCCTTGGCAGACGTGCGCGTGATCCGGGCTTGGGGCGCGCTGCGCGTCATGTCGCCTGACGGATACCCGGTCTATGCGCGCTCGGCGCGCCATCCCGGTGCCTATCTCGTGACATGCCACAGCGGTGTTACGCTGGCGTCGCTGCATGCCTCGTCGCTCGCGGACTGGATAGAAGACACATCTGCGGCACCTGATCTGGAGGCATTCGATGAAAATCGCTTCACGCTTTCTGACGCCGCCTGAGGCGGGCACGACCGTGCAGTTCCGATATGACGGCGAGACAGTCACCGCCCCTGCCGGGATATCCCTCGCGGCAGCGATCCTGACCCATTCGGGCGCGTTTACAAGGCAAACGGCCACTGGCAGCGCGCGGACAGCCTTTTGCATGATGGGGGTCTGTTTCGATTGTCTGGTCGAGGTGGACGGTATTCCCAATACCCAAGCCTGCATGACGCCGGTGCGCAGCGGAATGGTGGTCAACCACCAGATGGGGCTGCGGGGGCTGAAAGGCGGCAACGATGCCTGAATTCGATCTCATCATCATCGGCGCCGGTCCCGCAGGAATGTCGGCTGCTGCCACAGCGGCCCATGGCGGACTTCAAGTGCTGCTGCTGGACGAGCAGGCACAGCCCGGCGGACAGATCTATCGTAATGTCGGACAGAACCGGACATCGCGTGGATGGCTGGGCACCGAGTATGCGTCTGGTGCGCGGCTGGTCGATGCGCTGTACCATCCCGGCGTGACGATGCAATTCGGCGCGACGGTCTGGCGTCTGGACGCGGGGCCACGCGTGGTCTGGTCGCAGAATGGGGCAAGCCATATTACGGCCGCGCCGCATGTCCTGCTGGCTGGCGGCGCGCAAGAACGGCCTGTGCCGTTTCCGGGCTGGACGCTGCCCGGCGTGATGACGGCCGGCGCCGCGCAAATCCTGATGAAGACCGCGGGGATGCTGCCACGCGATGCTGTATTGGCCGGCTCAGGACCACTGCTTTATCTTGTGGCGGCGCAGATGATCGACGCCGGATGCCCGCCAAAAGCGCTGGTCGAGACCCAGTCGGCATGGGCGATGCTACGTGCCCTGCCCTATTTGCCAAAGGCGATTTTTGCCGCAGGAACTCTGCTCAAGGGCCTGTCGCTCATCTCCAGGATCCGCAAGGCGGGCGTGCGGCGCTACAAGGCCGCCTCGGCCTTCCGAGCCGCCACCGACACAAGCGGTGCGATCCACTTTTCATTCCGATCGCGCGGCAAGCAGGAAACGCTGACCTGCGCCCTTCTGCTGACGCATCAGGGCGTGATCCCTTCCAGTCATATGAGCCGTGCCGCAGGCATCACGCATGAATGGAATGCGGCGCAGGTCGCCTTTCAGCCGGTCCACGACATCTGGGGCGCAACCGATTGCCGCGGTCTGCATGTCGCAGGCGACGGGGCCGGCATCGGCGGCGCCCAGGCTGCTGCCGCCGCAGGCGAACTGGCGGCTCTGGATATATTGCGCGCAACCGGGCGCCTCAGTGCCGATGCCCGTAACCAGCGCGCAACAACCGCCCGCGCGGTGCTGTTCCGGGCCCGCGCCATCCGCCCCTTTCTGGACACCGCCTACCCGCCCCCGGCCGAGATCCTGTCACCAACCGATGAAACGATCATCTGCCGCTGCGAGGAGGTGACGGCCGGCGCACTCCGCCAGAGCATGACCGAGGGCGCGCAGGGCCACCGCCAGATTAAAACATCGTTGCGCGTCGGCATGGGCGCGTGCCAAGGTCGCATGTGTGACGCTACAGTGCGTGGAATCTTGAGCGCAGGCAAAGCATCGCGCGTGGGTCTGATCGCCCCGCCAAGGGCTCGCTCGCCCATCAAACCGATCAAGCTGGGCGAATTGGCAGCGTTGACCATTGATCAAGAGGAGAAAGCATGAGTGACCCCGCTGCATTGAAAATCGAGAACCTGCACAAGAGTTTTGGTAGCCACAAAGTCATCAAGGGCGTTTCGATGGAGGCGCAAAAGGGCGAAGTCATCGCCATTCTGGGCGCTTCCGGCTCTGGCAAGAGCACATTTCTGCGCTGCATCAATCTGCTTGAGATTCCGAATTCCGGCGATATCTGGCTGGCCGGGGAAAAGATGCGCATGACACAAAACCGCCATGGCGACACGGTACCAGAAGATATTCGGCAGGTAGAGCGGATGCGCGCGCGGCTTGCCATGGTATTTCAGGGCTTTAACCTGTGGTCACATATGACGGTGATGGAAAATGTGCTGGAAGGCCCGCTTTACGTTCAGAAAACCCCCAAGGCCGAGGCGCGCGAAAAGGCCAAGGCCCTGCTGGCCAAGGTCGGTCTGTCAGACCGTGCAGATTATTATCCGGCGCATCTATCCGGCGGTCAGCAGCAGCGCGTCGCCATCGCGCGAGCGCTGGCGATGGACCCCGATGTCATGCTGTTCGACGAGCCAACCTCGGCGCTCGATCCCGAGCTTGTGGGCGAGGTGCTGGGCGTGATGCGCGATCTGGCCGATGAGGGGCGCACGATGCTGGTTGTCACGCATGAAATGAGCTTTGCCCGTGACGTATCGAGTAAAACTGTATTTCTGCACCAAGGTGAGGTCTGCGAAGAAGGCCCGCCTGCGCAGTTGTTTGCCAACCCGCAAACACCCGAATTTCAGGCGTTTCTATCGCGCATGAATTAACGAACCACCAACAGGAGAGAATAAAAAATGATCCGTAGAACTGTTTTAACCACCGCCCTTACCGCCGCTCTGGCCGCGATTGCAATCCCGGCTGCCGCGCAGGACGCGCTGCGCATCGGCGTCGAGGGCGCGTACCCTCCGTTTTCGTCCACCTCATCGGACGGCACGCTTGTCGGGTTCGACATTGACATCGCCAAGGCGCTTTGCGCTGAAATGCAGCGCGAATGCGAGTTGGTCCAGCAGGAATGGGACGGCATGATCCCCGCGCTCAAGGCGCAAAAGTTCGATGCCATCGTTGCCTCCATGTCGATCACCGAAGAGCGCAAGCGCCAGATCGATTTCTCGGACAAGTATTACCAGACCCCCGCCCGTGTCGTGGCCCCTAAGGGTGCCGATTTCGAGGGCACGCCCGAAGGGCTGGCTGGCAAACGCATCGGCGTGCAGCGCGGCGCGACGCACCAGTGCTATGCTGAAAAGATGTTCCCAGACGCGGAAATCGTTCTTTATGGCTCGCAGGACGAAGTTTTCCGTGACCTCGCGCTGGGCCGCGTGGACGCGCAACTTTCAGACAGCCTGATCGCCAAAGAGGGCTTTCTCGACACGGATGCAGGGGCCGATTACGAGTTTCTCGGCGGCGACCACCTCGATATCGAATGCTACGGCGAGGGCGTCGGCATCGCCGTGCGCAAAGGCGAGGAAGAACTGCGCGACGCATTGAGCGCCGCGATCCTCGCCATTCGCGAAGACGGAACCTACGCCGAGATCAACGACAAGTATTTCGAATTCGACATCTATGGCGGCCGCCCTGCAGCCGAATGATCTGATCTGAACCGAACAGTCAGGGCGGCATCCCGCCGCCCTGACCCACAACCTAAGGACGCCTGATGGACCTGATACTGGAATATCAATCCCAGTTGATCGACGGGACGCTGATGACGATCAAGCTCGCGCTGACGTCGCTTGTCATCGCGCTGCTATTCGGGCTGCTGGGGGCCTGGGCGAAACTGTCCTCCAACCGTCTGGCGCGGCGTCTGGCGGGGGCTTATACGACCATCGTGCGCGGCGTGCCCGATCTGGTGCTGATCCTTCTGGTTTTCTACGGCGGTCAGGTAACGCTGAACAATGTCGGTGTGATGACGGGGATGTGGGGCTACGTCGAGGTCAGCCAGTTTGCCGCTGGCGCGTCCACTATCGGCGTGATTTTCGGCGCCTATTTCACCGAAACCTTCCGCGGCGCGATCATGGCCATCCCCCCCGGCCAGATCGAAGCGGGGATCAGCTGCGGCATGTCCAGATCGCTGATATTCCGCCACATCATCTGGCCCCAAATGGTGCGCTATGCGTTGCCGGGCTTTACCAACAATTGGCTGGTTCAGCTCAAGACAACGGCGCTGGTCTCGGTCATCGGTCTTCAGGATCTGGTCTATAACGCGTTCACGGCAGGCCGCTCTACCGGTCAGTTGTTCACGTTCATGGCGGCTGCGTTTGTCATCTACCTGATGCTGACGGGTATCTCGGATCTGGCGCTGCGCGCGCTCGAGCGGCACTACAGCCGCGGCGTGGTGAGGGCGCGGTGATGGAAACTCTGCTATCCTATATCCCGCTCGACATCGCGCTGATCGTCGATAATTTCGATCGGTTCATGTACGGAGTGTGGGTCACACTGAACCTTACGTTTCTGGCGCTTCTGCTGGGCGGGCTGCTGGCAATTCCCATGGCTATCGCGCGCGCGTCAAAGCATCCTGTCTTCAACCCGCTGATACAAATCTACACCTATGTCTTTCGCGGCACGCCCCTGCTGGTCCAGACGTATCTGATCTACTACGGCGTTGGGCAGTTTGACGTTATTCGCAATAGCTGGCTGTGGGATCCGGTCCTGTCGTCGGCCTGGTGGTGTGCCCTGATTGCGTTCACCCTGAACACGGCTGCCTATACAACCGAGCTATTGCGCGGCGCGATCGCCGACACCCCAACCGGCGAGGTCGAGGCCGCAATCGCCACCGGCCATTCCTACCGCAGCCGCATGCGCCGGATTATCCTGCCGTCGGCCTTCCGCCGCGCTATACCGGCCTATTCAAACGAAGTCATCTTCATGCTGCACGGGTCCGTCATTGCCAGCACGATCACGCTTCAGGATATCCTTGGGGTTGGGCGCTGGCTGAATGGCCGCTACTATCTGGCCTATGAGGGCTTCATTACGGCGGCGGTGCTCTACTTTCTGATTGTCCTGTGCATCACATGGGCCTTCCGCTGGTTCGAACGCCGCTATTTGCGCCATCTGATCCGCCGCAGCGAGGGCGAGACGCCGGACATCACCCCCGCACCCGTCGCCTGACCAGCAATTCCCGTCGCGAACGTATGCTTGCCGTCGGCGCGTCTGGGCAAGGTTTGATCTGTTACAAATCAGGTCCGGGGTCTGCCAGAGACGGTCCAGCAGCGTTAAAGGAACTTTTATTTGCTGTAACCCAACAAGGTGATGATCGGCGGCATTGGAGGGTGGATCGACGAAGGCTTTGATCTGGCAACAGGTGATGCCCTCTCTTCGGTTTAAGAAACGGAGGGCGCTTCTGTATGACCCATGACAAATCTTTCGGCCGCTGCGCGGCAGCGTGCGAGGCTCGCGATCTTGACGCAGCATTGCGCTGTTTTGCCGAGCGCGAAGTGTATGATCCATAATAGATGATCAAACCCTCAACCGTCTGCGCGGTTTTTCCATGGCCTGACCCAAAAATCTCGCGCCCTCGTCCTTTCAAGGCGTCTCAAGGCGGGTCGTCATCTGGTGGCAGCCAGCTTCGCGGCACCGCGCACAGCGTTCGGGATAGCCGTCCTTGGCTGCGTTCTGAATCACGCTCAGCTATGGGCGCGACCGGACCTTTCCCGTCCGAATAAAACGGGCAGACAGCGTTTAAGAATGTTGAGAAAAAGGCAAATCAGAAACTGCATGTCAGCGTGAAAACACGGCAGATGGGCAATCTATCGTAATTTGAAACTGCTTGATTGCATGTGTTGCCCTGCGCCGTTGCTCCTGCGCAGTCTGAGCGCCGCCGTCCGCATGGCTTGGGCTGATGCAAGTTTCCACTGTTGTTTTTTCAATTCTACTTGTCGTAGTGTTATCGAACCGCTGGGTTAACCGCAAAGGAACCGGCCGACATGACGCCATTCGCCATCGCAGGCGTACAGATGCATGTGAACGCCTTGCAGCCCAATGAGGACGGGATGCTCCATAGGCTTGACCTGCTCATGGCCCGATTCCCATGGACGCAAATGGTGCTGTTTTCCGAACTGGCGCCGTTCGGCCCGCTTCCGAAATTTGCGCTTCCACTGCGCAATGACACGGTCGAGCGGTTTTGCGAGGCGGCGCGCCGCCATCATATCTGGCTGATCCCGGGATCCATGTTCGAAGCGGCCGAGGATGGTTGCATCTACAACTCGTCGACCGTCATTAACCCCGATGGCGATATTGTCTGCACCTATCGCAAGATGTTTCCATTCCGCCCCTATGAAGAGGGAATTGCCGCAGGCACCGAATTTTGCGTCTTTGACGTCCCGGATATTGGTCGGTTCGGCCTGTCGATCTGCTATGATATGTGGTTTCCCGAAACCACCCGGCAGTTAACCTCTCAGGGGGTCGAAGTGGTGCTGCATCCAGTACTGACGGGCACGACTGACCGCGAGGCTAAACTGTCGATTGCCCGCGCCACAGCCGCGCAATTCCAGTGTTATGTGTTTGACGTCAACGGATTGGGGGCTGGCGGCGTTGGTAAATCCCTCGTTGTCGATCCCAGCGCAACCGTGCTGCACCAATCGGCCGGACAGGAGGACATGTTTCCGATTGAGGTCGATCTGGACAATGTGCGCCGCCAGCGCGAGCGCGGCATGAAGGGTCTGGGTCAGGTGCTGAAGAGTTTTAGGGACCGCGAAGTTGATTTTTCGGTGTATGATCGCAGCAGCGGCACGGACGCGTATCTGCACGGCCTGGGCCCGCTTGCGATCCCCCATCAGGACGCAAGTGGAACGTTGCGGGCCGATCTCGCCGCACCTTCCGTGCAACTGTGCCAGAACGGCCACGCGCAGAAAACAGGTCACTTGTCGGCTGGTACTGTGCCGGGCGCAAATGGGGAAATACCGCTGATACCAAGTTAACAACAATAAGTGCGGATGATCAGGATACAGGCAACCCCGCCCCGTCCTGATTTGCCGCCATAAAACGGGGAAATTGAATGCAGTCCATGACAGACTACTACTCGGCCGTGCAGCTGCGCGCTGACCGCTGGAGCGCGCTGCGCGAATCCACCGCCGCTCTGGTCCGCTCCGAAGGCGGACGCATGGCCAAGTCCATGATCAAAAAAACTGACGAGTTGCTGACCTCGCTCGCCCCTATCGAAGCGTACTGGGCCTTTCCGGGAACGGCCGCCTTTGACGGGCTGCGGCGCACATTTGATGCGGGACATTACGACGATCTGGCCTTTACCGTTCAGCGCATCAGCCGCGCGCTGACCAGCGGTGCGTATCGCCGGCGCCACATCCCGCTGGACCGCGACGGCGCCGAAGCCGACGACCACGAGGACGAGGCGATGCAATCGCTGGAGGCGCGCGCGCACACCAAGCCCTATTTCGAAGTGATGATCGTCGACAACATGAACGAGCATCAGGAACGCTGGCTGAAGTCGAACTTCAGTCGCATGCGTCGCCCCGAAGACCCCTTTCACTACGAAACGGTCGTTGTTCCCAGTCTTCAGGACGCGCTGATGGGGGTGCTGTTCAACCACAACATTCAGGCCATCGTGGTACGCCCCGGCCTGATCCTTGAGTCGAAACTGGATCTGCCGATCCTGTCCCGCTACCTGAAAAGCGCCGGCGGCATGGAGGCGCTTCAGGATCTGGACCCCAGCAATTATGGCCCCGAGCTGTGCCGCATGATCGCCCGCGTGCGCCCCGAACTGGACGCCTATCTGATCACCGACCGCTCGGTCGAGGATATCGCCGGGCTGGATCTGGGCATCTGCCGCCGCGTATTTTATAATCAGGAAGACTTTCTGGAACTGCACCTGAACCTGATCCGCGGCGTTCAATCGCGCTATAAAACACCGTTTTTCACGGCGCTGGTGGAATATTCCAAACAGCCGACCGGCGTTTTTCATGCAATGCCTATCAGCCGCGGCAAATCAATTTCGCGCTCGCACTGGATTCAGGATATGGGCGCGTTCTACGGCTCGAACATTTTCCTTGCCGAGACGTCGGCCACATCCGGCGGCCTCGACAGCCTGCTGGAGCCCATCGGCCCGATCAAGGAGGCGCAGCGCCTTGCCAGCCGAGCGTTCGGATCGAAACAGACGTATTTCGCCACCAACGGCACATCGACCTGCAACAAGATCGTAGTTCAAGGCCTCGTTCGGCCAGGAGATATCGTCCTTATCGACCGCGACTGCCACAAGTCACACCATTACGGCATGGTGCTGTCCGGCGCGCAGGTGTGCTATCTGGATAGCTATCCGCTGAATGAATATTCGATGTATGGCGCCGTTCCCCTGCGCGAGATGAAGAAGCAGCTGCTGGAGTTGAAAGCGGCTGGCAAGCTGGACCGCGTGCGCATGTTGCTGCTGACCAACTGCACGTTTGACGGCATCGTCTATAACGTCGAACGGGTGATGGAGGAGTGTCTGGCGATCAAGCCCGACCTCGTTTTCCTGTGGGATGAGGCGTGGTTTGCCTTCGCCCGGTTCAACCCCACCTACCGGCAACGCACGGCGATGAACGCCGCCAACGTCCTGCGCGAACGGCTGCGCAGCGACGATCACGCCGCCGCCTATGCCGCCCAGCAGACCGAGCTGAAGGACGCGGATATCGAAACGCTGCTGAACACACGGCTGATTCCGCCGCCCGATGCGCGGGTGCGCGTCTATGCCACCCAATCGACGCACAAGACGCTGACATCCCTGCGCCAAGGCTCGATGATTCACGTCAACGATCAGGATTTCAAAGGCGAGGTTGAGGCGTCATTTCGCGAGGCCTACATGACCCATACCTCCACCTCGCCCAACTACCAGATCATCGCGTCGCTGGATGTGGGCAGGCGGCAGGTCGAACTGGAAGGGTTTGAATTTGTCCAACGGCAGGTTGAGGCGGCGATGTCGATGCGCCGCGCGATTGCCACGCATCCCTTGCTGCAAAAATATTTCAAGGTGTTGGCAACCGGCGACATGATCCCCGAAGAGCATCGCGAAAGCGGGGTCAGCAGCTATTACGACGCCGAACAGGGCTGGACGGATATCTGGGACTGCTGGGAAAGCGACGAATTCGTGCTGGACGCCACCCGCGTGACGCTGGCCGTGGGTGGCACCGGCTGGGATGGCGACACGTTCAAGACCGATATTCTGATGGACAAGTACGGCATCCAGATCAACAAGACGTCGCGCAATACGGTATTGTTCATGACCAACATAGGCACGACGCGGTCTTCGGTCGCCTACCTGATCGAGGTGCTGGTCGAAATCGCCCGCGAGCTGGACGAATTGCAGGACGACGCATCGATGATGGAACGGCGCGGGTTTGAAAAACGCGTGTCCAACCTGATGGACGATCTGCCCCCCCTTCCCGATTTCAGCCGTTTCCACGATGCGTTCCGGACCGGTCCGGAGACGCCCGAGGGCGATATACGGTCGGCATTTTTCCTTAGCTATGATGAAAAGAATTGCGACTATCTGGAGATAGACGGATCCATCCACGACGCGATGGCCAGCGGCGACGAGGTGGTATCGTCGCAGTTCATTATCCCCTACCCGCCCGGATTTCCCATTCTCGTACCGGGCCAGGTGGTCAGCGCTGAGATCCTGTCATTCATGCGTGCCTTGGACGTCAGCGAAATCCACGGCTATCGCGGCGATCTGGGCCTGCGGGTGTTCACTCAGGATGCCTTGGTGCGCGCTGGCGAGGCCAATCAGGCGCGGCTGAAACTGAATGACGCCCGCGCAAAGCTGTAAAACTATAAAAAGAACAAGGGAGATATGAAAACATGGTCGCAGAGCTCAAGAACATCTCGGAGATCCGCCGACATTTTCACCGTAATGAGGACCCGATCTATTTCATCTCGGCCACCAATTTCAACCTGCTGGGCCTTGACGAGTGGTGTAAGAATTTCAAATATATCAGCTATATAGACTGCTATGGTGGCAAACACCCCAACACGTTTGTCCCCTCCGAGCAGCCCCATGCCGAATTCCAGTCGATCGAGGATATCAACAACTATCTGCTCCAGCACAAGGAGGTGATCGACCTCATCAAGCGGCGCGGTGGCAAGCCGAAATTCGTATTTCTCATGTTCGACGAGGAAACCGAGCGTCTGTCCAAGGAACTGGGGGCAGATGTCTGGTTCCCCAAGGCAAAACTGCGCCAGAAAATGGACAACAAGATCGAGACGGTCCGCATCGGCAACAAGGCAGGCGTGCCATCGGTGCCAAACACCCTCAGCGTGGTCGAAAGCTATGAGCATCTCAAAGAGATCTGCGAGACTGCCGGCCTTGGCCATGATCTGGTGTTGCAATCGGCCTACGGCGACAGCGGGCATACCACGTTCTTCATCAAATCCGAGGCCGACTTCCGCCGCCACGAACATGAGATCATCGGCGAGGGCGAGATCAAGATCATGAAGCGGATCGACTGCCGCGGCTCGGCCATCGAGGCCTGCGCCACCAAGGAAGGCACAATTGTCGGCCCGCTGATGACCGAGCTTGTGGGCTTCAAAGAGCTGACCCCCTATCGCGGCGGCTGGTGCGGCAACGAGATTTTCAGCACGGCCTTCCCGCCCAAGGTGCGCCAAAAGGCGCGTGAGCTGACCTTTAAATTCGGCGAGCAACTACGCAAGGAAGGGTATCGCGGATACTTCGAGCTGGATTTCTTGATCGACAAGAAGACCGGCGATATCTGGCTGGGCGAGCTGAATCCGCGCATCACCGGTGCCAGCTCGATGACAAACCACGCCGCCTTTGCCCATGCAGACGCGCCGCTGTTCCTGTTCCACCTTCTGGAGTTTTCCAAGAAGAAATTCAAGCTGGATATCAAAGAGTTGAATGATCGCTGGGCGGACCCCAAGATGATCGACAGCTGGTCGCAGATGGTCATCAAACACACCGATGACACCGTCGATATCGTAACCGACGTGCCCGAAACGGGCATCTACCGGATGACCGAGGACGGCAGTGTCGATTTCAACCGCTTCGATTATCACCGCCGTGCAGTTGAATCTGAAAATGAGGCGTTTTTCCTGCGCATCCTGCAACCCGGCGACTATCGCTATGAGGGCGCCGATATCGGCATCCTTGTCACGCGCGGACGCTCGATGACCAACGGGTTCAAGCTGACCGAACGAAGCAAGCGCTGGATTCATGGGCTGAAAGCGGGCGTGCACGGGCGCGCAATGCCAACGGCTGAGGCCGGGCCGGCATTGGCAGATCCCGCCTTCAAGATTCTGTAGTGCCGTGAGAATGAACTGGCGCGCCATATCCGAGGATGATCCCGGCCCGAAATGGGCCGGGCTTTTCCGTGACTACTGGCCCGATTACCACCGCTGGTGGGCGCGCGAGGGCGAAAGCGCGCGCCCCGGATATCTGGACAGCCGCAGGGCGCTGCGCGCGCATATGCCTGAACTGATCCCGCTCTATGACCAACTGGTTGAACTGTCTGGTGGCACCGATCACGCCGCGCGCTTCCTCAGCTTTTATTGCCCCCCGCCCTATCTTTCGGGGTGCAGCCAAGCGATCTGGCCGGGCGAAGAGCCAGTCCTGGTACGCAATTACGACTATTCAGCCAAGGCGTTCGACAGCCTGACCTTGCGCACGAATTGGCAGGGGCGCGCCGTGATGGGGACGTCAGATGGCCTGTGGGGATTGGTCGATGGGATCAACGATGCCGGGCTGGCCGTGTCACTTACCTTTGGCGGGCGGCGCGTTGTCGGCGACGGTTTCGGCGTGCCGTTGATCCTGCGCTATGTGCTGCAAACCTGCGAGACGGCCGCCGAGGCCGGTCGCGTTCTGGCCCGTGTACCGACACATATGAGTTATAACGTCACCGTGATTGACGCAAAGCGAAGGTTTTTAACTGCCCTCATGGCGCCCGACCGCAAGACACAGATCACCCATCAGGCGGTCGCGACCAACCATCAGGACCGGGTCGAATGGTCCAGCCACGCACGGTTCACCGCCACGGTCGAGCGCGAGCGATATCTGCTGCAAAGGCTGACTTTGCATGTCGAATCCAAGGAGAAATTCATCCGGGCGTTTCTGCGCCCGCCGCTCTATTCGCCGCGCTTTGATGAGGGGTTCGGCACGCTATACACCGCGGTATTCCGCCCGCGTCAACGCCAGATGGAACTATGCTGGCCGCATGCAAGCTGGCCGTTCGACCTGCATGATTTCCGCGAGGACACACGGGTGATCTACACGCCAGAGGGCCAATACCTCGCGGAATAAATCACTTTAACTTCATCCTCTAAGCCCTACCAACGCCTGCGAAATTTTCCCGGCGCGACGTCAAACTTTGCCCGGAAAGCTCGCGCGAAGGCCGATGTGCCGCCAAAACCGGTCGCGGCTGCGATTTCAGCGATCGGCAGATCCGTTTCCGACAAAAGCGAATAGGCCCGCGCCAGCCTCATATCCGTATAATAGCGCCGGGGACTGAGGGCGGTATGCTGGGTGAAACTTCGCTCTAGCTGGCGCTTGGATATACCCACCTGGACGGATATCTCCTCGACGCTTAATGGTTCTTCCAGGTTGAGTTGCATCAGGCGCATCGCTGCAATCAAGTGCCGGTTCCGGCTGCCGATCACGGCCGAGCGCGCGGTTTTCTGGGGCGCGTGGGTGGAGTGGCTGCGTCCATGCAGGCACATATCCGAGACGACCAATGCAAAATCCGAGCCGTAGTCATCCTCGATCACGCTCAGCATCAGGTCGGTCGATGCCGATCCGCCCGCCGCCGTCATCAGATCACCGTCCACCTCATATAGGTTCGGCGTCGGCACCAGATCTGGAAACGCTTCGATAAAGGAAGGCTGATTTTCCCAATGCAGCGTAAACGTGCGTCCGCGCAGCAGCCCTGCCCTCGCCAGTGTGAAAGCGCCGGTGCAGATCGCGCCCACCGGCGTGCCATGAGCCGCTTGCCGCGCCGCCCATTGCGTGACGGCCGGATCGACGGTTTCCGCCGGCTCTACGCCTGAACAGATGAAAGCCCGCGCACCCCTCGCCGGCGGGCCCAAGGGTGCGTCAGCCTCCAGAGACAGGTTGTTCGAGCACCGCACAGGCGCGCCGCCCGGCGTCATTGTCCGCCAGCGATACAGTTCCTGTTGTGATATCTGATTGGCCACTCGCAGCGGCTCGATTGCCGCAGAAAGGGCAAGCATGGTCAGCTTGGGCAGCAGTACGAAATCAAACACGCAAGGCGCAGCGACATGCCCGATCTTGAAGCTTGCGGCCCCCTTGGGAATATAATTTGATTGTGTCATCGCATCCCTCATCGCGCCCAACGTTACGCTCAAAATTCAAGCCCGCCAAGCGGTGTGCGCAAGAGTGTAACGCGTGATAGGGTTTTGTTAGTATCTCGTCGATAGCGTACGTCGCGCGCCTAAAGCACTTGGGAAATGACGCGTTTCAGACATTTTCTGAAATGCGTTGACCGTCATTTGGAAACAATGCGAAGGGACCGTTATCCGCCGCAAAATGCCCTGCGACTGACATTGGGACATCGCCCTGCCACTAATTTTGGAAAAATAGTCTTAGCTGTTCAGAACCTCCAGCAGAGCCGTATGGATCGCGGGCGTTGCCGCCGTGACTACACGCCCGTCCGATTCAAGGGTCAGCGCAGCGCCCTGCCAATCGGTGATGATGCCTCCTGCGGCTTCGATCAGTGGAGCGATGGGCAGATAATCATACGGCTCCAGCCCGATATCCGTTACCGCGTCAATCTGGCCCGCCGCGACCAATGCGTGAGGGTAACAATCGTAGGTCATGCGCCGTGTATGGCCGATCAGGCACAAGCGCGCGAACAGTGCGGGGTCCTGCGCATAGGTACGCTCGGGTTCATTCACGAAAATTAGCGCATCGTCCAACCGGGTCGTCGTCCGCACGGCAATAGGGGCGCCGTTAAGTGTGGCGCCGCCGCCGCGAATACCGACAAATGTCTCGTCCAGCGCGGGCATGCGCACAATGCCGATTTTTGGCACCCCGACCTGCAAATGTCCGATCAGCATGCCAAACCCAGGAAATCCCGACAGGAAGAAACGGGTACCATCAATGGGGTCAATGATCCATGCAGGCCCATCTAGCGAGCCTTCGATGCCGAATTCTTCGCCGAAAATACCGTGATCTGGAAATTCAGCGCTCAGCGCAGCGCGGATTGCGTCTTCGGTCGCGCGGTCGGCGATGGTGACTGGACTGGAGTCGGCGTCCTGCTTGACCTCAACCCCAAGCGCGCCTTGCCGGAAATAGCGCATAGGTACGGCACTGGCCGCATCAGCGATGCGCGCCGCAATGGCGGCGGTTTCGATCAGGTTCATCTGTCTTTACCTTTCCTGGGCGCCCTATATCGGCGCCTCCAAAAAATGAGCGGACACGATAGCCTGCTCTTTGCCAACCCGGAAAATCAAAGATTACTCATCTTCATGTCGCGCCGGGCCAAAGTATCGGCGCACGCAGCAAAAATGCTGCGCCTTTTGGTCTGTTGCAGTTGGTTTTCCAACGAAGACATATCAAGAGCAAAGCCAGATCTGACCTGATCCGATCCCGTCGGCTGTGCGCGCAGCTTGGGCCTCAACAGACAGGTTTCCTGCGATGCGCGCAGATAAATCAGAAAACACAGCGTCAGGCGCTTTCAATTCGCTGGCTATCGGCGGCGTTTGATTTTACCATTTGGACAATAACTTGTCGCATTGTCCAAATGGGGGGGATCAGAATGATGACTGACGTACCGACACCTAAACACGGCATGACGCGCCGCCGGTTCATGACAACCGCCGCTGCCCTCGCGCTGACGGCCGGATTCGTTTGGGGAACGCCGCAGGCCATGGCGGCAGAGCCGATCAAATGCGCTGGCATCTACACCGTCCCGGTTGAACAGCAATGGGTCAGCCGCCTGCACAAGGCCGCGACTGCCGCCGCCGAGCGCGGCGACGTGGACTACACCTATTCTGAAAATGTCAGCAATACGGATTATGCTCGCGTCATGCGTGAATATGCCGAAGACGGCTATCAGTTGATCATCGGAGAGGCGTTCGCGGTCGAGCAAGAAGCGCGCGAGGTTGCTGCCGAATATCCCGAGATTGCCTTTCTGCTGGGCTCGAGCTTCAAGGAAGACGGGGCGCTGCCGAATTTTGCCGTCTTCGACAATTACATTCAGGACGCCTCGTACCTAACCGGAATCATCGCAGGTTCCATGACACAGACGGGCAATGTAGGTCTGATCGGCGGCTTCCCCATTCCCGAGGTGAACCGCCTAATGCACGCCTTCATGGCCGGCGTGCGCGAAACGCGCCCGGACGCCAGTTTTCAGGTTAGCTTCATCGGCTCATGGTTCGATCCGCCCGCGGCCAAGGAAACGGCATTTGCGATGATCGAAAACGGGGCCGACATGCTGTATGCCGAGAGGTTCGGTGTGTCAGATGCCGCCGTTGAAAAGGGCGTGCTGGCGATTGGCAACGTGATCGACACGCAGGCGCAATATCCTGATACTGTGGTCGCCTCTGCGATCTGGAATTTTGAGCCGACGCTGAACATGGCAATCAGCCAAGTGCGCTCTGGCACGTTCGAGGCCGCCGATTATGGCATCTATTCCTATATGAAGGAAGGCGGCGCCGAGCTGGCCCCGCTTGGCACTTTCAAGGGAAAGGTGCCACAAGAGGCCATTGATTTGGTAGAGGCGCGCACCGGCGAAATCATGTCCGGCGCCTTCACGGTCGAAATTAACGATGAAGAGCCGAAGTCCCAATAAATGCCCAATAAAACAGAGGCGCAGGTTGTCCTGCGCCTCGACAAGATTACCAAAACCTTCGGCGCACTGACCGCGAATGATGCAATCAGCCTGACCCTGCACAAGGGCGAGGTGATCGCTCTTTTAGGCGAAAACGGCGCTGGCAAGACGACGCTGATGAACATCCTGTTCGGTCAGTATACTGCCGATTCCGGCAGCGTAGAAGTCATGGGCAGCGCCCTGCTGCCCGGCAATCCGCGCGCGGCGCTGGATGCTGGCGTGGGCATGGTGCATCAGCACTTTACGCTGGCCGAAAATATGACGGTTCTGGAAAATGTGACGCTGGGCACCCGGCCGCTTTGGGCGCCGGGGCTGGACCGCGCGGCGGCACGAGCGCGCATCGTGCAACTGGCGCAAGATTTTAAGCTGTCCGTTGAGCCCGATGCCCGCATAAGCACCTTGACTGTGGGTGAACGTCAGCGCGTTGAGATCCTCAAGGCACTGTACCGCGACGCGCGCATCCTGATTCTGGACGAGCCGACGGCGGTGCTGACCCCGCAGGAAACGACCGATCTGTTCGAAACCTTGCGCAAGGCCATCGCGCTGGGGCTGTCGATCATCTTCATCTCGCACAAGTTGCATGAGGTCATGGCGATCTCGGACCGCGTTGTCATCTTGCGCCATGGCAAAGTGGTACATGAGGGCCCGACTTCGGGCACCGACCGCCACGATCTGGCAGCGCGCATGGTCGGCGGAGAGGTGAACACGCCAACGGCCGCGCCGGGTGTGCCGGGTGCGCCGCTGCTGTCGCTGCGCGGCGTCACCACCCCGGATCGCGGCAGTGCGCCGGGGCTGAAATCGCTGGAATTCTCGCTCTATGCCGGGCAAATAACCGGGCTTGCCGGCGTGTCTGGCAACGGACAGGCGGCGCTGGCGGATCTGGTGGGGGGCATGATCCAGCCCGCGAAAGGCGCGCTGATGCTAGCCGGCGCCGATGTACTGCACTGGTCGCCCCGCGCGGCCGTTCATGCAGGTATCGCCCGCATCCCCGAGGACCGGCACAAGACAGGCACGATCGCTGATTTCGACCTATCCGAGAACGCTATTCTTGAGACCTACAAGGACCCGCCGTTCAGTCGCCGCGGCTGGATGAACTGGCGCGCCGCGCGCGAGTTTGCCAGCCGTATCATCACCAGCTACGACGTGCGCTGCCCCGGTCCCGGCACGCGCATCCGCCTGCTGTCGGGCGGCAACATGCAAAAGTTGATCCTCGGTCGCGTCATAGAAGGCAGCCCACAGATCATTCTGGCCAACCAGCCCGTGCGCGGTCTGGATATTGGGGCTGTTAACTACGTTCATTCACAGCTACTAGCAGCGCGGGATCGCGGCGCCGCCGTGCTGCTGATCTCAGAGGATCTGGATGAAATCATGGCCTTGTCAGACGTTATTCATGTAATATCTGAAGGTCGTCTATCGCCTCCATTCGCGCGCGGCTCGATGAGCCCCGCGGACCTCGGCGTCTGGATGACTGGCCACGGCTATGGCGAGGAGGCCGCGCATGCGTCTTGAGCCCATCGCCAATCCGTCGCTGACGCGCACGCTGACGCCGCCCGCCTTGGCCATCGCCACGACCGTCATCATCGCGTCCCTGCTGGCGATGCTGGCCGGCGCCAACCCGTTCGCGGTGCTGGGCCTGATCCTCAAGGGCGCGTTTGGCAGCAAATTCGCGCTCCTGGAAACGTTGAATCGCGCCACGCCACTGATCTTCACCGGTCTCGCTGTCGCCGTCGCCTTCCGCGCGCGACTGTGGAATATCGGCGCCGAGGCGCAACTTTATGCCGGGGCGCTGGTGGTCGCGATCCTTGGCGCCGGCCTGCTGAACTGGCCAGCGGTTTTGCTACTGCCGACAATGGCAATACTTGCGATGGTTGCTGGCGCGGTTCTGCTGTTGATCCCGGCGCTGCTGAAGGTCCGGCTGGGTGTTGACGAAGTTGTAACAACACTGCTGATAAACTTCATCTTTCTGCTTTTCATCTCGATGCTGTTGGAGGGCGTGCTGAAGGACCCGATGGGCATGGGCTGGCCCAAATCCGCGCGCCTGATCGACGAGGCCCGCCTGCCCCGTATCGTTGACGGGCTGCGTTTGCATTGGGGCTTTGGCCTTGCGCTGATTGCGTCGGTCATCGTCTGGATTATAAGCGCGCGCACCACGCTGGGATATGAGATGCGCGCCGTCGGCCTGAACCGCAACGCCGCCGAATTTGCCGGCATTCCGGTGGGGCGCGTATTGATCAAAACAGCGCTTCTGTCAGGCGGCCTTGCCGCATTGGCCGGCTTTTCCGAGGTGGCGGGTCTCAAAGGCAATCTGACCCTCGATCTGAGCCCCGGCTTTGGCTACACCGGTATCATCGTGGCGATGCTGGCACTGCTCAACCCCTTGGGCGTCATCGCAGCCGCGCTGTTCGTCGCCGGTATTTTTGTCGGCGCCGACAGCATGAGCCGCGCCATCGGCGTACCGACCTATCTGGCCGATATCATGCTGGCGACAGCGCTTCTTTTGATGGTTGTGGCGATCCTGCTGACCCGGTTCCGCGTGGTGAGGGAGTAGCCGTGGATATCCTCGAAATTCTTATGACTGCCAGCTTTTGGACCGCCGCGATCCGCATTGCATCGCCGCTGATCTTCGCCACCTTAGGCGAACTGATCTGCGAGCGCGCCGGCATCCTGAACCTTGGAATTGAGGGCATCATGGTTGCCGGCGCGTTTGCCGGTTGGATGGCGGTCTATTCCGGCCTTGGGCTATGGCCCGGCGTTTTGGTGGCATTCGCCGTTGGCATGGGCTTTGGCCTGATCCATTCGATCCTGACAGTGCCGTTTGGTCTGTCGCAGCATGTTGTGGGCCTCGGCGTCACATTGCTGGCCACATCCAGCACCTACTATGCCTACCGCCTCGCTCTGCCCGAGGTCACCAGCCCGCCCAGTATCACGCCGTTTCAACCCTATGAAATCCCCGTACTTTCAGACGTTCCGCTGATTGGTCCGGCGCTATTCGCCCAGACCCCACTTACCTATCTGGCCTTCATTATGGTCGCGATCGTTGCGATCGTCCTCTACCGCACCCCGCTTGGCCTTGCTGTGCGTGCAGCCGGTGAAAACCCGCAGGCGGTCGCGGCCCAAGGTTTATCGGTGGCCGCAATCCGCATGGGCGCTGTCATGATCGGCAGCGGATTGATGGCCGTCGGAGGTGCGTTCCTGACAATGTCCGCATTCAACAGTTTTTTCTTTGAAATGGTCAACGGTCGCGGCTGGATCTGCATTGCGCTCGTTGTCTTCGGCGCGTGGAAACCGGGCAAGGCTCTGCTGGGTGCAATCCTGTTCGCCGCGTTCGACGCCTTGCAGATTCGTATACAGCAGACACCGCTGGGGGCCGGCATCCCTTACCAGATTTTCCTGATGATGCCCTATATTCTGTCGATCCTCGCGCTGGTCGTCATGTCGCGCCGGGCCGAAGTGCCCGCTGCACTAATGGTGCCGTTCAACAAGGGAGAACGCTAATGTTCGATATTATCGTCAAGGGCGGCACGCTGCCCAATGGCCGCATCACCGATATCGGCATCACGAATGGCCGGATCACCGCGATGGAGCCGCTGGGCACCAATGCGCGCGACGTGATCGACGCCACCGGCGATCTGGTCTCGCCGCCCTTCGTCGATCCGCATTTCCACCTCGACGCAACCCAATCCTACGGCACGCCGCGCATCAACGCCTCCGGAACGCTGCTGGAGGGGATCGGCCTCTGGGGCGAGCTGAAACAGGTGATGACCATTGACGACATGATCGCGCGCGCGCTGACCTATTGCGACTGGGCCGCATCAATGGGCCTTCTGGCGATCCGCAGCCATGTGGACACCTGCGATGACACAGCGAAAGGCGCTGAGGCAATGCTGGAGGTGCGCGAACAGGTCAAGGATTACATTGATCTGCAACTGGTCGCCTTCCCGCAAGACGGGCTCTACCGAGATCCGACGGCACGCGAAAACACCATCCGCGCGCTGGACATGGGCCTCGACGTCGTCGGCGGCATCCCGCATTTCGAACGCACCATGGCCGATGGCGCTGCCTCGGTGCGCGACCTGTGCGAAATGGCGGCGGCGCGCGGCCTGCGCGTCGATATGCATTGCGACGAATCCGACGATCCGATGAGCCGCCACATCGAAACGCTGGCCTTTGAGGCGCAGCGCCTTGGCCTTCAGGGCCGCGTCAATGCCAGCCACCTGACCTCGATGCACTCGATGGACAATTACTACGTCTCGAAACTTCTTCCGCTCATTGCCGAGGCGCAGGTATCCGCCGTGGCCAACCCCTTGATCAATATCATGATCCAAGGCCGTCAGGACACCTTCCCAAAACGCCGCGGCGTGACGCGGGTCAAGGAAATGCAGGCACAGGGCATCACCGTCGGCTGGGGTCAGGATTGCGTGCTCGACCCATGGTATTCCCTCGGCACCGCCGACATGCTCGACGTTGCTTTCATGGGAATGCATGTCGCGCAAATGTCCTCGCCGGACGAAATGGCGCGCTGTTTTGATATGGTCACCCACCAGAACGCCGCGATCATGGGGCTTGAGCATTACGGCCTGCATGTCGGCGCCCATGGCTCGCTGGTCGTCCTTGATGCGGCAAACCCCATCGAGGCACTGCGCCTGCGCGCCGCGCGGCTCTGCGTCATCTCCAAGGGGCGCATCATCTCCCGCACCCCCCGCATGGACGCATCGCTCAGCCTGCCCGGCCGCCCGGCATCAACGCGCCGCCGCCACCAAATAAGCTGAACCGCGCCGCCACTTTCTTTTTGCCTTAAATATCCTGGGGTGAATTTGCCGAAGGCAAAGAGGGGCAAAGCCCCTTCTTAGCCCTCGTCTCACCGAGTTCCGACACAAGATAACCCACCAATGCCGCATTCAGTATAGGCACAGCGCAGACTTCATGGCACAACCGCCGGACCACGCTCGCCTAAAGGAGGCCCACCCATGTTCCTGTCTGTCTTCGATATGTTCAAGGTCGGCATCGGCCCGTCCTCGTCCCACACGATGGGGCCGATGGTCGCCGCCGCGCGCTTCCTTGATAAAATGCGCGCCGCACCGTTCGAATGTGCCGGCGTCAAGGGCACACTGCATGGCAGCCTTGCCTTCACCGGGGTTGGCCACGCGACCGACCGCGCGACCATTCTGGGACTTGCCGGTTTCCTGCCCGAAACCTACGACCACGACAAGGCCGAAGCAGTGATGGAGCAGATTCGCGAAACCCACAGCATTTCCCCCGAGGGGCTGGGCACGCTGCGCTTCAATCCCAAAGAGGATCTGCTGTTTGATTTTGGCCCCAATCTACCGGGCCACGCCAACGGCATGGTGCTGATGGCGACCGACAAACAGGGTGATACCATCCTGCAGGAGACCTATTTTTCAATCGGCGGCGGTTTTGTAATGACCGAAGCCGAACTTGCCGCAGGACGCAACACCGACGAGGGCGAGCCGGTGCCCTACCCGTTCAAATCCGCCGCCGAAATGCTGCAAATGTGCGAGGCCTCGGGCAAATCCATCGCCCAGATGAAAAAGGCCAACGAGATTTCGCGCAAGGGCGAAACGGACATGTCCGCCGGCGTCAAACGTATCTGGCAGGTGATGAACGATTGCATCGAGCGCGGTATGGCAACCGACGGCATCCTGCCCGGCGGCCTGAACGTCAAACGTCGCGCCAAGGGTATCCGCGATGCACTGATGGCCGAGCGCGGCACGAACCAGAACGCGCCGCACAAGATCAACGATTGGATGAGCGTCTATGCCATGGCGGTGAACGAGGAAAATGCCGCCGGCGGGCAGGTCGTCACCGCGCCCACCAACGGCGCGGCCGGTGTCGTACCTGCTGTGATCCGCTATTATCTCGATCATTTTCCCGGCGCGTCTGAGGATAAGGTCGAGGATTTCCTGCTGACCGCCGCCGCCATCGGCGGGCTGGTCAAATTCAACGCCTCGATCTCGGGCGCCGAGGCCGGGTGCCAGGCCGAGGTCGGCAGCGCCGCCGCGATGGGGGCCGCAGGCCTCTGCGCCGTCATGGGCGGCACGCCGATGCAGATCGAAAACGCCGCCGAAATCGCGCTGGAGCATCACCTCGGGATGACCTGCGATCCGGTCAAGGGCCTTGTGCAAGTGCCCTGCATCGAACGCAACGGCCTTGGCGCGATTAAGGCCATATCGGCAGCATCTCTGGCGATGCGTGGCGACGGCACGCACCTGGTACCGCTGGACGCCTGCATCGAGACAATGCGCCAGACCGGCGAAGACATGATGGACAAGTATAAAGAGACTTCTCTGGGCGGGCTGGCCGTCAACGTGCCCAACTGCTGAGGTGGGCCTTATGACGGCGCGCGTCTGATGGATCCGACTGCAAGGATCTCACTTGGTATCCTGTTCATGGTCGGCTTTGCGCTGATCGCCCCGGTCATGGACAGCTTTGCCAAAATGATCGGGGATGGCATGGCAGTGGCGCAGGTGGCCGCCGTGCGGTTCTTTGCGCAGGCGGCACTGCTTATGCCGCTGGCCGCCATGATGGGCTGGCTGCATCGGCCCAGGCGCCGTGAAACAGCGCTACACCTTGTGCGCGCCGCGCTGCTACTGGTGGCGACGGGCTGTTTTTTCTATGCGCTGCAATTCATGCCCGTGGCCGACGCTATCGCCATCTTCTTTGTCGAGCCGTTTATCCTGACCCTTCTGGGCGCTCTGCTACTGGGCGAACCGATCGGCCCGCGCCGCTATATCGCCTGCACGATCGGGTTCTGCGGAGCGCTGCTGATCATCCGGCCCTCGTTTCAGGATTTTGGCCTGATCGCGCTTCTTCCACTGGTCACAGCCTTTCTCTTTGCTTTTTACATGATCCTGACGCGGCAGATGGCCACCCGAATGCACCCCATTACCCTACAGGCCTACACCGGCCTTGCCGCGCTGCCCATTGCGCTACCGGTTCTGTGGGCTTTCGATGGCTCTGGCATCAGCACGATGGACCCGTCATGGCCGGACATGCGCATCTTGTGGCTACTGGTCGTGCTGGGGCTTTGCGCAACCGCCAGCCATATCTGCATCAGCTTTGCGCTTAAATTCGCACCCGCGTCAGTGCTGGCACCTGTGCAGTACCTTGAGATCGTGACAGCCACTGCGCTGGGATATTACATATTCGGAGATCTGCCGGACGCGATCAGTTTTGTGGGAATCGCCCTGATTGTTGCGTCGGGCCTCTTTGTCTTTCTGCGCGAACGTCATCTGGAACGTCGCCCCCTGCCGCAGCCCTGACGGCCGTCATTCCCAACGCGCGGCGCTCGTCATCAGCATATCAGCGACCGCGGCTGCGTATTCTACAGGCAGGATCACCAACAGCTTGGGCGCTGTCACGCTCAGCCCAATTGGCCCTGTTGCAAAATTTGACGTGCCGATCTGGCCATCTGGCGTCAGCGTCAGCCCGTCAATCGCCCAGTTCAATCCGTCCGAGCGCCCCTCGACCGCGCCCATCGGGAACAAAGATACCCGCGTTCCCATAGGCACATCCAAGGCAAAGCTGGGCGGCGCGAGGAATACGACATCGTCCTGCCCGATCAGCATGCAGCGTCTCGTCGGCCAGCGCACCATTGCGTTGCAAACGGCCAGTTCATGATCCAGTCGCGCGCCGCTGAACCCCACACCAAGGATTAAAGGAGCGTTAATTCGCGTTAGGCATTTTTCAAAGTCAGTGCTGTCCTGCTCGGCAATATGGTGCAGGATACCTTCAGGATAAGCGGCGCAAACCTCGGGCGGGATCGAATCAAAATCGCCAATTACCGCATCCAGCGACAGACCGCGCGCATGCGCCGTGACCGCTCCGCCATCAGCGGCAACAATTTTGCCCGCCCGCGCGAGCGCCACTTTCAGTGCCGTCTCGTCGGCAGGCGCGCCGCCGATCAGGGCAACTGGCTCCAAACTGTGAACTATCAATCTAAAATCCTCTGGATTAACTCGTCAAAAGGAAACAAATCACAATCTTGCCATGAAATGATACGCTGACCACCGCAGATTCGGGCCTCTTTCGTCGTGCATGTCATGGTAAAAATTGGCTTCGCAGGCAAGGAAAGGCGAACACATCATGGTTAGCACAAGCAAGATCCTGACGGTTTCTTACGGCACATTCTCGTGCACGCTGGAAGGTTTCGACGACTCGTTCGACACTATGAAGGCCATCGCAGAATATTTCCGCGATCTTTCAGCCGGTGATCGCTATTTCGGGGCCGAGCCCGCAACCCCGGACGCGGAAATGTTGGCCCGCATCGCTGAGCGCGAGATTTCGCGCCATGTCGAGGCCCGCGATGCCGATGGCAAGATCCACCTGCGTGCCGGTCCCTCCCGCTTGTCGGCGGTGGCGGATTTATCACAAGATACCCGGTCCCAGCCCCCTGCGTCCAGCGACACCACCGCGCCTGATGTAGATCCCGCCGAGATGTCACAGACCAGAGAACCGGTAGATTTCTCCACTGTACCGCCCGCCGACAAAGCGACTGAGGAACACACGCAGGAATATAGAGAACGCCCGGAACCACGTGGCGTACAGATCAGCAGCGAAAGCATCGCAGACAAGCTGCGCCGCATCCGTGCTGTTGCCGGCCCTTCCGGATCCGCATTCTCCAAATGCGGCTATGACGAAGAGGATCAGTTCGAGGATTTTGCGTCCGAACCTGCCGAACCTGTGATCACCGAAGAATCTACTGACAAGGGGTTTGCAGCCGATAGCGAGATCGCATCCGACGCCGAAGGTATAAAGGCCCCGGCAGACGATACCCGTTCGGTCATAGGCTCCGTGACCGGTCCGGACAGTGACGCCCAGCCCGAGCCACAAACGAACGAGATCGCCGGACCCGACGTGAGTGTATTGGCTTCGACAGCTATGGATGCTCCCGAAACACTTCAATCCGGTAGCGACGCCATTCCTGCGCCAAATCCAGAGACCACCGACGCCAGCACGGTGTCGGACGACGACATCCTGACGCGCCTCAGCGCCGACGACAGGTCCGACGACGCGTCCGCCTTGTCAACAGAGCCCGCCGATAATGTGATCTTGGCAGACTGCGATAGCCTGGACAAGGAAGATACAGACGCATATCATGACTTGGAGAACCTGCCGGGCGACACCTCGGACGAAGAAGACGATTATCTGGCGGCGACAGAAGATTCTCCGTCTGGCAGCACCGAAGACACTCTGGCACAGCTTCTGGCCGATACATTGCAAAGCGGCCAGATCACGCAGGAGGAATCTGACGCCATCGATCAGTCAGAGCAAACACACTCAACGCTGTCAGAGCTGGCCGACGCCAGCACAGATAGCGATGAAAAACAGACATCTGCCGCAGATCCTCGCCCCCTCGCCGCACGCGTCTTCAAGATAAAGCGCGCCGATCTGGAGGCGGCGCTGACTCGTGGCGAGATCGAAGAAGAGATGTCGGCGACCGACACAGGTCGCGCCCTCGACCCGGAGGCCGAGGCAGAGCTTCAACGCGAATTGGCCGACGTCGAGGCAGAGCTTGACCAGACCTCTGCGCCTGACCCGCTTACTTTCCAAGGCTCAGATGCGTCGGCGTTGCGGGCATCTGATACGGATAATCTGGCCGCACAGGACCACGATGATAGCGAAGAGGATGACGGTGAAACGTCGGATGAAATCCAGGCAACCACCTCCGAGGCGGAGCACGAAGCAGCTGACACTCGCGACGATCGGCACCGCACTCAGTCTGCGCTCGATGCGCAAGCCAGCCGGATCTTTGACCAAGCAGACACCCAGCTGGACGAGCCGGAGTCGAATGAACGACGCAGCGCAATCCAGCATTTGCGCGCCGCAGTCGCCGCCACCAAGGCTGAACGCCGCGCCGGTGGCGCCATGTCGCCCGGAGTCGACGATCAGCCCTATCGCAAGGATCTGCAAAATGCGGTGCGACCACGCCGACCTCAGGCCGCGCCGGCGGCGACACCGCGCCCCAGCGCAATGGCACCTGGCCGACCGGCCCCCCTCAAGCTGGTCGCAGAGCAGCGCATTGACACGCCCGTCGCCCCGGTACGCCCCCGCCGTATCACCCGCGCGGATCTGGTCACTGCCCCTGTCAGACAAACCCCCGCCAGCCCTGCCGTAATCTCTGCTAAGACGGCGCACCACGCAGACGTTGCCAGCGGCTTTGCCGGCTACGCCGAGCGGATGGGCGCGAACAGCCTGACCGATCTGCTGGAGGCAGCCGCCGCCTATATGGCCGATGTCGAGGGAACGCCGCAATTCTCGCGGCCCATGCTGATGCAGAAACTGCGCGAAGCGCATGATGAAGGGTTCTCGCGTGAGGAAGGTCTTCGGTCCTTCGGGCAACTTCTGCGGCAGGGAAAACTGCAAAAACTGAAAGGTGGGCGCTTTGCGGTGACGGAAGACACTGATTTCCGCCAATCGGCCTGAAACAACGGAGACTGAAACTCGAACAAAATTAACGCTGCCGAAGGTAACTTCGGCAGCGTTACAACATCACGAAACGGGCCTAGTTACGCCACGTGTGCGAATGACCCGCCATCGCTCACATTGAGGGCATCAGCACGCTGTCGATGACATGAATCACACCGTTCGACGCTTCGATATCGGCCGATGTTACGTTGGCGTCGTTCACCATGACACCGCCCTCGGTTTTAATTGTGACCTCTTCGCCCTGCACCGTCGCGGCTGTCATGCCATCGCTCAGATCGGTCGACATAACCTTGCCGGACACGACATGGTACGTCAGGATCGCAGTCAGCTTGTCCTTGTTTTCGGGCTTGAGCAAGTCTTCGACGGTGCCCTCAGGCAAAGCGGCAAAAGCATCGTCGGTGGGCGCGAACACTGTGAACGGGCCTTCGCCTTTCAGTGTATCAACAAGGCCCGCGGCCTGAACGGCGGCAACAAGCGTGCCGAACGAGCCGGCGTCAACCGCGGTATCAACGATGTCTTTGTCCGCCGCCATGGCGGGAAACGCGAGCGCCGTGGATGCGGCAAGGGCCAGAAAAGTTCTGCGGATCATTGAAAATCTCCTCTCAGGTGGTCGCCGTTATCAGCGATAGAAGGTCTACGGCGGACCTCCGAGATAGGATCATTCACATGACCGTGATAAGTACGTGTACTTTAATGCACTGACCTGACTTCGCCTTAACGACATGATTATGCCTAATTAAAAGCATTTTAATAAATCAGCCTCAATGCTGGTACTCAGCAATAAATTTCGGAGACTGTATGTCTGACACTGAGATCCCGCCGCCATTCAGGCCACTGCGCCACGCCCGCCTTTTCGAATTGGTTCGCCAGCAATCACATGCACTGGACGTTGAAAAGACGGCACCCGAGCCGGTGCAGGATGACACTGTCATGACGGCCTTTATTCAGCACGCAGCCGCGTCTTGGAAAATATCATGATGACGGTTCAAGCCCGAAGCGCTTGCTTGAAATGACACTCATGCAAGGCATGTTTGTCGCGCGGGCGTTTTGCGAGCAACTTCAGCCACGGAACCCCGAAGCCACGACGAATTTTTCCGAGCTGTCAGCGCGGCTGCTGGGAGGCTTGACGTTGGCGACCTTGGTAAATCGCTGTTTCAACAACTTTTGCAACTCGCCCTCAGCGCCGCCGGCCAACACCTTGGACACGAACGTGCCGCCCTCTTCGAGCACGTCAAAGGCAAGATAGGCGGCTGCTTCGCAAAGCGAAATGATGCGCAGATGGTCGGTCTGTTTATGCCCCGAACTTGATGCGGCCATGTCCGACATCACCACATCCGCATTCCCGCCCAGCCATGCCTTGACCTGGTCATCGGCGCCATCATCCATGAAATCGAGTTGGTGGATCGTAGCGCCGGGAATTGGCTCGACCTCTTGCAGGTCAATGCCCAGAATCGTCCCCACGGCCTTGCCTTTCTTTTCCCCCAGCGCGTTGATGCGTGGCACCGCAACCTGAATCCAGCCGCCGGGGGCGCAGCCCAGATCCAGCACGCGCGCACCAGGCACCAGAAAGCGGAATTTATCGTCCACTTCCATGATCTTGAACGCCGCCCGTCCGCGATACCCCTCGTTCTGGGCACGCTTGACATAGGGATCGTTCAACTGCCGTTGCAACCAACGCGTCGACGACGCCGTGCGCCCGCGCGCTGATTTTACCCTCACTGTCAGGTCGCGCTGACCGCGCCCCGATGTGTTCTTGCCGTCCGGTCCCTTGTTCATGCGCTCTCCTCGCTCACCAACACGCCGTCAGCGGCCATTTGGGCGTATAGCATGCCCTCGCGCAGACCGCGATCCGCAACCGACAATCTATCCGTCGGCCAGCAGCGCAAGAGCGCCTGAAGAATCGCGACCCCGGACATGATCAGCGCATGCCGATCCAGCCCGATCCGCGGGTCCAGCCGCCGCCCGTCGGGCCCCAGCGCCAGATAGCTACGGATCACCGTGTCGATCTGGTCGGACGTCATGCGCAGCCCGTCCACACGGTTGCGGTCATAGCGTTTCAGCCCCAGATGGCTGGCCGCAACGGTTGTGACCGTGCCACTGGTGCCGACGATCTGAAACCCATCACGTGATTGTTCGCGCTTGTAGGGGGCAAACTCCATCAGGTTTTCTTCAAAAAACCAGCTCATCAAAGCAAAACGCGCGCCATCATCCTCCACGTCTCGGAATTGATCGCGCAGGGTGGCCACGCCCAGCGGCACGCTGATCCAGTCGACGACCCGCGCACGCGGCCCGCCGCCGCTATCGCCCGCATCAAACCCGCCATGCAGGCGCATGATGGCACGGCGACGTTGGGACCGCTCGACATCGGTGAGGTCGATCCACACCAGCTCGGTCGAGCCGCCGCCGATATCGACGACCAGCAACTGATCCGTTTCAGGGCTGACCAACGGTGCACAACTGACCACGGCCAGTTGCGCCTCCTCCAGCGGTGTGATCACATCCAGCGTCAGCCCGGTTTCGCGCCGCACTCGCGCCATGAACGCGGCGCCATTTGTTGCGCGGCGGCACGCTTCGGTCGCGACCAAACGCATGGTGCCGACGTCATGGCGGTTCAGTTTTTGCTGGCAAACGCGCAGAGCTTGTATCGTGCGCCCGATTGAGGCGCGCGACAGCAGGCCGCTCCTCTCGAGACCGGCGCCAAGCTGCACCGATTTACTGAAGCTATCTATCACGCGAAACTGACTGCCACGCGGTTCGGCAATCAGCATTCGGCAACTATTCGTACCCAGATCGAGCGCCGCATAAAGCGGTGCACGGCGGGGCGGTTTCGGCGCGGGGCTCTCAACCGGTTTCGGGATTGCGCCCGCACCTTCGGGACGCTTGGGCGTCATTTGGAACGCCCTCCATTTCGAGTTGCCCCCAACGTATGGGTTTCACGCTGTTCGCGCAAGGCTGCACAGTGCGCGGCTGTGCCTCATGGCGATGATGAAAATTATGAGGGATGCGCCCGCTGGTCAGACCTGACCGGCTGGCTTAGACAAACGGGCGTCGCTCTGTGCGTGCGTTGCGTCGAAAACAGGCGTCGCGCGGGGCGGGGCGTGCATTAGACAGGGCAAAATCAAGGGGAATCATCATGGTTGATGTAACGATCGTTTACTGGCGCGACATTCCGGCTCAGGTCATGGTTGGCAAGGGGCGAAGCGGGTCAAAGAAACAACTGCCCGAGAAATTCGAGCAGGCCATCGACCGCGCGGCAATGAAGATCGGCGCCGCGGGCAGTGATGCCTATCTGGCCGAATGGCGCAAGGCTCCGCCTTATTCGGTGGATGGCGAGGCCGCAGACGTTGTTGCCGCCGAAGCCGCCCGACTTGATGCTGAGTATGACCGCGACCGTTTGAAAACGCTGATCGCAAATGACGGATGGAATACCAAAGATACGACCGCCACTGCATGACAACAACCGGGATTAAGGACGCTCTGATGGCCCTTTTCAATTTCAAGAAACGCCCACCCGTGGCGCCCGATGTCCCGACTGCCGCAGTCGAGGCCCTGCTCAAGAACTACTCGATCGAGGTGATGCCGCGCACCGCCGAGAACGTCGACGATTTTCGCGATCTGCTGCCAGCCGGAACGCGCGTCTACATCGCCCACATCGAAGGCACCCCAATCGAGGATATGGTCGCCACCGCGCGCCGTCTGACCGAGCAAGGCTACCGCGCCATGCCGCATTTTCCGGCACGCATCATCATGAACCGCGCAACACTGGCCGACTGGATCGCACGCTATCAGGGCGAAGCTGGCGTGGATCAGGCACTGGTTCTGGCAGGCGGCGTGGCGCAGCCTCACGGCGATTTCCAAAGCTCCATGGATCTTTTGGAAACAGGCGAATTCGGCAAGGCAGGGTTCAAGCGCCTGCATGTTGCCGGCCACCCTGAGGGCAACCGTGACATCGACCCTTCGGGCGACATGGACAACGTGACCGCCGCATTGCGCTGGAAACAGGCTTTTTCCGAAACATCTGACGCTGAAATGGCGCTGGCCACGCAATTTGCGTTTGATGCGGCGCCGATCATCGCATGGGCCGACACCCTCAAAGCGGCAGGGATCGACCTGCCCATCCATATCGGCATCGCCGGCCCGGCCAAATTGCAGACCCTGATCAAATTCGCCATTGCCTGCGGTGTCGGCCCGTCGCTGAAAGTGCTTCAGAAGCGCGCGATGGACGTGACCAAGCTGCTGCTGCCCTATGAGCCGACGGACGTGATCGCCGATCTGGCCCTGCACAAGGCGGCGAACCCGGATTTCAACATCACCAACGTGCATTTCTTTCCGCTCGGCGGTATCAAGACCAATGCAACATGGGCGATCAATAACGCAGGTGCCTCCGGCGTGCCCGCATCCGCCCAATAAACTTATATCCAAGGAACAAACATGACCCGGACTATCGTCGAGAGCAAAACGAAAACCGCCGTCATCGGCTTTGACGAGCCATTTTGCGTCATCGGCGAGCGCATCAACCCAACAGGCCGCAAGAAGCTGGCCGCGCAGCTGGAGGCGGGCGATTTCTCGACCGTGCAGAAGGACGCCGTTGCGCAGGCCAACGCCGGCGCGACCGTGCTGGATATCAACGCGGGCGTTGTCTACAACTCCAATCCCAACCCGAACGAGACCGAGCCGCCGCTGATGACCAAAATCGTCGAGATGGTTCAGGATCTTGTCGATCTGCCGCTGTGCATCGACAGTTCCGTCCCCGCCGCGCTGGAGGCCGGGCTGAAAGTTTGCGAGGGACGCCCCCTGCTGAACTCTGTTACGGGCGAAGAAGAGCGTCTGGAATTCGTGCTGCCGCTGGTCAAGAAATACAATGTACCCGTGGTCGCCATCTCGAACGATGACACCGGCATTTCCGAAGATCCCGATGTGCGGTTCGAGGTGGCCAAGAAAATCGTCCAGCGCGCTGCCGATTTCGGCATCCCTCCGCATGACATCGTGGTCGATCCGCTGGTCATGCCGATCGGCGCGATGGGCACCGCCGGCCTTCAGGTCTTTGCGCTGGTGCGCCGCCTGCGCGAGGAACTGGGCGTGAACACCACCTGCGGTGCGTCCAACATCAGCTTTGGCCTGCCCAACCGGCATGGCATCAACAACGCGTTCCTGCCAATGGCGATGGGCGCTGGCATGACATCGGCGATCATGAACCCGGTCGGCCTGCCCGTCCCGCCCTCTAAAATTGCCGAAAAGCGCGCCGAAGTCGCCGCGACCGGGCTTCAAATCCCCGAGGACATGGACGACGAGACATTCTGCCAGCTTTTCGGACTTGGCAGTACCTTGCCGAAATCGGGTAGCGAAATGGAGGCGATTCGCGCCGCCAACTTCCTGACCAACAATGACCCACATGGTAGCGAGTGGATCAAGTTTAACAAAGGCGCGCCCAAAGCAGGCGAAGAAAGTCGCGGGCGCGCCGGACGTGTCGGTGGGCGCAAGCGGCGTTAAAATATAATGAATACAACGTAAAAGCCCCGCTTTGTGGGGCTTTTTGATGTCTTTGCAAAAATATCACATGCGCGACTAACCGTTGCGCCCCGCCAAATTGGGCGGTTTTTCGCCACGCAGAATCTAACACCTTCGAATTGTCGTCGAATTGTAGGAAATACATCCCCGAACGCCGGAAGAGCGTCGCAGGCATAAACAAGTTCGAGGGTACAATGACCATTCAACCCAACCGCTTCTGGCGTATCGCGCCGCTTTTGTGTGCCGCAGCCATCAGCCTTGGCGCTTGCGCTCGCGCGCCACAACAAACCGACGACCCCTCAACATTCGGCATTGATCCCGCGCGTGAGGCATTGGCGCTGCGCGAGGCGGCCGATTTGCGTGCCAGCGGCAAACGCGTTTGGTGCGTACCTTTCGCCCGCAACGTCAGCGGCATCAATATTCGCGGCAACGCCCACACGTGGTGGAACAAGGCAGCAGGCACTTTCGATCAGACCTCCAATCCCGCCGTTGGCGCCGTGATGTCCTTCCGCGCGACGAAATCCATGCCGATGGGCCATGTTGCTGTCGTGTCCGAGGTTCTGGCCCCTGACCGTATTCTGATAGACCACGCCAATTGGCATAGCGATCAGATCAGCCAAGGCATGGCTGTGATTGACGTATCGGACGCCGGCGATTGGTCAGCCGTGCGACTGGAGACCAACCCAGATGCATTTGGCGGTGTTTACCCGGTTAACGGCTTTATTCTGCCTCCCAAATCGGCCCTTTAAAAGATCAGAGTTGCGGTAATCAACCCTTTGAAATCAAGGTGTAAACGCCCCGAAACTGATCGGGGCGTTTTATATTTTTCACGACGTTTTCGCTGAAATTAGTAAAGTTCTCTGTTTTTTATCGGGTGCGATTGCCGCATGCCATTAGCGTCATTAAGGCCTCTTTAGATTCTCTGCCTTATCCATTTGGCTTGGAAATTGGGGAATTGGACATGTTGCTGTTACCAGAAGTTATCGGATCTCTGGCCGTCGTTGTCATGCTGGCGTCGCTGTTCGGGCTGATCAGATCGCGCATACCTGAGGCGCGCGCACAGATTTTATTGGGCATTTCCTTCGGCCTCGTTGCAATGTTTCAGATGAACGCGCCGCTCAACATGGTGCCGGGTGTCATCGTGGATATGCGCAACGTGCCTGTCGCACTTGCAGGGGCCTTTCTGGGATGGCGCGCTGCGCTGCTTTGCCTTGTCATGGCGGCATCAATGCGCGGTTACATTGGCGGGATCGGGATGCCTTCGGGAATCGCCGCAATGAGTATTGCTTGCCTGGCGGGTATGATGTGGAATCGCTGGACGCTGCGCCCGCAGCGCCGCGGCATTGTTACCTTGTTTGCATTAAGCGTCATGGTCAGCGCCCATCTGGTTGCAGCCTTCATCATGCCGTGGGAAGTGTGCGTTGCATTCCTTTCAACTCTGGCATTGCCGATGGCCGCGCTAAACATGTTGTCCATCCCAATCGCGGCCATTTTTCTAGACCACGAACGGGTGCGCGCCCTCACCGAGCGCCGCATGGCGACCGGGCAGAAAGTGGATCCTGTCACCGGACTTGCCAGCTTTGACGCTTTTGCGCGCGATGCGCTTGCTCTGTCGCAAAGCGATGCAAATGTAAGGGTGGCGGGAATTCTAGCCATCCGGATCGTCGGCCGCGATCGTCTGGCTCGCGCTCTTGGCAGGGCAAAATTAGATCAGACCCTAAGTGCTATCAGAGTCCGTCTGGAAAGTATGGATCTTAGCGGCTTGCCTGTCGCCACTACCGAAGATGGGCGCGTCGTGATGGGCCTAAACTTCCACCAAGTCGCCGATCTGGATCGCACCGAAATAAATGTCCGGCGACTTTTAAACGATCAGAAGTATCTGATCGACGACGATCTCGCGTTGCGCATTGGCGTATCTGTTCAAACGCACAGATCTCCAACTTTAGCACTCCTCCAAACAAGCTTGAATAATCTCGCTGCTGCGCCAAAGCTGCGCAATCGGGTCAGAGCCGGTCAGCCATCTGGCGCACGTCAGTACGGCCTAGCCAACACCAGGCCGATGAATTGCAAACGCAACAACCATCTCTTCGAAACTGCACGCGTCCTGTGGGAAATGAAGTAAGCTCGCTATTTTCCAAGATCGGGTCTTCGGAACCGCTTATTGTTCGCCGGAGGTCCAGAATCAATGGTGGCAGCGTTATGGGGAAGAACAATTTTGAAAACACATATTCATCTGAGCTAAGCGAATGTACTGTGCGGGTAGTGGTTGAACATCAAGATGTATTTGCGAGTCAGTCTGCTGCGAATAAATCGATCGCAGCCACGATCGGCCGGGGGCCTGAAAAACTTGGAAATGGGAACTAGCGTATAACGACCGGCACTGGCGGTCGTGGTAACGTACCACCGCCCAACGGTGTCGTCTTAAAGCCTTGGAAAGAAAGAACCGCCACCTTCGACTGGTCAACAAAGCCCAAAAAGAAGCGTCAGCACATTTTGCACAGGCCGAGCTAGACCACTCATTTCGGAGGAGATTAGATTTATCCACTGTCAGACAATCGATACCCAGTATCGAAGAGAGAAAGAGCACTGGAGGTTTGTGAAGGACGACCGCAACTACCGCATTTTGCGGATTGCCCCCTCGACTTTCGATGCTCGTCGGGCCGTCGAAGGTGATCCAGAAAAAGCGTCGAATCGCTCTAGGCGGGCTGCTGGATTACGCCCCGAACTGAAGCGTGCCTAGTGCCAAATAAGGACTGGTATCGGCGAAAAACTCGGCTTACTGAATGTTGTTTTTGGCGCAGCCTGACGGGTTTATACCGCTCAAAGATCTGGCTTTGGCCATTCGGCGCTGCTCACAACTTTATGTCGGCACAAGCTTCACGAGGCGTTTGAGGTTTTGTGCGGTGGCGGCTAAGAGGTCTTCCCTTTTTGGCTCCTGATAATCCTCAAAACCTGAGGCGCATTGGTTGTTGCCATCGTTTGAGGGGGCAAACAGCCTTTCGACTTTCTTTTGCTGGGTGCGAGCGAACTGGAATACTAATTTATTGGCCAGATCTCGACCGTTTTGCCGAGCCTATGACTCAGAAAGGTATCTTGGCGATTTGTGTCTGGGGCTGGGCGAAGGGCCCGAGACTGTGCAAAATTGTCTGCTCTGACGCCTCATGTTACGCCGTGGGGAAGCGGTCTTTGAAGATAATGGCGCGCTGTCTTTCGGCCGCGTGCCATTCGCGCACCGAGCGCTTCCACTCCGTTCAGGTAGCCATGAGTGCCAGATAAATCAATTTCGCCGCCGCCGCGTCGATGGGAAAGTGGCCGTGGGTTCAAACCGAGTGCCGGATTTTCGAGGTCAACGCCTCGATGACATTCGCCGTGTAGATCAATCCGCGCACCGTCGGAGTGCAAGCCGCCAAGAAAAGCATCCAGTGAACGGTTTTCCCGCCAAACATCTGCGTCTGAACGGTCTCAGAACACCATCCGGAACGGGATCAGTTACGAAAAGAGAAAGAGCGCCTTCGTCGAGCAATTTCTAATCCGGCATTGGTCAATGCTGATCGTGAAAGAAGCTGCATCGGGAGCCTTCTGAGCACAGCCGGGACGCCTGGCGAGTCGTAAGAAGCACAAGCCCTATTGACCGAAGCCACCGATGCGCTGTCAAACCTTTGCTTCTTGCAAAGCGCGCCAGCATTCATTCGGTCAGACAATGTCATTGAGTTCAGTTCAGACGCCACTGACGCCTGAATCACAGCTGAACGCGCCAAGACCGCTTGCGTCGCGCCGGAGTCGCCCTGAAAAAGCGGATACGGCAAAAGCTTTGAGGGACGGATGCAGGATGAATTGCGCAACGGCGCGATCTCTTACTCGTTACGCAAGGATCATATCACCGTCGAAAGACGGAGGACGCATTACAGCATCATTCGGCCCCGTTGTGATCGGACTACCGCCCGACTGCGCCAGAGGCCATCGGGCCGATGGAGCGAAATGTTATTGGGCACACGTAGTGTAGGCCAAAATGCGTCTGCGGCTCTGCTTGCCCGTCCTTTTCTATGGCTTGGATCCCTGATGCGCATCAGGTACGCCCGAGCAACAATAAGGAGCAAACAAATGTACGCGTATATGGATTTTCTCGAACGTAACTGGTGGGTGTTGCTGGTGCGCGGCATCGCGGCCATCGTTTTCGGTATCGCTGCGTTTGCGTGGCCGGCACCGACGATTGCGATACTTGTCATGCTGTTCGGCGCATATGTACTTGTCGATGGCGTTTTTGGCGTTGTGGAGGCGATCCGCTACAGAAACCGTATGGATCGCTGGTGGGTTTGGCTGCTCGAGGGCGCACTTGGCATCGTTGTCGGTGCGCTGATGCTATTCATGCCGGGGGTCACCGCCTACTTTCTGCTGATGTTCATCGCTTTCTGGGCGATCTTCGGCGGCATCCTGCGCATCGTTGCGGCAATTCAACTTCGCCGTGCAATTAGCGGCGAATGGTTGCTCGGTTTGGGCGGCGCGCTATCGATCTTGTTCGGGGTCTTGCTGATTGCAATGCCGGGAGCGGGTATTTTGTCTTTGCTGTGGCTTATCGCGATCTGGGCGGTTCTGCTGGGTGTAGTGTTCATTTTTCTGGGCCTGCGCTTGCGCAAATCCGGAACCGCGCGTGCCGATAAGACACGGGTCTGAAAGGTCTGCGATAGCCATCCAGATCACCAACCACAGGAGCCTGAAACATGTATGATCCGTTAGATTTCACACTCGCTGGTGAGGTCGCCGTTGTCACCGGGGCGGGCGCAGGTATCGGCCGCGCCATCGCGGCGACCTACGCCGCCGCCGGTGCTGCGGTCATGGTCAGTGATCTGGACGCGCATGATGCGCGGTCCGTTGCCAAAGAGATCGAGGCGCGCGGTGGCACCGCGGTTGGCATGGCTTGTGATGTCACGCAAGAGGCGGATCTGGACGCATTGTTTCACGAGACTTTAAAGGCTTTCGGCAAGTTGACGATCCTAGTCAGCAATGCGGGTGGCGGCGGGCCGAAACCCTTTGACATGCCGATGGCGGATTTCAAACACGCTTTCGATCTGAATGTGTTTCCGCTTTTCCGTCTGGCTCAGTTGGCCGCGCCCGAGATGGAAAAGGCTGGCGGCGGCGCAATCGTCGCCATCACGTCCATGTCCGCCGAGAATAAAAATACGCGCATGGCGGCCTATGCTTCGTCCAAGGCGGCAACCAGCCATCTGGTGCGCAATATCGCCTTTGATCTTGGACCAATGGGTATTCGGGTGAATGGAATTGCGCCGGGCGCCACGCGCACAGATGCCCTGAAATCGGTATTGAACGATGAGATCGAAACCAAAATGTTGGCGAAAACCCCTATCCGCCGACTGGGCGAGCCGCAGGATATGGCCAACGCCGCGCTATTTCTTGCAGCGCCTGCCGCATCGTGGATCAGCGGTCAGATTCTGACTGTGTCTGGCGGCGGCGTGCAAGAACTGGATTGAACAAGGTCTCGCAGGTGAATGCTGGCACTGTCGCAACGCCACGTCATCAGAACCGAAGCCATCAAGCGTGACGGCGTCCGCTCATCCACGCGGCATGTCAATACGTCAGCCTTTAGCTTCACCTGACAAAAAGCCTGCCGAGACGCAAGCCCGGCAGGCGCTGCTGTTTCTATCTCCAGCCCAAGATCGTCTGCATCTTTCCAGGCTTGGACCGCTTATTTTTCCGCTGCTGTCACGATGAACTCGACCAGATATTCCGGTGTTGCCAGCTTGGCCTCGCCGGCAGCGCGCGCGGGTGTGTGACCCTCTGGCACCCATGCATCCCAGACGGCGTTCATCTCGGTAAAATCTTTCATGTCGGCCATCCAAATGACGGTCTGAAGTATGCGTGTCTTGTCCGATCCTGCTTCGGCCAGCAACTTGTCTATATTGGCAAGGCAGGTTTTGGTTTGGTCAGTGACGCTGTCACCGGCATTGCCGACCTGGCCGGCCAGATAGATGGTGCCGTTATGTTTGACGATCTGGCTCATGCGGGGGCCGGGATGGCTCCTTGTGATGTCATCCATTTTTGAACTCCTTGAAGATTGTGAAGGGAAGCTTGCTGAGTAATTCAGTCGTTGAAAAAGCGATTGGGCGCCAAGGCAGACAATGTCGCGGGCGCCAATTCCGAACTGCGCCCGGTGATCAACGCGGCGACGGTCTGCGCCAACGCGGGCGCGGTCTGAACGCCGTAACCACCCTGCCCGGCCAGCCAGAAAAAGCCATCTGCGTCAGGCGCATAGCCCACGACCGGCGTGCGATCAGGCGCAAATGTGCGCAGGCCCGCCCAGCTGTGCTCGACACGCGTCACCGGCACGGTTACGGCCTGCTCGTACCGGTCAAGACCCTCGGCCAACACCATGTCATCAGCCCAGGCGTCATGCGGGTCAACGGGGTCTTCGTCGGCGGGCGATACCATCAGCCTGCCTGCGTCGGGTTTGGCGTACCATGTTTCGGCTACGGTGGCGAAAAGCGGCCAACTTTCGACGTCATATTCGTCGCTCAGGCGCAGCAGCGCGGCAGAGCGGCGCATCGGTTGCAGCCCCATCCGCCGGACACCGGCCAGCGTTGCAACCTCATCGGCCCATGCACCGCTGGCGTTGATGATCGTTGGCGCCTCGTAATGGGTGCCTCCAACATCAATTCTCCAAACGCCATCCTGACGCGAGATAGAGGACACGCGCGAGCCCGTGACGATCTGGCCGCCGCGCGCCTTCAACAGACGGGCGTAGCCTTGTAGCATACGGTCGACGTCAATGCTCTGCGCACTGCTCTCGTAGAGGGCACCGGCGATCGGTTCGGGGCGCAGAATGGGCACAATCTCGGTACATTCCGCGCCGGTCAGGCGGTCCAGACCAGTGGCGCCGGCAGCGTAGGCATCAAGCTGTGGCATCTCGTCTTCGGACGCGATCAGCAGTTCGCCGCGCGGCGACAGCAGGCTGTGGTCGCTGATACCTTCGGGCTGGGTCAGTGTCGGCTCGGACACCGCGTTGATCGCCCGCAGCACGGCATTTCCATAATTGCGGATGTAGACTGCGGCAGAGCGGCCCGTCGAGTGGTAGCCCATCTGCGCCTCGGCCTCCAGAACCAGCACGCGCGCATCTGCCGCCAGTTCGGCCGCAGCGGAAATGCCGGCGATGCCGCCGCCGATGACGATAATGTCTGCCGTTTCAGTCATATATAGCGTTCCTTCGGGGCTGTGGCGTTCTGCAGGATGATTGCGGCAGCTTTGCCCGAATTCAAGGCGGAATCCAAGGGGCACGGTTTGCTGCGCTCATTCTTTCACTTTGCATTAACACAAAAAAAGCGCGGGCAAGAATACCCCTGCCCGCGCTCTGTCCGCACCTTTGCCGCCTATCAGAAGAACGCTTGCAGACCGGTTTGCGCCCGTCCCAGGATCAGCGCGTGGACGTCATGTGTGCCCTCATATGTGTTGACCGTTTCAAGGTTCACCATGTGGCGAATGACATGATATTCCTCAGAAATACCGTTACCACCATGCATGTCGCGCGACATGCGCGCGATATCCAGCGCCTTGCCGCAGTTGTTGCGCTTGATCATGCTGATCATCTCCGGCGCGGCGTTGGCATCGTCCATCAGACGGCCCACACGCAGCGCAGCCTGAAGGCCCAGAGTGATTTCCGTCTGCATGTTCGCCAGTTTCAACTGAAACAGCTGAGTTTGCGCGATCGGCTTACGGAATTGGTGACGGTCAAGACCGTACTGCAACGCGCCGTGCCAGCAGAACTCGGCGGCGCCCATCACGCCCCATGCTATGCCATAACGCGCACGATTAAGACAGCCAAACGGCCCTTTCAGACCCTCGACATTTGGCAAGATCGCATCTTCGCCGACCTCAACGCCCTTCATCACGATCTCGCCGGTGACAGAGGCGCGCAAGGATTGTTTGCCGGCAATTTTAGGTGCGCTGAGGCCCTTCATGCCCTTCTCCAGCACGAAACCCTTTATCTTGCCCTCATGCGCATCCGATTTGGCCCAGACGATGAAGACATCTGCGATCGGGCTGTTGGAGATCCACATTTTTGCGCCGGTCAGGCGATAGCCGCCGTCGATCTTCTCGGCGCGGGTCTTCATGCCGGCGGGATCGCTGCCCGCGTCAGGCTCGGTCAGGCCAAAGCAGCCGATCAGCTCGCCGGTGGCGAGTTTGGGCAGATATTTCTGGCGCTGCTCTTCGGTGCCGTAGGCATAGAGCGGGTACATCACCAGAGACGACTGCACGCTCATCATCGAACGATAGCCGCTGTCGACACGCTCGATTTCGCGCGCCACAAGGCCGTAGCTGACATAGCCGCTGCCGATGCCGCCGTACTCTTCAGGGATGGTGGTGCCTAGCAAGCCCATTTCACCCATCTCGGGGAACAATTCGGGGCTGACCGCCTCGTTGGCGTAATCCTTGATGACCCGCGTTTGCAGCTTTTCCTGCGCATAAGTGCGGGCGCTTTCGGCGATCATCCGCTCTTCTTCCTGCAACTGGTCGTCCAGGCGAAAGGGATCCTTCCAGTCGAAGCTGGCCAGATCGGGGGCATCTTTGGCTTTGAGGGCGGGTGTGTCGAGGCTCATAAAACTACCTTTCCATGAGTTTATCATGCGTTATGCTTGCGATATATCGCTTTTGAACCCAAAAGAATACCAAGTCTTTTGTCGGAACCTATGAGGAAACGGAATAGATGGCTCTGCCCCGCAGATTCCTGCCCTCTATCGCCAGCCTGCGCGCGCTGGAAGCGCTGGACCGGCTGGGCAGCGCAACTGCCGCCGCTGACGCGCTGACGCTGACCCAAAGCGCGGTGAGCCGCCAGATACAGGCGCTGGAGGAACAGTTGGGCGTTACGGTGATTGTCCGGGACGGGCGGCGCATCGCGCTGACGCCGGATGCGGTGCAATACGCCGCCGAGGTGCGCGCGGCGCTGAACCAGATCGCGCAAGCCTCGCTGAAACTGACAGTCAATCCGTCGGGCGGCGCGCTGAATCTGGCGATCCTGCCGACTTTTGGAATGCGCTGGCTGGTGCCGCGCCTGCCGGATTTTGCGCGCAGCCATCCGGAGGTGACGCTGAACCTGTCAACGCGAATAAAGCCGTTTAACTTCGCGTTGGAACCTTTTGATGCGGCAATACATTTCGGATTGTCTGATTGGCCGGGAACGCAGTCGATGCGCCTGCGCGGCGAGGCAGTCGTCGCCGTCTGCGCTCCTGGGTTGATCGCAGCCAAACCGCCCGGCACTGCCGCCGGTCTGCTGGATATGCCGTTGATGCATATTGAAACGCGGCCCCACGCATGGCGCGCATGGTTCGCCGCCCATGGGGTGGAAACGAGCCGCGTAACCGGGACGATATATGACCAGTTTTCAACCATCACGCAGGCCGCATTGCACGGGCTGGGTGTGGCGCTTCTTCCGGAATATCTGGCCAAGGGGGATATCGCGGCAGGCCGACTTGTCATCGCTTGGGGCGATCCGACCCCCAGCCCCGGCGCCTATCATCTGGTCTGGCCGGACGCCAAAACCGGCGATGGCGCGCTCACAAAATTCCGGGATTGGCTGGCAACTCAAATCGGCGAGGATGATCTGCTGCCGCGTTAGGATGAAGCAGCGTCGTCAATCGGCGCAAGCCCTACGCGAAAGCGGCGCATCTTGTCTTGATAGCCCAGTGCGCTTTTGCGCAGACCCTCGATGGCGGCGGCGTCCAGTTGGCGCACCACCTTGCCCGGGGCACCCACGACAAGCGATCCGTCCGGGATCTGCTTGCCTTCGGTGATCAGCGCACCCGCCCCGATCAGGCAGTTGCGCCCGATCACTGCGCCGTTCAGTACGGTTGCACCCATACCGATCAGCGTATTGTCGCCAATGGTGCAGCCGTGCAGCATCGCCTTGTGTCCGATCGTGCAACCCGCGCCAATCGTCAGCGGAAAACCCATATCTGTGTGCATAACGCAGTTTTCCTGCACATTCGTGCCTGCGCCGATGTGAATCACCTCGTTATCACCGCGCAAGGCGGCACCGAACCAGACAGAGGTGCCGCCTTCCAGCACCACGCGCCCGATCACATGCGCCCCGGGGGCGATCCAGTAATCTCTGTCTTCGGGTGTGATCGGTGTATGATCCTCGAATTTATACATCATGTTCGGTCCTCGAATTCCATTTGAAGGTTGCGCACATGCTCGGTCAGGGCTGGCTGCTGAATGCGGCGCAAGCGCGCGGCGGCGATGATCTGTTTAAGCTTGGCGTCCGTCCCGTCCAGATCGTCATTGGTCAACACATAATCATATTCGGCCCAATGGCTGATCTCGTCCCAGCTTTTCTGCATGCGCTTGGCGATGACTTCGGGGCTGTCCTGACCGCGCGTTTCCAGCCTGCGGCGCAGTTCCGCAATCGACGGCGGCAGGATGAAAATCGACAAGGTGTGTTTGCCCAGATCCGAGTTCTGGATCTGCTGTGCGCCCTGCCAATCAATGTCGAACAGTACATCCCGGCCCTGATTGATTGCGGCCTCGACCGGCCCCTTGGGCGAGCCGTAGAGATTGCCAAAAACGAACGCGTGTTCCAGCATCTGGCCGTCATTCACCTGACGTTTGAAATCGTCGGTCTGCAAAAAATAGTAATCGGTGCCATCAACTTCGCCGTCGCGCGCTGCGCGGGTGGTGGCGGAGACTGAAAACAGCACATTCTCGTCCCACTCGCGCAGGCGGCGCGACAGGGTGGATTTGCCAGCGCCGGAGGGCGACGACAGGATAATCAACAATCCGCGACGATTACTCATGTCTTATTCCACATTCTGGACTTGTTCGCGCATCTGGTCGATCGCGACCTTCAGCTCTACCCCGATGGCGGTCAGCGCGCTGTTTTGCGCCTTGGAGCACAACGTGTTGGCTTCGCGGTTGAACTCCTGGCTGAGAAAATCCAGCTTTCGTCCCACCGGGTCGCCACTGACCAGCAGATCGCGCGCGGCACTCACATGAGCGTGCAGGCGACCGATTTCTTCGGTTATATCGGCCTTGACGGCGATCAGCGCCAGCTCTTGTGCAACGCGGTCCGGATCGGCGCCGTTTGCGGTCTCCATCACGCGGGCAAGGTTGGCGGCCAGGGCCGCTGCCATTTCAGGCGCGCGCGCCTTGGCGGCGGTGGTAGCGGCGTCCGTCAGGCGCGCTATGTCGGCCAGGTGCGCTTCCAGCAGCACATGCAGCGCGGCCCCCTCGCTGGCCCGCATGGCAGCAAAATCGGCCAGGACGATTTCGAAATCGGTGCAAACTGCGGCTTTAAGCGCCTTTGTATCCGCCTCATCGCTTGCCGTTTCCAGCACGCCGCGCACAGACAGGACATCTCCGGGTCGCGCCGGGGCCAGCGACAGGCCACGCTCCATCGCGCGGGTCTCGACCTCGGCCATCGCTTGCAGTGCATCTTCGAGATGGGTGGCATTCACCCGCAGTCGCCCGCCTGTTTCCTCGGCCTGCACACGCAAGCTGAGCGATATGTTGCCGCGCGCAGCCGCGCTGGACAGACGCGTGCGCAGTGCGGCCTCCAGCCCGGCGATCCAGTCAGGCACACGCAGGCGCAGATCCAGACCCTTGCCATTGACGCTGCGCAACTCCCACGTCCAGGACCAGGGGCCGTCACTGCCACGCCCGGCGGCAAAGCCTGTCATCGAATTCACTGTCCGCGATGTCGTCATGTCGCCCCCTGCCGGTTTGCGCCACATCCCTAAGCCCTGCACGCTTGCCTGGCAAGTCACCGGGCGAAGGCCGCCACGCTCGGACAGGGTTAACCATTTGCATCGGATTTTAGACAAAATCGATCCCACTTGTGGCATACTCTATGGGACGGGTCTTGGCCTGCCGAGTCTGGTGGTCACGGTATCGGCGCAGATTTCATGCCAATACCCGGGAACCACCCGGCAAGGGCGCGGTTGAACCGTCACATTGAGATCGCCAACAAGGGCGAGAAAGGCTGCACAAGATGACGCGCGATATCGACACAACCGACGGCCGCAAGACGTCAAGCCTGCGCGCCGTGACCTCCGGCATTGATGATGCCCCCGGCATGGTAACGGTGCAGGATGCCGACTTGACTGATTTTGTCGCCTATTGGCAGCGCATGCGCCGGGGGCCGGATGTGCCCCACCGCTCGGACATCGACCCTCGCGGGATCGAGCCGCTGCTGGCCAGTGCATTCATTGCGGAACGCATCGCACCCGGCCTTGCCCGGATGAGAATCGCAGGCAGTCATCTTACTGACCTGATGGGAATGGAGGTGCGCGGCATGCCCCTGAGTGCTTTCATTACCCCTGCGCACCGCGATGCGCTGTCGCATCACCTGGTGCGACTTTTTGATCAGCCCGCAATGCTGCGCCTGTCATTGGTATCGCCGGATGCGCCCGGACTGAAAGGCGTCATGTTGATCCTGCCCTTACGCAGTGATCTGGGCGACATATCGCGCGCGCTGGGATGTTTGGTGACCGAGGGAAACGTGGGCCGTGGGCCGCGCCGGTTTGATATCACCGACGCACAGATCACTCCGTTGGAAGGTGCCGCGTCGATGATAAATCCGGCAGTCACCGCCGCTCCGAAAATCGTGCCAACCACCGGCAACGTCAATGCGGCAGGCGCCAAGGATCAAGGGAAGCGCACCGGTGAGCGTTCCTACTTGCGCTTGATCAAAGGCTGAGAACAGCCGCGTCCTTGTAAAGAAAAAGGCCACCCGACTCATGCCGGGTGGCCTTTTTTGAAATACCCTCTGGATCGATAAGCCAGATCAGACCGCTTCAGCGTGCAGATCCTGACGAAACGCCGACAGTTCCTCTGCGACGAGAAATGCCAGTTCCAGCGATTGCGACGCGTTAAGGCGCGGGTCGCAGGCGGTGTGGTAACGATCACTCAGGTTCTCGTCGGTGACAGCGTGAACCCCGCCGGTGCATTCGGTCACGTCCTGTCCGGTCATTTCGAAATGCACCCCACCTGGGATTGTTCCCTCGGCCTTGTGAACGGCGAAAAATTCGCGCACTTCACGTAGAACGGCATCAAAGGGGCGGGTCTTGTAACCCGAGTCCGATTTGATCGTGTTGCCATGCATTGGATCGCAAACCCAAAGCACGTTGGCCCCCTCGGCCTGAACAACGCGTATAAGCCGCGTCAGATGCTCCTGCACCTTGCCCGCGCCGAACCGCGCGATCAGGGTCAGGCGGCCCGCCTCGTTTTTTGGGTTCAACTTGGCCAGCAGCACCTTCAGATCATCCTCGGTCATGCTGGGTCCACATTTTAGACCGATGGGGTTCAGCACACCACTGGCGAAATTCACATGCGCGCCATCCGGCTGGCGCGTGCGGTCCCCGATCCAGATCATGTGACCCGATCCAGCCAGCCAATTGCCCGACGTGCTGTCGAGGCGTGTCAAAGCTTCTTCATACTCCAGCAATAGAGATTCGTGACTGGTGTAGAAATCGACTGTCTGAAGCGCCTCATTGCTGCCGTCGTTGATCCCGGCGGCGCGCATGAAATCCAACGCATCGCTGATACGGCCGGCCATCTCACGGTAGCGCGCCGCCTTCTCGCCTTCGGTAAAGCTCAGCGTCCAGCTGTGGACCTTGTTCATGTCCGCATAACCGCCCTTGGAAAACGCGCGCAGCAGGTTCAGCGTTGCCGCTGATTGCGTGTAAGCTTGCAGCATCTTCGCGGGGTCCGGGATGCGCGCGGCCTCAGAGAACGGCAATTCGTTAATGATGTCGCCGCGGTAGCTGGGCAATTCGACGCCGTCCACTGTTTCGGTAGGGGCACTGCGCGGCTTGGCGAATTGGCCGGCCATGCGGCCTACCTTGACGACCGGCACCTTGGCCCCAAAGGTCAGCACCATTGCCATTTGCAACATAACCTTGAACGTGTCGCGGATCGCATCTGCGCTGAACTGTTCGAAAGCCTCGGCGCAATCACCGCCTTGAAGCAGGAACGCGTCGCCACGCGACGCTGCGCCCAGTTGCGCCTTCAGGCGTCGTGCCTCACCAGCAAAGACCAGCGGCGGAAACTGAGAGAGGCGGGCCTCAACCGTGCTCAGCGCGGCCGGGTCGGTATAGTCCGGCATTTGGATGCGCGGCTTGTCGCGCCAGTCGGATTTTGTCCATTCTGCCATTGTCTGCACTCCGCCATAAGCAATTCTGAACCGGATCTATACTGAATCAGCCACCGGGTGGCCATACGAATCTTGCCCCCAAGCTGTCAAATCCTCGTGCAATCCCTTGTCAAACACGCTTTTTTCGTGGATCACCGAATAGGACCCATCGTCAGGCGGAGGACGTTGATCAATGCCAAGCGACCAGCCACACCGTCATCCGGGCGCTCAAAACGCCCCGCGCCGCTTTGTTTTTGTCCTGTTGGACAACTTTACATTGCTCAGCTTCGCGGCAGCCATCGAATGTCTGCGCATCGCAAACCGCATGGCCGAAAAGCAACTGTATGACTGGACGGTGATCGGTGACGGCGGAGATGTCATCGCCTGCTCGGCAGGCGCGCGTTTTCAACTGGACGGACCATTGGGCGAATTGCTGCGCGACGATACCATGCTGATTTGCGGCGGGATCGAGATCCATCAGGCGACAACGAAACGTGTGGTGAACTGGCTGCGCCGGGAGGCGCGGCGCGGGCTTAAAATGGGCGGGCTTTGTACTGCGTCTTACGTGATGGCGCGTGCAGGGCTGCTGGATGGCAAGCGCGCAACAATCCACTGGGAAAACCATGACAGCTTTGCCGAGGACTTTCCCGAAGTGCATTTGACCAAATCGGTCTTTACCATCGATGGCAACCGCATGACGACAGCCGGCGGTACGTCCTCGATTGATCTGATGCTGGGCATCATTGCGCAGGATCACGATGAAAAGCTGGCCAATGCGGTCGCCGATCAGTTGATCTATTCCTCGATCCGCACGGATCAGGATACGCAGCGCCTGTCGGTGCCCACCCGCATTGGGGTGCGCCATCCCAAGCTGGGTCAGGTCATCCAACTGATGGAGGCCAATATCGAAGAGCCGATCAGCCCGGCCATACTGGCGCGAGACGCGGGCATGTCCACACGCCAGTTAGAGCGACTGTTCCGCCGCTATCTCAGCCGCTCGCCCAAGCGATATTATATGGAACTTCGCTTGCAAAAGGCGCGCAACCTGTTGATGCAGACCGATATGACGGTGATCAATGTGGCGCTGGCTTGCGGGTTTTCGTCGCCATCACATTTTTCGAAATGCTACCGGGCCCACTACAATACCACCCCGTATCGCGAGCGCGGTGCGCAGTCTTCGCGCGTGTCGCTGTAACCCTTTAGGGTGACAGGCGGTACAGCGCGCCCTGCCCTTCACTGAGAAACCAAATCGTGCCGTCCGGTGCCTCGCGAATATCGCGAAGGCGCGCCGTCTCGGCGCTTTGCAGGCGCTGCACCTCACTCAGTGGATCGCCCGACAGACGCGAGATAAAGCCGAATTTAAGTGACCCGGAAAAGAAATCGCCGCGCCATTCGGGCCAAAGCCGCCCCGAATAGATCATCAGACCCGAAGGCGCGATGCTGGGATCCCAATAAAATGCGGGTTGTTCCATGCCCGGCTTGGCCGTTCCCTCGCCAATGCGTGCGCCCGAGTAATGCCTGCCGTAGGAAATGACAGGCCAGCCGTAATTAGCACTTCTGGCGATACGGTTCACCTCGTCACCGCCCTTGGCGCCATGCTCATTGATCCACAGATTGCCGTCGGCATCCAGACTGGCCCCTTGCGGATTACGGTGCCCGTAGGACCAGATCGCCGGGCGGGCGCCCTCCTGTCCAGCGAAAGGGTTGCCCGGCGCCGGTGTGCCATCGCGCGTCAGACGCAGAACACTGCCGTTTTCGCGGCTCAGATCCTGCGCCGATGGACGGTCGCCCCGCTCACCTACTGTCATATAAATCATACCGTCAGGTGCTTCGACCAGACGCGACCCGAAATGTCTGCCACCGCTGCTGCCCTTCGCAATCTGGTAAATGACACGCCAATCGGTTAGCGAGTCTTCCCCGTCTTCCAGTTGCGCAGTCGCCAACGCCGTACCCGCTCCGCTGCCTTGCCGCACTGCCAGAGTGAAATACAGTTGCCGCGTTTGCGCAAAATCACGCGGGACCAGTACGTCCAGCAATCCGCCCTGGCCGATATCTGCGACTTGACCGACACCGCCGACCTGGGTTTTGCGCCCTGCGTCCAAGCGCCACAAAGCGCCGCGTTTTTCAGTGATCAGAACACTGCCATCGGGCAGAAACCCAAATGCCCAAGGGCTTGCCAACCCGCCCGCCATTTCGGTCACGCGCAATGGTCCGACTGGACCATCCAAGGTTTGTGCACCAAGCGGCACAGCCATCCAAAGAATGGCAAGGAACACGTTCAAAAGTTTCATCGCAAATAGATAATACGCAAGACGTTTGAGAAAAGGTTAGCAAACATCAGATTTTTGCCGGAAAATCGTGGAGGGGCCTGTAGCCAAAATCAAAAAAACCGACAATCAGGCGCGTTTACCGGCAATTTGCGCCACGCCCAGCACGTCCAGCACTTTTGCCTCGATCTCGGACGCGCCCATGCCGGCAACTGCGTACATGTCTGCTGGGCTGGCCTGATCGATAAAGATATCCGGCAGCACCATGGAGCGGAATTTCAACCCGTGGTCGAACACGCCTTCGTCCGACAAGAGCTGCGCGACATGGCTGCCGAACCCACCGACGGCGCCCTCCTCAATGGTGATCAGCGCCTCGTGATCCTCGGCCAGTCTCAGGATCATGTCGCGGTCCAGCGGTTTGGCAAAACGGGCGTCAGCAATCGTCGGAGTGATGCCCCGCGCCGCCAGCGCCTCGGCAGCGCGGCGCACCTCGCCAAGGCGAGTTCCAAAGCTGAGGATCGCCACGCGACTGCCTTGGGCGATCATGCGGCCTTTGCCGATCTCCAGCACCGCGCCCTTTTCGGGCATGGTCACGCCCTCGCCTTCGCCGCGGGGATAACGGAAGGCAATCGGTCCGTCGTCATAGGCAGCGGCGGTGGCGACCATATGCACCAGCTCGGCCTCGTCAGCGGCGGCCATGACGACGAATCCCGGCAGATTGGCCAGAAACGCGATGTCATAACTGCCCGCATGGGTCGCCCCATCAGCGCCGACCAGCCCGGCGCGGTCGATGGCGAAGCGCACCGGTAGGCGCTGAATGGCCACGTCATGCACGACCTGATCATACCCGCGTTGCAGAAACGTTGAATAGAGCGCGCAGAACGGACGCAGGCCGCCTGCGGCCATGCCGGCGGCAAAGGTCACGGCGTGCTGTTCGGCGATGCCCACATCAAAGCAGCGCGAGGGATAACGCTCGGCCATCAGGCCAAGGCCGGTGCCGTCCGGCATCGCCGCCGTGACGGCAACGATACGGTCATCCTTGGCTGCATGATCTACCAGGGCGCGCCCAAAAACCGCCGTATAGCTGGGCGCATTGCTGGGCGGCTTGCTCTGTTTGCCGGTAATGATGTCGAATTTCGCGGTCGCGTGGCCACCATCATCCGCGCCCTCGGCGGGAGCATAGCCCTTGCCCTTTTTGGTCAGCACATGGATCAGCATCGGCCCTGTGGCGCGCTGATGCACGGTGCGCAGGATCGCCAGAAGCTGTTCCATGTCGTGCCCATCGATGGGGCCAACGTAGGAGAATCCCAGTTCCTCGAACAGCGTGCCGCCCACAGCCAGCCCTTTGAGCATGTCGCGCGCACGTCGCGCGCCCTCCTGCAAGGGCGGCGGCAGCAGCGAAATGGCGCCTTTTGCAGCGGCCTTGAGTTCCTGAAACGGCTGTTCGGCATAGAGGCGCGACAGATAGGAGGACAGCGCGCCAACGGGTGGCGCGATCGACATCTCATTGTCATTGAGGATCACGAACATGCGTTTTCCCAGCGCGCCGGCATTGTTCATCGCCTCAAACGCCATGCCCGCGCTCATTGCGCCATCACCGATGACCGCCACAGCGTCGCCGTGCCCGGTGTCGCAGGCGCCGCCAAGATCGCGCGCTACGGCAAAGCCTAAGGCCGCACTGATTGACGTACTGGAATGGGCCGCGCCAAACGGATCGTAGGGCGACTCGGATCGTTTGGTGAACCCGCTAAGGCCGTCCTTCTGGCGCAGCGTTTTCATTTGGTCGCGGCGGCTTGTCAGGATCTTGTGAGGATAGCTTTGATGGCTGACATCCCAGATAATCTTGTCACGTGGTGCGTCGAACACCGCATGCAACGCCACAGTTAGTTCAACCACGCCAAGCCCCGCGCCCAGATGCCCGCCCGTCTGCGATACCGAGCGGATCGTCTCGCCGCGCAGTTCATCTGCAAGGGCCGAAAGTTCGCGGTCGTTGAGACGTTTCATGTCTGCGGGAGCGTCGATACGGTCCAGCAGTGGAGTCTTTGGCACAGATATTTGCTCGGTGGTCATGGCATGGCCCCTCCCCGGGGCGTCAGGTCAGCTGTGACGCGAGATAGCGAAGCGCGCCGTCTGCTGCAAGGTTACAGCGTCCGCGCCGTATTCATGTAGCGCAGCGCAGGCATCGTCAACAAGCGCGGCAGCGCGCGCCTGCGCGCCCTCCAGCCCCAGAAGCGATACGAAAGTCGCCTTGCCGGCGGCTGCATCCTTGCCCACCGCCTTGCCGGCGGCCGCGGCGTCGCCGGTGACGTCGATCACGTCATCGTGGATCTGAAACGCCTGTCCCAGCGCGGCCGCATAGCGGATCAGCGGCGCGGGATCGGCCCTTGCCATGCGCGCGCCAGCCGCTGCGCTCCATTCGAACAGCGCGCCGGTCTTGCCGGCCTGAAGTGCGCTGATCCGGTCCAGGCTGAGCGGTGTCTGCGCCCGCTCGGCCGCCATATCCAGCGCCTGGCCCAGCACCATTCCCTGCCCGCCGGCCGCGCGCGCGAGGGTCTGCACCAGGTCCGCGCGCACATCACCGCTGCCCACCTGCGCATGCGTGACCAACTCGAACGCCAGAGATTGCAGCGCATCGCCGGTCAGAACGGCAATCGCCTCGTCCCATTTGACATGCACGGTAGGCTGGCCGCGCCGCTCGGCGTCGTCGTCCATGCAAGGCAGATCGTCATGAACAAGGCTGTAGGCATGCATCGCCTCGATCGCCGTGGCGGGCCAGATTGCAGACGCCGCGTCAATGCCATGCAGGCGCGCGCCCTCGAGCACCAGAAACGCGCGAAGCCGCTTGCCGCCCTGCATGGCATGGCGCATGGCATCGCCAACCTCACCGGAATAGGGCGCGAGAACCTGCGCCAGGTGCGTGGCAATCGTGCCTGCGGCAGTCTCCAGCTGCGCCTGCACGCGGGCTACAGCCCTTCGACCGGCTTGGTGCCGGTGGGCTGGCCGTCGCCGTCCAGCGTGATCGCTGCAACCTTTTCCTCCGCCTCTTTCAGCTTGGCCTCGCAGCGTTTCTTCAGCGCCGCGCCGCGCTCGTAAAGAGTTATGGATTCGTCCAGCGCCACATCGCCGCGCTCCAGCCGCCCTACGACCTGCTCCAGCTCTTTCATCGCCTCTTCGAATGTCATTTCGGCAACGGGGGTATCGGTCATCCGCGAGTGTCCTTTTGTGGAAGTGCTGGTTTGGAGGCCAACATAGACGCGCGGCAAGCGAGGATCAATCAGCGGCTAAGCATTTCGGTTGACCGGCCGGAGCTGCTGCGATTGACTGCGCCGATGAAGGCCAGACTGCCGCCAATTCCCGATCTTGACGCCTTGATGCAGATCACTGCACGGCTGGAGCATGCGCGCGCCCAGACGGCCAGTCTGAGCGGGGCCGAGGCAGGCGATCTGATCCGCCATGTGCCCGGCAAGCGGGCGCTTTTACACGGCACTCTGAACGCAAGGGACGTGGTATTTCGCGTGAACCTGACCTCCGATACGGACGCGGCCCTGCGGGAATGGGGCGAATTGCAGCGCCTTTGGCCCTATATGGCGAGCGGCGATCTGCGCACGCCCGAGCCGATCTGCGCCAGCCCAGATGGCGGCGTCATCGTCCAAGAGCGCATCACCGGCACCCCGCTCATGGCGCTGCTTTACACTCTGGAGCAGCAAGAGCGCATTGCGTGGCTGGCGCCTGCCGCGGCATGGCTGCGCAAAAGCACGGCCATGTCCGAGGGATGGCGCCTGGCGACCCCACTTCGATGGATCGCCCGCGCCGAAGCCGCCTCTGCCACGCAACCGTTTGAACAGTTGCGAAAGCTGGAGGTGCAGATTCTATCCCAAATGCACCGCCTTGCGCCAACCCTGACGGCCGAGCCGTGGCGCACCGCCATCTGTCATGGGGATTTTCATCCCAACAATCTGATCGCAAACGGCCCGCGCCTGACCGGCATTGATCTGGGGGCGTCGCAGCGCATGCCGCTGCTAAAGGATGTCGCGCGCTTTGCGATGCATATGGGGCGCCGCCGTCTGCGCCTGACCGGCAAAACCTGCCTAGGGATTGACCGCGCCTGCCTACTGGCTTTTTCGGACACTCTGAACATGTCCGCAATGGAACGCGGCGCGGTCCTGCCCTTTTTTCTCGCATTCGAAGCGCTGATCCGTGTGGAAAACACCCGATTGCCTGCCGCCCGGATCGCACGCGCCGAAAAGATGTATCAAGACCTGCTGGCAGACCTGGCGCGCACGGAGGCTGGCGCGCCGTTGATGTGATTTAGGGCAGCTTCACGCCCTGCCGCCCGGCCAGATCGGTGACAAACTGCCACGCCACCCGGCCCGAGCGGCCGCCGCGCGTGGCCTGCCACTCGATAGCCTCGGCGCGTAGATCGGCATCCGAAATGTCGATCCCGAACGCATCACAATAGCCGCGCACCATCGCCAGAAACCCATCCTGATCACAGGCGTGAAAGCCCAGCCATAGACCAAACCGGTCGCTGAGCGAGACCTTCTCCTCGACTGCCTCGCCGGGGTTGATTGCTGATCCACGCTCGTTTTCGATCATATCGCGCGGCATCAGGTGGCGGCGGTTGGAGGTCGCGTAAAAGATAACGTTCTCAGGCCGTCCTTCGATGCCGCCATCCAGCACCGCCTTGAGCGATTTGTAATGCTGGTCGTCATGGCTAAAGCTGAGATCGTCGCAGTAAAGGATGAACCGCGCATCGCTGGACCTAAGGAGAGTCAGCAGACGCGTCACGCTGGTCAGATCCTCGCGCTGAAGCTCGACGATCTTCAACGGCAGCCCCTCGGCCACCACGGCGGCGTGCACGGCCTTGACGAGGCTGGATTTTCCCATGCCACGCGCCCCCCACAGAAGCGCGTTATTGGCTGGCAGACCGCGCGCAAAGTGGCGGGTATTCTCAAGCAGCGTATCGCGGGCGCGGTCTATGCCGACCAGCAGATCCATATCGACGCGCGAAACGTCCGGCACAGGCTGCAAATGGTCCGGCGCGACGTGCCAGACAAAGGCGTCACAGGCTTGCAGATCGGGCGCCGGGCGCGGCGGCGGGCTGACCCGCTCCAGCGCCTCGGCGATCCGCAACAGCGGATCGGTCATGTGCGCGGCTCCTCGTCTGGGATATCCTCGGGATGCATGTCGCCGCCGGTCATCTCCTCCTCGTCATCGAACCACAGACCCTCGGCGCGCAGTTTTGCCTCGCGCTTGCGCTCGACGCGGGCGACCAGCTGGATCGAAATTTCGTACAGGCCGTAGACCACGACGAACAGGATACCTTGGGTAATCACATCAGGCGGCGTGACCAGCGCAGCCAGCACCAGGATGCCGACAACCGCGTATTTGCGCACAGCGCGCAGGCCAACGGCGCCCACCAGACCCGCCTTGCCCATCAGGGTCAGGAGCACCGGAAGCTGGAAGCAGAGGCCGAAGGCCACGATAAACTTGACCGTCAGGTTGAGATATTCCTGCGCCGAACCCTGAAAGACAACGCTGAGCGGCGCGGCGTTCTGGACCCCGTCCACAACTTCGCCCTCATTGCCGAACTGCTGAAAACCCAAGAAGAAATCATAGGCCAGCGGCGTGACCACGAAGAACGCAAAGCTGGCGCCCAGAAAGAACATGAAGGGCGATGCGATCAGAAACGGCAGAAATGCACCCTTTTCCGAGCGGTAAAGACCCGGCGCCACAAAGCGCCACATCTGGTTGGCGATGAACGGAAAGGCCAGCATGAAGCCGCCCAGCAGCGACACCTTGATCGCCACAAAGAAGCCCTCTTGCGGTGAGATGAAGATCAGATCGCAATCCTGCCCCCGGTCCGCGAGGACCGAGCAAAGCGGCGCTGTGAGGAAGTTGAAGATCGGCTGCGCAACGGTGAAGCAGATGATCATGCCGCCAAGGAAGTACAGCACGGAATGGATGAGGCGCGTGCGCAGCTCGGTCAGGTGCTCGATCAGCGGCGCGCTGCTTTCCTCGATGTCGTCGCTCTGGCTCATGCCGTACCCTCGGACGGTTTCTTGGCCGCGGGCGTCTTGGCGGTGGCCTTTGACGCTTTCGGTTTGGGCGCGGCGGCAGGTTTCGCAGGCTTTTTAGGCGTTGCAGCACTTTTGGCTGGCTTGGCCTTTGTCGCAGGTTTGGCGCTGGCGGCTTTGGCCGGGGTCTTCTTCGCGGGCGCCTTTTTAGCCGGCGCCTTCTTGGCGACCGGCTTTGCCGGGTTTGCGGCGGGGGCCGGAGGTGTTGTGTGGGACGTGGCGGGAGCGTTATCGACTTCGGCTTTCTCGCGGTCCAGTCGCTCTTGCGTGGACTTGGCCGAATGCGCTGTGATCTTGTCCTTGGCCGCCTGCCGCTCGGGGCTCAGCTTTTCGGCATCGGGTTTGGATTTTTCGACCTTGGATTTACCGGCGTCGCGCGTGGCCTGAGTAAAACTTTTGGTGCTTTTGCGGACCTCGTCCATGGCCGATCCGATGGGGTTGGTCGCCTTTCGCAGGCTGTCGCTCATCCCGGTGACGCCGGATTCGTCGGCCGCGTCGTTCATCGCCTTGGAAAATTCGCGCGCCATTCCCTTGGCCTTGCCCACGAACTGGCCGACAGTGCGAAACATGCCGGGCAGGTCCTTGGGGCCGACCACGATCAGCGCAACGATGCCGATCAGCAGTAGCTCCGTCCAGCCGAGGTCGAACATGGGGCGCTCAGACCTTGTCTTTGGGCTTGGCGGTTGTGTCATCCTTGGGCGTCACATCGCGGGTGCCGGCCTCATAGTCGACGTCGGCCTCTTTGCCGGCTGTCTCGATTTCCTTGTTGCCCTCGTCGATACCCTTCTTGAAGGACGTGATGCCCTTGCCGACTTCACCCATCAACGATGAAATCTTGCCGCGACCGAACAGTACCAGCACGACGACGGCGATCAGCAGAAGGCCGGGAAGGCCGATATTGTTTAGCATCTCAGTACTCCCTTGTTTCGGGGCGCGCCTTGCGCTGGCCCCGTGACTCTCAGACCCGTATCTAAACCCTGTCGTGGCTGGATAAAAGACCAATCCGGTGATGCGCGCAGGATTTGCACGAAAACTGGCGGGGCCTCTTTCGGTCTGAGGAAAAATTCCGAGTATTTTCGGGAAGATGAAAGATCATGTTCGCGCAGGAAACACGAAACACCGATCACGGCGCAGCATCAGCCACAAGGCATTGCCGGGGCTGGGCAGGAACACGTTGGGCACTGTTGCCTTCAGCAGGCTGCCATCATGGTCCATGCGAAATTCGACAAGACTTTCGGACCCCATGAAGCGCGCGCGCTGTACCACCCCCCGCGCTGGCGAGCCGTCCTGCACGGTAGGGTTGGGGCCGCGCCCGGCGCGGTCAAAGTCGATCTTGATATGCTGGGGCCGGATGACAATGTCGACGGCGCTGCCATCGGGCACGCCGGGCGCAAGGAACTGGCCGAACGGCGTTTCGGTCAGCGCCCCGCGAACTGTGCCTCGGATCACGTTGATATCGCTGAAAAATGCGACGGCATCGCGATCAACCGGAGCGTTGTAGACGTTGTAGGGCGCGCCTTGCTGCACGATCCGGCCGCCGCGCATCAGGGCAATGTCATCGGCCATGCGCATTGCCTCGTCCGGCTCATGCGTGACCAGAAGAACGGCCGCGTCCTCTTCGCGCAGAATTTCAAGCGTATCGTCGCGGATGCCATCGCGAAGGCGGTTATCAAGCCCCGAAAACGGCTCGTCCATAAGCATGATGCGGGGGCGCGGTGCCAGCGCGCGGGCCAGCGCGACGCGCTGCTGTTCGCCACCCGAAAGCTCGTGCGGATAAGAGTTGATGAAATGGCCAAGGCCGACCCGGTCGAGCAGTTCAGCCACGCGCGCCGCCGTTTCAGCTTTGGATCCGTTCAGGCCGAACGCAACGTTGCCAAAGACGGTCAGATGCGGAAACAGCGCAAAGTCCTGAAACATCAGACCGATGTGGCGCTGCTCGGGCGGGACGCGCGCGGTGCCGTCGCAAATGACGTGGCCATCGACGAGGATCTTGCCCGCATCCTGCGTTTCGACCCCGGCGATCATTCGCAGCGTCGTGGATTTGCCGCAGCCAGAAGGACCCAGCAGACACGTCACCTGCCCCGGCATCACCGCCAGTGATATATCATCAACCACCAGACGGCCGTCATAACGTCGGCTAAGATTCTGGATCTGTAATCTGGGCGTTTTTGAGCGCATGTGCGGCCTTTTCGGCTATCCGAGCAATTGTGTCGGGAACTGTCAGGCTGGCAGATAGCAACCCACCCTGCCGCTTGCAAGCCGCGGGGGGGCGCCGCGTCAGAGAGTTGCGTTCACCGCCCCGCCGTCCATCAGCAGGTTCTGCCCTACGATGAAACCGGCGTGCTGCGAGCATAGAAACGCGCAGGCGGCACCGAATTCATCCGCAGTTCCATAACGCTTGGCGGGAATGGTGGCATACCGCTGCTCGCGTGCCTCTTGCATGGTGATGCCCTGCGCCTGCGTGATGCCGGTATCCAGTTGCACGGCGCGGTCGGTGGCGTGGATGCCGGGCAGCAGATTGTTGATGGTCACGCCATGCCCCGCGACCTGCCGTGCCGTGCCCGCGACATAGCCGGTCAGCCCGGTGCGCGCGGTATTGGACAGACCCAGCGCCGGGATCGGCGCCTTGACCGATTGCGAGGTTATGTTGACCACCCGGCCCCAGCCACGCGCCATCATGCCGGGCAAAACCGCCTTCATAAGGGCAATCGGCGTCAGCATGTTGGCGTCTAGAGCGGCGATGAAATCGTCACGGTTCCAATCGCTCCAGATGCCCGGTGGAGGGCCGCCGGCATTGGTGACGAGGATGTCCAGATCACCGCCGGCCTCCAGCACGGCCTTCTGCCCGGCTTCGGTGGTGATATCGGCGGCGACGGTCGTGACCTCTACGCCGAATTCGGCGCGAATCGCGTCCGCTGCTGCGTCCAGCGCATCTTGGCCGCGCGCGTTCATCACCAGATCCACGCCCTCAAATGCCAGCGCACGGGCGCAGCCGAGCCCCAGACCTTTTGACGATGCGCAGACCAATGCGCGCTTGCCCATCAGACCCATGTCCATTTGCAGTTCCTTTAACTATACTGTCCGGCGGTGCCGCCGGGTTTGGCTTCCACTATAACCGAAGCTTGACGCGCCCGCGCCACATTCGGAGTATAAATCCATGGTTAAGCCGGCGGCGCCGCGACAAAAAGTTGAAAGTTCCGCCATTTGCCCGATCTTAATGGTATAATGATACAAATTGAGCGTTCGGCGACGAACATGCCAAAAGGGAACACGATGACACAGGACTTTGTTCAGGCCCTGCCCGTCCACATCGCCGCCGACATCACCGCTATCAGCGGTGCCAATCTGGGCGATGAGATTTCCTTTGCCGACGAGTTGGACCTCGACGATGTCTATGAGCTGCGCAGCAACGGCGTAGCGCAGCGTCTGGCAGTGGTGCCCGGCACCGGCGGCGGGCTGGCCATTGCGCAGGGGTCTGCGCTGGGGGTTCCAGGGCACGCGGTTCATCTGGACGCGACACTGACGATGATGACCGCCACCGGCACGACGACCGAACTGCTGATCATGGTCGAGGTGGACGGCAGCGGCCATGTTGAGGCGATCTATGTTCTGCCCCTGTCAGAACTGGCGCCGCGGACGGAATATACGCTGGTTGGCATTGACCGCAAAAGCGCGCGCGCCCGGTTCTCCGAGGTTGCCTGCGTGTCGTTTGCGCGCGGAACGCTTGTCACCAAGGCGTCGGGTGCGCAGGTCCCGATTGAGCAATTGGCCATCGGCGACATGGTATTGACGCGCGATGATGGTCCCCGCCCGCTGCGCTGGATCGGCAACGCGACGGTCCGCGCTGTCGGAGATTTCGCGCCCGTTCGCATCCGCGCCGGCGCATTGAACAACGAGGGCGATCTGACGGTCAGCCCGGAAAGCAGGCTGTTTATCTACCAACGCTCTGACGCATTGGGCGCGGGCTGGGCAGAGGTGCTTGTCCAAGCGCGCCAACTGATAAATGGCGACACGATCACTCAGCAACATGGCGGGTTTGTTGACTATTTTCAGCTGTTGTTTGACGATCACCAGGTCATCTATGCCGAAGGGATCGCAACCGAAACTTTGCTGGTCGATCCTCGCACGCGGGATGTGCTGCCGCTTGACCGGGCAGGAAATCTGTCGCCGCCCATGACAGATCACGCCAGGCGCACCCATATGGAATGCGAAGTTCAGCAGGGTCTGGTCAAAAGGCCAGACGCGGCCGACATTCTGCGCCGCGCCTCAACCCGTTAGGCCGGGCGCGCTGATCTATTGCGCGCGCACGCGGCCCGCACTATACGCGCCCCATGCTGGACATCTCCCCAAACCGCCCCGACCTGCCGTTCGAGATTGCGCGCCGCCGCACGTTCGCGATCATTGCGCATCCCGATGCTGGCAAAACGACCTTGACCGAGAAGTTCCTGCTGTTCGGCGGGGCGATCCAGATGGCCGGACAGGTGCGGGCCAAGGGCGAAGCGCGGCGCACGCGCTCGGACTTTATCCAGATGGAAAAGGATCGCGGCATTTCGGTCAGCGCCTCGGCGATGTCGTTTGATTTCAAGACGTTTCGTTTCAATCTGGTCGACACGCCCGGCCACTCGGATTTCTCCGAAGACACCTATCGCACGCTGACCGCCGTGGACGCGGCCATTATGGTTATCGACGGCGCCAAGGGCGTTGAATCGCAGACCCAGAAGCTGTTCGAAGTCTGCCGGATGCGCGATCTGCCGATCCTGACATTCTGTAACAAGATGGACCGCGAAAGCCGCGAAACCTTTGATATAATTGACGAGATTCAGGAAAACCTGGCGATCGACATCACGCCGGCCAGCTGGCCTATCGGCAAGGGCCGTGATTTTGTCGGCTGCTATGACATGCTGAACGACCGGCTGGAGCTGATGGACCGCGCGGACCGTAACAAGGTCGCTGCCAGCATCGAAATAAACGGTCTGGACGATCCGGCGCTGGACGCGAACCTGCCGACACATCTGGTTGCCAAATTGCGCGAAGAGGTCGAAATGGCCCGCGAACTTTTGCCCGCCCTCGACCCGCAGGCAGTGCTGGAAGGGCATATGAGTCCGATCTGGTTCGGCTCTGCCATCAACTCGTTCGGCGTCAAAGAGGTGATGGAGGGCATCGCAGCCTATGGCCCCCCGCCCCAGCCGCAACGCGCCGAGCCGCGCCAGATTGCGCCGGAAGAAACCAAAGTCACCGGGTTTGTCTTCAAGGTTCAGGCCAATATGGACCCGAAACACCGCGACCGCGTAGCCTTTGTGCGCCTGTCTTCGGGGCATTTCAAACGCGGCATGAAACTGACCCATGTGAGGTCTAAAAAATCTATGACGGTGACAAGCCCGGTGCTTTTCCTCGCCTCGGACCGGGAACTGGCCGAAGAGGCATGGGCCGGCGATATCATCGGCATTCCCAATCACGGCCAGCTGCGCATCGGCGACACCCTGACCGAGGGCGAGGCGCTGCGCGTGACCGGCATTCCCAGCTTTGCGCCGGAATTGTTGCAAGTTGCCCGCGCTGGCGATCCGCTGAAATCCAAGCATTTGGAAAAGGCGCTGATGCAATTCGCCGAGGAAGGCGCGGCCAAGGTGTTCAAGCCGGTCTTTGGCTCGGGCTTCATCGTCGGCGTGGTTGGCGCACTGCAATTTGACGTACTCGCCAGCCGGATCGAGCTGGAATACGGCCTGCCCGTCCGGTTCGAGTCGTCGCAATTCACGTCGGCCCGCTGGGCCATGGGCGAACGTACCGCGCTTGATGCATTCATTCAGGCCAATCAGGCGCATATCGCGCATGATAACGATGGCGACGTCGTCTATCTGACCCGGATGCAATGGGACATCGACCGCGTGGAGCGTGATTTTCCCGATATCCGCCTTACGGCGACCAAGGAAATGATGGTCTGACGGCGACACCACCCACAGCACCTAACATGCTTGGACGTTTCGCGACGGTTCTGCGCACGGGCTGCGATCGTCATCGAGCAATAACAAGATCGGCGCACAGCCCCCCGAGACGTTCTGACCGCCCCAGGCGCAGACTGCCTCCGTGAGCGCGCGCGATGTCCATTGCGATTGACAGACCCAGCCCCACGCCCGGCCCCTTGTTCTGATTGCGCGACGGCTCCAGCCTCGCGAAGGGGCGCAGCGCCTCCTCGATGCGGTCCTCGGGAATACCGGGCCCGTCATCCTCAACGCGGATACGCAGCGCCCGGTCGGTCAGCACCATCGAAAGCTCGGCGCGAGTGCCGTATCGCACAGCGTTGCCGATCAGGTTGTCGATGGCGCGCCGGATCGCCACCTCTCGCAGGGGGACCGTGCCGGTGCCCGTCATCTCATGCAGCGTCACGGGAATCTGGCTGCGGACGCCATCGTCAACGATGCGGCGCACCAAGGCAGCGGGATCAACACTCTCGGCCTCGCCCTCAGCGGCACCGCGCGCAAAATCCAGGAAAGCGTCCAGCAACCGCTCCATGTCGCGCACGTCGCGCAGCATCGGATCACGGTCCTCCTCGCCGTCCAGCATCTCAAGGCTCAGCTTCAGCCGGGTCAGCGGCGTGCGCAGGTCGTGACTAACGCCTGACAGCATCAGCGTGCGCTGTTCGATCTGGCGATCAATCCGGGCGCGCATGTCCAGAAAAGCATTGCCAGCCGCTCGCACTTCGTTGGCACCCGAGGGCCGGTAGGGCACCGTGCGCCCACGTCCAAACGCTTCGGCAGCGCGGGCCAGCCGCGTGATCGGACGCAGTTGATTGCGCAGATAAACATAAGCGATCAGCGTCATTAGAACGCCAAAAAACAGCATATTCACAAACAGTTGGTGCGGGTTTGATGCTGAGAACCGCCGCCGGTCGAGCGTCATCCGCACCGGGCCATCGCCCCGTTCCAGGTAGAGCGTGACGACGTTGCTAAGCGACAGGTCTATTGCCAGAAGCGAAGGCAGACGTTCCTCAAGCTCGGATATCAGAACGATGCCCGTCACGTCATACCAGTCACGCAGGTTGGCTTTCGGCACGTCTTGGGGCGCTGCCCGACGCATGACGATAGCCAATGCGCTGGCCGTCGTCGCGGGATCCTGAGCATCCAGCAAAAGCTGCACCTCGCGCGCCGCCGAGACCGTCATCTGCCGTGTCACCCCCTCGAAAAGGCGCTGAGCCGAAACGACAGAGACCACCAACAGCAGTGAAATCACCGGTAACAACAGAATGAGAAAGGCGCGCCCATACAAGCCGCGCGGCATATAACGTTTGAGCCAGCGAAATATCATAAGGCAGACTAGGCCGGCGCCCGACACCTTCGCAAGCGCATGTCGCGCCCATCAGATGGACGCCAGCCTCCGCCAACGGTATCGTCCAATGGCCCCTTCCTGCTGGAGACGCCACACATGGACAAACCCACTCCGACCGGTCCTGCCTGCGCCGCTCCGATGCCGGGCATCGCCGTAACGCTGGCCCCCGGATTGCGCCGCATACTGGCGCCCAATCCATCCGCGATGACCCTGCACGGCACCAACACCTATCTGATCGGCACTAGGGCTCTGGCAGTCGTCGATCCCGGCCCCGATGATTCCGACCACCTGTCCGCCATCATGTCTGCGACAGGACCGGACCAACGCATCACCCATATCCTTGTCACTCACGCCCATCTGGACCATTCCCCCCTTGCCCGTCCTCTTTCCGACCTGACCGGCGCGCCGGTTCTGGCTTATGGCGATGCAAACGTCGGTCGCAGCGCCATCATGCAAGATCTGGCGGCAAGTGCCACGCAAGATATCGGCGGAGGCGAAGGCGTGGACACCGAATTCATCCCCGATATCTGCCTTTCCGACGGAGCTTTGGTAGACGGCGATGACTGGACAATCGAAGCCCTTTGGACGCCCGGCCATTTCGGCAATCACATGTGCTTTGCGTGGCGCGACACGATTCTGACGGGCGATCTGATCATGGGGTGGGCTACATCACTGGTATCGCCACCAGATGGCGATATGTCGGACTACATGGCATCGTGCAGGCGCCTTGCTGCCCGACGGTCCCGCATCCTCTATCCCGGCCACGGCGAACCTGTCACAGAGCCCGCCGTCCGGATTGACGCCATAATGGCTCACCGCACATCGCGCGAGACTGCAATCCTTGCAACGCTGGAGCGCGGTCCCGCGGACGCGGCCACGCTGGCGGCTGAATTATACCAGGAAATACCTGTCGCGCTCTTGCCAGCCGCAAAGCGCAGTGTTCTTGCGCACTTGATTGATCTTACGAAGCAAAAACAGATCTCGCCCTGCGGCGCCTTGCACTCTGCATCAGTTTTTCAACGCCAGAATAGCCAACCCGATAATTTCTAAAATATGCACTGGACGCCACACAGGCCCATTGCTATACGGCACCTCGTGTTCCGGCGTAGCTCAGCGGTAGAGCAGTTGACTGTTAATCAATTGGTCGTAGGTTCGATCCCTACCGCCGGAGCCAATTCTTCATAAAATCCAGCACTATCATAGTGTTATCTGGCATCGCTTCGATTCCAGACAATTTTATCCGTCCTCTGTGCCCATACCTGTGCCCGCGGCTGTCGCCCGGGCCTGTGCCCGGAGACGACCGGAATGACGAAGATCCCCTACCTCGTGAAGCGCGGCAACATGTTCTGGTGGCGCCGACGCAAACCCGTTTTCACACTTTTGCAACCTTCCTGTGGCACTGAAAAGGCCTGTGCGCGCACCGACCGGGGCCGGTTCAGGACGCCGGGACATTTCGCGATCAGCCTGCGCACCCCCTGTCTCAAGGAAGCCGGACGGCGCGCGGCCCGCCTGAACCACCTGTTCGAGGAGAAGAGACGCAGCATCGAGATCGCCAGATCGGGAGACGTGGGGATGAGTGATCAAAGCTACCTTGAACGTGCCATGGCGGACATGGCGGCGACCCTGCGCGCACAAGCCGAAATGATGGCCCGCCAGATGGAAGCCGGAAACCCGACCGTCAGTGTAGCAACGTCGCAGGCTCCGATGATGGTCCCGGCGCAGACAACCACGCCGCCGCGCGTGCAGCCAGAGGCAAACAGCACCCAGTCCTCCAATCGAATCGACGATCCGGAGTTCGAGCGCGCAATCCTTGAGATGGCCGACCGCGAGGGCTGGTGGCACGAGAACCCGGACGAGATCGTCGCGCAATTCGACATGATGCTGACAGGGCTGTTCACCCTGCAGGAGGAATACCTGCGCTATTGCGTGCGCAAAGGGCTCGATCCTGCAAACGCCTTGCCCTCTCTCGCAGGGCTTGGCAACACGCTTGCATCGGTGACGGACGACATCGAGAAGAACTCGGCTCCCGAAGCGCCTTCGAAGGCGCAAGGCCAGGCAGAAATCGCCCGGACACATCGCCCCGGTCCCGTGAAGCGCAAGGATGGACGGCGGTTTACATTTCCGGCGAAACGCATTTCCTGTTTGGTCGGCCACTCCGACTCGAAGTTCAGGAATGGGACAAGAAAGTTCACAGGATCTCCCGAACGGGCAACGACAGGCTCTTGCTGAACATTCCCGTCGGAAGCAATGCAGAACAATCTTGCCGTTGGATGGATAAATGGCTGAAGACAGAACTTCGGAAATTAGCCGGACCGCGTATCGAATTCTTGGCAGGTCGCATGGGAGTGCGGCCTGAGAAATGGGGCATCCGACCGATGAAAACCAAGTGGGGAAGCTGCAATCCCGACAAGGGCATTGTCTGGTTGAACTCGGAGCTTGCAAAGAAGCCGGAGCGAATGATCGACTATGTCATCGTTCACGAACTCGCGCACCTCGTGTCACCCAGACATGACGAACGCTTCACAGCCGTTCTGGACCGCGAGATGCCACTATGGAGACAGACACGCCAAGAGCTGAATGCCCTTCCCTTGTCGGAATGGGTAGATTGATTTCATCGAGATAGGGCTTGCCTTAGTTCAACCTTTTTGTTTCGAGCCTCGAGGCCCGCGAAGTGTTCCGCGACCGCGAATCCGGTTTCGGATCACTTTGAGATGCCTCCGGACTGGATCTGGTTCGTCGGTGTTGCCTGTGTATTATTCCTGCCATTCTCAACTGCAGCTCAATTTCCGCAGTGGGTGTGGAGATTTCCGGGAGAACGGGCGGAGAGCAGGCATTCTCTGCGTCGAACACCAAGGTCCGCAGTGCGCAGGAAAATGCACCGGTGAGACTTGAGAGTGGTTCCAAAACCGCCACTGACACAAATTCAGCACAGTCTCCGACCCTGCGTCGTTCATGGCTCTGCCTGTATTTCGGCTTCCAGCTCATCGAGACGCGCAGATGCGCGAAAAACACCGCTTCGCACATTCCCGTCGCCAGCCGACTCTCGGTAGATGTCTTTCAACAGGTCGTACAAAATTGCGTCGGGTTGGAAACCATCGGACAACCCGCGAATGCCGCGCACGATCTGAAAGTCGGTGAAGCGTTCGCGTAAATCCTCACAAGCGGCGGCCTCCAAAGACGCTACGACATCAAGGATCGCTCCGCCGGGCTGCTCGAAAGCAGATCGCTGCCCTCGAAGCCGTTCCAGAGCATTTTGTTTCGAGACCCGGTAAACAGCGCTGGTGGCCTCTAACGCTTCAATCGCCGCGTCCAAGTCCCCGCCCGCGAGCTGCACAAAGTAGAAAAGCGGCAGCCACTGACGCTGAACCTTGGCGGATATACAAACATACTGGATCGGAGAGCGAACCCGTTCACGGCCCAAGTAAGCCAGAAGAACCGTTTCTGCATCGAGAGCCTGTCCTTCGATACGCTCGACAATCTGGCCCTCTCGGTCCACGGCATGGATATCCCCGACCAGACGGAGCGCCGGTGCGCCAGTGCGTTCCTTGAACTCGCCTTCACGAATGAACTCAAGCTGGTCTGCAAGAGAACGGTCAATGACAATCCGTTTGGCACCCGTATCCATTTCGCCCTTGTCGGTATCCACGATCAACGCACGGTCAGCTCCTATGTCGCTCAGTCGGGACGCGCTGGCGAGCAGCACCTGTTGCGATACGCGATCACGTTCCCTAAGCATTTCAAGTAGGTCTCCGAACTTGATTTTCCCTGATTGCCCCGAATAACGAAACAGTATGGACCCATCTTCAAGCCCGTTGGCGTCTCTACACACGATCACTGGCGGCGTGGGGTGCTTTTCGATAAAGAGCACGCCGACGGCATGCCCCCCCACCTCAATCACGTCCTTTGAGAAGGCTGGTGTCGGCGTCAATAGCGTCTTGGCCTTGTCGGTGATCCTCACGATGTCAGTATTTTGGAAAGCCGTGTTGGGCATCCCTGCGACGCGGCATTCCTGATCGGCAACACCGATGAACACGAAGCCCCCTCGGTTGTTTGCCAACGCTGCGATTGCACGGATGATCGGCTCCATTCGACGGGGATCGAATTGCGCCTTACATTCTTGTTCGGAGGTCTCTCCATCCGCCAGATACCAATTTCCATCATCGCGCTGGACGAACCTCGCACATGCCTTTTCGGCGAGCGTCGGTTCAGCTTGCTCCCCGCCTTCAATGACAACTCCCACCTCCGCGGGCGTAAAAGTGGCGAGGTAGGCATCCAAAGCGACATCTGTCGCCCCTGGGACCTCGGGTCCGTAGTCGCCAGACCTTATGCCAGTGATACGCCCTGAGTTGACAGGCCGATCTTGCCTGTTGAAATAGAACTGAATGTCCCGGTTGCGCATTCCCCTGCGCAGCATCGCCTTGATCAGCCCGATTTCTTCGTCCGTAATTGACCTGCGCGACATATTCTAAAACAACCCTATGTTGCACTCGTCCGACGGTGCGAGGGGAGATGATCAATGACGGTTTGTTGCGTTTCAGGTTCCCAGAAGTAGTAAATTCTCAAGCACCTCTTGGGATCGCGCACATTGCCGCCAGTCTTCACATGCCAATCAACGTCGTAGCGTCTTCCTTTCCAATCCGTCGCGTAGGTGTCCCCGCCACACGGAGAATTCAAGATGCCGTTCTCGACTTGCACATCTCTGAGGCTACCCCCGCCATTGATACGGCGGTCATGTTGGACAGTTGCCAGCCATGCGATTGAGCGTGCCACCAGCGTCACGTCTTCGAATTCGGGGGAACGTGCCATTCTCCGGGCCGCGGGGGTCAACAGAACCTTGTCGGGATAGGTTTGGTCGAGCCAGTCAGTGAACTCTGGCCACTCCTGCGGCAATGGAGGCTCTTCCGTTGGGGCCTCTCCACCATCGACCAGCGCTGCCTGCAAATGTCTGACACGGGACAACAAGGATCGGTTTTCCTGCTCAGCAGCGTGAGCGCGATCCTCAGCAGCTTCAACCTCTGCGATGTAGCCGTCAATCTCCTTGTCTTTCTCCTCGACCTGCAGTTCCAAGCTTTCAACCAGCTCTTCCGCAGTCTGCAGAAGCTCCTCGTCGGGTGCCGCTCGGTCTGCAAGATTGGTCTTTCGAAGCTTTCGGCTCGCGGTGCGGACCGACGCGAAATCCAGCACATCTTTGCCCAGCCGCGTTTCCGAAATACTCGCTTCGGCCGCCAGTGCGCGAAGGCTACGGAGACAGGCGATCGCACCACCGGTCTTGCGTAGATCGGTCTCCAGAAACAGGCGGTGCCGGAATGGGTCATCGGTCGCGGAGAAGCCGCGCAGATAGGCCCGCACGCCGCCATTGAAAACAGACCGGTATTTCCCGAAACGCTTGGTCAGAACCCAGGTTAACTCGGCGGAGACCAGTGCAACGCGGGCAAGTCCAGCGGTCGCCTTCGCCAACATTGCAGTATTGATCACGGGGTTGCCGTCACCATCTGGCAAAGCAACCACGAAGATCGGCAATCGGCGCTCTGGGTCTTCCAAATGATCACACAGGTCTTCGGCGTCGTTCTCAGTCTGGATCGTCACCGGCTCCGACGTGAGCCGCCGAGCACCCCGGATCAGTCCCGGCGCATTTATCATCTGCAAGACCGGCCCTGGCACGTGGGGTTCAATGGAGAAATGCGATTCGGTTGTGCTGACGACCAAGCGAAGGCTGACATGGGGGCGCCTGCCAACTTCGCCACCAATAACGATTTCGGTGGACCAGACGCGCCCGGCCACGTCCTTATCGGGATCTTCCGCCCGCAGCGCCCAGAGATCGAGCGCTTCATTTTCGATGCGCACCGCTGTGCTGCTGCGTCCCCCCACGGGCAGGTCGAAGTCCTGCAAATTCCAGGCCGCCTTCGGCAGCGCGCGCCCCGCCCGCCGTTTGGCCCATGCCAAAGCAGCTTTCCGCGCAGACTCAGCCGAGTCTGCGTAGTCCTCCCCTTCAAGCAGCGCCGACACCCGCAGGATTTCGATGTCGCGCACGGCGCGGGGCATCCGATTAGATAATTGGGTGAGAGCTTCGGTAAAGGCGGTTTTCATCGTTACAAGTCACAGTGTCTAATTTCCGGGCACCAATGAGCCTATTCTTTCACCCTCTCTCATACAACTCGTGAATGTATATCGCTGGGCCGATCTTCAGCTCAGCTTTCAAGCAGTCAATGGTGTTTTCGGGGTAGAACGGTCGTTCGCCGAGCTGTTCGTGAATGTCCGCTTGGCGCCGACTTGCAAACGCAGCAGCGCCCCGGGCTGCCGTCACAAGTCCGGGAGATTTCTGCGTGAAGCGCGAAGGATCGGCCTCCTACGCCGCGCAAGATTTTGGGAGCACGAAACTGGGGTCTAATTGCCTCGGGCCATGCTGGACGAACCGCTCACCCGTGATGACCTCGAGGTCTTCTTCCGCATCCGGAAGAAGCCTGAAATCACTGACAGGCGGGCACTGGCCAAGGTGCTGCGCGCGCTCGGCATCCGTCTGCGGGGCGGGACCACGCGCTGGTCCGTCGTGCTGCCCGCAGTCGGACTTTCCGAGAAGCAGGATTCGGCACATTGGACGGACCTGACTGCGCCGTTGCTCACCGCGAGGGATGTCGCGGCTCTGCTCGGCCATGAGGATCCCTCGATCATCTATCGCTGGGAGAAGGGTAAGTTGCCGGCCAAGGCACCACCGTTTCCGGCCGCCATCGACCTGTCGAACGGACGCAGGGACGCCCGCGCGAAACGCTGGCGCCAAGCCGAGGTGCTGGCCTGGCAAAAGGGCGAACCCGTCCCCGAATACGCGAAGGCCACGCCGGCCTTCATCACTGCGCGCCACGGCGCAACCATCATTGTTCGACAGAACGATGACCGGCACGTTTTTCAGGGTCGGATCAAAGATCCGCTCGGCGCTGACATAGAAGTTCGCGCTGTCGCTGATCGCGATAGGCCGCTTCACGCCAGATCATAGCGGCGCACGACACCCGCGATCACCCCCCATATCTCGCTGTCTTCCGTCAACTCAATGTCTGGAAAATTTTCGCGGCGGTTGGCCGGAGCGAGGTAATATCTGCCCTCACGCTTACGCAGAATCTTCGCCGTCACCGCCCCTTCTACCACGGCCAGGACCGCGCGCCCGACGCGCCGCTTCCCGGCGCGGTCCACGGCAATGATGTCGCCGTCCCGGATCCCCACGTCCCAAAGGCAGTCGCCTTCGACGCGCCACCAGAAGGTCGAGGCCGGATGCCGCACCACCCAGGCCATCGGGTCGATCTCATCTTCCAGATCATCCCCGGCAGGCGACGGGAACCCGGCACTGACCTTCATGCTCACAAGGCGCATCGGGGATCCGTTGGCGATGACAGGCTGTTCGACGCGGTGCAGCGGCATGGGAATCCTTGCGAGTTCTTCTTCTGTTCTCCATCTGCGATAGAGCCCCCGCGTGTCAAGACCGATCAGATTTCTCGACCGAAATTACAGACCGTCCTTGTCGGATTTCAGGCCTTCGCCGCTTTGATGAATGACCATTTCTTCGGCCGGAAACGGACGTATCAGAGCGAATGCTGCTTCTGGCCGACCTGTCAGCCATTCCTCGTAGTCTTCTGGATGCAGGATCACAGGCATCCGGTTCGGGTGGGTATCCCGCACCAGCTCATTCGGCGTTGTCGTCACCATCGACGACGTGACCAGCTCGCGGTGCTCACCGCCGTAATTGCCGCTGAATGCGCGCCAGACACCGGCAAAGGCGAAGGGCGGCCGACTGCCCTCGCCTGTCACGCCAAACCAGACATAGGTGGCCGGGTTGCGACCCTTGGCCTCGCAGAAGCTCGTCGCCGGGATCAGACACCGGCGCTCGACAAAGCTCGTCTTCCAGAATGGCGAGGTTCGCAGCTTGTCGTCACGGGAATTGTTCACGGCCTTCGGCTGAATCGGCTTGCCGGTCTTTTTTGAGACCTGCGGCAGCACAAACCCCCAATGCGTGTTCCAGAGGGCGCGCTGACCATCATCAGTCAGCGCAACGACGGGTGCGTTTCCCTTGGGAAAGATAGCAGGCAACGGCTCCGCATTGCCGAGCTGATCGTTGTTCGCATCTACTGCGAAGAGCTGGCGCATGGCGGCAACCGGCATGGTGTTTGAGTAAAGATTGCAGATGTAGACGGCCCCCCGCATGTCAGGATTATAGCAGACTTTTGACCAAATCGCTTGCTATCATATGTCCGGCCGGTTTGCGCGAGCAGAGCTCGCTGGCCCAGATGCTGTTCGCTACGCCCGTTCCAATCACGTGGTTGGCATCGGTGATGCCACTCTTCATTGCAGATTTCCTTCTCTTTGGAAAAAGAGGTTAGGATTCCCAGCAAGAAAATGTATTCCCACGATGACAAATCTTGGTATCATTGGAGAGTCGGAATATGTTCAGCGCTGCAAGCGTTCAAGAGATGGCAAAATTCTATGGGGGATTTTCAGATAGGCACATGAGCGGCATCTGGAGCGTGCTACTCACTCAGAATGCCACAGAAAGCCGGATATTCGGGGAAAAGTATTTTTCCAATTTCAATAAAATTGCCCAGCAAGATTGGCACTTGGGAATCTGCGCGAACATGCATTGGGAAGGACGGGCTCCATGCTGGAATAACTCCGATAAAATGCAGAAAGTGTCAGATGGCGTAAGACAAGATCTTATAGAATATGGGACTGTTGTTCCGGAGTGTTGCATTGTTTTTTTCGACCCCGTCCTTTCTGGGCTTCACGAAAAAGGGTTCACAGAGCTCGGACTTCCGGAAAAGAACTATCAAGCCAGAGCCGTTATTATTGATCTGGACTGGTCGCGCATTGGAGATGTCGATATTTACATGAAGTATTTCGCAAAAACACACCAGGCTATTATAAAATCCATGCATAGTAACGGCATTAGGCAGGGCGATATCATCGAAGACGATAAATACGAGGACATCCTGCAGTCCCTTGCCGATGAAATGAGAAAAATCGGCTTGCGCTCGTCTATCAGGCCATGGATTGAACGAGGCAAGGATAGTTTTTTTGCCGCGGCAGTCGCAGCGCTGTTTCTCGGGTGATCCCACACCTTCGCAGCGGAGACCAGCGCAACCGAAATCAGCGATAGGAACGCGTTTCGCATGACATGATCGGATCAGGTTATGCTTTGCGACTCGCGGAGTCTGGGATGGTCGTATCTATTCAAGATTCTGGTGCGGAGGTAGTTCCCGGCAGCTTTTCGATGCAAATCCCGCGTGGCTATGCCTTCCATTCCCCCCGTCGCGACTCTTGCCAGCGCGCACCGACGCGGCCATGGTTCGGAGACAAACTTGGATAACGGGGTGGATATGGGCGATAGGAAAGCGCAGCGGGACATACTTGACTGGTTGGGCATCCGGCACACTCCCCACTGGCAGTTAGCGCGGGCATTGGGGCCGGCCGTGGCGGTGTTCATCGCACTGCTGATTGCCGGAGCTTATTTTTCCGCCTTTGCGATTGTCTATAGCGCTCTCTTTGGCGGGGGTGCGGCGAGCCTTGGCACGGGGGCGCTCATCGCCGCTCTGCTGGGCGCACCCTTCGTGATCTGGGGAACGGTGCTGAAGCATCAGACACTGCGTTATCAGAAGGAGGGGCACATCACCGACCGGATCACTTCGGCGGTGCAGCAGTTGGGGGCAGAGAAGGTAGTAAATCGAATTGGTAGACCGGTTACGATTTGGACTGGCAAGCAATCAAAGATTTCATGCATCAAAGAGCAGATGGACAATTACCTCGATGAACCTCGATCAAAGGTGACCGGAAGCGAACGGACGCAAAGTTACAACCACGAAACTGATGAAGTGTGGGAAGGTGTCCTTTACGACATCTCAATTTGGCCAAGTGAAAGAACAGTTATTCAATGGCAAGGCGAAGAAATCTCACCGCAAGATAACGAAGAGATCGACAGTATCGGAGACTGGCAGGTTTTCACGGAAACCGAGCCCAATATCGAGGTGCGCATCGGCGCGATCCTGTCGCTGGAACGCATCGCGCAGGATTCTACCCTCCACGACAAGGGTCGCGATCATGTGCGAGTGATGGAAATTTTGTGTGCCTATGTGAGGGAGAACTCGCCGACGGTTAAGGCGCCCGACTTCCCATTTCCTCAAGGGTGCAAAGAAGACACCATTGAGGAAAAACGGAAGTCTACGGTGAGCTGGCTATCTAACGAGCTCACGCCAAGGGCTGACGTTCAGCTTGCGTTGTCAGTAATTGGCCGCCGCACGCCGCAGCAAGTGAGCGTTGAAAGAGATCACCTTAGTCAAGACGGAACGGGTTATCGCATTGATCTTTCGAGAACAAATCTAAGATACGCAAATTTGGAATATCTGAATTTTGAAAAAGCGAGTTTCTTTCGTAGTCAGATGCAGGCTGCCTTTTGCAAGGGAACTAAATTCGCAGATGCTAACTTCGTATATAGTGAATTGACAGGAGTCAGCGCTGAAAACGCGAACTTCTCAAACTCTAAAATCGAGTCAGCAGATTTTTCACACGCCATACTGAGAGGAGCGAATCTAAGAGACTGCAAGATATCACACACGCATTTTGTCAGAACCAACTTAGAAGGCGCGGAGCTTCGTTTTTTGGAGAATAAATATAATAGAGGGGTAAATCGCGCCTTTTTCGTTGATAGCGTTTTGAAAGGCGCATCTATAGAAGGCGACCTCCTTGGAGTGAATTTTCGACTTCGAATTTTGCCAGATGAGACTATACCCGGTGACATATACCGCGTTGGGTTCCAAGAGTGCCGTATCGCAGGAACGCGCCGGCTAATTGGGGAGGCCCATACCGAGTCAGCTATCCCGGCCGAGTGGCTCGGAAAAACATTTGGCGATGCCAGCGTGATCCTGACCGAGGACATGAATCGCCCGACCCATTGGCCGGATTGGGAATTGCCGTCGGGTGGCGACAACAGCTTCGACACCGAATGGCTCAAGTGGCAGCACCATCCCCAAAAGTATGTGCCGCCGCCTGCGCCCGCAGACTGATCGCGCCACCCATACAAGCGTCAACCCCGCGAAGGCGGGGATCTCTTTTGTTCGGGAGATCATCGTTTCAGGCAGGATGATGACGATTGGATGGGGCCGGTTCTGCATTCGAGCAGCAGGGGCGACTATCCGTTTTAAGACTCGAAGCGGACTCGCAGCATAGTAGCGAAGAAGGGGTATTGTGGATTACCCGAACGTCGGTGGTTTGCGTAGGGGTTTGACCGCGTCGCAGGTGCAGCGAAATTTCACTATCTGCCCGATCTCCCAGATACGGCCATCACAAATTTTGAAACCGCGCCCGTTCTGCGAACGCTATAATTGGCCAACATTAGGCTGGAACCTTTGGGCATCGAAGCAAATGTGTGAAGCCTCCCGAGTCCAAGAAGACTCGACTTGAATAGAATTCATAAGCCGATATGATAATTGCACTTGTGTGCTGCCTGCGATTGTGCACATTTTTAAGGATACGGTGCGCTCGCAGAGGCTGCACCGTTGATATTGCTGGATTTTATGCTGTGGTCTCCGGCCCCTACCGCCGGAGCCAAAAATTCAAAGAAAATCAGATAGCTACACAGAACCCGCCTCGGCGGGTTTTCTGATTTCTTGGTTGGGGTAACATCTGGGGTAACGGATTCGCAGGCGCGCGCGGGGGTCATCCCTTGGCCCGCTTGGCCACCTTGGCGCATGGATCGCCGCAATACTTGGTCCCCTGTTGCAGTGTCTCGGGGATAGGCCCGCCGCAGATCGCGCATGATCGCCCCTTGCGCGCCTTGGCCCTTGGCCTGCCCTGTTGTCGCCAGTTGCGCGCAGCAATAAGGCATTTCCGGCCGCAATAGCGCGCCCCGGCCTTTCGCTCAGGCGCCACCGGCCCGCCGCACCACTCGCACGGGGGACGGACGCGCTTGGCCTCGATCCGGGCCTTCGCTTCCATCGCCTTGTAATCGCGCCGATAGCAAACCGCGTTGCAGAACCGCCGCCGTTCGGCAAAAGGCCCATCCGGCAACTGCGCCCCGCACGATTGGCAATAGGTGCAAAGATCCATCATAGCGCCCGAATTGCCATTTCTGCGCCCTTATCGTCGGCCACCGCGCGCCGCCGGGATAGTCGATGCTTGTGCGACGTGTAGCAGATGCTGGAACAGAATTTCTTGCGATCCTCGGGCAAAGGCTTGTGGCAACAGGCGCAGCGGGTGCGCTCGATCAAGGTGCCTTCGGATATGACATGCTCGGGTTGCCCTTCGTACCAGCTCGGACGCTCGGCCCCGATGAAACGATGTGCGCCCGCCACGATGTCCCGCGCCGTCTGATCGGCCACCGCCCATTGCCAGCCGCGCAAACACAGATCCGCCCGCAGCGATGCGCGCAACGTGCCCTCCAGCCCCCAGAGTGATGCAATTTCACCAGCAGCGAACGCCAGCCGGATCACGCCCGCCACGTCGCCCGCGATGGTGGTTTGCCGCCGCCGGGTGAATGTCTGGACAACGCCCACCGGCCTATTCCCAGCCCACCAGCCGCATAGCCTTTTCGGGATCAATGCCCGCCGCCTCGGCCTCGGCCATCGCCTTGATGATGCCCGACAGCGCCCGCGCGCGCCCGCCGGTGTCATAGGCTTGCGTAGGTGTTTCCACGTCCACCGCGACAGCGCCGCCCAGCTTGGCGGTTGCTTCTTCTCCGATGATCTTGGCAATGGGTGCCAACGTGTATTGCACCAGATGCCGCTGCGCCTCTCGGAATACCGGCCCCGTCGATGCCGCATTGAAGAAGGCTCTTGGAACTCCAAACACCTCGGCCACCGCGCCGCGCGAACTCTCCAGCAGGGTTGCGGCCTCGGCCCGGTGCAGATCCGGCGTCAGATCGTCCCGCCGCTGGCCAAGTTGCGGGTTCATGCCCGCCGCCGTCGCCTGCGCCACGCCCTCGATAACCAGCGTCTGGCCCCGCTTGCCCCGGATCGCTTGCCGCATTGCTTCCATGTCTTCGGCGCTGGAATCGGGCAGGGGCAGAACCTGACTGCCGATAGGCGCATCGCGGAACGTGTCGCGCAGTGCGGTTTCGATCTCGTGCAGCAGGTTTGCCGACAATGCCGCCCGCCGCAATGGCGGGGTGCCTGCCCACGGTGTCGCCGTATCGCTGCCAATGCGGATGTGCAGGATCTCGCCCGCCAGCCGGGTTTCTGATCGCCCGCCCGATGCTTCGGGAACACTCACGCGATAGGCGCGCGGCGCGCCGTTGCGGGTGGAAACGTCCCAATCGGTGCAGGGAATAATACCATCGCCAATGATGCCGACGAACTCGCCACGCAGCGCCAGAGAACGCCCCAGCAGCGCCATTGTGCGCCGGTCGAGCAGATCGGTGCCGGATATGTCAGCGCCGCTTAGAACGCTCTCCCACAACCCGATGCAGGTCTGCGCCACGCTCGTCGTCTCGGCCACGTCGCCGCCGCCTGCAAAGTAGCTGGCCCGCGCCGCGATGATGGACGCGGTATAGCCGGTGCCGCTCGATCTGGTTTCAGGCTCGGCCCGTTTGGTGAATGGCCACATGCTCATGCCCTCCAGCGTCTGCCAGCAAGCCAAGGGCCAAGCTGCCTGCGCAATTCTTCGTTTGGATCCCATGCCCGCGCTTCGATCTGCGCTTGCCCATATGCGGGCCGCGTCACGGCGCTAATCTCGAACAGCTCGGCACGGGTGACAGATCGCAACAGGCCACCGCCCCGGCGCTCGATCCGCTCGCCACCCTTGGAAACCCGGAACCCCGGCGATAGGCCACGGATCAAACCGCCTTCATGCGCCGCAAGAAAGTCAGCCGCCCAGCTCGTGCTGCCGGTGATCGTCGCCCGGATCTCAAGCGCCGCGTCGGTGTCGGTGATTTCCAGATTGCCCGCCGCCCGGCTGGCAAGCGGTCGATCGTAATCATGCCCGAACAGCAGATGAATATCCTCGCCCGAATTGACGCGATCGGCAAAGGCCCGCGCCTCGATCCGTTCGGCCCTGCCCGGTGCAAGCTCGGTTTCGGTTGCATAGGGAAAGCGCCCGGAAACCCGGACGCCCCCATTCTCGGCGCGCAGCTCCAGCGCGCCAGATGCTGCGCCCCAGAGCATCAGAGGAACCCGGACAGGATACGGGTTTGCAGGCCGCGGGGAACCACAAAGTCTGCCGTGACAAGGCCAGTGAGAACCAGAGAACCGCTTGCCGCCTTAGTGAAAACATCGCGCACCAGATCAATTCCGCCGTAAATTCCCAGATAACCGGGTGCCACGCCTTGGACGGTTGCAGACATAATTGCCGATGCCGCCGGGATGATGTTGCTAATCGCGGGGGTGCCGACATGCTTTGTCAGGCGGTCCCATTCCGATACTGCCGTGCCGCTGATAAGCGCCTCGTCCAGATCGGCCCAGATCGCCGGATCAAAGGCCAGATTAACCTGGCTGGCGCTGGTGATCGCGTTGGCTTCCATGAAGGCCACAACCTCGGCCCGGAACGCCGCCCAGCTTGCCGCCGCCGCAACGTCCGTATCGGTGATGCCGTAGGCGGTCGCGCCCGGAACGATACCCAGAGGCTCGCCAGTCGCGCCGGATCCGTTGATAACCACGCGGTCCAGCTCGGCCCCGATAACCGCGTTCAGATCGCGCCGAATTGCCGCTTCAAGGCCCGCGCCGCTTTGCTTCATCGCCTTGCGGCTGATAACCATTTGCGCCCCGCCGGTGTGGTCCGGTGTCAGGCTGCGCTCGCTGGTCGCGTAGGGATTGGCCGCGCCCACGTTGCCCAGCTCGTCAGTCTGCCAGCCAAACACCGCGCCAGACGTGGCGACAGGAAAGGCAACCTCGCCTTGCGCAATGCCGATGCGCTGGACGCCCAGACGTTCGGCCACGCTGCCGGGGAAAATGCGGTCGATGGTCGGGCGGATTGCCTTCGGCTCGATGTTGCCCGCCGCCACGGTTTCGCCAGCGCGTGTTTCCAGAGCTTCCAGCGGAACCGGGATGCCCTGATAGCCACCCTTGCTGCGCATTTCTTCGATGATTTCGGCGGTCGCGCCGTCCAGCGCCTTGCCCTCGTCCAGAGCGAAGGCCACTTGCCGCAGCTCGAACTTGCCCATCATTTCGGCCCATTCGGTGCCGGAACGGGTTTCCAGTTCGCCCTTGGCCTGCTCGCGTTCTTCGGCCTCGTTAATCAGCGCCGCGCGAAACTTGCGTTCGCCGTCCTGATATTCTTGGTCGAGCTTGTCCATCTTGGCCCGCGTTTCTTCGGTCAGGCTCTCGGCCCCGGCCAGCTCGGCCAGCGATTGGCGGATCTCGGATTGCCGCCGGGTGATCTTCACAGAATCAAGCATGTGTGTTTTCCTCTTGCTCAACAGGTTTCGTCGCCAACTCAGCGACAGCTTTCCGCCATTGCTGGCGTTTCGGATCGGGGATGCGTCCCAGCTCTCGATTGGTTTCGATGGTGTGACAGCCCGCGCAGAGCGTCAGGCAGTTGTCAGGCTGGAACGCCAATTCGGGGAAGTCGGCCACGCGCTTGACGTGGTGAACCTCCAGCCGCCGCCGGTTGCCGCAGTGCTGGCAAGCCCACTTGTCACGCTCCAGCACGGCATGACGCACCGCCTGCCATTCGGGACGCACAAGCGCCCATCTGCCCGGACGCGCGGTCATTGATCGGACCTCGCGCTTGCGGTCAGCTCGATGAATTGCAGCCGCCCCTCTTTGCTCTCTTTCACGCCGGTTATGTTGAAGTCCTGGCCCGCGTGAAGGATGCGGTCGGCGGGGTCTATGTCGCGGGTGAACTCCGATGATCGCACGGTAAAACGGGTGGTGACGGTGGCCTGCACCTGCGCCGCCGCGAAACGCTCGCCGTCGCTCACATCTGCCCGGTGCGCCCAGACGGTGCCGATAGGCTCATATGGCCCCGGCTCCATGCCTAACCCGGTATCAACCAGCTCGGCCCGCGTGATGGTGATGCGCCGGTCCAATTTGCTTGCGCTCATGCCCATGTCAAACGCCCCTTGCCCTTGGCCGGTGCGCGCTTCATCCGCTGGCCCTGCGCTACCGCCAGAACCGTTGCGGCCACCGGGTCGATGCGCCCGGTCGATCTGCCCGCCGCCAGCTTGTGATTGCCTGCCGGGTCAACCAGCGTGATTGCATCAGAGAACGCCGAACGCAGCAGCAGCGACGGCTTGGCCTGTACCTGCCCTTCAAACACAGCGCGCCGCAGTCTCTCGCAATCCTCGCTGCCGTCCTTCCATCCAAAGCCTCGCCAGATGAACGGAACCCGCTCAAGGCCAGCGTCTCGCAAGGCTTCCAGAAACTCAGCATGGCGGAACCTATCACCCACGATTGCCGCCGGTGCCTGTCGTCAGGCCAGTTCCAGGTCTTGTACGTTGTAGGGGTCCAGCTGCTCATGCCAGCCAGCTGCCAGACTGGATTCACGCAGTGAATCCCACTTCAGGCCGATTTGTGCAACAAAGCCGCGGACATTGGTCATTCCCTTTGTTGGTCCAAACAAAAGAGCGATGCCGTGGTGCGCCATCGCTCTTTGTCTGATTGGACATCAAAAGGCGACGAACCGGTGCGCTCATGAATTGAATTTAATGTGCAAACTCAGCATCTTCGACCGGAGAAACAGGTGGAACGCTGAGATTTTTAGGTAATTTCAACATTGCTCATTTGCTGGTAACCTGGAGTGAAACCAGTTGAAGTGGTTCAAGAACAGCGTGAAAGACAAGAGACAACACTGGACGCCTATGTGCTGACACTCGAAGGATTGAAGAATGGAAGGGTTTTGCTTTGAACGTGCTTAAGGAAACCGAACGCCAAAAACTTGCATTTGAAGAGTGGCGCTACCGCCACGATCTCGTATACAGGCTAATGTTTCGGTATATGGGTTCGATTTTCGCGATAGCAGTTTTCGCGGTTACACAAGCAAACTACTTTTGTGGCACGGAAATCTCTTCACTTCGCTTGGGGGTAGGCGTTATCGCGATTGGGTTTACTGGATTAGTGCACATGCTGGTTGAGTTTGTCCGAATGGTGGAGGCCAGGCTCAGCCTCACTCTGTTTGGCGCCAATACTGAGAAAGAACTGAAGAGCAGATTCCCCCTCTACCATTGGATTAAAACAAAAGTTCCATTTGGATGGCTCATCTGGCCAATCGTTGTTCTATACGTTCTGGCAATGGGATATTCTGTAATTGAGCTCGTCGATGGGGTCTGCAATGGTGGGCAATCACTTCCAGCAACAGACGGTTCCACTTGATGAGTCGGCATCGACTTTTTCACGAAAATCTGCGGCCACTTCTCAATAACCAAATTTCTAAGAACGCCCATATTTGCGCAATTGTGCTACCACGGAGGTGATGTGCTGCCACGGGATGTTAAATCCGCCGTTGCCTGCATTCACGATGATGCCATCCGACTGCACAAGGACGGTATATGCGTCGCGGAATGTAACGGGATAACCGACATTCAATACGGCTTCTACGTCGTCAGCGAGGCCGTCTGCGTCTTGTACCCTTTCAAGTAGAGGGATGGGTTTTGCACGCACTCTTATGAAATACAGCTATTGGGACCCTTAAGCGATTGCGTGTTTCAAGCGCTGAGACGCGGCCCTTTGCAGAAGTTGATCGCAGGCCCGCGCCGATATCCCTAGGTGGATGGAGACAACCACTGTCGCCCTAAAAGGGCCCTTGGCAGCCAACCGCTAGGCGCGCGGTCCGTTCACTGCTAATCGAAATCACGTGACCCGGGTCAGCAGGTGCAAAGAACAGTTGGAAAGCGTCAGATCCTGTACAGGTAATAACGAACACCTCAGTTCGGTCACTGTCCGACATGTCAGAAGGCTCCGGCGATGAATCTCGCCGGAGCCTGTCTTTATTCCGCGCGGCGAAACGTTTGAGTTTATCGCCCGCAGTAACGCAGTTCTTTCAGAGCGATATCGACCTCAGGCAATCGCGACCAGTTCGATATCGAACTTCAGATCCTTGCCGGCCAGCGCATGGTTAGCATCCAGCGTGACATGCTCGTCCGTCACTTCCAGCACGGTCACGGGCAATACCTGACCGTTCTCGGTCTGGACCTGCAATTGCGTGCCTGGGTCCAGCGGGATGTCTGCCGGGATTCCCTCGCGCGGGACTTGCTGGCGCGCATTGGGGTCGACCTGCCCGTAGGCCTGATCGGCGGGCACATCGACGATTTTCTTTTCGCCAACGGCCATACCGGGAATGGCCACGTCCAAGCCCGGGATGATCTGGCCCGAACCCACTTCGAACGTCAAAGGATCACGTCCGTCGCTGCTGTCAAAGACGGTGCCGTCCGTCAGCGTGCCGGTGTAGTGAATATGAACAGTATCGCCCGATTTTACTTCGGTCATGGATAGACTCCAGTTCTGGTGTGTTTTGGGGGGTGAATGAATTGCAAGGCCGCGGCGCGCGCGGGTGCTTGTGCGAATTGACAAAGTATCTAGCGATGCAGGTGGCGGATTGCAAACCGGTGCAGGTACATTTGATCGCAAACACCTGTTATAACATGACTAATTATCGAAATCGGCCTTCTGTTGGCGGACCTGTGCATCACTTTTTGCCCAGACGCCTTTTGTTGCGCCGTGGGGGGGGGCGGTCTTTGAACACGACAGCGAGCTGGCTTTTGACCGCGTGCCATTCGCGCGCTGAGCGCTTCCACACGATCGAGGGAGCCTTGAGCGCCAGATAAATCAATTTCGTCGCCGCTTCGTCGCTGGAAAAGTGGCCCCGGGTTCGAACCTCGCGCCGGATTTTCGAGTTCAGCGCTGCGATGGCATGCGTCGTTTAGATCTCTCGACCCACCGCAGGGGGGCAGTCAAGGAACGCGACCACCTCGCTCCAAGCCCGCGCCAGCTCGGCGCGATCGCCGGGTAATGTGCGGCCAGATCGCTTTGTTCGAACTCGGCCAGCGCGGCCTCTGCCGCCTCGGCATCCACGGCCGTACAGGCTGCTTTCAGGGCAGTTCCCACGCCATCGCACAAAATTCAGGATAGCCTCATAACGGGCGGCGGCGCCCGCGAACACATCGCACGCTGCGTTGATTTGCCGGCGCAATTGCACCCTTTCGCGGTTCGGGCATCCGTGCCAGTCTGCATTTATCCCAGCCGGAGCATCCAATGGCCAAAATCACCAACACTTCTGTCGTCTGCACCGTCGACGCCAACCTGTCCGCGCAATGCAAGAGGCACAACCTGTCGGTCTGCTCGGCGCACCTGCCAGTCGATCATAACAACACTCCGAGCCGGGAGAGCATCTGAATGGCGCGCTTTACAGCAGCGGATGGGCTGAGCCTGCACTATACCGACACCGTCGAACATGAAGGCGGCGATGGCCCGCCTGTTTTATGCCTTGCCGGGCTGACCCGCAATTCAGGCGACTTTCGTTTTCTTTTACCTTTTCTGGCTGGCTATCGCGTGATCCGCATGGATTATCGCGGGCGTGGGCAGTCGGATGTTCCCGACGACCCGGCCAGCTATTCCGTTCCGCAGGAGGCGCAGGACGCGATCGCGCTGCTCGATCATCTGGATGTGGCCAAGGCCACCATCCTTGGCACATCGCGCGGCGGGCTGATTGCCATGCTGCTGGCGGCAACCACGCCAGAGCGGCTGAATGGCGCGATCCTGAATGACATTGGGCCCGAGCTCGCCACTGGCGGGCTGGACCGGATCAAGGAATATGTCGGTCGGCGCCCTGAATTTCACAGCTATGATGAGGCCGCAGAGGGGCTGGCGGCGGTGAACGCAGTGCAGTTTCCCGGCGTGACGCTCGCGCGCTGGCGGATGCATGCGGAGAATATCTGGGCCGAACAGCCCGGCGACAAGCTGATACTGCGCTACGATCCGCGCCTGCGCGATGCACTAAAGGATCTGGACACGGCGGCTTCGCCCGATCTGTGGCCATTTTTCGACGCGCTGGCGGCCATGCCGCTGACGGTGCTGCGCGGTGGCAATTCGGACCTGCTGAGTGCCAATCTGTTTGCGCGCATGCAGGCGCGCGCCCCTTCGATGCGCGCGCGTGTTGTTCCCGACCGGGGCCATGTGCCCTTTCTCGACGAGGCAGCATCGCTGGACGGCATCCTGAACCACCTCAAGGAATACGCATGAGCGATATCGTCATGATCCGCGCCGCCGCTGGGCGTTTGCGCGGCCACGCGCGCCGCACGCCGCTGCTGTCCTCGCCCTTCCTTGACGAAATCGCCGGGCGGCGTGTCTGGGTCAAGCCGGAATGCCTGCAACATACCGGCAGCTTCAAGTATCGCGGCGGGTATGGCGCCGTCTCTGCGCTGGACGGCGCCACCCGCGCGCGCGGCGTTCTGGCCTATTCCTCGGGCAATCACGCGCAGGGCGTGGCGCTGGCGGCCGCCCAGCATGGCGTGCCCAGCGTCATCATCATGCCCGCCGACGCGCCCGGCCTCAAGATCGCCAACACCCGCGCGCTGGGCGCCGAAGTGGTGCTGTACGACCGCGCCGCTGGAGAAAGCCGCGAGGATCTGGGCGATGCGCTGAAGGCAGAGCGGAACCTGACCCTGATCCGCCCCTATGACGAACCGCAGGTCATTGCCGGTCAAGGCACCACCGGGCTGGAGATTGCCGAGGATGCTGCCGCACTGGGCCTCACACGCGCCGATGTGCTGGTCTGCTGCGGCGGCGGCGGTCTGACCTCGGGCATCGCGCTGGCGCTGGAGGCCGACGCGCCCGGCCTGCGCGCCCGCCCCTGCGAGCCGGAGGGATTTGACGATACTGCCCGCTCGCTCAGCATGGGTGCGATCCAGCGCAACGCCCAAACGTCGGGCGGGCTGTGCGATGCGATCATCACACCGCAGCCGGGCGACATCACCTTTCCCATCATGCAGCGCCTGTGCGGCCCCGGCCTGGTCGTCTCGGACGAAGAGGCCTTGCACGCCATGGCGCTGGCATGGGGCCGTCTGAAACTGGTGGCCGAGCCGGGCGGCGCCGTAGCGCTGGCTGCTGCGCTGTTCCATGCGGACCAGATCGACGGGGACGATGTGATCGTCACCATCTCCGGCGGCAATGTGGATGCAGACACCTTCCAGCGCGCGCTGGCCAGCTATGGAGATTTGGCATGATGCGCAACGACCCACCAATCGTGCGGCGCACGATCGCGCCAGTCAGGAGCCAGAATATGCGCCTCTCAACGCTAGACATCATCGTCACCGCGCCTCCCGCGCCCGGCTGGGGCGGGCGCTACTGGATCCTTGTCAAGGTAACGACGGATACCGGCATCACCGGCTGGGGCGAATGCTATGCCGCCAGCGTCGGCCCCGAGGCAATGCGCGCCGTCATCGACGACGTGTTCGAGCGGCACATGGCCGGCGAGAATCCCGAAAATATCGAGATGATGTTTCGCCGCGTCTATTCCTCGGGCTTCACACAGCGCCCCGATCTGACCGTGATCGGCGCGTTTTCCGGGCTGGAAATCGCCTGCTGGGATATTCTGGGCAAGGCGCGGGGGCGGCCCGTCCATGCGCTGCTGGGCGGGCGCATGAACGACCGGATCCGCGCCTACAGCTACCTCTATCCCCTGCCCCATCATGATGAGGATGAATTCTGGTCCTCGCCCGAGATGGCCGCCGAAAGCGCGGCGGAGCTGGTGGACGAGGGCTATACCGCCGTCAAATTCGATCCTGCCGGGCCTTACACCCTGCGCGGCGGCCACATGCCTTCGATGAGGGATATCGAACAATCCGTGCAGTTCTGCGCCGCCATCCGCGAGGCTGTGGGCATCCGTGCCGACCTGCTGTTCGGCACGCACGGCCAGTTCAGCACGCCGGGCGCGATCCGGCTGGGCCGTGCCATCGCGCCCTATGATCCGCTGTGGTATGAGGAGCCGGTTCCGCCGGACAATGTCGCCGCCATGGCACGGGTGGCCGCCGCAACCGGCCTGCCCATTGCCACGGGCGAGCGCCTGTGCACGAAGGCCGAATTTGCCCCCGTCCTGCGCGAGGGCGCCGCCAGCATCCTGCAACCGGCGCTGGGGCGCGCGGGCGGCATCTGGGAGTGCAAGAAGATCGCAGCCATGGCCGAGGTCTATAACGCGCAACTGGCGCCGCATCTTTATGCCGGGCCCATCGAGTGGGCGGCGAATGTGCAGCTCGCCGCATCCATACCCAACCTGCTCATGGCCGAAACCATAGACACCGAATTTCACCGCGCGCTGATCCGCGATTCCATCCGCATTGAAAACGGGTATATCACCGTTCCGGCCGCGCCCGGCCTAGGCATCGAGGTGGACGAGGATCTGGCCCGCGCACATCCTTGGCGCGGCGAAAACCTGCATCTGGAGATGAGAGAGGAGCCGTGCAATTACCACGGCCCCAACGCCTTTACCGGCGGCGCGCCCAAGGGTCAGGACTGAGACGCACGGGGCGCGCCCGGTACGGGAAAAATGATGTCATACAGCCAGTTATAGACAAACGCATAGACCAGGTAGAACAGCGCGAACGCGATATCCATCCAGAAGGCCTGTATCAGCGTAATCCCCAGATACCATGCAAGGAACGGCATCAGCACCAGCAGCAGACCGAATTCGAACAGGATCGAATGGATGATGCGCAGGCCCAGCCCTTTAGCGGTGTGACCCACGCGCGCATACTTGATCTTGTCGAATATCAGGTTGTAAATGTAGGTCCAGAGCGTCGCCAGCGTGGCGCTGACCACGGCGACAATGCCCATGTCGTGCATGGGTAGACCGAAGGCCCAGCCGCCCACCGGCACCACGATGGCCAGTCCCAGCCCCTCGAAGAGGAGCGCGTGGCGAATACGGTCGGCTGTGCTGCGCATGGCGCGTCTCCTTGCATGATTGCCGCCTCGCCATAGCGCCGCGCGCCCGCCGCCGCAACCGAGGGACACCGGGATGTGACCAAGACGTTTCGCCTTTGACCTGAGACATCAGATAAGGGCGAAACGCTTTAGGGCAGAAAACTCAGCCAGACCCAAGCCGTCACGATGGACGCCGCCGTGCCGATCAGCACGGCAGAGGCCGCAACGCGCCGCGCCACGCCATACATGTTGGCAAAGATATAGGCGTTGATCCCCGGCGCCATGGCGCCGGTGATGACTGCGCTGCGCAAGGCCGATGTCGGCAGGTCCAGCGCCTGCCCCAATCCCAGTGTGATCGCCGGATGCACCAGCAGCGATACCGCGCAGACCGCAAGGATGATGCGCAGATCGCCCTCGGGACGGTATTGCACCAGCACCCCGCCCAGCCCGAACAGCGCGGCGGGCAGCGCCGCGCGCGCGATCAGATCCAGCCCGTGCTGAAGCGAGGACGGCACAGGCAACCCGGTCAGATTGACGGCAAAGCCAAGGCCGATCCCGATGATCAGCGCGTTGGAAAACATCGCGCGCGCCACCTTGCGCAGGACCGCGCCGCCTGCCTGTCCGCGCGCGCGGGCGATCTCCATCGCCGTGATGCCGACGGCGTAACAAAACGGCGAATGCATGGCGATGATGGCAAAGTTTGCCTCAAGCGCATCGGCGCCATAGGCCCGCTCGGTGATGGGCAGACCCAGAAGGAGGGAGTTCGAGAACAGGCAGCAAAAGCCGATGGCAATCGCGTCGGGCCAGTCGCGGCCGAAAATAAAGCGCGCGCCGAAAGTGCCCAGTGCAAACCCGCACAGCGCTCCCGCGTAAAAGCTGAACAGCAGCGGTGCGTTGAAGTTCTGCCCCAGATCGAGCTGCGAGATGGCCGTGAACAAAAGGCACGGAATGGCGAAATTCTGCGTAAAGCGCATCAGCCCGTCAACGCCGCTTTGCGCGAACCAGCCCAGCCAGACCACCGCATATCCTGCGCCAATCACCACGAAAACCGGCAGGACGACGTCCAGAAACGCGGCCACTGCGCTAGACCTGAAAGGTCAGCGTCATCCCGTCATAGGCGACATCGACCCCCTCCGGCATTTCAGACAGCAGCGTGCGATAGTCCATGTCGGTGTGCATGTTGGTTATGATCCCCTGCCGGGGCGCGGCGCGCGCGATCCATTCCAGGCTGCGCGCCAGATGAATATGGGTCGGATGCGGCTTGCGGCGCAGCGCATCGAGGATCCATGTATCGAGACCCTTGAGCAGGTCCCAGCACCCCTCGTCCATATCCGCCACATCTGGCAGGTAGGCCACATCGCCGATGCGGAACCCCAGCGCGTCGATGGCGCCGTGTTCCACCAGAAACGGCGTCAGGGTGATATCGCCGCCCGCGCCCGTCACCGTCACGTCGCCGTCAATGGTATGCATATCCAGAATCGGCGGATACGCCGACCCCTCGGGCCGCTTGAAGGCATATCCGAACCGATCCAACAGCGCGTCGCGCGTAGGTGGATCGGCCCAGACCGGCAGGCGGCCGGGCAGGTTGAACACGATGATGCGCAGATCGTCCAGACCATGGCAGTGATCGGCATGGCTGTGGGTATAGACCACCCCGTCCAGCGTTCCGACACCGTGGCGTATCAGTTGCTCGCGCATGTCGGGTCCGCTGTCGATCAGCACGCGGGTCAGGCCGTCCGGCCCCTCCTGTTCGATCAGCAGCGAACAGCGCGTGCGCCGGTTGCGCGGCTCGTTCGGGTCGCAATCGCCCCAATCGCCGCCCAGCTTGTCGGCCAGCCGCGGCACCCCGCCTGAGGACCCGCAGCCAAGGATGACAAAGCGCCGCACCGCCATCAGCCCTGCCCCTCATATGCGGCGACCTTGGTGAACAGGCGGTCGAAATTGGCCTGCGTCTGCTCGGCAAAGTCGGGCCAGTCCATGCCCATCGTCTCCGCGCCGCGCTGCGCGGTATGGACCGTATAGGCCGGCTCGTTCCGGCGCCCGCGATAGGGCGGCGGGGCAAGGTATGGCGCGTCGGTTTCCACCAGAATCCGCTCGCGCGGGGTGGCGGCAAAGATATCGCGCAGCTCCTGGCTTCTGGGAAAGGCGGCGATGCCCGACATGCTGAGGTAAAAGCCCAGCTCGAGCGCGGCGCGCGCCAAGCCGGCGCCGGAGCTGAAGCAATGCATGACGCAAGTATAGGCGCCGTTTCGGTATTCCTCGGTCAGGATCCGCGCCATATCGTCATCGGCATCGCGTGCGTGGATGATCAGCGGCAGGCCCGTCTGCCGCGCGGCGGCGATATGGGTGCGCAAGGATGCCTGCTGTGCCTCGGCGCTTTCGCTGGTGTAGTGGTAATCCAGCCCTGTCTCGCCAATGCCGACGAATTTGGGATGCTGCGCCAGCGCAATCAGATCGTCGGCGCGGGCCATCGGCTCACTTGCCACGCTCATCGGGTGAGTGCCGGCGGCATAGAAAACGGGCGCGTGCGCCTCGGCAATGGCGCGCACCTCAGGCTCGCTGCGCAGCTTGGTGCAGATCGTCACCATGCGTGTGACCCCGGCGGCAACGGCGCGGTCGATGACCTGCGGCAGTTCCTCGGCAAAGTCGGGGAAATCGAGGTGGCAATGACTGTCGGTGATTTCAACGTGCATGCAGGCCCTTCAGGCGGGCTAATGCGCCGCCGTCTTTTGTATTCTGAACACGGTATCTAGGACCAGCGCGGCAGGGTCAAGGTTGACCGCCCGACCATGGCGCATGCGCGCGCCAACGTCCTGCGCGCAATCGGCCCAGCGGCGCGCGGACGCCAGATCCGGCGCGGCGCGGGCCAGCATCTGCGCCTCGCCGGGGGCGCCTTCGGGGCTGGGAGCCGCGCCTGCCGCGCCGGTGCGGGCCATGCGGCTCAGAAGCAGCTCGATCAGCCAGATCAGCAGGTTCAGCCGGTCCTCAGTGCCGCGCTGCGCCGCCGCATTGGCCAGCGCCAGCGCGCGGGGGCGGTCGATATTGGGCAGATCCGCAAATAGCTGAACCAGTTCGGCATAGAGCTTCAGGCCGCCCAGATTGATCAGGCGCACCGCCTCGCCCACCGATCCGCCAGAGAGCGCGGCCAAGGCCTGCGTGTCGCTGCCCTGTTCGATCCCGGCCTGCGTCAGGGCCGCCGCCATGTCGCCCGCATCCAGCGGCGGCAGACGCAGCTCGCGGCAGCGCGAGCGGATCGTTGGCAATAGGCCCGAGGGCTGGTGGCTGATCAGGAAAAGCGTCGTGCGCGCGGGCGGCTCTTCGAGCATTTTCAGCAGGGCATTGGCCGCCTGTACGTTCATCTCATCGGCGCTGTCGATAATCACTGCACGCCGCCCGCCATCGGTGCTGGACAACGACAGAAAGCCATGCAGGCTGCGCACGTTCTCGGCGACGATCATGTCGCGCATGCGCTTGGTCTGCTCGTTGATGGTGCGGGTGATGTGATAGAGCTGCGGCTCGGACCGGGCCAGAAGACGGCGCGCGACGGGGTGATCAGGCGCGATATCAAGGCTGGTCGGCGCATCCGCGCGTTCGTCATGAGCCAGCAGGAAGCGCGCAGCGCGCCACGCAAAAGTCGCCTTGCCCACCCCGCGCGGACCGGTCAACAGCCATGCGTGATGCAGGCGGCCGTCGGTATAGGCGTCCAGAAATGCGGCCTCGGCGGCGCCCTGCCCGATCAGGCGCGGCGTCTCGCGCGGGTGCGGCGCGCCCTCGATCCGGTCGGGCTTGGGGATGTCGTCGCTCATGCCAGCCGCTCCGCCACGGCGGCGCGCACGTCTGCGGCCACTGCATCCATATCGCGCGCGCCATCGATGACGCGAAAGCGGTCCGCGAATTCCCTGGCCAGTGCCAGAAATCCCTGCCGCATCGCCGCCTGCAAGTCACCACCGAACGCCTCGAAGCGGTCCTCGTCGCCGCCACGCTCCAACGCGCGAGACAGGCCTGTGCCAGCCTCCATGTCTATCAGTAGGGTCAGGTCCGGCTCCTGCCCGATCATCAGATCATGCAGCGCCGCGACACGGGCGCGCAGGTCCGGCCCGCGCAGGCCCTGATACATCCGCGTACTGTCGGCGAAACGGTCGCAGATGACGATCCGCCCGGCGGCGAGCGCGGGCCAGATGGTGCGCTCCAGATGGTCGCGGCGCGCGGCGGTGAATAGCAAGAGTTCCGTTTCGGGCGACCAGCGGTCCACGTCGCCGCTGAGGACCAGCGCTCGGATCTGCTCGGCACCGGGGCTTCCGCCCGGCTCGCGCGTGAGAACTGCGTCATGGCCCTGCGCTGTCAGATGCTCAAAAAGCAACCGCGCTTGCGTGGATTTACCCGACCCGTCGATGCCCTCGAAGCTGATAAAAAGGCCGTGAGGCCCCGCAACCGGTGCGCTCACAAGGCGCCCTCAGGCCCCTGCCGCAGTCGATTCAGCAAAATCTCGGACACCGTTCTCAGCCGTACGGCAAAACCGCCGCGCGCCACATTGTTCGCTGCCACCAGCGGCACGCGCGTCTCGGGCATGCCTTCGGGCGTGATCACCAGTTCTGCCAGACGGTCACCCTGCGCAATCGGCGCCTGAAGCGGGCCTTTATAGATTACCTCGGCGGGGATTTTGTCGCCGCCCAGAACCGGCAGCAGCATCGTGACATCTTCGGCTGTAACCAGACCGACGCGGGTCGCGTCGCCCATCCAGACATCGGCCTGTGCCACGTCACTGCCGGCCTTGATCAGCGTATTTTCGGCAAACTGGCGGAAGGCCCAGTTGACAATTGCTTCGGCTTCTTCGGCACGCGACTGGGTTGTCTCAAGCCCCGACAGCACGAAAACGACACGCCTGTCGCCCTGTTTGGCCGAGCCGGTGAGGCCATAGCCTGCCGCCTGCGTGTGCCCGGTTTTCAGACCGTCCGCGCCAATGCCAAGTCCCAGTAGCGGGTTGCGGTTCTGGGTATTCTGCGGTGCGCGATCATCGAATTTAAACTCAGTTTCGGCGAACATCGGATAAAAATCAGGAAAATCCGTGATTATCAGCCGCGCCAAAAGGGCCAGATCACGCATGCTCATCTTGTGGCTGGGCGCGGGCCAGCCGTTGGAATTGGCAAAGGTCGAATTTGTCATGCCCATCTGCTGCGCACGCTGCGTCATGAACCGGGCAAAGCCTGCCTCGGTCCCGTCCGGGCTAAGCGCCTCGGCGATGACGACACAGGCATCATTGCCCGACAGCACGATAATTCCGCGCAGCAGATCCTCAACCGTCACCCGGTCGGTCGTGTCCAGAAACATGGTCGAGCCACCATAGCTCATCGCGTGTTGCGACACTGGCAGCTTTTCGCCCATTGACAGGCGCCCGTCGCGGATCGCCTCGAACGCTACATAAAGCGTCATCAGCTTGGACATTGATGCGGGCGGCAGCGGCTCATCGGCGTTCTTGTTCAGCAGCACAGTCCCGGTCCCGACGTCCACGACATAGGCCGCCTTGGCGGCCGTATCGAAGGCAGCGCCAGGCAGCGCAGTGCAGCCAAGGACAAGGGCGGTCAGCGTGGTTCTGAAAAAGCGGATCATGGGGCGTGTCCCGATATTATGACTTGTAAGTGGCGGCTGCCTGGGGGCAGCGGTCTAGTTCGATACGGCGTAAGCATCATCAAAGCCGACGGCCTTGACCTTGGACAGCAATGTATCGCGCCCCGATGCGGTGGTCGCGGGGCCGACGATGACCCGCCAGAACGTCTTGCCCTGGCTCTCCTGCTTCAGAACCGTGGGGACCATATCCGCCTGCCGCATCGCCGTAGCGGTATTCTCGGCGTTTTCCTCGACGCTGAAAATGCCGATCTGCAAGTATGGCCGGTCAAGACTGGATCCGCTGGGCGCCAGCTTGGGCGTCGGTTCGGGCGCCTGCGCAACATTCGGCGCAGTTTGCGAGGGCAGCGTTGTCGTGGGCGCTTCGACCGCAACGATGGCAGAGGCCGCGACATCGGCGACCGGATCGAGGCTGCTTGTCTCGACACCCGCAGGCTCCAGCGTCTCTGGCCCGCCCGGCACCGGCGTTTCTTCGCGGCGCAGAGCTGTCACGTTCAGCGCCGCCGGGGCGCCGGCCAGCATACCCAGCGCGGCAGCGGCATCCGAAGACACCTGAAACGCCGGACCGGGGTTTGCCCGCTCGCGCCGGAACAGTGCGCCGATGACGAATTTTGAATTGGCGGTATTGCGAATGATAACACGCTCGGGTTCGGTCACGTCTGGGTGCGCGACCCAGACACCGCCCAGCGATGGACGCCCATCCCACAGGCCATTGTCGGTAATCTGAAACACTTCTGGCGCCTCAATGTCCCGCTCGACCAGCCGGACCGATAACGCATCACCAGTGACCGAGGATGCTTCCGGCTTGGCCTTGAAAGGATTTGCATTCTCAAGACCTTGGCACCCTGCAAGCGCCAGCAACGCTGCACCGCCGCATGCCGCCCTGCGCCACCCGGCCCTGCCGCCTGCAATTGTCAAACCCATGCCCTGCCCCCTGCCTGTTCCGCTTTGGACTTTTCCAACCTGGCCTTGCGTCGGCGCGATCCTGCCGGACCGAACGATACGACGCATGACACCACGGTCTTTGCCGTGTGCGCGCAGCATAGCCAGTCCCGCAGGCCAAGAAAAGCGCACTATGCCCGTTCGGCGGAATTCCCCTGAGAAAAGGCAACAGGATCTTGACGCAAACAGGTACTTTCAGAATCGCAAATAGCCGATTAGACAGGCGACGTCGGAGGAGTGGCAGAGTGGTCGAATGCACCGGTCTTGAAAACCGACGAGGGTGAAAGTCCTCCGTGGGTTCGAATCCCACCTCCTCCGCCAGAGCGTCCTAATTTTTTGATTTACTCCAATAGCTTGCGGGTTTTCTGGTTTACGGTTTCCCACAAAATTACCCCAATTCATTTTCGGATGGTAGCGGCTTTTATCGGACTCAACTTTTTGTCTCTGAATTGCCCGCGCGCATATTTGACTGTCCTCGCCGGTCCCGCGTCTCATGCTGCAATCTTTTAGACTGCCCCCGCCTTTGCCCAAAACCGCCAAATTGTGGATGCGTGTTTGTGCCTTTCATCGCCGGTCCTGAGAACGGTTGCAAAGAGGTTTTACGGCCCCCGCCCCCCTACACCTGAGATGAACGGGTAGCAGGTCCACATCCTCGGCAAACATGCAGAACACCAGCCGGTTGATAAAATGCGCAACCTCGTGCCCGTCATCCGGCACACTTGCCAGCCGCGCACAGCCAGGCAACGGCATGGCTAACCTGTGCGCTTTGATTTCGCGGTGCATCTTTTTGCACGGTGCATGGGCGATATTTTCGGCGCGCGCACCTCCCACCCTGCTATTTCTGCTATTTCGCATACAATCTGTGCATCAGAATAAACGCAAAATGCTTTAGCAGCCCATCACGTCACAGATTCTCTGTCGGTAGATAGCATTCGTTCCGCTCATCGGCGGGACTTCCGCGGGCGAGCAAGACGAGACATAGTCTGGCGCGAGCCCAGTATTCACGCATTGCCCGATCTCCCAACCGGGGGGAATGTCACCAAGATCAACTTTCTGCCATTTTGGGTGGCCGGTTTTTTTAAGGGTGTCGAAATTGTTGAATATAAGGTTGGACACATCGGAGACGGCACGGCAGCTCTCGGCGTGGTAGCTATTGCGGGCCGGGTTGTACTCGTAGGTCATCAGGACCGCCTTGACCGCAACGACGCTCACGTCTTCTTGCTGAAAGGGGTAAGTGTTCGCCGGGATCTCGGTCGGCGTGTAGACGGACCGCAGGACCTCGTCCTCGATTCGGAGAAGATGGAAGTTCTCCGCATCGATATTTGCCTCTGCAAATATTTTGGTCGGCGCGCCGACCACGTAGAAGAAGGCGTCGACCTCGCCATTCCGCAGGTTTTCGAGCGCGGCGTCCGGTCCGATGGGCAGACGTTCGGCAGGTGTTATCCCGATGAGGTCCAGAATAAGCGACGCCGTTAGAAAGGTGCCGCTATCCTCGACACCGATGGCAACGCGCGCGTCATTCAGATCCGCGATGGTCTCGATATCTTTTGTGGCAAGAATATGCACCTCCTCATTGTAAAGCGGAAAGGCAATGCGGACGCCTTGCACGGCCTCTTGTATTGCTTCGTCTCGTGCCGAGTAGGTCCGCAGATATTCGAGGACATCGCTTTGAACAATCCCGAACTGGGTCGCACGGCGTTGACGGACCCCCAGGAAGTTCTCCAGTGATCCTGCACTCTCTCGCACCGTCAATGTCTGTCCGCACTCTTCCAGAAGTCCCGAGATATCGCGGCCGATCTGGATGTAGGTCCCCGAAGGGCCCCCGGTAAGTATGTTCTTCTCGAATTCTTGCTGAGCCTTCGCGGTCGGAGCTGCAAGGCAGAACAGGGCCAAAGCAAGAGCTTTCATGGCAGAGGCATGCGTGATCGACATGGGGGCGTTTCTCCTTTTTGGGACGCTCAGCAACTGCCAAGGCTTCGGACCAGCGAAACCAGTGTCTGGCGGTTCACTTCTCCGAAGACTTGCGACAGCGCATCGTAGGTACAAAGCTGATCGGCGAGCGCGGATCGAAGAGCCGCGCGTTCATCAGTGCTAATGCGTTCGAGGCCGGGCGCCGATGCAAGTGCGCGTAAGATCTGTCCCGCGCTGACCGGTACATTACGTCTGCGGCGCGTGTCTTCCGCTTCGGACTGTTGCGATGCGCCTTCGTCGTCGGCTTTGGTCGCAGCCAGACCTGCGTTCTGGTCCGCGATGGCCTGCTCCTGCGCAAGGCGCGCGTTTTCCAGGTCTTCGCGGGCGATGACAAGCTCGCTCCGGACGCTTTCCAACTCCTCGCGGACGGAAGCAAGATCGCCCTGGACGCTCTCAAGTTCGGCAACGGCTTGTTGTCGTTGCTTTTGCGCGTCCTCGCTCAAGGAGCGAGCGGTCATCTGCGCTTCTTGAGCCACCGAATTCTGTTCGAGGATGCGTCCTAGATCGGTTTCCGCCTGCTCTTGCTGCGCTTTCAGCTTCCGGAGCGCCTCCCGGATCGACACCGCTTCGGCTTGTAGGGTTTCGAGATTGGCGCGGGCCTCGGCTTCTGCGCCGCGGGCCGCATCCAGTTCATCCTGCGCTGTACCGATCTGTTCACCAAGCGCCGTACTCTGCGCCTGAAGATCGGCAGCCCCGGTGGCAAGCCGGTCTCTGTTTTCGGTCGCGCTCTGGACTTCGGCGCGGATCACATCGCGATTTTCGACGGCAGCTTGTGTCTCGGCTTCGAGCTGTTCCAGCTCATTGATTCGCGCCTGTCGATCCTGGGCGATGGTCTCGATCTCTCCTTCTAGAGCCCGGGACCGCCTTTTTAGCGAGGCGAGCTCTTGCTGCGCGGCTTCGATCGTTTCCCGCGTCTCGGCCAACCGTTCGTCGGCCACCTGCGTCTCAGCCTGAACCGCTTGCTGGGCCGCGATGGCTTGGTCGCGCTCTGTCTCCAATGCGGTCATGGTGTCCTGCAGCGCCGAAAGATCGGCTCGAAGCGTCGTGATCTCCGCCTGCACCTCAGAGCGCGATGGATCGGCCTCGTCGTATTCTGTGCGGGTGGTCTGTGTGGCGTCGCTGAGCGCTTCAAATTCGGTTTGCAAAGTTTGCGTTTCCGCAAGGATTGCGGCGCGGTCGGCTTCCGCCTCTTCTTGTTGGTCGCGCGCGGCTTCAAGGGCTTCGGTTATCTTAGCAAGTTCGGCCCGCGCTGCCTCCGCCGCATCCTGCGCGGCATCGCGAGCAGCTTGCGTTTCCGCAATGCTGGCCTGGAGGTCGGGCAGGCTTTGACGGATTTCCTGCAGATCGCTCCTTGCGGCCTCGGCATCTGCGCGGGTCGCATCACGTTCGGCGGTCAAACCAGCAAGTTCTTCCGCGATCTGATCGCGGGCGTTCTGTGCCTGCGTAAGTTCCGCCATCAGCTCTGCGAGGTTCGACTGTGCGTCCGAAATAGCGCCGCGCGCCGTATCCATCGCGGCCTTAAGCTGTTCCCGCTCGGCCCGCAGGGTCTCGTCTTCGGTCGCGGAGGCGGACTCCGCCGGTATCCCTGAAGCTCCGTCGAGCTCGGACTGGGTTTGTGCAAGCTCTGCGTGCAGGCCGTCCAATGTGACTTCTGTCTCGGTTTTCTTGGTTTCGAGCGTTTCGAGGATACGGCGGAACGACTGGACCTGCCGAGAGATCTGTTCAGCGTCCTCGCAACCGTCTCCAACGCAGCCTTCCTGGGCGACGGCAGGAGCGAGCTGCAAAGAAAGCCCCAGACATACGGCAACCGCCTCTACGAAACCCGCTGTCCGCTCACGGTACGATAACACAGCCAGCTGCATTCAGCGCTCCCCACGACCCGTCTCGCATTCAAGAAAGGCATAAAGAACGTTCGGACGCAAACCCTTTTCTATCCGTATCTTAGGGCGGAAAGGCCGGAATAAAAATGTCACTCGCGCATTGGTTGTAATATAATTCGATGAAATCTCTTAAAGAAAGTATAAAGGTCGGGACCGGGGTTAACGGCATTTTCAGCACCCGCGATTCCGCGCGCGCCTGGGCGCGCGGGTTGGTATGACCAGCGTGCTACATACCTAGGGAAGGTTCGGCCCAGCTTGTTAAGCGCGCGTTCCGTCGAATCCTGTTGCGTTATATTCTCAACATGATTGAACCGCCGCGCCATCATCATCGTCGCTTGATGTATCGCCGCCATCTGCGTCAACGGCAGGGTTTCGGCGGCGTCCCTCGGCTTCATGCTATCAACAAAGCCCAGCGCAAAGTTTGATGCGCCTTCATCTACACGTTTGCCATGCGACCCTAGAACCGCAATTTGCCCCAGCAATTCACTGATAATAGCCTTGTCCGGTGTGATTGGGCATTGGCGTTCAACATCGCCGCGCGTCTCGACTTGCAGCACATCGTCGGCCCCCGTGGCAAACGCCAGTCTGGGCGGATTGGTCACTTTCGCTATCGCCCCGGCGCAACTCGATCTATCCACTTTTACGGTCACCTTTCGCCCTTCTTTTTTTCAATCTACTGTCTCGACAGGCCATCCCAGATCCGCCCGCGCGGCCCGTGCCTTTCCCAACTGGAAAGACTGCGCCAAGCGTCCAGCGACACAACGTGCCCGGTATATGTCAGCGGTCTGCCCCCGCTGGTCCGACCATATGGCATGGTCATCGCTTGCGGCGTTGCGCTGGGCGATATTTCCGGCGAGCGCACCTCCCATCCTGCTATTTCTGCTATTTCTGCTATTCCTGCTACTGGATCCGCGCCCTTTACACGCCGCGCAGGTATGTCAGCTAACGCGTACGGTCGAGTTCACCTTTGTAGAGCGCATGGGCGTTTTGCCAGCTTTGCATTTCGTCGCGCTGGGCGGTTGCCGCCTCGAGTTCAGGGTCGCGCACTGCATCCAGCAACGGGCCATAGCATGCAGATTTACGCTCGCCACTTGCTGCAATGGTCAGGCAATAGAGCGACAGCGCGCGCGGCCCGTCCAGCGTCTCCACATTGGCAAAGCCCTGCACGGCCAGCTTTATAGCGCCGCCAGAGACGCGGCCCAGCATCAGCTTGTCGGGCGTCACCTCGGCCTTGCCGCCGTGCGGTGCCAGGTAGGTGCGATGCACGGCACAGCCAATCGCACCGTCCACCAGCGCCAGCATTGCCGGAAAGCGTTTGGCGGTCGGGTGCCAGCAGGCAGACAGAAAGCGCAGGGTTTCGGGAAGGGGGCAGTAAATGCCCCGCCCCCTCAAATAGCTTTCGGCCAAGGTGCCGCTGATCGGCTGCGCCTCTTGCCACAGCCTGTGCGCTTGCGCGGCCCGCTTTGCCGCGTCAGCCCGTTCCTGCGCCTGCCGTGCAGCCACCTCGGACGGATCCGGCGCGGCATAGTCGCCGGGTACGATGCCAGCCGCCGCGCGCATGTCGTCAAAGTCGCAGCCCGATTTCTTGCAATGCAGCAAGAGCCGCCCGCCATCGCCATCGGCCAGCGTCAGGGCGTTCTGTCCCTTTTGCCGGCCGGGCTGGCACACCGGGCAGGCCGCGCTGCCGTAGCCGCCATACCATTCGCCGCGCAACTCCCGCGTGATCTGTCTCGCGTCCATCAGCACGCCCCCCAGATCAATGCAGCCAAGGCGTGCGCCTGCGCTTCGGTCAGGCCATGCCCACGCATCAGGAAAGCGATTTGCAGCCTGTTCATGCCGCTTCCCCTTTCCAGCCCAGAGACACGCCGGAGCGCAGCACGTATCGCGCATGATGCCCCGGAAAGCCGCCTTCATGCGGTTCCGTGATGGTTTCAATCTCCACCCCAAGGTTGCGCAGATCATGGACATAAGCGGCCCAGCGCGGCGCAGGATTTAAAATAGGCGTGCAGCCCATCGCCCCAGCGTTGCGCAACTGTTCCAGCGCCCAACGGTCGCGCCCTGAAACGGTGATGCAGAAAGCCTCGCCCGCGCTGGGCGTGATGCGATAAAGCGTGCCGCCGCTATGGCGCTTGATGCGCTTGGATGATATATTTCGGGTGTTCGTCGCGCCTGCAAACGAAACATCCCGCGTCGTGTCAGCTTGCCCGCTGCACGGCGCGTTCTTTTTTCCCGCCACCTATCAAGCGACGTCCTGGGCGCGGCTATCTAGCCACGTTGCAATATCGGCCTCGCGCCAACCGACGGCGCGCTTGCCCAACTTGATCGGCTTGGGAAACGTGCGCTCCGCCATCATGGTGTAAAGAGTTGAGCGGGAAAGCCCGGTGACGCGTTCAACATCTGGGCGGCGATAGACTTTTAATGTCATATCAGTCCTTTGGTGATGCGTTCCGATAAATTCCACAAAGGTCTTGAACGGAACAAGATTCGCATGCACAAAAGGTGTAGGAAAAGTCCTAGCAGATTTGTCCTCACCTCGCCCCGCATTTCTGTTGGCGCAGATTTGCGGGGCACTTACTTGGGCGCACTGTTTCCAAGAAGTACCAGCAAGATGACGGGTTTAGCCCCACCCCGTCAACGCGTAAAATAAGCCAACATTCATCTGGTTGCCGTTGACCTTTCACGTTTCGTCAGATCCAGCCGCCGCTAGCCGAGCCTCCCACAGGTCATACACACCATCGTAGCCGTTTACTGCTACGCATAAGTGTTTGTAAAACCTGCTGACCGACACTTTCATCTTAATATTTCGTGAGGTTATCCACTGCGTGCGGCGATGAGTTATTTACCGTATAAGTGGTTTATATTTTTTTCCGTCAGTTAAATTGAACCGACACACCGCCACTCGCAGAAAGCTTCAAGCAAGCTTCAGTAGTGCGAATCTTGCGTTCCTATCCGAAAAATTTCCCCTCGCCGCACCACCAAATACCCCGCCCAGCTTTCCAGCATCTTGCGCCGCTTTTCAAAATGATCTGAGCGGGCATAGGCGGCTTCAACCTTGCTTTTGACCACATGCCCAGCGCGGCCTCGGCCACCTCGCGCGGGAAATTCGTCTGTTCCTGCGCCCACATCCGAAAAGACGTGCGGAACCCATGCACATCCACGTCAAAGCCCTCTTCCTTGACCAGCTTGGAAAGCGTCTTGTCCGACAGCGGCTTGTCCCGCCTGGATGGAAACACCAGCCCCGATGCGCCGCGCAGCGCCTCGGCTTCGGTCAGGATTTCCAGCGCGCGGGCAGACAGCGGAACGTGGTGCGGCTTTTTCGCTTTCATCCGCGTGGCTGGCACGTTCCAAATAGCAGCTTTAGCAGTTTTAGCAGTCTCGCCACCCTGAAATTCGATTTCATCCCACAGCGCCCCGCGCACCTCGCCAGAGCGGGAAGCGGTCAGGATAAGAAAATCAAGCGCCAGCTTTGTGGCGGGCCGTGCGCGGGACGCCTGCACCACGTCGATACAATTTTGCACCTCGTCATAGGGTAGCGCCTTGCGATGCGCCTTGACCCTTTCGCGCTTTTGTCCGGAAGGCCGGTCCCGGTCGGCACGCGGACGGCGGCGGGCTATACCTAAAAGTCGATCCCTCTGACGCAAGGCGCTGGATACTGCGAACAGTCGTTCGCGGGCGTCGCCGGGACTATGGCCTCGGATCGGCCAATCTGGTGTCGCTCGCAGAAGCGCGCGAGAAGGCTTTCGAGCTTCGCCGGATCGCCAGAAATGGCGGCAATCCGAAGGTGCGAACGCGCGAAGACGAAGGCAAGACCACGACCTTCAAGGAGCTTGCCTGCCTCGTCCATGAGCGAAAGTTCAAGGACAACAAGAACAACGGAAAGCATATCGCGCAGTGGATTCGCACCCTCGAAACCTACGCCTTCCCGACGCTGGCCAACTTGACCGTTTCCGAGATTCACCAGGACGATATCGAAGCGGTCCTCGACCCTATCTGGACAGCAAAGCCGGAAACCGCCCGCCGGGTGCTTCAACGCATATCGACGGTGTTCGATTTTGCTTGTGGTCGAGGCTACCGCACAACCGGAAACCCGGCGACCGAAATGCTTAGCTCAATGCGCCCCCAGCGGCAGAAGGCGGAACACTTCAAGGCGCTGGACTACCACGACCTCCCTGAGCTAACGGCAAAGCTGCTCTCACAGAACGCGGTGGGCGCGCTCGCTCTACGGCTCACGATCCTCACAGCAGAGCGCTCGGCATCTGTCCGCTTCGCGCAGTGGGATCACTTCGATGATGCGCTCACCGAATGGACCATCCCTGCCGAGCTGATAAAGACGCGAAACGAGTTCGTTGTCCCGATCTCGACCCACGCGCGTAAGGTGCTTTTGGCACAGGACGCCATAAGCGTCTTCGGCGGCGTAGTAGATCACCACTGCGTTTTTCACGCGCAAGCCTCCGAAATCGCGTCCCTGCGCCGCGTGCGCCGCGATGGCTGCGGTGATTGTCGATTTGCCCAGAGCGGGCGCGCCAGAAATCATCGCCACTTCACCGGGCTTGAACAGGTTTTTTACGATAAATGGTCCGTTGATACTTGGCCGAAACTCACCGGCTTTGCTCACAGTCGGCGCAGGATTAGATTGGTAGTTGGAGGGCGTGGTTTTCATGGTCAGTCTTTCGTTTCTGGTTAGTTGGGATCGGCACCGCGCTTCTCCCTTATAAACAGGACATTGCTCCGAAGACGCCCGGACAAAAACGAAATCTCAAAAAAGTTCCGGACGGTCGGACACCCCTACCGCCCCCAATGGGGCGGGGTGTCCGACCGTCCGGAACATCCGCTCATCTGATCAAATCCACCAGATCAAACGCGCATCCGTAAAATGTGGGATAGAATGCTGGTCGTGTATTGCACCTTTCCCCAATATCTGCCTCTAATCAGTATATTAGGCCAGAAGTTAAGCAGCCACCTCCTCCGCCAATTTTGCAAAATCCTGTTTAATCACTAATAATCAACCACCTATTAAGGATCCAGAAAAGACCCTCACACACGACTACCACACACACTGACCACACTCAGGCAACTTCTTCATCATCCCGCCCCACCTGCCGGTGCCTCGCTGTTTTCTCTTTTGGCTTCCCTCATCGCCCCGATGATCACCATAGTTTCGACTGAGACACGTGCGACGCGGATGATCATGCCGTCACGCAATATACCGAGATACGCGGCGCGCCACCCGCACCCGACGGGGTACCCCAAGGGCGGGGAGCGATCACTCGCTTCAAGTGCGCGAGATCTGGAACAATCGGGCGAAAGCAGTCGTTCATTTAGAGATCGACCTCCAAAATATTTCTACCAATCCAAAAGCGGCAGATCGCCCGCAGTATCCGACGCAAAATACGTGCGGGCCATAAAGATGAGAGACTTTCATTCTGTCCCAGCAGGCGGCAGGATATCCAACCCAATCAACTTGCCCACTTGGGCTTAAGTTGTTTTCGAAATGGCATTATTTTGCGCAAGACGCTTGCATACCATTTTAATTTTTCAGGCAATGTTGGGCTCTGTGGTTGCAGCTCATAGCGATCCAATGCTGCGATTTCGGTCGTAAATCGCTCGACAAGAGCTACGTCTTCAGCACTTAGCAAAAATGTCTTGCTAACAACTCCCGACGTTTGAATGGGTTGGCGAAGACTTTCGTAAGAGTAAAAGTGCTCGCCTCCAAGGTCTGAATCGGCGAGGACTTTGTCCTCAATATCCAGCATACCCGACTGATAAGAGAGTCCAGCATGATCGCAGACGCGGCGAATTTCTCGCTCAGGGTTGCTGACCAAATCTTCATAATACACGAGCAAAACCTTGTCACTCTTCTCGGCGGCGATCAGGCCAGAACCATAGTATTCATTGATTATCTGCACACTAGCAGCAATTGATCTGGTGAAGCGCGGGGGCTTTTCGCCTTTTGCAAGGAACCTCTCTCGCACTGTTTTCATTGAATTTACGATATCGCGCGGGTCGCGTACCATCATGATATGTCGAGCGTCTGGAAATATCTTCTCTAATTCCGGAAAAACCGTAGCATTCGCTGGCGTCTTCTCACAAAAAAAGGATTTCCCGGATTTCGTTAGTCGCTCTTCAAACATCGTGCAAACAAAGTTTTGGATGGCCTTGTCTACCGTATCTTCGTCAACAATCGCATTGATTCTGCCAGACCGGATGCTGCGCAACATTGAATCGCGTAGCCCGACGACGATGGACGGAATAAAATCGAATTCGGGACCAGCGAATACATCGTCATGTGCGCTCATCACCCTCTGCATCAGTGTCGTACCTGACCGTGGAGCGCCACCTACGAAGATCATGCCACGACCGTTTTTCAATTTGTGCTCCATAGCCAAATCACTCCTCTAACTATGACGAATTGTTGAAGCAGGTAATGAGTGGTTCTAGCTTTGCCAACCGCAATTCTTGTCTCGCTTTGCCGACCTTCACACCTCGAAAATGCCGCGCGATGCACGAATGGCTGGTCTGGTGATGCTGCACTGCGCTCAAGGCTTCGCTGTTGAACGGCAATATTGGGCTGCCTCCGATCATTAACAAACATCTTTGACAGCAAGAGACGCTGCTTCAGCTCTTCATTGTCTGGCATTTAGGACTTGATCAGGCGGTGGCTCATCTGATCTGCTTTCAATGACTTGCGTTGCCATCATTCATTTTGATCCTGTAGCGTCGTAACTGTGATCGTGGTGCTGTTTGAACCAAAGTCTGAGGCTGGACCCTATTTGGCTCCTGAACATGTCTTGGATTGGCTATGGCTCTTGCGACAAGTTCAGTATCTATCTCACAGCAGGAGCCGCCATGACAGATCACCAGACCACCCACCAAGCCAAAGAAGACGCCCGCAACGAAGCCATACTGATTTATGTTGACGGCCAATTGAAGCCCAAAGCCGAGGCTACAGTCTCTGTCTATGATAGCGGGTTTATGCTGGGCGACGGCGTGTGGGAAGGCTTGCGCCTCTATGATGGTAAATGGGCATTTGTGCACGAGCATATCGAGCGCTTGTTCGAAGCCGCCAAGGCCATCGATCTGGATATCGGTATGGACCGCGACGGTGTCCTTTCCGCATTGGAGCAAACTCGGAAAGCCAATGGGATGACCACCGACGTTCACGCCCGCCTGATGGTCACTCGCGGGGTCAAGTACCGGCCGTTTCAGCACCCTGCCCTGTCGCGGTCTGGCCCGACCTTTGTGATCATCATGGAGCATTCCGAGCCGAAACTGCCCCGCCCCATCCGGCTGGCGACTGTCCCGCACCTGCGCGGTCTGCCAATGACCCAGGATCCGAAACTGAACTCTCACAGCAAACTGAACTGCATCCTCGCATGCATCGCCGCCGAGAAGGCCGGAGCAGATGAGGCTCTGATGCTGGATCTGCATGGTTTCGTGAACACCACCAATGCATGCAACTTCTTCGTAGTGAAAAAAGGGGCCGTCTGGACCTCTACCGGAGACTATTGCATGAACGGGATCACCCGCCAGAAGGTCATCGACCTTTGTCATGCCAACGCCATTCCGTGTTTTGAGAGAAACTTCTCGCTGGTTGATACCTACTCCGCCGAAGAGGCATTTCTGACCGGCACCTTTGGGGCGCAAACGCCGGTATCACAAATCGACGGGCGGACGATCGGAACGGGCGAAATCGGCCCTGTCACCCTGCGCCTGCGCGCGCTTTACAAGGCCCTCATCGAAGGTACTGCAGCATGAGAATTGCCATGTGGTCCGGCCCGCGCAATTTGTCGACGGCAATGATGTACAGCTTTGGAAACCGCCCCGATTTTGAGGTCGTCGACGAGCCGTTTTACGCAGCATACCTCAAGTCTTCAGGCGTCACCCATCCGATGGGCGCGCAGATCATGGCCGCGCATGAAGATGACCCGGCCAAAGTCGCGACGGCCTGCGCAGCACCGCCCAAGCAGCACCGCTATATGAAGCACATGGCCCATCATATGCTGGACGCCACGCCGCTGAACTGGACGAAGACCTGCATCAATATCCATCTAATTCGGCACCCGGCCCGCGTCATCGCCAGTTATGCAGCAAAGCGCGAGAACCCAACGCTGGAAGACATCGGTTACCCGCAGCAAAGCGTGCTCTATAAAAAAATCGGCGGCTTGGTCATAGACAGCCATGACATCCGCGAGAATCCCGAAATGGCTCTGCGCACCTTGTGCGCTGCAATCGACCTGCCATTTTGCGAGTCAATGTTGAATTGGCCTGCAGGCCCAAAACCCTTTGACGGCATCTGGGCGGCGCACTGGTACGGGGCCGTCCACCGGTCCACCGGCTTTGCGGGACCAGAAGAGGCGCTGCCACACCTGGAAGGCGCCGCCGCGGATTTGTGCGAAAAAGCGTTGCCACACTACGAAGCCCTCAAAGCGCTCAAGTTGGAAATTGCAGGCGCTCCAGCGCCAGATCCAGCGCAACGAGATTAGTTCAAAGCGCCTCGCGATAAGCCTTGGGTAAATCGTCTGGTGCGACGTGCCGATATCCATCGCCGCGGAATACGCCACATTGGAATGGGTCGATTGCTTCAACAACCGCCGCCTGCTGGAACCCATCGGAAATATCCCGCCAGCCGAAACCGAGGCAAACTTCCATGCAGCTCTGGAAAGACTACACATGGCCGCGTGACCCGGACAAAGCAGCCTCCGGCAAACCCGGAGCGGTTTAATCAATCCGTCGACACGCTGCCGTTGACATCTCCAAAGCTAAAGAATTCCCCGACGGAGCTATTCTTGATCGAGCCAAACGACACATTCGACAATTCAGAGTCCAGCGTCCGATTGCCCGCGGCTGCCTCTGCATATGTGGATGTTGCTGCTGCCGATAAATTTATGGCGCCAGCGAGGTTCATGAATTTGCACATCGGATATATTTCTCCCAAAAACTATGGAGTCCCATCGGCTTGTTCGAACGCTTCGATTGCAGCCAGCTTTGCCAAGCTTGTATCAATCGAATTGGCAAAATCGCTGGCCAAAGCTCGCGGCAGACCGGCTGCCCGTGTTTCATCGGTTCGCTTGATGTTTCTATGTCGTGATAACCCACTCAAGAAGTACCCACTTTGACCGCTGCCAAATCGCAGAGCGAGGCTGATCGTTCGCCCCCCGATCCGGTGCCGCAGCGCGGCTTCCCCAAGCCGCTATTTATCCAGCCCGCAACCCTATGGCTGCCCCTATGTCTGCAGGGCCGACAGATCCCCCAAGCCGGGGCCAGATATAAGAGAGATCGGCACGGCCTTGGCGTTCAATAACGCGCATCCTTGGGCTTGTTGCCATTGGGCCAGTCATTCACCTTATCGGGAAAGTCGGGGCGCGGCATATGCGTGAAATATTCCGACACGTCCACGGCGTCCTGATCGGTCAGCCCGCCCTGCCCCAGTGGGAACGTCCGGTGCAGCGCGATCGGCATGTTCTGCTTGACAAAGGTCGCTGCCTTGTAGGTCCGCGCCATGCCGGCGCCGATGTTGAACGAGCGGTCCCCCCAGAGCGCGGGATAGATCACCTGTCCAGCGGCATCGCGGATGCCCTGCCCGTCATCGCCGTGACAGACGGCGCATTGCTTGGCATAGATCTCCTTGCCGCGCACCGGATCGGGGGTCAGGCTGGTGTCCACGGTCCCGATGCCGCGGCCGGGCACTTCGTCGCCTGCCTCATGCTCGTTCCGCATCCATTCGAAATAGGCGAGCATCGCAGCCATTTCCGTGGAATCGTCGTCCAGCGGTTTGCCGTTCATCGAGCGGCGGAAACAGCCATTGATGCGGTCCTCCATGGTGACCTCACGGCCCGCGCGGCCCTGCGGGGACGGAAAGAACGAGATGACGCCGGTATAGGGCGACCCTTCGGCGACAGTGCCGGCATTCAGATGGCAGGACGCGCAGTTCATGTCATTGCCGACGTGATCGGGCAGCAGATCGCGCGTCTGGGAATTCAGACGCATGCCCAGCACAAGCTGATCGGCATTCGGCTGATCCAGCAGCGTGGCGATGCGGGGCGTCTCGAAAATGGAGCTGTCGATTTCAGGGTCCAGCTTGCGGCGGGCCTGTGCGACCTGCCGTTCGGTGACGGGCGGCGCGGATTCACCCCAGCTTTCGCGCATGAAGGTCAGGATCTCGGCCAGTTCGGCATCAGTCAGCTTTGCGAAACTGGGCATGTAAAAACTGCGCGGGCGCGATTGCGTCACGACCGACTGCCAGCCAGTCAGCGTGATATGCGTCAGTGTTGCCGGGTCCTGCGCCGACAGCACATGGTTGCCCGAAAGGGGCGGGAAAACACCCGGCACGCCCTGCCCGTCATTGCGGTGACAATCGGCGCAGAACTGGGCATAGCCCAGCCCGCCGGCGGTGGTGAACAGCGCCTCGGGGACCTCCGCCGGTTCGGTGCTGGGCACCAGCGGCGGCATGGCGGGGCGGACTTCCTCCGTGGGAAGGGCGTCCATGTAGATCGCCATCGCGTTCAGATCGTCATCGGTGAAATACTGGGTCGAATGCTGGATCACATCCGCCATCGCGCCCACCGCCGACGACACATTGTTCTGTCCGGTCCTGAGCAGTTGCACCATATGGTCAGGCGTCCAGAGGTTGCGGATATTGATCGCATTCCATTCTTCGACCTTCGAGCCGGCAAGGAAGCGATCCCCGCGCGCGCCCTTTTCGTCCATGGTCACTTCCTGAAAGCCGATGCCGCGCGGCGTATGGCAGGCGCCGCAATGGCCCAAGCCCTGCACCAAATATGCGCCCCGGTTCCATTCGTCGTTCTGCTCGGGGTCGGGTGTAAACTGCGCATCATCCAGAAAGACGGTATTCCACAGGCCGATGCCCCAGCGTTGATTGAAGGGGAACCCGATGTCGTTGGACAGGTTCGCCTTTTCGACCGCCGCAACGCCCTGATTCATATACGCCCAAAGCGCCGACATGTCGTCATCGGTCATGCGCGCATAGGATGGATACGGCATAGCGGGATAGAGGTGGTAGTTGTCCTTGGAGATACCTTTGCGCATCGCGCGATCAAACTCGGCGAAACTCCAGTCGCCAATCCCGGTCCTTGAATCGGGCGTGATGTTGGTTGTGCGCATGATGCCAAACGGCGTTTCCAGCGCGCGGCCGCCAGCCATCTCGGCGCCGCCCTCTTCGGTATGGCAGGCCACGCAGTCGCCAAGGCGCGCGATGTAGCTGCCACGTTCGATCAGCGCGATCTCAGCCTCGCCGGTAAAGCCCGGCGATTTGTCCTCAAGACCCGGCGGCATCGCCATCAACACAGCAGCGGCGCCAGCGACTAGCGCCAGCACGCCTGCAGAAACCGCTAAACGGTGAAATCTGGTAGCCATGGCGGTGATCCTTCTCGTCGAAATAGCTTGAACCCCTGATGAAACGTCGTTCAGCCTTCTCATTCTTGCGAACAAGTATGGACGAGCGATTACCAAGAGGCCAGATTGATTTTTTTTAGTCACCAAACGCGACGGAAAATTTATAGAATTTTTGGAAAGTAAATTTACCGCGAAAGCAATCGTCCTTTACTTATCGTTTGCCAAACTCACGCTTAAAACTCTCAAAAACTTTCGGGCAAGCCATCCATTTTTAGTGATACTGAATGTGGTGGGCCGGAAACATTGCTCAAGCGCCGCAATCTCTGAAAATTACGACCGGCAATGTGGGCCCTTGCGCCCTCCATTCAAACACAATTCCCGAACGCCAACGCGTATTGCCTTGCGACGGTCCAAATCGAGATCGATGTGCAACCGCACCCCGGCGGTAGCCGCGCCACGAAGGCCTATCCGGACAGCAAGGGACAGGGTTCAGCGCTGGCTATCATCGGCCTCCGGGGTCAAAAGGTTCTCGGCACCATCGACCGGGTCAGCGGCGCTTGCCTGCCGTTCCAGATCATCCTTTTCCGACAACAGATCACCTTCACCGACGGTCGCCACTGCTCCGTCGCCGCTGTCCTTGGCGCGACCGGGCCCCTCGGCCTGCGCTTTGGGCTGATGCTGGGCGATCCGGCGGATTGGAACGCCGTCGGGGAAAATGATTTCACGCGCCTCGTCAGGCATCGAAATTCCGGCGTCCTGAAGCGCGCGTTTAACCTGCCGCATCAACGCGGAGCGCACCTTGAATATCGAATAGGATTTGCCATCGAACCAGAATTGCACACGAAGATTCACCGTCGACGCCCCCAATTCGTCAACCAGCGCATTCGGCTCTGGGTCGTTCAAAACGGCGGGATGAGCGCGGAGCGCCTGGATGATGACACTCTGCGCCTCCAGCACGGAGTCGTCGTAACCAATCCCTACGCCAAACTCAGTCCGGCGATTTGGGTTCGTCGAGAAGTTCTTGATAACGCTCTTGAATACCAGCGCGTTTGGGATCTGCACGTGATTACCGTCCAAGGTAAGCAGGACGGTGGTCCGCATATTCAGGTTCTGAACAACGCCCTGATGCGCGCCCACTTCGATCCAGTCGCCCGCGCGAAACGGGTTCCGAATACTCAGCAGGATACTGGCCAGAGAATTCTCTGCAATTTCGCGAAACGCGAGGCCCAGCACGATGCCAACAAGGCCCGTACCGCCCAGCACAGTCAGCGCCAAACGGGTCAGACCGGCAACCTGAAGAACGATGTAGATCCCGATCAATATCACCGGAATTGCCAGTACACGCGCCACCAGATTCAGCAGCAGCGGCGACGCAATCCGGCGGCGCAGCGAATGACGCGCCAAGGCAGCCACTCCGCGCGACACCCCCCAGGCAATCAACAGAACCAGCACGGAGACGGCCAAAATCGGTGCCAGCCACTGCACCCGGTTGGTCAGTTTCTCAATCTCGCGCCATGTTGGTGTCAGGTCCCAGCTGATGTTCGGCTTTACCTCGATCCGGTTGACCACCGCGACCACATTTTCGGTCCTCAGCGCCAGCTGGCGCGCCCATTCCTGCCGCTCGTCGGTTTCGGTCTGGCCGTCCAGAAACACAATCCCCTCGCGCACCGACACCGTCAGAGGGGTGAACCATTCACTGGCCAGCAGAATGCGCCTCAGTCGATCCGCAATCTCCGAATCGCGCACATCGGGAGCGACAGAAACCGGATTTTGCGCATCACTTGCCGCAGGGCCCAAAATGGTCGGCGAAGATTGCGCGTATACCGGTCCGACTGACAACATGAACGCAAGCAGCAGCGCCAACGGGCGCGCGGCCCGCAAGATAAGTCTGACCCACAGACCCAGATCTGTTTTCATTGCCTCGGCAACCTTTGTCATTCTCGGCTCATCATCATGCAACATTTTCGGCGGAGAAGCAGCCATTAATTCGTTTTTGATAACGCAGTCAGCAACAAAGGCCCGTATTGCGGTGTCACTTGTCTGAAAGAGGCCATTTAACGCAAACGGGTTCAAGGCCAGCCAGTTTTTGGACCCGGATCCTATCGTTACGTTTCAATATCCGCCCGCACGCCAGGCAGGCCGAACTTGACCAATTGAAAGTCGCCCGATTTCGACGTTTCCAGCTTCTGAATTCAGATCGCGCTAATCGTTCCGGCGCCCCAGTCACGCCGGTTTCGAGACGACGACCTGCGCAGACGGCTCTGCCCGCCGGGACTTTTTCTCGCCCAGCATCAGCATTGCAGGGGTCACGATCAACGTCAGCACCGTTGCAATTACCAAGCCACCCGCGATGGCGGAGCTGAGTTCGGTCCACCACTGCGTTGAAGGCGCCCCGTAAACGATTTCGCGCGTGAAGAAGTTCAGGTTCACGCCGATCACCATGGGCATCAGGCCAAGCGCCGTCGTCACCGACGTCAGCACCACGGGCCGCAAACGCTGCGCACCGGTCCTGAGGGCAGCCTCCAATGGTGCCAAGCCCGCTTTCTTGAGGTCGTTATAGGTGTCTATCAAGACGATATTGTTGTTCACGACGATCCCCGCCAATGCAATCACACCAATCCCGCCCATGACCACGCCAAAGGGGCGCCCCGTCACGATCAGGCCGAACAAGACACCGGCGATAGAGAACACGATAGCGCTCATTACGATGAAGGCCTGATAGAAATTGTTGAACTGGATCACGAGGATCACGAACATCAGGACGATGGCGGTGATAAAGGCTCCGATCAGGAAAGTCATCGCGTCGGTCTGATCCTCAGCCTCGCCCGAGAAGGCGGCCTCGACGCCCTGCGGCAGGTCCATGCCGCTGATCGCCGATTGCAACGCGACCACCTGATCGTTCACGAGAACACCTGGCGCCACATTCGCCTCGATGGTGATGACACGGCGCTGATCGACGCGTGTGATGGTGCCGCTTCGTGGGGACGGCTCGAACGTGACAAAGTTCGAGATCGGGACAAGCCCGGCCGAAGTTGGCACGCGCAGCGCCTGTAGCTTTTCCAACGTGCGCTCGCCGGACGGAAACCGCACGTTGATATCCACTGGCCCGTCGGCATCGCCGGGGCGATAATCGGCCACTGTGATGCCGCGGGTCAGCAGTTGCACCGCCTGCCCCAGCGTGGAAATGTCGGCGCCAAAGCGCGCTGCCTCGGAACGGTTCACCGCGATGCGCCATTCCACCCCCGGCAGTGGCCGCGTGTCGGTCACGTCGGTAAAGCCGCCGATGTCCTGCATCGCGGCGCGGATCTTCTCAATCGCGTCGGCTTGGGCGTCCGGGTCGCGTGCGCGCACGCGCAAATTGATGGGCTTGCCTGCCGAGGGACCTTGGGATGCCGTCTGCACCTGCACGTCAATTCCGGGAATCGTCGCCATATCGGCGCGGATATCCTCGCCAATCATGGCGGCGGCGCGGCGCGTGTCCCATTCGGTCAGTTCGATCTGAATGGTGCCGATCAGATCGGCATCGTCGCGATTGCTGCCGCCCGACCGAGCATAGACCGACGCGATCTCGTCATAATCGAACAGCCGCTCCTCGACCCGGCGCACCAGTGCATCCTTCTCGTAGATCGAGAAATTGTCGCGCGCGCGCACCTGCACCTGCGCAAAGTCCGGCTCGACCGAGGGGAAAAAGCTGATGCCGGTGCCGAATTGGCCATACGCACCAAAGCCCGCGAGCAGAAAGGAAATCGCCATCAGCAGCGTTGCCCAAGGGCGCAGGATCGCGAACTGCAACACCTTGACATAGCCGCCGGTAAATCCGCTCAGATCGCGCGGATCGCCGTTTTCCGCGGCGTGCAGCGTTGCCTTGTCCTTGGCCGATTGCGGGGGCTTCTTGCCGATAAGGCCGCCGACCACGGGGATGAAAATCAGCGCCATGAAAAGGGACGCAGTCAGCGTCAGGATGACGGTGATGGGCAGGAATTTCATGAACTCGCCGACAGTGCCGGTCCAGAACAGCAGCGGGAAAAACACGCTGAGCGTTGTGGCGGTGGAGGCAATGATCGGCCACGACATACGCTTGGCCGCGAAGGCGTAGGCGGCTTTCGGTGCATCCCCTGCCTGCAAGCGCCGGTCAGCCAGTTCGGTAGTCACGATGGCGCCGTCTACCAGCATCCCGACAACGAGGATCAGCGAAAACAGCACGACCAGATTCATCGTATAGCCCATGAACCAGAGTGCTGTGACGCCCGCCAGAAACGCGCCCGGAATGGCGAGGCCGACCAGCAAGGCAGACCGGATGCCAAGCGCCCAGACGATCACGATCATCACCAGGATCACAGCAGCGATCACGTTTGCCTCCAGATCGCTCAGCATGGTTTCGACCTGTTCGCTTTCGTCCTGCATGTAGTCGATGGTCACGCTTTCGGGCCAGTCTGCCTGCGCCTGTTCAATCAGGTCGCGCACGGCCGCGACCGTCTCAATAATGTTCGAACCGGACCGTTTCTTGACCTCCAGCGCCAGCGCGGGCTGGCCGTCGATGCGCGCGAACCCGGTCGGATCCTCATACGTGCGCCGGATTGTGGCGACGTCGCCAAACGTCACGACAGTATCGCCGCGCACCTTGATGGGCAGGGCCATGACATCCTCGACGCCTTCGATCAGGCCGGGCACTTTCAGCACAATGCGGCCTGCGCCATTTTCGATAGCGCCCGCCGCGATCAGCCGGTTGTTGCGGGTGATCTGGCTGATCAATTCCTCAAAGCTGATGTTGTAGGTTTCGAACACCGTCGGGTCGATCAGCACCTCCAAGAGCGCATCGCGCGAACCGCCGACATCAACCTCCAGCACACCCGAAAGGCCTTCGATACTGTCCGAAAGATCCTCGGACAGGCTGTTGAGCGTGCGCTCGGGCACTGGGCCGGACAGGATGACGGTGAGGATTGGGAAAAGAGCGGTGTTGATCTCGGTCACGACCGGATCGGTGGCGTCTTCGGGCAGCTCGGGTTTGGCGCGGTCTACGCCCTCGCGAACCTTGCGCAGCGCTGTTTCCGCGTCAAAGCCCGGCTCGAACTCCAGCTGCAAACTGGCATAACCTTCGCCGGCATTGCCCGTCATCTGTTTCAGTCCGGTGATCGCGCTGAGCTCGATTTCCAGTGGTTCTACCAGCAAACGCTCGGAATCCTCGGGCGAAATGCCGTCAACGGTGGTCGAGACATAGAAGAACGGGATCGGGATCTCGGGCGAGCTTTCCTTGGGGATCGTCGCATAGGCATAGGCGCCCACGGCCAGGATCACGATCAGAGCCATAACGACCACGCGGGCACGGCTGAAGGCGGCGTCGATGATGCCGTTCATCGGATCGTCCCCTTTTTGGGCGCGGTGCCCGGCTGGTCAGAAGGAATGTCCGTCTCGGGCGATGTCGCTATGATCTGTCCGTTGCCTTTGGCCTGCGCCTCGGTCTTGGGCTCATCGGGAACCGGCTCGGACGGGCTGGTCAAAGCCTCATCCTCGTCCGCTTGCGGGTTAACCGTCTCGCCATCGTTAACGAAACCCTGACCGATGGAAATGATCTGTGTGTCGCCGGGCAGTCCAGATACCCAGATGCCATCGGTTTGGGCGCGCACAATGCTTATCTCGTGAAATTCCACAATATTGTCGGCATTGACAGTCTTGATCCCCAGCGTGCCATCCGTGTCCAGCGACAGGATCGCGGGTGAGACGAAATGCGCGGTCAGCTCTGCCGTAGGAATACGTAGCTGCGCACTGATCCCGGCCGGGATGGCGCCATCCTCGTTCGCCACTTCGATTTCGGCCAGAAAGGTGCGGGTTTCGGTGTCGGCGCTGGTGCCGACAAACTTGACGTTGCCGGTTCCAGACTCGCCCGTGATGAACGCTACTTCGGCCGTCTGGCCGACCTTGATATCGCGTCGTGACTGCTGCGGAATCTGAATGCGGATTGTCAGCGGCGTGTTATCGACGATCCGGCCAATATCGGCGCCTGTCGACACGAATTCGCGCTCGTCGATGTCGAGGGTTTCCAGCCGCCCGGCAAAGGGCGCGCGGATTTCCGTATCCTTTATGGCTTCTTCGGCGGATGACACGCCTGCCTCGGCAGCAGCCAGCGTGGCGCGGGCCTCGGCGACACGGTCAACGGTCGCCACGCCGCGCTCGACCAGCGCGCTGGCGTTATCGTACTCGCGCTGCGCGCGCTTCAATTCTTCTTTAGCGCGCGTCAGATCGGAACGGCGCGCAGCGGTATCCAGACGCGCGATCACCTGTCCCGCCTCCAGCATAGCGCCTTTGTCTACCAATAGCTCCGCGACCTGACCGGACGTCTCGGCGCGGATCACCGTATCGCGATCCGGCAGCGCCTGCCCCTCTGCCACGAATACTTGATCGACGGATTCGGCGACCGAGCGGCGCACGGCAACGGTGACGACCTTTGGCGCCTTGGACTCGGCGATCGGTGCGGTATCATCGGATGGCAGAATATATCCGCTGCCCATCCAGCCGATGATGGCAACAGCAAGACCGCCCGCGACCCATCTGGAGCGCGTCGATCCCTTGTCGCTTTCAAAGCGGAGCGTCTTGCGTCCATCGTCTGAAGTATCCGTCATCATCTGGTCTCCGTAGGGAAAGTCATCCGCGCAAGTCGGTGGTGTCGCGGTAAACGCTATTGGCTGAGGGATTGAACCCTCGATCGTGCCGACAGTCATGACGGCGACGGCCAAAGGACCCGCGCCGTCACCAGATTTAGTCGCCCCTCACCCATGTCCATGCCGCATCGTCATCGGCGGCGTCGAACAGGCGCATCTGGAAGGGCATCATCGACGCTGTGCCCGAGGCCATCATTTTCATCCAGTCCGGAGCGCCCACTACAGCGTAACGTTCCAGATGCGCAATGGCCCCAAACTTGGATCCCATCAACGATCCGTCCATCAGGATCGCAGGATCAAAGCCGTCATAGGTTTTGAACCTGACCAGCAGGTTGACCTTTTTGTCGCCCTGCAAAAAGGGCTGCAAAGGGGCCAACACGTTTTCCACGTCTTCTGCGGTGATGCGGCCATCAATCTCATAGGCGATCAGCCCGTCAGAGCCATCCGACAGCAGCGTGACGCCGCTGGCTGTACCGTCCGCTGCCTTCGCTGGCACGTCGGATACAAAGGCTTCGGCAGCGGCCACGTCGGACGAGCGAAAGCTCTGCATGTCGATCATCGGCAGGATTGGATCAATCCATTTCAGCAATGCCGCGAACGCCTGAAGATCCGTGACCAGCGCCATTTTGGCAATCTTTGACCACTCGGCCAGCATCCCGAATTCGAATTTGGCGTCCTCGGCCATCGCGTCGGCGGTGATGTCCTTCCACCCCTCGGCGCGCACGATCAGCCCGAGCGGTTGATCGCCTTTCAGCGCCGGGGTCAATTCGCGTTCCATCGTCTGGATGTCGCTTTTTTCCAGCACGCCATCCAGGGTAACTTCCCAGACATTCGGCTTCAGTTCCTTTATTTTCAGCATGGTAACTCCCTTTCATTTTCGATTGGTGACGCCGGGTGATATGCCGCATCAGGTGTCCGAAATCCCGCGCAGCATCAGGTGGTTCTCGTCCGGATTGGACAGCATCACGCTGCCACGAGGCAAACCCAGCAGCCGGTCGATCAGCGCCGCCTCAGCCACCATCCGGTCGTTCAAAACAGCAGTTCCCGCGTCCAGGTTCCCGGCTTCGGCGGCCTGGATGGCGGCGATCAGGACCAGTCTGCGGCCATCATTCAACGCAAAGATGATTTCTGTCGCAAGGTCGATGTCTGGCACGTCAAAGCACCCTTCGGCCACGCCCTCTGCAATCATCGACCGCAGGACCGGTTTCGCGGCCGCCCCTGACGCATTCGAGATCCTATGGAACAACATATCGTTGCCGGGACGCGTCATCGCATCCACGAAGAATTTCATCTGGGGGCCGCGCTCGGCCTTCCAGCGACTGGATTCTTTGATGAACGCGTTAAACCGGGTCAGTGCGTCCCCTCTTGTCGCAGCGCGCGCCGCTTGCGCTGCGGTCAGCGCCTCGGTCGTAAAGCGTTCGACCACACCATCCAGCAGATCCTCCTTGGCGGCAAAATGATGGTAGAACCCACCTTTGGAAATGCCTGCTTCGTTGAGAACGTCAGCGATCGTAACGTCGTCCCATCCGCGAGCGAAGAACAATTCTTGAGCCGCATCCAAGATGAGCGCACGACGATCATCCGGCGCCATACGCAAGCGTTTTGGAGTGTCAGAGAAAGCTGTTTTCGAATCGTTCGTCATACTACCCTCTACAGACCGACTGTCGGTATGTAGGGTAGACTCGAGAATATTCAAGTGCCTGGAGTGATCTATTGATTTTGACTGGTTGGCGCGAAAGGACACCGAGGCCGACGTAGTGATCAGATCAACGTCCATCCAGATGCTCATCTCGGGATATTGCGATGCAATACCTCGAGGGGAGTCAGGTGTTTTAACGTTTCAAAGACAAAAACGACCGTCTCGAATCAACGTATTTGATCGACACCTCCCGGGGCGTCAGGTTCTCATAGTTCAGTGTGACCACAGCCGGATCATCGCGCCGGTCCTGAAAAAAGCGGTCCGAAACCGATTTTATCAGGGTTGAGCGATGTGCCAGACGGGCAAAGCCGCCTTTGACATAGCGATCATGTCATCGATAAAAACGAGGCGCGCAGGCCCAGCACATAAGAGATCGCGACACCTAAACCGCTGCTAGCGAACGTTGAGAAACATCGACAGCGTCGCGAGTCAAACATCGGCAACAATCTCGCCCCTCATTTCTCCCGTCAGGCGAGCTTGGTCCTCTCGGTGGACAGATCTGCGGACCTCGTCGATCTTCAGTTCGGCTGCGTCCCTGGTAAATTTGTCGGGCCATTCGGTGATAACCGCGCTGGTCCGTGTGCTGGTACGAATTACTGTGACCCGGCTTGCCCCAAATTCCTTCAATGCGGGCAGACGCTTTTCCTCGAGTGCGCGCATGGCTAAACTGTAGTCTGTCCCGTCGGAAATCTCCCACGTTGTGATTGTGATATAACGCATATCTCCCTCCATTCTTTATTATCATACCCTACCATAGAACCGCCCACACCTTTACTACTTTTCAAACAAGGTGCCGCCAGATCTCTGCGCGAAGAGGCTATTTTGCGAACCGAAACGGCCCGGCGTTGTCGTTTGCCTTACCTAAGGTCGGCGCTATGCAGCTTTTCGAGGATGGCCATTTGGGCATCGTGCAGCACTATCGTCCATCGTATGGCTGTAGTTGCGACGATTAAGACTTTTGCAACGAGGGCGCGGCCGACATTGTTCAATTATCTGATCGGTTCGAAATAGCCCATATTCTGGTTCTCGGAATAATGACCGCCCAGGTCTCCTTCCACATCCTAAAACTGCGACGGATACGGTGGCACCACCATTGCGCCTCTCCGTTCTCGACAGGTCGCTCCGCCATTCTTTTTGAGCTATATGAGACTTGTTTTATATACGGCTTTAGACTTGGGCCTTCATCCAAAAATTGAGATGAGCGGCACCGCGATCGGTGCCGAAATCATGAAAGCTGTTAAACTCAGCAAGAATGTCTTACAAGTTTTCAAAAACACGAGTACTGCGATTGCATGCAGAATAATGCTCAGATACCCCCGCTTCACCGCTTGCGATAATTTCAGCAGCAAGGCGGTATGATCGTCTTTTGTTTCGATACAATGGCAATTGGCACTGACTAGTGACCCTGGTTCTTCAAAATGGATAATACACAATTTTCCGCCTTAGGTATATTTTCTTGCACATGATCTCATGCGAGGCAAGTTTCTCCAAAATCATATATCCAATCATACTTTGACATCCAAAGATATCATCTGCCGCTTGCAGCACCAACAGCAGCACAGCTGAAAACGCCGCCAACAGTGTTTTATGTCTTACTGCGCCAATTCGGTTTGAAACTGTGCGGCGATATCGACCTGATTGAGTAATTCTTCATTGAAGAAAGTAACGCTCCGCGCTGGCTTAGTATTCCGCCTCGGCGTATGCAGCCTAATATCCTATATGTCAAAGCACGTTTCACGGCAGACATATGATCAACTGCAAACTGAAACGCTGCCATCGTCGTCCAACGCTATTACTGCCTAACAATCACCCAGTCTTTTTACTTTGACACAAACCGCTTTTTGCAAGACCAGATCAGGTATAGCCGCTTTAAAGTCTGCCACCTGGCAATCAACGTCTGCCTCTGAAAATGTAAAAGTGTCTAAAGCAAGCGGCGAGAAGCACTCCAGTAGCAATCGAAAATTTCACACTGATTCGCGTGGCTCGCCCCGTGCTGAAAGGACACAATAAAACTGTGGTTCACGCGAAAAACAGCACGCTTTGCTCATCCTCTGCCGTCGGCCAACGAAAGTGTCGCAAAAACAAGGCCGCCTTGAGCTAATCAATGTATATACCCGGGGTTGACTGTAATGATCGCATTATTTCGGCTGATACGGCAATGCCAACGCGACGGCCCTTATCGCAACCGCTAGCGTGAGCGGCGCCGTCGCTTGTTTTCATCTGCGGCGAGCGTCAAGGAATTTTTTGATATTGCGCTCGGCGTGTCCTTCGCTTGGATTGACGCCTTGGATTGACTTGCGGATGTGATACGCTCGGCCGAAATCGTCCTTCCAATAACCTCCGACGGGAATGTGCAAAATGAAAGCGATCAAGTTTCACAAAACTGGCGGCCCAGACGTCATGCAATATGAAAACATTACCTTGGATGCGCCGGGGCCCCGTGAGGTGCGGATGCGCCACACCGCCATCGGACTGAATTATCTCGATACTTATTTTCGCTCTGGTGCCTACCCGTTGCCCCTGCCAAGCGGTCTGGGCTCTGAGGGAGCCGGCGTTATCGAAGCCGTTGGCGATGGCGTCACCAGCCTGAAAGAAGGCGACAGGGTTGCATATGGCGCAGGGCCAATCGGATCCTATTCGCAGGTACGTAATATGCCCGCGGGCAGGCTCAGCAAGCTGCCGGATACGATTTCGGATGAAACGGCGGCTGCCATGATGCTCAAGGGCATGACGGTGCGCTATCTGTTGCGCGAAACCTACAAGGTCAAGGCGGGCGAGACCATTCTGTGGCATGCGGTCGCCGGCGGCGTTGGCCTGATTGCAGTCCAATGGGCAAAGCACTTGGGCGTCCGGATCATCGGCACGACAAGCTCGCTGGAGAAGGCCGCGTTGGCCAAATCCATGGGCTGCGACGAGGTGATCAACTACACCGAAGAAAACGTGGCAGAGCGGGTGCGCGCGCTGACGGATGGCAAGGGCGTGCCGGTGGTCTATGATGGTGTCGGTCAGGCCACGCTGGATGCGTCGCTCGACAGTCTCAGCCCGTTTGGCCTGCTGGTCAGCTTCGGCTCGGCCTCCGGACCGGTGAAGAATTTTGATACGGGCGTCCTGGCGGCAAAGGGTTCGCTCTATCTGACGCGCCCATCACTGAACACATATGTGGAATCCGACGAGGCATTGCAGGCCAACGTGGCTGATCTGTTTGAGGTTGTTGGGTCAGGCGCGGTCAAGATTGAGGTCAATCAGACCTATGCGCTGGAGGATGCCATCAAGGCGCATCAGGATCTGGAAGGCCGCAAGACAACCGGCTCGACCGTTTTGTTGCCATAGCAAGGCGAGACCAGAAAAATTTCCCCAGATAAGCCCAAGAACGTCGTGTGCGACCCTGACCACTGCATTCAGGTGCGGGGCGCGCGTGTCCACAATCTGAAAAACATCGACGTCGATCTGCCGCGAAATGCGCTTGTCGTTTTCACGGGCATTTCCGGGTCTGGAAAATCCTCGCTTGCCTTCGGGACGCTGTTCGCGGAATCGCAGCGCAGGTATCTGGATTCCGTGTCGCCCTATGCGCGCCGGTTGATCGATCAGGTTGGCGAACCTGACGTCGATGCCATCGACGGGCTTCCGCCGGCGGTCGCGCTTCAGCAGCAACGCGGGGCGCCGTCCGCAAGATCATCGGTCGGAAGCGTCACGACAATATCCAACGGCCTTCGCATGCTGTATTCGCGGGCCGGGCACTATCCGCGCGGCCAGCAGATACTCTATGCGGACGCGTTCTCGCCCAACACACCCGAAGGCGCCTGCCCGCGATGCCACGGTATCGGGCGGGTGTTTGAAGTGACGGAAAAGCTGCTCGTTCCCGATGATACAAAAACCATCCGGCAGCGCGCCATCGCGGCATGGCCGCCCGCGTGGGGCGGCCAGAACCTGCGCGACATCCTTGTGTCGCTGGGCCATGACATCGACATACCGTGGAAGGACCTGCCCCGAGAAACCCGCGACTGGATCTTGTTCACTGACGAGACCCCGGTCGAGCCGGTCTATGCCGGGTTCAGCCCCGCCGAGACGCGCCTCGCGCGGCAGCGCAACCTGTCGCCCAGTTACATGGGGACGTTTTCCAGCGCGCAGCGTTATGTGCTGCACTCGTTCGCAACGACGCAAAGCCATCGCACCAAGAAACGCGTCTCTCAGTTCATGCAGATTTCCGAGTGCCCGGACTGCAACGGCAAGAAGTTGAAGCGCGAGTCGCTGTCGGTGAAATTTGCGGGTCTGGATATCGGAGAGCTGTCGCAGCTTACGCTGGCCGAACTGGCCGAGCGCCTGCGGGGCGCCGCCACTGCTGAGCCCGCCGAGAGCGATCTGCACCCGGAAAAGGCCATCGTGGCACAGCGCATCGCCAGCGATATTCTGGCTCGCGTCAACGCACTGACGTCCCTTGGCCTAGGCTACCTGTCGCTTGAACGCAGCACGCCAACCTTGTCTCCGGGCGAATTGCAGCGCCTGCGGCTGGCCACGCAAATCCGCTCGCAACTGTTTGGTGTGATCTATGTTCTGGACGAGCCTTCGGCGGGGTTGCATCCGGCTGACACCCAAGCGTTGCTGGGCGCGCTGGATGAGCTCAAAGGCGCAGGAAACTCGCTGTTCGTGGTCGAACATGATGACAGCGTCATCCGTCATGCCGACTGGATCGTGGATATCGGTCCGGATGCCGGAACACATGGCGGCGAAGTGGTCTATAATGGCCCGATAGACGGCCTGCGCGGCGTGAAGACATCGCATACCGGGCGCTATCTGTTCTCGCCGGATGCCGCCGAAGACCGCACCCCGCGACAAGCCACCGGCTGGCTGAGGCTGGAAGGGGTCGTGCGAAACAACCTTCGGGGTCTGAACGTCGCATTCCCCCTCGGCGTTTTGACGACCGTCACAGGCGTATCGGGTTCGGGTAAATCCAGCCTCGTCAGTCAGGCGCTCGTCGAATTGGTTGGCGAGGCGTTGGGGCAAAAGAAATTCGTTGAGGCCCCCAGCGATGAAGCCGATTTGCTGGAGCGCGAACTGGAGACATCTACTGACGGGCAGATTGTTGATGGGATGGCATGCATCCGGCGCTTGGTCACGGTTGATCAAAAGCCGATCGGCCGCACGCCACGCTCTAATCTTGCGACGTATACCGGCCTGTTCGACCACGTGCGCAAGCTGTTTGCGGCGACCAGCACTGCCAAGGCTCGCCGTTACGATATGGGGCGTTTTTCGTTCAATGTTGCCAAGGGCCGTTGTCCAACTTGCGAAGGCGCCGGTTTCGTCAGTGTCGAGCTGCTGTTCCTTCCCAGTGTCTACGCGCCCTGCCCCGTCTGTCACGGTCAGCGCTACAACGCCAAGACGCTGGAGATCACCTACCGCGACAAGAATATCGCCGAAGTGCTGGATCTGACCGTCGACATGGCCCACAAATTTTTCGCCGATGACCCCTCGGTTCTGCGTGCCCTTGAGGCTTTGCTACAGGTCGGTCTCGGCTACCTGCGCCTTGGTCAGCCCGCGACCGAGCTTTCGGGCGGCGAAGCGCAGCGCATCAAACTCGCAACCGAGCTGCAGCGCGCCGGGCGCAGCGAGACGCTTTATGTTCTGGATGAACCAACCACCGGCCTGCATCCTGCGGACGTGACAATGTTGATGACGCAGTTGAACGGGTTGGTCGAGGCCGGGAATTCCGTCATCTTGGTCGAGCACAATATGCTTGTTGCCCGAAGCAGCGATTGGATCATCGATATCGGCCCCGGCGCTGGCGATGACGGCGGCGCTATCGTCGCGCAAGGACCGCCCGCCTGTGTGGCAAAGTCCAAGACCAGCCGAACCGCGCCATTCCTGCTTGCGTAGCAGGCTCTGGCTAGCCGGTCCCCCGAGGACCGTTTCGTTGTTGGGGTTATCGATTGAAATGTTGCCAGATCTGAAGATTTCTACAGTCGCGATCTGTCGGACCGGTCGCGCCCCTCCAGAGATGCAACAACGGACGCGGTTGTAAATCGGCTGTGCCGGGGCCTGATGTGAACGTGCAGGGCGGCTCGGAGACTTGCACGCACCGCCCAAGAAAAATCTACGCTACAAGGACGACCGGAATTACCATCGCCACCTGAACGCGTCGGCGTCCATGACGCTGCGTCTGCGCGCTCAGCGCGCAAAACTCTTGTATTTGGTTCGGCCCCGTTTACTGAAATTAGAAATTCGAACGAAATCACGGCTTCTTTCCCTAAGAAACTGCGTAATTTGGTATGGACAGGAGCGGCAAATCGCTCCTGCCCTCGGGTCAGTCCAGATTGTGCGCTTGGGAAGCGTCAGGGTTTGATGCAATCATGGTAAAACCATCACTCATGTCGGCAGGACCAAAGTTGCTCCCTAGAGATAGAATTTATCTTTAAATTTCAATGCGTCAATTTTCCTCAGAAACGGCTTTGTTGCATAAGTCGGCCTAAGGTTTGACTTTTCCTTACCCCAGACGGATTCAGCCTACAGCCAGTGTTCGGGGGATGCCAAGAGCGGTGAAGCCGTTCAGGATCGCGGCGCGGATCT
>CANMFU010000002.1 GCA_947497295.1 uncultured Roseovarius sp.
GGCGGACCCGCAACCAGACGCAGCGTCCCCGCAGCAACCGAAATCTGCTCCGGCGTGATGTTCCGAAGCTCCGCCAGCGGCAGGAGCCCCATACCGGGCACATCGATGTTGATGTTCGTGCCGCGTGAGCTAGCCGACACAGATACCGCCGCAGCCGCCGCAGCCGCGTCCCAGCCATAGGCCGCCGAGATCGCCGTCAAATCCACCACGTCACCTTCGCCCGGCGTGAAATCGTCGACCCGGTCGCGCCAAGGGCCAAGCGAATCCGTATCCCAGACGAAGGTATCCGCACCCGCGCCGCCGCCCAGATCGTCCTGACCTGCACCGCCATCCAGCGTGTCATCACCGTCGTGGCCCCTGATCCAGTCGCGCCCCTCACCGCCGAGGATCAGATCACCGCCGTCCCCGCCCTGCAAACCGTCATCGCCACCATATCCGCTCACCACTGACGGCATGAACGGCACGGCCTTCAGCCGGTCGCGACCCTCGGTGCCTTCGACCGGCGCCAGCACCGGCGTGTAGCTGACGGAATCGTACCGCGCCAAACCGGTGGCGTCTGGTGCGACTGGTCCGTGCCAATTCTGCAATCCGGCGCCGCCGGTCCAGATGTTCATGAACATCTTCATCCCCTCATCGGGGATCGGCACTGGTGCGACGTCAGCTGAGACCGCGTAGATCAGCGCGTCGTCCACATACCAGGAGATACCGTCCGGCAGCCAATCAATGCGATAGCTGTGAAGCGCCGCAGCCGCGTCGAACCCCAGATCGATTGCGACGGTCTCGTGCGCGCCGAGCCGTTCGTCGCCGTAATAGTAGTTAAGGTGGATCTGGGTCGTGTCGTCACCCAGAAATTCGATGTCGATCTCGTTATGCTGCGTGCCGCCAAAGAAAGTATTATTGTACAGAAAGAAAGAAGACACCACGCCGGAGGTGTCCGATGGCGCCATCACGACCTCATAAGAGCCATAGCCGTAAAATTGGCGCGACTGCAGTTCCGCGCCGGTATAGGTCTTGCCGTCGGTATCCGCCCCATCCAAGGTCAGCCGGACCTCGCCTTGAGTCAACTCCAGGTAGTCAGAACTCCAAGCGGTCTGGTTCCAACTGGCGGCAACGGCGAAGTCGGAGACGGCCCAAGTACCGGGATCCAGCGAATCGAGTGAGTCCTTCAGCACAGCAAACCTCCTAAAAGCAATTGAAAGTAATATTACATCTCAAATTAGCTGAAAAATGCAGCTTTCACATTTTAAGCCCATGACGCAAAACGGCAAGCATTGTGGGCCTGGCGGCTAAAAAATAACCAGTTACACGTTCAGGTTGTCGCCGGGTTTGTCACGCTCAGCGACTCAGCCCGCGCGCAGCAACGCAACGTCCCGGCGCAGCGCGGCTATTTGCGGCAGCGCACCAAGCGCCCAGGAGATGATCGCTATCCCGACCGCAGCAGCCATCAGACGACCTGCGTCCTGCGCCACGGCTGGCGCGACGAACAGCGACGAGACGAACCACGCCAGAATGCCGACCGCCGCAGGCCAGGCAACTGCCGCAAACGCCTTGCGCTGCGCGAAGGGCGCAGCGCGCCCGGTATACCACCAGAGCCGTGGCGTATAGGCCAATGCAAATAGCGACAGCGCCACCGCCACTGCATTGAGGCCGAAGGGCACCGCGACCGCGACGCAGGCGATCTGCAGGATCGCGCGTTCGGTCGCCATGCGCAGCCGCATGGTGGTCTGGCCTGCGGCATAAAATGCCATGCCTGCCATCGCGGTCGACGCCTCAAGCGCAAAGGCCGGGGCCGCCAGCGCAAACACCAGCGCCACATCGCCCCACCGATCAGTGAGCAGAAGCGGGATCAGGTCCGGCGCAAAACCCGCAAGGCAAAACATGCCCGGCAGGATGACCAGCGCCAGCAAGCGCAGCGCCGCGATGTATAGCGCACCGATGCCCGCTGGGTCCGAGGCTCGCCGTGCCATCCGCACGTAGACAACTTGCGAAGCTGGGCCAGACAGGCCAAGTTCCGGCAGTCGAAGCAGCCGCAGCGCCATCGAAAACAGGCCCAGAGGACCGGCCCCCAGCACGTAGCCCAGCATCATCACCGGCGCCTGCCGCTGCAGCGTAAAGACAAGCGAGGTGCCGACGGTATCACGGGCAAAGCGCAGATGCCCGGTCAACCATGCAGGCTCCAGCCGCAGCTGCGGGCGGTAGGGACTGGCGATGGCGGCTCCCAGTGCCAGCGTCGCAAACAGCACGATCTGCTGAACGATCAGGCACCATGCTCCGGCCCCGGCGATCGCAAGCCAAATGGTGACCGTGAGGCTCAGGACCACGGCAATGGCCCGCAACCCGCCTAGCCACACGAAACGTTCGTCGCGTTCCAGCGCGGCGTTTGAGACAGCCGACAGCGATTGCATCAAGGGTATAACCGAAAGTGCCTGAACAAGCGCCGCCAGTCCTGGCATGTTGAACAACGCCTCCCATAACGGCGCGGTGAGGAACAAAGTCAGCCCAAGCAAGGTGCCAAGGCCCGCGAGCAGCCAGAACACGCTGTCCCATTCCTCGGGGACAAGCTCGGACCGTCGGATAAGCGAGCGGCCAAGACCGCAATCGCTGAGCAGCTGGGCAAAGACGACGATGCCCATCGCCAGCGCGACGGCACCGAAATCTGCGACAGTGAGGTAGCGCGCGATGATCGGCAGAACCAGCACCTGCGCGAAGATGGACAGCACCCGCCCGCCCGCCATCGCGCTGATGTTGAGAAAGAAGGAGGCGCCTGGAACGCGCGATCGCGGCGTGGATTGTTTCACCGTTGCGGCTCCGGTGGCAGTGTGCAGGGCGATGGTGCATCCGGCGCGCGGTTGCGCCGACTGCGCCACCGCGCGACAGATGCGGGAATCGGTGCCGTTCTCGCGATGATGTGCAGCATTGCTCTCTCCGTTCGGCGCTGTCGCGCACCATCAACGACATGCCCGGTCCGCGCAATGCCTGCTCGCAGATCTATCGCATGACCGTTGCCGCGCAAAGCGCGCAGAGTGGCCCTGCGCACCGGCAATATTCGCGCATCCCTGCGCAATTTCTACGTCATCTTGCCAGACGCAGGCGCAACACCAGACATGCGCGGCCATCTTTTTCTTGCCGTAACGCCCGCAAGGCGCGACACTCGCACTGGGGCCAAGACGCCTACCCCGCATTTTAAACATAATTTTTTCGGTGAGGTATTTACGGCTTGATATCCATTCGCCCAAATCCGGACCGGTTTTTCAGGCTCCTGCCCGCATCGGCCAGCAACGCCCGGCGATGGTGCGCGTCCATCCCCGTAGAGCGCTGCACCCTGTCGAAGGCTCTGCCATGCATATCCTGATTCTCGCCCCACAGCCGTTCTTTGTCGAACGTGGCACGCCCATTGCGGTGCGCAATCTGGCGACAGCCCTCGCCGCTCAGGGCCACGATGTCGACTTGATGGTGTTTCCCGGCGGCACCCAGGTGGACATCGCGGGCGTCAATATCCATCGGCTGCCGGACTGGCGAATCCTGACGGGCATCGGCCCCGGTTTTTCCGGCCGCAAGATCCTTGCCGATCTGGTCATGCTACCCAAGGCAGCCGCCATGATCCGAAGGGGCCGCCATGACCTGATCATCGCGGTCGAAGAGGCGGCGTATATCGCATTGTTGCTCAGGCGCGTCTTTGGCGTGCCCTATATCTGCGATATCGACAGTTCGATCCCTGAACAGCTGAACGACAAATTCTCGCTGCCGGGCTGGCTGCTGCGGATATTCGAGCGGGCCGAGGGACGGGCCGCACGCGGGGCGGTGGGCGCCATCACCTGCTGCCGCGCTCTTGAGGAAACGACGCGCGCGCACGCACCTAAGCTGCCTGTGCAGACCCTTGAGGATATTCCGCTGACGGATGATGCACCACCCGGTCTACCGCCCGAGGATTGCCGTTTCGACGCGCCGGTGATCATGTATATGGGCAATCTGGAACCCTATCAAGGCGTGGACCTGTTGCTAGACGGGTTCGCCGCGGCAGTGGAGGACGGGACCGAAGGACAGCTGGTCATCATCGGCGGCACCCCGTCCCACGTCGCCGCCCTGAAAGCGCGCGCGCACGCATTTGGGCTCGACGAGCGTGTGTCGATCCTCGGACCGCGCCCGGTGTCGCAGATCGGGCGTTATCTGGCACAGGCCAGCATCGTGGCGTCGCCGCGCATTCAGGGGCGCAACACGCCGATGAAGGTTTACAGCTACCTCGATTCCGGTCGGCCCCTGCTGGCCACGCGGCTGCCGACCCACACGCAGGCTCTGGACGATGAGATCGCCATGCTGGTGGACCCGGACGTGGCCAGCATGGCGCGCGGCATCGCGGCCCTGATCGACGATCCCGCATTATGCGCAAGGCTGGCCGATGCGGCCCGGATACGGGTGCAGGCCGAATACAGCCGTCCCGCGTTCGAGCGCAAATTGGCGCGTTTCATGAAAGATGAGATCATGCCGCGGATCGGCGTCACCCCGCCTCATGACCTTGCAGACCCCGAAGTTACGCCCTCCTCATCCTGACCCGCATCACAAATCATTGGAGAAACAGTCTATTGGGAATAATGAACAAAGCCGGAATACGAACCGTCGAACGGCTGGCGTCCCGGCTGTCGCAACATCGCCGCGAGCGCCTTGCCAAGCTTTTTGTCGCGATGTCACGTCCTGTGGGCGAACAACAGCCATACGCCTGCCCGCTCTGTGGGTATTCGGGGCTTTTCGATCCCATATTCGGATCAAACGCTCTGCGCTTTGACAGCGAATGCCCGGCATGCAAATCGCGCGAGCGGCACCGCTTTATCAAGCTTTGGATGGATTCCGACGCGCCCGCCGACGGCTTTGGCAGTTTCCTGCACTTTGCCCCCGAGCCCAGCCTGGAGCACGAGATACGCTCGCGCAGTACGGAGTATCGCACGGCGGATATCACGCCCGGTCGGGCGGATCTGGTAATTGACATGGAAAAGATCGACCTTCCCGACGCGTCGGTCGACACGATCATGGCCAACCACGTCCTTGAACATGTGGACGACAGCAAAGCACTGCCCGAACTGCTGCGCATCCTGCGTCCCGGGGGGCTGGCGCTGTTGACGACGCCGGTGACCTACGCATGGCAGCACAGCTATGAAGACCCCTCGATCACCACGCCAAAAGAGCGGCATCGCCATTTCGGACAGGCCGATCACGTGCTTTTCTTCGGCAGCGATATCGACGACCGCATCCGCGGGGCAGGTTTCGAACTGGACAAGGTCGTGGCCGGCGGGGCACAGGCGGCCCGCTACGCCCTGATTCGCGGCGACACCATATATCTGGCCAGGCGGCCGAAGCACTAGGATCAAGCGTCAGGCCGAACGCGATGTCAGACCCTGGCGCCCTTTGGCAATTCATGCCATCCGGCAGGCGCGTCCAGGCGATCGGGGATCGAACCATTCTCGGACACGCCGTCCTTATAGCCGAACGTCTGGATGTCGAGCTTGTAGGCCTCGCGCACCAGATCGAATGTCGTGTCGGTATAATAGCTGCGCCAATCGCGCTTGCGTTTGGACGCGTTGACATGCGGTAGCGTCTCGTTCAGTCCCAGCGCCGCACAGATCCGGGCAAAATCATCGCTCAGCGTTTCGAACCGGCCGACATGCTGCACCAGACGCGTCCCGGTTCTGTCGTAGACAAAGGAGCATTGCAGTCGCGTGTCATTTTCGCATTTGTGGCGGATATATGTGTCGAAATCACCGAACCCCGTCACCTGCTCGTGGTAGGGATGCGCCTTTGACTGGCAGGCATAGGAATACTCCGAGACCTGCCAATCCCAAGGATTGCGCACAAAGGCAAATTTGATCGCCGCATCGAATAGATCGCCCGGCATCACCTCGCGGATCTGTTCGGCGGTCATGTGCTGGCGATTCACCAGCGCCTCGCGCCAATCCATCACCGGCTGAGCCACCATGGGCAAAACCTGCACGGATTTGCGGACATAGCGGTTGCGCAGATAGACCGGGCAGTACTTTCGCAGCGCCGCCATGACCGATTCACCGCCGGTCTTGTAGATGTGGACGAAGATGAATTGATGTGATGGTGAATACAGCATGGCGGAAAATCCTGATCTGAATATCGAAATGAACACGCCGCCGCCAAGACCGGCAGCGGGGCGCGAAAGTTTAAATGACGACGCAGGCAAGAACTCTCCGGCCTGCTTCAAGTTTTCCCTGCATACCCAGTTTAACGCTCCATGGAAAAACTTCCACTCTCTTGTGAAGAGCCGGAGAGCGCCGCCGGGGTGGCAGGATCAAAAATCGGGCACGCCGCCGCATTGCGGAATGCGCGGCTCTGCCTCGTCCCACCGAACCGCCACAAATGCCCCCGCGCGCCTTACATGCAGTGCAATGCCCTGCGCCGCTGCCGCCCGGCGGAACGCGTCGCCGATGCGGTCACCGTCCCAGATTTCGGCCTGGCTGACCACTACGCCGACGCGAACGCATGCCAAAAGCCGGGCCATCCCAGCCTCGCCGCGCACGGCAAAGCGACCGGTGCGCGGATCGCGCCCAAACAACGCGGCGGAATCAAACTCCGCCTCCCAACCCGCATGCTGGCGCAGATCGACGTCGTAGTCGCCGAGTTCAGCCACCATGTGCAGCTCGTTCGTGGTGGCCAGGAACGGCACGTCCCGCCAGGGTTTCAGCAAATCGGCCAGGCCCGAAAAATCCGGCCGGTATCTGGTTTCGTACCCGCCCCCCGCAGCCAGTTTTGCCGATGAAATGACGAATCCGTTTGCGGCCAGCATGAATCCGGCGCAGCCAACGAGAACTGCCGCAGAGACATGCGGGCGCGCGAGCTGCACCAGCAGGACACCTGCCATCCCCCAGACGGCAAAAAAGAAGGGCATCGCAACCGAGATGTAGCGATCTGCCTTCATCGCGCCAACGGACTGAACCACAATGACGGTGCCAAAGATCGCAACGCAAAACCACGTGACCTTTGCATTTACGCGAAGCGCAAGCAGCGCCGCAACCGGGAAAAGCGGCCAGAACGTCTCATATGCGCCGCGCAGACCGTTGTGATAAAAGGCGAAGTAGTCGCGCTTGCCCATCGCGTTGCCGGGCGAAAAACGCAAGAGCGCCCAAGCCTTTTCAAGCACGCCAGTCGGCCACAGAACTGCGACTGCGGCAAGGATCAGCAACGCGCCAGCCAGCGCCCATATCCAGCGTCGGTCGGGACGCACCGCCATGATCGCCCACCCCACCAGCCAGATCGCCAGCCCGCCGCAACCGACGATCGTCGTGATTTGCAAAAGCGTCGCAGCGCCCAGCAACATCAGCCCAGAGATGGCCCAGCCCCATCGCGCCAGTCCCTGCCCGGTTGCGGCCGTATAGACTGCGACCGCCCCGGCAAAGAACAGCAGCACGTGCAGCGAATAGAATCGCAGCATCTGCGATTCCAGGATGCCCTGGGGCCACAGCACGGCGAAACACGATGCGATCCCCGCCGCCAGCACCCCCGCCGGGCCGCGCAGCCACCAGAACAGCGCCAGTGGCAGCGCCAATCCCGGCAGCAACGATACGATCCGCGCCGCCGCAAGGCTGTCCTGTCCGGTCAACTCGAGGAAACGTGCCACAGCCAGGGTATAGGGCGCCGCCCGTGTATAGCTGCCATCAAGGATCCGAAGCTCGCCTGTCTCTCCCCACCCCAGTGCTGGGATATAGTGATAAAGCTCGTCAAACTCCGGTGGCGCCGTCATCAGCCCGATCCGGGTCAAAAGCGCCGCCGCCAAGATGATGATCGAAATTATTACCCCCGCACGGACAGAAAGGCCCGGCCCGGCAAACCGGCCCTCATCCCGGCGTCCAGTTTGATCATGCTCCGACATTGCCAACCTCGAAATAACGCAATTCAATCCCGTCAGGCGCAAGGCACGGGTCGGCACCGGTACGATTCCCCGCACCGGTCAAGATCCGGCAACCGCAGGTTTTGACCGCTTGCGGCGCAGACCGAACACCACACCGCCGACCACGGCCTGCACCATCACCATGGCAAAGGCGATCCACGCCAGCGAGATGGCAAGCTCTCCTGCCACTCCGAACTGTCCAAACAGATACAGAAACGCCTGTTCACGGATTCCGATGCCGTTCACCGATGCCGGAATCATCATAACGAACAGCGATACGGGGATGATCGCAAAATAGATCATCAGCGGCAGGTCGATCCCCAGCGCCAGCCCGATCAGCCAGTAGTGCAGCACCACATTGGCCTGAAAGAAGAACGAGACGCCGACGCAGCCATAGACGACCCGCATCCGCGTGGCGAACGCCATTGAGGTTTCGTTGATCCGCTCCATGATACCGCTCAGCCAGCCCAGACCGCGAAGCCGGCCCAGGCTTGATGCTGCCGCACGCATATGACGGCTGAGGAAAATCGCCGTCAGCGCCACAAGCACACCCGCCACAGCAAACAGCATCCAGCCAATCCCGGTACGCGACACCACGTCCCAGCCGATCGTCGGCAGCGCAATTACGGCCAGCAGCAGCAGGCCAAACATGCCGGTCAGCCGCTCGACAAACAGGATCAGGAACGACCTTGTGTAGGACGGCACCCGGTCCGAGATATCCATCGCGCGCATCAGATCGCCGCTCATCACGCCGGGCAGGAAGGAGTTGAAGAAGATTCCGATCGTATAGGCGCGGACCAATTCGATCAGCGGCACCGCGAATTTCTGTGCGCGCAGCAAAAGCTGCCAGCGCCATGAACATACCAGATAGCCGATAACGTTCAGCGCGAACGCGAGCGCCAGCAAGGCAGGATCGGCCTGTGACACAGCCGCCCGGATATCGCCGATATTGTCGATCTGGATAAACAACAGGTAGCCGATCAATCCGAGGCTGACCGCGATCTTGATCATCAGCGGCAGGTAGGTCCGAAGTGGTCCCTTCACGGTCGCGGTCATCGCGTCGACTCCCCGTCTTTCGTCTTGGCCTTATGTCCGTCGGCGTCGACGTCCTCTCCGCGCTGCCGCAGGAACCGCGCCGGAACCCCGGCCATGATGCTGAAGGGGGCGACGTCGCGGATCACGACCGCCCCCGCCGAAATGACGCTGCCGCGTCCGATCCGCACACCGTCCAGCACCTTGACCCCGGCCCCAAGCCAGACATCGTCCTCGATCACGATACCGCGGCTGTCGAAACCCTGCGCGTTGATCGGGCGGGCCGGATCGTCGAACCGGTGATTGCCCGCGACGATATGACAGTGGCCGGCGATCAGGACGTTGTCGCCGATGTCGATCCCGCCCTGCCCGTTGAGAATCGCAAAGGCGCCGACAAAGCAATCGTCGCCGAGAGTGATACTGCCTTCATATCCGGTTTCGAAATGCACGCCGTGCATGATCTGATTGCGGGCTCCCAGACCCAGCCGGGCGTCCCGGCTTTTGATGTCAAAGAAGACACGGTCGTCGATCATGGTACCGTCGCCCACCGACAACCTGTCCGGACAGCGCAACACTACCCCGCGCGAAAACGCCACGCCCCGGCCACAATGGCCCAACAGCAGCGGATAGAGCGCGCGGCGCAGTACCAGCCCCAGTGCGCCGGGCATTTGCCCGGCGAACATAATGACCGCCTCGTGTAGGATCAGGCGACGGATCCGGTCGCTGCCCACGACACGCGACAGGTATTTCTGCAACGGCCCCGCGCGCTGGCGGGTCAGGCTTTCACCGGATACGCCGGTTTTCGCATCAGAGTGCTTCATCGGGATGATCCGCCAAAAGAAAATCTGTATTCAGAGTAGCACCGTACGTGATGTCCCGCGATCCGGCACTCGCGCGCGTGCCCCGCGTGGTTGGGGCCAGCGGCAGGCCACGCGGTCAACTGGCCACCTCCGGGCCGGGCTTGCGGCTGGAAATCCGGCGCGCGGGGACGCCGCCGTGGATTTCGAACGGCGCCACCTCGCCGGTGACCACAGCCCCTGCGGCGATGATCGCACCGTTACCGATCCGCGCCCCGTCAAGGATCCGCGCCCCGGCCCCGATCCAGACGTCATTGCCGATCACCACCTCGCCGCGCGTCTCAAGTCCCTGAAGCACCATTGGTCCAGCCTGCGGGTCAGTGCGATAGCGCCCGCCGCCGATATAGCAGTGACCGGCCACGATGGCATGATCTCCGATGCGGATACCTGAAACGGCAGACAGCGTCGTCTGGCTGCCGATAGAGCCGCCCTTGCCGATATGCAGGTGCTTTTGCTTGACCACCGCGATCACATCGCGCGCCAAAAGCGTGCCGTCGCCGATCGACAGACCGCCCTCCTGCGCCGCGCCGCGCGCGTCCAGGGTGCAATTGTCGTCTATCGCCACGCCAGCGCCCAGATGTATGCGGGACGGGCAGCGCAGTATCACGTTGCGTCCGAAATTCACTCCGCGGCCCACACGCCCGAACAGGCCCGGATACAGCGCCTTGCGCAGCGCATAGCCCGCAGCGCCGGGAAATCCCCCGGCGAGCGATGTGGCAAATTCGTATCGCAAAAAGGCCCAGATGCCGGGCCGCCCGACAAAGAATGTCTGATATTTGGCAAAGGCCGAACCGCCTTCGGACAGGGCATCGACCACGCGATCCTTTTCGGGGGCCGGCTTGCCCTGTTGCACATCCCGCGTCATGACAGGCGATCCGCGCGCAGCACGACCGGCGTGCCAAAGGTCCGGTCCAGCCCAATGGCCCGCAACGCTGCCTCGCAACCATGCGAGACGCGCGGCGCCTTCAGCATCCGGTGCAGGACCATGGGCAGCACGAACTGCCCCACCTCACCCGCGACGCCAAACCCAAGCCTGCCCAGCTGTGCATGAACGTCACGGCGCGCCATGGTGGCATAGTCGCGGGTATTGCCCTCGGCCCGCTTCTTGGCCCACAGCAGGAGCGGCTTGGCCCGGTTGGCCCCGCCGGGCAACGGAAAATCGACGATCACGGCCCGCCGCGCCACGCGCGTCATTTCGCCCAGCAGCGCCTGCCAATCACCGACATGGGCCATCATCCGCAATGCCAGCACCACGTCAAAGCTCTGATCTGCGAATGGCAGATGCAACAGCTCCCCGACCTGCCGCTCAAGCAACGGGTGATCCAGATCTGCCACCTGCCCCCACGCCGCACGGCTGCTGGAAACCACGGTGACGCGATGCCCCGCCGCCAGAAGCGGGCGCGCGGATTGCCCGTGCCCACCCCCGACATCCAGGATCGACGCCCCCGGCAGATCGCGCAGGAACCCCAGCAGCGCGTCGGTTTGCCGGGTCAGCAGATATGCCCCTGCCGGACCGGCGAACCGTGCGGCATAGCGATCGCCCGATGGGTCCAGATCCGCATCGGGCGCCCCGATATCGGCGATGGCCGGATCGCTCACGCCGCCTGCCTCGGTTTAGCGGGGGCAAGCCGGCCGGTTTCACGATACCATGCCGCCGTCAGGCGCAGCCCTTCGGCCAAGCTCGTTTGCGGTTGAAACCCGATGGTGCGCTTGGCCTTGTCCACGGAAAAAGCGCGCGCTTTGGTAAAGAACGACACCCGGCGACGATGCAGCGGCGGGTCGATCCCGAAAGGTTTGCACATTGCCTCACACACCACAGCGGCAGCCATCAGCGGCGCAACCGGCAGGTGGCCGCGTGGCGGCGCGACGTCCAGAACGCGCGCCACTTCGGCCACCAGAAGGTTGAGCGTGGTGTAATTTTCGTCGCCGATCAGAAACACCTCGCCCACCGCGGCGGGATGTTCGGCGGCCAGAATCAATCCTTGGACGATGTCATCGATGTAGGTCATGTGATAGGCAATCTCGCCGTCACCGAACATGCGGAACGTCCCGTTGCCCACTGTGCGGAACAGCTTGAGAAAGCGCGTGTCGCCGGGCCCATAGATGCCGGTGGGGCGGATGACCGATACCGGTGCGCCCCGTGCCATCGCTGCGCGCGCGATCTCTTCGCCCTCAAGTTTCGAGCGCTGATAGACGTCGCCGGGACTAAAGGGCGTTTCCTCGGTCGCGGGAATTTCCACGACGTCGCCATGCACGCCGCAGGTTGAGCAGTGCACGATCCGCGCGACGCCTGCTGTGTCGGCTGCGTCCAGCAGATACTGAACCGCGTCGCGATTCACCCGGAAATAATAGTCGTCCGGATGGCTGGCATCGCGGTAGGCCGCGGCAATGTTGAACAGGTGCGTGACCCCCTCCATCGACCGCGCGATTGCGGCGGCATCCGTCAGATCGCCCTGCGTCACCTCGATGCCCTGCCCGCGCAGTGTCCGCGCCGCCTCACCGTCCGCGTCACGCACCATCGCGCGCACGCGATAGCCCCGCGTCACAAGAGTTTCAGCCAACCGTCCCCCGGTGAATCCCGTAGCACCGGTCACGAGCGCCAGGCCCTTGGCTTCATCGGTCATATTTAGAATGCCTCATTACAAAATCGCTACCTGAACTGTGTGGATCGGCGCAGAAAACCGCGCGCCCGGTACGGCGCTGAAATCCACGCCCCGCCCACTTATTATTTACTCATCATACCGTAGCGCAATGCGTCCGTCGACAATTCTGAGCAAACACATCCGGGGGTTGAACCCGTCCGGGTCGTTGCGCCGGCAGCATTATGCCGAAGGCGCCAAATCCTTTGCTTAAGCGTGTCGGAGCATATCCAAACCAGAGATTTCCATTAACGCGTTCACGTTTGGCTTTGTAGCATCGTGCCGCAGCGGACCGTTGGCAAACGCAAGACCGCTCCGCCAGGGCGCCACCGAAGACGTCATCTGACATACGCAGCCGCCTCAGCTTTTTTTCAAGAACTCCAGCTGCGTTCCAAAGCAGTTTTCCTTCAGACGGATGGCGGCACCTTTGCGCGTGCGCATTCTGAGTGGACCGGCCTAACCTGAACGACATTCACGAAACTCTCGGTCTCACTCGTTCACCAGAGCGGTCCAAACTCTGCACAGATCGGACCGCATTATCATGCCCGCAACCTCATAGGTAATCCTCCTGCGCCGCGGCGCGCCCTCAGCGCCGAGACATCCTTTTGCTGCGGTTTATCTGCAAGGCCGCGACTATGATCCCCAGCGACACCAGTCCGATGATGATCGTGGCCAGCGCGTTGACATCCGGGCTGACCCCCAGCCGGACCTTGGAGAAGATGACCATCGGCAGCGTCGACGCGCCGGGGCCGGAAACAAAGCTGGCAACCACCAGATCGTCCAAGCTGAGCGTGAAGGCCAGCAGCCAGCCCGACATCAGCGCCGGCGCGATCACCGGCAGCGTCACGTCGAAGAACACCCGCACCGGACGCGCGCCCAGATCCAGCGCCGCCTCTTCGATGGACAGGTCCATATCGACCAGCCGCGACTGGATGATCACCGCCGAATAGGCCGCGCCAAAGGTTGAATGCGCGATGATGATGGTCAGCAACCCCCGCCCGCCGGGCCAGCCGATGACATTCTCCATCGCCACGAACATCAACAGCAGGGACAGGCCGATGATGACCTCGGGCATGACCAGCGGCGCGGTGATCATCATGCTCAGCAGCGTCTTGCTGCGGAAGCGCCGGAACCGGATCAGCACGAAGGAGGCGACCGTGCCGATCACCACCGACAGGGTCGCGCTGGCCAGTGCGATGCGCAGGCTGACCCAGGCGGCGTCCAGGATTTGCGGATCGCGGAACAGCTCGCCATACCATTTGGTCGAGAAGCCCCCCCAGACCGTCACCAGACGGCTTTCGTTAAAGCTGAAGATCACCAGCGACAGGATCGGCGCGTAAAGGAACACGAACCCCAAGATGCCGACGATCATGAGGAATCGGGATTTACGTTTCATCAGGATTCCCCTCCGCCCGAAGCCTGCGCCCAGCGCAACAGCATGATCGGTATCACCAGCACGAACAGCATCACGATGGCCACGGACGAGGCAATCGGCCAGTCCCGGTTCGAGAAGAATTCATTCCAGAGAACCTGCCCGATCATCAGAGTGTCCGGCCCGCCAAGCAGCGCCGGGATGACAAATTCGCCGACCGCGGGAATGAACACCAGCATGCAGCCCGCGATGATCCCGCTCATCGACAGCGGCAGAGTGACGGTAAAGAACGTAGTGACCGGGCGCGCGCCCAGATCGGCCGACGCCTCTAAATAAGCCTCGTCCAGTTTCACCAGATTGGCATAAAGCGGCAGGATCATGAACGGCAGATAAGTATAGACGACGCCGACATAGACCGCGAAATCAGTTTGCAGCATCACCAGCGGTTCGTCGATGATGCCGACGTTCATCAGAAGATTATTGATAATGCCATTGCCCTTGAGAAATCCGATCCACGCATAGACGCGCAGCAGGAAAGACGTCCAGAACGGCAAGATCACCATCATCAGCAGCAGGTTACGCCGTTCAGGCGCCGAGCGCGCGATCAGATAGGCCATCGGGTATCCAATCAGCAGCGCGATGATGGTGGAAATGGCGGCGATCTTGACCGACCCAAGATAGGCGGCGACGTAAAGCGGATCTTCCAGCAGGAACATGTAGTTGCCGAAATTCAGGTTAATCGTGAAAAATCCATCGACCCACTCCGTGATCGGCAAATAGGGCGGCCGGGCAATAGCGGCCTCAGAAAAGGATATCTTCGCAACCACCAAAAACGGGATAAGGAAGAATACCAGGAGCCAGACGGTCGGAATAGCAATGACCAGAAGGCGCCCCTTCAGACCCATCCGGCCCAGAAGCGCCCCGATCCGCGATCCAAGCGGCAGGCTGTTCATGACGTCACCACGATACCGGCGCTGCCGGCCCAGCCCAGATTTACCCGGTCCTTGTAGGTCAGCGCGCTTTCTTCGGAGCGAGCCTGATTGGATTGGCTGACGCGCAACATTTTGCCGCTGTCCAGCCGCACCTGATAGACCGAGGAATTGCCCAGATAGGCAATCTCGTCGATGGTGCCGCTCAGCTTGTTGCGCAGATCGCCCAGATCGCCCTTGCTGATCTGCACCTTTTCCGGGCGCACCGCGACGGCAACTTTCTGGCCGATCACGCCGCTGATACCGTGCGGCACGTATATGTCCCCACCGGCATCGGGCGAGCGGACCATAACATGATCCTCGCCATCCTCGGTGATGCGGCCCTCGAATATGTTAACGGATCCGATGAAATCTGCGACGAACCGGTTTTGCGGGAATTCGTAGATCTCGCGCGGGGTGCCGACCTGTACGATTTGGCCTGCGGTCATCACGCCGATCCGGCTGGACAGGGTCATCGCCTCTTCCTGATCGTGGGTAACGACGACAAAGGTCACGCCCAAGCTTTCCTGAATATTGATCAGTTCGAACTGGGTTTCTTCGCGCAGTTTCTTGTCCAGCGCACCCAGAGGTTCGTCCAGCATCAGCAGCTTGGGCTTTTTCACCAGCGAGCGGGCCAGCGCGACGCGCTGGCGTTGGCCGCCGGACAGTTGATGCGGCTTGCGGGTGGCGAAGTCGTCCATCTGCACCAGCGACAGCATTTCGGTGACGCGGGTGGCGATCTCGGCCTTGGGCAGTCCGTCGCGTTTCAACCCGTAGGCGATGTTCTTTTCCACGCTCATATGCGGAAACAGCGCGTAGGATTGGAACATCATGTTGGTGGGACGGTCATAGGGCGCGATGCCGGCCTGATCCTGTCCGTCGATGATGATCTGGCCCGAACTGAGATCCTCAAACCCCGAGAGCATCCGCAGCAAAGTCGACTTGCCGCAGCCTGATCCGCCCAAAAGGCAAAATATCTCACCTTTGTAGACGTCCAGCGAGACATTGTTCACGGCGGTAAAGCTGCCGAACTTCTTGGTTACGTTGTTGATCTGCAAAAAGGGCACCGCGCTTGGATCGTTCCAAGGTTTCGCATCAGGCACTGGAGTCGCTTCGGACATGGTTGCTCCCAAATTCATCTTGGAGAATAGTTGCCGCCCGGGCCGGGTCCGGGCGGCAACCCACGCGATTATTTGCCGGTCTTGATCGTGGTCCAGGCGCGGGTCAGCGTCCGGTCATAGCGCGCCGAGTGCGGCTTGAGCGCGAACATCTTGGCGCGAACGTCCTGAGGCGGATAGATACCGGGATCGTTGGCCACGTCTTCGTCTACGAACTCGGTCGCGGCGGTGTTTGGGTTACCGAAATAGACATAGTTGGTGATGTCTGCCGCCACCTTCGGCTCAAGAATATAGTCAATGAATTTCAGCGCGTTCTCGGGGTTGGGTGCATCGTCGGGGATCGCCAGCATGTCGAAGCCGATCTGTGCGCCCTCTTTCGGGATCGCGTAGGTGATATTGATCCCCTGACCTGCCTCGGCGGCACGGTCACGCGCTTGCAGCACGTCGCCCGAATAGCCGACCGCGGCGCAGATATCGCCATTGGCCAGATCGTTGATATATTGCGACGAATGGAAATAGCGGATGTAGGGACGCACTCCCATCAACAGCTCGCTTGCCTTCTCCAGATCGGCCTTGTCCTCAGAGTTTGGATCAAGCCCCAGATAATTCAGCGCCGGCGCCATGATCTCGGATGGGGAATCCAGCACGACAAGGCCGCAATCGGCCAGCTTGGCGGCGGTGTCGGGATCAAACACCATGTCCCAGCTGCCGATTTTATCTGCGTCAATGCGCTCGGCAACCATGTCGACATTATAGCCGATCCCGGTGGAGAACATCATGTAGGGGACGCCATAAGTGTTGTCGGGGTCGTTCACGGCGATGATCTTGAGGATATCGGGATCAAGATTGCCGTAATTCTCCAGCTTGTCCTTGTCGATCTCGGCAAACAGGCCTGCCTGCGCCTGCCGGGCCAGAAATTCGATCGACGGCACCACCACGTCATAGCCGCTGGACCCGGTCAGCATCTTGGCCTCCAGCACTTCATTGCTGTCGAAAACATCGTAATTCACCGTGATGCCGGTTTTCGCCTCGAAATTCTCAACGGTATCGGGGGCCACATAATCGGACCAGTGATAGACGTTCAGCTCGCTTTCGGCCCACGCCGCACCGGCGGTCAGCGCAAGCGCGCTACAGATCAATGTCGTTTTTCTCATCGTATCCTCCCTTTGGATTTTTTTTTATTCTTTTTGTCACACGCCAAGCTTATCGCGCAGGCCATACCACCATGAACCCACTACCGAATACGGCACCCGAAACATGCGGCCGCCGGGGAATGGATACCATGGCACTTTGGCAAAGACGTCAAAGCGGGTCAGGTCGCCGTCTATCGCCTCCGACAGGATGCGCCCGAAAGTATGTGATCCGGTAACGCCGTGGCCGCTATAGCCATGCGCGAAATAGGTGTTGGCGCCGATGCGGCCCATCTGCGGTACGCGACTGAACGACAGGGCGAAATTACCGCTCCAGGCGTAGTCGATCTTTACGCCCTTGAGCTGCGGGAACACCTTGTCCATGTTGCGCTGCAGCTTGGCCTTGATGTCGCTGGGGTCCGCGCCACCGTAGACCGTACCGCCGCCGAACAGCATGCGGTTGTCGCCCGACAGACGGTAGTAATCGAGGATATAGCGGATATCCTCGACGCAGACGTCGGTCGGGATCAAATCGCGCGCACGCTCGTCGCCCAGGGGTTCGGTCGCCATCACCTGCGTCGACACCGGCATCACCCGCGAGGTCAGCGTCGGCACCACATGGCCGAGGTAGGCGTTGCCGCACAGAACCAGCGTCTTGCAGGTCATCGACCCCTTGGCGGTTCTGACCACAGGCCGGGCTGCAGCGTGATCGACGTCGATGACGGGGGACATTTCATAGATCGTGCCACCATTCTTCTCAAACGCCGCCGCCTCGCCCAGCGCCAGGTTCAGCGGGTGCATATGGCCGCCCGAATGATCGATCAGTCCGCCCGCGTAAAGGTCGGAATTCACATGCTTGCGCAGCTGCTCCTTGTCCAGCATCTCCTGGTTCTTGATGCCGTAGCTGGCCCACAGCTTCATCCGGTCTTCCAACTCGCCCATATGGGCGCTGGTCAGGCCGGTAAACACGTTGCCCTCCTTCAGATCGCACTTGATGTCATAGGTGCTGATCCGCTCGCGGATGATCTCGCCGCCCTCCTGCACCAGACCGGCGACAAATGTGGCAGTGTCCTGACCATAGCGCTTTTTGATCGTCTGAAGGCTGGCGTTCAGCCCGTTGACGATCTGCCCGCCATTGCGCCCCGAGGCGCCCCAGCCGACCTGCGCGCCCTCGATGATGGCGACCTTGTAGCCCTTTTCGGCCAGGTGCAGACCGGTCGACAGACCGCTATACCCGGCGCCAACAATGCAGATGTCGACCTGCTGTTCGCCGCTCAGCGCGGGCCGCTCTGGCGCGGGGTTGGCCGAGGCTGCGTAGTAGCTGGTGGTGTGGCTGCCGTCGCCGGCATAGGATTGGTTCTGAGCAGACATCACACGACCTCCAGATAGCTGTCATATTCAAAATTGGTAACATGGCGGGCAAATTTGCGTAACTCTTGCATCTTGCCTTCGACCAGCATGGTTTGCAGCCGTTTGGAAAAGATGGCGGGCACATCCGCGCCCTTGCGGAACGCGTCGATGGCTGTCGCCCAGTCCAGCGGCAGATTGTCGAGCTTCATCGAATAGGCATCCCCGGTGATCGGCGGGGCGGGCTTCATCTCATTCTCGATGCCCAGCAGCGCCCCGCCCAGAATGCTGGCCAGCACCAGGTAGGGGTTGGCATCGGCCCCGGCGACGCGATGCTCGATCCGGCGCGCCTTGGGATTGCCGCCGGGAATACGGATCGCGGCGGTGCGGTTCTCATAGCCCCACGCGACATTTGTGGGGGCGTGGGCACCGGGCAGCAGACGGCGGTAGGAATTTTCGTGCGGGGCGAATGTCAGCGTGTTCTGTTGCATCGTCGCCAGCAACCCGGCCACCGCGTTCAGCATCAGCGGCGTGCCTTCATCGCCGCCATTGTCGAATACGTTTACGCCAGTCTCATCAATCAGCGAGAAATGGGCGTGAAAACCGCTGCCGGACAGGTCGCCATAGGGTTTCGCCATGAATGTGGCCGCAAACCCGTGCTTGCGGGCAATGCCGCGCACCAGCCGTTTGAACAGCACAGCATCATCGGCAGCGCGCAGAGGGTCGGCGACATGGCGCATGTTGATTTCAAACTGCCCTGCCCCGTTTTCCGAGATCGCCGCATCCGCGGGGATGCCCTGCAATTCGCAGGCATCATAAACGTCGTTCAGGAACTCATCGAAATGCTGCAATTCGTCCAGCGACAGCGCCCCATCGGAATCCAGCCGCTTGCCGGTGACCGGGGAACACGGCGCCTGCGGATGATCCTCGGAGGGATCAACCAGATAAAATTCCAGCTCGGTCGCCACGACGGGCGTCAGCCCGCGCTCTTTGTACTGCTCGGCAATGCGCGCGAGGGCGCGGCGCGGATCGCCGGGAAACGGCGTGCCGTCCTCCTGGCGCATCCACAGCATCGCCAGCGCCGTCGGGCGGCTGGTCCAGGTGATCGGCATCAGGGGGCGGCCGGTGAAATCACATAGCCCATCGGAATCGCCGGTCTCGAAGACCAGCTCGCTGTTTTCGACATCCTCGCCCCAGATATCCATGCCGACAATCGATAGCGGCATCCGCAATCCGCCTTCAACCACCTTGGAAACCTGATCAACCGGCACACGTTTTCCCCGCATTGTGCCGTTCAGATCGCACACGCAGGCAAAGATGGAATCGATCTCCGGGTGCTGCGCCAGCCAGGCTTCAGCCTTATTGTTGGACATGTGTCACCTTTCGATACTATTGTGACAATTGTGATATCATTTTATAAACGGTAATATCGTTTGCGCCATTGTGTCAATCTTTTTAGTCAATATACTCAGGTCCACCAAACCCAAGGGCAGCCTCATGACCAGCAACGGCGAACTCAACATCCCTGATATTCCAGCGGCTTCCAATGCGACGACACAGGAATATGTCTACGAGCGCCTGCGCAACGCAATCATGCTGGGCGCGATCGAACCGGGCACATCGCTGACCATGCGGGGCCTTGCCGAACGCCTTGGCCTCAGCCCGACCCCGGTCCGCGAGGCCGTGCGGCGGCTCAGCTCGGAACATGCGATTCAGATCAAGGACAACCGGCGCATGACGGTGCCTTTGATGACTCCTGATCGCTTTGAAGAACTGGTAGCGCTGCGCGTCGCCGTCGAAGTCCACACGGCGGGCCGGGCGCTGCCTTATGTGTCAGATATTATCATCGAAAAGCTGACAGAAATCGACGACAGAATGGACAGGTTCGTCCGCGAAAGGGATCTGGACCAGTTAACCTTGCTCAATCAGGCCTTTCACCGCGCGCTCTACACAGTCAATCCAGCCCAGGCGTCGATGCCCATCATCGAAAGCATTTGGCTGCAACTTGGCCCGTTCCAGCGTCAGGTCATCACGCGTGTCACGGAATATTACGAAATCGATCGTCACAAAGAGATCCTTGCCGCCCTGACGACGCGCAACGCGGCGTCACTGGACGACGCCATTGCCAACGACATCAGGGACGGCGTCTTGAAATCCGGCCGGGACCTGATTGCCTTGACAGACGCGGCATGACGAAGGTCGGCATTGACGGACATCGCGGGCTCGCCTTGCAAATGAATCAGGCGCAATTTGAAAGACTTATATGAAAATCATCCGCACCGACGCTTAGCTGCCGACCCGCATTGCCGATGCGGCCTTGCTGGCGGCCCGGCACGATCAGATACCGCTGCTTCGGGGCATGGACGAGGATAACCTGATCGCCGCACTTGCAAAAGCGGATCTTGTGTTGATGTGCTACACGGTCACCGGATCAAACCCGCCCATCACGAGCCCACCCTCCTCCTCCTTGAAGCGGATGGAGCAATCGGAATCGCGCATGACGAGCAGATCGGGAGGCGCGCCCTCCATCTTCTGGGTCACAATTAAATGATGTTCTCCCGAGCGCAGCGGCATGTCGACGCCGCATATCAGGCCAGGCTTGCGCGCCCATTGGCCCGGCCAGTTCGCCACCACCTCGGTGCGGATCATCCCTTGTCGGTGACAACGCTGGTACCGGCGCCGTTCTTGGTCAGGATGTCGGTCATTTCGACGCCCGCTACGATGCGGGCGCCGCTCCCCCCCGCGCGGCACTGCGGCGTGTCGCCCCTAATCGCTAGCCCGCTGAAATTGAAAAACTTTATGCGGCCGATCATACGTTGAAGCGCGCGCCCCAGATTATAGCTTCGCCAGCGCTGCCGCCTGTTGATTTGTAGCAAACCCCCTCAAAGGGTCTCCATAAATCTGCGAAACTTTGTGCTTGTCGACTTTGGCGGTAGAAAGCTCGCGAAATAGTTCAAACAATTCGGCGCGCGGCTCAAAGTTCATCATTCGAAGCGCCATCGGTCCGCGATAGAAACTTTCAGATGGTGTGTTCTCGGAGAAAGCGATCTGATGTGCATCGAAAATCACGTGGACATACGCGACGCTCCGCTTTCCGTGCGCACCCCGGACTCCAGGCATCTTCTGCGCCAGATGTCTTGCCCACGCCAGATGATCACCGCATCGACCGACCAGTAAACCAGTGCTGCGGAGAGTCCAGAAAATCCCGCTCAGCCGCCAGAATATTACGTCGAACAAAAATTGGGCGCAAACTGGGATTGGCGTGCAACTCAGCCTTATTTAGCGTCCGTCGTCCGATCCACCGCATGCGCCGGGGGCCGTTGTCCAGTGTGGTCGCCAGATCGTCGATCCGCAACCCATCAATCAGAACGTCACCACTCGGGGTTCGGATGTCGGTGCCGGAGGTGAAACACACAACGCGAGTGTCTTCTCCGGCAAAGCCGGACTCGTCCGCCGGGGCGCCATGAAAACGGAGAGAAGTACTGGAAAACTGGGCGTTGTTCGAATAATCGACACCGTCCCCTACGCTGCTCATCACGTTCGACTGGTCCAGAATGATATCGTCGGCAAGATCAGCATAAAGCTCGGACAATTCATCATAATAACCGCTTAGGTCTATGACGTCATTGTTGGTACTGTCGCCATCACTCAGTGTGCCGGTGTTACCAGTGTGAAATCTGCGATCGTGTCCTGACCGCTGCTGTCCTCGAAGTGATCGTTGCCAAGTCCGCCGAGAAAAATATCACTACCGTTCCCGCCATCAAGGGTGTCGTCACCATCATCGCCGACAAGAAAATCATCTCCGCCTGCCCCTCAAGCAAGTCGTCGCCAGCCTCGGCTGAGATGGTCTTCATCGCCGCCATCCAGCAGTTCGTTGCCTTGCCAAGTCTGGATCGTGTCGTTGCCCGCCCCGCCTGAAACGGTATATTGCCAGCGCCGCCGTCGATGATATCGCGCCCGGCCTGGCTGTCTTTGCCCGTCGGTGCCGCCAATGGTGTTGTCCAGCGCATTCTCATAGCTCTGCAAAAAAACCGTGCAACGCGGCCCTGGAGCCGTTCGGTTGATAGTAGGCGGTTACCAGATCATTCGCCCCTGTCCGTATCGGGCCATAGGCGCCATATCCGACCAACGTATCGCCGACAAAAATCGAGTATACTAACAGCTGGGCGCTGCCGGGGCCTACAACCATGAATGCGTATTCCGCATAGGCGAAACCACTGGCAACCGTTGGCCCGTTTGCATCGGTCACAGCCGCCGTTTGCTGGGACGTATCTTCAACCTGCGATTCACGCGGATCTTCGCTGAGTGTCGCATCGTTGTCAGTGATGGTGACTGTGCGCGCATGTGTGGAGTGCGACCAGCCCGACCGCAGACGATATTCGTCGCCAATGGCTGGAAAGGCCCCGCTCGGCCCGGGTGTGGTTAGGTTGGCCACGTCTGTCGGCGCGAAACCTGTGATTTTAATTGTCGCCACCGGTCCGCTTTGCAGCTGTGAGTGCTGCCCGGGTAAAATGACCAAGGGGACGCCGAGCGTAGGTAGAAATGATGACTCGGTGCTTTTGACGGACCCTTCTTGCGACGTTTATTCGTCAAAAATTCGCTTCAATCCAGCTCGCTTCTGGTTTGATTTTGGCGCCTTTTCGTTGAAGCATTTGCATGAACGACATTGGTCTTTGCGCTTCAGATTGGGGCCGAGGATCGTCCCGCAAACCCAATCCACTGACCGGGGGCCACGATCAGACCACCCGTTTCGGCAGTCAAGACCACGAACCGGCATGCCCGTAACGCTGTCTTGCGGCAGCGCGCCCTCAAACGGGAAATTCTGTGATGCCGGGCGATGAGTTGTAGACACGTATCTTGGGTCACCCCAATGGGCCGTACAAAGAGTGAACCCGCCTCACATACCCCTCAAGGCGGAGACGTTCAGCACCCTGACAGCCGCAAGCCGCGCAGAAACGTTGCCGCTGTGACAGACCCCACTACATAGATAACTGCACGCTTACGTCAGCGCGCGCCATAGACACAGAGCGTGGCATGGGGCTAACTATTGATGCGCTGCAATTCATTCAATCTGACTCGGAAGGTTCCGACGTCTCTTTGCCGCTGAATGAAATCGCCACGCAGTCGGCCGCAACTTTGTCTGCCCGCATCGACCAGATTCTACGTATCAATCGAGGGATGTGCCAATGCCTGACGAAAAAACACCCAGACTTCATGTCCCCGAGCCACTGATGCGGCCCGGCGGAAAGCCGGACTTTTCTCATATCGAAATCCCGAGTGCAGGCGAGGTCCGCCGCCCCGATCCGGACACGAAACCCGAGCATATGCGGGATCTGGCATTCTCGATCGTGCGCGTTCTGAACCGAAAGGGCGAAGCGGTCGGTCCGTGGGCCGGGTCGCTGGACGACGACGCGCTTCTTGAGGGTCTTCGCCACATGATGACGCTGCGCACCTATGACGCTCGGATGATGATGGCCCAACGGCAGGGAAAATCATCTTTCTACGTGCAGCATCTCGGCGAAGAGGCGGTCTCTTGCGCTTTTCAGCGGGCCTTGCGCAAGGGCGACATGAACTTCCCCACCTACCGGCAGGCCGGACTGCTCATCGCGTCGGGCTATCCTTTGGTAAAGATGATGAACCAAGTTTATTCCAACGATGGTGATCCGGTCAAAGGTCGGCAATTGCCGGTGTTTTACAGCTCAAGAGAGCATGGTTTTTTCTCGATCTCCGGCAATCTTGCGACACAATATCCACAAGCGGTGGGCTGGGCGATGGCGGCGGCGATCAAAGGCGATCGCAAGCTTGCTGCAGGCTGGATCGGCGACGGCTCGACTGCCGAAGGCGATTTTCACGGCGCGCTGGTCTTTGCGTCGACCTACAAGCCGCCCGTCATTCTGAACATCGTTAACAACCAATGGGCCATCTCGACCTTCCAGGGCATCGCCCGCGGCGACGCCGGCACCTTCGCCGCGCGCGCCCACGGGTTTGGTCTGCCGGCGCTTCGGGTGGACGGAAATGACTACCTTGCTGTCCATGCTGCCGCGCAATGGGCTGTCGAGCGGGCGCGCATGGATCTGGGTCCGACGATCATCGAATATGTCACCTACCGGGCTGGCAGCCATTCAAGCTCGGACGACCCATCGGCGTACCGCCCAAAGGACGAGGGCAAGGCATGGCCGCTGGGCGATCCGATACTCAGACTGAAGACCTATCTGATCAATCGCGGCGTCTGGTCCGATGACCGGCACATTCAGGCCGAGGCCGAAATACGCGACGAGGTGATCGAAGCGCAGAAAGAGTCCGAGGCGATTGGCACGCTTCACTCGGGCAGACACCCCAGCCCGCGCGACATGTTTGACGACGTCTATGCCGAGATGCCGCCGCACCTGATCCGCCAACGGCACGAAGTGGGGCACTGAAATGGCGCGCATGTCAATGATCGAAGCCATCCGCAGCGCGCATCACGTTGCGATGGAAAGGGACGCCGATGTCGTGGTGATGGGCGAAGATGTCGGTTTCTTCGGCGGCGTCTTTCGGTGTACCGCCGGGCTACAGAAAACATTTGGCGTCGAGCGGTGTTTCGACACGCCGATCAGCGAATTGGGGATTATCGGAACTGCTGTCGGCATGGCAGCCTACGGGCTGAAGCCTGTGGTTGAGATCCAGTTCGCCGACTACATGTATCCCGGTTATGACCAACTGGTTTCCGAGGCCGCGCGCCTGCGCTATCGCTCGGCCGGTGAATTCACCTGCCCGATGGTTGTCAGGATGCCGACCGGCGGCGGCATATTTGGTGCGCAAACGCACAGCCAGTCGCCCGAGGCGCTGTTTACCCATGTCGCCGGGCTGAAAACCGTCGTCCCCTCCAACCCGCGTGATGCCAAGGGGCTGCTGCTGGCCGCGATCGCCGACCCTGACCCCGTTGTCTTCCTTGAGCCCAAGCGTCTCTACAATGGCCCCTTCGACGGCCATTTTGACCAGCCCTCCACATCCTGGAGCAAACACCCGCTGGGCGAGGTCGACGAGGGTTATTTCGAGGTGCCTCTGAGCAAGGCGCGTATTGCCCGAGAAGGGACAAAAATCACCCTTTTGACCTATGGAACGATGGTCCACGTCGCGCTGGCAGCGGTCGAGGAAAGCGGCGCCGATGTAGAGGTGATCGACCTGCGCACGCTTCTGCCGCTGGACACCGAAACCGTATTCGCGTCCGTGGCCAAGACCGGTCGCTGCATCGTCCTGCACGAGGCAACGCTCACGTCGGGCTACGGCGCCGAGCTTGCGGCGCTGATCCAGGCCGAGTGTTTCTATCAGCTCGAGTCGCCAATCCTGCGGGTCGCTGGCTGGGACACGCCTTATCCGCATGCACAGGAATGGGATTATTTCCCCGGCCCAAAACGCGTGCGGCAGGCAATCGAAAAAATTCTGGAGGTCTGAGCCATGACTGAACGCACTTTCCGGTTGCCAGATATCGGCGAAGGCATCGCCGAGGCGGAGCTGGGCGAATGGCTGATCAAGGTTGGCGATGTCGTAAAGGAAGACGACATCGTCTGCGAAGTTACCACCGACAAGGCCACGGTCGAGATCCCGTCACCCTACAACGGGACCATTACCTGGATCGGCGGCGCTACCGGCGACGTCATGGCGATAGGCAGCGAACTGATGCGCATCGAGACGGATGATGCGGTCGCAGCGCAGGACCCAGCGCCTGTCGAAGCGGCCAAGCCCCCGGACGAGACGCCAGACCCAGAGCCGTCCCGACAGCCGAAGTCTGACGCAAGTCCGCCGCCAACGCGCGGCGCAGTGTCCGTTACCTCGCAGGCGCAAGTCCAGACGCGAGGGCCCACCGGCCGGCCGCTGGCCTCCCCGGCTGTGCGCGGGCGCGCCCGCGACATGGGCATTGATCTGCGGCAGCTTCGCGGCACCGGCCCGGCGGGGCGCATCCGGCACGAAGACCTGGATGCCTTCGCCTCTTCCGGCGCGGATTCCGTCCGTTCGGGCCGCGCCGCACGCCCGCAAACCCATGAAGTTCGCGTCGTCGGCATACGTCGGGCAATTGCCGAGCGGATGGCGCTGTCCAAATCCCGCATCCCACATTTCACGATCATTGAAGAGATCGACGTGGACGCACTGGAGGAGCTTCGCGCCACGCTCAACGCCCGGTTCGCCCCTGATCGCGGCAAGCTGACCGTGCTACCCTTTGTCGTTCAAGCCCTGTCCGAAGCGATCCGTGATCACCCCGAGGTCAACGCAGTCTATGACGATGACGCGGGCGTGGTGACGCGGCATGACGCCCTGCACTGCGGGATCGCTACCCAGACAGACACCGGGCTGATGGTGCCTGTGCTTCGCCATGCCGAGGCCGGCAATCTTTGGGAGAATGCGCAAGAGATCAAGCGGCTTTCAGATGCGGCCCGCGAGCGGCGCGCAACCCCGCAAGAGCTGCGCGGATCAACAATGAGCATCACTTCGCTCGGACCCCTTGGGGCGCTGGCGACCACCCCGGTGATCAACTACCCCGAGGTCGCCATCATCGGCATCAACAAGATCAGCGTGCGCCCCTTATGGAATGGCAGCGATTTCGTCCCGCGCCGGATGATGAACCTGTCCTGCAGCTTTGACCACCGGGTGGTGGATGGCTGGAACGCGGCAGAGTTCATGGCGACGTTGAAAACCCTGCTTGAGACCCCTGCAATGCTGTTCATGGAGCTTTCCGGATGACTGACCTTCGCTGTACGCTTCTTGTCATCGGCGGCGGACCCGGCGGGTATGTTTGCGCGTCCCGCGCGGCCCGCATGGGTGTCGACACGATCCTCGTCGAAGGGCACAAGATGGGCGGCACCTGCCTGAACGTGGGCTGCATCCCGTCCAAGGCGCTGATCCACACGGCGCAGGCCTACCGCCAGGCAAAATTGCAGGCCGATCAGGGAATGCACGGTATTCGCGTTACCGAGCCGACCTTGGATTTCGGGGAAACCAAGGCGTGGATGACTGGCGTCGTTTCAGGACTTATTTCCGGCGTCAGCGGCCTGCTGGAACGCAGCGGCGTCAAGACGGTTACCGGCTGGGCCCGTTTTGTAGATGGCAAGACAATCAAGGTCGCAACCGATACCGGCCTCAATACTACGATCCGTGCCGATCATATCGTCATCGCCACCGGATCGGCACCGGCCATGCTGCCGCCTTTGCCCATAGGTGGCGCGGTGATCAGCTCGACCGAAGCGCTGAGCCTTGATGCGCCGCCAGAGCGCTTGGCCGTCATTGGCGCCGGGTATATCGGGCTCGAACTGGGGACCGCCTTTGCCAAGCTGGGCAGCGCCGTCACCGTGATCGAGGCGGAGGGTCAGATACTGCCGATCTACGATGACAAGCTCACGCGCCCGGTGCGTCGGCGGCTGACTGAACTGGGGGTGACTGTAAGGCTGGATACCCGCGTCACGGGCTGGTCTGGCAGCGAAAGCTTGCTAACGATACAATCAAGTGACGGGGAGGAGCGCCTTGCGCAGGATCGGGTGCTGGTGACTGTTGGTCGGCAGCCGTTTACCGATGGGCTGGATCTGCATGAACTCAGCCTGCGGATGCAGGGCGCCTTTATCGACATCGACGACCACTGCCGGACATCCATGCGCGGGGTCTATGCCATTGGCGACGTCACGCCGGGCCCGATGCTGGCCCACCGCGCCATGGCGCAGGGTCAGCTGGTCGCCGATATCGTCGCTGGCCGCACCAATGCATGGGACAAGATCGTCGTGCCAGCCGTCTGCTTCACCGATCCCGAAATCGTCTCGGCCGGGCTATCGCCTGCTGAAGCGAAGGAAAAGTTCGATATCGTTCAATCCGAATTCCCCTTCAAGGCCAGCGGCCGGGCGTTGACTCTGGGCGATACCGAAGGGTTCGTCCGCATGGTAGCGCGGCGGAGCGATCACGTGATCCTTGGCATTCAGGCGGTCGGTCCGGGAGTGTCCGAGCTGAGCGGAGAATTCGCGCTGGCCATCGAAGCCGGGCTGAGGGTCGAAGACATAGCCGCTACCATTCACGCCCACCCAACCCTTAGCGAGGCGTCGCAGGAAGCCGCCTTGGCGATCGCAGGTATGGCCAACCACGGCTGATGTGCCGCCAATAACGTAGAAGGTTTGAATTCGTGAAGTCCCTCGTCGCCCTCAAATGCGCGATTGATTTCAATGCGCAAGTTCGTCCGAACGAGAACGGATTTAGTGTCGATCTTGCATATGCAAAATTATTGGTAAAGGCGTGCTGGTGGCAAGGGGCTTGTGCGGTTCTTCTCAGAAAAGCGAGCTGGCATGACGAATCCGACATTTTTGCGCAATGCCGCAGCATGAATTATGGCTCAAGGCCAACAAAGCGGGCTAATCCGCCCATCTGCGACACGCCAATTTCGCCGCTCACGTGGTGCAGTGTTCCACCGGCGTTCTCAGCGAAGCTTGCAATCGCTTGATTGCAGCCCTGACGGCGTGCGTGGTCGTGGCGCTTCCGTGATGAACCCGCCCCATATGGCTTCCTTCAATTCCACTCAAAGGATTGCACCATCAAATCGTGGGTTCAAACACCTAGTAGCGAAGGGAATTATGATACAGCTGGCGTCGAACGAAAGATTGCGGGCGGCCGCGTACCGCATATTATCTCGTGCAAAAGTCGACCGACCGCTAACCAGCGGCCGTTCGTCATGATCAATATAAAAAAGGCATAGGTCACGGTTGACGTTGAGCTGGCAACGACTCAGCGTTCTTGTCAAATTACTGAAAATTGAACGCTGTTTTAGCAGCAGAAATGTCAAGCTGAGGTTTGATTTGTTGAATTTTCTGTTGCCCGGTCGGCATATTTGGAGGGGGCAACGTCCGGCACATGGTTTGTGGGGGCTGCCATCTGCCGAGTTTTGACCAGTCCCATCAGGGCGGTGTCCACAGCCGCAGGAACCGAGGCAGATGATACATGCCGCCAGAAGACCGCAAGCCAGGTGAGATAGCCCAGCGCCCAAGCAAGAGATGCCCCGGCATGCAGCGGGCCGGGCATGTCGAACCCCAGATCGGGTGCCAACCGCAGCGCGACCGACAGGGCCAATGCCAGTGCGCCCAGCCGCACCGGCCAGCTCAGGCCCAGCGGGCGATTGGTGTGCATCAATCCCGCAATGCAGAATACCGCATAGACCCCCAGCCCCAGGCCACCCATGAAGGCGACATGCAGCCCGGAGACCTGCCCCCAGGGCGCGCCGAGGGCGGCTGCACCGGTCATCATAAGCCCCGCCCCAGCCAACGCGCTGGACCCCGCCAGTAGCAGTATTTCGGCCCGGATCGCATCGCGCCCGATAAAGGCCTCGGCAACACGGTCCAGGAAAGCGGCCCCTGCGGCCAGCAGCAGATAGCCGTTTACGGAGGGCGACAGCCCGGCCATCTGCCCCGCCATGGCGATCAGCATCATGCCAGGCGCCAAATTCAACCGGCCGGGATGAGGCCGAAAAGGCGAACTGCTCTCGGATGGGTCAAGCACCAGATTGGTCACCGGCACCGTGATCCGCGCCAGCGCCAGTCCCAAAAGGCCGAGAAAGGCGAATCCGGCAAGATGGACCGCCATCCCGGCGCGCGCGATGTCGCCCGTCACAAAGGCAAGCCGCGTTGCAGCGGTACAGCCGATCAGCAGGATCAGCCAGAACGCGAATATCAGCAGCCGGTCGGTCCGCTTCACCCATGACAGGCGCAGCAAATAGGCCACCAGTGCGCCCATCCAGGCCAGATCGGCCAGCGCCCCCAGCCCGCTCATCGCGTCCCAGCCGAGCAAGCCGACGATGCGGCCCGCGCCCCAGAGCGCAGCAATTAGCCACAGCGGGCGGCCCCGCAGCGGCTCTGTGTCGGTCCATTCCGGTGCGGCCGTCGTCAGGAACCCGATCAGCGCCGCGCCAAAGGCCCCGATCAGCATCTCATGCGCATGCCACAGCGACGCCGGCACGCTGCGCACCAGCGGCAGGTCGAACCCCATAGCCAGAACCCAGAACAGCGGAAAGAGCGCTGCGTAAACTGCGGAAAGTGGAAAAAACAGCCGGAACCCTTCATCGGCCAACATCCCCGCAAGCGTTTGCGGCATGGACCGGCCCGGCCCGGGGCTGGGTGCGTCACTCATGCGATCTGCCTTTCGTCCACGTCGTGAATGTGCCGGAACAGCGGGTCGCGCTCCAGCGCGGCGGTGACCCAGTCCTGCACCTGCGCATCGCTGCGCCCGCCCGGCCGGCCCGGCAGGGGGCGATCGCCCAGAATGCCGGCGCCATAAGTATCCAGAACAGCAACCCGGTGGGCGATCCGCGCCGCCTCGTTCAGATCGTGGGTGATGAAAAGGCCGGCAAGGCCAGCTCCGGCACAGGTCGCGATCACCAGATCCTGCATCCGGCGGCGCAGCGCCACGTCTAGCGCGGTGAAGGGCTCGTCGAAATAGATGAAATCGGGCCGCACCGCCAGCGCGCGGGCGATGGCGACGCGCTGGCGCATCCCGCCCGACAATTCCACCGGGTATTTGGTCAGGTCGGCGGGCTGAAGCTCGGCCTGCGCTGCCGCCTCGGCGATGCGCGCGGCGCGCTGGCCGCGCGGCAGGCGCGCAAGCCGCAGCCCGAAACCGATGTTCTGCGCCGCCGTTGCCCAAGGCAGCAGCGACGGGTCCTGAAAGATCATCGCATGGCGCCGGTAGCTGCGGCTCAGGGCGCCGCCCCGCGGCACCAACAGCCCGGCGGCGACGTGGGAGAGCGTGGATTTTCCGCATCCCGACGGACCGACCAGCGCCACGATCTCTTGCGCGTTGACGTTCAGGTTGATCCCCTTCAGCACCGACCGGCCAAGATAGGCATGCTCGACGTCCTTGAGTGACAGCACGCTCATCGTTTGACCCCCCAGGGCTGTGCGGCGCGGCGCCAGCGTTCGATTTCGCCCTTGACGGGATGCACCAGCAGGTATTCTACCGCTATCAGCAGCGCCACGGCGATCAGTACCCAGGCCAGCGCGGTCGCGATATCCAGATTGATCCGCGCCCCCGCCAGCGCCCCGCCAATGCCGCCGGCATTGGCCAGAAGCTCGGCCATCACCGCGACCTTGAACGCGGTGCCAAGCGCCAGCACCAGCGCGGGAAACAGCGTTGTCGTGGTCTGGCGCAACCCAACCGTTAAAAAGCGGCGCAGCGGACCGGCGCCGAAGGCCTGCGCCATGCGGTCAAGGCCGCGGTCGCGCGTGGCGATGCCCTGCGCCGCGCCCAGAAACACCACCGGCAGTGCCGAGACGAGGATCACCAAGCGCACCGTCGCATCCGAGCCGCCAAACCAGATCATCGCCAGCACGATCCAGGCGATCGGCGGCACCCCCATCAGCACGGTGATCAAAGGCTGCATCAGGCGCATCGTCGCGGGCGAATACCCGGCCACAAGGCCCAGCGTAACGCCCGCGCCACTGACCATGACAAAGCCCGTGATCGCCCGTTGCAACGTCACGCCCGCCACGGCCCAGGCCGACGGATCACCCGCCAACCCCAAGACCGCGGCAACCGTTTGCTGCGGCGAGGTCAGGATGAAGGGCCCGTATGCCTCGTGTCCCGCCTGCCAGACCGCCGCGAGCAGGAACAGCGCCGCCAGCCCGGCCCAGCCGGACCAGAGAAATTCCAGCACGCGCCCGGCGCGTTCGGCCAGCCGGGCGGTCATGGGTAGCTTGAGGCGGGTGGTCATGGCTGGCGCTTTCAGGCTGGCCGGGCCGGGGCGCACCCCCGGCCCGTGCGTTCAAAGATAAAATCCGTCGTCGGGCAGTCGGCCGTTGATCGCGGCCATGTCGGCGCCGGTCATCGTGCGAAGCATCCGCTCGATATCCGCGCGGGCCTCGCTTGCCGCGCGCGCGACAAGATTGGAATGCGGGATCGACGCCGCCAGCAGCGGCGCCGGCATCCCCAGCGCATCGGCCGCATACTTGGCGGCCTTGGCCGGATCGGCCAGAACATCGGCCGTTGCGGCCTCGATCCCGGCCAAAAGCGCCGGGACGGCGTCGCCATGGGCGCTCAGAAAGTCGCCGGTGATCGCCAACCCCGCCTGCGGCAGCACGGGCCCCGCATCCGTCATCTGCCCCCAGGCGGCCTGAAGGTTGATCGCGCGGCGGATATCCTTGCCCGCCTGTCGGCCCGCGATCACGGCGGCAGTCGTTGCCGGTTCGGCAGTCAGCGCCGCATCGACGCGGCCCGCCAGCAAAAGCTGCATCGCCTCGATCGGGGTCCCGGCCCAGGTGATTTTCAGATCGGTTTCCGCGTCCAGCCCATGATGGGTCAGAAGCTGGCCGAACAGGATTTCGGGCGTGTCGCCGCGAAACGGTACGGCGACGCTGTGACCTTTGAGGTCCGCAATGTCCCCGATGCTATCGTCGCCGGTTGCGATATAGAGCAGCCCGTCGGTCATCACATTGGCCAGCCGGATCGGAAAGCCGCGGTTGTAAAGGTTCGCCGCCGCCTGCACCGGCACGATAGATAGCCGGATCGTACCCGAGGTGAGGCCCGCGCGCAGCTCATCGGGCGCGCGCCACGCGGTCATGCTTGCCGCATCGGCGATATCCGCAAAACGGTTGGTGGCCACCGAATGCGCCAGTGTCACCGACGGTCCTGCGGGCGGGCCGAAAAGCGCGAGCATGCCGATACGACCCTGCGCGCGCAGCACCCTCGGCATCGCCAGCGCCGGAGCCGAAGCAAGCGCCCCGAGCAGGACAGCGCGGCGGCTGGGCGGGTGGATGGTTGTCATGGTGAACTCCTTCTGGGTGAGGGCGTACGTGCTGCCGATAACAGCGCGGGATTACTGGAAAACGCCTCGCGCAGGGCCGATCCGGCCAGGATCGGAAGCGCCGTCGACATAACGTAGAGGCGTAGCGTGCCCCCGATCCCGATTATGCCAAGCGGCACGAACCCACGGTCCGCCCCGAATACCGCATGCAGCGCGGCCATCGCCAGCACGGCCAGCGGCCAGAATGCGACCCGCCAGCGGATCCGCGGCAGCAATGCGGCGATGGCGGCGAATGCCAGGGCGGCTGGCCACCACGCAATCGCCAATACCGCGAGTCCGCCCGCCGCGATCAGCGTCGAAAAGCGCATATCAAAAGGCCAGAGACTGCCGGCAAACGTGGCCAGACCGATGGACGCCGCCAGCAGGCCGATCAGGACAAGCAGGTGAAGCGCAAGGCGTATCGTCTTGGCTGCCCGGCCGGCTTTCGTGGTGGCGCGGCGGTTCATGTCCGGGCTCTCCTCGTTACTCCAGCAGATCGGCGATGGCCGGAACCGGGGTTTCATCATCGATAACCACGAGCTGCAGCCGCACCGCATCGCCGCGCGCGGCCAGCCAGTGCATCTCACCCGGCGGCAAAAGCAGGAAGCTGCCGGCGGGATAGACCTGCTCCGCCGCCGGGTCCACCGTATCGCCATCCCCCCAAGACATATCGCCCGAGATGACCGTCAACAGACGCAGGCCGCTATCGGTGGCATGGGGCGGCACCACCTGCCCCGCTGGCACGTCGAGAAGAACCACCGCAGGGCTGCCACCCGCAGAAAGCGCAAGCGGGGTGAGCGTTGCCGCGTTGTAGACGGTCTTGCCCGGCAGGGTTGCGGGATCGAACGATACCGTCTCAGCCAGCACGGGAGAGGCGGCGATCATTGCAAGCACAGCAAAAGGCGCGATTTTCATGAGTGTTTCCTTACTTGTAACGGGCTTCACCTTACCGAATCCGGTGGGCTGGGCAGGAAAGGTGCATCGTCAACCAGACGAGACGAAACAGGTTGCTTAGGATGTCCGGTCCAATCAAGAATCGTCCTTGTGCGGTATTTCACATCGTCTTACAGCGGATTTTCTTGACGCGCAAGAAAGCCTTACGAAAATACTCGGGATTGTCTTTCACGAAAGAAACTCGCCAATTGCGGGCTGCACAGTCGGGCGGCCAAGTCGCCGCACCACATGAACCGGATGGCCGGGCAGATACTGAAAGCTGTTTCAGAATTGAAGCGCCGCGCCAATGTAGAATCCGCGGCCCTCTCCCGGTATGAAGGCCGCCTGATCCGGGCGCGCCTGATCCACGACCAAAGTCGATCCAGCGTATTTTTCATCGAACAGATTTGTTACGGCCGCCTGCAAAACGGCCATATCACTGAGCCGGTATTCAGCCTGTAAATCGACCACGGTATAGGGGTCGGCATAAAGGGTATTCATGTTGTCCACCGGCGTTTTCTCTGGCACCCAGCGTACCGAGGCAAAGCCTGTCAGGTCTGCCGTCGCCTGCCATGCCAGCGCCAGATTCACCAGATGGCGCGGCGCGCCGCCCAGCCGGTTATCGCCGCGCAGCGGATCATTATCGAAACGGAAATCCTGCCATGTATAGGCCAGCCGCGCAGACAGGCTGTCGCTCAGCGGCCCGCTCAGCCCCAGCTCAACCCCGGAATGCGTGGTTTTATCGGCATTGATGGACCCGCGCGGCGACGCGGTGTCATCGCGCAGCGACAGGATCTCGTTCTTGACGCGCGAGTGGTAGGCAGTGACGTCCCAGCCGAAACCTGCGCTGCTTTGCCCGCGCCAACCGGCCTCTAGTGTGTTGGCCTCCTGCGCCTTGAGCGCGGCGGTGGTGAAGGCCGCCGCATTCGATGTGGGCACGCCCGCATTGGGCCGACCCGGACCGGAAAACGGTGTGCCGCCGGTGGTGGCCAGCAGATCGTCATGCGTCGGCGGCTCGAACCCGTGCGACAAGGCCACCCAAGCGGTCTGGTCCGCACCCGGCTCCCAACTGAGGGCGAGGCGCGGGCTCCACCCCGAATAGTCCAGATCGTAGCTGTTGGAGACGGTGGGCACGGTCCCGGCAGGCAGTTGAATGGATGGGTTCATCGGATTGTAGCCGATCGTCGGGCGGGTCGCCGCGGCCCAGACATCCGTGTTCACGCGCGTGGCATAGGTGTAGGAAATCGACGGCGACAGCACCATCGTGCCGCCCAGATCCAGATTGGCACCCAGATAGGCCGACAGCGTTGTCGCCTCCAAATCGTTGGCGCCAAATTGCGCGCCGCGTGTGCCGGCGGCGTTGTGGAAATAGCTGCGGTCGGATTTGCCGATAGCGTAGTTCAACGTGGCCTCAATCAGCGGCTGCTGGTTGACCGAGCCAGGGCGAAACGCATAACGCGCGGTCACATTGGCGTCCCAGCCATCTGTCACCCGCTCGCCCGACGAGATCGGAAAGCGAAAGCTGTCATCTGTCTGCGCGGCGCTCAGTCCGAAATCCCAACGATGCTCGCCCATATCGAGCGTGGTGCGCGCCCCGGCCAGCAGTTGCGAGGCATCGCGGCGCGGCAGATCGCGCGGCACATTCGGGCCGGGATTGGCGATCATGCCCGGGCCAGTGACGGTGGGGCCGGGATGCACGGCAGAGGGGTCGCTTTCCAGCGCCGCCTTGGTCAGCGGGCCGGTCACATCGAACTGGAGGTCGGTGTAGGACAGGAATACTTGCGTCGCCGCCGTCTCGCCATGCGGGATCTCGACATTCAGGCCAATGGAATTGCGGCGGGACGCATTGTTCAGGTCGCGATAGCCGTCCTTGTCGTTCAGCTCGAACTGAAACAGCGCGCTCGCGCGCTCGCCGGTAAATGCGGTCTGCCCGGACGCGCCAAGCTGGCCAAAGCTGCCGGCCGAAAACCGCAGCTTCGTGCCCGGATCGCTGGCGGCGGTGGGCGAGATGAAATTGACCGCGCCGCCCAGCACCGACGCGCCCAGACGGTTGGCCGCCGCGCCGCGCCAGACCTCGATCGCCTCGGCGCTGCCGGGCGCGGCCAGCCCCACGATGTAGGAGCCATCGGCGCGGTTGACCGGCATCCCGTTCTTCAACACCAGCAAACCCCGCTCCGTCGGGCTTTGTTGCAGGCCCGATCCGCGGATCTGGATGCGCGGCTGGTCGTTGCCGCCAAAGAACTCCTGCACCACAACGCCCGGCAGGGTGGCGACGGCATCGGCAACGGTCGCGTTCGGGGTGCGGCCATAGTCCTCGCGCCCGATGACGCTGGCCGCGCCCGCGCTTTGCGCGATCTGCGCGCGCAGATTTTCAGCGCGCGTGCTGCTGTCCAGCACCAAGGTGCCAAGATCGTAGACTGCCCCTGCGCCCGGCTGTGCCGATTGGGCAAGTGCCGTGCTGCCATGAAGCGCTGCGAGTCCAGCGGCGAGCGCCGCGCCCAGCGGCGCCGTCCTGAGTGGTGTTTTCATTTCTTCCGACAGACACGCCATCCGGCCAAAGCAAGCCAGCGACGCGCCACTCCCTTTCACATCGGCCTGAATTGCGCGCCACATACTCTGGTGGCAACAATTCGAACGGCCTGGTTTCATCTTTGGGAACTGGCGCGACACCAATGGGTGACGGATGGCTTGTTCTATCTGCACATTATGCGCTCGCTTTTAACGCAAGTTTGCACCAGGTCAAACTAATCCGACAAAAACCATCAATAATTATCAGGTGAGGTCTCTCAGCCCGGTTCGCGCACAAATGACCATCAAACCGCCCGCCACGGTCCTGCGCGCCGCGCCGAAGGTCAAACCTCGTTTGCCTTCGGAAAAACCGTGCCCTGCGTTGCGCTAAAGCCGGTCAAATTGATCGCCGCGGCAAAGTCTAATTTCGCCATGTAGCTGTTGTCGAACGCCCGCCACTGCCAAAGCCACCGAGGCTAACGTCCCTCGATACTCAGTGAAAAGCTGCGCCGCGCCCCCGAGGGTGGCGGGGGAAATGGTGCGGCAGTATGGATCATGCGCACCGCCGCGCTGTCCAGTGTCGCCGAGCCCGAGGTGCGCGCGATCGACACCCCCGCCAACCCACCGCTTGCTGAAATGCTGAACGCCACCACGGCCGTGCCGCGCGAGCCTGACCGAGGCCGCGGCACGCGCGAGATGCGCTGCATCACCAGCCCAGGATAATTGCTGGCTGCCGCATTGCCGGGGGCCGCAGAGTTGGCGCGCGCCGCACCGGGGGATGCCGCCGCCGCCTGGTCGCTGCCACTGGTCGAACCGGCCCGCTGGTTTTGCTCGGCACTGCCTCGCGTCGTTCTGGCAGGCTCGCGCTTGGGTGTCGGCTTCTTCGGTGCGGTCTTTTCCACGACCGGTCTATTCTTTTCCTCGAAAGCATCGCTGCGCCGTTTGGGCCGCAGGGATCGGGTGACGGCAGGCTCTGCTGTTTCATCCGCTTCGATAACATCCTGCGACTTTGCTATTGGCTGGGATACTACCGGCGTTTCGGGCAGCGCGGCGACGACGGTCGGCACGGCGTCATCGGCCAATTGGGGCATCACGCGGGGCGCCTCGGCAGGGACCTCGTCCTGAGGCGGTGTCAAAGGCTCGGCATGCTGCACATGAGCGGCCGGAGCCGGTGTGGCTGCTTCCGGCTGCACAATTTCGGTAGGCTCTGTCGCCTCCGGTGTTCCGGCTGCCATATCGGCAAAGCTGGTGCCGATCCGCACCTCCTGCGCGCCAGCACCGCCTTCTGTCTCGACGCGGTTATCGGCCACCAGTGCCCAGCCCAACGCGGCGTGGACGATGACTGCAATCGCCAGCGCGACAATCCAAAGGCTGCGGGATGCCGCAATCATTCCAGACCCCTTTCCGTGATGATCAGGACGCGCCCGGCGCCGGCCCCGCGCAATTCGCGGGTGATACGGACCAGATCCTGCGCCGGCAGATTGCGATCCGGGATCAGCCGGATATCCGCCTGCGCGCGATCTTCTAGTCGCAAGAGGAACGAGTCAGCCGACAGGATCTGCACACCACGATAGGTTAATGTGCCATCCTCGGCGATCACCAGCGCGTCAGGCGGCGCGCGGCCTTCCAGATCGGCGGTGCGGATCAGTTTCAGGTCGCGGTCCAGCGGCTGCGCCAATGTGCCCGCGACCATAAAGAAGACCAGCATAAGAAACACGATGTTGATCAGCGCAATGGTCGGCTCGCGTCTGGATTTTTCGCGCGGGCGTCTCATGGGTCACCCAAAACGGTTGGTGCCACTCCGCGCAACGGGCGCAAGGCAACCAGAAGATCGGTCAGCCGCTGCGCCGTCACACCCTCTCGCAGGGAAATCAAAAGCGGTACGGGACTCGCATCCTCGACCGGCAGGGCAGAGGCCAGTCCGGCCAGATTCACAGGCTCGCCATTCAGGGTGATTTCTTCGGCGCCCAGTTGCATAAACAGCGGCTTTGCATCAGGCGCCAATGCCCCGCCGCCGCTGGCTGCTGAAAGCTCGACCTCGGAAAACTTGGAGAAAGTCGATGTCAGCATGAAAAACAGCAGCAGCAAGAAGATGACGTCGATCAGCGACGTCATCGACAGTCTGGACGGTCTGCGGCGCGCCTTAAACACGCTGCGGAAGGGCCGTCGGCGCCGTGCCCTCCGCCATACCACGCGGGCGCAGGACGGTGGCAATCGCGCGCCCCGCCGTCACGCGCTCAGCGTCCATGCGGGCCTCGAACCAGCTGAGCACCAGTGCCGTCGGCATCGCCACGACCAGCCCGACAGCAGTGGTCAGCAGCGCCACCCAAATGCCGCCGGCCAGCAGCGAAGGGTCCACCTGCGCGCCCGCCTCCTGAAGCGAACGGAACGCCTCGATCATGCCCAGGACCGTGCCGAAAAGCCCCAGCAGCGGCGCCAACTGCGCCACGGAGTCAAGCAGGCGAAACCCGCCTTCCAACCTGGCAAAGCGCGTCTCGGCCTCGGCCGTCAGGCGCGGCGTGTCGGCAGTATCGGACGAAAAAGCCATGTCGATCACGGGGACCAAATAACTTTTCGATTGATCCAGCGCAGCGCGCGCCCCGGCGCGGTCGCCCGCGTCCCATGCGGCCACGGCACGGCTGAGCGCGGTGTGGCGCCCGACGCCCGCTGCGGCGAACTGCCATGCCTTGTAGATCATCGTCGCCAGTGTCACGATCGACACCGCGATCAGCAGCAGCACGACCGGCCCGCCCAGATCGGCGATCTGGCGCAACGGCTCCAGCACGGCGGTCATCCCTGCACCTCGACGTTTGTGCGCGATCCGGTGAGCAGACCGGCCTCGCAGGCGGCAGGACCCAGATCCGGCGCATCGCAGGTGCTGGCGCCATTGATCAGGATCTTGCCCAGACCTTCGCAAGCAAGGCCGGATATGGTGAACTGCCGCACGCGGGGGCGCGCCGGGGGCAGAGTGCCGAAATCGAACAGGGTCAGGCGATCGACTTGGCCCGTGCTGTCGAACAGGACGGTTTCATAGACCACTTTGTCAATCGGGCCGGGATGACCATTGACCACCAGAAATGACAGGATGCAGCCATCCTCGGACGGCTTGACCGTGTTCAGTTCGACCGACACAGCCGCGCCAATCGGGGTTTCATCCGCTGCAAAAGCAGGCAGGACGGCACTGCACAAGGTGGCGCATATCAGGGCCGGTTTCAGGTTCATAGCGGATCTCCCGTAGGGCGGGCGCGCAGATGCTGTGCACGCAATATGATTATGGACTCACCACATTTCTAATGGCAATTCAATACCTGATTGAATTCATCAGATATAAAATATGTCTGCTGGCAGAATTCCTTTGTTTGCGATAATTTCGCGTGCTTCAGCACGGATTCATCGCGGCGCGCCACAGCGCGTGCCTGCCGGCGCATGGCCGGTGCGTGATGCACCGGCCATGCCAATCAGAAGGTTTTCGTCACTGATACCTTGAAGGTCCGTCCCGGAGCCTGCCGCGTGGGTGACGACAGATGCCCGACATAGGCTTCGTCGAATAAATTCTCGATGCCGAACCGGACTGCGGTCCCGTCAAGCCAGCCTTGCGCAGGCCGCCATGTGGCGCGCAGATTGTGCAGAGTGTTGTCCGGCAGGTCCGCGCCCAGCGCATCGCGCCGGCCGGTGCCGTGAATGACTTCCCAGCTCAGGTCCAGATCATCATCCCATTTTTTGCCCAGAGTCAGCTGGACGCGGTCAGCGGGACTGTTGCGCCAGGTCGCGCTGGTGCTATCTGGGTTGTATTCCTGCGCCTCCCCGATATGGCCCGCCAGATCTGCGTAAAACCCAGACTGCATGCCATATGATGCCTCCAGCTCGAATCCCTCGGATTTCACGCGGTCCAGATCGATGGAAGTGGACCCTGCAACGGTATAGCTGGTGATATCCCACAGCTTGGTCTGGTAGAAATTGCCGCGAAGCGTCAGGCTATCGCCCGCCGCGAATACGTCCTCGCCGGTATATTCGGCGCCCAGCTCCAGCGTCTGGGATTTCTCGGTCATGCCCAGCCGCTGCTGGGCCGTGGCACCCGCGCCCAGATCGTCGATGATCGGCAGCCCCTCGGTATAGGCCGCGCTGCCAAAGACCGACAGGCCATTGCCCAGATCATAGGCCACCGCCAGCCCGCCCATCAGCGCATCTGTGACATAGCTGTCCGGCACACCGGCCAGCGGCACTGAGCTTTCGATTTTCGAATGCTCGTAGCGCAGCGCGGGCGTGACGGTGAACTGGCCAAGCGTCATTTCATCCACCACAAACACCGCAAAGCGGCGATCATCCCCGCCGGGAGAACTGGCCGCGTCCAGACGGTCCTTGCGGATCACCTCGCCGCCGGCCAGCATGTCGTGCTGGACCGTTCCAGTTGTGAACAGGGCGCGGTTCGAGACGGTCAGCTTGGTGGTTTCATAGCGGTTGTCGGCGCAAATTACGCCGAGAAACGGATCAGCGCAGAAATCCGCCACGCTTTGTCCGCCCTGAAAGGGCGAGCTGCCGTCGATGTAATCCACGTCAATCGTCTGGTCCGCATAGCTGAGATTCGCGCGCAGATCTATCAGATCGCTTGCCGGATCATAGCGATATTCTATCACCGCCTGGCTGGTATCGGTGCGCCGGTCAACCCGGCCAAAGCTGCCTGCGGTCGTCTGAAACTGGTCGTATGGCACATCCTTGTCGTCGGCCACCGTTTCCGAAAAGCTGATGCTCAGCGACTGGGCGCCATCCTCGCCAAAGGTGAATTTCCCCTTGGCCAGCCATGAAGGCGTGCGGAACGAAGAATTGCCGATAGTGGTGCCGTCCCCCGCCTTCAGATCCCCCTGATCGCGCAATGTATAGTTCAGCAGGAATTCCACGCCGTCCGCTGGCATCCATGCCAGATTCGTCGAGGTTGCCCAGCCATCGCCGTTGCTGCTGTATTCCAGCGTTTGCGAGCCGCCAAAGCCTGGCACGCCGCCGGTGAACTCGGCCGCATCCTTTGTCTCCAATTTGACCACGCCGCCGACGATCCCCGAGCCGTATGCAAAGCTGCCGATGGTGCCGCGCAGCACCTCAACCTGCCGGTAGAGCAGCGGATCGGTGAACAGCTGCGTGCCGATGCGGTACAGCTCTTCGGACCCGACGCTGGCGCCGTCGATCTGTACTGCGATCTTCTGATCTGTGCCAAAAGTGGTGTTTGCGCCAAACCCGCGAATGTTGATGCCGGACCCCTGCGGCGTCGTACCATTCACCAGTGTGACGCCGGGAACCGAATCGATCAGCTGCGCGACGGTGCTGGCCTGCCGGTCCTTGATCTCCTCCTCGCCGACGACGGTACGCGGCAGCGCAGTTCCATAGCTCAGATCGCGTTTGCCTGCGGTCAGGATCAGGGTGCCCAGATATCCGGGCGTACTGGTGTCCTGTGCGGTGGCCGGGGCCGCCAGCGACAGGCAGGCAAACGCGGCAGTGCCGCGCAACAGGGGTTTTGACATATGCGCCATCCTTCGTGCGTCTTGGGACCGAAGCTTGCGAGGGGCTGGCGCGGCTATTTTGGGTGAGAATGCGATAAGGCTACCGCAATGGGTTGCACCCTTAACGCTGCCCAACTAAAACAGTCAAGTAATTTGCGACAGCCACGCACCGGACATTTTCGGACGCAGCCATCGGACCCATCACCACTCCGAAGGATGCCCCATGACTGGCTCAGACACCCCCACCCCTGCCGAAATCCGCGCTTTTGAAGCTGATAATCCCAAGCTGCGCGCGCGCGACGCGGCGGACAAGCTCGGCATTGCCGAGGCGCAGCTGGTCGCCGCGCGCACAGGCCAAGGCACTGGCCAAGGCGCCACGCGAATCGCCGCCCACCCCGACCGGATCATTCCCGCCGCCGAACGTCTGGGCGAGGTGATGGCGCTGACCCGCGTTGATGCCTGCGTGCATGAAAAAGTGGGCGAGTATGGCAACTACCATTCCGGCGAGCATGCCGCGATGACGCTGACCGAAGAGATTGATCTGCGCATCTTCCCGTCGCAATGGGTCCACGCCTACGCGGTCGAGGCGGAGTCTGATAGCGGCCCGCGCCGGTCCCTCCAGATTTTCGATGCGGCGGGCGACGCGATCCACAAGATCCATTTGCGCGAGACCTCAAGCCATGACGCATGGCCCGCCATCGTCGCCGATCTGGCGCTGGACGACCAGTCCGAGGGTCAGGACGTGACGCCGCGCAAACCCGTCGAGGCGGCGAAATCGCGCCCCGACAAGGTGGACATCCTGCGCGATGAATGGACGCGGCTGACCGACACGCACCAGTTTCTGCGCCTGTGCTCCAGGCTGAAGATGAACCGCCTTGGCGCCTACCGCATCGCCGGCGCGCCGTTCGTGCGCCAACTGGCCCCCGGGGCGGCCGGTGACATGCTGCAAGCGGTGCAGGCAGCCGGGATCGAGGTGATGATCTTTGTCGGCAATCGCGGCTGCATCCAGATTCACAACGGCCCCATCGGGCAATTGCGCCCCATGGGCCCGTGGCAGAACGTGATGGACCCGCGCTTCAACCTGCACCTGCGGCTGGACAAGGTGGCCGAGATCTGGGCCGTCGACAAACCCACGCAGCGCGGCGCCGCCGTGTCGGTCGAGGCGTTCGATGCAGAGGGCGGTCTGATCTTTCAGGTCTTCGGCCTTGGCAAGGAGGGGCGCGATTCGCGCGCCGCATGGGGCGCAATCGTCGATAAGCTGCCTGCGCTGGACTGCGTCCCGGCGTGAACCGACGCGCATTCGTGATGGTGATGGTTGCCATCGTTCCGACAACCATCATCACTACTCTGGTAAGCGAACGCTACGGTTGCACCTATTTTTGGCCCGATAGCTATCGCTGCAATGATGCGTCACCGAATGCGCCTGTCGCCTCCGAAGAAAGAAGCTGAAATGAAGTTAGATTATGCAAACAAGGCGCGCGGCGGGAAATTGGGCCTGCTGAGCGCCATTGTAATGACGCTTGCCACGTTTTCGGCCAGCGCCCAGCAAGCGGCGCAAGCGTCCGGCCCGTCCGCCGATGTGTTGTCAATCGGCGGGTCCATCACCGAAATCGTGGTGGCCTTGGGCCAGCAGCACAGGCTCAAGGCGCGCGATGCCACGTCCAGCTTTCCGCCCGGCATCACCGATCTGCCCAGCGTCGGTTATATGCGCGCGCTGTCGCCCGAGGGGGTGCTGTCGGTCGCGCCGTCGCTGATCCTGTCCGAAGAGGGCGCAGGCCCGCCCGAGGCGATTGACGTGATCCGCAGCGCGGATGTCGCATTCGTCGAGGTGCCGGGCGCGCTGTCCACGGATGGCATCCTGCAAAAGATTGCCGTTGTCGGCGATGCGCTGGGTGTGCCGGACCGTGCAGGCGCGCTCTCCGCACAGGTCGAGGCTGATATGCAAAAGGCGCTGGCCGATGCAGGCCGGCCCGAGGCCATGAAAAAGCGCGTGCTGTTCGTCATTTCCGCCCAAGGCGGCAGGATCATGGCCAGCGGCGCGGGTACCGTAGCCGATGCAATGATCACCATGGCTGGCGGTGTCAACGCGATCACCGATTTCGAGGGCTTTCGCCAGATCACTGACGAGACTGTCGGCCTTGCCGCGCCCGACATCATCCTGATGATGGCCCGCAGCGGCGCGCCTTATACCTCCGATGACGACGTGTTCGCCCTGCCCGCGATCCGGCTGACCCCGGCGGGGCAAAGCCGGTCAATCGTGCGCATGGACGGGCTGCTGATGCTGGGCTTTGGCCCGCGCACCGCCGAGGCTGTGCGCCGACTGAACGGCGCGCTTTACACTGGGGAGGGCTAAGGCCGTGGCCAGCATGACCGACATCGCCGCACCGCCCCGCAGCAGGCTGGCCCGCGCCCGCGCGCTGCACTGGGTGCTGGGTGCCGCGCTTTTGCTGGCCTCTGCGGCCAGCCTTCAGGTGGGCGCGGCCAATGTCACGCTGACCGCGCTTCTGGCCAAACTGGCCGGCGGCGAGGCTCTGACCCAGATGGAGCGTGTCGTGCTATGGGACATCCGCCTGCCGCGCCTTGCGATGGGCGCGCTGGTCGGCGCCGCGCTGGCCGTCTCGGGCGCCGCGATGCAGGGGCTGTTCCGCAACCCGCTGGCAGATCCCGGCATTGTCGGCGTCGGCGCCGGCGCGGGTCTGGGCGCGATCCTCGCCATCGTTCTGGGCGGACTGCTGCCTCCTTGGGCCGCCGCGCTGACCGGCAATCAGCTGATCCCCTTCGCCGCGTTCCTCGGCGGCTGGGGCTCCACCATCCTGCTTTATCGCGTGTCCACCAACCACGGGCGCACCTCGGTCGCCACCATGCTGCTGGCCGGTATCGCACTGGGGGCGCTCGCGGGCGCGCTATCGGGCATCCTCGTCTATATCGCCGACGATCAGCAGCTTCGCGATCTGACCTTCTGGGGCCTCGGCTCGCTCGCGGGCGCCAGCTGGGCCAAGGTGCTGGCCGCCGGCCCGATGATCCTGCTCGCCATCGGCGCCGCTCTGGTGCTGGGTCGCGGCCTGAACGGGCTGGCCCTGGGCGAGGCGACGGCGGCGCATATCGGCATCGACGTGCAGCGCCTGAAATCCATTGCCATCCTTGCTGTTGCCGCCGCCACCGGTGCCGCCGTCGCGGTGTCGGGCGGCATCGGCTTTGTCGGGATCGTCGTGCCGCACCTTCTGCGCCTCGCCTCCGGCCCCGATCACCGCACGCTGTTGCTCAATTCCGCGCTTCTGGGCGCCACCCTGCTGATCCTCGCGGATGTCATCGCCCGCACCATCATCGCGCCTGCCGAACTGCCCATCGGCATCGTCACGGCGGTCCTTGGCGCGCCGGTCTTCCTGTGGATCCTGCTGCGACGCCGGGGTCTGGTCGAGCTATGAGCCTTATCGCAGAAGATATTCGCGTCCATTATGGCAAGCGCGAGGCGCTGGCTGGCGTCAGCCTGACCGCCAAAGCGGGCGAGCTGACCGCCATCGTCGGGCCCAACGGGTCCGGCAAATCCACGCTGCTGGGGGCGATCACCGCGTCATTGCCCTATCGCGGCCGCGTTACGCTGAACGGCCGCGACATCGGCGCACTGAAGCCTTGGCAACTGGCCGCGCAGCGCGCCGTCCTTCCGCAAGCGTCAAAGCTGGCCTTCCCGTTCACCGTGGCCGAGGTGGTGGAGCTTGGCCTGCAGGCAGGCACCGCGGGGGATCAGCCGGACGTGCCGATGCGCGCGCTGGCCCGCGTCGGCCTAAGCCATTATGCCGACCGCAGCTTTCAGGAGCTTTCGGGCGGCGAGGCGCAGCGCGTCATGCTGGCCCGCGTGCTGGCCCAGGTCTGGGCGCCCACCGAGAATGGCACGCCCCGCTGGCTGCTGCTGGACGAGCCTGTCTCAAGCCTTGATATCGCGCACCAGTTGCAAGTGATGCAGATTTCCCGCGATTTCGCCCGCGCCGGCGGCGGTGTGATCGCCGTTATGCATGATCTGAACCTGACCGCGCTCTTTGCCGATAAGGTGGCGGTGCTTGCAGCCGGGCAACGCCTTGCCTTTGGCGCGCCGGGCGAGGTGCTGACCGACGACATCCTGTCGCGCGCCTATGGCTGCGCGCTGCGCGTCTCTGCCGCGCCCCCGCCGGGCGTGCCGTTCATCTTGCCACATGCCGCGTCTGCATGAAAGGAACTCACATGCGTCTTGCTGCTGTCCTCACTCTCCTCGCCTTTCCCGCCTTGGCCCAGCAAACACCGGATATCGTCATTCTGGGCGAAGTTCACGACAACCCCGACGCCCATCTGGGCCAGGCCGAAGCGCTGACGACGCTGCAGCCCACCGCCGTGGTGTTCGAGATGCTCACCGCCGCCGAAGGCACGCGGGTCGACGCCGACCGCGCCCTGACCGCCGAGGCATGGCAGGCGAGCGGCTGGCGCGATTTTCCACTTTACGCGCCGATCTTCGACGCGCTGGGTGATGCACGGATCGTTGGCGCCGCCGCCCCGCGCGACGCCGTCCGCGCGGTTTATGACCAAGACCCCGCCGCGCTGTTCGGAGAGGACGCGCGGCGTTACGGGCTGGATACGCCGCTGGACGCAGATCAGCAGACGCTGCGCGAGGCACAGCAATACGAGGCACACTGCCAAGCGATGCCGCTTGAGGCGATGGCCGGAATGGTCGCCGTGCAGCGCTACCGCGACGCGGTTTTTGCCCGCGCAGCGCTGGCGGCGTTGAAGGCCTACGGCCCGCCCATCGCCGTGATCGCCGGAAACGGTCATGCCCGCACCGACTGGGGCATTCCGGCCATGATCGCGCGCGCTGCGCCCGATGTGAGCACCCACGCCATCGGCTTTGTCGAGTCGGCCACGGACACCCCTTTTGACGAAACCCGGATCGTGCCGACGGCCGAGCGGGACGATCCTTGCAAAACCCTGACCAGCAACTGAGGAGACTACAGATGTATCTTGCCATGAATCGCTTTACCGTCCCGCTTGAAAACGCTTCGGAATTCGAAGAACTATGGCTGAGCCGCGAAAGTCGCCTTCAGGACATGGACGGCTTTGTATCCTTCCGCATGCTGAAAGGCGCCGAGGACCAGGGCCGCATCCTTTATGCCTCGCACACCGTCTGGCAGACCGAAGAGCATTTCCGCGCTTGGACAACCAGCGACGAATTCCGCGCCTCGCACGCCCGTGCCGGTCAAAGCCGAAAGCTACATGAAGGGGCGCCGCAGTTCGAGGGGTTCCGCGCGATCCAAAAGATCGAGGCCCTGCAACCTGCATGAGCTCCGCATCACAGGCATCGCGCGGATATTTGCAGATTTTCGTGCCGTCTTCGGCGCTCGCTCAAGCCACCGTCCGTTCGACTGCGACCGGGTTTTTCCAGCCCAGCGGTGAATGGCGGCGTCGCAGATTGCAGAAGCCGTTAATCTATCCAAAGATCGCCAACTCAGCTTGTCGCCGTGTTTCCCAGAACCTTCGCCAGATCAGCTCGGCCTTGACGGGTTTAAAGAAGGTTTCAGGCAACCGTCCGCCCGCCATGCCGGAGATCTTGCGCGGCCCTGCGGCACCGTCGAATAGCTGCTGCCCTCGGCTTCTGAACTTGATGCCATCGGCGAACGCTGCGCGCGTCGGAGCTCCAGACAAGGGCAATGTCGCGCCGCTCTGATTGCATGGCAAAGCCCGTGTCCTCACCGCCATAGCCGACGAAGCGCGTCTCGAACCCGCCCAGTGCGCTGAACGTCCCTGCCGTCATTGCAAAGCTTAACGCACAATCGCGACAAACCGGATCGTCCACAGCCCCGCTGTGCGAGGTCATGGTGGAACCAAAAAATGGCACAATCGCCCTCCGGCCAGTCCAGCAAAGAAGCCCATTTTTGCTCCGACTGGTGCATTTTTGGTCCGGCTTAGACATTAGGACTTGGCTACTGAGCGGACAACGCATGGGTGCTTCCTGGGCGCTTCGGATCGCAAGTAAATTTTAGTCAGTGCAGCAGTGAACCATATTCTGAAGCTGAAGTTACAACCGTGAACAAACGAAAAGAGGGCTGCCTTATGTCGATACTGAATCATCATGACCGCTACGAATTCTCACCAATAGACGCACGTCCGGACTTCGATTGGCCGGATGGAAAGCGGCTTGCGGTCTACATCGGATTAAATGTGGAATGGTTCGATTTTCACGGCGACAAGGGAGCAACCCTCGCACAGGCCAAGCCGGCCCCCGATGTGATGAACTATGCCTGGCGCGACTACGGAAACCGCGTAGGTATCTGGCGCATGTTTGATCTGTTTGACCGGCTACAGCTACCCGTCGCGGGCTTGCTAAACAGCTCGGTGGCTGATCACGCCCCCGAAATTATTGAACGCTTCATGGCACGCGGAGATGAGATCGTCTCTCACGGCGTGACGAATTCTAACGCCCCTGGCCAACTGGACCGGTCTGAAGAACGCGCGGTGCTGGCCGGATCCCGCGAACGCCTCAAGGTCGCAACAGGAACCGCGCCGACCGGATATCTTGCCCCGCTGATTTCACAATCGGCAGCCACGCCCGATCTTTTGCACGAAACTGGATATGAATATCTGCTGGATTGGGCGCATGACGAACAACCCATCTGGATGAAGACAGAGCAAGGGCAAATCCTGTCTGTTCCATACCCTCAAGAATTGAACGACGTCCCTCAAATCATGGCACGTAAGCGCGAGGCTGACGATTTTGCCCGCATGATCCTCTCGGCCTTCGAATTGCATCTCGCTGAAGCGAAAAAGCGGCCGGTCGTGATGGGTATCGCCTTGCACCCCTATTTAATGGGCCAAGCGCACCGCTTCGGATATCTTGAACAAGTTTTGCATGACCTTCAGGACCGCGCGGACGGTAGCGTTTGGTTTACGACGCCAGGCGCAATCAGTGACCATTACCGCACTCTGTTTCCACCTGCGTCGCCTTGCCTCTGAGACAGGCGGGCGAATTCCGTTGAAAAACTCTTGATGATTTACCGATTGGACGCTGATTCACTTTCGGAAGCAAACAGGGGGCTGCGATGCTGCGTCCCGCTGGCGACAGGCAGGAGCGCTTTGCCGCGCGGCTCTGAAAGTTGCGCTTGGACACGATCACGCCGGGGGGTGACACACTGCGCGCAATAGCTCACTTTCATTGGTTGGGACAGGTCCCCAGCCGTGTGTGCGAAAAAAGAAATAAGGCTGATGCTCCGTATCAATTTCGACCGCTAATTTCACCGTCCGAATTGCGCAGGCACGCCAGATTTCAATGCGCGACACTGCGTGATTGAAGGATCTGCATCCCGATCGCCATGGCGGGCCCGATACCCAAGGCAAAGAACACCGTGCCGAGGCCAAGCGTGCCGCCCAAAGTCCAGCCGATCGCGACAACCGTCACCTCAAGAAGCGTGCGCACAAGCGCGATAGGCAGATGCGTGATCGTCGCAAGCCCGGTCATCAGGCCATCTCTGGGGCCTGGGCCCAGGTTTGCGATCAGGTATATCGCCCCACCGAATCCGGTCACGAAAACACCGGCCAGAGCCAGCGCAGCATTCGCAATATACGTTTCGAGCGTCGGCAAGTAGGGAAGCATGAATTCCAGCACCAGCGCAATTATGATCGCGTTCAGGATCGTGCCTATGCCGGGCGCTTGCCGGAGTGGTATCCACAAGCATAGGACGGATATGCTGATGACAAAGGTGGCAAATCCCAGGCTCCACCCTGTGACATTGGTCACACCTTCGGCGAACACGACCCAGGGACTCACGCCGACACCTGCGGTAACAAGAAGCGCCTCTCCCAATCCGAATACCACCAGTCCGATGATAAGAAACAGGACCGACGCCAAGGGCGGTTTCAGGGTGAAAGCCTTTGGCGAGCTCCACCGCAGCTTTGGGACTGAAGTTACCGAAAGAAAAGCCAAGGATTTAACAACCTAGCAGCGTCACGTAATCAAAGTAGTGCCAGCTTGCCAAGGATACGGCAAGCTGGACATCTACAAAATAAGCCCAAGCGCCAAAATACCCGACCTTCAGCGTCGACGTGTTTCATCCGATCGCTCAAAGCACTGTCACGGTAGACAGCAGAATTGACAACATTGGGGCCTACTCATTGTCTCGTTGACGGCGGGCGGCGATGGGGCGGTTCGGTCTCAAGCAGGCAAACCGGATTTTACCATATGAACACGCAAGCAGTCCGGACCGCTTGAGGAAGAATGCCCACTCTGGTCCGCCGGTGGCAAACATGACTAAGTTTTGACCGATGCCCCAAGGCATCTAAGGTCAATTTCGTGCCCAAAATGGAGGGATTATTTACGTCGCCAGCATATTCCCGCAGGAGCGAATGTTACAGACCATTAGGCCGCAATCATGCCAGAGACACAGTCCCCACGTGTGTTTACGCGCGGTGCGACCCACCAAATGCTGACATCCTTTTCTACCGCTCTGACGAGAACTGCATTTTCAGATAGGTAAGGATCAGATCCTTGGTCTCCTCTTCAGGCTCATACACCCCCCGCTTTTGCACCACCCCTGGTGCCCGACGCAAACGCGCCGAACGATCATCACATTGAACTTACTGCGGAATTGGCGGGATCTTGGCTTTGGGAGATGCGCAAACGACAAGGCCCACAGCGAGTGCGGGCTTCAGGTCGGTTACAGTGGTTGCGGGAGGGCGCCTTGACCTTGACCGAATTTCGAACATACTCCAAAGAAACCGGGAAAAAGCGTGACGTCCCGCAGAACGAAATTCGGAATCGATTTTCAGATTCCCTTGCCGATCCGATGATGCCCCTCGAATGTCGCTATTCCAATTGAAGGTCGCGGAGGCTCAGTTGACGAAATCTGTCTTGGCACTTGTCCCTTGGTTTGTTTTTCTGACGAGTATGCCGGTCCTCGCCGGCAATCTCGACCGCAATAAAACGCCGATCGACCTTATCTTTGACGAAGGCAACCGCGCGGAGCTGACGATGAACGTAGTCGCCCCCGATGTAACGGGCCGCGACAGTTCCGGTACCGTAGTCGGCAATGTCGCCGAAAGTTTCCGCAACATTGCCGCTGGGGTAAAGCTGCAGTTCAGTGAACGTCTGTCTTTCGCGATGCTCTATGACCAACCTTACGGTGCGGACACGCGGTATGGTGGATCGCCTGCAACTACCCTTTTCGGCGGGGCTGTTTCCCGCGCAGATAGCGACGCTTTGACGATTTTGTTGCGCTACGATATCGCCGAACGCATCGCGATTTATGGCGGTCCCCGCGTTGTGGGTGCCAAAGGCAATATCACGCTTTCGGGGCTGGCCTACACTGATGCGAACGGGTACCGCGTGAATTTCGCTACCGACAGAGCGTTGGGTTATGTGATCGGTACGGCTTACGAAATTCCCGAGATCGCGTTCCGTGCTGCGCTAACATATCATTCCAATATCGATTTGGATATGCAAACAGTCGAGACATTCCCGGGCGCAGCGCCAGCTTCCACCGGATCGACACGCGCCACATTGCCTCAATCGCTGAAAATGCAGGTCCAATCCGGTGTAGCTGCGAACACGATGGTTTTCGGCAGCGTTCGTTGGTCGGATTGGAGCAAGTTCACGCTGGATCCGAACAGTCCGATGACGAACCTCGCAATCCTCGATGATGCATGGACATACGAGATCGGCATCGGACAAAGGTTCAGTAAGAAATTTTCAGCGCGCCTCAGTTACAGCTACGAGCACGAAGAGGGTAACATGCTGGTTTCGCCTCTTGCACCGGCGAAGAACGGCCAAACCGTCGCCGTGGGAGGCACCTATCAACTGACGCCGCGGATCGATATTTCAGGCGGAATCAGCTACACTTGGCTCGGCAAGGCCTTACTTGAAACCTCACCGTCGAATGTTGTGCGCGGTACATTTGGCGAAAACGGTGCGCTCGGTGTCGGCGCGAGGATCGGCGTCAAATTCTGACCTGCCCCGGTAGCTCGCTAATCGATTTTACGAAAGCGTGAATAATGTCCGGTCCCGGCCTATACGCGAAGCGGAAAGTCCGGCGAACAACACTGCGACCCCCGCAAAAACCCATACCTGACGCGCTGATGTCGTGGTGCTCAGCGGACACCCCTGCCAGGATTACCGGCTGGGGTGTCTTTCTGATATCGTGCGCTCTCTCAGCCGAGCTCGAACAGCGTATTGTCACGCTTGATCAGCTTGGCATCCGCAAGGGCCCGCGTCAGTCGCTGCGCTGCCTCCAGTTCTTCCGGTGTTGCCGCGTCCGCGACCTGCTCAGAGCAGTAATCCACAAGCATCGACTGCATGTTCGGGTTCGCTACGCGATGTAGGGAGCACACGTTGGGGCTTTGCGAAATCTGGGCCTTGACCTTGCCATCGTCGGACAGCGCCTCTTCCCGCTCTTCGTCGACGAACACATCGCCTTCAATCCCGGCGAACTCCCGTATCTGGGCGATCCGCTCGTCGCTGCAGTCCAGAAGCGCGGCCATGGCAGACACTTTACCCATTGGCGTCGTCTTGCCGACATAGCCATAGGGTGCGCAGTTCGACCGTTTCAGCACTCGGTTCATAATGGGGTCGATGACGGTAACGATGTCCGATATCCCCGAATCGCGAGCATATTCCAAAGATGCCGCCATCAGTTCACAGGTGGCGTAACTGATGGAGTTACGGTGCGTGCCACGTTCGAGGATATCGGTGTCAACGCAGAACCGGGTCGATTCCCACAGCGTGGCGCTGCGCAGTGGCGGCTCTCCGTCGAGGATGCTGGAAAAGACGTCCGACAGCATATGCGGGCCGGTTGTCTGCAACGCACGAACGCAGGACACGACACGATTTTCGTCATTCACGCCAATTACATACGCCGGATCAAGATCGTCGTATTGATCGATCTCGCGGCCTTCCTTAATCTCTACTTCCCAGCCAAGGCGCTGACCAAACACCCGAGCGCGCAGCGCGAACATCTCGTCAAGCAACTGCGTGTAGAGATGGCGGTTTGTTCCATCGATAACAATGATCATGTTTTTGCTCCATTTGCCGGTATCGGCAATAAAGAGCATAATTATTGGTATGATTGCTATTAGGGAAATCCCGTATAAGGAATGCCTAAATTGGGTGGATCAGACCCATTCCTATCGCTCGGCCGACAGCTTGAGACGTTGTAAGAGCGGCCAATTTCGTTCGCGCAGAACGCAGATGAACCTCAACGGTCCGGTTGGAGATCGACAGGATATCCCCAACATCCTGCTGAGACTTTCCAGCGGCGATCCACTGCAGAACTTCTTTCTCACGCGTCGACAACGCCGGATGAGTCAGCGCACGGGTCAGCGACCCCGCTTGCATGACATGATCATGCAGATGCACAGCCGCCGTTTGCAGATTTCCCAAGATCGACTTCTTCAGCAATTTCCATTCCTGATCGGAACAGTTGCGGGTGACGCTGAACAATCCGATATCTCCGAAAGGACCCCGCACCGGGATGGTAAGCCCCTGCTCTGCGATGCCAAAATCATGTGCAGCACAAAAAATGGTCCTAAATGACGCCTCTTTGCGCATTCGCTTCCAGTCAACCGGCGCAATACTGCGACTCGGCAACAAAAGGGTTGGATCCCGGTGCTCAAAACCCTGCTCGGCGTAACGGGTCTGCCATTCGTCCGGGTAATTCACGAAACCATGCACGGTCTGTTCTATCGAGTTTATCCCGGCATAGGCCGCGAAATCGAGTTCATGCGTCTCGCAAACCGTATCCAAGAATGCACGAAGGTTATTCTTGGGAAACGGACGCTTACTGAGATCGATGACGGACAAGTCGCTACCTTTCTTCAGTTACGTAAATCCTGAAGCACGCGGGAATGAACGCTGCGTTCTGTCTTTCTCACGACCCCACCACGATCTTCCGTCAGTGAACTCTCGCGCCACCACATTGTCAGTTCGTCACTTACTGGCCAAGCCGAATTTTAGTCTGGCTAGCATCAACGGCCCTGACTCACAAGAAACGCAAAAATTGCGGATCGATGCGCTTGGGAGAGTGCGTCATAGTGACCGGCGATATCCTGCGCTTCCGGCGGCAGCGAAGGGTTCGGCGCAACTGGCTCGAAGGAATCGGCGCTGGAGAAAAACCCTTCGATCATCAGCTCCAGCACTTCAGCAATCTCGAACAGCACCTTGGCGCTGGCACGTTGCGTGCCTTGTTCGAAAGCGTCAACCGTATGCTTCGAAAGACCCAATCGGCGCGCCAACTCCTCTTGCGACATGCAGCGCTGCTTCCGGTGTTCCGAAATGCTTCGTCCCAGCAAGATATCTATAGTATTCATCTTTGTAGGCTCTCAGATAATTCTGATCGATTAACTAGTTTATGTTAGATGTCGTGCCCCCGACAGTCCCTCGCTCTTAATGAAAGGCGGCGGGTTTATGACCCGACCCCGAACCGTCTGCCGCCATTGGCGTGCGCTTTTCACCTTCTAGCAGGGTGGCAGGCTAGTGATTTTCCCAATTTTGTCAACGCGAGAGGGGCTTTGCTGCCGATCACGCTGTGTGGCCGCTCCTCATCGTCGTAGGGACGCTAAGCATCCAACCTTTCGGCTGGGCCTGCACCGTCGATGGTCGCAGCAACCGTCACACATTGCGTCGCATCCACACCCAGTCGGATTTCCATGCTGGCTTCGTCGTAGGTAAAATGCTGAGCGTTATCCGCTTCGTCACATGCGATCAGTCCGAAGGGGTTAAATGATCTTGCGGCCCAATTTGTAGAATGCCGGTCCCATGCCCTTGTGGCGCCACTGAGCCAGCTTGTCCCGGTCACCGATCAAGTTCAGTTCGCCGTCGCCAAGCACGTAGTTGCGGCTTTTTTAAACAAATTTGCTATTGTTCAGCCCTCTTCAATTGCTATCGAACACTCTGAAGCAGGTCGGATGCTATTGAAAACAAGGGAAGAAGTGACCCACTCAAGATGACGAAAGATATATCGTTTCACACCTTTTGTATTTTTAGGGCCTGTCCGCAAACCGTGTTGGTTCACTTCGTCTTAATCTGAAAGGGCCTATATTAACTCGCTTTTGCAGCGGAGGATGCCCTTGCTACACCACGACTTTCGCCGTTTTATCGATGCTCTCGACGAACTGAACCCGGCCCAGATCGAGGATGCCCAGACGAAGATCCGGGATCTCCGACGGAAGACGGAGGCGATATCAGAAATCGAAGCACGGACAAACAAAGAACACAAGTGCCCTTTCTGCGGAGAGGATCGACGCCAGAAGTGGGGACGCACGAGGGTCAAGATCCAGCGCTACCGATGCAGTAGCTGCCATAAGACCTATTCAGGCAGGACGGGGAGCGCCATCGGCCGCATCCATCGCCCTGACCTGTTCATGGTCGTGCTATGGGATATGCTGGGCACCTCCGCGCCGAAATCTGTGCGGGCGCTCGCGCATCAACTTCGGCTCAACAAATATACGGTCTGGCGGTGGCGGATGCTGGTATTCTCGATCATCGGTAGTGGCACGGCGATGGGCTTTTCAGGTATTATCGAGGCGGACGAAACCTACCAGCGGGAGTCGCGCAAGGGATCACGGGAGTGGGTCCGGCACTTCTCCGATCCGCAGAATGTCTCACAGCCGCCGCGGCCCCGTTGGGAAGACTTCACGACACAAGGACTGAAGATGATGCGCGGCCTCTCGAGGTGGCAGCTGCCCATTCTCACGGTTGCCGACCGCGGCGGCGCACGGCTCTTCCGCAGACTACCGAACCGCAAGGGCGCGACGGTGGAACGCGCGATGAACCCCTTAGTCCCAGGCGATGCAGTGCTCTGCTCGGACGGAGGCAACGGCTACAAGAACCTCGCGGCAGCGCGCGGCCTCGAGCACTTCGTAGTCGGAAGTAAGCCCGGCACACGGGTCGCGGCGGGCTGCTATCATATCCAGAATGTGAACTCGTTACACGCCAGCTACGGCAGGTTCATCAAGCCCTTCTGCGGGCCAGCGACGAAGAACCTGAACGGCTACATCCGGTGGCTGGAAGTCCGGATGGAAGGGATGCAACCGGCAGAAATTATTCTTGCCTCATAAGCTTGGTGCTGCTGTGGTCAGATGTCGGCTTCGAGCCCTAAGTTCCATACTACAAACAAGGAAGGATCGGCTCTTCGCCTTCCGCATAGTCTTCGGGAAATGGATCGACATAGTAAATCTGCTCAAGCGTAAGAGTGCCATCTCCAGATTTTGTGAGAATTGCGAAATACTCGTCAGAGAAGTCATTATGTGAAGATTTAATGAATAAGGTCTGTTTGAGCCTATTCCCATCGTTTTGGAGGGAGCCAATGGGTAATCGGCTGGGGTCAAATGTTGCGTCTGTGCCATATGCTATCAACTGCAGCTTAATGCTGGGCAACGTGTAAGCAGTTACAAATTCTGAATAAAGCTCGGATAGATGTTCGCCTGTGGTTGCGCGTTTGGAAGCTTTTTCTGCGCCACTCAGTGCCATGCAGTGATCATTCCAAATTTTGTAGTCCGAACAAAAACTGCGAATGAATGTTCCAGAGTCTTCGTGATCTGGCCCACTGAACTCAAGGCGGACTTTCAAGTTCTTTCGATTGTTCCAAAGTGCCATGATATTTAGTATCCTATCCTATGAAGTCGCCATGAACTGAGCGTGACTTCATTTGCTAAAATATTTAACGACGGAATGCCACCAACGTCCACATGGCCGACCAACACAGTTTGCGGACACCCCCTATTTTTATTGGGCGCACTATCGCCGTGGCTTTGCTAACCGCCCTCACCATTGGGTGAAAATCCAGATAATCCACCAAGCATGTTTTTTGGGGGCTGTAGGTCTTCGTCGGTCAACTGGCTGATTGCCCAATTGCCAGCCCGCTTGAAATTGGCACGGATGCCAAGAAGCTGAAATATTTCCTTAAGAGTACCTAGTTCTGCCCAAGAACCCCGAATTTGCACGCATAGGCGCTGAAGCAGCAGCGCTTTACGAATTGCTGAACCCCGGCACCATTCTGGACACAGGCATTGGCGGAGATCCCGCGAAACAGCGTGCCTTTCAGGATTTTATCGAAGCCGCTGGCGAAGCGCTCGCACGTGGAGATCTGCGGATTCAAGAAGGCGAACTGGCACAGGGCTGGATCGAGGTCTTCCCGGAACTGACAGAGGATGAGCGCCGTTTGGGAGAGCTCCCCGGTTTCACCCCAGAACGGATCGAGCAGTGGCTTGAAACCTATCCCGTCGAAGAACTGGGCCTGCCAAACAACACCGGCTCCCCCGTTCCCGGCGATCCGACCGACAATGTCATCTCGACCCCGATCCCAGAAGAGGTAGAGCCGAATATCGTTGAAGCCCGGCCCAGAACCACAACGACCCCTGACGGTAACAGAATTTTGCCTCATGGCGCAAAGGGGGATGGGCAAGAATATATTGGCCTCAAAGGCCACGATGTTGAACAGATTGACGAAATCATTGCCAATCCTCGTCCTGACCTTAGCGGCTTTATCGAAGGTCGTGGCCGCCTCAAGGGGCAGAATGTAAGATTGTTGACAGGACAAGATGGTCATTGGTTGGTCCTGGACCCAAGTGGTAGGGTGGTTGCCACAAGCAATCTAAATCTGCCGTTGAATCACAAAGAGAACGATCCCGACCCAATTATTCGACCTTTGGAGTGAACATGAACGAGCGCTTTGAATATCTCGTAGCCCAAGCACAAACCGGGGCAGGTACTGAGTGGATTTCCGAAGCGGAACTTCTTGAGTTCAACGAGTATCTCGAAGTACGAGGATTTGGCATTTCTCGCATGGAGGTCGCGCGGGCTGAAGGCGGAACCCAGCCTCCAAATTTTGGCTACGGTGTCTCACCGCAGCCTTTTCCCGGAGACGATGATCACTGGATGAACCATTTCGACCCCGCTCGCTCGGCGATCTATGTCCGTGAGCAGGTTCAATATGCCAAGGCCGATGGTGCTCTTTTTGACTACAAGGTCTGGGCTGAACAGCCTTAGTGACGTCGCTCCAATGGTCAAAACTCATACGTTTGTGCCACCGGCGAAAACCACCGTTTGTTGAACGGTTCTCCGAACCGGACATTAGCGCACTTGAAGCGAAGGCTCACTCCGTCCGCACCGCAAACTTCGGCGCAAACCGCAGCGAACGACCGCCTCCTCACTCTTTACAAAGCACGCATAATGTAAAGAGTTGCCGAACCTGCCTTCTTCGGCGCAGCTTGTTTACAGGGGCTCAGAAGAAAGGCGCAGAACATGACCGACCGGCAAAGGGTAAAGAGTGACGGCGACAGCGCCGCCGACGCGCATGAGCGCGCCCGCAACTATCTCGGTCAGGCACAGATCGACCGTCTCCTCGCCGCTGAGAAAAAGGGACGGCACGGCATCCGCGACCATCTGCTGATCCTGATGATGTTCCGGCACGGGCTGCGTGTCTCGGAGGCCATTACGCTGCGCCGTAAAGATGTCGATCTTGCGCAGTCGCGGGTCTGGATCACCCGGTTGAAGAACGGCCTCAGTGTCGAGCAGCCGATCCCCGGCGACGAGCTGCGCGCCATCCGTCGCTGGCTCGCGAAGCGCGACGACACATTGCCCTGGCTGTTTGTTTCGGAACGCAGCCAGCCTCTCACCCGGCAGGCCGTGAGCTACATAATCGGAACGGCGGCGAAGCGTGGCGATCTGGGTCGCGTTCACCCACACATGGTGCGCCATTCTTTCGGCTTCGCACTCGCAAACAAGGGGAACGACCTGCGATTGATTCAGGATTATCTCGGGCACCGTGACCCGAGACACACGGCGCACTACACCCGCACAGCGGCTGCGCGGTTCGATAGCTTGTGGTGATGCCTCGGCGGCCCTTGCCAGGCAATACACTGAACCGTTCTCTGACGGATTTGCAATTCGTGCCGCCCGCTGAAGCTCTGAGTGAAAGCGCCGATTCAATGAAATCAACGTCTGCCGCTGAAGTTATTTGTGACAAACGACAACAGGGGAGCGAGCGTGGTTCCCGGGCGGTCTACCGTCACCTCTCCTGACGCTTCCGGCCCAAAGCTGCCAGTCGGTCTATGACCGGCGCTGCGGTGCAGCTTTCCCAGACCGGCCGTTCGTGCGTGGCGCAGCGAGATCGCGCAGGAAAAGTTCGCTATGCGGGACGAAGCGGCCGCTTGTGCGCTTGCAGCATATAAGGCCGCAACTTCTACCACGGCTTACTAAGACGTTGGAACGAAGACCAATGCGGGTGCAGCAACGCTACCCCGGGATTGGCTATAGCAGACAGACAGCCACTTAGGACCAACATGCTCTGTCACCTGATCACACGGGTGGATTTTGCATCAGTGACTGGATGCTAAGAGAGCTTGGCGCAGAATGCTGCGGCCGGCATACTCGGCGGTGGCGCCCAGCATTTCCTCGATGCGGATCAGCTGGTTGTATTTCGCCAGCCGGTCCGAGCGCGCCAGCGAGCCGGTCTTGATCTGGCCGCAGTTCGTCGCAACCGCCAGGTCAGCGATGGTCGCATCTTCGGTCTCGCCCGAGCGGTGCGACATCACGCTGGTAAAGCCCGCGCGGTCGGCCATGCGGACCGCGTCCAGCGTTTCGGAAAGCGTTCCGATCTGGTTCACCTTGACCAGCAGGCTGTTGCCGCAGCCCTGCTCGATGCCCTGCGCAAGACGGGTCGGGTTGGTGACGAAGAGGTCGTCGCCGACCAGCTGCACGCGCCCGCCCAGCTTGTCGGTCAGCAGCTTCCAGCCGTCCCAGTCATCCTCGGCGCAGCCGTCCTCGATCGACAGGATCGGGTAGGCGTCGCAGAGCGCGGCGAGGTAGTCGACGTTCTCGGCCGGGGACAGGGACTTGCCCTCACCGACCATCTCGTACTTGCCACCCTTGAAGTATTCGGTCGAGGCGCAGTCCAGCGCCAGCATGATGTCGTCGCCCGGCTTGTAGCCGGCCTTCTCGACCGCCTTCCGAATGAAGTCCAGCGCGTCCCGGGTGGACGAAAGGTTTGGCGCAAAGCCACCCTCGTCCCCGATCCCGGTCGAGAGGCCCGCGGCCGAAAGCCCTTTCTTCAGCGTATGGAAGACTTCCGAGCCCATGCGCACGGCCTCGCGGATGTTCTCCGCGCTGACCGGCATGATCATGAATTCCTGAATGTCGATCGGGTTGTCGGCGTGCTCGCCGCCGTTGATGATGTTCATCATCGGCACGGGCAGGATGCGGGCGGCGGTCCCGCCGACATAGCGGTAGAGCGGCTGGTTGGTGGCATCCGCCGCGGCCTTCGCGACCGCCAGCGACACGCCGAGGATCGCGTTGGCGCCAAGGCGACCCTTGTTCGGCGTGCCGTCCAGCTCGATCATCATGGCGTCAATGGCACGCTGCTCGGTCGAATCCTCGCCGTTCAGCGCCTCGGCCAGCTCGCCGTTGACGGCGGCAACGGCTTCCAGAACGCCCTTGCCCATGTAGCGCGCCTTGTCGCAATCGCGCTTTTCAACCGCCTCATGCGCGCCGGTGGACGCGCCCGAGGGCACGGCGGCGCGGCCCATCGTGCCGTCTTCCAGCGTCACGTCGACCTCGACGGTCGGGTTGCCGCGGCTGTCGAGGATTTCGCGCGCGTAGACGTCGATAATGGCAGTCATGAAAGCGCCTCCGTTGGGCTAAACTCAGGAAAGCGTCGCAACGCGGATATTGTTGGTGCTGCCGGATTGCCCGAAGGGCACACCGGAGAGCACGACGATCCGGTCGCCGGCCGTGATCTGCAGTTCGTCTCGACAGGTCCAGATGGCTGTTTCGACCATGCTTTCATAATCCACGACGCTATCCTCGGTCACCGCCCTAGCGCCCCAGAGAAGTGCCATCCGCCGCGATACAGCAGCATCTCGTGTCAGGGCCAGCAATGGAAGCAACGGACGCCGCGCTGCGACTCGCGCTGCGGTGATCCCCGTCAGGGAATAGGCTACGATTGCCGATGCGCCGAGCGAGGTGCCGAGCATCGCACCATGATCCGCGATAGCGTCCGCCGGCGTGGCCGGTCGATCGCGGCTCGCCTCGACGGCCTTGGTGTAGAGCGAATGTGCCTCGGTGCTGTGCAGGATGCGGTCCATGACTGCCACGGCTTCGACCGGATAGGCCCCTGTCGCGCTCTCAGCCGACAGCATCACCGCATCGGCTCCGTCATAGATCGCAGTAGCCACGTCCGAGGCTTCGGCCCGGGTAGGTGCGGGCGAGGCGGTCATGGATTCGAGCATCTGGGTTGCCACGATGACCGGGCCGCTCTGGCGACGGCAAAGCGCGATGATCTCCTTCTGCCGTGCGGGGACGTCCTCCGGCGGGATCTCAACGCCCAGATCACCACGGGCGATCATCACCGCGTCGGCTTTGCGGACAATCGCGTCGATTTCTTCGAGAGCCGACGGCTTCTCGATCTTCGCAATCAGCCCTGCCCGGCCGTTCACGATCTCGGTGATCTCGTTTAGATCGCTGGCCTTCTGGACGAATGACAGCGCAACCCAATCCACCCCCTGAGACAGACCGAACTCAAGATCGCGGCGGTCTTTTGCCGTTAGCACCGGCAGATCGAGGACCGTGTCCGGCAGGTTGACGCCCTTGCGGTCGCTGACGGTTCCACCTTCCAGCACTTCCGCGTCGATCTGGTCGGGACGGGCGGAAAGAACGCGAAGGCGCAACCGTCCGTCGTCGATGAACAGCCGGTGGCCGGGCTGAATGGCCGCAAATATCTCGGGATGGGGCAGCGGCAGCGGACCCGCTCCTGCCGAGGTGGCGTCTGGCAGGAAGCTAATCTGCTCGCCCCGGGAAAGCGACTGCCGGCCATCCTGAAGACGGCCGAGGCGTATCTTCGGCCCCTGCAGGTCCTGGAGAATGCCAATCGGCACGCCGACCTCTGTTTCCAGTGCGCGGATCGCTGCAACGACCTCCGCATGGCTCTGGTGCTCTCCATGACTGAAGTTGAGGCGGAACGTGTCGACCCCTGCCTCAAAGATCTGGCGAAGCATGGCCGGGGCGGCACTGGCAGGACCGACGGTCGCCACGATCTTGGCGCGTCTGTTACGGATCATGGGGCTCTTCCTTGTGGGTCAGGCGACGAGGATCGCTCTGAAGTCGTTGACGTTCGTCAGGGTTGGGCCGGTGCGCAGCAGCGCGCCAAGCGCTTCGAAGAAGCTGTAGCTGTCGTGCCTTGCCAGAAAGTCGCGGGCGGTGAGGCCTTGGTGTTCGGCCTCCTTAAGTGTTTGGGGCGAGATGACAGCGCCGGCCGCGTCCTCCGTTCCGTCGATGCCGTCGGTGTCCACGGCGAGCGCGTGGATGCCGGCGTGGCCATTCAGGACGATCGCCAGCGCGAGGAGGAACTCGGTGTTCCGCCCGCCGCGCCCCGGTGGCGTCTCACCGATGGTTACGGTGCCCTCGCCGCCAGACAGCAGGACGGCAGGTTCCGGGACAGGCGTGCCGTGGGCGGCAACGGCGCGGGCAATTCCCGCCATCACCGTGCCCATCTGTGCGGCCTCGCCCTCCAGGGCATCTCCGAGAAGCACTGGGGTGACACCAGCCTCTCGCGCCACCTCTGCCGCAGCCTCCTGCGACATCTGGGGTGTGGCGATCAGGCGGTAGTCGACGGCGAAATCCGGCTGCGCCTCCACGGGACGCATCAGGATAGCGCACGCGGCTTCGGGCAGGGACGGGCCGAGCTTTCTTACCAGATGCGACAGGTCCCCCGCGCTGGTCGGGTCAGGCACGGTCGGTCCCGAGGCGATGGCGGCCGGGTCATCCCCGGGCACATCCGAGATCGCCAGGGTCACCAGCCGGGCCGGTGCGGCTGCGCGTGCAAGGCCGCCCCCTTTCACCCGCGACAAGCGTCTGCGGATGCGGTTCATGTCATCAATGGCAAGGCCAGAGGCTAGCAGCAGGCGGTTGACAGCGATCTTGTCATCCAGCGTCAACGGCGCTGCGGGCAGGCTCATGAGGGCCGATCCGCCTCCCGAGATCAGGGCCAGCACCAGATCCTCCGGCCCCGCCTGCTGGACGGTGCTCAGGATCTCGGCGGCGGCATCCATCCCTGCCTGATCGGGAACCGGGTGCGCCGCCTCGCGCACCACGATCCGATCCGTCGGCACCGCATGACCGTAGCGCGTCACGACGAGGCCCGACAGGTCAACATCGGGCCAGGCCTTCTCCACGGCCCGGGCCATGGCGGCGGCGGATTTTCCCGCCCCCACCACGATGCACCGGCCCGTCGGCTTCTCCGGCAGATGGCGGGCGAGGGCCGTTGCCGGATCCGCGGCGGCGATGGCCGCGTTCATCATTCGCAGCAGCAGGCTGCGCGCATCCTCGTCCCGCATGTCTGGCCTCAGATGTTATCGCCGCGGATGGCGTCGCAGACGGCATCCGTGACCTGCTGCGTGTTGGCACTTCCGCCGACATCAGGCGTCATCACGCCGTCGGCGCAGACCTTCTCGACGGCGCGCATCATGCGTATGGCAGCATCGGCCTCACCCAGATGCTCCAGCATCTGCGCCGCCGTCCAGAAGGTAGCCACCGGATTGGCGATGCCTTTGCCGGTGATGTCGAAGGCCGAGCCATGGATCGGCTCAAACATCGAGGGATAACGGCGCTCGGGGTCGATGTTGCCAGTCGGTGCCACACCGAGGCTTCCGGCCAGTGCGCCGGCCAGATCCGACAGGATGTCGGCGTGGAGATTGGTGGCGACGATGGTATCAAGGCTCTGAGGGTTCTTGACCATCCGCACGGTCATGGCGTCCACCAGCATCTTGTCCCAGGTGACGTCCGGAAACTCCTTCGACACCTCGGCGGCAATCTCGTCCCACATGACCATGCCGAAACGCTGCGCATTCGATTTGGTCACCACGGTCAGGAACTTGCGCGGCCGTGACTGCGCCAGTTTGAAGGCATAGCGCATGATCCGGGTGACCCCGACGCGGGTGAAAATCGCGACCTCGGTGCCGACCTCTTCGGGCAGACCCTTGTGGGCGCGGCCGCCATGACCGGAATACTCGCCCTCGGAATTTTCGCGCACGATGACCCAGTCTAGATCGCCCGGCCCGACATTGGCCAGCGGCGACTGGATGCCCGGTAGGATCTTCGTGGGACGGACGTTCGCGTATTGGTCAAAGCCCTGGCAGATCGGCAGGCGCAGCCCCCAGAGGGTTATGTGGTCGGGCACGTCCGGCGCACCGACCGCGCCGAAGAAGATCGCGTCGAAGGCCTTGAGCTGCTCGGGGCCGTCCTCGGGCATCAGCGCGCCGGTTTTCTTGTAGCGCTCCGAGCTCCAATCGAACTCGGTCACGTCGAAGGTGAAGCCACCATCGCGGCGGGCCAGCGCCTCGAGGGCCTGAAGCCCGGCGGCGATGACTTCGGGGCCGATACCGTCGGCGGGAATGGCGGCAATCTTGTAAGTTTTCAAGGTCTGATCCTCATTCGGTTGCAATTGGCCGAACGCGTCGCCGGAGTGGTCGTCCATCATCGTGCAGTCCTCCCATTCGCGACGCCCTGCAGCGTCCACTGAGGGCAGGTTACGGAAATGGTGGACTGGATAGCAATTTTCAGCGAATTATATAAAAACGTGCAATAATTAGGTGTGCCATGGACATCCTGCAGTTGCGATGCTTCCTGGCGGCAGCGGACGAGATGCACTTCGGCAGAGCGGCAAAATCCCTCGACATGCTGCCCGCTTCCCTTGGCCGCCACATCAAACTCTTGGAGGAGCGTTTCGAGACACGCCTTTTCCTGCGCACCACAAGAAGCGTTTCGCTGACCGAAGCCGGGCAGGCCATTCTCGAGGATGCGCGCGCGCTTGTGGCCCAGGCCGATCGGTTCGAGGAGCGGCTGCGCGGCATGCGGCGCAGCGAGAGCCCGCTTCTGAAGGTCGGCGCCATCGACAGCGCAGCCAATGGGCTGATGCCGCAGCTTCTCCAGCTGATGCGCGTTCATCACCCGGAGATCGAGATCCAGCTGATCGAGCAAAAGACCATCCACCTGCTACCCAAGATCCTGAGCGGCAGCATCGACATTGCCTTCTGCCGGCCGCCGGACATCCGTGATCCGAAGATCCACTTCCAGACCCTGTTTTACGAGAGCGCCGTGGTCTCCCTGCCAGACGATCACCCGCTGTCGGGTCGGCCCGCGCTTTCCATCCAAGATCTTGCCAATGCACCGCTCATTGTGCCGGACCGGCGTTCGCGGCCGCATTCGCACGACCTGACGATCAAGCTTTTCACGGATGCAGGCCTTGGTGCCCGCATCGCTCAGGTGGCAGAAGAGAAGCACACGATCGTCAACTTGGTAGCCACCGGCGCGGGGCTCGCCATCGTTCCCCGGTGGGTGTCCCGCATTGCGGTGCCCGGTGTGGCCTTTGTCCCCCTTTCGGTGCCTGACGGATCAACGCGCAGCAAGCTGATCCTCGCCGCAGCTTGGGCCCGAGGCGCGCGTGATCCACGCCGTGACGCCCTTCTGGCGGTGCTGGAGCAGAACCTCACAGAAATCGAAAGCAGCGCCTGAGGGAATGTTGCAGAAGTTTATATAATTCTGCTGGAGTAGGAATTTCTACGGTCTCACCTGATGCTCCGGAGGCAGAGCTTGTTCGCAAGACAAGCTGTCAGGGAGCCTTGGGAGGAGGATTTCCATGTTCATTTCGACGGCGCTGCAACCATGATTTGAAGACGGTCCGGATGCGTAGCGGCGTCCGGTGCTGCCTGCTGATCGTCTGCCAGCAACAAGAGACCAGCTCGCGCCACCGCTCCAGTGGCCTCGATCCGCATGCGGTCAAAGAACCGCTCGCGACTCCGGGAGGAAACCATGAGTCCGACAACAATTACCCTTCTGCTTCTTGCCTTTGCGATTGTCATGTTCATCTGGGAGCGGATACCCCTCGCGGTGACAGCGATGATCGTCTGTGTCGCCTTGGCGATCACCGGCGTCCTCACCCCTGCCGAGGCCTTCGTCGGGTTCGTCAACAGCAACGTCATCCTCTTTGTCGCCATGTTCATCATTGGCGGCGCGCTGTTCCAGACCGGCATGGCCAGTGAGATCGGAGGGCTCGTCACCCGATTTGCAAGAACCGAGCGCCAGCTGATCGTTGCAATCATGCTGATCACGGCCCTCATGTCGGGGCTGCTCTCGAATACCGGCACCGCTGCCGTGCTGATACCGGTCGTCATCGGCATTGCCGCACGTTCGGGCTTCGCGAGGTCGAGGCTCCTCATGCCGATCGTGTTTGCGGCCGCCATGGGCGGCAACCTCAGCCTCATCGGTGCCCCGGGCAACCTCATTGCGCAGGCAGCTCTCGAACCCGAAGGTCTTCAGTTCGGCTTCTTCGAGTATGGCTACATCGGCCTGCCGATGCTGCTGGTTGGCATCCTCTTCATGGCGACGATCGGGTTCAAACTGCTGCCCAACCATCCGGTCGAGGGTGGTGAGGCCGCTGCTGTCGCCGGCGCGGCGGCTCCAGCTGCGCCCCAGTGGAAGAAGACCGCCGCGCTCGTCGTGCTGATCGTCACCGTCATCGGCATGGTGTTCGAGAGCAAAATCGGCATCCGCCTGCATATCACGGGTGCCATCGGGGCCATCGTCCTGGTTCTCCTTGGCGTCATCAACGAAAAGCAGGCTTATCAGTCTATCGACGCCCGCACGATCTTTCTGTTCGGCGGCATCCTGTCCCTTGCAACGGCAATGGAGACCACAGGCGCTGGTGCTGCGGTCGCGAACTCCGTCCTTGGACTCCTTGGCGACGACACCCCAATGTTCCTCATCATGCTCGCCATCTTCCTGATTGCGGTGGCGCTGACGAACTTCATGTCGAACACTGCGACCACGGCGCTGCTCGTCCCGATCGGCCTGTCCATTTCGACCGCAATTGGGGCCGATCCCAGGGCGGTTCTCATGGCCATCGTCATCGGCGGCTCGCTGGCCTATGCCACGCCCATCGGCATGCCGGCGAATGTCATGGTTCTCGGACCGGGAGGCTACAGCTTCAAGGACTATGCCAAGGCCGGTTTGCCGTTGATCCTCGTGTCGACCATCGTCAGCATGATCCTTCTGCCGATCCTCTTCCCGTTCTTCCCGTAAGAAACATCGATCATCAAACGACCAAAACGGCCGCAGACGCAGTTCTGCGGCCGTTTTCTTTCGCCCCGCTTCGTCAGCACCCAGACTGGGTCTATCAGTGGCTGGTTTGCGTGAGCTGCAGCGCAGCACCAATCATGCAAGTGCGGACTATGTTGCTATTGCTGCACCTGCATTCGCTGGCACCAACGCGAACGGCAGCAAGGGGCTTTTAATGTCGATCTGCAGCTCCTCGCGCCAGGGCGAGTGCCGGGCTGCCTCTGACCCGCGCACCCGGCCCACACCGGTCATTGGCCAGGATCACCATTGCCGCAGCGCGGCTTCACCAAACCGGCCATTCGTGCATCGCGCAGCATTTTTCCTGCGCCAAGGTCGGCGATGCGGACTTTGCTGCCGTTCGAGTTTTGGCTGTTAAGGTCCGCTTTATGCGGTTTGCGACAGCCGTCATTCGTCCTTGGGGCTATCCGAGATTTTCACGGTTGCGATTGCGCGGCCAAGTTCACCCGAAAGCAGAGGCTTTGACAGCATCGCCAGCGGACGGATTGCCGCCCTCTCCTCGTCGGTCACCTGGTGCATGCTCCCGCTCACGATGATGGACGGAATATCCATCTCCGCACGAAGCACGAACGCCGCATCCTGCCCACGGCTCCCATCAGCAAGCTGAAGATCGACGATTGCAAGATCAGGAACCGACTTTAGGGCCATCTCGATCGCCTTCGTCGCGGTCGCGGCAATGCCGACGACGTCATGTCCCATTTCTTCGAGCTGCCCTTCCAGATCAAGCGCGATAAAAATGTTGTCTTCAATTACTAGCACTTTCAGAGCGGCGGCTCCCTCACTCGGGAAAATAAATGCGTGTCCGCCAGCCATTCTTGCCCTCTACTTCGATTGTCCCGCCCAATTGCGACGCCATCCCCTTAATCAAGCGCTGTCCGAGACCCGACGATGGTGACTTGATCTCTAAACGATCAGTAGACGAGCTTGTTCCGTCATCTGCGACCTCGAGAACGATCGTGTCGCCGCCGCTACGCCGTAGGCTGATGGTGACAGCGCCTTCGTCTTCGTTCCCGAAGGCGTGCTTGAATGAGTTGGTCACCAGCTCATTCACCGCCAGGGACAGTGTGATGGCCTTGTCGGTTGGAAGCCGGATCGGTTCCACGTCGAGCGCGATTTTCACGCCCCGGCCTTCACTCGAAAGCGAAGCGTCAAGGTGCTCTTTCAACCTTTCCATATATCTGTCGATCTGAACCGAACTGACGTCTTCGTCCTCGTAGAGCGAGGCATGGATCGCCGCTACGGCGTTCACGCGCGTCGTAGCGGCCTTGAGCGACGCGCGAGCCGCCGCGTCCTCGGTCGCGGATGCTTCCAGGTTAAGGATGCTCGTCACCATCTGGAGCGAGTTCTTCACCCGGTGGTTAACCTCTGCGATCAGGAGGTCACGCGCGCCGACCGCCTCGCGCAGACTCTCTTCGCGTTCGCGGATCGATGTCGCGTCAAGCACGATGCCGACGATCCTGACATGCTGCGTATCCGGATCTCGAACAGATTCGCCGTGCCCAATGGCCCATCGCACGGTTCCGTCGGGGTGCATTATCCGGTAGTCGAGATGCAGGTCCGACCCAATGGTGCGACCGGCGCGCTCAATCTCGGCTATGGTCGCCCCATGGTCATCGGGATGGATGCGGTCAAAGAACTCCTGTGCCGTTGTGACAGTCTCTCCTGGTTCAAAGCCGAACAGGGCATCCAATTGCGGCGAGCGGGTCAGCCTCCCGGAAGCCGGGTCGAACTCGAAGTAGCTGAGCTCCGCACCGCGCATTGCAGCCCTTCGCTTCGCAGCGTCAGCGCGCTCCCCCAGAATGCTCCGCGTGACGTCTTCGGCTGTATGGATCACGTGGGTCACCCGTTCCGGCTCGGATGCGTCGGCGAAGACGGGTGAGTTCAGGATGCGCCAATATCTTGTGCCGTAGCGACCGTCGGCTTCCTGGACATCGTGCTGTCGCAACGGCATTTCCTGTGCCTCGCCAGTCGCGACAACTGCGTCTGTCGAGGCCTGCAATTCCGCCTCGGCGTCCGAGTTCGGATCATCTGGATTAGCTGGGAATGCCTCGAAAACCCGGTTCCCGATTAGTTCTTCGGGCTGGCGGCCCAGCATGGCGCAATAACGTTGGTTCGCCGCGACGATCCGGAGGTCCGGCGTGAACACCATCTGCGCCGTCGGCGCTGCGTCGAAAAAAATGCCCAGATCGATACCGCTGACTTCATCCATTCTAGTGCCCTCCGGCAGCACGATTTAGCGAGAGCTCAGCACAAATATGCAAGCTTCAGCGTGATGTTGGAAAAACGGATACCAAACAGACTCTTGGGTGAGCAAGACGCATTCTTAGGGCTGCTATATAGCTTTTCGGTTGTCAGTAGCCCTCAAAGATGAGCACTGGTCTTGCTGCGACAAGTTCCAAAGGCCGGTTCAAGGGGTGTCAGCTGAGGTGGCTAATTGGCAGCTGAGGCATGCTCGCGGCTCGGTTGATGTCGGCTTTCAGCGCTTCCAACCCGTTTGTGCTTCGCGCAGCAATTGGGAGGTATGGGCTCAGAGCCGACCTGCGGCGGCGCGGCATGCATCGCGAGTACCCGGGCCCTCAGGTCGACATCCGGCCCGGTGCTGCCGCTCGCTTCATCGGTCAGTGCTGCGGTGCAGCTTCATCGAACCGGGCATTCGTGTGCCGCGCAGCATTTTGTCAACCTAAATGACGGAGTGCGGACTTTCCCGACCTTCGCGAGTGCAGCGGAATTTTCTAGGACCGGTCATTCAATCGCGTCGATTCTGGTAGGAATTCAACCGAAATTGCCTTTTGGCCCTACCCAGCTTGGCCGGTACCTGCTCGGAAAGCAGCGAGTAGGTTCCGCTGCTCCAACGTTAGGCCGGTGGAAAGTGAGCTCGACAGACGAAGCCTACGAGGCATTCGCAGCCTTCTCGCAAGCAGAAACGTTGTAACTATATCGAACCGAAGGCGTCGCGTGACTTGCGGTCGGCCCGGAAACATGAAGGCCGACCGCAACGCAAGATCAGCTGGTGAGGTCAAGGACCATCCGGCCTTCGATCTTGCCGCTCCTCATCCGGTCAAGGATCGCGTTGATCTCGTCCAGGGGTGCTGTTTCGATCGTGGCCTTCACCCTGCCATCACTGGCGAACGCGAGCGATTCCTGCAAATCAAGCCGCGTCCCGACGATCGAGCCGCGCACCGTCACGCCGTTGAGCACCATCCCGAAGATGTTGAGCGGGAAATTACCCGGGGGAAGACCATTCAGCGCAACCGTGCCGCCGCGATCAACCATGCCGATGGCCTGCTCGAATGCCTTTTCCCCGACGGCGGTGACGAGGACGCCCTGAACCCCGCCGCCGGTTTCCTTCACCACCCTGGCAGCCGGATCGTCCTCGGTCCGGGCGTTCACGGTCACCTTGGCCCCAAGGCGCCGGGCAAGCTCGAGCTTGGCATCGTCGATATCGACGGCCACAACGTTCAGCCCCATCGCGACGGCGTATTGCACCGCCATATGACCCAGACCGCCGATCCCCGAAATGGCCACGGTGTCGCCCGGCCTGGTGTCGGTCATCCTCAGACCCTTGTAGACCGTCACACCCGCGCAGAGCACCGGAGCGATTTCGTTGAAGCCGACGTTATCGGGAAGGTGGCCGATATAGTTGGGGTCGGCGAGCACGAATTCGGCAAAACCGCCATTCACGGAATAGCCAGTGTTCTTCTGGCTCTTGCAGAGCGTCTCCCACCCGCCGAGGCAGTGCCGGCAATGTCCGCACGCGGTGTAGAGCCATGGCACGCCGACGCGGTCACCCTCTTTCACATTGGTCACGCCCTTGCCAACAGCAGAGACGTATCCCACGCCTTCATGTCCGGGAATGAAGGGCGGCTGAGGCTTGACCGGCCAGTCGCCCTCGGCGGCGTGCAGATCGGTATGGCATACGCCGGACGCGTGGATGGCGACCTGGATCATGCCCGGCTCGACTTCCGGGATGGGGACCTCTTCGATCTGAAGTGGTGCCCCGAATTCGCGGACAACGGCTGCTTTCATTGTATTGGTCATCTTTTTTCCTCCCTAGAAAAAACCAAGTTTGTTGGGGTTGTAGCTGACCAGCATGTTCTTGGTCTGCTGATAGTGATCGAGCATCATCTTGTGGTTTTCGCGGCCGATCCCCGACTGCTTGTAGCCACCGAAGGCAGCATGGGCAGGGTAGGCGTGATAATTGTTGACCCAGACGCGGCCCGCCTCGATTGCGCGGCCCATGCGGTAGCAGGTGTTCATATCTCGTGACCAAACGCCCGCGCCAAGCCCGTACATCGTATCATTTGCGATCGCCAAGGCTTCTGCTTCGTCCTTGAATGTCGTGACGGAGACAACCGGTCCGAAAATCTCTTCCTGGAAAACACGCATACTGTTGTCGCCCTTGAAGATCGTTGGCTGGATGTAGTTGCCACCTGCCAATTCGCCGCCGAACTCCGCCGCAGCACCACCAATGAGAACTTCTGCCCCTTCCTCACGGCCGATCGTGAAGTAAGACAAGATCTTCTCCTGCTGGGCTGTGCTGGCTTGAGCGCCAACCATCGTTTCAGGGTCGCGCGGGTCGCCGTGCTTGATGGCTTTTACACGTTCTATGACGCGTTCCATGAAGGCGTCATAGATGTCTTCCTGCACCAAGGCACGTGACGGGCAGGTACAGACTTCGCCTTGATTGAACGCGAACAAGACGAAACCCTCGATCGCCTTGTCAAGGAATGCATCGTCCTCGCGCATGATGTCCGAGAAGAACACGTTGGGGCTTTTCCCCCCCAACTCAAGCGTGACCGGGATCAGGTTCTCGGTCGCGGCCTTCATGATCGTGCGACCCGTCGCAGTAGAGCCTGTGAAGGCGATCTTGGCGATGCGCTTGGATGTGGCCAGTGCAGCCCCGACCTCGGCACCATAGCCGTTGACGATGTTCAGCACACCCGCCGGAAGCAGATCTTTGACGATCTCCGCCAAGACCATGATCGCAGCTGGTGTTTGTTCGGCGGGTTTCATCACGACACAGTTGCCCGCTGCCAATGCTGGCGCCAACTTCCAGGCTGCCATCAGGATCGAAAAGTTCCACGGGATGATCTGCCCGACAACGCCCAGCGGCTCGTGGTAGTGGTAAGCCACCGTATCAGCGTCAATTTCGCTCATCGTGCCTTCTTGACCGCGCAGCACGCTGGCAAAGTACCGGAAGTGGTCCGCGGCAAGGGGAATGTCGGCGGCCATCGTTTCGCGGATTGGCTTGCCGTTATCCCATGTTTCGGCTTGGGCGAGCAGTTCAAGGTTGTCTTCAATCGCATCAGCAACCTTCAGCAACATGTTCGCCCTTTCGGTGCTCGATGTGGCACCCCAGGCAGCCTTGGCCGCGTGGGCGGCATCCAGCGCCAGGTTCACGTCATCCGCGTCCGAGCGTGCGATATCATTGATTTTTTCGCCTGTAATTGGCGTTACATTCTCAAAGTATCGACCGTTCACCGGGGGCACGAATTTGCCGCCGATATAGTTGTCATATTTTGTCTTGAACGGTGATGTGTACGTACCGGCTTCGGTATGTGCGAGATCTTTCATTGTACTTTCCTCCTGAATGCCCAAGTCCTCCACCTGGGCTTGGGCGTAATCTGACATGTGCATCAGCGTCCGTCAGCAGGACGAAATCGAACGATCGTCGCAAGTGTCTCACATCTGAGACAGGTCCGGTCAGATATCGTTCAGACCGAGCCGCCTCATCCGTCGATAAAGCGTAGCACGTCCCACACCAAGCTGGCGGGCGGCCTGTGAGACGTTGCCATCTGCCCGAGCAAGGGCACGCAATACCGCGGCGCGATCGGCCCGTTCGAATCCCGATGGGCCATCTTTACGACCTAAGATATCTGATGCCGGTCGCGCTTTAAGTGGCCCGGTGGTGGCCAGATCAAATGCGCGGCGCGCTTCGCGGGTCGCGCCAACGACGAGGTCGTCCTCGTCAATTGCAAGAAGCGTCGCGGCTTCGTTGTTATCGGAATCCGCAACAATGATCCGTGCTGAGGGGAATGCGGCTCGAAAATTGGCTTCTTCGATGGCACGGGCGGTTTGGTTGACTTGTGCCGCGATCAGGCGATTAAACGCCTCCGTCTGGTCAACGCGAGCGGATGATACGTCCAACGCAGCCAAAATCTGCCCGTTTGGTCCGAAAATTGGCGCGTCCATGCAACTCATACCCGTGTTGCGGGCGTGAAAATGGTCGTCTTGATGAATGATAAGCCGACGGCATTCGGTCAGGCAGGTACCGATACCGTTCGTGCCCTCGCGCTCCTCGCTCCAGATTGCGCCGGTGGATAGACCCCAGCGTTCAAACGTCGACGTGTCTGCGTCCGCCATACGTTTATCCAGAATCACGCCATCTGCGTCCGTCAACAACACCGCGCAGCCCGATCGGCCGACCAATGAATACAGACCGTCCAGACGAGGTGCAGCAACCATCATAAACTGTTCGTTGGCGGCAATCCGGGACCGAAACTCCGCCTGTTCGAGTTTGTCAGGTGCGCGATGGTTGTTGGGATCTAGACCGTGCTTCTGCACAGACCGATGCCAGCTTGCCGCTATTTGCGAACGAGCTGCAGCAGAAGCAGAGCTTGTTGCTTCGAGAACTCTATCGGCATGCGACGTCTTACGTTCCATCGGCGACCCGTCTGGCGCTAAGTTGCGCATAGTCTAAGAAAATCGAAACAATTAGCAAGATTTCATATCCGGCAAGCTGCAGCGTAGAAAAGCGAGATGATGAGGGTTCTTGCAACCAGCTCTGGCCCAACATACTTCGATCGGCATTGAACAGCTTTCCAGTAGCTGTGACAGCTAAGTGCGGTTCGTGTCCCTTGGTGCGATTTGCAGCATCGTTCAAAAGGGCTTGAAGCTGCCTTGCGGCGGTGCAGAGAAAATCGAGCTTTGATGGTCGCCTGAATGTCAGCTTCACTTGATCGCTCCATGAGATTTCGCGCCTGCGGAGAAAGTCCGGAATCCGCCCTTTGTACGAGCGCATGGTCCGTGTTGCGCGAGGCTCGAAGCTCGTGGACGGGTTGGGAGCGGTCAACTGCTACGCGCGTGATGAACGGCATTTTGAACCGAAGTTTACATATCTATCGTTGTGATCGAGCAAGAGACCCGCTTTCCTCGCCGTTCGGGCGTACGTAGAGAGCATGGAAATGGCCTCCCGCCACTACTCCCAACTTTTATCGATGAAGCGCTTCATGTCGAAATCCGGATCTCGTGGCCCCATGCGTTCGACCTGCTCCTGAAGCGAACGCACAGGTTTGCGCAAATCTTCTTTAGCCTTCAGGCGTTGGAGTTCGCGAAGTAACACCGTCTTCAGGTGGTCATTGTACACATCAGACGACACGTTCACCTCGGCCAACCGCAACAGCAAAGACTTCAATCGCTCAACTTCATCATCCAACGCTGATCCTCCTTGCGACAAGCTCATGCTCTGCAATTTTCGATCTCTCGTAGGCACGAACGTGTCGGCCACGGCAGGTGACTGTCGGAACCCCTTCCCTATCCAGCTGTCGCGCCAAATGTATCGGGGCAACCTGCGCCGATGTCGCAAGCTGTCCAAGCGTGAGGAAACGCGCCTCGAACTCCCTAATACTGGACTTGGTTATCAGGGAATGACGGTGATTGGTATCTGGGTTGAGGCGCTTCGCGTGACCAAGATACCCCGCATCCCGAAGCGCCCGAATGGCTCCGACCCCAATTTTCAGGTAAGCTGCGGCTTCTAGCGGCGTGAGGTCTCGCGTGGCGATCGGGTTGTCGCGCGCGCCAACGTCCACATCTTGCGGCACACGGATCGCCTGAAGTCCTGTCACGTCCGCGCTGCGGGAGAAACCGCCAATCTTGCCCTCCTGCCAGAGAGTGATGATACGAACCAGTCCGATGCGATGGTTTCGGCAATGGTCACGAAGCGGGAGGAACGCCCCGACATCGGTTAATTCAGGCAAGGCCGCCACGTCTGCCAAAAGCCGATCCACATCTTCGGCGTAGGCATAGCGCAGCGCGGTTCCAAACCGGATCGAGCGCAATATCCCCTGTTCAATCAGCCCCTTCACCTGCGCCGGAAGCACATTTAACGCTGCTGCCGTGGATTTGAGATTTCGCAATCCGCCCCAGAAGTCGGTCGCCCTGGATAACTGGTCAGGCGTCGTTTCCGTCAGCGCTGCGGCTTGGGCCTCAGAGAGGTTATCGACGTGACCGATCAGCCGTTTAAGAAATTCCACCCCAAGCCCCGACTGTTCACGGGCGGATTCAAACGAAATGCGCTTCACAGCAGGTACGGTTCTGCCCAGCACACGCCTCTTGGGTTTCATCGTGTAGTTTCGGACTGCAAACGCATGAACGCAATTGACGATGGACTGGACCTCCGCGTCGCCATGCACGGATCGCAACCAGACATAAAATGCCCCCAAGTCTGTCGAGAAATAAGGACGTCGAGCACTGGACCGGGATTTCAGCCCCTCCATGCAGGCCATAAGACTGGCCGGCCCAGCGGAAAGAACACCAAGACCCTCATCGCAGACCTGACGTGCCAGCTCAGGCCTGACTTCTGTGCAGTTCGGCAGAGGCGCCCCGCAGATCGTGGCACCAAGGGTCAGGCAAGCACCGTGTAACTGGCTGAGTTCCAACCCACCCAGCCAATCCGTCTGCGGACCGCAGTCGATGCGCATCCTCACATACGCTTCGAACGCATTTGGAAGATACGTCGTAGGCTTGTCTGCCGCTTTCTTCAGGTCATCACGGTAGCGCTTGACCTGTGCAACGATGTCGTAGGTTTCGTGCGAGGTCCCTGCTCGGGGCAGTTCAACAAGCGCTATATTATGGCGTTCGCAACCGTGCAGGCACAAGACGTTCCATTCCAGACGCTGGTGCGCTCCATGAACCCCTTCCTGCGTGAGCGCCTCTTCCATACAGATAGGGCAGACCCGTGTCGCCGTCCGCCGAAAGACGCCGGTGCTGCTTCGGGTCTGCCCGATCCGGTAGCGCCCGATCCCGATCTTTTCCGGGTTCCAGCGCTCCAGTTGCGCGAGGCTGAGCCCGGTCACATCTGCAAGACAAGAAAGCTGCTCCGGATAACCAGTGCAAAGGAACGGCCACCTCAACCCTAAATCCGAGCATAGGTCCCGTGGGGCGATCCCGTTTCTCGCCGCGATCCGCGAGACGATGCTTGCGGGGGTCTCACCGGCAAAAGGGGCAACCGTCAGGCCGAGTTGTCGTTCATGCATATCGATGACGCCCATCCTCAGATCCGTCATCAAAGCACTGCCGCGGATCGATCCGGGTGAAATCCTCAGCCAGAAATGGGTTGAGTCCCTGGATGGCAGCGGTGCGCATAAAATAGACCTCCGCGAAATGGCGTTTGGAAAGGGAAGCTTCCAAACCGTCAGATCGCAGAGCGCGCGTCAGGGCTTCGACGATAAACTGTGCCAAGAGGCCGAACTCGTAGTCCGCCGCATGCATCAGGCGGGAAGCGAACTCTGTCGTTCTCACGTCTTCATCGCGCGGCACCTTCGCCCTGTCGCAGTAGCGCGTCACGAGGCCCAGGACCTGATCCTGCCCTGCGTATTGCGATAGGCGCTCGATTTCGATCGGGTACATGCGGCGCGCCAACTGCGCATCCTGATTGATGATCGACTTGAGGCCAGGCATTCCGGTCAGGAGCAGGCCGACAGGCCACTGACTATTCTCCATCAGGGACTTGAGCGTATTGACGATAGCCTGACGTTCCTTGTCGGTCTGGTGCTGAGCCAAATCCTGCGCCTCATCCATGTGCATGAAAAGGGTTTTCCGCAACTTGAACTGCTGCTTTACGAGGCCCCAAATGACCGCTGCTGACCGGTCACGGACAAGCGGGTAGCCCGCCGCATGCAGCGCCGCCGTTGCCACGAACTTCATCGTGGCAGGCGAGGGCACCTTGAGGCTGATCAACTCGTTCACCCCGTCTGGGCCGTCAAACACCAGCCTTTTCCGGTAGCGTCGCCTCAGCTCCTGGATCGCCGTTGTCTTGCCCGCGCCCGAGCGACCAACTAGGACGATTCCCCTGAGGTCGGATACAATGCCTTCGGCAAGGTCCGCGCGCCGTTGTTCAAGCAGCTGGTCGAAATATTCATCAAGGCGGTCATAGGCCATGGTCGGGACATATGCCGCCCGAATGTCCTGAATGATCTGGCGGACCTCAGGATTACTCTTGTTCGCCGTCATCGCTGAACCTCCATTCGGGTTGGGGACCGTCAGACCGCTGGGGTTGGTCTAAACCATCACTGGCTGGGGGCGTACCTGCGCTGGCTGGCCCATTGGACGCTGCAATGTCCGAAAGAGTGCCGGTCAGGCTTGCTGTCCCCACGGCCCGATGCTCTTCGACCGCCTCGCGCGGGACAGCGCCAAAACTCAGACCGTAGAAGCTTTCATGCTCGGCCCGGCGAATATCCTTCGCAGAAACGGTCAGTGGGCCGATCTGACGCCATGCTCGTTGGTGATCGTCTATCTGCTTTATGCGCTCGAGCGCCGCATCGACGACCTCAATGTGGAGACGCGCCGCGGCCTTGTTCGACCGGCGCAGATCCCGGATGGTCGCCTCCCACACCGACAGCGACACTCCGCGCGCATTCTGTAGCCCCGCAGGTATGGTATGCCATGCATCATCGAACCAGGCAGACAGGTGTCCCATGTCCTCCGGGTCGAGGCGAAGGTCGATCTGCTGAGAGCCGCGCCGCTGGAAAAACGCTGCGAGATCGCGACTGGTGTAGGCTATCCCGCAGACAAGTACGCCGTGCCGACCAAGCTGGCGTTGCAGGGGAATTCCAAGGAAATGACGCAGATCATGGGGCGACTTGGCAGGACTATATCCGTACAGCCCCATCAACCGGTCCCACGTATCCGCGGGGGTGGCATACTCAAGGCCGCGATGCGGGCGGTGATGGTAAGCATCGACGACGAAGCGCACCATGAGTTCCACAATGCTGTCAGCAGTATGAACCACATTCTGATCGGCCGGGTAGTCACCGCGTTCTTGCGGATTGCCGAACGTCCGCGCTGTCAGAAACGGCATGAGCATGGTGCCGAACGTCCGGAAGATTCGCTCTATGCGCCCCCGCAGCTTCGGCACGCCTGCTGGTAGCACCTCATACCCAATCCCGAGATCTGATAGAGCGGCTTTGAAGTCCGGATTGACGAAAGCAGCCCCGTTGTCCACCACGACGTTGAAGACGTGACCGTGCTGGCTCCAATCCTTTGTACACCCAAGCTGCCTTGATATTTCACTCTTGTTTCGCATGGCCAACCACAAGGTTGCCAATGCCGTTTCGACATTTGGCGTCCTCGCAACCTTGATGGCCAAGATCACCCTCGTCGCCGCGTCGATAGCCGCGCAAATCCAGAACCGACCTGTCCGAAGTTCATCGAACCTCGGCTCGCTCACATCGACCCCCGCATCCTCCAGGAACGCAAGGAGATCGATCTGCCACTCGTCCATTTCGATGCGCTGCAAGGGGGCTTCAATTTCGAGGCCCTGACCATAAGGCCCGAACTTGTTCTTGGCTTTGGCTATCCCCTCCCGCGCCGCACAAGTCTCGAATTGGTTCAGGTCCTCGATGCGTCGCCTGACAGTCCTTTCGGATACTTGCTGCTCCGGTAACTGATCGTCCAGCACGAGCGAGGTATTCAACGCGCGTATCAGCCGATTGGCTTCTTCCGCGACGCGAGGGACGTTGGCCCGATTGGGGTGCAAATAGGTTTTGATCGCCGTCTGAATAATCCCCTCGACTTGCGACGAAACACGTTTGGCGTTGGCGCCATTGAACCGGCTTTTCTTGACGAAACACATGGGATCGCGTGTTTCCTCCCATGCCCGCACCCAAGCCATCAGCGATGTACGACCGGGATTTTTCATGGAGAGAAGCTTGCCCAGTTCGGCCGCGTCCCCGCCCAGACGTATGTGCTCCAGAATCCTGGCCTCAACCCGCTTTGCCAAATCTGGGAGGAACGAAGTGCATGAGTCATTGGAGCGGCTCACCTCGCCGTTCTTCTCAGCTTCTAGAAAACAATTTACGTACAGCTTCTTACGGAAAATCCGGGATTTTTCCACCGCGCTCATCCGACTGATGAGCGCGGTGCCTGCCAATGCCCGGCGCGCAGCTTGGGCACTTGAAAAGTACCCGTATTCGATGACTGCGGCGAGTTCACCCAAAGAGATGAAGTTCTCAAGGAACTGGGTCAGGCTATTAGCCGTGACAACGGTCGTCCCTCGACGATAGCGACCAGATGCGGCCAAGCCGGAGAGCATTCCGTGCTGGACCAGATATCCGACGGTTTTGACGGTCACTCGCAGCCGCCGAGCGGCCTCACTGACCGAAAGACGGCTCCCACCTTGTGCGTTGGCTTCGTCCGCGACATCGTCAGATGAACACCCTGCTGCTCGAAAGGACGTCTTTTCACGCTCATAGGCGTCGAGCATTTGCTGGGTGACGAAGCTCATTGCAATGATACCGCCACCTGCATCACGCTCTGCGAGGCCGCGGTAGATCAGATCCTCTGCGTTACGCTTGGCAAACCCCTTCAGCAGCAGCGATTTCTGAGCGTTCGAGGACGCCATTCCATCCGAAGGCACCCCAAGAACGAGCACCCCTTTTCTGACTGAGAAGTTGTCGAATACGTGTCGCCGAACGACGTCACGAAGGGGTTCGAACTCATCACCGAGACTCCGACTTTTCAGCCATGCCATCCAAGGCCCGAAGAGCCGACCGAAGAACCTGCTATCCACCCCGTCCTCACGGGCCATCGCATCAAGGCAGTCAGAGAGGGCCGCGGGACCGTCTTTCAATATGTCATAGCCTTGATCTCCATACCTCATCCATTCGGGCTCGCTGTGTCCCTTCAGCGCTGCGTCTGGTCCCTTCGCAATACGCATGCCCAGCACTTCGCATGCGCGGGACGCCACATTGAGTTCCAGACGGTCAATCCATCGCTCGCCCCGCTCGCTCAGGATGCGGTTGGTGAGATACAACTCGAAAGCGCTGTCGTTCGCTTGCGCCACCGGCTGGCCTAAGATCCAGCCGTGATACTTCCGAAGCTGCGCGGCAAAATCTTTGGCGTCCTTGTAGAATTTCTCGGCAGGGAGGCACACGAGCATGCACCCGTGATCCGAACAACTCCTGATCGATGAGAATTTCCACTGGACGCGCCGTGGCATGCGCCAAGATTCGGTGGCGGCTGGAATCTCGGACTTCACACATTCCGGGCAAACACGGACGCGGGCGCGCTGAAAGCTCTGGAGAGAGGCAAATTCATCCCGCAGACGAAAATGGCCCTTGCCAAGATGACGGACTGACACCCGGCCTAATGCCGTCGCATCGCAGCCTGCCAGTTGTGCCAACTGCTCGATGGCGACCTTCTCGCCACGGAAGAGCGGGTCGACCGGGAAGGCTATGTCGCCGCAGAACCGCCGCATGGAGCGGGCGCCATTCCTGGCCGCGAGCCGCGACAGCAAGGAGGATGCAGGCTCGAACGCCGCATGTGCCACTGTCAATGGCAGAGGCGGAAAATTCGCTCCGGGCGTGGCTGGGAGGCTCTTGGCCAAAGGGGGCTTCCGCGATTTAATAAAGACAAGACTGGCCTGACTTTATGATCGCAAGCCCGACTGGGCAATGTCACTTTACTATCGGAGTGATCCGCCTTTTGGGTCAGTTATCTGTCACGAAAGTCGGTTTTGTCTGTCATCTGACATTCGATGTCGAATGCCGCGCGAAAGTGACTCGACTTGCGGATTTTCTGAATCTTGTCGGAAGGTCGTGCCAAGCAATCCCGACCCAGATGCCAAGCATTTCTGACCTATACCTGAACGCCCGGAAAGAGCCCAAAGTTACGTGATGCTGCTACGCGGCCAATGGCCGCTAAGCGGAACTTCGAAAACGGTCGCCAGCATTGCTTTGCCCCTTGCGGCTCCTCGATTGTAGGTATACCGACCTACCTATAATCGGGAGATTCGACATGGCCCTGCCAAGTAAGACACCAAAAAGATCTGCACATGATCGCCTCATGCAAGCCGCCATGATCCTTTTCTACAACCACGGCATCAACGGAACTGGCATAGATGCCATTGTGGAACGCGCAGGCGTGGCGAAAAAGAGCCTCTACAACAACTTTGCCTCCAAGGCTGATCTGGTGAACCAGTATCTCGAAGCACGGCATGCAGAATGGTTAGCGCTCTATGATAGGCGTGTGGCAACGGCAAAAGAGCCCGATCAACGTATCCTTGCGGTGTTCGATGCCTATCAGGATCACGCCGAATTTGCTTACGAGCGGGGGTTTCGCGGTTGCGGTTTGTTGAACGCGGCGGCTGAACTTGAGGCCGACGATGTTGGGCGGACCGCTGTTAGGCGTCACAAGGAACAAGTCGAAAGCATTTTTGCGCAGCATCTCTCGGAACTGCTGCCCGAAGAACCCGATCGTGTGGCGGCTTTGGCCGCACAGATTGCCTTTCTGCTGGAAGGCGCGATGGCACGGGCGGGACTGGAGGGCAGCAGCGCGCGGGTGATCACAGCACGAGCGATGGTCGACGACATGTTGAAGGCGCTTTGAAATGATGCAGGGACAAGCTTGGGGCGTGGTCGCAATACTGTTTGCGGCCGTCGTCTGGGGCACGACCGGAACGGCAGCAACATTTGCGCCCGATGTCAGTGCTGCCGCGATTGGTGCTGCCGCAATGGGGGTCGGTGGCATCGCGCAAGCGTTAGTGGCCGCACGCGGCATCGCGCGATCTCGAACTGCCCTTTGGGATCAGCGTCGGCTTCTGGTGATTGGCGCGCTTTCGGTTGCGATTTATCCTCTGACTTTCTATGGCGCGATGCGACTGGCTGGCGTGACTGTCGGAACCGTCATTACGATCGGGTCTGCTCCACTGCTCTCGGCGCTTATCGAATATCTGCTGGACCGAAGAAATCTGACTTTACGGTGGTCCGTCGGGGCGCTTGTCGGGCTGGTCGGCATGGTGCTGATCTGCGTTGCAGAAAATCTCTCCCACGGCGAAGTGGTTGGTGGCGACTCCGTGCCTTTGGGTGTGCTTCTGGGGCTGACTGGCGGACTAACCTATGCCCTCTATTCCTGGAGCGCGCGGAAAATGATGCTGCGAGGCACGAGGTCGTCAGTTGCGATGGGGGCCACGTTTGGCCTTGGCGGTCTGCTGCTGATGCCGGTGCTGATCGCGACGGGAGGGCCGTTTCTTGCATCTTGGACAAACGCAGCCGTAGGGATCTACATGGCAGCCGTGCCTATGTTCTTAGGCTACCTTAGCTTTGGATTTGGTCTGGCCCGTGTGGAGGCGAGTATGGCAACGGTCATCACGCTGCTGGAGCCTGTCGTCGCGGCGGTTCTGGCTGTCCTCATCGTCGGAGAGCGTTTGCCGAACCTCGGATGGATTGGCGTGGTCTTGGTTGTCGGATGCCTTGTCATCATCACGATGCCTATGTCGCTCGGCGGGCGATTCCGTGCAAAAGCTCAATTTGAGCAATCCTGAACGACTTCTTAGGACTGGTAAGCGGTCACTGTGAGCTGGACTATGAACGGCAGAAAGGTCCGCACACCAGTCCTTCGCGCGGATCGCGGCGAAGGTCGCCGCGCTACGCACGAACGACCGCTAGGCGTTCGCACCCGCGAGATGGGTCAGCGACCTGACACAAAAGTCGGTTTTGCCTGACACCTGACAATGTGGTGGTGGCGGACCGAGGAGGATTCGAACCCCCGACCCCCTGATTCGTAGTCAGGTACTCTATCCAGCTGAGCTATCGGTCCACGCGGCAGGAGTTACCGGCTGCGATTGGGCTTGGCAAGGGGGGATCGGGAAAAATTGCGCTTATGACAGATCACCCTTGGGTAGAACGATCAGAAAGGTCGTGCCATCCTCTCCGCTATGCTCCAGCGTCAGGGTGCCGCCGTGGCCACGGACCAGTTCGGATGAGATTGTCAGGCCCAAGCCCGATCCGCCCTTGCTTGCACCGCCCTGGAACGGTGTGAAAAGATGTTCGCGTGCCTTTGGCGGCAAGCCAGGGCCGGTGTCGCTGATGCGGATCAAAACCGCATCGTCGGCGTCCTCCGCCTGCACTAGAATTTCGCCGGGCTTGCCGCTGGTCACGATGGCCTGGCGGGCGTTTCGCACCAGATTGGCGATGACACGGTACAGCTGTTCGGGATCAGCGCGCAGTTGGAACCCGGCGCTTACATCCTCGGAGAAGCTTATATCAGCATCCCCGGCTGACAAGCGCTCGCTGTCGATGACGTCCGTGACGATATCCAGCAGCGCAAAACGTGACAGGCGCGGTGCCGGTTCTTCGGCCTTGCCATAGGCCAGCGTCGATTCGCACAGGTTGACGGCGCGGGTGATGGAATTAACCAGCTTGGGCGCCATCCGCGTGACCATTGGATCCTCTGACATTTCAAGCCGGTCGGTGAACAGCTGCGCGCTGGTCAGGATGTTGCGCAGATCGTGGCTGACCTTGGCGACCGCGCCGCCAAGACCGGCCAGACGGTCCTTCTGGCGCAGGGCGCTGATCAGCTGGTTTTGCATCAGCGCCAGCGTCTCCTCGGCCTCGCGCAATTCGGTTATGGACGAGTTGGGAACCATGACACCGCGCGCGTCTTCGGGGGCGCTGGCATAGGCCTTCATCGACGTAACGACGCGACTAATGGGCCGCACAAGAAAGACCCTGACAGCGAGAAACAGCATAACCGCCGTGATGATGGAGATGACGGCAGACAATACCAGGATGCGCAGGCCATAGTCTATCATCGCAGTCCGCAGCGTGCCCGTTTCCAACGTTACTTCGATCAGCATGCCGGCGCTGCGCACGGGCGCGCCGATAACGCGCACCACCTCGTCGCCGGGGTGCCATAATCGCAGCAGCGCGTCCCGGATCAACGTTGGCGCCCCGGGATCGCGCAGATCGTACGTCGCATCAATGGCAGATGGCAAAGGAGACGACAGCACCAGTTGGCGCGCGTCGTTGCGGCGCAGCACAACGTTGAACACGCCCGCATTCGCCAGTAGTTCCTGCTCCAACTCGGGGCTTATGTCGTCACCGGCCAGACGGGCCAGCGACGCTATCTGAGCGCGCTCCAGCTTGGACAGCAGAAAGTCCTCGCGAAAGCGCGCGATGGAGGGAACAAAGATCAGCACTTCGGCCAGCATCACGAAGATTGCAGTCAGAATCAGAAACCGGCCGGAGAGTGTATTCAATCTGCCCCCCTGCCCCTTGCTATGGCAGCCAGCGCTGCACAGTACGTGCCGCCCGTTTTACCCATACATTATCAAACAATCGTGGACTGAAATAAGTTCCGGCGACACGCTTGTTTACTTCATTTAGTGTCGGATAGGGGGCGACCATGGCAGCAATCTGACTCATCTTCATTTCGTTTGCCAGCGCCAAAGCCCAAAGGCCGATCAGCTCGCCTGCCTGTGCGCCGACGATGGACGCGCCAACGGGGCGGCCTCGCACGACCATTACCTTGATCAGGCCGGTCGCTTTACGCTCGGTAATGGCACGATCGTTATCCGCATATTCATGTCGGACAACCTCCAATCGGGCTCCGTACTTTGTCCGCGCCTCAGCTTCGCTTAGACCAACCTGCGCCAGTTCCGGCGCGGTGTAGGTGGCCCATGGGATGTGCGCGGTCTTTGCCTTGGCAGGCAGGCCCAATACGGCGGAGCGGATGACGACACCCGCATGATACCCTGCAACATGCGTAAATTGAAGCCCACCCGCGACGTCCCCGATCGCGTAAACGCGGCTGTTGGTGGTCTTCAGGTGCTCGTCCACTTTGATGCCGCGACTTGTCGTCTCGATAGATGCCGCCGCTAAATTCAGGCTGTCAACGTTGCTTTGACGCCCCACTGCCATCAACAGGTGCGAGCCCTTGAAAACGCGCCCATCCTTGACCTCGACCTCGATGGCACCCGTAGCACCGCGAACCTCCGAAGCCAGCGCGTCCTGCGCGATCTCTATTCCTTCGTTGCGCAGCGCTTCCAATACAAAGGCAGCCGTTTCCGGGTCATCATTGGCCAGCGCCTTGGCGCCCTCGATCACCGTCACCTGACTGCCCAGCCGTCGATGCGCTTGGGCCATTTCCATTCCGATCGGCCCGCCCCCAACAATCAACAGATGCTCTGGTCGCTCGCGCAGATCGAAGAGCGTCTCATTCGTCAGATAAGGCACCTCGTCCAGTCCCGGAATGGGCGGAACAAGCGGGCTGGAGCCTGTCGCAATCACGATACGCCGGGCGGTGATGACGCTGTCGCCCGCCTTCACTTCGTTCGGCGAAATGAATTCGCCAAATTCGCGGAGTACCTGCACGCCAAGCCCTTCGAACCGCTCTTGGCTATCGACCGGGGCGATGGTGGCAATTACGTCCTGCACATGCGCCATTGCGGCGGCATAATCGACATTCGGAACGACATCGGCCACGCCAAACCTGCTGGCATTGGCCTGCGCATACGCCGCATTGCCCGCTGCGATCAGCGACTTGGACGGCACGCAGCCGTAATTCAGGCAATCGCCGCCCATCTTGTGCCCTTCGAGCAGAACCACATGCGCGCCCATCTGCGCCGCACCCGCGGCAACCGACAACCCGGCTGAACCTGCGCCGATAACCAGAATGTCCGTCTTAATGTTTTTCATTGGCTCAAATACCCTTCTTCTGGCGAAACGCCTTCAATACAATCGGCAGTGCCGCAAGGGCGCTGAGGCCCAGAAGCGGCCCGATCACCTGAGGCTCCCACAACAAGCTCAGATCTGGACTACCGCCCCGGTCAAACACCTCGCCCACACCCACACCGATCCAGGTGAATACCAGCGCGCCGGGAATGATGCCCAAAACAGTTGTCAGTACAAAATTTCGGAATTTCACCCCCACCAGCGCCGGCAGCAGGTTAGCCACAAAAAATGGCACTGCAGGCACCAGCCGCAGCAGGAACAGAACGCTTATCTCATTGTTGTTCAGCCCCTGCTTGATGCGCTTCAGCGTGCCGTCGCCTGCATCCATTTTAGCGGCCAGCGATTGGCCCAGCCCCATTCGAGCGGCCTGAAATATCAGGATAGCGCCGATCGACGCGGCGCAGATATTGGCCGCAGTGCCCCACGCGATCCCGAACAGAAATCCCCCGGTGACGGACGCAACCGCCGCGCCGGGCAGGGAAAATGCGACGATCAAGATGTATATCGCGATGAAAACCGCGACCATCACCGCAAAATGCGCATCCCGGTACGCCAGCAGCGCCTCGCGATTCTCCCGCAACGTCTCAAAGCTCAGATAATCTCGCAAAGTGAACGCGCCTATGGCTGCGATCAACACAATCAGCACCAAGGGCGCGTGGCGCAGCACCGGATGCTTGCGGGTCTGGCTGGCCTTTTGCATTGCGATTCCCTTTTCGATGAACGTACATCCCCTAGATGACGGCATCCCTGCCCGCTGGATAGCGGTATCACGCGGCATTGATCGACTGTGACCATTCATTCCTGCGCGCCATCTGCCCGCGCCGGTCGATTTTCTGACCTTGCGACAACGGGCATTGCGATTTTGTTGCACTAAATGTCTGACCGGGGTTTGACTTGATCAAATGCGCCTACTATAGACCGGGCTTCGGATATACCCGGACGCTGCGCGATTCCTCGGAACCGTGCCGATCCGCACAAAGTTTGGAGACGGAGCGATGAAACGCACCTTTCAACCCTCGAACCTGGTTCGCAAGCGGCGCCACGGCTTTCGTGCGCGCATGGCCACCAAGGCCGGCCGCAAGATCCTGAACGCGCGCCGTGCGCGTGGTCGCAAGTCGCTGAGCGCATAAGCGCCAGCAGGCTGGACGACGTGATGACACCGCCGGAGGCGCCCGCTCAGACGACCGGGGGCAATTCCCCGGCGGTTTTGTCGTTTGATGACTCCAAACGTCGTGCAGAATGTTCATTGACCGTGCTGAAAACGCGCAAGGATTTCCTGCGCGCCGCGCGCGCTGGGCGTCAGGGCACGGCCTCCATGATGGTTCAGGCCCGACGCCGTCTAGACACCGAGGCCGAAACCGGGATTCGCGTTGGTTTTACCTGCTCCAAGAAAGTCGGCAATGCCGTGGCGCGCAACCGCGCCAAGCGCCGCCTGCGCGAGGCTGCCCGCGCAATCCTGCCTGAAAAGGGTCTGTCTGGCTGGGACTATGTCTTGATCGGCCGCGCCGGGGCAACAGCTTCTCGCCCGTTTGACGCGTTAAAGGGCGACCTGGCATATGCCCTGCGCAAATTGCACGACCCGGCGAAATGACCCCGCTGGCGCGGCTCCTTGCTCTGCCGGTGCGGGGCTACCGTTTGCTTTTCAGCCCTTGGGTCGGCCATGGCTGCCGTTACCACCCGACGTGCAGCGCTTACGCGCTTGAAGCACTTGAGCGCCACGGCGGCGTTCGGGGCGGATGGCTGACACTCAGACGTATTGCACGCTGCCACCCGTGGGGTGGGTCGGGCATCGACAACGTGCCCGACTGACGCCTCTACTCGTTTGCACCCTATTTTGTTTGCGTGATCACACCGCACGCGACACGCCCACCGGCACCAGCGTCTGATTCGTACGTGTCAGCATTGTCGTGGATCACAATCGCCGAGCCGTCCTCGTCCATCATTGGCGCGCTGCCATCGGCCACAGTCAGGCGGCTGCTGTAAAATTCAGCCATCGCCGTACCATCGGCAGCAACGTGGATATTGGGCAAATCGCCAGCATGCGCGCCGCCTTCCGCCATCAGGCCGTGCCCATTGCCGTCCGGCGCATAATGGTCGCCAGCGGCGTCAAAGTTTTCCTCGCACGAACCGACTTCATGCACATGAAAGCTGTGCCAGCCCGGTTCAAGACCAGCCAGTTCCGCATGAAATAGCGTACCATCCGGACCTTGAGTGATAGTGACGTGGCCAACATCCTGTCCGTCTTGCCCTTTCAGCATCGCCATCGCACCTGGCTGTGCGGCAGCAGCGCCAGCGATCAAACCTGCGAATGCGGTTGTCAGTATCAATCCCGAGCGGGTCATGGTGAGTCCTTTCATGAAACATTTAACGTGGATAACGCGCCGCCTCCCGCCCGCGTTCCACCCTTGTTTGGATACCTTGAGTGGATTACAGCAGGGCCATGCTGGATGACGCCGACGATATTCACCCGCTCTTTCACGGGGCACCGCGCAGCACGGAATTCCGCAAGCTGCGCAAACGCATCGTGCGCCTCGCCCGCGAGGCGGTGGACACCTATGGCATGGTAGACCGCGATGGCCCACGCGCGCGTTGGCTGGTCTGCCTGTCCGGCGGCAAAGACAGCTATACGCTGCTGGCCGTGCTGCATGAATTGCAATGGCGCGGGATTTTGCCGGTCGATCTGCTGGCCTGCAATCTGGATCAGGGGCAGCCGGGGTTTCCCGCAACGGTCCTGCCCGAATTCCTGAAAAAGATGCAGGTGGAACATCGGGTTGAGTACAGGGATACCTATTCGATCGTTGTCGACAAGATCCCGGCAGGCCGCACCTTTTGCGCGCTTTGCTCGCGGCTGAGGCGCGGTAATCTCTACCGTATCGCGCGCGAGGAAGGCTGCTCAGCGGTCGTGCTGGGCCATCACCGCGACGACATTCTTGAGACGTTTTTCATGAACCTCTTTCACGGCGGGCGGTTGGCTGCAATGCCGCCAAAGCTGGTCAATGAGGACGGCGATCTGTTCGTTCTGCGCCCCCTCGCCCATGTGGCAGAGGCCGATTGCGAGCGCTTTGCGCGCGCGATGGAGTATCCGATCATCCCCTGCGATCTGTGCGGCAGCCAAGACGGGCTGCAACGCCAACAGGTCAAGCGGATACTCGACGGGTGGGAGGCCAACAGCCCCGGTCGCCGCCAAGTGATGTTCCGCGCCCTGATGAATGCCCGACCATCGCATCTTCTGGATGCTCAGTTATTTGATTTTTCGGGGCTTTCCTTGGGATCTGTAAAATGCGACGGAAATTTGGAAAATGTTCCACGCTTGCGTTAAGCGGCTGTTGATGGAGCGTGCGTAGTATGGCCGGGCAATCTGAAAAGGCGCTGCCCGATGTACCTGCGACTCCGACTGTTCTTGTCCTCCCTGCGCGCAGGCTTGCCTGAAATCCCGGCAATTCCTGCGCTTCTTGCAATCCTGCCTGCGCTCGTGCTGGGCGGATTTTGGCTGGGCGGCGAAGATATGCTGATCATGATCGCACTCGGATTTCCCATATGCCTCGCTTTTTCCGGCCTTCTGTGGACCGCGCTGAGCCGGTCGTTACCTCAGGACGATCAGGACCTGGACGAAGAGGGCTTTGATCAGGCGCTGGACGCCGCGGTACAGGGTGCGGTGGCGACGTCGCGCAGGACCGGCTGCATCCTGCTGGAACTGGATGAATACGGCGCCCTGCGCGAGCGGTTCGGCGGCGGGACGACCGATGCGATGATGACCCATCTGACCGGCCGCCTGCGGTCGGCTTTACGCAGCCGTGACACGGTCTGCCGGATAGAGGAAAGCATGTTTGCCGTCTGCGTAGCACCAGTTCGGCAACTTGACCTTGGGAACATGCTGCACATGGCCGAACGCCTTCAATCCGAGCTTGAGGCTCCGATCGTCATCGACGGCACAACTGCATATGTGACCGCCTCCGTCGGGCTGGCCATCGATACCGGTCTCAGGGGTGCAAACACGCAGGACCGGACTGGGCTCGCGCTGCTGAATTCGGCGACCATCGCGCTGGCAGAGGCGCGCCGCCACGCACCGTCAGCCACACGCGCCTTCAGTTGCGACATGACCCAGCCGATGACCGGCTATGACACTGAACTGGTCCGGGAGGCTGGCGAAGCGTTGGAAAATGGCCAGATTCAGCCGTGGTATCAGCCACAAATATCTACCGATACAGGCCGCATCAGCGGGTTCGAGGCGCTTGCGCGCTGGGCGCACCCGGTGCGCGGCATCATCGCCCCGGCTGAATTCCTTCCCGCCCTCCAACAGGGCGCCAAGATGGAGCGGCTTGGCGAGATCATGCTGTACAATGCGCTGGCGGCGCTGAAATCATGGGACGCCGCCGGGCTGGACGTGCCGCATGTCGGTGTCAACTTTTCGCCAGAAGAGCTACGCAATCCGGGTCTTGTAAAGAAAATCGAATGGGAACTGGACCGCTTTGATCTTCCTGCCAGCAGGCTTGCGGTAGAGATTTTGGAGACAGTTGTTGCATCAACACCTGACGATACCGTGGTTCACAATATTGCCGGTCTGTCGCGCCTGGGCTGTCAGATCGATCTGGACGATTTCGGCACCGGCCATGCCTCAATCTCGTCCATCCGGCGGTTCGATGTGCAGCGCCTGAAAATTGATCGATCTTTTGTGATCAAAGTCGACCGCGACCCCGAACAACAGCGCATGGTTGCGGCGATTCTCACAATGGCCGAGCAGCTGGGCCTCGCCACTTTGGCTGAAGGGGTCGAAACATCAGGCGAACATGCGATGCTGGCACAGCTGGGCTGTGGCCACGTGCAAGGCTATGGCATCGGACGCCCAATGCCGCTGGATCGCACAGTCGACTGGGCTCAGACGCATCTGGCCAAGCTTGCCGAGGTACCCGCCATTGGTCGCCGAATTGGCTGATTTAATAAGAAAGCCCGGTATGGGAGGGTAAGTTTGCCCGGAATCTCCTTGACCTTTGGGGCAGCACTCTGTTGAACCACCGGTGACCTCCCAACAGATGAGTGGCTTCCAGGAATGGACGATCAAAACAAGAACCTAATCCTCGCCACCGCGCTGAGTTTCGTCGTAATCATGCTGTGGTTCGTATTGTTCCCCGCCCCGGAGGCTCCTCCGGAAGACGTCAGCGCGCCTGCCGCTACCAGCCAGCCACTTGACGACACCGCAACCGAGCCCGGTATCGCGACGGCTCCGGGCGTGGCAGATGGCACTGTCGGTACTGCCCCCGCCGCTGAGGGTACCGAGCCACAGGTGGCCGATGCGCCGCGCGTCCAGATCGACACGCCCAGCCTGAAAGGAAGCATTTCACTGCAAGGCGGCCGCATTGATCAGCTCTCGCTTAAAAATTACCGCGAGACGATCGAGCCTGACTCGAAAATCGTCGATCTCCTGTCGCCCATCGGCAGCGATGCGCCCTATTACGCTCTCTTTGGCTGGGCGCCGGGTACCGGGCTGAACCGCGACCTTGTACCGGGCGCAAACACAGAATGGCAGGCGCAGAATGGCGCAAAGCTGACACCGGAAACGCCGGTGACGCTGACGTGGGATAACGGCGCGGGCCTTGAGTTCACGCGCACGATCTCAGTTGATGACAAGTTCATGTTCGACGTTCAGCAATCGGCGCGCAACACCGGAAGTGACACCGTATCCCTGGCACCATATGGTATTTTGGCGCGTCATGGCCTGCCTGCGGACCTGAAGAATTTCTTCATCCTGCACGAGGGTGGCGTCCGCATGGCCGACGGTCAGCTGACTGAAACGGATTATGATGATTTCGACCCGGCAGGCAACGTCAGCACCATTGCTGTCGAGCAAGAGGGCTGGACAGGCATCACCGATCAATACTGGATGACCACGCTCATCCCGCGTGACACTGGCGGCTTCAATGTCACCACGCTGCATGACGCCAAGCGTGACATTTACCAGACCACCACACGCATGCCGACCCAAACTCTTGCCCCCGGCGAAAGCGCCAGCACAAGGCTGGAGGTCTTCGCAGGCGCCAAGGAATGGGCCACGATCCGCCACTATCAGAACAATGACGGCGTTGACCGGTTCGTCGATTCCATCGATTGGGGCTGGTTCTTTTTCCTGACCAAGCCGATTTTCGCCGTCCTGCACTATCTCAACAACATGATCGGCAACATGGGCTGGGCGATCATCGGCCTGACGCTGATGATCAAGGCGCTTCTGCTGCCGCTGGCTTACAAATCATATGTGTCGATGGCGCGCATGAAAGAGCTGCAGCCAAAGATGGAAAAGCTCAAGGAGGAGGCCGGCGACGACAAGCAGAAGATGCAAAAGTCGATGATGGAACTCTACAAGAAAGAAAAGGTGAACCCGGCATCGGGCTGCCTGCCGATCCTTTTGCAGATCCCAATCTTCTTCTCGCTCTACAAGGTTATCTTCGTCACCCTGGAACTGCGCCACGCGCCATGGCTGGGCTGGATCCAGGACCTTAGCGCACCGGACCCATCGTCGATCCTGAACCTGTTTGGCCTGCTGCCCTATGCAGCGCCCAGTGCTGATTCGCCGCTCGCGATCATTTCGCTGGGTGTGCTGCCCATCCTGCTGGGGATCTCGATGTGGCTACAGCAAAAACTGAACCCGACACCGAATGATGCCACGCAAAAAATGATCTTTGCGTGGATGCCGTGGGTCTTCATGTTCATGCTGGGCCAGTTCGCAAGCGGTCTCGTACTGTACTGGATCGCGAACAACACGATCACCTTTACGCAGCAATACGCGATCATGCGCAGTCAGGGCTACAAGCCTGACGTGTTCGGCAACATCCGCGAAGGTTTCAAGCGCAAGCCAAAGGGTGAGGCACCCGAAAAGGTGACCAAAGGCGATAAATGACACCAAGCGTTGGCGCAATCTGGCGGCATCCGATCAAGGCGCATGGCCGCGAGCCGCTGGACCGCGTAGCCCTGACCAAAGGCGGGACGATCCCATGGGATCGTCGTTGGGCCGTTGCACATGAAATGGCCGAAATCAGTGATACCGGCTGGGCGCCCTGTCAGAACTTCATCCGTGCAGCCAAAGCCCCCCAGCTGATGGCGATCAGCGCGGAATCGGACGAGGATGCAGGCACAGTCACACTACGCCACCCGGGCCGCCCCGATCTGACCTTTGATCCTGACGATGAGGTGCACGCGTTTCTGGATTGGGTCCGCCCCCTGGTGCCAGACAATCGGGCGGCCCCCGCGCGCATTGTGCGCGAAGCAGACCGGGGCATCACCGACAGCGACTTTGCCTCTATCAGTATCATCAACAGCGCCTCGAACAGGGACCTGTCGGCAAAGATTGGGCAGGATCTGGATGTGTCGCGCTGGCGTGGCAACATAGTCCTGAAAGGTCTTGCACCATGGGCCGAGCGGGAGTGGATCGGCAAGACGCTGCGCATTGGCCGTGCTAAACTGGAGGTGCGCGAACATATCACGCGCTGCCTCGCCACAGCGGCAAACCCGCTTACGGGCGAGCGGGACACCGACACACTTGGCGCGCTCAAAGCGCATCAGGGTCATCAGGAATTTGGTGTTTACGCCATTGTGCGGCAGGGCGGCGAAATTGCTGTCAACGACAGGATCGAGGTACTTTGATGGAAACGCTCCCCTTCCCGATTGCGGACGACCCCGAACATGATGCCGCCGAGCGAGGCCGCATCCTGTTCGCCGGTGAGACGGACTTCCTCAAAGGCGTCGTCGCCATGTCAGGCCTGCCCGAAGCGGACCGGATTGAGGTCTGCTTTGCCGGGCGGTCGAACGTCGGCAAGTCGACGCTGATCAATGCACTGACGGGCCGCAAGGCGCTGGCACGCGCGTCGAACACGCCAGGCCGCACGCAGGAGGTGAACTTCTTCACTTTGGCCGATAGTCACTATCTGGTCGATTTACCCGGCTACGGCTATGCAAACGCGCCCCTGCCGGTGGTCGAAAAATGGCAGGCGCTGTTGAAACGCTACTTGGCCGGACGCCAGAACCTGCGTCGCGCATTTGTGCTGATCGACACACGCCACGGTGTCAAACCGGTGGATCACGAGATCATGTCGCTGCTTGATAGCGCAGCGGTCACGTTTCAGGTGGTGCTGACCAAAGCAGACAAACTGCGCGGCACGGCGCTGGACGATATTCTGGCTCAAGTGCGCGGCGAAATTGCCCGCCACCCTGCAGCGTTCCCCGAGATGATACTGACCTCCAGCGAAAAAGGCGACGGCATCGCCACACTGCGCGCCACCATCGCGGATCTGGTCTAAGCCTTGCGCACGGGGTGGTGAGCAGGGATAAGTGCCGCAATGAGGACCAAATGACAAAGCAACGCGATATGAACCGTGACTGGATTTCCACCGCCCGCACCCTGAGCGAGGCGCTGCCCTATTTGCAACGCTATGACGAAGCGATTGTCGTGATCAAGTTCGGCGGTCACGCGATGGGCGATGACGAAGCGATGGCGACGTTTGCCCGCGATGTCGTGCTGATGCGGCAGGTTGGCGTGAACCCGGTGATCGTGCATGGCGGCGGCCCGATGATCAACGAGATGCTGGAGAAGTTGGCGATCAAATCCGAATTCGTGAGCGGCAAGCGGGTGACGGATGCGGCCACGATGGAAGTGGTCGAAATGGTGCTATCGGGCCGGGTGAACAAGCGGATCGTGCAGGCGATCAACGCTCAGGGCGGGCGCGCTGTGGGCCTGTCTGGCAAGGATGCACATCTGGTCACATGCGATCCGGCCGATACGGCGTTGGGGTTCGTTGGCGTGCCCAGCCAGATCGATACGGGTATCCTGCACACGCTGTTTCGCGACGATGCAATTCCGGTGATCGCACCGCTGGGCGCAGGGCGCAATGGCGAGACGTATAATATCAATGGCGACACGATGGCCGGCGCCATTGCTGCCGCATTGAAAGCGGATCGTCTGTTGCTGCTGACTGATGTCGACGGGGTGCGCGATGCGGATGGCAACGTGATCACCGATCTCAAGTCAGATCAGGTGCGCGAGATGACGGCCAACGGCACGATCTCGGGCGGAATGATCCCCAAGACAGAAACCGCGCTGCACGCAATAGAGGGCGGCGTGCGGGCGGTCGTGATTTTGGATGGCCGCGTGCCGAACGCGCCCCTGCTGGAGCTGTTCACCGATCACGGCGCAGGCTCGATGATCCGCGCATGAGCGGGCAGGACTATGACATGATTGCCCGCGCCGCCGCTGCGCACAGGCTGGATATCATGGGCGGCGTTTTTGAAGAGGACGGCACAATCATCCTGCTCGGGCCCTCGCCTGTTTACTGGTCAATGATGAAAGCCGCGCCCGAAATGCAGGATGGCGCCCTCGATCCTATTGACCGTTGGTCCCTGCGAATAATCAGCAATCTGGCCGCTGAGCTGAATGCCGAGCCACTTTTTCCCTTTGGCGGGCCGCCCTATCTGCCGTTTCTCCGCTGGGCAATGGAGTCGGGCCGCGCATGGCAAAGCCCGGCAGGAATGCTGGTCCATGACACCGCCGGGTTGATGATATCCTATCGGGGGGCGTTGCGATTTGCGCACAGAATCGCCTTGCCCGCGACCGGGCGGTCGCCTTGCGAGGTCTGCGCCGACCAGCCCTGCATGACCGCCTGTCCCGTGGACGCACTCAGCGCCGCGCGCGGCTATGACGTGGCGGCCTGTCACGCCTTTCTGGATACCGAAGCGGGCGACGATTGCCTGTCACAAGGCTGCAAAGCCAGGCGCGCCTGCCCCGTCTCGCAGACGTTTGGGCGTGATCCAGAACAATCGGCGTTTCACATGAGGTATTTCCACCGCTAAGATAATCGCACCGCTTGGTGCCGCCTGAACAGGCTCCCGTTTCGACCGGGCACCCTGGCTTGATCAAGAAAGCTCAACGATGACCTTTGGCGCGCGCTAACATCTGAAATAGAACTCATTACTGTCGGTGGTCACCTTCGGCGCTGATCCGCAGCACAAAAGCTGTGGATCGCGGAAGACACCGTTCGTGACGGCGAGAGCATTTCCCCCGTTGCACGCCGCAATGCAAGCCTCCGGCAAACCCGGTGCGGTTCGATCCGATGGCAAGTCCTGCCTTGTGTCCGAGTTTATCCAACCGCCCTCAAATCGAAGTTCTTTCCTCTGCCGATGGTGAACGGCGCGGGTATTGGTCAGATAATGATAAACTGCGCATTGTCGAGGAGAGCGTCATCGGCCGGCGTCAGCCACGGCGCGGCGGTATGGCAGGCGCATCTGCCTGACGAAAAATGCCGCCGAACGCACCCTGCATGATGTGGCTTTTGGCAGAAAGTCACGGCTTTTCGCCGGTTCCGAGCGGGCCGCCGCCATGTATGCCCTCTTCGTCACAGCTAAAACAAACGACATCGACCCTCCTGCGTGGCCTGCCGATGCCCTCGCCCGGTTGCCCGGCATGCCCCTCTCGCGCCTGCATGAACTGTTGCGCTGGCATTGCAAGACCCGGGAGGCCACCACTGCGGCGGTCACGTGAACAACGGGTATCACATCGCAGAGCCAAAGAAAGGGACCGTGGTCTTCGACGGAGCCTTACGGCGCAATGGCGTGCCCTCTAGTTTGTTCTATCGTGGGCGCAAACTGACGCTCGACGCGGGCAGTATCGCCACGACAGAAGATGAGAGCGCCACCAGCAACAAGTCCGTCCGCGAGGTGGGTACGCGCGTAACGATCCTCGAACGCCAACTTGCCCGGAAGACACCAGAGGTAAAGATTCTGAAGGAGGCGCTCAATAAATCACGCTAAAAATATCCGACCTTGCGTGTGCAGTCTTTGAAACCGAACGGTTTGCCATGAAGGCTCTTGCCGTGGCCTGAACCTCTCCCGCTTCATCTACACGGAACGGCTGAACAGGAGCGCGAAAGCGCATCGCGGCTATTATAAAGCTCAGGAAGCGGCGATGTTGCCACGCATTGACCGACTGGTGGTGAAGCGCCCGACCTATAGTTCCCGCCACATCGCTGCTGTGCTGAACCGGGATGGTGCACTGGACAGCAAGCCGTGTTTATTGCGAACAGCAGCCTTCGCGGATTATCGGTCAGGATAGCGGGATAGTTGACTCCCTGGCTCGCCACATGCCTCTAAGTCCCGCACGGTGGACTCAGCCCGGTGGTGCGCGGTCGTCGCATAGGTGCTGCCCATCAGCGGTGCGGCAAGGTCGGTTCAGCCGCGCCCCATCAGACCACGAGATATTTTTTGCCGGACTTTTTTGGCCTAAATAGCCGAACTCTTGGTCCGCTATAGTCACCGAAATGGCGGCGAATACAGCAGGCCGCCATCCGTCCATTGTGCGTTCAGGCCGCGCGCCAGACCGATGGGAGAGGCTTCTCCGATGTTCTTTTCGAAAATCTCGCCATAGTTACCGTCGGCCATGATCGCATTCTTGGCCCAATCGGCGTCAAGGCCCAATTGCAGGCCCAGATTGCCCTCGGTTCCAAGGATACGGTTGATTTCAGGCGCGTCACCGGCCTGCGCCGACAATTCGACAATATTGGCGCTGGTAATGCCCAATTCTTCGGCAGCAATCAATGCATTCAGCGTCCAGCGCACCACATCCGCCCACTCGCTGTCTCCATGCCGGACGAGCGGCGACAACGGCTCTTTCGAGATAATTTCAGGCAGCAGCACGTGGTCGCCCGGCGCCTCAAAAGTGGCCCTGATGGACGCCAGACCAGACTTGTCGGCGGTATACGCATCGCAAGCACCGTTCAGATACTCTTCTTGGCCTTCTGCGTTGTTTTCGACGCCCAAGCGTGTGAAATCCATATTATTCTTGCGGAAATAATCGGACAGATTCAGGTCAGTTGTGCTGGCATTCTGCACGCAGATCGTCGCGCCGCCCAGATCCTTGGCCGAGGTCACGGCCATCTCCTTGGGCACCAAAAACCCCTGACCGTCATAGTAATTGACGCCGACGAATTCAAACCGTTCGTCTACATCCCTGCTGAATGTCCATGTCGTATTGCGTGCTAGAAGATCGACTTCCGACGAGGATAAGGAATCAAAGCGCGTTTTCGAAGTCGTTGGTACAAATTTCACCGCGTTACGATCGCCCAGAACAGCGGCCGCAACCGCCCGGCAAATCGCCACGTCAAAGCCTTGCCATTCGCCGTTCGCATCTTGCGCTGCAAAGCCAACCAGCCTGGTCGTGACGCCGCAGTTCAAAGTACCGCGCGCTTTGACATCATCCAGCGTCCCAGCATGAGAGGCCTCCGCACAAAGAGCAGCCAGTGCCAACGCGCCAAGACTTACAGATTTTTTCATCGTTACCTCTTCCTGATGGCCTACATTCCGTGACCGAGTAGCGTTTGTGCGTGTCCAAGCCGAACTGAGGCGGCAAGAACAGCGTCCCGCATTGCGCCGCAGTTTGGCGGAGTTTAACCATCAAGGTCAAGCATCACATCACGAAAACGGACGTCGACCGGCTGTCTTGGCCTTTGGGTAAGTAGTGATCGATTATCAGGAATCTTCACTTCCGAGCAGGAAAAATGCCTGTGCGTGGAAAAACGCCGCGCGTTTGACAGCAGCCATTTCCTCAGCTTGGTCGTCGGCACCCCATAGCTCGGCCTGCCATGCCTCATCAACACGCGAGAGCTGCCAGAGCGCGCCAATTTCCCGCGCCTCAAGCGTGGCCGCCAATCCGATGATCAACGATCCCGACAGCGCAACCAGATCATGCAGCGCCGTCAGCGCAAAGTCATCGTGCGCATGGACACGCACGCGCAGCAGATCCAGCGCCGCAGGATCCTGCGGCACGGGCATCACACCCGGAACCGGGCGCAGCCGTACGCCCAGCGCCGAATGGGCCCAATCCAGCATTGGATCCCATTCCTCCGACTGACGCAGAACCAGCTCCTGCGGGCTGGTCGCCCGGTAGCAGAGCAGATCCGTCTCACCATAGGCGGCAATCATATCGGCCACTTCGGCGTGTTGATGCCCGACCTTGTCAATGGCGGCATTGGCCGAACGGGTCATCGGCATGATGCGCGGGTCGATCTTTTCGCCCACCGCGTTCCATTCAGCGGCAATGGCCGCAGCCAGCGCGCGGGTCGGCACGGCCAGCGGCGCCTTGGCCGGTGTTTTCACCGCGCGGCCATCCAGCGCAATGCCATAACCTGCGTCGCTTTCTGTCACGGTTGCAGCGGTCCAGAATCTTTTGGCTGCCCATTCAGTCATGCGTGGACCTCCCACATTTGCGCAAGACAGCCAGGCAAATCAGCCCAGCCGGTCAGCATGTGGTCCGCCCGCAGATCGGCGACGGGGTGATAGCCCCACTCAACGCCGATACTGCGCAGACCGGCCGCGCGCGCCATGTCCATGTCATAAGTCGTGTCGCCGATCATCACCGCATCGCGCGGGTCTGTTCCCGTCTCCGCCAATGCGCTGTGCAGCATGGCGGGATGGGGTTTTGACGGATGGTGGTCTGCCACCTGCTGCGTGACGAACATGCCATTCAGGCCATGCCCCTCCAGCAGCTTGTCCAGCCCGCGCCGCGATTTGCCGGTGGCCACGCCCAGCAGCAGATCGTCGCGCGCTGCCAGCGTCTCCAGCATGTCCCGCGTGCCGGGGTAGAGCGGCGAGGATTGCGCGGCGCCCGCCTGCGCGCGCAGGCTCAGGTAGCTGCGTTTATACCCCTCGACGAGCGCGTCATGCGCAGCTGGCCCAAGGTCCGGTGCCAGCCGCGCCATTGCCGTATCCAGCGACAGGCCGATGATGCCGACGATCGCGGCGCGGTCCGGCACCGGCGCGCCAACCTCGTAAAAAGCGTGGCGCATGGACGCGACAATATCGCCCTGACTGTCGACCAGCGTGCCGTCCACGTCGAAGATGATAAGGCGCAGCGGTGCCGTCATTCCAGATCCTCGAACGGGTCGGCAGGTACGTCGGCGGGCGACCACTGGAACGTGTCCCAGGTATGCTGCATGTGCGGCGGCAGCGGCGCGGTCAGATGCAGCATGGCGCGGGTGACCGGATGCTCGATCTTCAGCGACCGCGCGTGCAGATGCAGCTTCTTCGAGATGTCGCCGCCCAGTTGCGCGCCCCAGCCGTCACCCAGGTTTTCCTGCCCCGAGCCGCCATATTTGCCGTCGCCGACCACCGGATGCCCCAGCTCGGCCATATGCGCGCGCAGCTGATGCGTGCGGCCCGTGATCGGCACCAGCGCACACCATGACGCGCGCGCGCCCACCGCCTCCAACACCGCGTAATCGGTGGTGGCATGTTTCGCGCCGGGCGTATCCTCGACCTCGCGGGGATGGATTGCGTGCATCTTCTCGCCCTCGCCCTTGGCGCCGTGGCCGGGCGCCTTGACCAGACCGAACTTGATCGTGCCCATGCGCGGGGTCGGCACGCCGGCGACGGCGGCCCAGTAGAGTTTGCGGGTGTTGCGATGGCGGAACGCGGCGGTCAGCCCCTTGGCCGCCTCGCGCGTGCGGGCCAGCATCAGAACACCGGACGTGTCCTTGTCCAGCCGGTGCACCAGCCGCGGCTTTTCCTCCATGCCAAAGCGCAGCGCCTCGGCCAGACCATCGACATGGCGCGTGGTTTTCGAGCCGCCCTGCACCGGCAATCCCGGCGGCTTGTTCAGCGCGATAACATGATCATCGCGGTAGATCACACAGGCGCGGATCATCGCGGCATCGGCATCGGTGACATTGGCGCGCGCCCGTGCGCGCGCCTCGGTGGCGTCGGGCAGCGGCGGGATGCGCACGGCCTGCCCCGCCTCCAGCCGCGTCGCGGCCTTTACCCGGCCCCCATCGACGCGCAGATCACCCTTGCGGCACATCTTTTCGATGCCGCCCTGCTGCAGGTGCGGAAACTGGCGGCGCAGCCACCGGTCCAGCCGCTGGTCCGCGTCGTCCTTTGATACATAGATCGTCGATACGCCGCTCATGCCAGCACCCCCCGCATTACCCAAAATCCCAAGCCCAACGCGCCAATCGAAAGCCCCACCGACAGCGCAATATACAGCAGCGCCGCCGCAGCATGCCCTCCTTCGATCAGGTTCATCGCCTCCAGCGAGAACGCTGAAAAGGTGGTGAACCCGCCCAATAGCCCCGTCATGACGAACGGGTTCAGCACCTCATGTCCGCGCGCCAGCGACCAGATGGCGAACGCGCCCATCAGGAACGATCCGACGATGTTTACCGACATCATTGCCCACGGCAGACCCGGCAGGGCCATGCGCGCCACCCACAGACCGGCGGCAAAGCGCAGGCTGGCGCCGATCGCGCCACCGACAGCCACGTGAAGAAAGGTCATGAACATGGCTGCTCTGTCGCGCGGCCCCCGGCATTTGTCAAGCGGTGCAGGTGCGAGCCTGCCTGCACAAAACCCTTGTCTGCCCGGCTTTGTGATCGCTAACATAGCGCTCGTGACACAAGTAAAGAGGCTGCCCCCGTGACCGATGATTCCGCAACGCTCCTGCGCCGCCTGTTCGACCGCGCGGTCGAGGTCGCCGACCCGATGCAAAGCCTGGCCGCGTCCCTGCCGCCGCGACCCGAAGGGCGCATTCTGGTGATCGGCGCAGGCAAAGCGTCCGCGCGGATGGCCGAAGCGGTCGAGGCCGCATGGGGCCCCTGCGAGGGGCTGGTCATCACGCGCTACGGTTATGGGCGACCCTGCAAGGGCATTCGCATCATCGAGGCGGCCCATCCGGTGCCGGACGCCGCAGGGCAAGAAGCAACCGCCGAGATGCTGGCGCTTCTTCAAAGCGCCGGTGAAGGCGATTTCGTGCTGGCACTAATCTCTGGCGGGGCGTCAGCGCTGCTGGTGGCGCCCGCAGGCACCATCACCCTTGCCGAAAAGCAGACAGTCAATCAGGCGCTTTTGTCTTCGGGCGCGCCCATCGGGCGGATGAACATGGTGCGCAAACATCTAAGCCGCGTCAAAGGCGGACGACTGGCCGCCGCTGCATATCCCGCGCGCATGCTGGCGCTTATGATATCAGACGTGCCGGGCGACGATCCGGCCATGATCGGGTCCGGACCGACAGTCGGCGAAGCCAGCACACCGCAGGACGCGATGGCGATCCTTGAACGCTACGGCATCGACATTCCCGCGTCCGTGCGTGCGGCGCTGACCGGTCCGGGCGACGTGGTAGCGCCGCGCGATCCACGTCTGTCGCATGTGCAAAACGTGATCTACGCCGCCCCGTCCCAATCGCTGGCCGCGGCTGCCGAGCTGGCGCGCGCGGCGGGTCTGGACGTACGCATCGGGGCCGACGATCTGGAGGGTGAGGCGCGCGACGTCGCCCAGGCCCATGCGCGTCAAGCGATGGAGACACAGGCCCACATGGCACAAGGCGACGCGCCCATTCTGCTGCTGACCGGGGGCGAGTTGACGGTGACGCGGCAGGGCGCCGGCATTGGCGGGCCGAACGCCGAATATGCGCTGGCGCTGGCCATTCATCTGAAGGGCGCGCCGGGCATCCACGCCATCGCCTGCGACACAGATGGCGTCGACGGTGCCGCCGAAGTCGCGGGGGCACAAATTTGTCCAGACACGTTGCGGGTCGCCGCCCAGCGCGACGTCGATCCCGCCGAAGCGCTGGCACAGAACGATGCGCACAATTTTTTCGGTGCATTGGACGCGCAGGTGATAACCGGACCAACGCTGACCAACATCAACGACTTTCGCGCCATCCTGATCCATCCCCTTCCAAAGGGGGAATCTTGAAATCAGGCCGCGCTGCGCTAAACTCTACGCAAATTTGAACAAATTGCCGAATCGTATGATATGTTCGACTAACAGCAAAAGGACATCACTGCCATGAGACGTCGATTTTTCCTTAGTGCTGCCGCCGTCTGCGCCTTGGTGCTGGGCAATTCAGCCGATTTTGCCTTCGCTCAAGAAAGCAACATGAGCGCTGATGAAATCGTGCGCCTGCTGTCCGGCAATACAGCAGAGGGGGTATGGGACGGCACCGCTTATCAATCTTATTTCGCGGGCGATGGCACAACTGTATTTGCTCCGGCCAACGCCGATGCATTGTCAGGCAAATGGCGCGTAAACAGCGATAGTGATCAACTTGAGAGCTTCTTCGATGCCGTAGGCTGGACCGGCTACAAGGTTATGCGCACCGATACAGGCTTTGCCTGGCTCAAAGATGGCAAAACCTATCCGTTTGCGGTTCTCGAAGGCCGGATCATGGAATTCTAAGGCAGTCTGCCTCGACTACGCGCCGTTCCAGTCCATGAGTGAAATCTGTGTGTCCCCATATCGCCGCCGGTCGCGCAACGTGCAGCCCTGAGGTGGAACAATAGTGGCGCTTTCCTCCCACACGATCAGCGCATCGGGCGCCAGCCAGCCACCGGCAATGACGGCGCTCAGCGCCGCTTCGCCCATTTCGCGCGCGTAAGGGGGGTCCATAAAAACCAACGTGGCAGGCGGCCCCGTTACCGGCCCGATGCGCCGAACGTCGCGGCGGAGCACTTTGGCGCGGTCCTCCATTCCAGTCAGGCGTATATTCTGGTCCAGAAGGCCCAGCGCGGTGCGTCCGCTTTCAACGAAATGCGCCGATGCTGCACCGCGCGACAACGCTTCCAAGCCTAGCGCGCCCGTGCCGGCAAACAGATCCAGCACCTCGGCATCCTCAACAACACCTAGGCCCGTCAAAACGCTGAACAGGCTTTCGCGCACCCGGTCCGACGTCGGGCGCAGCTGCGCGCCCGCATCGCCCTTGCCCAACGCGGCCAAACGGCGACCACGCGCCTCTCCGGCAATAATCCTCATTTCAAAAGGGATTTGAGGTCAGTTTCAGGGTCTGCCACCGCTGCGGGCGACGGCGACCGCCCGGCATCAATCAGCCGCTTGCCCACCATGTATGCGCGCGGCTCGTTCATCGCATCTACGGCCAGCAGCCGGTCGCCGGCATAGTACCAGAATGACGCCGATCCATCACTGCTGCCCGGCCGCGAGACGACACGATCATAGCCTATGTTCAGCCCGGCAATCTGCAATTTGACGTCGTACTGATCCGACCAGAACCACGGCTGCGGCACATAATCTTTGCCCGCCCCCATGATATTATCCGCCACGCATTCCGCCATATCGATGGCATTGGGCACGCTTTCCAGTCGCAGCCGACCTTCGCCATGTGGGAAAGATGCACAATCTCCTGCCGCCCAGATCGCCGGATCGCTGGTGCGCCCCTGCGCATCCACCTTGACGCCGTTGTCAATCTCCAGCCCCGCCGCTTCGGCCAGCGCGGCGCCAGGCACGATGCCAACCCCGACAATGACGAAATCCGCCTCGATCTCGGTCCCGTCAGACAGGCGCGCGCCAGCGACGCGGCCCTCGCCCAACAGACGATCCAGCCCGACACCCTCGCGGATATCAACGCCGTGCCCGCGATGCAGAGCACGAAAGAAATCCGAGGTTTCGGGCGCTGCAACCCGTTGCAGGATGCGCTCAGCCATCTCGACCAGCGTGACGTTCAACCCCTTCTTGGCCGCCACAGCCGCCGCTTCCAGCCCGATGTAGCCGCCGCCCACTATCAGCACTCTCGCGCCCGCCGTGAACCGTGGCGCCATGGCCCCCACATCCGTCAGATCGCGCACCACGTGAACGCCGTCCAGCGCACCACCAATCGCAGCGGGCAAGCGCCGAGGCGTCGATCCAGTGGTCAGCACCAGCGTATCATATGGCACCATCTCATCGCTGATATGCACCCGCTGCGCGGCAGGATTGATCCGGTCTACCCGCGTCCCCAGACGCAGATCAATGCCTTCCTCCTTGTAAAAACTCTCCGGCCGCAGATACAGCCGCTCCAGATCCATCTCGCCAAGTAGATATGCCTTGGACAAGGGCGGGCGCTGATAGGGCGGCGCCGACTCTTCGCCAATCAGCGTGATCGCTCCGTCCAAGCCGTTCTTGCGCAGACGCGCTACCAAAGAGGCCCCGGCCTGCCCCGCACCGATAACAACAATATCCGGCATGTCCTGCTCCTGCCCGCTTGGCGCCCAAGTATTTTTAATTGGCCCCGACAGCGCGCAGCCTATATCGATTGGGCACATCAGCGCAATCAACAGTCAGGATGCCACAATGTCCATTTCCAAGGGCGACAAACTGCCCATAACCACCCTCATCCAGCTCGGCGCAGACGGCCCCGAGGCCGTCGATCTGGCCAATAAGACAGCAGGCCGCAAGATTGTGATCTTCGCTGTCCCGGGCGCCTATACCGGTGTTTGCACCACGGCGCATGTGCCCAGCTTCGTGCGCAACGCAGACCAGTTCGCCGCCAAGGGCGTGGATGAAATCATCTGCATTTCAGTCAATGACCCCTTCGTGATGGGTGCCTGGGGCGAGGCAACAGGCGCGACCGCGGCCGGCATCACCATGCTGGGCGATGCGGAAAGTACGTTCACCAAGGCAATGGGAATGGATTTCACCGCCCCCCCGGCTGGCCTGATCAACCGCTCCAAACGCTACGCGATGGTCGTCGAGGACGGCACCATCACCGTTCTTCACGAAGAGGAAAACCCCGGCCAATGCAACGTGTCAGCAGGCGAGGCTCTCTTGGAGGCCATATAAGGCGCCCGCCAGTTCTTCTTGCTGAAAATATCTTGGGGTCAGGGGCAAAGCCCCTGTTCCTCACCAAAACCAATAGCGGCGGACCACATTTCTCGCGCCGCTGCTAATATATCTTCGCGCAAATTCGCGAATTTTCGTACCCGGCGGCAATCAGCCCGCCAGAATATCCATCTTGCGCGCCAACTTGGCGTCAAGCGCGCTCAGCCCGTCAACATCATGCGTGGTCAGCGTTACCGACACCTTGTTATAAACGTTGCTCCATTCCGGATGATGGTTCCACTTCTCGGCCCAGACGCCAGCGCGCACCATCCAGCCCAGCGCATCGGCAAAATCTGCGAACTTGAACTGCTTTGAGATCGCGTCGCGCCCCTCCACCATGCTCCAGCCATCGTTCAGTAGCGGGTCGATCATGGTGGTGCGCGCCGTATCGCTGAGTTTCTCGGTCATTGGTGATCCTCCTTGGGGGGTTTCCTGAACGGTCCGTAGGACGTCAGTATCTCGATATTTTGCTCCACAGCGGCACCTTCCGCGCGCAGATACTGCGCCACCGCATCGGCAAAGCCAGCGTCACGGATCCAGTGCAGCGAGTGGGTGGCGACGGGCAAGTATCCACGGGCCAGCTTGTGCTCGCCCTGCGCGCCGGCCTCGACGCGGCCCAGCCCGTGTGCCACAGCATAATCAATCGCCTGATAGTAGCACAGCTCAAAATGCAGGTACGGATGATCCTCCGTACAGCCCCAATAGCGGCCATATAATGCCGACGCGCCAATGAAATTCACCGCCCCCGCCACCGGTACGCCGTCCCTCATGGCAAAGATCAACAGAATATCATCGCGCAGCGCTTCCTGTGCGGCATCGAAAAACGCCCGTGTCAGATAGGGCGTGCCCCATTTGCGTGCGCCAGTGTCTTGATAGAAGTCCCAGACGGCATCCCAATGCGCGGGCTGTATCGCATCCCCGGTCAAATGCACGATCTGCCCTCCGAAATCTTGCGCGACGCGCCTTTCCTTGCGAATATTCTTGCGTTTGCGGGCACTCAGCGCGGCAAGGAACCCGTCAAAATCGACATACCCCTCGTTCACCCAGTGAAATTGCTGCCCTGTGCGCTGCATCAGGCCCATATCAGAACCGGCCTTCGCTTCTTTCTCGGTGCAAAAGGTGATGTGCAGCGACGACAGCGCGTTTCCCTCCGCAATCTGCACTGCACCCTGCACCAGCGCGGCGCGTCCAACATCTTCGAACCCCGGACGCGTCAGGAAACGGCGCCCGGTCACTGGGGTGAACGGCACCGCCATCTGCATCTTGGGGTAATAGTGCCCGCCAGCCCGCTGGTAAGCATCACCCCACGCATGATCGAACACATATTCGCCCTGACTGTGCGATTTGGCATAAAGCGGGGCGCAGGCGATGATCTGCCCGCCAGCCTCGGCGGTTAAATATTGCGCCTGCCACCCGGTACCCGGCCCGACAGATCCGCTGTCTTCCAACGTCTTCAGGAACCGGTAAGTGGTGAAGGGATCGGCAGGGCGTGCGCCATCCGCTGCCTCGGGACAGGCGCAAGCATCCCAATCCGTTGCAGCGATGCTGCCCAGATCGCCATGCGCGCGGATGGTGATTTCGCTGCCGGTTATCATGGATTGCTTGCCCCGTTGCCTGGGATCAACCTGTGCCTTCGGGCGCGCGATTCAAGGTGCCATATCCGGCAGATACCGCTCGAAGGTGATATTGTCGGCCACAAGGCGCGCAGCCGCTTCGGCCTGGGGGCTGCGCACGGTCCAGCAGAGGATAGCAGCGCCCGCGGCGGCCAATTCGGCCACACGCGGGCGATCCAGATCATCCCATTCATGGCTGATGAAACAGGCGCCGGAGCCGTCATAATCGGGGATGGCGCGCAGCCGGTTGCGTATATCTTCGGGCAATTCGGGGCAATCAAAGGCCGTGTAGGCACAACTGACGATGCCGCGCGGCACGTCCGGCGCCGCATCCTTCAGCGCCACGACCGAATGGGGGTTGAACGACATCACAGCCACCGGCCCGACATATCCCACCAGATCGCGCGCAACCGCCCGCTCCAGCACGCCATCGACCGGACCCATCTGACCATGTTGGTCCTTCACCTCGATCAACAGCGGCACGCGCCCGGCGACCAGCGCCAGCACTTCGGCCAGTGTCGGGATACCCTCATCCGAGCCATTCAGCGCGATACCCGCCAGACCGGCGGCACTACGCGCGCGCAGCGGACCTTTGGCGTCGGTCAGGCGGTCCAGATCGTCGTCGTGAAAAACCATGGCGACCCCGTCCGACGACAGCTGCACGTCAATCTCGAGACCATAACCGGCATTAATCGCCGCGCTGATCGCCGCGCACGAGTTTTCGGGCCGTCCCGCCGGAAGATCGTGCAACGCACGATGCGCCAGCGGGACGCGCAGAAAGGCCGGATCGAGCGCCATCATGCGATCTGGAAAATGCCTTCGATTTCGACAGCAACGCCCAGCGGGAGCGAGGCGGCAGAAACGGCCGCGCGCGCGTGTTTGCCCGCGTCACCCAAAGCCTCGGCCATGAAATCGGACGCGCCGTTGATGACCTGCGGCTGCTGGGTGAAATCGGGCGTCGAGTTGACGAAACCGCCCAGCTTCACCACCCGCACCAGCCGGTCCAGATCGCCGCCGCACGCCGCCTTGACCTGCGCCAGAAGCGAGATCGCACAGGCGCGCGCCGCAGCCGCCCCAGCCTCCAGATCGACATCATCGCCCAGCTTGCCGGTCAGCAGGCCAGAGGCATCCTGCGAGATCTGACCGGAGACATACACGATGTCGCCCACCTGGACATACGGCACATAGTTGGCCGCAGGGGCCGGTGCGTCCGGCAGGGTGACACCCATTTCGGCCAGTTTTGTTTCGAATTTTCCCATGTGCCATACTCCTTGGATAGGGGTTTATGCAGATCGTTCCGGGCCGGACGCTAACGCTTGAGACGACAGATGAAAACGGCAAAATCAAAAGCCGCTCACTGCGGCCCGGCATTGGCCAGACTTGCGCGCTCCGCCGTAAAACGATAATTCGCGAAGGTGGTGGATGCGTGACGTTACGCCTTGGGGCAAGCCCTGCGCAAGATATCCATCCGTCCAGTCGCGGCACCACCCCGGTCCGGTGTCTTATTTTCGGATAATCGCGCCCGTGCTTTGGCGACGGTTCCAGTTTGACCAAAGGTGAATTCTTGACAGGACTTTACAATTTTTTCGCGCCTTATGCCTCTCGGGCGATCGTCTGTGCGGTGGCTCTGACGCTGCTCGAAGCCTGCGCCGCGCACGACCCTGCGCTAACCCGCAGCGCGCCTTACGATCCTTATGAGGAATCGAATCGCATCAATCATGAACGCAACAAAAGGGTAGATCGCGCCGTTCTTCGCCCTGTAGCTGACGGTTACCGGGCTTTCATGCCGGACGATCTTGAAACGGGGATCAGCAATTTTGCAACAAACCTGTCACTGCCCGGTGCCATGGTTAATAATGCGTTGCAGGGCAACGGCGTCGGCATGACCTCGGATTTCTACCGCTTCCTGATCAATTCTACGCTGGGCATCGGGGGGATAATCGACGTTGCCACGCGCCTTGACATGCCTGCGGCGACCGATGCCGATTTTGGGCAGACGCTTTATACATGGGGCGTGCACGAGGGGCCCTATGTCGAATTACCGTTGCTGGGTCCGTCGACCAGCCGGGCAGCTGCGGGGCGTGTGGTAGACATGTTCACCAACCCGCTTGGCTATGTGATCGAGGATCCCGAAATCTATTACGTGGCAGGCGCGCGTGTCTCTCGCGCGCTCAGTGGGCGGGGTCGGTACAGCGAATCCATCGACTCGGTGCTTTATGACAGCGCGGACAGCTATGCAGCGACGCGTTCACTTTATCTTCAGAACCGTCGGTTCAAAGTAGGAAATGGCGGAAGCGACGCGTATCTCGATCCATACGATACAATTGGGAGCAGCACCGCCGGACAGACCGTGCGTCCAGCCGTCAGCGCCAATTTCGAGGACCCTTATGACCAATAGTCTGACCCGCCGCAGCATGATCACCGCAAGCCTTGGAGCAGCTTGTGTTGCGACGCTGCCACGCGGTGCGCTTGCTCTGACCGAAGCGGGCGCACGCACGCTCGTCGATAACCTGGTGCGCGAGATCAACCGCGTGATCGCCTCGGGTGGGTCGCTGGGCGCGATGATCGCCGGTTTCGAAGGGATCTTTCGCAAATACGGGGATGTGGACCTGATCGCCCGCAGCACCCTGGGCGCCGATGCCAACCGTACAAGCGCGGCGCAGATGCGCGCCTATACCGACGCGTTCCGCGGCTATATTGCGCGCAAATACGGCAAGCGGTTCAATGAGTTCATCGGCGGGCGGATCGAAGTTCTGGGCGTTCGCCAGGTGAAATCCTGGTACGAGGTGCAAAGTCGCGTGATCCTGCGCGGCGAGGCGCCTTTTGACGTGCGGTTCCTGATATCGGACCGGTCGGGACGCAATCTGTTTTTCGACATGGTAATGGAGGGTATCAGCCTCCGCCTGAGCGAGCGGTCCGAAATCGGCTCCATGCTGGATCGCCGAAAAGGCAACATCGACGCGTTGATCGCGGATCTGCGTCAGTCGGGGTAAGCCCCACGCCTTATGCATAAAACAAACGCGCGGCGCCGAAAGGGCCGCGCGTTTTGCGTTGTCAGCCCCCGAACAGCTGGCGCAGGATGCTCTCGACCGGGCCTTCGCGGGTGCGCTGCGGGCGCGGTGCAGGCTGCTGCGAGCCCTGATTGCCCTGCCAGCCCTGATTGCCTTGCCCCTGCGGTTGCTGGGCGACCTGCGGCTGAGCGGGCTGCACGCGGGGCGCGTCCATCGGCAGGGGCGTGGCGGGCATCCCCTCCTGCACGCGCACCATTACTTCGTGCCAGATCTCGGCGGGCAGGCCGCCGCCGGTGACGCCGGTTAGCGGGGTGTTGTCGTCATAGCCCATCCAGACGCCGGCCACATAATCGGCGGTAAAGCCCAGGAACCACGCATCGCGCGCCGCCTGCGTCGTGCCGGTCTTGCCGGCTGCCTCGCGGCCCGGCAATTTAGCACGTGATCCGGTGCCGCCATCGACGACGCGGCTCATCATCCAGGTCAGTTCTCGCGCAGCATCCTCGCGGATGACCCGCTCGCCGATACCGCCGCCTGCGCCCATCACGGGTTGGTCCGATCCCAGCAGCTTCAGTTCAACCAAGCCGTAAGGCGTCACGGACGAGCCGCCATTGAGGATACCGGCAAAGGCGCCCGTCATTTCCAGCAACGTGCTTTCCGATGCGCCCAGTGCCAGCGCAGGGCCGGCGGCCAGATCGCTTTCGATACCGAAATCGCTGGCAACCTTGCGCACAAGGTCAAGGCCGACCTCTTCTGCGACCTTCACGGCGGGGATGTTGTAGGAGTGTTTCAGCGCATCGACCAAGGTGACGCGGCCATGATAGCGACGGTCATAATTCTCCGGGCACCACTGCCCCGAGCCGGGAATGTTCATACAGTAAGGCTCATCAACCACGGTGGCCTGACTGGAGTGTCCCAGTTCCAGCGCGGCGGCATAAACGAACGGCTTGAAGCTGCTGCCGGTTTGCCGTTTGGCCTGTGTGGCGCGGTTGAACGCGCCCGACACTTTGGTCTGGCGCCCGCCGATCATCGCGCGCACTGCGCCATCGGCGGACATAACCACAACCGCCGCCTGCGCCTTGGACCCGTCGCGCAGCTTTTCATCAAACACCGCGTGCAGACCTGCCTCGGCGGCGCGCTGAATGCGTTGGTCCAGCGTGGTGCGGATGATCACATCCTCGGTCGTGTCGCGGGTAAAGAATTCGGGCCCCGACGACATGACCCAATCGGCGAAATAGCCGCCCGCCTGCCGCTCGGCCGCCTGCGACAGTTCGGCCGGATTGGCCAGCGCAATCGCGGCTTCCTCCTGGGTCAGAAAACCCTGTTTGCGCATCAGGCCGATCACCACCGACGCCCGGTTCTGGCTGCGCTCGATATTGCTGGTCGGTGCGAGGGTCGACGGCGCAGTGAGCAGCCCCGCCAGCATCGCCCCCTCGGAGGGGTTCAGCTGTGCTGCATGTTTGCCAAAATACCGCTGCGCCGCTGCCTCGGCGCCGTAGGCACCGCCGCCCATATAGGCGCGATTAAGGTAGATCGACAGGATTTCTTCCTTGGAATACTTGACCTCCATGGCCAGCGCATAAAGCGCCTCCTTGGCCTTGCGTCCCAATGATCCGCGGCGGCAATCGGCAATGTATTCCGCTTCGCTCTTCCAATCAGCCTCTACATATTCGGTGCCAAGGCACAGCAGCTTGGCCGTCTGCTGGGTCAGCGTCGATCCGCCGTGCCCCGACAGAGGCCCGCGCCCCTCGCTGAGGTTGATGCGCACCGCGCTGGCAATCCCGATGGGGTCAACGCCGGGATGTATGTAGAACCGCCGGTCCTCGGTCGCGATCACCGCGTTGCGCAGATGTTTGGACACGGCTTGCGCATTGACCGCCCCGCCGAACTGATCGCCGCGCCAGGCAAAGACATCGCTGTCGCGATCCAGCAGCGTCACCGATCCGCGCGCGCGCCCGTCCAGCAGCGCCGAGGCTTCGGGCAAGGTGCTGTAATAATAGCCGACACCGACGCCCAGCAGCAGCAACGCCACGGCCGTCAACCGCCAGCCGACACCCCAAACGATGCGCCAGATCCAACGCAGCAGGCCAAATATCCCGCGCGTCAAGACGTTACCGCTACGCCGTTTGGCCGCCGCACGCTTGCGCGGCTTGCGCGGTTTTACCGGCGCTTTGGGTTTCGTCTTGGCTTTGCGCCTTTCGGCCACCAAAGGTGGCTTGCGCGGTCCTGAATTGCTCATATATGATCTGCCCGGCCGATTTCGGGGCTTTGCCCCCTGTGTTTGGGGCACCCTACCGCTCTTTACCGCGAAAGTAGAGGCCGCACAGCCCCGCATACCATTTTTTGATGGGTCGCCAGCCTTATGCCGCCAATACGCAATCCGGTGGCCGAATCGAATGGTGATATGCTAGGTCTTGTGGCATGACGCATCACGCCCCCCATATCGGCCAGCCCAGCCCAGTCATTCGCCAGCTGGACGATGCCGCGATCAACCGCATCGCCGCCGGTGAGGTGGTCGAACGCCCCGCCTCGGCGGTCAAGGAGCTGGTCGAGAATGCCATAGATGCGGGCGCGCGGCGCATTTCGGTCGACATCGCGGATGGAGGCAAAACGCTGATCCGTGTGACCGACGATGGCTGGGGCATGGCTCCAGGCGATCTGCCCTTGGCGCTGGCCCGCCATGCCACCTCCAAGATCGATGGCAGCGATCTGCTGAACATCAACAGCTTCGGTTTTCGCGGCGAGGCGCTCGCGTCCTTGGGTGCCGTGGGCCGCCTGACAGTGACATCGCGCGCGTCCGGGCATGACGGCGCCGAGATTTCTGTGACCGGCGGCAAGGTCGCCGGCGTGCGCCCTGCCGCCTTGAACGGCGGCACGATCATCAGCCTGCGCGATCTGTTCCACGCCACGCCCGCGCGGCTAAAATTCATGCGCACCGACCGCGCCGAGGCGCAGGCGATTGGCGACGTGATCAAGCGGCTGGCGATGGCCGAGCCGTCCATCAGTTTCACCCTGCGCGATGTGTCCGGCGGCGGCGAAGGGCGGCAGGTTTTTCGCGCCGATGCAGAAACCGGCGATCTGTTTGACGCCTTGCACGCGCGACTGGCCCGCGTCATTGGCCGCGATTTTGCCGATAATTCCATGCGCATCGACGCCGAGCGGGACGGATTTCACATGACCGGCTGCGCGGGCCTGCCGACCTATTCGCGCGGCGCGGCGGTGGCGCAATACCTTTTCGTCAATGGCCGACCGGTGCGCGACCGCATGCTGATCGGCGCCCTGCGCGCGGGTTATATGGACGTGCTCAGCCGCGACCGGCACCCTGTGGCGGCACTGTTCATCGACTGCGCGCCGCAGCTGGTGGATGTCAACGTGCATCCTGCCAAATCGGAGGTGCGATTTCGCGATCCCGGCACCGTTCGCGGGCTGATCGTGTCGGGCCTGCGCCACGCGCTGGCGGATGCAGGGCATCGCGCTTCCTCGACCGTCGCGGCAGGTACGTTGGGCGCGTTCACGCCCGAACCCACCGGCGCACGCGTCTATCAGATGGACCGTCCTTCGGCACAGGCCCGCGCCGCCAGCTATGCCGCCCAAGCGCCCGGGTTTGCGGATATGCAGGGCAGCTACAGCGCCCGCGCCGAGCCTGCGCCGGACAGCACCGATCAGACGGACGAGGCCGCCCCTCTGGGCGCCGCCCGCGCGCAGGTGCATGAGAACTATATCATAGCGCAGACCGCCAATGGCATCGTCATCGTCGATCAACACGCCGCGCATGAACGACTGGTTTATGAGCGTCTCAAGCGCCAGATGGAGGGGCATGGCATCGCCGCGCAGGCGCTTCTGATCCCCGAAATCATCGACCTGCCGGAGGCCGATTGCGCCACGCTGACGGATGCCGCGCCTGATCTTGCCTCCCTCGGCCTGACGATCGAGCCGTTCGGCGGCGGCGCCATCGCCGTGCGCGAAACGCCCGCCATTCTGGGCAACGTCGATGCGCGCGCGCTGATCCTCGATGTTTTGGACGAACTCAGCGATCAGGGCGGCAGCGACACCTTGCGCGTCCGCATCGACGCGATCCTCAGCCGCATGTCGTGTCACGGCTCGATCCGGTCCGGGCGGCGCATGCAAGCGGACGAGATGAACGCGCTGCTGCGCGAGATGGAGGCAACGCCAATGTCTGGCCAGTGCAACCATGGCCGCCCCACCTATGTCGCGCTGAAACTCAGCGATATTGAGCGGTTGTTCGGACGCACCTAGCGCATTTGCGGTTGAAACTCTGCCGCGCCTTGCTGCATCTCTGAAACGCCGCCTGAATTGGAGATCGCATGCAGCAGTATCTGGATATCATTGCCGCTTGGGACGCACGGACGTGGCAGACGCTGACGTTTGGTTTCATTGCGCTGACCGGCGTCATGCTGCTTTTCGCAAGCGTCGCCACACGCCGTGCGCGATCGCATGAGGCCGAAGCGTACCAGCTTCGCGAGCGTCTTGCAGGTGTCCAACCACTCGCTGACCGCGTTCCAGCTCTTGAGGATCGCATCGAATCGCTGCGCGCTGAATTGCTGGATGAACAAGTGCAAACCGCCACTTTGGCGCAACGACTGGAGAGCCTGCAGGAAACCCATCAGCAGCGGCTGGCCGATCTGGCGGATATGAAAAAACAGATGGAGGACCGGTTTCATTCGCTGGCCTCGGGCGCCTTATCGGCCAATTCGGAAAAATTCCTGTCGCTGGTGTCCGAGCGTTTCAAGACGCACAAGCAATCCGCAGATGAGGATCTGAACCGCCGCCACGCCGCCATCCGCGATCTGGTGAAACCGCTGGATGACAAGCTGGGCAAGTTCGATGAGCGCATGGGCGAGATCGAAAAGGCCCGCAATGAGGCATACGGCACGATCAAGCAGCAGGTTCTGTCGCTGAGCGAAGGGCAGGCCAACCTGGGGCAGGAAACCCGGCGCCTGGTGCAGGCGCTGCGCGCGCCCAAGACGCGCGGGCGCTGGGGTGAAATGCAGCTGCGTCAGGTGTTCGAGATGGCCGGCATGACCGAGCGGGTCGATTTCCACCTCGAGAAAAGCTTTGACACCGACGAGGGCCAGCGCCGCCCCGACGCCATCGTGCATATCCCCGGCGGCAAGAGCATCGTGATCGACGCCAAGACGCCGCTATCGGCCTACCTCGACGCGCTGGAGGCCGACACGCCCGAATTGCAAAGCCAGTTCATCAAACAGCACGCGGTGCAGGTGCGCAAACATGTGAACGATCTGTCATCCAAATCCTACCACGACAATCTGAGCACAACCCCCGATTTCGTGGTCATGTTCATCCCCGGCGAGACGTTCGTTTCCGCCGCCGCCGAGGCCGATCCCGGCCTGATCGAATACGCGTTCGAACGCAAGGTGCTGATCGCCACACCGACAACGTTGATGGCGCTGGTCAAGGCGATTGCCTATGGTTGGCAGCAGGACAAAATGGCCGAGAATGCCGAAGAAGTGCAGAAAACCGCCAAGGAGATATACGATCGCCTGCGTGTCTTTGCCGAGCATCTGGGCAAGGTTGGCCGGTCCCTGGGCCAGTCTGTAGATCACTATAACAAGGCGCTGGGATCACTGGAGGGACGCGTCCTGCCTTCGGCGCGCAAGTTCGAGCAGCTGGGCGTTGTCTCGGCCTCCGCGGACAAGGTCGAAAAGCCAAGCAATGTCGAGCACGAGCCGCGCCGCCTGACCGCGCATGAATTCACCGGACCGGACGACAAAACGGATGATGCCTGAGGCTGGGCCTCGATTTTTCGCAAAAAATCGCGCGCGGAACGCTTAAGTTGTTTCCAGACAATGTCGGCGGAAGGCGCGTTTCAGCAGATCCAGCTCTTCACGCAGCAGCGCCATTTCAGCCCGGATATCATAGCCGAGCGCATCGCCCGACATCAGCGCAAAACTGTCCAGCGTCACCCCCGTGCGCCGGTCTCGGATCAGGAAAGTCTGAACACCGTCTGCGATGACCTCGGCGGGGATCTGCACGCGCAGGATCCAAAAACCAGCGGATTCACTTTCGATAACCTGAACGCCGGCAATGGGCCGCTCCAGATGCGTCACCTCGATATCGGGCTGGATGGTATGCTCGCCATCATAGACCAGTTGGCCCTCCCAGACGCCCTCGAAAAGGCGGGTTTTGGTCAATGTCAGGTTGCTCATCGGGAGTGCATCCTTTTTCAGAATTCAGCGCGCGGGCGGCGGCTGAAGGTCAGATCGCGCAGGGTAACCTGACTCATTTCAGGGTTGTCGAAAATCAGATCGACCCAGACCCGCTCGATCCGCTTTTCGTTCAGGGCCGTGTAGGCCAGATCAAATTCGACGACGATCTCTTCCTCGCCCAGCGGCAATTCACGCACGATCTGTTCGGTATTAGGTCCGTGCTTGATATTGATCCGGGCAAAGATTTCCAGCGGCTTTTCCAGCTCGACAATGGTCGTCATACGGACAAGGTGGTTTTTCTTCAGCCCGTCAACGGCGCCATCTGGCAGATCCAGCACAACCGACAGAAAAGAGCCATCGAAGGCAAACACATCCATGCGCAGTCCATAAGGCGCCAGATCCGCCTCACGCGTGTTGCGCACCTGCCGCAATGTCAGCTCGGATCGGGTGCAATCGTGAAACAATGTCAGCTCATCGCCCAGCTTGGATTTGCTGGGGGCCGATGACAGGCCCCGGTTGGCCAACGGCAGGTTCCACAGCGCCGGACGCCACGCCCAATCAGTGCCGTGCGGTCTGGGGAACGCGTTTGATCCAATCATCGGAAGCGCCAGCCGGTTTTCCGCAATAGCCATCATCTCATGCAGGGAATATTGCAGATTGCGCGCCATGCTGCGTTCACGCCGCAATTCGGCAAGGGGCATCTCAGGCGCGCGGCGTGCGGCACGGGTCCAGCGGCGCAGGCCGCGCCGATGCACGATCCAATCCACCAGAGCGCTGCGCAGCTGCATATGTCATAACCCTCGCTGTCCGCCCGGGTTTTAACTTGCCCCGACGATCCCTTCCATAAGATTAAGACGGCTTGCGAAACAATCCTGACGCTTATCGTTTTTCAGGCACGTTTGGATCTGGCTGGTCACTTCTGCGTTCAGCACGCCAGCGGGTGTTTCCTGACTGTCCGTGCGATTCAGATTGGCGCGGCAGCGTCTGCCGAAGCGTCAGCCTGGGAAGAAGCGGGTTTTTGCGGTAGTTGGGCGTTGGCGCCCAGGATTGCCTTGGCTGTATCCATCAGCAGCGTCCGGCCTGCAGCACCCGCCACGTTCGCGCCCGCGTCACCATAAACCGCAAGGCCGATCAGGTGTCCGTTGATCAGCATCGCGCCGCGCCAATGACGCGGATCACCGGCAGGCAGCACGCTGTCGCCGCCACTTTCGACCTGGATCATGGCAATGCCATCACCGTCGATTTGCTGCGCAACTCCGATGTTTTGCCACGGTCCTGCCAGCCGCGCGGCGGTCGGCATCTGGGCGCGCGCGGCGCGCGGCAGGACGGAGGCGGTGATGACTGCGGCGGGAACATATCCACCGGGCGCTTCGCTCAGGTGGGCGCAACTGGCCATCAGGGCAAAACCGCTGGCAGATTTGCGCTGAATGCTCTTGGGATCGACGCAATAGCCCGGGGGGCCGGTCACAATCACGTCCCCGCGAAAGAACGGGACGCTGCGTTGACCGGTCTCCGTTTTGCCCGCAAGGCTGTTCGCGCCCTCGCCGCTAACGCAAGCGGCAAGGGGCAAAGCAAGCGCCGCGATGAACGCAACGTAGGGGGTCGGCGCACGGCGCACCCGGCCCGCCTCAGATATCCATGTAGATGTGACGCTCGGCCTCGGCGCCGGGATGGGTGACGGCGCCCTTGTAGGTGGCGCCGACCAGCTGGGCGAACTTCCAGATCGCGCCCGAGGCATACATCGTCTCGCGCGGGCCGGGCCATGCGTCCTTGCGCTGCGCCAGTTCGTCATCGCTCAGATCGACGCTGAGCACGCCCTTGATCGCGTCGATTGTGATCTTGTCGCCGTCTTTCAGCAGTGCAATCGGCCCGCCATAGGCGGATTCGGGGCCGACATGACCCACGCAGAAACCGCGCGTCGCGCCCGAAAAACGGCCGTCGGTGATCAGCGCCACCTTCTTGCCCATGCCCTGACCGGACAGGGCGGCGGTGGTCGACAGCATCTCGCGCATGCCCGGCCCGCCTGCGGGGCCCTCATTACGGATGACGATGACGTCGCCCTCGGAATAGCCGCGGTTCTGCACGGCCTCGAACGCGTCCTCTTCGCTTTCGAACACGCGGGCAGGGCCGGTGAAGACCTGATTTTCGGGCGCGATGCCCGCGACCTTCACGATCGCGCCTTCGGGGGCCAGATTGCCCTTGAGCCCGACGACGCCGCCGGTTTTGGTGATGGGCGCATCAATGGAATAGATCACCTTGCCATCCGCCTCGCGGCTGATCAGGTCCAGTTCTTCGCCGATGGAGCGGCCGGAGGCGGTGATGCAATCCTCGTGGATCAGGCCCGCGCGGCGCAACTCCTTCATCACGACGGGGATGCCGCCGACATCATAAAGATCCTTGGCCACATAGGTGCCGCCCGGTTTCAGATCGACGAAATAGGGCGTGTCGCGGAAAATGTCGCAAACATCCTCAAGGAAGAAATCTATCCCGGCCTCATGCGCAATCGCAGGCAGGTGCAAGCCCGCATTGGTGGACCCGCCGGTGCAGGCCACCACGCGCGCGGCGTTCTGCAGCGATTTCAGCGTCACCACGTCGCGGGCGCGAATATTCTTCTCCAGCAGGTTCATCACCGCGCGGCCCGATGCATCGCCATATTGATCGCGGCTCTCGTAAGGGGCGGGCATGCCGGAGCTGTTCATCAGCGCAAGGCCGATCGCCTCGGACACGCAGGCCATGGTGTTGGCAGTGAACTGACCCCCGCAAGCGCCCGAGCTGGGGCAGGCGACACGTTCCAGAATATCCAGCGCCGCATCCGACATCGTGCCGTTCTGGTGGCGGCCGACAGCTTCGAACATGTCCTGAACGGTCAGATCGCGGGTGCGGAAATCCTCGGGGATCTCCTCGATCTGCGGCGCGCGGCCCGGCAGGATCGACCCGCCGTAGATGAAGACCGACGGCGTGTTCAGCCGCACCATTGCCATCATCATGCCCGGAAGCGATTTGTCGCAGCCCGCAAGGCCGACAAGCGCGTCATAGGCGTGACCGCGCATCGTCAGCTCGACCGTGTCGGCGATCGCCTCGCGGCTGGCAAGGCTGCTGCGCATGCCCTCGTGGCCCATCGCGATGCCATCGGTAACGGTGATGGTGGTAAACTCGCGCGGTGTGCCGGAGGCCGCCTTGACGCCCATCTTGACCGCCTGAGCCTGACGCGACAGTGCGATGTTGCACGGCGCCGCCTCGTTCCAGCAGGTGGCGACGCCGACGAGAGGCTGATGGATCTCGTCCTCGCTCAGGCCCATCGCGTACATGTAGGAGCGATGTGGCGCCTTGGATGGGCCCTCGGTGACGTAGCGGCTGGGAAGTTTGGATTTGTCGAACTTGGTCATGAAGGGCCTCGCGAGGGACTGGGCTGAAATTATGCTGCCTTTGGAATAAACAAGCCACGCTCAGGGCGCAAGCGGGGCGCGTGCGGCGGATTGCGCTACGCGCCGCGCGCAGGTAGCGTCGCGCCATGCGCTATATTGCACACCAACGCTTGATCGCTCCTGCCCTGCCGTCGGCCGCCCTGTGGCGCCTGCTGGCGGGCTGCGTGCTGACGACAGTCGTATTTCTGGCCCTGAGCGGAGGCTACGCTGTACTGTGCAACGCCGTCTTGCCCGCCTCGGCATGGGGGCCGGACGGCAATGGACTGGTGGAGGCGACGACGCCCTGGGGCGTGTTGGTCAATCTGTTTCTGTTTGCGCTGATGATCGCTGCGCTGACGCTGGTTATGCCCATTCTGCACCGCCGCCAGTTGTCGGGGCTTTTCGGTCCCGGCGCGCTGGCTTGGCGGCAGGCGCGGCGCGCTGGTGGCTATATTTTGGTCGTCTATGTGGCGGTCTCGCTGCTGCCTTTGCCAGACGGATTTTCTATTCTGCCCAAGATGCCGATGAATATGTGGCTGATGTTTCTGCCTGCAACACTGCTGGGCCTGCTGGTTCAGGTCAGCGCCGAGGAAATCCTGTTTCGCGGCTATATCCAAAGCCAGCTTGCCGCGCGGTTTTCGCATCCTGCCGTGTGGATTTTACTGCCGTCCATCTTGTTTGGTCTGCTGCATTACCAGCCCAGCGTCATGGGCGATGCGACATGGCTGATCGTGATCTGGGCGATGCTCTTTGGCATTGCCGCCGCTGATCTGACGGCGCGCAGCGGCACTCTGGGTCCGGCAATTGCGCTGCATCTGATCAACAATCTCAGCGCTATTGCGCTGATTGCGCCGCAGGGGAGTTTTGACGGACTGGCGCTGTTCACCTACCCGTTTGGCCCCGAAGATACCGCGCTGCTCCTGCAATGGCTGCCGGTTGATCTGCTGGTGCTGCTATGTTCATGGCTGGCAGCACGGCTGGCGTTGCGGGTCTGATTGCAATTCCCGGCCATGCGGCTTATTTCAGGGCTAATCCGCAATGTTCCATAGGCAGATCACATGAACTGGATCACCAATTACATGCGTCCGCGCATCAACTCGATCTTCTCGCGCCGCGAGATGCCCGAGAACCTGTGGACCAAATGCGACGAATGCGGCACGATGCTGTTTCACCGCGAGCTGAGCCAGAACCTGAACGTCTGCACCTCCTGCGGCCATCATATGAACATCACGCCGCGCGAGCGGTTTCAGGCGCTGTTTGACGGCGGCACGTTCTCGGACGTGCCCGTTGCCATTCCCAAGGCCGATCCGCTGCATTTTCGCGATCAAAAACGCTATCCTGATCGCCTGAAGGCCGCCCAGAAGACCACAGGCGAAAAAGAAGCGATGCTGGTCGCCACCGGTGAAATAGGGCGCACGCCAATTGTGGCGGCGGCGCAGGATTTCAGCTTTATGGCCGGGTCCATGGGCATGTATGTGGGCAATGCTATCATCGCCGCCGCCGAAACGGCGGTCAGGCTGAAGCGCCCGCTGATCCTGTTCTCCGCCGCTGGCGGCGCGCGCATGCAGGAGGGCATTCTGTCGCTGATGCAGATGCCGCGCACGACCGTTGCGATCCAAATGCTCAAAGAGGCGGGCCTGCCCTATATCGTTGTGCTGACCCATCCCACGACCGGCGGCGTCACCGCATCCTATGCGATGCTGGGCGACGTGCAGATTGCCGAACCCAATGCGCTGATCTGCTTTGCCGGGCCGCGCGTGATCGAACAGACCATCCGCGAAAAGCTACCCGAAGGGTTCCAGCGCGCCGAATACCTGCTGGACCACGGCATGCTGGACCGCGTCACCCCCCGCCCAAAGATGCGGGACGAGCTGATCGTGATCACCCGGATGCTGCTGGGCCTGACGCCTGCCATCGCCGGCGATCTGCCGCCACCCAAACTGATTGAAAACGAACCCGAGGGCGCAAAGGTACCGCCCAAGGACGTCGAGGTCGACAAACCCAAACCACAGGCGCAGGCAAAGAAATGAGCGCGCAAGGCTCGGACGTCATCCTTGATCGGATGATGGCATTGCACCCCAAGATCATTGATCTGACACTTGACCGCGTGTGGCGCCTGCTGAATGCGCTCGGAAACCCGCAGGACGCGTTGCCGCCTGTGATCCACATTGCCGGAACCAACGGCAAGGGCAGCACGCAGGCGATGCTGCGCGCGGGGCTGGAAACGGCGGGTTGCCGCGTGCATGCCTATACGTCGCCGCATCTGGCGCGGTTTCACGAACGCATCCGGCTGGCGGGCGATCTGATTACCGAGGATGCGCTGTCGGACGTGCTGGACGAATGTTACCGCGCCAATGGCACGGATAGCATCACCTATTTCGAAATCACGACCTGCGCCGCGCTGCTGGCCATGTCGCGCACGCCTGCTGATTATACCCTGCTTGAGGTGGGTCTGGGCGGGCGGCTGGATGCGACCAACGTTGTGGCACAGCCGGCGCTGACGATCATCACCCCTATCAGCATCGACCACGAACAATATCTGGGCGATACGCTGGCCAGGATCGCCTTTGAAAAGGCCGGGATCATCAAACGCGGTGTGCCCTGCATTGTCGGCCCTCAGCCCGACGAGGCGATGGCCGTGATCGAAGACGTCGCCGCGCGTCATGGCGCGCCGCTGCTCGCCCATGGCCAGCACTGGCATGTGCAGGCCGAGGCGGGGCGCATGGTCTATCAGGACGAAACCGGACTGCTGGATCTGCCGCTGCCCAACCTGCCCGGTGCGCATCAGATCGAGAACGCCGGCGCCGCGCTGGCCGCGCTGCGCCACTTGGAAATGGGTGAGATCGCCGCCGAGGCCGCCGTCAGCCGCGCAGTCTGGCCCGCGCGGATGCAACGTCTGAATAGTGGCGCTTTGGCAAGGGCCGTGCCCGAGGCCGAATTGTGGCTGGACGGCGGGCACAATGCCTCGGCCGGGCAGGCGCTGGCCCGTCATCTGGCAAGCCTGCCAAAACGCCCGACCCATCTGATCTGCGGCATGCTGAACACCAAGGACATCAGCGGCTATCTGCGCCCGCTATCCGCCGAGGCGGGCAACCTGATCGCCGTATCGATCCCTGGCGAGGCCAACACATTGCCCGCCAGTGTCACCGCCGAAGCCGCACGCGCGGTTGGCCTGAAAGCGAGCTGCGCGCCCGACATTCACGCCGCACTGGACCAAATCGTCGCACAGGACCCGCAGGCGCGAATCCTGATTTGCGGATCGCTCTACCTTGCCGGGCATATTTTGCGAGAGAACGTCTAAAACTTGTAAAAAACTTAGAACGCCCAAGCGCCCGTTTCGATTCGGTTTTTCGGCTGAAGACCCACATCCGAGACGATCCGCAACGTTTTTTTGTGCAAGCAGTCATTGACCGATTCGCCCGTTTGTCTCTATATCTTGCGACGACAACTATATGTATTCGCAAGCGGGGCGCGCTGATCAATCTGGCGGAAGGCTGATGGACTTTCCACACTGATAGGTCAGGAACACCTCTCCTTTTGGCCCAGCTTGCCGCAGCCGACAGATAGAACGACGGACGACAGGCAGAAGAAGACGGAATAATCGCAGCAGAAGTGATCGAGGGGCCGGTTCAACGGCCCCCTTTCATTTGCGTGATCCCAAAACACTCAGCCGTTTTCAGCAGTCGAAATCACCTTTGATGCAATTACCAGGCACAACAAAAACGTCCGGTGAAACTGAATCCACCGGACGTTCTCAATTTAAAATTTTCGCTGTAGTCAGTGCAGCTTGGCCGAAACCGTCTCGATGCCGCTGTCGATCAGCTTGTTCGCTTCTGTCGCCGTCATCTGCTCGGCAATGACCTCCCGAGCGGCGGCGATGGCTATAGTCACTGCCTGGTCGCGCACTTCGCGCACTGCGTCCGCCTCGGCAGAGGCAATGCGATCCTCAGCGGCCTGCAAGCGGCGGGCGATGGATTTTTTCAAATCCTCGCGCGCCTGCTCGGCCGCGGCGGTTGCTTCGGACTTGGCTTGGGCAACGATGCGATCTGCCTGCGCCTGCACGTCCTTCTGCTTGCGTTCATAGCTGGCCAGCAGCGCTTGCGCCTCCTCGCGCAGGGCGCGGGCTTCGTCCAGTTCAGACTTGATACCCTCGGCGCGCTTGTCCAGCAGCTCGCCGATCTTGCCGGGCACCTTCATGTAGATCAGGAAGCCGACAAACAGGATAAAGGCGAGTGTCACCACGAAATTCGTGTTCGACAGCGAGATGAACGGGCCGCTTGCGGCCAGCGCGGGGCTGGCGGCGATGGATGCGGTCAAGGTTGCGATCATGCGCATGGCTTTACCCTTTCATCTGCGAGGTGACGGCGGCATTGATGGTTTTGGCATCCGCCTTGCCACCCATGGCCGCGACGATTTCGCGGGCGGTATCCTTGGCCACGACTTTGACAGCGTCCAGCGCGCCGGCGCGTATTTCGTCAATCGCCTTTTCGCCTTCAGCAGTCTTGGCGGCGATTTCAGCATCGGCTTGGGCCATAGCGGCATCAAGGTCGGCTTTGATGTCTGACTTGGTCTGGGCGACGATGGCTTGGGCATCGCTGCGCGCGTTGGCCAGCGCCTTGTCGTAGGCGGCTTCGGCTTCGCTTGCCTTGACCTTCAGGTCTTCGGCGGCGGCCAGATCGTTGGTGATGGATCCCTGACGCTCGGCCAGAATGGCGGCGATGCGCGGCAGCGCGATGCGCGACAGCACGAAAAAGATCACGACGAGCGAAACGATCAGCCAGAAAATTTGATTGCCCATCCAGTCGGGGCAAAGCTGCGGCAGGCCGATCGCCCCGCCTGCAGAGTCGACGCAAATGCCGGCCTCTTCGAGGGCGATGGGGCTGACTTGCCCGCCTGTTGCGGCAGCGGTCTCGGTAGCCATGTGGGACGTCCTTTCTCAGAGAACCTGTCAATCAGAGAGGGTGAAAGGCACAGCGCCCTTCACCCATCCCGTAAGGATAGTCTGCGATGTGTTCTTAGACGGCGAACATCAGCAGAAGCGCGACGAGGAACGAGAAAATCCCCAGCGCTTCGGCGAACGCGATGCCGATGAACATGGTCGCTGTCTGGCCTGCAGCGGCCGAGGGGTTGCGCAGGGCGCCGGACAGGAAGTTGCCGACAACATTGCCCACACCGACGGCTGCGCCGCCCATGCCGACCGATGCCAGACCTGCGCCGATGTATGCGCCCATTGTTGCGATATCGCCTTCCATGAGATGTCTCCTTACTTTGGAATTTGCGGTATTTCGTTTGGTCGTACGCCGGGGGATCCCGCCGCGGTTGTTTGGTATCTTGATCTGCGGATCAGTGCGCCGGATGCAGCGCGTCCTTGAGGTAAACGCAGGTCAGAATGGTAAAGACGTAGGCCTGAATAAAGGCCACGAGGATTTCCAGCGCATAGATCGCGGCAATCGCCAGGATCGACAGCGGCGTAACGACAAGGCCGATGCCCGTCGAGATGATGATCATCGGCGCGAATGCCGCGAACACCTTCATCACCGCGTGGCCGGCCATCATGTTACCTGCCAGACGAATGGAGTGGCTGACGGGGCGCACGAAGTAGGAAATAACTTCGATCAGGGCCAGAATGGGGCGCAGCGGCAGCGGCGCGGCGCTGATCCAGAACAGGCTGAGGAAACCGGCGCCATGCTTGATGAAGCCGATCAGCGTAACCGAGATAAACACCAGCATCGCCAGCACAGCGGTGACGCCGATATGGCTGGTCGAGGTGAACGCGCCCGGCAGCAGGCCGACAAAGTTGGCCATGACAACGAACATGAAGATCGTCATGATATAAGGGAAATACGGCAGCGCGTCGCGGCCCGCCACATCCTCAACCATCTTGCGGATAAATCCGTAAGCCAGTTCGGCAATTGATTGCATCCGCGTCGGGATAGTTGAGCGGCTGGAGGAGCCGAGCACCAGCAGCGCGATAGTTGCCAGGACGGTGATCGCCATCCAAAGCGTGATATTGGTCACGGTGAAAATGCCAACAGCGCCGTCACCGAACAGCGGCTTGATGATGAACTGGTCCATCGGGTGGAACACCAGCCCGCCGGACTGCTCTGGATCCCCATTCACGTCAGTCGCCATCTTTCACCCTCACGTCTGAGCCGTCCGAAGTCGGCTGATCTGCGGCCCCTTCGGCCATCTGTTTTTCCTGGATTTCCTGCGCGCTGCGGATCATTACCTTGATCCCTGCCGCAAGGCCCAGCAATGTAAAAAGCACCAGAAAAATGGGCAGCGTTCCCAGAAGGTGGTCCAGCCCGTATCCGATGCCAAAGCCGATCAGAAGACCGGCCACCAATTCAATCACCATCCGCCAGGCCAATTGCGCCTGAGAATAATGCTCGTCCGTGTGCGGCTTGACCTTCTTAGGGGTCTTGAGGGCGTTGATCCGGTCTTCGAGATCGCGAAGTCTGGCGCGCTCATCGAGGTCTGTCACAACATTTGCCCTGCCCGGTACGATTGCGGCATTGCTAAGCGCCGGGGCGCGCCGAGTCAAGCGGGCGGTTTGGCGCTGATATGTTACGCTAAAGCATTGAGGTGGCTGAGCATTTTGCAGGGAGGTGAGAGCCTGCACAGCTTGCTTAATACGTCTATTGGCCTACCAAGACAGCAATGCAACATTCAACCTTTTGGTTCAGTCAGCATTCAAGCCGCTGATTAGCGCACGACAAAGACAGAGCATTTTGCATGCCGCGCGATGTAACCGCCGTGCGAATTAAAGATATGCTCCATGATGCCCGGCTGGTGCGAAGCCATGATGACCAGATCCGCGCCGATATCGTCAATTGAAGCCATCAGGCGGCGCGTTGTGTCCGTTGCCGGATCATTCGATTTGACGGGATGCGCTTCGATATCGACGCCATATGTCTCCTTCAATTCGGCGGCAAAGGCCGTCAGAGCCTGCGCCACTTCTGCCGGGGTGTGTCCCAAAGCGCCGGGCAGATCGCCAGAGACTGTGACAATGTGAACTTTGGCGGAATGGCGTTTGGCCATGTCCCCCGCAATATCAAGCGCCTTTTGCAACTTGTCCTTGTGGACGAGATCGACGGGAACCATGATATGGGTAAACATGCGCTTTCCTTTCATTGTGGGTGCATCTGCGGCCACAAACGTCCGGCACCCCGGGCGCGGCAGGCGCACCCGGGGAGAAACCGACGTGAATGGACCGCTGGATTTGACGTTCGCAGCCTTGGCCGACCCGACCCGGCGTGCCATCTTGTCGATGTTGCTGGAGGACGACATGGCGGTGACCGACGTGGCCGAGCCGTTCGAAATGAGCCTTACCGCAATATCCAAGCATCTTGCGATCCTCGCCCGAGCGGGCCTGATCAGTCAAGAGCGGCGCGGGCGCGTCAAGTGGTGCAAGTTGGAGCCCGGCGCGCTACGCGCTGCCTCCGTCTGGATGCAAGGATTCGGCCAATTCGAACCTGTGGACCTGGAAGCGTTCGAGACGTTCCTGGCGGCAGAACTACCAGACCCTGCCCCACTGTGGTTACAGAACGAAGCTGACGATAGCCAGGACGATGACGACGAGGCCGACGAGATAAATGATATTACGCATTGAACACTCTTTCTTTACTTCTGTTTACCGGGCCTAAACGCAAGCCCGCGAAATTGGTTCCATAGACATGCGCTATTCTTCGCCTTCAAGCAGAAGCACCAATGCCAGCACGGTAAGGGCAACTCCGGCCAAGATCAGCAAGGTCGGCATTGGCGCGCCCAGCGCCGCCTGCCAGCACAGCACCCAGCTGGGCGTGAGATACGTGTAGGCCATCACCTTGGCGCTGGGCAGCCTCAGAGATGCATATTGCAACAGCACAAAAGTAACCGCGCTGGCAAAAACAGTGACGTAGGCCAGCGTGATCCAAACAATCAACGGAAGCGCGGCCCAGTCCGTCGCTGCCAGATCCGGCGCGCCGGCAACCAGCAGAATTGCCGCAGCCGCCACCATGGTGCCGAACGAGAACACCAGCGCAGATTCGCCCCGGTTCAGACGCCTCACCAAGGGGGTATAAACGGCATGCGCCACGCAGCCCCAGAAGTAGATCATCTCGCCCCGGCCCACCTCGAACTGGATCAGCGCCACCATATCCGCGCGAAAAATCACCCAAAGCGCTCCGGCTGCCCCTACCGCAAGCGCCAGCAACATCCGCCCCGTCGCGATCTGTCGCAGCAGGATATAGCCAGCGATCCCGGACAGGATAGGTGACAAGGTAAACACAGCTGCCGCCGAAACCGGCGGCGCGGTTTTCAGCCCTTCGAACATCAAAACAAAATACAGCCCCATCAACCCGCCAAGCAGGCCATAGCGCCACGGCGCTGCAAAATCCCGGCGTCGCAACCCGGTGGTCGCCAGCGCAGCCACACCCACCATCACCGACGCCATGGCGAAGCGCAGCGCATTAAGCGCCGTCGGCGCGACATGTGGCGCCGCAAGCGAGCCCAGCGCAAATGACCCGGCCACCAGCCCCGAAAAGGCTAGCATCGCCAGATGGCCGCGCATGGCTTCGCTCATGCGTCCCAACAACGCAGTGGTGCCTGATCGAACATCGCTATGGACTGCCCCTTGATACGCATGTTGTCCGCAATCTGGGCCGAACTCACCTGCGCTGGCAAGGGCACGGGCATATTGACTCGGCCCTGTCACTTTTGTAGACAGCCCGCCAACACCCGGAAGCGTCCTGCCTTCCGGTCCCATGGCCTTTGTCCGGGATCGCCCTCCGTCAGCGCGTTTGCGCCCACGGGGGCGTTACTGGTTTTGTCCATGCGCAGCCATCTGGGCTGCATGATGAATGAGCGGCGCAAGGAGCCCGTCAGATGTTTGAAAATCTATCCGAACGCCTCTCCGGGGTTTTTGATCGCCTGACCAAACAGGGCGCCCTTAGCGAAGATGACGTCAAAACCGCCCTGCGCGAGGTTCGGGTTGCCCTCCTGGAGGCCGACGTATCGCTGCCCGTCGCGCGTGATTTCATAAAAAAGGTGCAGGAGCAGGCGACCGGTCAGTCAGTCCTGAAATCCATCACCCCCGGCCAGCAGGTCGTCAAGATCGTGCATGACGCACTGATCGACACCCTGCGCGGCGAGGGCGATCCCGGCGCGCTCAAGATCGACAATGCGCCCGCGCCGATTCTGATGGTCGGCCTGCAAGGCTCGGGCAAGACGACGACCACCGCCAAACTGGCCAAGCGTTTGACCGAGCGTGAGGGCAAGCGCGTGCTGATGGCGTCCCTCGACGTCAACCGCCCGGCCGCAATGGAGCAGCTGGCGATCCTCGGCACCCAGATCGGCGTCAACACACTGCCCATCGTCAAAGGCGAAGACCCCGTGCAGATCGCCAAACGCGCCAAGACTCAGGCATCTTTGGGCGGCTATGACGTCTATATGCTGGATACTGCCGGCCGCCTGCATATCGACGCCGAACTGATCGCGCAGGCCGCTGCCGTCCGCGATGCCGTCAGCCCGCGCGAGACGCTGCTGGTGGTCGACGGCCTCACCGGTCAGGACGCCGTGAACGTCGCCACCGAATTCGACGGCAAGATCGGCATCACCGGCGTGGTGCTGACCCGGATGGATGGCGACGGACGCGGCGGCGCCGCCCTGTCGATGCGCGCCGTCACCGGCAAGCCGATCCGCTTTGTCGGCCTTGGCGAAAAAATGGACGCGATCGAGACGTTCGAGGCCGAGCGTGTCGCGGGCCGCATCCTTGGCATGGGCGACATCGTCAGCCTTGTCGAGAAGGCTCAAGCGACCATCGAGGCCGAGCAGGCCGAACGCATGATGAAGCGCTTCCAGAAGGGTCAGTTCAACATGAACGACCTGCGCATGCAGCTGGAACAAATGCAAAAGATGGGCGGCATGGAGTCCGTGATGGGCATGATGCCCGGCATGGGCAAGATGGCCAAGCAGGTGCAGGAGGCGGGTTTCGATGACAAGATCATCGCGCGCCAGATCGCCCTGATCCAGTCGATGACGAAAAAAGAGCGCGCCAACCCGCAGATCCTTCAGGCCAGCCGCAAGAAACGCATCGCCAAGGGCGCGGGCCTTGAAGTCAGCCAGCTGAACCAGCTGCTGAAAATGCATCGCCAGATGGCCGACATGATGAAGAAAATGGGCAAGGGCGGCATGCTGAAACAGGCCATGAAGGGCATGTTCGGCAAGGGTGGCGGCCCGTCGCCGGAGGAAATGGCAGGCATGGACCCCAAGGCGCTGGAACAGGCCGCCAAGAAAATGGGCGGCAAACTGCCCGCCGGGCTTGGCGGGCTCGGCGGCTTGGGCGGCGGCCTGCCCTCCGGACTCTCGGGCTTTGGCAAAAAGAAATGACGCACATGCTTTCATCTTGGCTCAAATACTCCCGCCGGAGGCATGCCCGGCCTGAACACGCGCTGGCATCCGAGGTCGCATGATAACGCTCGATATTCCCCGCCTTGAAACAGATCGCCTGATCCTGCGCGCCCCGGCAGCAACGGATTACGAGCCTGTGGCCGAATTCCTGATGGATCCCGTCCGCGCCCACGGTTTTGGCGTCGAGCCTGATCGCTCCCGCGCGTGGCGCTGGTTTGCGATGAATATCGGCCATTGGGCGCTGCGCGGCTGCGGCTATTTCGTCATCGAGGACAAGGCCAGCGGCCAGCCCTGCGGACTGACCGGCATCTGGTGCCCCGAAGGCTGGCCCGAGCCCGAACTGGGCTATGCCGTCTTTGCCGGGTTCGAGGGGCGCGGCATAGCCTGTGAGGCAGCCACGCGCGCCCGCGAGTGGGCCTATACCGATTTCGGCCTGACATCCGTCGGCTCGCATATCGTGCCCGGCAACGCCCGCTCCGTCGCGTTGGCCGAGCGGATGGGCGCGACTTACGAGCGCACCTACAAGAACCCATATATGGGCGAGGATATGATCTACCGTCACCCCTCCCCCGCCGATCTGGGCCTTGCCGCCACCAGCAAGGGGACCGCATCGTGACCGATTGCGCCGCAAAGGCCGCACAGCTTCTGAAGGACCACCGCGACAGCATCGACCGTCTGGACGCGATCCTTGTCTATACGCTGGGCGAGCGGTTCAAGCACACCCAATCTGTCGGCCGCCTCAAGGCCGAACACGACCTTCCCCCGTCCGATCCCGCGCGCGAGGCCGCGCAGATCGCACGACTGGAGGATTTGGCAAATCAGGCCGATCTGGACCCTGAATTCGCCAAGAAGTTCCTGAACTTCATCATCGCTGAAGTCATTCAGCACCATAAGCAGCACCAATCGTAATCAAAGCCCTTAGGAGATACCCCCATGGCCATGAAAATTCGTCTCGCCCGCGGTGGCAGCAAGAAGCGCCCGCATTATTCCATCGTCGCCGCCGATGCCCGCATGCCGCGCGACGGCCGCTTTATCGAAAAGCTGGGCACTTATAACCCGCTCCTGCCCAAAGACAGCGAAGACCGCGTCAAGATGGATATCGAGCGCATTCAGGCGTGGCTCGACAAAGGCGCGCAGCCGACCGACCGGATTGCCCGCATGCTGGAAGCCGCAGGCGTCCGCGACAAGAAAGACCGCGCCAACCTGAAAAAGGGCACGCCCGGCAAGAAGGCAACAGACCGCGCGGAAGAGCGTGCAGCAAAGGCCGCCGCAGCGACCGAGGCCGCCAACGCCCCCGCCGAGGAAGCCCCAGCAGAGGCCGCAGCAGAAGAGTAAGCCAAGGCGCTGGGATGTTCGCATTTACACCAGACTTCCAGTCAGAACTGGCCGATCTGATGCGCTGGCGGCGCGATGTGCGCCGCTTTCGCACCGATCCAATTGACGAGGCAGCGCTGTTGCGCTGCCTCGATACGTTTCGCACGGCCCCGTCTGTGGGTCTGAGCGAGCCATGGCGGCTGATGCGCGTGGACAGCGCGCCTGCCCGTGCCGCTGCATTGGCCAATTTCGAGGCCGCCAATGCCGCTGCGCTGGCAGGTTATGACGGCGAGCGGGCGGCAATCTATGCCGGGCTGAAGCTGTCGGGGATGTTGGATGCGCCGGTGCAGATGGCGATCTGGTGCGACGACGGTACCGCCAAGGGCGCGGGCCTTGGCGCCGCGACCATGCCGGAAATGCGGCGCTATTCAGTAGTTTGTGCCATCACCCAGTTCTGGCTGGCCGCACGGGCCGAAGGCATTGGGGTTGGCTGGGTGTCGATCCTCGACCCCGTCCAGCTGGCGCGCGATCTGGACGCGGGGCCGGACTGGTCGCTGATTGCCTATCTCTGCATCGGTACGCCCGAAGCAGACAGCCTGATCCCCGAATTGGAAACAGTCGGTTGGGAGGCGCGCGCCCCCGCCCTACCCGTTTTAAGGCGCTAGCGCGATGTTGCGCAAACTTATCTTTTGGGGCGTCCTTTTCCTTGCCGGTTGGGGATACGCCAAACATCAACATACCGAACGTTGCACGGCAGCGGGCGGGCAGGTCATAAATGGCCTGTGCAAGGGAGAAACGCGATGACACGAGGCAGTGACCTTATATGCATCGGTGCAATCGCCGGGTCTTTCGGTGTGCGCGGCGAAGTGCGCCTGAAAAGCTTTGCCGCCCAGCCCGAGGATATCGCGGCCTATGGCCCGCTTGTGACCCAGGACGGCACGCAGCGCTTTGACGTGATCCTCACAGGCCAGACCAGGAACGGTTTTACAGCTCAACTGTCCGGCGTTGATACCAAGGAACAGGCGGACGCCCTGCGCGGCGTTCAGGTATTCGTGCCGCGCACCGTTCTGCCCGGCCTGCCCGATGACGAATTTTATCACGCCGATCTGGTCGGATTAAACGTAGTGGATACGGGCGGCGCGCCTTTGGGCGTGGTCCAGGCCGTCCTGAACCACGGCGCGGCCGATCTGCTGGAAATATCCGTGCCCGGCACCGCCGAAACGGTTCTGCTGCCCTTCACCAAAGCCGCCGTGCCCACCGTTGATCTGGCGGCGCGCCGCATCGTGGCAGATCCGCCCGATGGTCTTTTCGTCGGCGGTGACGTTGCGGGAACCTAACACAAGGTTGCGGGTTATTCGTGGCAGGCGAGTGCATGATGCCTCGCGGGCCTCATTGAAGGATATACCCCATGATCAAGTGGATTCTCATCTTACTGGCCATTGCGGCCATCGCCGCGGTTTTGGGCTTTGGCCGATTGTCCGGTGTTGCACTGTCGGGCGCCAAGATTTTGATCGCAATCGCACTGATCTTCTTCCTGCTTTTGCTATTCGGCGTCGTCGCGATCGCATGACATACCTGCGGCAGGCGAATTCGCCTGTCGCACGGCCTGCAATCTGCGCTAAGACGGGCGCATGTCCGATCCTGATACGCCCACCCGGTCGCTTGGCCGCAAATCCGTCACGCTCAGCGCGCAGCCGCGCGACCTGATGGGTGCGCCGGAACGCTTGGCGCACGCGTGGCATGTTCAGATCATCACGCTGTTGCCGCAGGCCTTTCCCGGCGTTCTGGGCCATAGCCTGACGGGGCGCGCGCTGGCTGATGGGCTGTGGTCGCTCGCCACAACGGATCTGCGGGACCATGGCATCGGCAAGCATCGCAACGTCGACGACACACCGGCTGGCGGTGGTGCCGGGATGGTTCTGCGCGCCGACGTCATGGGGGCGGCGATCGACGCAGCACTGCAAGCCGCAGCGCCGGGCAGCCCGTTGATCTATCTCAGCCCGAGGGGGCGCCCGTTTGATCAGACGATGGCGCAGGATCTGGCGCAGGCGCCCGGCATGACGCTGATCTGCGGGCGGTTCGAGGGGTTGGACGAGCGCGTGATCGAACATTACGGCGCGATCGAGGTCTCGCTCGGCGATTTCGTGATGACCGGCGGCGAGATTGCCGCGCAGGCGATGATCGACGCCGCCCTGCGCCTGCGGCCCGGTATTTTGGGAAATGCCGAAAGTGCCATGGATGAAAGCCACTCCAGCGGTCTGCTGGAGCATCCGCAATATACACGACCCGCCGAATGGCAGGGGCGCGCCATCCCCGAAGTGCTGATGTCGGGCAACCACGGCGAGATCGCCAAGTGGCGGCAGGCGCAGGCCGAACGCATCACGCAGGAGCGGCGACCCGATCTGTGGGCAAAGCGCGCTTTGCCGAACGCATAGCCAACCCCGCCCTTGCATAAATCTCCCATCTGTCCTAAAGCCCGCTGACCCTACCCGGCAATGCCCGAGTCGGGGGCTATATGGTGTGCCAAATTGTCGGATGATCTTTGCATTCGTTACCAGGCGCGCTAACGGCATCACGTAGACATAGGACGATCCGATCTGGGGCGGACTTCTGATATCTGGTCAGGGGGATCCGGTTAAAGACCACCAGCTCTTGGGCGCGAAAACACTTTGCGGACAAAAACCGCAAGCAAATCAGGAGAACAGCGATGAACCTAATCGCTCAGATCGAAGCGGAACAGATTGCCGAACTCGGCAAGGACATTCCGGATTTCAAGGCCGGCGACACCATTCGCGTCGGCTTCAAGGTGACGGAAGGCACGCGTACCCGCGTGCAGAACTTTGAAGGCGTTTGCATCAGCCGTAAAAACGGCGCAGGCATTGCCGGATCGTTCACCGTTCGCAAGATTTCCTTTGGCGAAGGGGTGGAGCGTATGTTCCCGCTCTATTCGACCAATATCGACAGCATCGAGGTCGTGCGCCGTGGCCGCGTCCGCCGTGCCAAGCTGTATTACCTGCGCTCGCGTCGCGGTAAATCGGCCCGTATCGCCGAAGACAGCACCTATAAGCCCAAGAAAGCCTGAGGAGCGGACCGATGAAAAAAGACATCCACCCCGATTATCACGAGATCGACGTCAAGATGACGGACGGCACGATCCTCAAGATGCGCTCGACCTACGGCAAGGAAGGCGATCAGCTGTCGCTGGACATCGACCCCACCGTGCACCCCGCCTGGACCGGCGCCACCGGACGTCTGATGGATTCCGGCGGACGCGTGTCCAAGTTCAAGAAAAAGTACGAAGGCCTCGGCTTCTGAGGCGCTGCGCTTTTCGAATTATGCAAACGCCGCTCCTTCGGGGGCGGCGTTTTTCATTGCGCGGCGCCGCTACGGGCGGCAGGCTTGCAAGCAAGGGGGATGCGCGGTAATTCGCAGGCTGACACCAGACCGAGGATGCCCCCATGGACGATCTGCGCGACAAATACATCAGCCTCATAGCGGGCGCCACGGCCGAGGCCACGCTGGAGGATCTGCGCGTGCAGGCCATCGGCAAAAAGGGCGAGATCAGTGCGGCCATGCGCGAGCTGGGCAAGATGACGCCAGAGCAGCGGCAGGAAGCCGGGCCGAAGCTGAACGCGCTGAAGGACGAGATCACCAGCGCGCTGGCCGCCAAGAAAGAGGCGTTGGGCGATGCCGCGCTGGATGAGCGTCTGCGCGGCGAGTGGCTGGACGTCACCCTGCCGGTGCGCGCGCAGCGCCAGGGCACGATCCACCCGATCAGCCAGGTGACCGAGGAAGTGACCGCGATCTTTGCCGATATGGGCTTTGCCGTGGCCGAAGGGCCGCAGATCGAGAGCGACTGGTACAATTTCGACGCGCTCAACATCCCCGGTCACCATCCCGCGCGGGCGGAAATGGACACGTTCTACACCCATCGCGGCGATGGGGACGAGCGCCCGCCGCATGTGCTGCGCACCCATACCAGCCCCGTGCAGATCCGCACGATGCAAGAGCAGGGCGCGCCGATCCGCATCATCGCGCCGGGCCGCGTTTACCGCGCCGATTACGACATGACGCACACGCCGATGTTCCACCAGATTGAGGGCCTTGCCATCGACAAGGACATCTCGATGGCGAACCTGAAATGGGTGCTGGAGGAGTTCGTCAAGGCGTTCTTCGAGGTCGACGACGTCGAACTGCGCTTCCGCGCCTCGCACTTCCCGTTCACCGAACCGTCGGCCGAGGTCGACATCCGCTGCTCCTGGGAGGGCGGCACGTTGAAGGTGGGGACGGGTGATGATTGGCTGGAGATTCTGGGGTCCGGCATGGTGCATCCGAAAGTACTGAAGGCCAGCAATATTGACCCTAACGCATGGCAGGGCTTTGCCTTCGGCATGGGCATCGACCGGATCGCGATGCTGAAATATGGGATACCTGATTTGCGGGCGTTTTTTGATAGTGATTTGCGCTGGCTGCGGCATTACGGTTTCGCGGCGCTGGATGTGCCTACGTTGCGGGGTGGGTTGAGTAGGTGAGTGTATTATCTCGGCACCCTGCTGGCACGTTACGTCGATTGGTGCCGCGCTGTTCAGCCCTCGTTGCCTCGCTGGTTGGCTTTTCTCGTATTCATTTTGGGAATAAGCTCATCGTTTGTTGTGGGCTTGATTGTACTGCCTGACCCTTTCTCCCTGTTGATACTTTTATTGGTCGGGTTTCTTCTCGCACCAGCGTTGGTGGTATTCTTTTACGCCCACTTAACGTACTGGAGCGAGCAGGGTGATATTAAACAAGCCCAACGGAGGCGCACCCTAAAAATGAGGGATTTCCTGAAAAAAGCAGGTTGGAAGTAGTCGGGGCTCCGTCAGCTTCTGTAAAGCGGGCTAGACTTCGCCAGACCATGAAGCTGCGACAGGCTCGATTTCTTAAGTATGAGAAAGAACTAACCCAAGCCGGGCGAGCGCCTGCCCGTGGGGTGGCGCTGCAACGCTCATACGGCGCGCTTTATGCCCGCCAAGCCCCTCCACCCCATCAGCGATGCACCACGCATCCAAAGCGCCAGCCCGGCGGACGGGCAGGCGCTCGCCCGGCGCCTTCGGCGCTGTTCGGGCGCACGGGGGGCGCAATGTGGCCTGAGGTTTTGCGGCATCCACTTGCGGCTTGCCGTGTTCCGGCGGCCCCGCCTTGCTTCCGGACAAAGGCGCGCGCCGCCTGCGCCCTTTCCCCGCCGCGCCTTCTGCGCTATGCGAAGGCCAACCCATAATGACCTGCGGATGACGGCACATGAAATTCACGCTTTCCTGGCTCAAAGACCATCTCGACACGAACGCATCTGTCGATGAGATCACCTATGCGCTGACCGATCTGGGCCTTGAGGTCGAGGGGGTCAGCAACCCCGCCGCGCGGCTGGCCGACTTCACGCTGGGCCGCGTCATTCATGCCGAACCGCACCCCGACGCCGACCGCCTGCGCGTGTGCCGCGTTGCCACCGGCGAGGGCGAGCTTCAGATCATCTGCGGCGCGCCCAACGCGCGCGAGGGAATCACCGTGGTCGTCGCCAAACCGGGCGTCTATGTGCCGGGCATTGACACCACCATCGGCGTCGGCAAGATCCGGGGCATCGAAAGCTACGGCATGATGTGCTCCGAGCGCGAGATGGAACTGTCGGAGGAGCATGACGGCATCATCGAGTTGCCTTCGGGCGAGGTCGGCGATCGCTATATCGACTGGATGGCGAAAAATGATCCGGCCAAGGTCGATCCGGTGATCGAGATCGCCATCACGCCCAACCGCCCAGATGCCTTGGGCGTGCGCGGCATCGCCCGCGATCTGGCCGCAAGAGGTCTGGGCGCGCTGAAAGACGCCTATACCGCCCATGTCGAAGGTCAGTTCGCCTGCCCGATCAATGTCACCATTGACGAGGATACTCAGACGAACGGCTGCGAGGTTTTCGCCGGGCGCCTCATTCGCGGCGTGAATAATGGCCCCAGCCCCGAATGGCTGCAGGACCGCCTGCGCGCCATCGGTCTGCGGCCACGCTCGGCGCTGGTCGATGTGACGAACTTCTTCACTTATGACCGCAACCGCCCGCTACATGTCTTTGACGCAGGCAAGGTGCAGGGCGATCTGCGAATCCACCGCACCAAGGGCGGCGAAACGCTGACAGGGCTGGATGAGAAGGACTATACCTTCGGCGCGGGACAGGTGGTGATTTCGGACGATAACGGCATTGAAAGCATCGCTGGCATCATGGGCGGACTGGCAACGGGATGCACGGCGGAAACGACAGATGTATTCTTGGAGGCCGCCGTCTGGGACCACGTTCAGATCGCCAGCACGGGCCGCGCGCTGAAAATCAACTCTGACGCGCGCTATCGCAACGAGCGGGGGATTGATCCGGCCTTTAACATGGAGGCGATCGATCTGGCGACGCAGATGATCATGGATCTGTGCGGCGGCACCCCCTCGAATGTGGTGCAGGCGGGCAAGGTGCCGGACGCGACCCGCGCCTACAAGCTTGTCCCGGCACGCGTCCAATCGCTGGTCGGCATGGATATTCCCGAGGCCGAACAGCGCCAGACGCTGACCGCTCTTGGCTTCCGCCTCGACGGCGACATGGCCACCGTGCCCAGCTGGCGCCCCGATGTTCAGGGCGAGGCGGATCTGGTTGAAGAGGTCGCGCGCATCGCATCGTTGACCAAGCTGGTTGGCCGCCCCCTGCCCCGCGCACAGGCCGGCGTACCCGCGCCGATCCTGTCACCGATGCAAAAGCGCGAGCAGATCGCGCGGCGCACCGCGGCAGCGCTGGGGTATAACGAGTGCGTCACCTACAGTTTTATCGACCATGCAAGCGCCACGCTGTTCGGCGGCGGCGATGATGCCACCATGCTGGCCAACCCGATCAGCAGCGAGATGAGCCATATGCGCCCCGCCCTGCTGCCCGGCCTTTTGCAAGCGGCGGCGCGCAATCAGGCGCGCGGGATCTCGGATATGGCGCTTTTCGAGGTCGGCCATGCCTTCCACGGCGGCGAGCCGGGCGAGCAGCATTTGCAGGTCTCGGGCCTCCTGATGGGGCGGACCGGGCCAAAGGATGTGCATGGCTCGGACCGCGCCTTTGACCTCTACGATGCCAAGGCGGACGCCGAGGCGGTCCTGTCGGCCATTGGCGCGCCCGCCAAGGTGCAGATCCTGCGCGGCGCGCGCGACTGGTGGCATCCGGGCCGTCACGGCATGATCTGCCTTGGCCCGAAAAAGGTACTGGGCGTCTTTGGCGAACTGCACCCCAGGACGCTGCGCGCGATGGGCGTCAAGGGCAGTGCCGTCGCCTTTACGCTCTGGCCCGCCGAAATCCCGCTGCCGCGCAATGTCACCGCCAATCGCGGCGCCGCGCGGATCCGCGATCTGCAGGCGGTCGAGCGTGACTTTGCCTTTGTCGTCGATGCGCAGGTCGAGGCGCTGGCGCTGGTCAATGCAGCTCTTGGCGCCGACAAAACCCTGATCGAGGATGTGCGTGTCTTTGACCAGTTCATCGGCGGCAGCTTGGGCGAGGGCAAGAAATCACTGGCCGTCACCGTGCGGCTGCAACCGACCGAGGCAACGCTGAAGGACAAGGATATCGAGGCCGTCTCGGCCAAGATCGTGGAAAAGGTCGCCAAGGCGACCGGCGGCGTCCTGCGCGGTTAAAAAAGGAGAAAATCATGTTGAATGTCTATCTGAGCGGAGAGATTCACACCGACTGGCGCGACCAGATCGAACAGGCCGCAAAGGATCTGGACGCGATCTTCACGTCCCCTGTCACCGATCATGCGGCCAGCGACGATTGCGGCGTGGCGATCCTGGGAGAAGAGCCGGACAAGTTCTGGCACGATCACAAGGGGGCCAAGCTGAACGCGATCCGCACCCGCCAGATGATCGAGGAGGCCGACATCGTGGTCGTGCGCTTCGGGGATAAGTACAAGCAATGGAACGCGGCATTCGACGCGGGCTATGCCGCCGCGCTGGGAACGTCGCTGATCATCCTGCAACCGTCCGAGCATGACCACGCATTGAAAGAGGTTGACGCCGCCGCGCTGGCCGTGGCGCGCACGCCGCAGCAGGTGGTGCAGATGCTGCGCTATGTGCTGAACGGAACATTGCCCCGGTAACGCTCCGGTCGGCCGGGCAGACGCGCTCGGCCCCTTTTCCCTTGGCCAATAAAAACATGGAAAGGTTAAGATTTTTCCATGATATATGATGTTCGCTCTTTTCAGAATGAGAGCGAGTTATGCCGTTAGCGCAAAGGGAAATTTATGATAAACGAATTCAAGGACTTCATCGCCAAGGGCAATGTCATGGACATGGCCGTGGGTATCATCATCGGCGCGGCATTCACCGCGATCGTCACCTCTATGGTCGGGGATTTGATCAATCCGATCATCGGGCTGTTCACCGGCGGTGTGGATTTCACCAACAACTACGCCGTTCTGGCCGGCGAGGTCCCTCCCGGCGCGTCGCTGGAGCAGGCACGCGAGGCCGGAGCCTCGGTCTTTGCCTACGGATCGTTCCTGATGGCGGTGATCAATTTCTTTATCATCGCCTTCGTGGTCTTCATGCTGGTACGCTACGTCAACAAGGTGAAATCGCTGGCGGAAAAGCCCGATGAGGTCGCGCCCGAAGTACAAACAGGCCCGTCGGAAAAGGACATCCTGATCGAAATCCGCGACGCACTCAAAACACGCTGATCGCGCGTCTTTTCAACTCCTGGCAAAGGCCTCGGACAGTTCGAGGCCTTTTTCTATTGAGAAAGGCCCGTTATACGCGCCACAACCTGAAATTAACCTTTGTGATTTAGAGGATCCATATGGAAAACGTCATAGACGAGCTGGGCGCCTATACGCCGCTGATCATTGCCGCCGTAAAGGCGCTGGTGGTGCTGGTGGTCGGCTGGACGCTTGCCGGTTTTGTCGGCAGCTTTGTGCGGCGGCAGGTCAACAAGCATAAACGTATCGACAAGACGTTGGGCAATTTCGCCGCCACGATCGCCACTTGGGCCATCCGCATCATGGTGTTGCTGGCAGTGCTCAACCTTTTCGGCATCGAGGCAACCAGCGTGGTCGCCGTGCTGGGTGCTGCAACATTGGCCGTTGGCCTTGCACTACAAGGGACACTGGCCGATCTGGCAGCGGGAATTATGCTGGTCATTTTCCGCCCCTACCGTCTGGGGCAATATGTGGACATCAGCGGCACCAGCGGCACAGTGACGGAGATCGCGCTGTTTTTCACCGAGCTGACGACACCGCAGAATGTACAGATCATCGTACCTAATGGGCAGGCCTGGGGTTCGATCATCACCAATTATTCGGCTCATGACACCCGGCGGCTGGATCTGGTTTTTGGCATTGATTATTCGGACAGCGCCGATACAGCGATGCGGATCATCCTCGACAATGCCCGCGCCGACGAGCGCGTGATGAGCGAGCCGGAACCATGGGCGCGAGTCACAAACCTTGGCGACAGTGCGGTCGACATCACGGCGCGTTTGTGGACAGCGACCGATGATTTCTGGAACGTCAAGTTTGAACTGACCAAGGCAATAAAGGAGGATTTCGACGCGCAGGGCATTTCCATTCCATTCCCACATCAGGTCAATGTCGCACCTAAACAGGCTGGATAAATTCGCCCTGGGGGGCGGGTCGCGTGGCGCTATATGTGACCCTTGGCGAGCGGTGCAATTCCCGCGCTAATCGACGACACGGCAGGTCAGGTTGATGCGCCCGCCCATCTTCAGCAGTGCGGATGACCCAAATCTGATGCGGTCCACCCCGTGATAGGTCATCCGCGCAGCGCCGCCCATCACCACCACATCGCCCGAGCGCAGCCAGTGCGACACCGTGCTGCCGCCACGCACGGGATTGCCGATACGCAGCAATCCTTCATCGCCCAGAGAGATCGACAGCACCGGCCAGCTAAAATCAGCCTCGTCGCGGTCCTGATGCAGCCCCATGCGTGCACCCTCGCCGTAGTAATTCATCAGGCAGCAATCTGGATCGCGCAGATCGCTTACCAGATCGCGCCATATTCCAAGTACCGCGGATGGGATCGCAGGCCAGGACTGCCCGTCGGGATGCGCCGCCGCGTAGCGATACCTTGACCGATCGGACACCCAGCCATAACTTCCCGCTGATGTCATCCGCACGCTCATTGCCTTGCCGGACGCGGTCACGGGTGAAAACAGCGGCGCTTGCGCCGCGACATCGCGCAGTGCTGCCACCAGATCAGCCTGACATTCCGCGCTCAGATACCCAGGCAGGATGCGAAAACCGCGCAGATCAAACTCGGTCATGGCGCCCCTCCGCAAAAAATTTAGCGCTAAACTGCAAAATGCATCACCCTGCACCGCTTGCAGGGTCTTGAACCGCTCCCTATATACGCCGGGAGCCGTGGCCAGCAACCGCCAGCCGCGACGACAACCAAACCGGGGCCGGGATGCCGTAACGGGTCGCGCCCTGTCATATCGCCTAAGAGAAAGGGATGAAAACATGTCCAAAGTCATTGGTATTGACCTGGGAACAACCAATAGCTGCGTCGCCATCATGGACGGCAAAACGGCACGCGTGATCGAAAACTCCGAAGGCACGCGCACCACGCCGTCGATCGTCGCTTTTACCGAGAATGAGCGTCTCGTTGGCCAGCCAGCCAAACGTCAGGCGGTCACCAACCCCGAAAACACCGTCTTTGGCGTCAAGCGCCTGATCGGCCGCCGCGCCGATGACAGCCATTTGGCCAAGGACAAGAAAAACATGCCCTTCACCGTTGTTGACGGCGGAAACGGCGACGCATGGGTAGAGGCGCGCGACGAGAAATATTCGCCCAGCCAGCTTAGCGCGTTCATTCTGGGCAAGATGAAAGAAACCGCCGAAAGCTATCTGGGCGAGACTGTCACGCAGGCCGTCATCACCGTTCCGGCCTACTTCAACGACGCCCAGCGTCAGGCGACCAAGGACGCAGGCAAGATTGCCGGCCTCGAAGTGCTGCGCATCATCAACGAGCCGACAGCCGCCGCGCTGGCCTATGGCCTCGACAAGCAGGACGCGCACACGATCGCGGTCTACGACCTTGGCGGCGGTACATTCGACGTGACCATTCTTGAAATCGAGGATGGCCTGTTCGAGGTCAAGGCGACCAATGGCGACACCTTCCTTGGGGGTGAGGACTTTGACATGCGCATCGTCAATTACCTGGCGGGCGAGTTCAAGAAAGAGCATCAGGTTGACCTGACGCAAGACAAGATGGCGCTGCAGCGTCTGAAAGAGGCCGCCGAAAAGGCCAAGATCGAACTAAGCTCGTCCAGCCAGACAGAAATTAACCAGCCTTTCATCTCGATGAGCTCCAGCGGCCAGCCGCTGCATATGGTGATGAAACTGACCCGTGCAAAGCTGGAATCATTGGTTGGCGACCTGATCAAGGCGTCTCTCAAGCCGTGCCAAGCTGCCTTGAAGGATGCGGGCCTATCGGCTTCGGACATTGACGAGGTTGTTCTGGTCGGCGGTATGACCCGCATGCCCAAAGTGATCGAAGAAGTGACCAAGCTGTTCGGCAAAGAGCCAAACAAGGGTGTGAACCCCGATGAAGTGGTTGCCATGGGCGCCGCCATTCAGGCTGCCGTTCTGCAAGGCGACATCAAGGACGTCGTCCTTCTGGACGTCACGCCCCTGTCGCTGGGCATCGAGACGCTGGGCGGCGTGTTCACCCGCCTGATCGACCGCAACACCACGATCCCGACGAACAAATCCCAAGTCTTCTCGACCGCTGAGGACAGCCAGAGCGCCGTGACGATCCGGGTATTTCAAGGCGAGCGTGAAATGGCGGCCGACAACAAGATGCTGGGCCAGTTCAATCTGGAAAACATCCCGCCTGCACCGCGCGGCATGCCCCAGATCGAGGTAACGTTCGACATCGACACCAACGGCATCGTCTCGGTTTCGGCCAAGGATAAAGGCACAAACAAAGAGCACAAGATCACGATTCAGGCGTCGGGTGGCCTGTCCGATGAGGACATCGAAAAGATGGTCAAGGATGCCGAGGAGAATGCCGAATCCGACAAGGAGCGCCGCGAGCTGGTCGAGGCGAAAAATCAGGCTGAAAGCCTGATTGACTCGACCGAGAAATCGATGGAAGAGCATGCCGACAAAGTGGACCCCACCACGATCGAAGCTATCGAGCTGGCGATTTCTGCGCTGAAGGACGATCTGGAGAATGAAGACGCGGCCAAGATCAAGTCGGGTATCCAGAATGTCACCGAAGCGGCCATGAAACTGGGCGAGGCCATCTATAAGTCCGCACAGCAAGAGGACGATGAAGGCCCGGCAGCTACTGATCAGGCTCCCGGCGACGATGATATCGTCGACGCCGATTTCGAGGACCTCGACGACAGCAAGCGCGGCTAATGCGTCGCTGAGAAACCTTCGGGCCGGTCCTGCATAAGGCCGGCCCGTTTCGTTTCAGGTATAGGAGTTCTCGAATGGCCAAACGCGATTATTATGAGGTTCTGGGCGTTGCACGCGGGGCCTCGGGAGATGAGATTAAAAAGGCGTATCGCCAAAAGGCGAAGGCGCTGCATCCCGACAGCAACAAGGACAACCCCAACGCCGAAACCCAGTTCAAAGAAGCAGGCGAGGCATATGACGTCCTGAAAGATGCCGAAAAAAAGGCGGCCTATGACCGGTTCGGCCACGCTGCCTTTGAAGGTGGGATGGGCGGCGGTGGCGGGCAGCGTGGCCGCCCCGGCGCACAGGGTCAGGGCGATTTTGCCAGCGCCTTTTCTGACGTTTTCGACGATCTTTTCGGCGATTTCATGGGCGCGCGCGGTGGTGGAGGCCGCCCACGTGCTGCACGCGGATCAGACCTGCGCTACAATATGCGCATCACACTCGAGGATGCCTTTAAAGGTCTGCAAAAGACGATCAACGTCCCCACCTCAGTGCAATGCAATTCCTGCGACGGATCGGGCGCCGAGGGCGGCGCCGAACCGACGACATGCCCCACATGTTCTGGCATGGGCAAAGTCCGCGCGCAGCAAGGGTTCTTTACGGTCGAGCGGACCTGCCCGACCTGTGCCGGCATGGGCCAAATCGTTCAAAATCCCTGCAAATCATGCGGCGGTCAGGGCCGCGTCGAAAAAGACCGCGCCCTGAGCGTCAACATCCCCGCTGGGGTTGAAACCGGCACACGCATCCGCTTGTCCGGCGAGGGCGAGGCCGGGATGCGCGGTGGACCTCCCGGTGATCTATACATCTTTATCGAGGTGACCAAGCACAGCCTGTTCGAACGCGAGGAAATCAACCTTTATTGCAAGGTGCCGGTGTCAATGATCACCGCCGCTATCGGTGGCGACATTGAAGTTCCCACCATCGACGGTGGCCGCAGTAAGGTAAAAATCCCCGCCGGCAGCCAATCTGGCAGACAAATGCGCCTGCGGTCGAAGGGGATGCCTGCCCTGCGCGGCGGTGCGGCCGGCGACATGTTCATCGAAATGGCTGTTGAAACGCCGGTCAATCTGACGTCCAAACAGAAGGACTTGCTGCGCGAATTCGAAGCGCTGTCGGAGGATAATAATCCCGAAAGCAAAAGCTTTTTTCGATCGGTCAAATCTTTTTGGGACAGCATGAAGGGTTGAGCCCCGCCAGACGGAAACTGTTCAAGAGCGGCCTCGTATGAAGCCGCTCTTTTTCGTTGCAATTCAGATGCATCGACACCTGCGAATTGCGCCTGGTCTTTCCTATTCCACGACCCCACGATACTATGCCCGAAACGCCCCAATTCGAGGGTGTGGGGCAAGGGATATTGGGACATGGCGCATATTATCGTCGTCGGGAATGAAAAAGGCGGCGCGGGCAAATCAACCGTGTCCATGCATGTTGCGACCGCACTCGCGCGGATGGGCAAGACCGTAAGCGCGCTTGATCTGGACGTGCGGCAGAAGACGTTTGGGCGCTATTCCGAGAACCGAAAGGTGTTTCTGGCTCAGTCCGGACTTGATCTGCCCAGCCCCCATTATCACGAGCTGCCCGAGGTGGATCAGTCCAGCCTCAACCCCGGCGAAAACGTCTATGACCGCCGCCTGTCCGAGGCCGTCGCGTCACTGGAACCTGACAGCGATTTCATCATCATCGACTGCCCCGGATCGCACACGCGATTGAGCCAGGTGGCGCACAGTCTGGCCGATACGCTGATCACACCTCTCAACGACAGCTTTGTCGATTTCGATCTGCTGGCCCATGTCGACTCGGATGGCCTCAAAATTTTGCGCCCTTCTGTTTACTCTGAAATGGTCTGGAACGCGCGCCAATTGCGGGCGCAAGCGGGTTTGAAACCGATAGACTGGATCGTCGTCCGAAACCGTGTTGGCGCACAAGCCATGGTGAACAAAGAGAAAATGGGCGCAGCTCTGGACAATCTAGCCAGGCGGATCGGATTTCGTGTTGCGCCTGGATTTAATGAGAGGGTGATTTTCCGCGAATTGTTTCCACGCGGTTTGACCCTTCTGGATCTAAAGGATGTTGGCGTCAAACAGCTTAACATCTCGAATGTCGCCGCAAGGCAGGAGCTTCGTGATCTTATTTCATCACTCAAGCTGCCGGGCATCGACGCCAACTTTTAAAAGTTTTTGTGAGTTATCTGCTTTATTCCACAAGTCAGGCGCGCGCCGTTATCTGGGTACTGTGCTGCGCTTCTTCGCCTCGAAATGCTGTTTCCTATAGTTCGTTTGCATCGCGCCTGATCGGGTACAGATCCAACATTAATGCAAAACAGACTCCCTTTCTCAGGCTGCCGCCGCGTTTGGACATCTCAGCGAAGTGTCCATAATTTTGCCAGAGCTTAGCGTTTCGTTCATGCGAATCGGTCCAAAATTGAGCCAGGCGCTTAGTCCCATTGCGCGAACAACGGCGAAGGCCAAAACGGGCGAGAGTTTTTTGTGAGCTGATTGAAAGGGCATAAGTTGGTATCTGCGCGCCTACCTTGGCCAATCTCTTGATTGCACTGGTTCAATCCTTGTGGCTCGCCATATCGTCGGTCCTTTTCGTCCTATGGATCTGGTGCATGTTCAGTGCGCTGTTTTCACTGTCACGCGCCGCCCGATACGCAGCCGAGCGGCGCGGTGGCACATGGCCCACCATGGGCGAACAGTTTGCCGAGTTTCGCCGTTTCGCGCGCGATCCTGCCCAATCACGCACGCGATGGCGATTGGCATGCCTGACGGTTGGCCTCTTGTCGGTTAATTTCCTTGGATTGCTGATATGGGGCAACGGCCCGCCCTGATTTTGCGATACGCTGCAATCAGATGACCCGACGCACTGCTTTTAACCGGCCCGCCGGTCTGTCATAACTGCGGAACCCTAAAATAACGAGCACCACACCCCATGTCCGATCTTCTGTCTGCAGCCACTTCCTCGGGCGATTATGATGCCTCGTCAATCCAGGTTCTTGAGGATATGGAGCATGTCCGCCTGCGTCCTGGCATGTATATCGGCGGCAAGGATGACCGCGCGCTGCATCATATGGTTGCCGAGATCATCGACAACTCCATGGACGAGGCCGTCGCCGGCCACGCGACGTGGATCGAGGTCGAACTGCACGCCAATGGCCATGTTTCCGTACGCGACAACGGCCGCGGCATCCCAACCGGCCCTCATCCCAAGGATCCGTCGAAATCTGCGCTGGAAATCATCTTTTGCACCCTCAACGCAGGAGGCAAGTTTTCCGGGGACAGCTATCAGACTTCAGGCGGTCTGCACGGCGTTGGCAGCTCTGTCGTTAACGCCTTATCGGATCATTTGCGTGTCGAAGTTGCCCGCAACAAAGAACTGTTCGCGATGGAATTCTCGCGCGGATTGCCCGTGGCACCTCTGGCAAAAATCGGGGCCGCCCCCAACCGGCGCGGCACGGCCGTCACATTTCACCCCGATCCCGAGATTTTCGGCTCGCTAAGCTTCAAACCCGCGCGCCTGTTCAAAATGGCCCGATCGAAGGCTTATCTGTTCTCCGGCGTCGAAATCCGTTGGAAAACCGAAATCGATGACGGTGAAACCCCGCGCGAGGCCAAGTTTCATTTTCCCGGCGGCCTGTCCGACTATCTGTCCGAGGCAATGGGCGGCGCAACGACCTATTCCGAAACGCCCTTTGCCGGCTCTGTCAGCTTTGAAAAATTCAAAGTGCCGGGCAAAGTTGAATGGGCCATCAATTGGACGCCGGCGCGTGATGGTTTCATCCAGTCCTACTGCAATACCGTCCCCACCCCCGAGGGCGGCACGCATGAGGCCGGGTTTTGGGCCGCGATCCTCAAAGGTGTAAAGGCCTACGGCGAGTTGGTGAACAACAAGAAGGCCGCGACTATCACCCGCGAAGACCTGATGACAGGGGCCGGCGCGCTGGTATCCTGCTTTATTCGCGAGCCCGAATTCGTTGGTCAAACCAAGGACAGGCTGGCAACGGTCGATGCACAGCGCATGGTCGAAAATTCAGTGCGGGACCATTTCGACAACTGGCTGGCCGCCGACACGAAATCGGCTGGCGCCATCCTCGATTTTCTGGTCCTGCGCGCAGAAGAACGTCTGCGCCGCCGCCAGGAGAAAGAAACCCAGCGCAAAACTGCAACCAAAAAACTGCGTCTGCCCGGCAAGCTGGTCGATTGCTCGTCGAACACCCGGGAGGGGACAGAGTTGTTCATCGTCGAAGGCGACTCGGCCGGCGGTTCGGCCAAGATGGCACGCGACCGCAAAGTGCAGGCGCTTCTGCCGCTACGGGGAAAAATCCTGAACGTGCTGGGAGCCGCCAGTTCCAAACTGGGCAGCAACCAAGAGATCAGCGATCTTACGCAGGCGCTTGGTGTCAGCCTCGGCTCAAAATTCAACCTCGACGATCTGCGCTATGACAAGATCATCATCATGACGGATGCCGACGTGGATGGTGCGCACATCGCGGCGCTTCTTATGACGTTCTTCTTCACTCAGATGCGCCCAATGATTGACGCAGGCCATCTTTATCTGGCCTGCCCACCGCTGTACCGCCTCAGCCAGGGCGCGCGCCGCGTCTATTGCATCGACGAGGCGGAGCGGGATTTATGGCTGGCCAAGGGATTGGGCGGCAAGGGTAAAATCGATGTCAGCCGCTTCAAAGGCTTGGGCGAGATGGACGCCAAAGACCTGAAAGAAACAACCATGGATGTCCGGTCACGCAAGCTGATCCGCGTGACAATCGACGAAGATGAGCCCGGACAAACTAGCGACCTCGTAGAGCGTCTGATGGGTAAAAAGCCTGAGCTGCGATTCGAATATATCCAGGAGAATGCGCGTTTTGTTGAAGAGCTGGATGTCTGACCTGTCAAACTGCGCTAAATGACCAGCCATCCGTTTACCCTTGCCGGTACACGGCTGGTCGCTCTGCCAGCCGGTGGGCTTTACTGGCCGGACAAGAATTTGCTCTGCGTCTCGGATCTGCACTTGGGAAAATCCGAGCGGGGTCTGCGCCTCAACACGGGCGTTCTCCCCCCTTACGAGACGCGCGACACCCTTGACAGGCTCGAAATCGATCTGCGGCTGACAAATGCCACCACAGTCGTTTGCCTGGGTGACAGTTTCGATGACAGCATGGCAGTGAGTGCACTCTCAAGCACTGACAAACTGCGGATCACGACTTTGCAATCGGGCCGCCAGTGGATCTGGATTGAGGGTAACCACGATCCCGGCCCTATCGATTTAGGCGGAACACATCTGCGGCAATTCGCAATCTCACCGCTTACGTTTCGCCATATTGCACAGCCAAGTGAGCGCGGCGAAATATCAGGACATTACCACCCAAAGGCCGGTATCAGAACGCGCTCCCGCAATCTTAGCAGGCCTGCTTTCCTGATCGACAGCGACCGCGTCATCTTGCCAGCCTACGGCACGTATACCGGCGGCCTGCGCAGCGATAACAGCGTCCTCGCCACCCTCATGAAGGCGAACGCGATAGCAGTGCTGACAGGACTCAAAACCAACGCCATTCCAATGCCTCGGTAACGCAATAAGGCCACTCTCAATCAAGAGAGTGGCCCTAACTAAAACCGGACTATTACCGTCCTATTAAGCGGTCAGGCCTTCAGGCTCTTCCAGACCATTGGCACGGCAAGTCGCTGTCAGCGTATTGGCCAAAAGGCACGCGATCGTCATGGGGCCAACGCCGCCCGGCACGGGCGTGATCGCTCCGGCGCGTTCAGCGCAGCTTGCATAATCAACGTCGCCAACCAGTTTGGTCTTGCCATCATCCTTCTCGATCCGGTTGATGCCCACGTCGATTACGGTCGCACCCTCTTTGATCCAGTCGCCCGGAACCATCTCGGGGCGCCCAACGGCTGCCACAACGATATCCGCCCGACGCACGACATCCGCCAGATCCTTGGTCCGCGAATGCGCAATCGTCACGGTGCAACTATCGCCCAGCAACAACTGAGCCATCGGTTTGCCCACGATATTGCTGCGCCCGATCACAACCGCGTTCATACCCGATAGCGATCCATGATGCTCGCGCAGCATCATCAGACATCCCAACGGCGTGCAGGGAACCATGCTTTTCTGGCCCGTCCCGAGCAGACCGACGTTCGAGATGTGGAACCCGTCAACATCTTTGGCTGGATCAATCGAATTGATGACCAGATCTTCGTCCAGATGCCCCGGCAGCGGCAACTGCACCAGAATGCCGTTGATGCTGTCATCTTTGTTCAGCTGATCAATCAGCGCCAGCAGATCTGCCTCAGAAGTATCCGCGTCCAGCTTGTGCTCGACGCTCTTCATGCCAACCTCGGTCGTCTGCTTGCCCTTCGAGCGTACATAAACCTCACTGGCAGGATCCTCGCCTACCAGCACCACTGCAAGGCCCGGCACCAGATCGTGCTTCTCCTTCAGACGGGCTACATGTTCCGCCACCTTGCCACGTACCTCGGCCGCAAAGGCCTTGCCGTCAATTACCTGAGCCGTCATCGCGCGCCCTTCCTATGCCACAAGGGGCCACGCCCCCGCTTTCTTCTTGCTGAAAATATCCCCGCGCGGAGCGCAGGAGCCGCCCAAAGGGCGGTGACCGGCTCGCCGGGGGCTCGAATGCCCCCGGCGAGCCGCGCTGTTTAAAACAGTCCTTCGATCTCTCCGCCGTCATTCAGACGGATCGTTTGGGCTGCAGGTGTCCGCGGCAGGCCCGGCATCGTCATGATCTCGCCGCAAACGACGACAACAAAACCGGCGCCGGCACTCAGACGAACCTCGCGCACAGGTACAGAATGACCCGTGGGCGCGCCACGTCGGCTGGGATCGGTGGTAAAGCTATACTGAGTCTTTGCCATGCAGATCGGCAAATTGCCATAGCCCTGCTCTTCCCAAAGCTTCAGCTGATCGCGGATCTTGCTGTCAGCCACCACCGCATCGGCGTGGTAGATGTTCTTGGCAATCGTCTCGATCTTCTCAAACAGCGGCATTTCGTCGGGGTAGATCGGCTTGAAGTTGGCTTCACCGCTCTCAGCTACTTCCGCCACGCGGCGGGCCAGGTCGGCGCTGCCTTCGCTACCCAGTTCCCAGTGACGCGACAGGACCGCTTCGGAGCCTTGGCTCTTGACGTAGTCCTTGACCGCTTCGACCTCGGCGTCGGTGTCGTTGACGAAATGGTTGATGGCCACGACAACCGGCACGCCGAACGACTTGAGGTTGCCAATGTGACGACCAAGGTTGGCGCAGCCTTCCTTGACCGCATCAACGTTTTCAGCGCCCAGATCAGCCTTGGCAACGCCGCCGTTCATCTTCATGGCGCGCACGGTGGCGACCAGCACCACGCAGTCAGGCGCAAGGCCCGCCTTGCGGCACTTGATGTTCATGAACTTCTCGGCGCCCAAATCCGCACCAAATCCGGCCTCGGTCACCACGAAATCGGCGATTTTCAAAGCGGTCGATGTGGCCGTGACCGAGTTGCAACCATGCGCGATGTTCGCAAAGGGGCCGCCGTGCACGAATGCCGGGTTGTTTTCCAGCGTCTGCACCAGGTTGGGCTGCATCGCGTCCTTCAGCAGAACGGTCATCGCGCCCTGCGCTTCGATATCGCGGCAGAAGACGGGGCTGCGGTCGCGGCGATAGGCCACGATCATGTCGCCCAGACGCTCTTCGAGGTCCTTGAGGTTCTTAGCAAGGCAGAGGATCGCCATGACTTCGGACGCCACCGTGATGTCAAAACCGGTCTCGCGCGGGAAGCCGTTGGAAACGCCGCCCAGCGATGCCGTGATCTGACGCAGCGCGCGGTCGTTCATGTCGACAACGCGGCGCCAGACAACGCGGCGAATGTCGATGTCCAGCTCATTGCCCCAATAGATGTGGTTGTCGATCATGGCCGACAGCAGCGAATGCGCGGATGTGATGGCGTGGAAGTCACCCGTGAAGTGCAGGTTCATGTCCTCCATCGGGACAACCTGCGCGTATCCGCCACCTGCGGCGCCGCCCTTCATGCCGAAGTTCGGCCCAAGGCTTGCCTCGCGGATACAGACCATCGCCTTTTTGCCGATGGCGTTCAGACCGTCGCCCAGACCGACGGTCGTGGTGGTCTTGCCTTCGCCGGCAGGCGTTGGGTTGATCGCTGTAACCAGGATCAGCTTGCCGTTTTTGTTCTTCTGAACGCTGTCGATATAGGCCTGAGATACCTTGGCCTTGTCGTGGCCATAGGGCAGCAGGTGTTCGCCGGGGATGCCCAGCTTGTCACCGACCTCCTGGATCGGTTTCTTGTTTGCTGCGCGCGCAATTTCAATATCGCTCTTGTAGGCCATTTAGGTAGTCTCCCTGGGGTTATTCAGATGTCACTCGGCGGCGACGGATTTGGCGTTGTCGGCTTCGACCTTGACGGCAGAGAACTTGAACTCTGGGATCTTACCATAAGGGTCGATGGCCGGGTTTGTCAGAATGTTCGCTGCTGCTTCGACAAAGGCGAAGGGCAGGAACACCATGTCCGGGGCCACGGCGCGGTCAGCCCGCGCCATGATGCTGATGCTGCCACGCTTGGTGGTCAGGCGCACATGTTCGCCCGGCTCAACACCCAGTTTGCGCAAGGTACTGGGGTGCAGCGAGCAGTTTGCCTCGGGCTCGACCGAGTCGAGCACTCTGGACCGGCGCGTCATGGACCCGGTGTGCCAATGCTCCAACTGGCGACCGGTGGTCAGGATCATCGGGTATTCCTCGTCCGGGACATCATCCGGCGCGATAATCGAGGCCGGCGTGAACCGCGCACGCCCTTCGGGACGCGGAAAGCCGTCGCTGAACACGATGGGCTGACCGGGATCGGTGGGCGACAGCGACGGATAGGTCACCGCGCCCTCGTTTTCCAGCCGCTCCCACGTGATATTGTCGAGGCTGCGCATATTCAGCTTCATCTCGGCAAAGACGTCCGCGGGCGAATCGTAGGACCAGCCCAGCCCCAGACGGTTGGCCAGGTCGACCGTGATCTTCCAATCCACGCGCGCATCGCCCATCGGCGGCAGCGCGGGGCGGGCGATCTGGACCTGCCGGTTGGTGTTGGTGACCGTTCCGGATTTCTCGGCAAAGGCGGAGGCCGGCAGGATCACGTCGGCATAGTTCGCCGTTTCGGTCAGGAAGATATCCTGCACGACCAGATGATCCAGCTTGGCCAGCGCATCGCGGGCATGCTCGACATCCGGATCGGACATGGCCGGGTTTTCTCCGAGGATATACATCGCCTTGATGTCGCCGTCATGGACCGCATCCATGATTTCGGTCACGGTCAGGCCCTTTTCTGCACTGAAATCGCCGCTTTCCCAGACTTCGGTGAACGCATGGCGCACGCCGTCATCGGTCACGCTCTGATAATCGGGCAGGAACATCGGCACAAGGCCCGCGTCGGACGCACCCTGCACGTTGTTCTGGCCGCGCAGCGGATGCAGGCCCGCGCCGGGGCGCCCGACCTGACCGCACATCAGCGCCAGCGAAATCAGGCAGCGCGAATTGTCGGTGCCGTGGATATGCTGCGACACGCCCATGCCCCAGAAGATCATCGCGGATTTTGCGCCCGCAAAGGTGCGCGCAACCTCGCGCAGCTCTTCTGCCGGGATGCCGCAGACGCCTTCCATTTTATCGGGGCTGAAATCGGCTAGATGGGCCTTTTCGGCTTCCCAATTCTCGGTGTAGGCGTCGATATACTGTTGATCGTACAGCTTTTCCTCGACAATCGTGTGCATGATCGCGTTCAGCATCGACACGTCCGCGCCGGGGCGGAACTGCAGCATGTGAGTGGCAAAGCGCTTCATGCCCTGCCCGCGCGGATCCATCACGATCAGCTTGCCACCGCGCTTGGTGAACTGCTTGAAATAGGTGGCGGCGACGGGGTGGTTCTCGACCGGGTTCGCGCCGATGATGATGGCGACGTCGGCATTTTCGATCTGGTTAAAGGTGGCCGTCACGGCGCCCGATCCGACGTTCTCGATCAGGGCCGACACGGACGAGGCATGGCACAGTCGCGTGCAATGGTCGACGTTGTTATGGCCAAAGCCCTGACGGATCAGCTTCTGGAACAGATACGCCTCTTCGTTGGTGCATTTAGCCGAGCCAAAGCCCGCCACTTCGCGCCCGCGCCCCTTCAGTCCGTTGGCGGCGAAATCCATCGCCTCTTCCCAAGTTGCCTCGCGGAAATGCTTGCTCCAGTCACCAGGATCGACGTTCAGCCCCTTCGCGGGGGCATCTTCGCGGCGGATCAGCGGCTTGGTCAGGCGGTGGTCATGGTGAATGTAGTCAAAGCCAAAACGACCCTTGACGCACAGCCGCCCCTCGTTGGCGGGGCCGTTGATGCCCTCGACATACTTGACCTTGCCATCCTTGACCTTCAGGGAAATTTGGCAACCGACACCGCAGAAGGGGCAGACGCTTTTGGTTTCACTGTCGAAATCGGCACTGTCCCCGATCTGGTTCTCGTCGACCACGCTCGATTCCATCAGCGCGCCGGTCGGGCAGGCCTGAACACATTCGCCGCAGGCAACGCAGGTACTCTCGCCCATCGGATCGTCGAAGTCGAACACCGGATAGGCGCCGTGCCCACGGCCGGCCATGCCGATCACGTCATTCACCTGAACCTCGCGGCAGGCGCGCACGCACAGGCCGCACTGGATGCAGGCGTCCAGATTGACGCTCATCGCGACGTGGCTGTCATCCGTGCAAGGGACGTTGGCAGCCTCTAGTTGCGGAAAGCGGCTGGTTTCGACGCCCTGCATCGCGGCCATGTCCCAGAAATGGCTGGACTTATCGTGCGCGACTTCCTGCTCGGGCTGGTCGGCGACCAGCATTTCCATCACCATCTTGCGCGCACTCTTGGCGCGGGCGGTGTCCGTCTTGACCACCATCCCGTCGCCCGGCTCGCGGATGCAGGAGGCGGCCAGCACACGCTCGCCTTCGATCTCGACCATGCAGGCGCGGCAGTTGCCATCGGGGCGATAGCCCGGTTGCGGCTTGTGGCAGAGGTTCGGGATGATCAGGCCACGGCCATGGCTGATTTCCCAGATTGTCATGCCCTTGGGTGCGGTGACTTCGGCGCCGTCGAGCGTGAAGGTGACTGTCTCCGTATTGGTGTCGAGCATCAGATTTCCTCCGGGAAGAATTTCATCGTCGAGAGTATCGGATTCGGCGCCGCCTGTCCCAGACCGCAGATCGACGCATCGACCATGGCGGTGCAAAGCTCGCCCAGCAGGGGCTGGTCCCACGTGTCCGCTTCCATCAGCTTGACTGCTTTTTCGCAGCCGACCCGGCAAGGCGTGCACTGTCCGCAGCTTTCATCCTCGAAGAACCGCAGCATGTTCAGGGCTGCCTGTTTGGCGCTGTCCTGGTCGCTGAGGACCACGACCGCTGCGGACCCGATGAAGCTGCCATGCGGTTGCAAGGTGTCGAAATCCAGCGGGATGTCATTCATCGACGCGGGCAGCAGACCCGAGGATGGGCCGCCCGGCTGATAGGCCTTGAAGGCATGGCCGTCCAGCATGCCGCCGGCGGCCTTGATGATGTCGGTGATGGTCGACCCGGCATAGAGCAGATAGACGCCCGGATTCTTCACGCGGCCCGAGACGGAGTAACTGCGCAGGCCCTTGCGGTCGTTATGCTCGTGATCCGACAGCACCTCGGCGCCCTCGCGCAGCACGCGGGTGACCCAGTGCAGCGTCTCGACATTGTTTACCAGCGTTGGCCGGTTGAACACGCCCACCTGCGCGACGAAGGGCGGGCGGTGGCGCGGGATGCCGCGCTTGCCTTCGATAGATTCGATCATCGCGCTTTCTTCGCCGCAGATATAGGCACCCGCGCCGCGGCGAACCTCAATATACCCCTTGGGCGCGATCCCGGCCTCTTCCAGCGCGGCGATCTCGCGGGCCAGAATCTCGAGCACGGCGGGATATTCGTCGCGCATGTAGATAAAACAAGTCTCGGCCTCGACCGCCCAAGCGGCGATCAGCATCCCTTCAAGGAACAGATGCGGCACCCGCTCCAGGTAATAGCGGTCCTTGAACGTGCCTGGCTCGCCCTCGTCACCATTGACGGCAAGGTAGCGCGGACCGGCCTCGGCACGCACAAAGCCCCACTTCTTGCCCGACGGGAAACCCGCGCCGCCTAGGCCGCGCAACCCACTGTCCAGCAGGGTCTGCTGAACCGTCTCGAAATTGCCATTCTGGCGCAGCTTGGCCAGCACTTCGTAGCCGCCATTTGCGCGGTAAGCGTCAAACGTTTCGTAATCGGGAATCACCGGGTGGGTGTGCCCCGAAGCAATCGCGGCGTCCACCTTTTCGGGCGTGGCGTGGTCGATATGGTGATGGCCCAGTTCCAGCACCGGGGCGGTGTCGCAACGGCCCATGCAAGGCGCGCGCAGCACGCGGACCTCGGCAGGGTCCAGCCCCTTTTCCAGCGCTGCCTTCAATTCCTGCGCGCCCGCCAACTCGCAGCTGAGCGAATCGCAGACCCGGATGGTCAACGCCGGCGGGGCCGTCTCTCCCTCTTTGACGACGTCAAAATGCGCGTAGAAAGTTGCGACCTCGTAAATTTCGGCCATGCCAAGGCGCATTTCCTGCGCCAAGGCGCGCAGATGCGCGGCCGACAGGTGGCCAAACTTGTCCTGAATCAGGTGCAAATACTCGATCAGATGATCCCGGCGGATGTCGCGCCCGTCCAGAAGCGCCTGAACCTCGGACCATGCCTGATCGTCCAGTTGACGTCCCTTCGGCGTAACGCGACCCTTGCCGCGCCCGGATTTCCATACACCGCTACCTTGATCTGCGCCCATGACGACTCCTAACCCTAATTTCCCAGTGTTTAACTTATTTTCCCAGCAGTCAACAGTCGAGCGCACAGTTTGTCATTTCCTGACCCTTTAACATGGCACAAAAAAGCAGGCCGGGATACGGCCTGCTATACTGATTGCGTCACTTCTGGATCAAACTGCGCGTTCGATCATCAACTTTTTGATATTTGCGATGGCCTTGGCGGGGTTCAGCCCCTTGGGACATGTCTTGGTGCAGTTCATGATTGTATGGCAGCGATACAGTTTGAACGGATCCTCCAGGTCATCCAGCCGCTCGCCTGTTGCCTCGTCGCGCGAATCAACGATCCAGCGATAGGCGTGCAGCAACGCTGCCGGCCCCAGGTACTTGTCGCCGTTCCACCAATAGCTGGGGCACGCGGTCGAGCAGCACGCGCACATGACGCATTCATAGAGACCGTCCAGCTTCTCGCGGTCCTCGATGGACTGCTTCCATTCTTTTGCCGGCTCGTTCGTTTCGGTCTCCAGCCACGGCTGGATGCTGGCGTGCTGGGCGTAGAAATGCGTGAGGTCGGTGATCAGGTCGCGCACAACGGGCATATGCGGCAGAGGGTAGATCTTTACGTCGCCCTTTACCTCGTCCATGCCGTAAATGCATGCAAGCGTGTTGATCCCGCCGATATTCATCGAGCAGCTGCCGCAAATCCCCTCGCGGCAGGACCGGCGGAAGGACAGCGTCGGGTCAATGTCAGTCTTGATCTTGATCAGCGCGTCCAGAACCATCGGGCCGCAATCATCCATATCGACGAAATAAGTATCGACACGCGGGTTTTTGCCGTCATCTGGCGTCCAGCGGTATATGCTGAACTTGCGCAGGTTCTTGGCGCCCTCGGGCTTGGGCCATGTTTTGCCCGTCACCATGCGGCTGTTTTTTGGCAGTGTGAGTTGAACCATCGTCGTACTCCTCTTAACCCAAAAGGCTCAGACCGTTTTGGGCAATGCATTGCAAGGCTTCGGGGCGACGGGCGATCCGGCTGATCTGCTCGGCGGTCGCCGCATCAAGGCCCGTCACAGTGGCACCGGCGATTTGCAGTATTTCGCGGGCATCGGCCGCGTCTATGATGCAATCGGTAATCGGTGCGGAATTCAGGCCGGGATAGCGGTCACCGACATACCCATTGACCACCGCCTTGGCCCGGCCGCGCGCCAGATCATCGGCCATGTCATTGGCCGTCGCGCAACCGGTCAGCGCGAGGGCGCTGAGGGCCAATATGGCCAGCGCCCGCATCAGAACGTCCGTTCTTTCGGCGCGATCTTCGTCAGTGAAATGCCGCCCTCGGACTCGGTCGTCAGAGGCTTCTCGATGATCGGACGATAGCTGAGATCCACCATGGGCCCATCCACCCGCGCGATGGTGTGGACACGCCATTTTTCGTCGTCGCGCTCGGGGAAATCCTCGTGCGCGTGGGCGCCGCGGCTTTCGTGCCGCGCCTCGGCGCCGGCGATGGTTGCCATCGCGTTCGGCATGAGATTCGTCAGTTCGAGCGTTTCCATCAGATCGGTGTTCCAGATCAGGCTGCGGTCCGTGACATGCAGATCGTTCAGTCTGGCAGCGATCGCACTCATCTTTTCAATACCATCGGCCAGCGTTTTTGACGTGCGGAACACGGCGGCGTCGGCCTGCATGGTTTTTTGCATATCAAGCCGCAGTTCAGCGGTGGGCGTGCCGCCGTCGGCGTGGCGGATGGTATCAAAGCGGTCGAATGCCTTTTCGACGCCAGCCTTGTTCGTCGCCGACACAGCGGCCTCGCGGTCCACCACCTTGCCGGCGCGGATCGCGGCCGCGCGGCCAAAGACCACAAGATCGATGAGCGAGTTTGAACCAAGACGATTGGCCCCATGCACCGATGCGCAGCCAGCCTCGCCCACGGCCATCAGGCCGGGTACAATCGCGGTCGGATCATCCTTTGTCGGGTTCAGGACCTCGCCCCAATAGTTGGTCGGGATACCGCCCATGTTGTAGTGCACGGTGGGCAGAACCGGGATCGGCTCCTTGGTGACATCGACACCGGCAAAAATCTTGGCCGATTCGGAAATGCCGGGCAGGCGCAGGTTCAGCGCCTCGGGCGGCAGGTGCGACAGGTTCAGGTGGATGTGATCGGCATCCTTGCCCACACCGCGACCTTCGCGCATTTCCATCGTCATGCAGCGGCTGACATAATCGCGCGGCGCCAGATCCTTGTACTGGGGCGCATAGCGCTCCATGAAACGCTCGCCTTCGGAGTTGGTCAGATATCCGCCTTCGCCGCGGGCGCCTTCGGTGATCAGGCAGCCCGCGCCATAGATACCGGTGGGGTGGAACTGCACGAATTCCATGTCCTGAAGCGGCAGGCCAGCCCGCGCCACCATGCCGCCGCCATCGCCGGTGCAGGTATGCGCAGAGGTTGCCGAGAAGAAGGCGCGGCCATAGCCTCCGGTCGCCAGAACGACCGTCTTGGCATTGAAGACATGCATCGTGCCGTCGTCCAGTTTCCAGCAAACGACGCCGGTGCAGGCGCCGTCATCTGACATCAGCAGGTCGATGGCGAAGTATTCGATGTAAAATTCGGCTTTCTGCTTCAGGCTCTGACCATAGAGCGTATGCAGGATCGCATGGCCGGTCCGGTCAGCGGCGGCGCAAGTGCGTTGCACGGCGGGGCCTTCGCCAAATTCGGTGGTATGGCCGCCAAAGGGACGCTGATAGATCTTGCCCTCTTCGGTGCGCGAAAACGGCACGCCGTAATGCTCCAGCTCGTAGACCGCCTTGGGCGCCTCGCGGGCCAGATATTCCATCGCGTCGGTGTCGCCCAGCCAGTCAGACCCCTTGACGGTGTCATACATATGCCACTGCCAATGGTCCGGCCCCATGTTGGACAGCGATGCGGCGATACCGCCCTGCGCGGCAACAGTATGCGAACGGGTCGGAAACACCTTGGTCACGCAGGCAGTGCGCAGGCCTTGCTCGGCCATGCCCAGCGTAGCACGTAGCCCGGCGCCGCCGGCACCGACGACCACGACATCGTAATCATGCGTCTCGTATTCGTATTCGGCCATTGGTTCAGGTCCTCAAATCGCGATTTTGGCTATGGCGAACAGACTGGTCGCCGTCAGCCCATAAGACAGCACCGTGATGCCGATGATCAGGATCCGGCGCGTGCCACCCTGGCTGTAATCCTCGATCATCGTCTGCGCACCCTTGCGGAAATGCTCAAGCCCGACGAACAGGACCAGCCCGAACAGAATGGCCACGGCAGGATGGCTGATTGTGGCGATCACCTCGTCCCGCGTGCCGCCCAGCGTGCTGCCAAATATGTACAGAAAGGTCGGTACAATCAGCGCAAGCCCGACAGAGCTGACGATCATATACCAGTGATGTTCGGTGCCTGAATGCGCAGCGCCTTTGCCCTCGGCGCGTTTGCGGGCGGTCATGAAACGCATCGCTCGCCTCCCCTAAATGATGATCAGTGTCAGGACGGTCAGCACGACCGATCCAATCACGCAGACCCAGCCCAGCATTTCGGCGGACTTGATATCCAGAGCCCGGCCAGTGTCCCAGATTAGGTGCCGCAAACCGGCAAGGTAGTGATACCAGATCGCCCACAGCGACAGCGTCATGACCAGATCACCGAACCACGACGTCACGACCGCATTGGCCGTGTCGAAATATTCCGGCCCGGCTGCCGCAGCCAGCAACCACCACACCATCAGCAGGACCGCTACAATCAGCGCGTTGCCAGTGATCCGCGTCAGGATCGAACTGATGGACGTCATTTGTGGGCGGTATATGGAAATATGCGGCGACAGCGGGCGCTCGCCCCGGTTCACATCGGCCATATCGGTTGATCCTTTGCTATCCACTTGTCCATTGTTCTAGCCGTCCTGACGCGCTTGCCCAGCCCCAAATAGATTAAAAGCACCAGCATAGCCCCAAGAAGTACCGTTTGTGATCACACGTCTGGGCGTGTGATCACAAATTCCGAGCTCAAACGTACAGGCAAGCCGGGTACTCGCGCGCTGTGCAGAATCGCCTGCCCCGCGCACTCAGTGCCGGAGAGGCAGCCCGTTCTTATCCCTGAGCGATCCGACGATGAGGCGGACAAAATCGATGATCGTCCAAATCCCCAGCCCGCCCAGCGTCACCAGCATCAAGATGCCTGTGCCAATCTTGCCCAGATAGAACCTGTGAACGCCCAGTCCCCCAAGGAAAAAGCAAAGCAGCACGGCGGGTACGAATTTCTTGTCGCTAACCGGGCCAACGGTGGTGGTTTCAGTCATGGTTTGTGTTCCTTTGAGATTTGCGCCGACGACGCGGCTAAATATCGCGCGCAGGCCTAAAGGGTCACAGGCCGGCCCTGACCGTCACGCCACTTTTCGATGATGAGATAGTAAAAAATTACGATCGTATGAATCGCGTCGATCACGATAACCAGCAGCGCCAACCCGGCATATCCTTGAATGGCGAAAACGACAGCCATGATGAATAGCCCGGCATCGGCCAGACCGTGCAGCCAATCCTCAAGATAGAAGTGATGCACCCCGAGGACGCCGAAAACACCGCAGAGTGTGACGGCAACCCCATAGGATTTAGGTGATTTTTCCAAGGATATTGTCATCTGTATTAGCCATCTGGCGACGCTGCGCCGTCCTTCTGCGGCAATCGCACGATCCGCGCAAGATTTATTCACGACAGGAGTTAAAGCAACATTAAGAAAGTCATGCGAGAATAAAACGAATTACACTTTCGGGGCCAAAGCATCGGCAATGCGCTGTGCCAGCCGCGCGGCGACGCGATCCTTGGCCATGCGCGGCCATGCCTCGGTGCCGGTATCGGTGACCAGCAGAACGGCATTCTCGCTACCGCCCATGATGCCGGTCGCCTCACTTACATCGTTCGCAACGATCCAGTCGCAGCCCTTGCGCAGACGCTTGGCGACCGCATTCGCCTCAAGATCATCTGTTTCGGCGGCAAAGCCGATGACGAGACCGGGCCGGTTCTGCGTATGCTGCGAAAGCGTCGCTAAGATATCGGGATTTTCGGCAAATTCGAGCTGCGGCAGGCCGCCCGCGGTCTTTTTCAACTTGGACGAGGCCGCGCTGGCCATGCGCCAATCAGCAACCGCAGCCGCGCAGATCGCCGCATCGACCGGCAGCGCCACCTCGCAAGCGGCCAACATCTCGCGGGCCGTCTCGACGCGGTGCAGGACGACACCCTCGGGCGGTGGGACATCGGCAGGTCCGGTGACAAACACCACATCGGCGCCCAGCGCCGTCAGTGCGCGGGCAATGGCCGTCCCCTGCGCGCCCGACGACCGGTTGGCGATGTAGCGCACCGGATCAATCGGTTCATGCGTTGGCCCGGATGTGACCAATATACGCCTGCTTTTCAACGGCCCATCAGCCAGCGCCGCCTCAATTGCGGCGACAATTTCCAGCGGCTCGGCCATGCGGCCGGGGCCATGTTCGCCGCAGGCCATGTCGCCATCATTGGGACCGGCGAAGATGATGCCATCGCCCTGCAGCGTGGCGATATTGCGCTGAGTTGCGGGATGCTGCCACATGCGTACATTCATCGCGGGAGCGATCAGAACCGGCGTGTCGGTCGCCAGCAGCAGGGTCGAGGCCAGATCGTCCGCCTGTCCCTGGGCCATTTTCGCCATCAGATCGGCAGTCGCGGGCGCCACAACAATCAGATCGGCGCTGCGGCTCAGCTCGATATGGCCCATCTCGGCCTCGTCCGTCAGGTCGAACAGATCCGTGAAAACTTTGCGTCCAGCCAGCGCCGACACTGACAGCGGCGTGACAAACTCGGCGCCTGCGTGGGTCAGGACGGGGGTAACAGTGACGCCCCGCTCGCCCAGACGGCGGATCAGGTCGAGCGTCTTGAAAGCGGCGATGCCGCCGCCGATGATCAGCAAAATGCGTTTCGAGGCCAGCATGCAACTCTCCGGGTATCAGATATCTCAACAGTAGAAGCGCGCCCCGACAGTGACAAGTCCGCCGCGCCAGCCGCTGATAAATGTCTACTTGAAGGCCGCGCAGGGATCGGGGCGGTCAACGGCGGGCGCGTCGATCACTTCGTCAAATGCGCCGGAGGGCGGCGCTGCGTCCTCGCCCTGTCCGATGACATGCAAGGTCACATCGGGCGCGGCGTGCAACAGCAAGGCGGGCATTCCCCAGTCCCTGCGCAAATGGCCATTTCCGGCAATCACCGCGACCGGTCCGCCAGTATCGGCCAGCGCGTCCAGCGTCGTGCGTGCCAGAACCGCATCGCGCAGGCGCTGGATATCAATCATCGCAGGGAGCATGTCAGCGGGCAGAGCGTCGCAATGCGCGTCGGCCTGAAGGAGCAGGCGTGCGGCTTGCTGTTCATCCGGCAGCGGCGCAGTCAGGCCGTATTGTGATGCGTCCGGGCCGAATGCCGCCACCACACCGTCGCTGATCGCCGCGCGCGCCGTGTCGCGTGGCACCCCCGCCCCATAGATCTGCGCCTGACGGGCAGCTGTCATGATAGGATGATAATATTCGAAATCAGGCCAGCCAGTGCTGGACCAATCCAATGCCCGCGCCAGCGCATCGGGATCTTCACGCAGAGCAGGCGTAATAAGCGCGGCCTGTTCCGCGGTCAGCATTTCAAAGACAATTGCCGCAGGTTGAAGCGCCGCCACCTTCTTTGCCTGAATCGCATGGTGCTGAGGATTGTCGTGGATCTCACCAATGGCCAAGACATCCGCAGCGGCCGCAGGCGCGGACACCCCAAGGGTCAGGGCCAGGATCGTAGCGAAGGCACGGAATATCATGCCAGCAGGCTATGCACCTCCGAGCCCTTTGCCTCAAGCGATTTGCGCATCTTCTGAAATGCCGCCGCCTCTAACTGGCGCACGCGCTCTTTGCTCAGCTTCAGCTCGTTGCCCAGACTTTCCAGCGTGCGCGGTTCATCCCGCAGCTTGCGCTCGCGAACAATGAACTGCTCACGCGTGCTGAGCGTTCCCATCGCTTCGGTCAGCCAACCGCGCAGCGCCGCCAGATCGTGATCGACCTCGACCAACTGATCACCGCGGGGTGCGTCATCCTCCAACGCGTCGATCCATTCGCGGCCCTCATCCTCGGAGCTTTGCGTGGCATTCAGCGAAAAATCCGACCCGGACAGCCGCCCTTGCATCATTTCCACGTCGCGCAGGGGCACGCCGACCTCTTGTGCGATCATCTCGCGCAGCTGATAGCCATCCAGTTCCGCGCCCTGAGCCATCGCCTCCCGTTCCAGCCTTGCCTGAACGCGGCGCATGTTGAAAAACAACGACTTCTGCGACGACGTGGAGCCGGTGCGCACCATCGACCAGTTGCGCATGACGTAATCCTGCACGCTGGCCTTGATCCACCAGACCGCATAGGTCGAAAACCGCACACCGCGATCGGGGTCGAATTTCTCCGCCGCCTTCATCAGGCCCAGCCCCGCCTCCTGGATCAAATCATTCATCGGGGCGCCGTAGCGGCGAAACTTGGACGCCATCGAAATGGCCAGCCGCATGTAGGCTGTGATCAGTCGGTGCAGCGCCTCTTCGTCGCGCCGATCGCGCCAGGCGTAGGCCAGTTCCAGCTCGGTCTCGGCATCCAGCAATTCGGCCTTCATGGCCTTGCGAGACATTGAGCTGCTTTGTTGCGTGTCCAGAGCCATCTGTCTTCCCCCACAGCTAGGCACGCCCAAGCGTGCTCTTCCTCAGTGTTATGCTTGGTGTTACGGGAGGGTTAACGTTTCGGATCATAAAAGGTTCATAATATATGTTGCCAAGCCTGACATTGGTCCTAGGGGGCGCGGCCTCGGGAAAATCCAGCTTTGCCGAAGGTCTGGTGCGTCGCGCCAGTGCCCGGCGGCTGTATCTGGCCACCGCCGAGGCGTATGACGATGAAATGCGCGGTCAGATCGCAAAGCACAGGCAGGCGCGCGCGGCGGACGGCTGGGAGACGATTGAGGCGCCGATGGACGTTGGCCCCGCATTGGCCGCCGCTGGCGCGGATCAGGCGGTGCTGCTGGATTGCGCAACTTTGTGGCTGAGCAATCACATGCTAAGCGGCGGCGACATGGTTGCCGCCGAGTCCGCGTTCCTTGCGGCGCTTGGCGCCTGCGCCGCGCCTGTCGTCGTTGTCTCAAACGAGGTAGGGCTGTCTGTCGTGCCAGATAATGCGCTGGCCCGAAGGTTCCAACGCGCGCAAGGCGCGCTAAATCAGCAATTGGCCGCGCAGTCCGGTCTGGTCGTTTTCGTCGCCGCCGGATTGCCAACGACGCTGAAAGGGACATTGCCATGAGCCGCTTTTTTTGGGTCCGTCACGGACCGACGCATGCCCAGGCCATGGTTGGTTGGACGGACCTGCCCGCGGACCTGAGCGATACTGCGCAGCTGGCGCGCGTGTCATCCCACCTGCCGCAGAATGCGCTGGTCGTATCGTCAGATCTCATCCGGGCGCATGACACCGCGACCGCCATTCAGGGCGCGCGCCTGCGCCTGCCCGACGATGCATCCTTGCGCGAAATCAATTTCGGCGCATGGGAAATGTCCAAATTCGACAATGCCGCTCAGCCCGAACGCCTGCGCGCCTTCTGGGAAACGCCCGGCGACCTGACCGCACCCGGCGGCGAATCGTGGAATGACGCCAGCGCCCGCGTTTCGGCGGCGGTCGGGACCCTGCGCGCTGCCCATCCGGGGCGCGACATCATTGCCGTTGCGCATATGGGCGCGATTCTGACGCAGGTTCAAACGGCGCTCGGGATCAGCGCCTATGAGGCATTCGGTTATCACATCGACAATCTGTCAATCACAGCCCTGCGCCACGACGGTTATCGCTGGCACGCAGACGAAATCAATTGTCTGCCTTGATGTCACGCTATTCCGGGGCGCCGTTAACCTTTCTTAAATCTCTCTCGCCATATCGTTAACCAAAAGCCAGAGGGGCAGGACATGATCGCGCGCGCCTACACCGTCGCCTTCGAGGGGGTAGACGCCCGCCATGTCGAAGTGCAATGCGCCGTTACCCCCGGCGTTCCAGCCTTTTCGCTGGTCGGACTACCCGACAAGGCCGTCAGCGAGGCGCGTGACCGTGTGCGCACCGCATTGACGTCAATGGCAATCGCCCTGCCATCCAAACGCATCACCGTCAATCTCAGCCCAGCCGACCTGCCCAAGGAGGGCAGCCATTTCGACCTGCCCATCGCATTGGCCCTGCTGGCCGCGCTGGACATCATCCCAAAGGACGCGATCGAAGGCACTACCTCACTGGGCGAGCTGTCGCTGGACGGCGCCATCATGCCCGTCATCGGCGCCCTGCCGGCCGCCATGGCCGCTGCCGAGGAGGATCGCACACTGCTCTGCCCCAAGGCATCGGGCGCCGAGGCGGCATGGGTCGGCGCCGCCCATGTCATCGGCGCGGCCACGCTGGCGGATGTCGTGCGCCACTTCACCGGACAGTCCCCTCTGCCCGCCGCGCAGCCGGGCGAAGTGATCGCACCGCCCCTTGGCCGCGACCTGCGCGATGTCAAAGGGCAGGAGCGCGCCAAACGCGCGCTGGAGATTGCCGCTGCCGGCCGCCATCATCTGATGATGATCGGCACGCCCGGATCGGGCAAATCCATGCTGGCCGCCCGTCTGCCCGGCATCCTGCCGCCGCTGGATGCGCGCGAGGCGCTGGAAACATCCATGATCCACTCGCTCGCCGGGCTGCTGGATCAGGGCGGGATCAGCCGCACGCGCCCGTTCCGCGAGCCGCATCACACCGCCTCGATGGCCGCCATCGTCGGCGGTGGGCGGCGCGCGTCGCCCGGTGAAATCAGTCTGGCGCACAATGGTGTGCTGTTCATGGACGAATTCCCTGAATTCTCGCGCACCGTGCTGGAAACGCTCCGCCAACCCATCGAAACCGGAGAAGTCATGATCGCCCGCGCCAATGCACATGTGACCTATCCCTGCCGCTTCATGCTCATCGCCGCCGCAAACCCCTGCAAATGCGGCTATCTCAGCGAGCCATCCCGCGCCTGCAGCCGCGCACCAATCTGCGGTGAGGATTATTTGGGCCGGATCAGTGGCCCGTTGATGGATCGCTTTGATCTGCGTGTCGAAGTGCCCCCGGTTGGCTTTGCGGATCTCGATCTGCCGCCCTCCGGAGACAGCTCGGCCGACGTGGCGGCACGTGTCGCAGCGGCGCAGGCGGTACAGACCGCGCGCTATGCAGACGCGCCCGGAGCCCGGCTGAATTCCGATGCCGAGGGCGCCGTGCTGGATGCCGTGGCAACGCCGGATACCGAGGGGCGCGCCTTGCTGACGCGCATGGCCGAACGGTTTGGCCTGTCGGCGCGGGGCTATCACCGCGTGCTGCGGGTGGCGCGCACCATTGCCGATCTGGACGGATCAGGCACCGTGCGCCGCCCGCACGTGGCCGAGGCCGCCAGCTATCGCATCACAACCGCGAAAGAGACGTGATCCAGCCTGCCAACCCGTCCAGCGTCTGGCGGGCTTCGGGCAGCAGCGCGTGCATCAATGGCCAGACATGTGGCAATCCGGGCTCAACAATGCAGGTCACATCGACGCCTTGCTCCATCAGATGACCTGCCATCCGGCGCGTGTCATCCAGAAGGATCTCGGTATCTCCCGCCGTCAGCCAGACCGGCCCGGCCCCGGAAAAATTGGCGTATAGTGGCGATGCGAGTGGGTTCAGCGGATCTGCGCCCTGTAAATACATCTGCGCCATATCCCACGCACGGTGCGCTGGCAGCAAGGGATCGACCTTTGCGTTGGCGCAAAAGCTCGGTCCCGAAAAGGTCATGTCGGTCAGCGGCGAAAAGCAAAATGTCCCCAGCGGCTGAAGCCATCCGAGCGCGCCGATCTGAGCCAAAAGACCCAGCGCCAGCCCGCCGCCAGCACTGTCACCTCCCAGAATCACCCCCCCGGGATGATCCATAACGGCGCGGTAGGCGGCCAGCGCATCGCCAGACGCCGCAGGAAAGGGATGCTCGGGCGCCAACCGGTATTGCGGCAGCACGGCGCGAAGCCGCGTGCGCGCAGCAAGATGCGCGATCATGGCGCGATGCGTATACGGGCTACCAAAAATGTATCCACCACCGTGGAAATACAGGATCAGCGGACCTTCTGATGCGTCCATCGGCGTGATGCGCGTTGCCGACAGTTCTGATCCGACCAGCGCACCTTCACCAAAAGTCGTGCCGGACGGCGGGTGAAAGAAAAACCGCGCACTTCGCTCCATATGGCGGCGCAGCTTCGCGGGCTGCTCTGCCCGGGCGATTATGCGTTTTTCGGTCTGACGCAGCCAGCCGCACAGCAGGCGAGCGCGCAGACTCACGCGCGTCTGGCTTCAATTGCGTCCCAAATCTTGCCAGCAATGTTAACGTCGTCAAACCGTTCCAACTCTTGAATTCCCGTGGGCGAGGTCACGTTAATTTCCGTCAGATAGCGACCGATCACATCAATACCGACAAAAACCTGCCCTTTTTCCCGCAATAGGGGGCCAATCGCGGTACAAATCTCGCGATCGCGGTCTGTCAGCTCGACCTTCTCCGGCCGCCCGCCAACATGCATGTTCGAGCGCGTTTCACCCTTCGCGGGCACCCGATTGATCGCACCAACGGGTTCGCCATCGACAAGAATTACTCGTTTGTCGCCCTTGGATACGTCGGGCAGGAATTTCTGCGCAATCAGCGGCTCTCGGCTAAACCCGGTGAACATCTCATGCAGCGAACTAAGATTGCTGTCACCGCCTTTAAGCAAAAACACCCCGGCACCGCCATTGCCATAAAGCGGTTTCAAGATGATATCGCCGTGCCGGTCACGAAACGCGCGGATTGTCGCCAAATCGCGCGCAATAGTTGTAGGAGGCATCAAATCAGGAAAATCGAGAATCAGCAGTTTTTCGGGAAAATTGCGCACCCAGAACGGATCGTTTACCACCAAAGTGCCGGGGGCAAGACGGTCGAGAAGGTGCGTGGTGGTGATGTAGAACATGTCGAATGGCGGGTCCTGCCGAAGCCAGACAACGTCGAAATCGGCCAAATCGACGGTTTGCATGTCACCCAGAATGGCGTGATCACCCTTCGCACGCTGAACCCTCAACGATTGTCCGCGCGCGGTGATGCGCCCCTCGTCGTAGGCAAGGTTCTGCGGAGTGTAATAAAACAGCTCATGCCCGCGCGCCTGCGCCTCTTCGGCCAGACGAAAGGTGCTGTCGGCGTTGATATCAATCGGACCGATCGGGTCCATCTGGAACGCAACTTTCATGGCAATTACCCCGCATTGGTTTACAGCCTACATGGGCCAAGCGCAGTTGGGGTGCAATTCAGAAATGCGAAAACGCGCCTTCCATGATATCGCAGCGCCCCGCAGCATCGACCACGGCCAGATCAAACCGAACATTTGTCAGCTGACCTTTGGGGCAATGCGCCAGATATTCCGATCCGGCAGCGTGAATGCGCCGCATCTGCGCTGGCCGCAGGCTGGCGATTGCGGCGTCATGGGTGCGCGCCTGTTTGACCTCGGCGAATACGATTTCGTCACCGTCGGCAAAAATCAGATCTATCTCGCCGCTCTTGCCACGCCAGCGCACCTCAAGCAGGCGCAACCCAGCCGCAGTATAGAGCGCCACAGCACGTTTTTCAGCGGCATGGCCACTGTTGTACGCACGCTTGCCGCGATCCCGGCGTGCTGCCGCAGGTGTCCTCGGAACGTCGCGCAAATCCGAAAGCTCAGTCATCATCCCCTCCGTCATTCGCGCCCAAACGCAGGGCAATCTGGTAAACCTGACGCCGCTTCAGCCCCAGATCATGCGACACAGCATCCACAGCATCACGCACCGACATATCACTCATCACAGCTCGCAGGGATTGTTCTATATCAGACGGGTTAACAGACAGTTCCCCCGCCCTGTCTATCACTACGACCATTTCCCCCTTGCGCGGATTTTCCCGCAATTCCGCTGCCAGATCAGCCAACGGCCCGCGCAGAACCTCTTCGAATTTCTTCGTCAGTTCGCGACAGACCGCAGCGGGGCGGTCTGCCCCCAACACATCGGCTGCATCGCGCAGCATCGCTGCGACCCGTTTAGGAGATTCGTAGAACACCAGCGTTGCCGCCACCGGCGCCAGCGCACGTAGCGCGGTTTTTCGCGCAGAACTGGTGTTCGGCAGAAAACCGGCAAAGAGAAATCTGTCGGTTGGCAGCCCCGACAGCGTCAGCGCCGTAATCGCCGCCGACGGGCCGGGCGCCGAGATCAGGCCGTGGCCCCCGGCAATCGCTGCACGGGCCAGGTCAAAGCCGGGATCAGCCACCATCGGCGTTCCTGCTTCGGAAGCGTAAACCACTGATTTTCCGGCTTCAAGCGCCGCCATAATGCGCGGACGGGCCTGCGCGCCATTGTGGTCGTGGTAGGCAATCAGCGGGCGCCCCTCCAGAGCGATGCCGTGGATATCCATCAGTTTGCGCAGGCTGCGCGTGTCCTCGGCGACGATCACATCAGCGGTGGCCAGTATATCCATACTACGCAGCGTGATGTCGCGCGCCGCCCCGATCGGGGTTGCGATCAGATAGATTCCGGGCGCAAGCGCCTGTCTGTTCAGATTCACCACTGGACCCGCCCCATATGACGTTTATGATCGGCCCGGAAACACCGGCGCCTCAACAGGCGCCTTTTATCCCGAAACGAGGTATCCCCCATGTTCGCTGTTTTGCCAATCACCCGCAAGCTGATGGCCCGTATCATCGCGTTGCTGTCCATTCTGTGGATCGCCGCATGCGATCCTGTCGGGCCCGGCACCGGCGGCGGACAGAGCCAGCCGATTGATCCAAGCGCGCCGGTCGCGGTAGCATTGCTGGTGCCGCATGGCTCGTCCGCGCCGGGCGAGGCAGCGCTGGCACGTGATCTGGAGGCTGCCGCGCGCATGGCCGTGGCGGATCTGGGCAATGTCAGGATTGATCTGCGGGTATACGGCACCGCAGGCCGGCCCGCTCAGGCACAGCAAGCCGCACTGAATGCCGTGGCAGACGGGGCCAAGATCATCATCGGGCCGCTTCATGCCGAATCGGCCAATGCCGTAGCGGTCGCGGTTGCCCCGTCGAACGTGAACGTTCTGGCATTTTCCAACAACCCGACCATCGCGGGCGGCAACCTGTTCATCCTTGGCCAGACCTTTGACAACACCGCCGACCGGCTGACGCGCTATGCCGTACGGCAGAACAAGAGGCGGATCCTGACGGTATCTTCGAACAACCTCGCCGGACAGCTGGGCCAGCAGGCCATCGCCAAAGCTGCGGCAAACGCGGGCGCGCAGATCGTTGGCAATATCGGATACGATTTCTCGCAGGAGGGCGTTGTTGCCGCTGTGCCACAGATCACCAGCACCGCGGGCAGCACTGCCGCTGACGCAATTTTCCTGACGGCGAACTCTGCCGGTGCGCTGCCGCTGTTTGCGCAGATGTTGCCAGAAAACGGTCTGAGCCCGGCGTCGATCCAATACATGGGCCTTGCGCGTTGGGATACGCCTGCTCAGACGTTGGGTCTGCCCGGCGTCCAGGGCGGCTGGTTCGCCATGCCCGACACCGGCAAGGCCGCGCGGTTCCAATCCCGCTTTCAGCAAACCAACGGCAATACGCCCAATCCCATCGCAGGGCTGGGCTATGACGGCATCGCCGCAGTTGGCGCGCTGATCAAAACCGGCAAACGCGATGCCTTGTCCAAATCCAGCCTCACGCAATCTGCGGGCTTCCAAGGTGTCGACGGCGTATTCCGCCTGCGTAATGACGGCACCAACCAGCGCGGTCTGGCGGTCGCAACTGTGCGCGACAGCAAGGTCGTCATACTTGACCCGGCACCGCAGGGATTTGGTGGCGCAGGCTTCTGATCGGGTGGCAAATGGCGCCACATGTCTCAGCTGACTGATACCGCGCCGGCGCATGATCCGGCTCCGGGCGATCTGATCTGCCCGGCGCGGGATATCTTTGACCGGGAGACGGTGGATGCCGCGCTGCGAGGGGGCATCCACACCCATCCTGACGATCCTCGCAAAGCCGCCGTTGGCATCCTCGGCGTTGCCATGGAACGCGGGCGCGACGCCATCGCCGCCGCGTTGGCAGAGGAGCCGCTGCGCGCGCGCGCAGCAACTCACAGCTACAGTTGGCTGACCGATTGCATCGTGCTGACAGCCTACCGTATCGCGTCCGAAGTCCTGCACCCCCTGCCGACGCCAACCAGCGGCCAGCACCTGAGCGTCCTGGCTGTCGGCGGCTATGGGCGCGGCGATATGGCGCCACATTCCGACATCGACCTGCTGTTTCTAAGCCCCTACAAGATCACCGGCTGGGCCGAGAGCGTGATTGAATCCACGCTGTATATCCTGTGGGATCTGCGGCTGAAGGTCGGCCATTCCAGCCGCACCATCCGCGATTGCCTGCGCCTTGGCGCCGAGGATTTTACGATCCGCACCGCCCTGCTGGAAAACCGCTGGCTGACCGGCGACCGTGATCTGGCGTCGAAACTGAGCCATCGCTTGTGGAACGACCTGTTCTCTGGCAGCGAGCGCGAATTCACCGAGGCCAAGCTGGAAGAGCGCGAAGCGCGCCACGAAAAGCAAGGCGGCCAGCGCTATATGGTCGAGCCGAACGTCAAGGAGGGCAAGGGCGGGCTGCGCGATCTGCAATCGCTGTTCTGGATCGCCAAATACATCTACCGCGTGCCTGATACCGCGCAGCTTGTCGCGCTTGGGCTATTTACCGAGGACGAATTTGAAACCTTCGTTCAGGCGGAAAACTACCTTTGGGCCGTGCGCTGCCAGTTGCACCTGATCACAGGTCGGCCCGTGGACAAGCTGACATTCGATCTACAGGTCGAGGTGGCCGAGCGGCTGGGATACACCGACAGCGCCGGACGGCGCGGCGTGGAAATCTTCATGCAGGATTATTTCCGCCACGCTACCGCAGTGGGTGATCTGACCCGCATCTTCCTGAGCAAACTGGAGGCCGCACATGTCAAATCCCGGCCGCTGCTGCATCGTTTGTTTCGCCGCAAGCGCAAGCTGAAGGACGGCTATGCCGAACGGCACGGCCGCCTTGCCCTTGATGATGAGGCTGCGTTTCTGGCCGATCCGCTGAACCTGCTGCGGGTCTTCGAGGAAGGGCTGCGCACCGGCCTGCTGATTCATCCTGACGCAATGCGACTTGTCACGGCAAATCTGGACCTGATCACAGATGAGGTGCGCAACGATCCGGCGGCGCAAAAACTGTTCCTCGGCCTGATGCTGAAACACGGTAACCCCGAGCGCGCGCTGCGCCGCATGAATGAGCTGGGCGTTTTGTCCGCCTTCATCCCCGAATTCGAGCCGATCGTCGCGATGATGCAGTTCAATATGTATCATCATTACACCGTGGACGAACACACGATCCAGTGCATCAGCCACCTTGCCCGGATCGAACGTGGCGAATTGATCGAAGAGCTCCCCATCGCCTCGTCGATCCTCAAGAAGGGGGTGAATCGGCGCATCCTGTACGTCGCACTGCTGCTGCACGACATCGGCAAGGGCCGCCCCGAGGATCATTCGATCCTGGGCGCCAAGATCGTGCGCAAGGTGGCGCCGCGTCTGGGGTTGAAGCCTAAAGATGTCGATACCGTCGAATGGCTGGTGCGTTATCACCTGCTGATGTCCGACATGGCGCAGAAACGCGATATTGCCGATCCGCGCACCGTGCGCGACTTTGCCAAGGCGGTGCAGGTGCGCGAGCGGCTGGATCTGCTGACGGTCCTGACGGTCTGCGACATTCGCGGCGTCGGGCCGGGGACGTGGAACAACTGGAAGGCATCGCTTCTGCGCGCGCTGTACCGCCAGACGCTGGGCGCGATGGAAAACGGGCTGGAGGATATCAACCGCGAACAACGCGGCTCGGACGCCAAGGCGGGCCTGCGCCGCGCACTGAAGGATTGGGGTGCCAAGGCGCTAAAGGCCGAAACCGCGCGCCATTACCCGCCCTACTGGCAGGGTCTGCATGTCACCGCGCATGTCATATTCGCGCGCCTTCTGCGCGACATCGACCGCGACGGAAACCGCGACCAGATCGGCATCGACATGCACCCTGACGAGGATCGCGACGCGACCCGCGCGTGTTTCGTATTGGCCGATCATCCCGGCATCTTTTCGCGTCTTGCCGGTGCGCTGGCGCTGGTCGGCGCCAATGTAGTCGATGCGCGCACCTATACGTCCAAGGACGGCTATGCCACCGCCGTGTTCTGGATACAGGACGGCGAAGGCCACCCGTTCGCGGATGAACGCCTGCCGCGCCTGCGCCGCACGATCCTGAAAACCCTGCGCGGCGAGGTGGTGGCGCAAGACGCGATCAAATCGCGTGACAAGATCAAGAAGCGCGAGCGCGCCTTTCGGGTGCCGACGCATATCACCTTCGACAATGACGGATCAGAGATCTATACGATCATCGAGGTCGATACCCGCGACCGGCCCGCGCTGCTCTATGACCTGACCCGCACGCTGGCGGCGAACAACGTCTATATCGCCAGTGCGGTCATCGCAACATTCGGAGAGCAGGTCGTTGACACCTTCTACGTCAAGGACATGTTCGGATTGAAATTCTACTCGGAAGCCAAGCAGAAATCGCTGGAAGCGAAGCTGCGCGCGGCCATTTCCGAAGGCACGCAAAGGGCCATTGAGTGAGCGCAGGACAAGTTCCCCAAACAGCCCGGCCTGTGCGGATGATCACCAGCATCTTTACGGTCGGCGGCTGGACCATGCTCAGCCGGGTGCTGGGATTCGTGCGGGATGTGATGATCGCCGGACTGATCGGGCCGGGGCCGATCATGGATGCGTTTGTGGCCGCATTTCGTCTGCCCAACATGTTCCGCCGTTTCTTTGCCGAGGGCGCATTCAACGCGGCGTTCGTGCCGATGTTTTCCAAGCGGCTGGAGGCGGGCGAGGATTCGGACGGGTTTGCCAGTCTGGCGTTCAGCGGGCTGGCTCTGGTCTTGCTGTTTGTCGTGGCGCTGGCGATGATCTTCATGCCCGCGCTGGTCTGGGCCACCGCCGAGGGGTTTTCGGGTGACGAACGCTTTGATCTGACCGTCGAATTCGGACGCGTCGTGTTTCCCTACATCTTTTTCATTTCGCTGGCGGCGCTGCTATCGGGTGTACTGAACTCGGGCGGGCGGTTCGTGGCTGCCGCCGCCGCGCCGGTGCTGCTGAACGTGATCCTTTGCACGACGATGGGCGTCGCCTTATGGACGGGGGGCAGCGTGCCCGGCGCACTGGTCTGGTCAATACCGTTTGCGGGCGTCGCGCAGCTGATGCTGGTCTGGGTCGCGGCACGCCGCGGCGGCCATTCTGTGCGCCCCGTGCGACCGCGGTGGACGCCCGCCATGCGGCAACTCGTGCGGATCGCCGTGCCCGCCGCGCTGGCGGGCGGCGTCATGCAGATCAACCTGCTGGTCGGCCAGCAGGTAGCGTCGAACTTTGAAAGCGCGGTCAGCTGGCTTTATGCCGCCGACCGCCTGTACCAATTGCCTTTGGGGGTTGTGGGCATCGCCGTGGGCATCGTGCTGCTGCCGGACCTGTCGCGCCGTCTGCGCGCAGATGACAGCACAGGCGCGCGCATGGCGCTCAGCCGCGCGGGCGAGGTGTCTTTGGCGCTGACCATACCCTGCGCCGTGGCGCTGGTGGTCATCCCGATCCCGCTGATCACGGTGCTGTTCCAGCGCGGCAATTTCGGCTTTGACGATACCGCCGCGACGGCGCTGGCGGTGTCGATCTATGGGCTGGGCCTGCCGGCCTTTGTGCTGCAAAAGGTGCTACAGCCAATTTATTTTGCGCGCGAGGATACCAAGCGGCCCTTCTATTACGCGCTGGTGTCGCTGGTGGTGAACGCCGCGCTGGCCATCGGCCTTGCCCCCGCCATCGGCTGGATCGCCGCGGCCGTCGGCACGACTGTCGCGGGCTGGGCCATGGTGTGGCTGCTGGCGCGCGGCGTGCGCCCGTTTGGCGATGTCGCGCGGTTCGACGACCGGTTCCGCAGCCGGATATGGCGGATCTGCGTGGCCTCGGCGGTGATGGGCGCCGCGCTATGGGCGCTGATGCTGACCCTGTCGCCGTTCTTTGGATTTCCCGGCTGGCGCTGGCTGGCTTTGCTTCTGCTGATCGCGCTGGGGTCGGTCGTCTATTATTTTGCCGGGCGCATGGTCGGCGCGTTCCGCAAATCCGAGCTGAAAGCCGCGCTGAGACGTCAGCGCTGAAGCAGCTTTGCGCGCAGCTTGGTCCAGCCGCCGGGCCGCAATACGAAGGATGCGGCGAACCCGGTGAGGAACCCGGTCCCATCCGCGATCCAGCGCAGCGTACCGCCAAAAAGCAGCGAAAACAGCAGTTGCGCGCCCATCAGGAAGCCGATCAGCACAAAGGCGCGTGATTGGCTGCCGCCGGTCTGTCCCAGCTTGAGCCACAGCAAATAGGTAAAGGCACCGATCAGGCCGTAGATGCCGGGGAACGCGCCATACAGCCACGGATTGTCCCGCGCAAGCAGTCCGTAGGCCAGCGCACCGCAGATGGCTGGTATGAAAAACGCGGCCAGCGTGGCGGTGGGACGAAACACCTCGCCCACGAACTTGCCCATCGCCAGCAGCAGCGCCGCGGCAAACAGCATTTCGCTGAAACCGCCATGCAGGAACGGATAGGTGACAAGGCGCAGCAAATGTTCGGGCGGGTAGATCCCGTTGGCGATCATCCAGCGCAACAGATCACCGCTAAAGCCATAGTCCTGAATCATCGCCTGCCGCCAGCCCACCGCCTGCGGGCCACCGATCAGCCCCTTGGAGCCAAGGAAAAACGCGATCTCGGGGACCACGACGGCCAGAAACAGCAGCACCACCACGGGCGGCAGCGGATTGAACGGGCTGGAATCGTCTGGATGGCTCATGGGCGGGCTCTGGCCTTTGCTTGACGGGGCATTAGCGCATGGGTAAGCGAGGCTGGCACGGAAATCCAGACGGAGATGAGCAATGAGCGATGCGACCTTCACCCCAAGGGTGTTTTCGGGCATCCAGCCCTCGGGCGATCTGCATCTGGGCAACTATCTGGGCGCGCTGAAACGGTTCGCCGATGCGCAGGATCGCGGGGTGCAGTCGCTCTATTGCATGGTCGATCTGCACGCGATCACCGTCTGGCAGGACCCGGCCAAGCTGCGCCACGCCACGCGCGAGCTGACGGCGGGGTTCATCGCCTCCGGCCTCGATCCGGAAAAGTCGATCCTGTTCAATCAAAGCCAGGTGCCCGAGCACACGCAGATGGCGTGGATCTTCAATTGCGTCGCGCGCATGGGCTGGATGAAGCGCATGACCCAGTTCAAGGACAAGGCCGGCAAGAATGCCGAGAATGCTTCGCTGGGGCTGTTCGGCTACCCGGCGCTGATGGCCGCCGATATTCTGGTTTATCACGCCACCCATGTGCCGGTGGGCGAGGACCAGAAACAGCACCTGGAGCTGACCCGCGACATCGCCGCGAAGTTCAACCACGATTACGGTGTCGAATTTTTCCCGATGCCAGAGCCGGTCATCGAAGGCGCCGCCACCCGCGTGATGAGCCTGCGCGACGGATCGAAGAAGATGTCGAAATCCGATCCCTCGGACATGAGCCGCATCAACATGACAGACGACGCCGATACGATTTCCAAGAAGATCCGCAAGGCCAAGACCGACCCCGAACCGCTGCCTTCCGATCTGGACGGGCTGGAGGGGCGCCCGGAGGCGCGCAATCTGGTGAACATCTATGCAGGTCTGGCAGGGATAAGCGCCGAAGAAGTGATGCGCGATATGGGTGGGCGGGCGTTTTCGGAGTTCAAGCCGATGCTGGCCGATCTGGCCGTGGACCGTATGGCGCCCATTTCCCAAGAAATGGGCCGGTTGATGCAGGACACCGCCGAAATAGACGCGGTTCTGTGCCGCGGGTCTGACCGCGCGCGCGAGATTGCTGCGCCTATCTTGCGCAAAGCCTATGATATAATGGGCATGGTTGGATGCTAGGCGAGAAAATTCGCGAATTTTCTCAAGGCGCCGGCGCCTCCGGCGGGAGTATTTTTGGAAAGATGAAAGCAGGGGCGCGCAATGGCGACAGGCACTAATATCCGGACGTATTTTGAAGGCGCATGGCACGAGAGCGATGTGCCCCTCATGCGCGCGGCCGATCATGGGATGTGGCTGGGCAGTGCGGTGTTTGACGGCGCCCGGCTGGCGCATGGGCTGGTGCCGGATCTGGATCTGCATTGCGCGCGGGTCAACCGCTCGGCTGAGGCGCTGATGCTGGAGCCGACTGTTGCGCTGGAAGATATGATCGAGATCATCCGCGAGGGGCTTCGGCCCTATGCGCCGGGGGCTGCCGTTTATATCCGGCCAATGTATTGGGGGCAGGATACCGGCTATATGGCGATCATGCCGGATGGCGCCTCGACAGGGTTTGCCATTTGTCTGGAGGAGATTCCCATGCCACCAGCGGATGCGTCAACCACGCTGACACGCACGCGGTTTCGCCGTCCGGTGATGGAGAATGCGGTGGTCAACGCCAAGGCAGCCTGCCTTTACCCCAACAATGCGCGTATGCTGGCCGAAGCGCGCGCCAAGGGGTTTGGCAATGTCCTATGCGCCGACGCGCTGGGGAATGTGGCAGAAAGTGCCACGGCCAATGTCTTTATGGTGAAGGATGGCGAGGTGTTTACGCCGGTGGCGAATGGGACGTTTCTGGCCGGGATCACACGCGCGCGACACATAGCGAACATGCGGGATGCGGGCATGATTGTGCATGAAATATCGCTGAGCTTTGATGATTTTCACGGCGCGGATGAGGTATTTTTGACTGGAAACATGTCCAAGGTGACGCCGGTGACGGCGTTCGATGACACCACCTATCAGGTCGGACCGGTCACGCTGCGTGCGCGCGACATGTATTGGGACTGGGCCGCGTCCAGCCCGCTTTGATCCGAGGCTTTCCTGATAGCAACGCCGGGCCTGAAGGTCCGGCGTTTTGCGTTTCAGAGTGACATACGTTCAGCCGGGGTCATGCGCAGCATCGGCAGCTGACGCAGGACCACCGGCGCAATCAGGGCGAGGCCAACCAGCGTAGCGTAGATATTCGGCGCCACCAGCAGGATGGCCGATACGGCCAGCAGCGCCCGCTCATACGCGCGCATCGGACCGATCAACCAATCAGCGAAGGCCGCCGACAGCATCCAGATACCGGCCATCGCGCCTGATACGCCTATGGCGAACTGCGTCCAGGTAAAGCCGTCCACCACCAGCAGCAGCGAGGGAGAGAAGACGAACACGAACGGCACCAGCGCCTTGCCCATGCCGAGGCGAAAGGCGGTATTGCCCGTCTTGAACGCGTTGGAATCCGCGATTCCCGCCGCCGCATAGGCCGCCAGCGCCACGGGCGGCGTGATGTCGGCCATGACCCCGTAGTAGAACACGAAGAAGTGGGCGACCAGCGGCTGCACGCCCAGCATGCCGAGAATCGGCGCCGCGACCGCGATCATGATCAGGTAGTTGGCCGTTGTCGGAATGCCGCAACCCATCAGGATGCACACAATTGCCGTCATGATCAGCGTAAACAGCAGCGTCAAAGCTGAAATCGACATGACCTCGAATGGCAGGAATGACAGAAAGCCCCAGACATCTTCGGCCCAGCCGGCGGCGACCGATGTGACCATATAGGCGATCTTGAACCCGACGCCGGTCAGGGTCACGACGCCGATGATGACACCCACCAGCGCCGCCGCCGCAGTGACCGCCAGCGAGAATTTGGCGCCGGTGACGAAACTGTCCCACAGCTCGGACATGGTTTGTTTGGCAAATCCGGCGATGTCGGTGCCGTGACGCAGCAGATTCTGGATCACCAGCACGAGGATGCAGGACAGGATGCCGTAGAAGGCCGCGAGGTAAGGTGTCTTGCCCGACAACAGCGTGGCAATCAGCACGAATAGCGGCAGGGTGGTCAGCCAGCCGGCCTTGAACACGGTCCACGCAACGGGCAGCTCATCCTTGGTCATACCGCGCAGGCCGCGACGTCGTGCCTCAAGGTGGACCTGCACCAAGACGCCAAAGAAATGCATGAAGGCCGGCACCAGCGCGGCGGTCAGGATCGTGGTTAATGGCACACCAAGATATTCGATCATCAGGAACGCGACCGCGCCCATGACGGGCGGCGTGATCTGCCCGCCGGTGGACGATGCAGCCTCAACCGCCGCCGCGAAATGGCGGGGATATCCGATACGGATCATCGCCGGGATGGTCAGCGATCCGGTCGTGACCGTGTTGGCGATGGAGGAGCCAGAGATCGAGCCCAGCATCGCCGAGGATACCACCGACACCTTGGCCGGACCGCCCGCAAACCGGCCCGCAAGCGCCGATGCGAGATCAATAAACAGTTGGCCAAGACCGATGCGCGTGGCCATCACGCCGAACAGGACGAAATGAAACACATAGGTCGAAATCACGCCCAGCGCGGTGCCGTAGATGCCCTGAGAGGTCAGATAAAGATGGTTAACGATGTTGGTCCAGCTGGCACCGGGATGGGTCAGCACGCCCGGCATCGAGCGGCCGAAATAGGCATAAGCCATGAATAGAATCGCGATGACAGGCAGAGGCCAGCCCATCGCACGGCGCGTAGCCTCCATCAGGATGACGATCAGGATTGTGCCCATCACCACGTCGATGGTCAGCGGATTGCCGACCCGGAATGCCAGATCGCTGAAAACCCACGGAACATAGAGGGCAGAAACAACGCCTGCAATTGCCAGAACCCAATCGGCCAGCGGAACGCCCATCGGCGTCAGCACCGTGTTTCGCGGCGTAGGCCGGGCGCCGAATACCGTGAACGAGAAAAAGATCAGGCCCAGCGTGAACGCCAGATGCGTGCCGCGATGCAGCGTCGCCTGCGGAATGCCAAAGCCGGACGTGTAGAAATGATAGCACGACAACGCAAAAAGAACGCCGCCGACAATCCATGTCATGCTGGGCAGTAGCGGCCTGAACCGGATCTCTGGATCGTACTTCTCTTCCAGAGCCTTCATTTCCGCGTCGGTCAGTTCCTTGACCCGTTCGGATTCGGTTGTCTCGGACATCGCCGCCTCGCTGCCGTTCTTCGGAAACATAAAAACCGGCCCGCACGTGGCGGGCCGGTAGAGGGTCTGATTATTCCATCAGGCCTTTTTCACGATAGAATTTTTCCGCGCCGGGATGCAGCGGGATGCCAACACCGTCAAGCGCGGTATCGGCGGTGATGACCTTGCCCTTCTGGTGGCCGGAATCCAGCAGCTTGCGCGTGCTGTCGTTCCACAATGCAGCGGTGATGCCGTAGATCAGGTCTTCGGGCTGGTCCGCGCTGGTCACCCACTGGGCGCCAACGGACAGGGTGGTCACGTCGCTGTCAACGCCCTCATAGGTGCCGCCGGGCACTGTGTTTTCGGCAAAGAAGGTGTAATCGCCGGTCACGGCCTCAGCCTCGGCGCCCGAGATTGGGATAAGGGTGATTGCCTCTTGGCTCGCCAGCTCGGCAATCGCGCCTGCGGGGAAGCCACCGACAAAGAAGAACGCATCCATCGCGCCATCGCGCATCCGGTCTGCGGCCTGATCAGGCTTGAGGAATGCCGCATCAATGTCATCTTCGGTCAGACCATAGGCTCCCAGGATGATACGTGCATCGACCAGCGTGCCGGACCCCGGCTCGTCCAGCGACACGGTCTTGCCCTTCAGGTCCGCGACGGAGGAGATGCCCGACGTGGCAGAGGCGACCAGATGGATCGTCTCGGGATAGAGGTTGGCAATGACGCGCAGCTTCTCGACCGGCTCGCGGCCCTCCCAGATGCCGGTGCCGGTCTGTGCCCATGTGGCGACGTCAGACTGCGAGAAGCCTGATTCCAGCGTACCGCCGGCGATCGCGTTGATGTTGGCAACCGATCCGTTGGCCGACAGCGCCGAGGCGATCAGACCAGGATAGCCGCACGACCCGCCTTCTTCGCAGGGGCGCGAGCCGGGAGGCGCTGAAATCGCGTTCGCGATCAGCCCGCCGATGGGATAATAGGTGCCGGCCGTGCCGCCGGTGCCAATGCGGAAAAACTGCGGCTCTTGCGCGGTGGCGGCAGAGCCGACAGCCATCATCGCGGCGCCAACTGTTGCGGCACGCATAAAGCGTGCGAAATTCAGTTTCATCAGGGTTCCTCCTTGAACTCTTTGGTGATGTGAAAGGCGACTAAACAACAGGAGGAATTATAATGCAATGCAGAAGGTTAGGCCGAATTTCCGGTCAGGTTTTTCTGGTGGACGTCCACCCTATCGGGCACCAGCGCCAGGGGTATTAACGGTGTTCTCCGCGCCCTGCTTGTGCCGGACGGTTTCGATCTGGGCGCGCAGCACTGCCCGGTAACTCGCAACGTTGTCGCCACCTGCGCACGGCCATCGCGCAGCGCCAGCACGCTTGACGATGATTGCCCGACGGAGATCATTCGCGGCGGTTGTCACTAAATACCGCCCAACGAAAAAGCCCCGCAAACCGATCTGATTCACGGGGCCGTTATCGCAGGACGGAATGCCGGTGCTACGTCAGCTACGCGCCGCGATTGCATCCTCGACCGTGCGCAGGCCGGTGCGGGGCGATTGCACCAGCACTGCCATGTTGCCGGGCTTGTGCTGATTGCGCAGCATCTTGGTGTGTGCAGCGGGGATTTCGGCCCACGGGAACACCTCGGACATGCACGGATCAAGGCGGCGTTCAACCATCAGGTTATTTGCGGCGCTGGCCTGTTTCAGGTGCGCGAAATGCGAGCCTTGCAGGCGCTTCTGGTGCATCCACATGTAGCGCACGTCGAAGGTGCAGTTGAACCCGGTGGTACCGGCGCAGATCACGACCATGCCGCCCTTCTTGCACACCAGCGAAGAGACGGGGAACGTCGCCTCGCCGGGATGTTCGAACACCATGTCCACGTTGTTGCCCTTGCCGGTGATGTCCCAGATCGCCTTGCCAAAGCGGCGCGCCTCTTTCAGCCAGGTGTTGTATTCAGGCGTGTTGACGGTGGGAAGCTGCCCCCAGCAGGTGAAATCCTTGCGGTTGATTGCGCCCTTGGCGCCCAGATCCATGACGAACTGGCGCTTGTCCTCTTCCGAGATGACGGCGATCGCGTTGGCGCCCGCCGTATTGATCAGCTGGATGGCGTAGGAGCCAAGGCCACCCGACGCACCCCAGACCAGCACGTTCTGGCCCGGCTTCAGATCATGCGGCTCGTGCCCGAAGAGCATCCGGTAGGCGGTGGCCAGCGTCAGCGTGTAGCAGGCCGATTCCTCCCATGTCAGGTGCTTGGGGCGCGGCATCAGCTGCTGCGCCTGCACGTTGGTGAACTGCGCGAAAGAGCCGTCCGGCGTCTCGTAGCCCCAGATCCGCTGCGAGGTCGAGAACATGGGATCGCCGCCATTGCATTCCTCGTCGTCGCCATCGTCCTGATTGCAGTGGATGACCACCTCGTCACCCACCTTCCAGCGGCGCACCTTGTCGCCCACCGCCCAGACGATGCCGGCGGCATCCGAGCCTGCGATATGGTATTCGGCCTTGTGCACGTCAAACGGGCTGATCGGCTGGCCAAGGCCCGCCCAGACGCCGTTATAATTGACGCCGGCGGCCATGACCAAAACCAGGACTTCGTTGCTGTCCAGCACCGGTACATCGACGACTTCCTGCTGAAACGCCTGCTCGGGTTCGCCATGCCGCTCGCGGCGGATGGTCCATGCATACATCTGCTTGGGCACGTAGCCCATCGGGGGCATTTCGCCCACCTCGTAGAGGTCTTTTTCCGGCGCATCGTAGCTGGCGATGCTTGTGTCAGTGTCCAGTGCCATGCGTGGCCTCCCTTCGCATATCATTGCCGCGATGCAGAATCGCGAATATCCAACCCCGAGATACGCAAGCGCACGCAACAATGCAATGCCGGGGATTAGGTTTTTGTAACTTTATGACCCAGCGGGCGCAGAAATTTCCTTCGCAGCCGCAGCATCGGCGCCGGGCAGGAAATGGGCGATGGAATTTGCATAGTAGGTCAGCAGAGGCGCGCCGTCGGGCGCCATCTGCCAGCCGCCGTCGACCTGAAAGATCGCATGGCGTTTCGCCAGATCGGTGCAGGCGCGCGCCACTTCAATTGCGATATCCTCCGGCCTTGGCGTCGTTCCCTCAACCGAGTGCAGGATTTGCGCAACCTGCGCCACCAGCGCCGCATTGTCCAGCGGTCGACCGCTGCGCACTAGAAGGCGCGCCACCATCGGTACATAGAGCACGGGCATCGCCGCCTGTATCCGCACCATCAGATCGCGGCCCAGATCGCCCAGTCGGGGTGCATCGCCATAATCGCTCAGCCGGATCGGTTCGGCAAACACGACCGACGCGGTTCCGAACCGCACGAAACGCCCGCGCAGACGCTGCCACATCATGCGTATGGACGACCGCACAATCACCGAGGCGCGCGCGTGAAATCTGCGATCGCCGCGCGCGGCTGCCGCGATCAGCACGCGGTCCTCCAGCACACGGTCGTAATTGATGGCAATCGGCACGAACACCACATCGCGCCCGCCCGGCTTCCACCCCTCGACAAGATAGGACAGCAGGCCCAGCTTGGCCGGTTTTACAATGCCGTCCACAGTCAGCCCGCCTTCGGGGAAAATTGCCTGCGTGACGCCGCCCGTCGTCGCCATCTGCACATACCGCGCCAGCACCGTCCGATACAGGCCCCCGCGCGCCCGTCGGCGGATGAAATAGGCGCCCATCGCCTTGATCAGGCGGCTCAGTGGCCAGACACGCGCCCATTCGCCCACCGCATAGCTGAGAGCCGAGGATTGCGCAGCCAGCGTGGTCACCAGCACGTAATCCATGTTGCTGCGGTGGTTCATTATGAAAATCATCGTCGCATCCTTGTCGATGCTCTCGATAATTGCGGCGTTTTGCGGGCCGGTTTTCACCTCATACAGCATAGTCGCCAGCCAGTTCGCCACCCGTGTGCCAAAACTGAAATAAGCAAAAGCGCTGAAGCTTGGCACGATCTCGCGCGCATAGCGGCGCGCCTTTTCGAACGCGACATCCTCCCGCACCTTGTTCCTGGCGGCATAGGCAACAATGGCCTGCGTCACGTCCGGATCATAGACCAGCCGCTGGATCAGATCGTTCCGGCGCGCCAGCTTGAACGGCTCGATCGGGCGCGTCAGCTTTGTGTTCAGCCGCGCCACCGCCCTCTCAAGCCGGCGGCGAAAGAACCAGCGCACTGACGGGAACAAAAAATGCGAGGCAAAAGTCACAGCCGCAAAGGCCAGCAACAAGAGCAGCGCCCATAGCGGCATTTCGATGGTTGACGTCACCTCGACGGCCCCGCCTGCCGTGCATCAAATGCCACGGATATGGGGGCAAAGCTCTGCATCACCGCACCTTCATCGTTTCCAACAGGGCGGCAAGCGGACGTTGGTCAACCTCAATCAGGCCGCGCCTTGGCCGGTCCAGATCAATGATCATGAATACCAGCAGCACGATCAACACCAGCATCAGGTACACCGGTGTTGCAGGCCGCGACCCGGCCAGACCCGATGAAAAGCCCAGCATTGCACCCGACAGAATGAACGTGGCGAACAGCATGAACAGCACAATTTCGGGAACATGCCGTTCAATCGCGGCGTCGCGCGCGCCCAGCGCGTCGATCATATCGTTCAGCGATGCAGCATAGCTGACGGCGGCAGGCCCGCCGTTACCCTCTGCATGTTCGGCGGCCTGCGCCCATAGCTCGGCAAAGGCCGCTTCGGCGTTTGCGACCAGACGCTTGCGGGTCTGATGCTGATCGGCGGACACTTCGGCAGCCTCCAGCCTCAGCCTTGTGTAGCGTCGCAAATCCTCCTTGGCTGAAATGCGCAGATCCTCGGGCAGCAGATCAGTGCGCAGCCATGCCGTACCAATCGCATTCGCCTCCTCTACCACGGCAACCGACCGCGTATCGTGGCGCGACAAACCCAGCGAAAAGGTAAAGCCCAATAGCAGCGCAAGCAGGCCCAGCATCGAGCCCTGCACCGCTGTTGTCTGGCTCCGCCCTTCTTCAGTAGTGCGGCGTTGGCTGCGGCTGCCGATAAAATAGGCGGCAACCATGGCAAGCAACATTGAGGCCAAAAGACCCAGAGAAATGACGGCAGATGGGATATCGTACAGCAAGTCGCGCGTTCCTGACATCTGGGCCTCTGATGGCAATGGCGCCACGGGCACCACGGGAGTTTAATTCTGAAGGCTTTTACGGCAAGTCGCGGGTTGGGACCAGCGTCAAGAGGCGCGCTTGCAGATCAGCTGAAATATGCGGCATGTGTGCAATGGCCGCTGTCGCGCGGTCGGCTTGATGCAAAAGGGACGCGCCTGCGCAGCCTATGCGATACGTTTAACATGCCTTTAGCGCCACGGCTCTGGCGCGTGCAGCGCGCACCATGCGAAATGCCGCAATGCAGCGAATTGACATTGGCTCAATCTTTCGCATATCCAGTCTATAACGCAATATTGTTACCAACCCACCGCACGAGGCCGCCCAGATGTCACACCCGCAAAAAGACCGTCCCTGGCTGATCCGCACCTATGCAGGCCACTCGACCGCGACGGCGTCAAATGCGCTCTACCGCGCGAATCTGGCCAAGGGCCAGACCGGTCTGTCGGTCGCCTTCGATCTGCCCACGCAGACGGGCTATGACAGCGACCACATTCTGGCGCGCGGCGAGGTCGGCAAGGTCGGTGTGCCGGTCTGCCACTTGGGCGATATGCGCCAACTGTTTCAGGATATCCCGCTGGAACAGATGAACACCTCGATGACAATCAACGCAACGGCGCCCTGGCTGCTGGCGCTTTATATCGCGGTGGCCGAAGAGCAGGGCGTCGATCCGTCGACCTTGCAGGGCACCGTGCAGAACGACCTGATCAAGGAATACCTGTCGCGCGGCACCTATATCTGCCCGCCGAAACCGTCGCTGAAGATGATCGGTGACGTGGCCGAATATTGCTACAAAAACGTGCCGAAATGGAACCCGATGAACGTGTGTTCCTACCACCTGCAAGAGGCCGGCGCGACGCCCGAGCAGGAGCTGTCCTTTGCCCTCGCCACCGCCATCGCCGTGCTGGACGAACTGCGCCCCCGCGTCCCCGAGGCCGATTTTCCGGTGCTGGCCGGGCGCATCAGTTTCTTCGTCAATGCCGGCATCCGGTTCGTGACCGAGATGTGCAAGATGCGCGCATTTGTTGATCTGTGGGACGAAATCGTGCACGAACGCTATGGGATCGAAGACCCCAAGGCGCGCCGCTTCCGCTATGGCGTGCAGGTCAATAGCCTTGGCCTGACCGAGCAGCAGCCGGAAAACAACGTCTACCGCATCCTGATCGAAATGCTGGCCGTGACCCTTTCCAAGAACGCCCGCGCCCGCGCCGTGCAGCTGCCCGCCTGGAACGAGGCGCTGGGCCTGCCGCGCCCCTGGGATCAGCAATGGTCAATGCGCATGCAGCAGATCCTGGCCTATGAGACGGACCTGCTGGAATTCGATGACCTGTTCGACGGCAACCCGGCGGTTGATCGCAAGGTCGAGGAGTTAAAGGAAGGCGCGCGTCACGAACTGGCCACACTGGAAAGCATGGGCGGCGCCATCGGCGCGATCGATTACATGAAATCGCGGCTGGTGGACAGCAATGCCGAGCGCCTGAACCGGATCGAGCGCAATGAGACCGTCGTCGTCGGCGTCAATAAATTCACCACCGGCGAGCCGTCGCCGCTGATGGACGCGGATGGCGGCATCATGACCGTCGATCCCGCCGTCGAGGCCGAGCAGATCGGCCGCCTGAACGACTGGAAGGCGAGGCGCGACGCCGCCGCCGTCAAATCCGCGCTGGCGGACCTGCGAACTGCGGCGACCGAGGGGCGCAACATCATGCCCGCCTCGATCAACGCGGCCCGCGTCGGCGTGACCACCGGCGAATGGGCGCAGCAGATGCGCGCCGTGCATGGCGAATATCGCGGCCCGACAGGCGTTTCCTCCAGCCCCTCGAACAAGACCGAAGGTCTTGAGGAAATCCGCGAACAGGTGGACGCGGTCAGCACGCAGCTTGGCCGCCGCCTTAAATTCCTGGTCGGCAAGCCGGGCCTTGACGGCCATTCCAACGGCGCCGAGCAGATCGCATTCCGCGCGCGCGATTGCGGCATGGATATCGACTATCAGGGCATCCGCCTGACGCCCGAGGAACTGGTGCGCGCCGCGCTGGATGACGAGGCGCATGTCGTCGGCCTGTCGATCCTGTCGGGCAGTCACATCCCGCTGGTCGAAGACCTGATGACGCGGATGAAGGAAGCGGGACTGTCGCACATCCCCGTGATTGTCGGCGGCATCATCCCCGAGGAGGACGCAAAACGCCTGCGCGCCATGGGCGTTGCCCGCGTTTATACCCCAAAGGATTTCGAGCTGAATACAATAATGCGCGACATCGTCACGCTGGTCGATCCGGGCCCTGTCGCCGCCGAGTGACTCAGGCGGAGCTGGCACGCAGAGGGCGCGTCGCTACTATGATCAGGCACCGAATCAACAGAAAGCGCGCACCATGCCCAGCCCCCTGACGATCCGCCCCCTTCAGCCCTCGGACGAGGCGGAGTGGCGTCGGCTTTGGACAGGCTATCTGGAATATTACGAAACGTCCCTCGCGCAGGAGGTCTATCAAACCACATTCCAGCGTCTCACAAGCGCCGATCACCCAAAGCAGAATGGCCTGATCGCGCTGCAAGGCGACCGGCCTGTCGGGCTGGTGCACTACATCTACCATCCGCATAACTGGAAGATCGCGGATGTCTGCTATCTTCAGGATCTTTACGCAGATCCTTCGGCCCGCGGCGCCGGTGTTGGCCGCAGACTAATCGAAGCGGTGTACGCGGCCGCAGATGCGGACGGATGCCCCACGGTTTACTGGCTGACGCAGGATTTCAACGAAACCGCCCGCAGGCTCTATGATCGCATCGGAACGCTGACGCCCTTCATCAAATACAACCGGTAAGGCGCGCCCGGTTTTCTCTGGTGGAAATTCACTTGGGAGGGCTGCCCGCCAAGACACTTTTCATCAGCACAAACCGACTTAGATTGCATCTCATGCCGTACGAATGGTCCCTTCCAACCTCTGATCAGGCCGCTCAGCGGCTGGATCTATGGCCGCACCAGTCGCTGCCAAGGCGCGGCTTTGCCGGCTTTATGCTTGCGACCTCCATTATGATCTCGCTGCCGCTGTTTCCGCTGCTCGGCACGATTGTGCTGTGGGGGCTATTGCCGTTTCTGGCAGGTGCGGTTGTGCTGCTCTGGTGGGCGCTTGAACGCAGCTATCGCGCAGGCCGGTTGCATGAGGCATTGATGATCGACGATCAGCAGGTGCATCTGACCCGCACGGATCCAAAAGGCGAGGTTCAGACCTGGGATTGCAACCGCTACTGGGCACAGGCGCAAATCTATCCATCCGGCGGGCCTGTGGCGCATTACATCACCCTGCGCGGCGCTGGCCGCGAGGTTGAACTGGGCGCGTTTCTGTCCGAGGACGAACGCAAGGCGCTGTATGGCGAGTTGCGCAGCGCGCTTGGACCGGCACGCGTAGAAAGCTAAGCTGATCGCTGACCGGCAATGGAGGGTTTTGAGTATTTTCAGAAAGAAGAAAGCCCGCCTACGATACCCTAGCGGCTGAGTGCCGGGCTAAACAAGGCGGTCCTTGATGCGAGGGCCTACGGCGCCAAAATCCATCTGACCGGCGTATTTCGCCTTGAGCGCACCCATTATCTTGCCCATGTCGCGGATCGACTTCGCGCCGGTATCGGTGATCGCCTGCGTGATCGCAGCTTCGACTTCCTCGTCGCTAAGCTGGCGGGGCAGGAATTCGGAGATAATCGCGATTTCGGCCTGTTCGCGTTCGGCGAGATCGATACGGCCGCCCTCTTCGTAGGCGCGCACCGATTCGTGACGCTGCTTGGTCATCTTGCCAAGGATGGCAAGGATGTCGTCGTCGGTCACAGCCGTTTCACCGTCTTTGGCGCGGGCGGCGATTTCCTGATCTTTGATAGCAGCACTGATCAGCCGAAGCGTTGCCAAACGTTGAGAGTCCCGGTCGCGCATCGCCTGTTTAAGAGAAGCATCAATCCGGTCGTGCAATGTCGTTTCCATGTTCATCCTCACTTCGGGGGGGGCCGTGCCGCGACGTCGGCCTCTGTCCCAGCCTTTGGTCACTATAGAAAGGCAGCGCCGCTGGCAACCTTGGGGCCAGGTGCCCCTGCGTCATGGGCGGCAACCTACCAGATTGTGCTTCAACTTGACGTCCAAACGCTTTAGGTTCGCGCAGATTTTGCCCCGCTATCTGACAGCACCGGAGAGCCACTATGACCCATGCGCCCCAGCAACGCCCCACCGCCTGCCTTGCGCTGGCCGATGGTACGCTGATCTATGGACGCGGTTTTGGCGCAACCGGTGTCGTGGTCGCTGAGCTTTGCTTTAACACAGCGATGACCGGCTATCAGGAAATCATGACCGACCCCAGCTATGCGGGCCAGGTTGTGACCTTTACGTTCCCGCATATCGGCAACACCGGGACCTGCCCTGAGGATGACGAATCCGCTGACCCCGTCGCCGCCGGCATGGTGGTCAAATGGGACCCGACCGAGCCGAGCAGCTGGCGCAACACGCAGCACCTGCACGACTGGCTGGCCCAGCGCGGGCGCATCGCCATTGGCGGCGTCGATACCCGCCGTCTGACCCGTGCGATTCGCCAGCAGGGCGCACCACATGTCGCGCTGGCGCATGACCCAGATGGCAATTTTGACACCGAGGCGCTGATCGCCCAAGCGCGCGGATTTGCCGGGCTTGAGGGGCTGGATCTGGCCAAGGATGTCACTTGCGCGCAATCCTACCGCTGGGACGAAATGCTCTGGGCCTGGCCAGACGGTTATCCGCGCCAAACCGACCCCAAGCACAAGGTTGTCGCGATTGATTACGGCGCGAAGCGTAACATCCTGCGCTGCCTTGCCTCGACGGGTTGCGACATCACCGTTTTGCCGGCCACCGCAACGGCAGAAGAAGTGCTGGCACACAAGCCTGACGGTGTATTCCTGTCGAATGGCCCGGGTGATCCGGCGGCTACGGGCGTCTATGCCGTGCCGGTGATCAAGGATCTGCTGGCCGCTGAATTGCCGATTTTCGGCATCTGCCTGGGCCATCAAATGCTGGCACTGGCGCTGGGCGCCAAGACGGTCAAGATGGGTCACGGCCACCACGGCGCCAACCATCCGGTCAAGGATTACACCACCGGCAAGGTCGAGATCACCTCGATGAACCATGGCTTTGCCGTAGATGGCCAAAGCCTGCCCGAAGGGGTGAGCGAGACGCATGTTTCGCTGTTCGATGGGTCAAATTGCGGCATCGCGCTTGAGAATCGGCCGGTCTTTTCTGTGCAGCACCACCCCGAGGCCAGCCCGGGACCGCAAGACAGCTTTTACCTTTTCGAGCGTTTTGCAGCCTCAATGGCCCGAAAAGAAACAGTTTCCTGATCGTGGTTTAAGGAAATCTTTACCTTCCGTTAACTGAAATAAACGAAACTTTACGTCACGACAGACGGCGGAAGGTTTCTTATGGGCATCTCAGAGCTGCGGCAGCTGGACACACAGTCCTGGCATAGCGTTCGCCGTCAGGGCGCCGTAGCGCAGGGCGATGATCTGTGTGACCTTGGCCGCTATCTGGTGCGGACCGGGGCGATTTCACGCTCTGACGCAGAGCTGGCCCTGATCGTTCAAGCCAATTGCGATGCGCCGCTCGACCGAGTGCTGCTGGCCGAGGGGCTGGTGGACGCGCCGGACATTCAGCGCGCTCAGGCCCGACGCGCGAATTTGCGCCTGGCCACGTCCGAAGAATTGGCAGGCGGCGCAGAAGTCCCGGAGGGGATGGACGCGCGCGATATGATCAAGGCTAATTTTGCACCGCTGCGGGGCGCGGATGGCCAGCTACGACTGGCCGTGGACAATCCGGACACTGCCGCTGATCCATATCTGCCCGCCAGCCTGCAAGCGCTGCCGCGCATTATTGCGCCGCGCCGGGATATTCAGCAGGCGGTGGCGCAAAGCGCCCGCAGCCGTCTCACGGTCGATGCCCAATCACGCACCCTTGCCGAAGAAAGCTGCCGCACTTGGGGCAGTTCTCCTATGCGGCGCATTGTCGTGGCGCTAGTGGTGATCGCCGCCTGCATCGCGCTGACCGTTCTGTTTCCCGTGACGATCTTTGGCATCTTCGTCGGCTGGGCCACGTTGACGCTGATCGTCTCGGCGGTGCTGAAAATGGCAGCAGTCTGCGCGCGGGTCGCTTTGGGGCCACCCGAGACCGTGCAACCACCGATGCCGGTGGGGTCCAAACTGCCCAAAGTGTCAGTGCTCGTGCCGCTGTTCCGCGAGACCGAGATTGCCCACGCGCTGATTACCCGCCTGACGCGGCTGACCTACCCCAAATGTCTGCTGGATGTCATTCTGGTGCTGGAGGAAAAGGACGACACCACCCGCCAGACGCTGGCCCAGATCGATCTGCCGCCGTGGATGCGCGCCGTCATCGTGCCCGATGGCCAGCCGCGCACCAAACCGCGCGCGATGAACTATGCACTGGATTTTTGTGAGGGCGACATCGTCGGAATTTTCGATGCCGAAGATGCGCCGGACCCGGATCAGATCACACAGATCGCCCGCCGGTTTCAATTCGCGCCGCCCGATGTGGCCTGCCTTCAGGGCATACTCGACTATTACAACCCGCGCCAGAACTGGCTGGCGCGCTGTTTCACCATCGAATACGCGACGTGGTTCCGCGTAATGCTGCCCGGCCTTGCGCGGCTGGGCTTTGCCATCCCGCTAGGCGGCACGACCCTGTATTTTCGGCGCGATGTGCTGGAATCCCTGGGCGGCTGGGACGCCCATAACGTGACCGAGGACGCAGATCTGGGGTTTCGCATGGCGCGTCACGGCTATCGCACCGAGGTGATTGGCACCGTCACCGGGGAGGAGGCCAATTGCCGTGCATGGCCTTGGGTCAAACAACGCTCGCGCTGGCTGAAGGGCTATATGACGACCTATCTGGTGCATATGCGCCGACCGATCAGGCTGTATCGCCAGCTGGGTGCGTGGCGGTTTTGCGGGTTTCAGGCCCATTTCGTGACGGCGCTGTCCCAATTTTTGCTGGCGCCGTTTTTATGGTCCTTCTGGCCGGTGCTGCTGGGCCTGCCGCATCCGCTGGATGGCGTGCTGCCACGCACCGATTTACTACGGTTCGGCCAACTTTTCTTGACGATCGAAGTATTGAATATCGGTTTTTACATGTTGGGAGTGTCGGGCCGCCAGCACCGGCATCTGCTGCTATGGACACCGACAATGCATCTCTACACGCCGCTGGGCACCATCGCGGCGATCAAGGCCATTTACGAAATGATCGTCGCGCCGTTCTATTGGGACAAGACGACCCACGGACTTTCGCTGAGTGCTCAGACAAAAGAGGGCTAGGCATTCGCAACACAGCAGGCCAGTCCGCTACAGAATCGACGCCACCTCGCCCGAGTCCAGTCGCAACCGGGTTATGAACGCCTTTGAGATATGCGCCTTGAGCGCGTCATGCGCGACGCGTGCATCGCCTGCTTCGATCGCGCTGACGATGGCGTCATGTTCGGCAATCGCCGTCTCGCCACGGCCTTCGGCGGCCAGCGATGTCGTCGCCATCAGCGCCATCGACCGGTGCACAAGGTCCAGTTGCTGCACCAGAAACCGGTTATGCGACGCCAGATGGATCTGCTTGTGAAAGCGCCGGTTGGCGCGCGCCATCAGATCGGGCCGGCCGATCAGGGCGCGGTCCTGTTCGACCATACCGCGCAGGACTGCCACCTCCTCGGGGGTGGCGTGGCGGGCGGCCAGGCTGGCGGCTAGCCCCTCCAGTTCGGCGCGCACGACGTATAGTTCGGCGCGCTGGTTATGGTCGAGGGACGCCACGATCAGGCTGCGCCCGTCCCGCTCCAGCAGTGATTGCGTCTCAAGCCGTTGAAGCGCCTCGCGAATCGGTGTGCGAGATACGCCAAACCGCTCGGCCAGGTCGCTTTCGACCAGACGGTCGCCGGGCTTGAACACGCCCGTGTCGATCGCCTCGAGGATCAGCGAATAGGCATCGGTGGGGGCGGGCTTCATGGCGGCATTTCCAGTCAGTTGCAGGTCAGCCGAATCGTAGGCGCGCGGCGCAGGCCAATCAAGCCCGCGCGTGTTGACAACCACCGCCAGGCGTCTATCTACACGTCATGACAAAACATGATTTCAGCCATGTCGACACGTGGGTGTTCGATCTGGACAACACGCTCTACTCGCCGGAAATCCGGCTGTTCGACCAGATCGAGGTGCGGATGACGCAGTTCGTCATGGACACGCTGAACGTTGATCATGCCGAAGCGAACCGCCTGCGCGCGCTGTACTGGCACGAACACGGAACCACGCTGGCTGGTCTGATGCGCGTTCATGGCATGGCGCCCGACGACTATCTGATTGCGGTGCACGACATCGACATGACCCCCCTTACCCCCGATGCCGACTTGCGCGCGCGCATCGCAGCATCGGGGCGCAAGATCATCTACACCAACGGTACCGCGCCCTACGCCACCCGTGTCGCCGCCGCGCGCGGTCTGGAGGGCATATTTGATGCAATTTACGGTGTCGAACATGCGGGCTATTCACCCAAGCCGGATGCCGAAGCATTTCGCGCCGTGTTCGACGCCGACGGTCTGACGACGGACCGCGCCGCCATGTTCGAGGACGATCCGCGCAATCTGGCCATTCCGCATGCGATGGGCCTGCGCACCGTGCATGTCGCGCCGACAGCACTGGTCGCGGAGCATATTCATCACCATACTGACGATCTCAGCGGTTTTTTAGCGCAACTGGTTTGATGCCTGCGACATTTCGCGCGGGCCATGTTAGATGAAACAACCCGGCCAATGAGGTATCTCCACTTCCACGCGAACAAAGAAGGAAGACAGCCAGATGACCGATGCAGCGATAAATAAAACGGACGCCACCCGGAATGACTGCAAGACCGAGGCTTCGGAAAACGCCGTTGCGGCCAAGATTATTGGCGTGATCCTCCTAGCGCTTGTCGCGTGGGGTCTGTGCATATTTTTCTGGGGTATCCCGGGCCTCTATTTCCCCGCATTGGCGCTGGTTCCGGTGATCTGGATTGCGCTGATTACCATAACCTTGGGTCAGTAGAGCCAAGCCGGCCAACTGGCACCCGGACGCGCATCGCACTATGCTGAGCGCGCAAGATTAACGGCATGAGGGCAGTATGGCTGATTTCGACATCCTGATTTCGGGCGGCGGAGTGGCCGGACTGACGGCTGCCTGTATCTTTGGCAATGCCGGGTTTACCGTGCTCTGCGTAGACCCTGCCGCGCCGATAACTGATCGCGAGGCGGACGGGTCGGACCTGCGCAGCACCGCGTTCCTGCAACCGGCGCAGGCGCTGCTGGAGCGCGCGGGGATCTGGGACCGCCTTGCGCCCCATGCCACGCCGCTTCAGACCATGCGCATCATCGACGCGGGCGGGGCCGAGCCGGTGCCGCGCCTTGTGCGCGCTTTTGACGCGGATGAGTTGTCGGACCTGCCCTTTGGCTGGAACCTGCCCAACTGGCTGCTGCGCCGCGAAATGCTGGCCCGTATCGGTGATCTGCCGGACGTGGAATTCCGCCCCGGCACCGGCACCGCCGATCTGATGACCCGCGACGACGAGGCAATCGTCACCCTGTCGGATGGCGCCCGCGTCACTGCTCGGCTGGTTGTGGCCGCCGACGGGCGCAATTCACCGATTCGCCGGGCGTCCGGAATCAACGTGCGCACCACCCGCTACGGACAAAAGGCACTGGCCTTTGCCGTCACTCACCCAATCCCGCATGAGAATGTTTCGACCGAAATTCACCGTAGTGGCGGCCCCTTCACGCTGGTCCCGCTGCCCGATTATAACGGGATGCCCTCCTCGGCCATCGTCTGGATGGAGCGCGGCGCCGAGGCACAGCGCCTTGCCGCGCTGGACGAGACGGCGTTCGAGGCCGAAATGAACATCCGCTCCTGCCACATCCTCGGCCCGCTGAAACTGGCCAGCCGCCGCACTTTGTGGCCGATCATCACTCAAGCCGCGGACCGGATGAGCGCGCAGCGCGTCGCGCTGATCGCCGAGGCCGCGCATGTCGTGCCGCCTATTGGCGCGCAAGGTCTGAACATGAGCCTTGCCGATGTCGCCGCCCTGTTGGCGCTGGCGGAAAAATCACCCGATACCCTCGGCGATACTGCCATGCTGGACGCCTATCACCGCGCCCGCCACGCCGATATCGTGGCGCGCACTGTCGGTATCGACCTGCTCAACCGTGCCTCTATGGTGAATGCTCAGCCCCTGCGCGATGCGCGCGCGATGGGGCTGAACGCGCTTTATGCGCTTGCGCCAGTGCGCCGAGGCCTGATGCGTCTGGGCCTCGGCGCGCGCGGGGCTGGCTGATTACAGCACCTTGTCCAGCACGGCCTTCAGCCGCGACAACGCGCCGTCGACGTCATACAGCTTGTCCAGCCCGAACAGACCCAGCCGGAAGGTGCGGAACCCCTCGGGCTCGCCCACCTGAAGCGGCACGCCCGCGGCGATCTGCATCCCTTCGGCTGCAAACTTCTTGCCATTCTGGATATCCGGATCATCGGTATAGCTGACTACGACCCCCGGCGAGCCAAAGCCATCGGCGGCCACCGATTTAACGCCCCGCTCTTTCAGCATCGCCCGCACGCCATTGCCCAGCGCCCACTGCGCCTCGCGCAGCTTCTCGAACCCATATTCCTTGGTCTCCAGCATGGTGTCGCGGAACGCGCGCAGCGCATCGGTGGGCATGGTCGCGTGATAGGCATGGCCGCCATTCTCATAGGCCTGCATGATCTGGTGCCATTTCTTCAGATCAATGGCAAAGCTGTTCGATTGCGTGCCCTCCATCCGGTCCACGGCGCGCTGCGACATCATCACCATTCCGGCGGAGGGCGAGGCCGACCACCCCTTTTGCGGCGCGGAAATCAGCACATCCACACCGGTCGCCTTCATATCGACCCAGGCGCAGCCCGATGCGATGCTGTCCAGAACCAGCAGCGCGCCCACGTCATGCGCCGCATCCGCAAGCGCCTTCAGATAGTCATCCGGCAGGATAATCCCGGCCGACGTTTCCACATGCGGCGCGAACACCACATCCGGCTTGGCCTCGCGGATACGCGCCGTCACCTCCTCGATCGGTGCGGGCGCGAAGGGCGCGGTGGCATCATTGCCCGACTGGCGCGCCATGCAGACGGTTTCGTCCGACGTGAATTTGCCCGCATCAAAAATCTGCGTCCAGCGATAGGAAAACCAGCCGTTGCGCACGATCAACGCATGCGCATCACTGCCGAACTGGCGCGCGACCGCCTCCATTGCATAGCTGCCGCCACCTGGAATCAGCGCCACGGCATCGGCCTTGTAGACATCTTTCAGCATGCCCGAAATATCGCGCATCACGGTCTGAAAAGCGGCAGACATATGATTCAGCGACCGGTCGGTAAACACCACCGAATATTCCAGCAGGCCATCGGGATCGACAGTATCGAGTAGGGCAGTCATATTGCATCTCCGGGATTTACGTTTCCCAACTGTTAGCGCGCAACAATCGCAATGGCAACGGATACATCGGCATACGAATATTACCCGATAGGGCCGGGCCTGCGCTCTTCGCTCAGCAAGACGTTCGCCTCGACATCGCCGACGCCGGGCAATGTCATGATCCGCCGTCGCAAAACCCGTTCGAAATCGCTGATATCGCGTGCCACTACGCGCAGGCGGTAATCATAAACGCCCAGGATATGCTCGACGCTCTGCACCTCCGGAATGGCTGAAACCGCCCGCTCGAAATCATCCAGACTGACGCGCCCCTTGGTGGCCAGCTTGATCCCCAGAAAAACGCTGACGCCGAATCCCAGCTTCTCCCGGTCCAGATCCAGCCGCTGGCCCTTGATCACGCCGGTATCATACAGCCGCTTCACCCGCCGCCACGTCGCGGGCTGCGACAGGCCCAGCTTGCGCCCCAGTGCGCTGGCGCTCTGCGTCGCGTCCGCCACCAGTTCGCGCAGTATCCGGCGATCCACATCATCCAGGTCGATCACAGCGGCAGCCCCTCATCCGACTTGATCCGCGCCATGTGCATCAGCGCCTCAATCTCGGTGATATGCGGCAGTGTCAGGATCGCACTGCGATAGATATGCTGATAATGCGCCATATCCCGCGCGATCACATACAGCCGCAGATCGACCCGCCCCAGAAACGTCTGGATCTCGATCACCTCCGGCACCTCACGCGCCGCTGCGGTGAATTCGTCAAACGCGCGCGGCTGCGTCTTGTCCAGCTGCGCGCGCAAGCTGACCTCCACCTCATAGCCCAGCTTGGCCCAGTTGATCACCGCCCGGTTACCCAAAATCACGCCATCCGCCTGCATCCGCTCCAGCCGCCGCGCGCAGGTATTGGCCGTCACCCCCGCCAGATCCGCCAGCGCCGCCGGCCCCAGCTGCGGCGCATGCTGATAATGCCGTAATATCCGCCTGTCCGTATCATCGAGCATGATTTTCCCGCCATTGCTTCATCTTGGTTATAAATACTCAAAATAATTAGCCTATCAACGTGGTTTTGTATTTCCTCTCAGGCCACATCGCGTAGTTTCAGCACCAACACAGCAACGAAAGGATAAAATCATGCGCGTTTATTACGACCGCGATTGCGACATCAACCTGATCAAAGACAAGAAGGTCGCCATTCTCGGCTACGGCAGCCAGGGCCACGCCCACGCGCTGAACCTGCGCGATTCGGGTGCGAAAAACCTCGTCGTCGCCCTGCGCGAAGGCTCTGCATCGGCCAAAAAAGCCGAGGGCGAAGGCCTCAAGGTCATGGGCATCGCCGAGGCCGCCGCCTGGGCCGACCTGATCATGTTCACCATGCCCGACGAATTGCAGGCCGAAACGTACAAAAAATACGTGCATGACAACATCCGCGAAGGCGCCGCGATCGCATTCGCCCACGGGCTGAACGTGCATTTCGGCCTGATCGAGCCGAAGGCCGGCATCGACGTCATCATGATGGCGCCCAAGGGCCCCGGCCACACCGTGCGCGGCGAATACGTCAAGGGCGGCGGCGTGCCCTGCCTCGTCGCTGTCGACACGGACGCGTCCGGCAAGGCGCTGGAGCTGGGCCTTTCCTACTGCTCCGCCATCGGTGGCGGCCGCTCGGGCATTATCGAGACGAACTTCCGCGAAGAATGCGAAACCGATCTCTTCGGCGAACAGGCCGTTCTGTGCGGCGGTGTGGTCGAGCTGATCCGCATGGGCTTCGAGACGCTGGTCGAGGCGGGTTACGCGCCCGAAATGGCCTATTTCGAGTGCCTGCACGAGGTCAAGCTGATCGTGGACCTGATCTATGAAGGCGGCATCGCCAACATGAACTACTCGATCTCGAACACCGCCGAATATGGCGAATATGTCAGCGGCCCGCGCGTCCTGCCCTACGAGCAGACCAAGAAAGAGATGAAGGCGATCCTGCACGACATCCAGTCTGGCAAGTTCGTGCGCGACTTCATGACAGAAAACGCGGTCGGCCAGCCGTTCTTCAAGGGCACGCGCCGGATGAACGACGCGCACCAGATCGAAGAAGTCGGCGCCAAGCTGCGCGGCATGATGCCGTGGATCTCGGCTGGCAAGATGGTCGACAAAGAGAAGAATTGATCGCGGACCCATACCGATCACAGGGGCATCCGCTTGGGCAACTCCCTTAACGGATGCGTGGAAGATTGCGCGCTGTCCATGACAGCGCGCTTTTTCGTTCATTCTCCGAAGATATCCCGCTCGTACAGCTTTCCGTTGGCCAAGCTGGACTGAATGGCCGGGGGGCGCTTGGTATTGAGTGCCCTCATCCAGTTGTGATGAAAGCGGTGGATCTCGATGATCTTGAGCAGCATTTCCGGCGTGTAGAGTAAATGCAGATCCCAGTATCGGCCAGTCGCGCTCGGCGCCGAGACAGGGCAGGCGGCACTGTGCCGCGAATCTTGTGGAAATACCTGTCGACGCTGCGCAAGCGTGGCAAGGCGCACCAGCCTCGCACACCGCCCTGTCGACAGCTCCGGTCGACCCGTCTTGAGGTCAATGGACGCGGGAAGAGAACTGCTCCGGGTTTGCCGGAGGCTCCAACTCTTGAGCAGGATGGAGCTATATGTGCAAGATAAGGAACAAGTATTTCCCCCAACTGCGCGAACGCGCTGTTCGCATGGATATGAATGGCGCCGAGCAGCACGAGAGCCGCTGCTCTGCGATCCCGTCGATTTCCTCCAAGATCGGCTGCGCGCGCCAGACACTGAACGAATGGGTCAAAAACGCCGAAGTTGATCGTGGCGAGCGAACCGGTGTCACGATCAAGATGGCCGAAAAGATGAAGGCGCTGGAACGCAGGAATCGCGAGCTGAAGCAAGCCAATGAGATCCTGCAAAAGGCGTCGGCATATTTTGCCCAAGTCGGAGCTCGATCGCCCGTCCAGAATATGATCGCCTTTATCGAAGAGAACAGGGACATCGGGGGCGAGCTGATCTGCAAGCACCTGTCGATTGCCCCATCTATTACCCGGCAGGCGAATTGCGCAGCAATTCTGCCGAGAGGGCACGTTCCACGACCACATGCCCAAGCGGGCGAACCCTGACTTGCTGTCGAATCGAGTCACGCGCGACAAGGCTGTGCGGCCCGGAATCGAGCGCGCCTGAGAGCACAACGACAATGTCTACAGCGTGCGCAAGATATGCATCAGATGCGTCGATAAGGCTTTGACGTCGCCAGATGCACGGTGGCACGGCTGATGTGCGACATGGGGCTGAAAGGCGTCATTCGCGGCAAGAAAGCCAGAACGACAATACCCGACAAGGCCCTGCCATGCCCGCTGAACAGGATGGGACGCCACTGACGCTGGCGGTGATATCGTTGAGGTCTTTCTTGAACTCGCAAGCCGTCCGTATGCGTCCACGGTGCCGCCGGCAGCGATCTTTTCCCAAGTAGTCCATTTGCGGTCATATCCACCTCGACTTGCGCCATATCGTCTTCACGCCCACCGGTGATCTTCCGAATGCGGCCATAGATAAAATTCAGCTTTCGATAAACGTCCCGCGGCGCCACGTCGGTGATGTCGGTATTCTTCGATGGGAAAGTTCCGTGAACGAGAAGCTTCAGAATCTGCCCGTCCTTGGATTGCCGCCGATGATTGCGCGTTGGATACCTGGCGGTGAACGTCGATCTATACCGCTTGCAGGCATATCGCTGACGCCCCGTTTTGGCCCGATCGGTCCGCCAATAACGCCCCGGCCATATGCCTAACCTCTTGTCGTTTGAGACGCCCTGCCGGTTGGCGCAGGACGTGCCGGGCGAGCGTTGCAATCGGCGCAGGCGTGTGTATTCTTCGCCAACAGCGCGGTTGCTCTTGATCACGGAATCCTGTCCACAAGAGCCGCACTCGCAGTATTTTCTGTCTCCGGTGCCGCCGACTTTGCCACGCGGAAAGTTGATATCGGCGGTTTCAATCTTTAGGCCCCGGCCGTCGCGGGGATCCGGCGGAACGCCGAAATGAGTGTACTGTGCGTTTCGGCAAAAGTTCACATCCACCCCGACAAAAGGGAGCGGCAGGCGCCGTTAAGCAGCTTTCGCAGAATTTTTCGGTTCGTACTTCACCTGACATCCCCATTCGTGGAGTGTTCAGGTCGAATTTCTAAGGAAAAGGTTGGCCATCTTGTGGCCAACCGAAGCGTTTTCTTCCACACATCCGGTAAGGGGCTTGCTGCTTGGCGGGCGTCCCTTTTCACGATACGCGCAAGGCCAGAGCCATGACCCCCATCTCACCCGCCAACTGGTTTCGCCTGATCTTACTGGGCGCCATGTTAGGGGCGGCATTCATGTTTACCAAACTCGCACTTGAGGGCGTCGGCCCGCGGCTGGTGGTGGCATCACGCCTTGGCCTTGGGGCGATATTGTTGCTGGCTATCGCGTACGCTCGCGGCGGTGGCTTGCCGCCGATCCGCGGGAAAGGCGCTGGAATGGTCTGGGCCTTTGCCCTCGGCATGGGCATTTTTACCAATGCATTGCCGTTTTTCCTTCTCAGCTGGAGCCAGCAATTCGTCGCCTCCGGCTTTGCCGGCGTTTGTATGGCGGTGGTGCCGCTGCTGATCCTGCCACTGGCGCATTTTTTGGTGCCGGGCGACCGGATGAACCTGCGACGCTTGATCGGCTTCATGATTGGCACCTGCGGCGTGGTCGTGTTGATCGGCCCCAGCGCCTTTGCGGCGACTGGCACTGAGTTTGAATTGACGGCGCGCATCGCCTGCATCGCAGCCGCATTCAGCTATGCCGTCGGCGCCATCCTGACGCGGCTCTGCCCTGATGTAGATATGATATCGCTGGCCGCAGCTGCACTGACCATCGGCGCAGCACTGTTTGTGCCCTATGCGCTGATGGTCGAGGGCATCCCCGATAGCGTGCCGACAACCAGCCTTCTGGCGCTGCTGTATCTTGGCACTCTGCCGACCGGAGTGGCGCAACTGTTGCTGGTGCAGGTCATCCGCAGCGCCGGGCCGGTGTTCATGTCGCTGCTGAATTATCAGGTGCCGCTGTGGTCGATGATGCTGGGCATCGTCTTTTTGGGCGAAGACCTGCCGACCAACATCTACTGGGCGCTGCTGCTGATCCTGTTCGGACTTGGCCTCAGTCAGGCAAGCGCGCTCCGGCGGCTGTTCGCGGGCCGCCGCCGGGCGTGAGATTATTCGCGAATAATCTCAAACCCGCCCGGATGTGGCCGCCTGCCACAATGCCATGGCCGACCGCGTCGCCGCCACGTCATGTGCGCGGATGATCTGCACCCCCTGCGCCATGCCGGCCAGCGCCACCGCGACCGAGCCGGGCATGCGCGCAGCAGCCTCCGGCGCGGCACCAATAGTGGCGATAAATTTCTTGCGCGACGCCCCCAGAAGGACAGGACATCCAAGACCGTGGAACAGGCTGATCTGGCTGAGCAAGGTCAGGTTATGGGCCTGCGTCTTGCCAAACCCGATGCCCGGATCAACGATGATCTGCGCGCGGTCGATGCCTTGGGACACCAGCGCATCCACCCTGTCAGACAGAAAATCATACACATCCAGCGTCACATGATCATAAAGTGGATTATCCTGCATTGTCTGCGGATCGCCCTGCGCGTGCATGACGCAGACAGGCAACCCCGCCTCGGCGCACCACGGCGCAAGCGCCGGATCGTAGGTGAAACCCGACACGTCATTAACCAGATCGGCCCCAGCGCCAATGGCCGCTTGGGCCACAGCAGCCTTGCGTGTGTCGATGGACATGGGCGCTTTTAATCCAGCGCGGATGGCGGCGATGACGGGCGCCGTGCGCGCGATCTCTTCCTCAACCGCAACAGGCTGCGCGCCGGGGCGGGTCGATTCGCCGCCGACATCGATCATGTCCGCCCCCGCCTCTGCCATGGCATGGGCCTGGGCCAGCGCTGCCTCAGGTGCATTGAACCGGCCACCGTCGGAAAAGCTGTCAGGCGTCACATTAAGAATACCCATCAGGCGCGGCACATCAAAGCTGAGACGCGCGACAGGCGCCCGCAACATCGTCAGGCGGTCCAGCATATCGACGGGAATATCACCTGCACCGACCAATTCACGACTGCCATCGCGCGTCATCCGCTCGGCGCGGTCGAACCATGTCCAGCCACCTGCCAGCGGCAGCGCGCCTGCCGGACGGCAGGGATCGGACTGGGCAATGGGGCGGTAGTAAACGCGGCTCATCTCACAGGCCCGATTGCGCGATGTCCTGCACCAGAACCGGCACCTTGCTGCCATTCTCAAATGGCTTTTCGCCGATAAGAAGCAGGTCGGATGCATCCATATGCCCGGCAAACCACGCGGCCAGCGCAACCGGTTTGTCAGGGCCGACGGTGGGGCCATCGACGGCGTCCAGAACGATCTTGGAGGGGGCCCAGACGCTGATACGGCCATGGCGCATCGCCCAGTCCAGCTCGGTGCGCGTGTCAACCACGACAAAGCGGTCGTCGCGCCCGGCCAGAACCCATGCGTTCTGCTCGATTGCCAGCAGATCAACCCGGCGCTGCGTCATGCGGTGGCCCGTCTGGGGCGGCATCACATCGGCGCGCCCAACGCACAGGATCACCGGCTCGGCCCGCTGCTCCAGCTGGTCCAGCCAGCGAATCAGATGGGGTGATTTCACGGCTTCGTTGCTGAGATAGACGACATGAGGCCGCAGCGCGGTCTGTTCATGCGAGCCGACGGGTTTCGTCGCCAGATCATCCACCGACCGGACAATTTCGACGCCCAGCGCACCGGGGCCACGATCCAGTTTTTCGATCCGCACGAACACCCGAATCGCCTGCGGTTCGGCCAGAATACGTTCGGCCACGTTTTCGGCCAGTGTTTCCAGCAGGTTCAACCGCTCTTCGGCCAGTTCGGCGGCAATCGCCTCGGTCACGCGGTCATAGCTGAGGATGCGATCAACATCATCCTCCAGATCCGCACCCACAGGGCGTACTTCGACAACCACGTTGAAACAGATGCGTTGAGTGATGCCACGCTCAAGCTGAAAGGCGCCGATCTCGACGTCGACCATGTGATCACGCAGGGAAATACGGTCGAGAGGGCCATCAGGCGCCGTCGCCTCGGCACGGGCCTCCGGATGCCCGAAGGCCAGTGATATTTCATCGCTCATCGCGTATTCCTGCTGCTTGCGCGGCGCGAGACCGGCCGCGCTGATCGGGGCTTAGCATGGCACCGGACCGTGCACAAATCCGCAAAGCGGTGCGCAAGGCTAGTTCTGCGACAGGCGCGTTGGTTGTTTGTAAAAATAGTGGGTGCCGATATCAGCCGTACGCGGGAAACTGCGCGACCAGCTGGGGCTGACGGATTTGGTGTGATAGTGCGTGGCGCCGCCTGTCAGCGGGCGTTCGGCGCCGCGGGCCATGATGTCTGCAATCTTGCCCACACGCTCGAACGCGCGCGGCTCGGCGATGACTTCGGCGTTTCCATCACAGGTATAGGTGAACTGGCAGCCATAAAGCTGGCCTGTGCCCTGCTTGACCACACCGCAAATCGTGCCGGGATAGCGCGGGCTGTCGACGCGGTTCAGGATTACTTCGGCAACGGCAAACTGGCCTTTGACGGTTTCGCCGCGCGCTTCGAAATACAGCGCTTCGGACAGGCAGCGCCAGTCTTCGCCACCTTTGGCCGGGGTCTGCGAGTCCAGCCATTCGCGGGTGTATCCCAGCGTGGCGGCGGGTGCCTTGAGGTAGCTGGCAACGCGGGTCTGGGACATGGCGTTCAGGCCGCGGCGCTCCTGGCCCAAGAGCTTTTCAATGGCGGTATCTGCCCCTGCGGGCAGGACGGATGTGGTGGCAACAGCCAGCGCGACTGCGATGTATTTAAAACTGGGTGACATGGATCAACCTGCGAATGGCGAAGGGCCAAGCCCTCCCGGATCCGGGGGACATACATATTTCGGGCCGTTCAGTCCAGCCGGTGCCGATTTTGAGCCATTTCTTGCCGGTTTCAGACTATGGTCAGCCGGACGGTCAGCACGCTCAGACCCCTTGTTTCATGGCCTATCGGCGCCCCTGATCCCCTAGCGTGTCCCGCACCGCCAGCTGCGCGGCAGCCAATCGTGCCACCGGAACGCGGAAGGGCGAACAGGATACATAATCGAACCCTGCCGCCCGGCAGAAGGCTATCGATTCGGGGTTGCCCCCATGTTCACCGCAGATCGACAGGGTGATGCCCGGACTTGCCTCGCGCGCGCGATCGGCGCCGATGCTCAGCAATTCGGCTACGCCGTCCAGATCCAGCGTATGAAAGGGGTCTTCGGGATAGACGCCTTGTTTGACGTATTCCGACATGAACCGTCCCGCATCGTCGCGGCTGAGGCCATATGTCATCTGCGTCAGATCGTTGGTGCCAAAGCTGAGGAAAGAAACCTGCGGCGCTATGTCGCCGGCACGCAGGGCAGCACGCGGGGTTTCGACCATGACGCCAAGGCGATAGTCAAAATCCTGTCCCGTCTCACTGCGCACGGCGGCGGCGACAGCATCGACGCGGGCCTTGACCAAATCAACCTCGCGGCTGGCCGATACCAGCGGAATCATGACTTCGGGAACGATCTGAACCCCTTCGCCGGCGACCTTGATGGTTGCCTCAAAGATGGCCCGCACCTGCATTTCGTAGATTTCCGGCACAGTGATTCCCAGCCGCACACCGCGCATCCCCAACATGGGGTTGTATTCCGACAGCGCCTCGACCCGGCGGATGACCGTGCTCAGCGGCATATCCAGCGCCTCAGCCAGCGCGCGGTGCCCGGCGCGATCGCTGGGCAGGAATTCGTGCAGGGGCGGATCAAACAGGCGGATGCAAACGGGAAGGCCCTGCATGATGCGGAACAGATCGGCAAAATCATCGCGCTGCATGGGCAGCAGCCGTTCCAGCGCCGCAGCACGGTCAGGGCTGGTGCTGGCAAAGATCATCTCGCGCATGACGCGCAGGCGCGCTTCCTCGAAAAACATATGCTCGGTCCGGCACAATCCGATGCCGTGCGCGTTGAAATTGCGCGCCATCTTGGCATCCATCGGAGTGTCGGCATTGGCACGCACAGCGATATCGCGCACATCATCTGCCCAGGCCATCAGCACCTGAAAGCTGTCATCATGGCCCGCATCCAGCAGCGGCGCCTGCCCGAACAACACCTCGCCATTGGTGCCGTCGATGGTAATCTCGTCGCCCTCGTGCAGCACGCGGCCATCCGGCGCTGTCAGTTTGCGCGCCACAGTCTGAAACCGCATCGAGGACGCGCCGACCACGCAAGGCAGGCCGATACCGCGCCCGATCACCGCCGCGTGGCTGGTCATGCCCCCGCGTTCGGTCAGTACGGCCACAGCGGCGTGCATGCCGCGAATATCTTCGGGGCTGGTTTCACGCCGCACCAGCACGCAGGCCTCGCCGCGCGCGGCGGCGGTTTGCGAGGCTTCGGCCGTGAAGACGATCTTGCCAGTGGCTGCGCCGGGGCTGGCGGCGACTCCGCGCGCCAGAACGTCGCGGCGGGCCTCCGGGTCCACCTGCCGGTGCAAGAGTTCGTTCAGCGCGCGCGGCTCGATCCGCATCAGCGCCTCTTCGCGGCTGATGATACCATCCTCGGCCATTGCCACCGCGATACTGACCGCCGCGCGGGCATTGCGCGCCACGCGCACCCCGTCCAGCAGGTGCAGCTTGCCGTTTTCAATGGTGAATTCAGCCTGCATTTCCTCGCGCAGCTTTTCACGCATCAGCATCAGATGCGATTTCAACTGCTCGAACGCCTCTGGCGCCAGTTCCGCCAGCGAGGGGCCGCGCGCGTCCCGTTCCAGATAAATCGTGCCATTGCTTCCGCTCAGAGCATCACGGCCCTGGCTCTGGCTGAGGTATCGCCCGGTGATCTGGCGCGCACCCGACTTGCTGTTGACCAGCTGCATCACGCCGCTGCCGCTCTCTCCGAGGCCGAGGCCAATGGCCATTTCCTGCACCACAAGGCCCAACCCGGCATCTACCGGCGCGCCCTTGGCCTGCCGCAAAAGGCGGGCGGTCGTGCCCTCCCACGCGCGCGCCATGGAACGCAGGACTTCGGCCAGTTGCACGGCGATGTCCTGTGGAAACGGCTCTTCGGTTTCTTCGTGATAAACGCGCAGGGCGAAAATCACCGCCTCGTCCGGATCTTCGGGCATGTCGTCCAGCATATCGGGGTCCAGCCGCGCGACGTGAATGGCATAGCTTTCAATGAACCGCAAATAGAGCCGCGTGGCGGCGGCGGGGCCGATCCGGTCTGCCAGCCTGTCGCGCATCGCGTCCGACATGCCGATATTCAGCATCGCACGCGGACCGCCCCAATCGCCATCCTCGGACGAAGGGCGCACACACAGCAGCGCCGCATTGTCCAGCATCGACAGCAGCGCGCGCAGGTCCGGCATGCCGCCCGCCGCAATGCCGTGAACAACCTTGAACGACAGCGCGACAGTCGGCGGCACCGGCATTTTCAGCCGCGCAAGGCGTTGCAGGCATTTTGCCCGCCCGCCATGCGTATGGGCGCCAATCGGCGCACCGGGGGTGATGAGCGTGATGTCCTGATCGCGATGCTGCACTGCGGCGCCTTTCTTGTGTGGGTGCAGCATAGGCGTGATCTCGCGCATGGCAAGGGAAACTGCGGGGGCGGGCGCTACGTCAGCCGGGTGCGCACGGGCCCTGTGGTGGCGCGGCAACGGTCATAACATGCACTCTATGCCCGCCAAACCCGTCCACACTGCAGGTGGCGCGCGACCTTGCCAAAGCGCCCGCCCGCCGGAACGGACAGGCGCACGCCCGGCGGCTAGCCTTCGATACGCGTCAGATCTGCTGCCGCCAGCCCGATCTTGCGGATCTGGCCCAGCATGTTCAACCGGTTGCGCCGCACCACCTGATTATCCGAATTCACCTGCACCGCCTCGAAAAAGGCGTCAATCGGCGCGCGCAAACCGGCCAGCGCGGACATGACGGCGGCGAAATCCTCGGATTTCAGGGCTTTGGCGACCTGCGGCTCGGCTTTCGTCAGCGCGGCGAACAGCGCGCGTTCCTCGTCCGTTTCGGCGAATTTGGCATCGGCGCCAAAGGAGTATTCGACACCGTCGTTTTCTTCGGCCTGACTGAGGATGTTGTTGGCCCGCTTGAAGCCCTGCAGCAGGTTTTCCCCGTCCTCGGTCTTCAGGAAATCGCTGAGCGCCGTGGCGCGTTTGACCAAGAGCGCGAGGTCGTCATTGCCCTCCATAGCGATGCAGGCGTCGATGACGTCATGGCGGATGCCCTGGTCGCGGAGGTAAACCTTGAGGCGGTCGTGGAAGAAGGAGAGGAGGTCCGTCGACTTCGCGCGCAACCCCTGAGCGTGTATTTGTGTGCCATACATCGTGAAGCCGACATCAAATGCAGTTGCGGGAGCGGTGAGCCTGATACGCAGATCATTCTCCAGCACCAACCGAATAACCCCCAGCGCCGCCCGGCGCAGCGCAAAGGGGTCCTTGCTCCCGGTCGGCTTCTCGTCAATCGCCCAGAAACCCGTCAGGATATCCAACTTGTCCGCCAGCGCCACGGCCACGGATACCGGCGCGGTCGGCACATCATCTGACGGCCCCAGCGGCGCGTAATGTTCCTGCGCGGCGGCAGCCACTGCCGCAGGCAGACCGGCGGCGTCTGCGTAATATCGCCCCATCAGCCCCTGCAATTCGGGGAATTCATAGACCATTTCCGAGGGCAGATCGGACTTGGCCCAGCGCGCGGCCTGCTCGGCCAGATCGGGGTCGGCGCCCACCACCGGCGCGATCTCGCGCGCCAGTGCGGCGATGCGGTTTACCCGGTCCGCCTGACTGCCCAGCTTGTTATGGAAGGTGACATTCGCCAGCGCGTCCTGCCACGCCTGCCCGCCTGCCTCGGCGATGCGCAGGTCATTCTCCCAAAAGAATTTCGCATCCGAGAGCCGCGCGAACAGCACCTTCTGGTTGCCGGCCAGAATGGTCGCGCCATTGTCCGCCGTCTCGCGGTTGGCCACGGTGATGAAGCGCTCGATGCGGCCCGTCTTCGGATTTCGCACGGAAAAGAACTTCTGATGCTCCTTCATGCTGGTTTGCAGCACCTCGGGCGGCAGGCCCAGAAACGTCTGATCAATCGTGCCCATCAGCACAACCGGCCATTCGACCAGCCCCGCGACCTCGGCCAGCAGGGCGGGATCTTCGGCCACTTCCAGCCCGGCGGCAAACGCCTGATTGGTGGCGTCCTGCCAGATCGCATCGGCCCGCTCGGCGGCGTCCAGAACAACGTGGCGCTTCTTCAGCTTGGCGGCGTAATCGTCAAAGCCGCTGACGGCAACCCGCCCCGGCGCCATAAAGCGGTGGCCCTCGGTGGAGTTGCCCGCGGTGATGCCGTCCACGTCCAGACCCACAATGCTGGCCTCGCCCAGATCATCGGTCAGGATGCACAGGATCGAATGCAGCGGGCGCACCCAGCGCAGGCTGCCGCTGCCCCAGCGCATGGATTTCGGCCATGGGAAATTGCGAATGACGTTTTCCAGCACCTCGCCGACGATCGCATCGGCATTGCGGCCCGGCTTGGTGACGGTGGCGAAGTAAACCTGCCCCTTTTTCTCGTCCCGCACCTCCAGATCGTCGCGGGTGACGCCCGCACCGCGCAAAAACCCCTCGATGGCCTTTTCGGGCGCGTCGGTGCGCGGGCCTTTGCGCTCTTCGCGCGTGGTTGGCGAGGATGCGGTCAGCCCCTCGATCGCCAGCGTCAGGCGGCGGGGCGTGGAAAACGCGGCGGCACCGGCATAGGTCAGCCCGGCCTCGACCAGACCGTCGGTCACGCGCGCCTTCAGATCAGCCGCCGCGCGGGTCTGCATCCGGGCCGGGATTTCCTCGGAGAAAAGTTCGATCAGCAGATCGGGCATGGCTTAGTATCCTTCGGGGGCTGGCGGGCAATCGTCGGGGGCGGGCTGGCCGTCAAACACGATCTCGCCGCAGCGGTTGATCTGGTCCCACGCCCAGCCGCGCCCGTCATCGTGAATGGCAACCATGCGGTCGATGCCGTATTCGACGTTTTCGGTGCCAAGGAAGGCCAGCGCGCTGCCCGCCTCGATCGCCGCGCCGATCTCCTTGGCGTCGAAACAGTCGAACCATTTGGGCGCGGTCAGCGGCACGGCGCCCTCGTCCAGCACGTAGGTTTCGGTCAACATGGGCAGGCTCATCGACGTGGTGAAGCAGGCGCGATACCGGATGGGCGAACTGTCAGCGTCGATAGCGCGGAAGTCATCGTAGAGAACCGGCTCGGGCGTATCGGTGATCAGCGAGGTGATCTGCACGTCGGTGTCGCCGTTCGGCGTGATCTCGTAATAATAGGCGTAGACCTGTTGATAGTACATCAGGGCGCCGCCGCCCATGGCGCAGGCAAGCAATAACACAGTGAGGAACTTTCCCATCAGGTCGCCCAGCCGCCTGCGGTCGTTTGCACGAAAGCATCGGCGCATTGTTTCGCCAGCGTGCGGACGCGGCCGATATAGGACTGCCGCTCGGTCACCGAGATGACGCCGCGCGCGTCCAGCAGGTTGAAGATGTGGCTGGCCCTGATGCATTGATCATAGGCCGGATGCGCCATGACGATGCGCTTGCCGGTCTTTGGATCGGCCTCGGGGGCGTCCAGAATGGCGCGGCATTCGGCCTCGGCCTCCTCGAAGTGACGCAGCAGCACCTCGGTATTAGCGATGTCGAAATTCCAGCGGCTGAATTCTTCTTCGGTCTGGCGGAACACGTCACCATAGGTCAGCGGAATGGGCGCGGAGGGGTCGTTATAGGGCATGTCCATGACGTGATCGGCGCCCAGAACATACATCGCCAGACGCTCCAGCCCGTAGGTCAGCTCGCCCGACACGGGGGCGCAGTCATGGCCGCCAACCTGCTGGAAATAGGTGAATTGGCTGACTTCCATACCGTCGCACCACACCTCCCAGCCAAGACCCCATGCGCCGAGAGTAGGCGATTCCCAGTCATCCTCGACAAAGCGGATGTCATGCAGCGCCATGTCTATGCCGATAGCCTCAAGGCTGCCCAGATAGAGCGCCTGAAGGTTCGGCGGGCTGGGTTTGATCAGCACCTGATACTGATAATAATGCTGCAAGCGGTTCGGATTTTCGCCATAGCGCCCGTCGGTGGGGCGGCGCGATGGCTGCACATAGGCGGCCGCCCATGGGCGCGGCCCGAGGCTGCGCAGGGTGGTGGCGGGGTGGAACGTCCCGGCACCGACCTCCATGTCATAGGGCTGCATGATTGCGCAGCCCTGAGCGGCCCAATAGCTTTGCAATCTCAGGATAATCTCCTGAAAGCTGCGCGGTCTGGCGGTGGTGTCGGTCATGCGGGCCTCTTTCGGGATGCCATGGGGCGCGGCGCCCCTGAAATCGCGCCCCCTACCTACGGCGGGCTGCGCAAAGCGTCAATCAGGCGGCCCGGCCTAATTTGGGGCGGTCCGGCAAGGTGCAATGCGCTCAAACACCGCAATCAGCATACTAAATCTTCATAATTTAGGTGCATATCATAGGCTTTTTGCTAGAAGACGAGAAACGCAATGGAATTTGCGACGGGTTTGATGGGTGACGGATAGAATGATACGGATATTTCTGGCCACGGTTTTCGTGATTTGCGCATCCTTGGGCGTGGCGCAGGCGCAGCAAACAGGCACTCAGCAACAGGTTTGGGTTCAGATCGAAGCACAGCCGAACCTGGCGGCAATTAACGAGGCATTGCGCCGTCGCTCCGCGACGCTGAATGACGTGAACGGGTTCGATCTGGATGGTTCGGGATGGTACGTCGTGGCGCTGGGGCCGTATGATCAGGACGTAGCGGACGAAGTTCTGTTTACGTTGCGCCGCGATGGCAGCATACCTCGCGACAGCTATATCACGCAAAGCGCGGAATATGCCCGCCAGATCTGGCCTGTTGGTGCCGACCTTCTGACGCGGGGCACGGCGAGGATTCCGACAGACCCCAGCGGACCTGGTGATCTGGCAGCGGCGCTGGAGCAAGCCCAGACAGCGCAATCAGAAACCACGCAACCGCAGTCGGCACCTGTTCCAGAGCCCGAATTCATTGACGAATCTCCGCGCGAGGCGCGCGCCAGCGAAGCATTGCTCAGCCGTGACGAACGGGCCAGCCTACAGGTCGCGCTGGAATGGGCCGGGCATTACCAAGGGCGCATCGACGCCGCGTTCGGCGCAGGCACGCGTCGGTCCATGGTCAACTGGCAGGCCGCCAACGGGTATGAGGCAACCGGCATTCTAACCACCCTTCAGCGGAGAGAATTGCTGAAACAGTATAATGCCGTTCTGGACGGTCTGGACCTGCAGCGCGTTGCCGATCCGAAGGCTGGAATTGAGATGCAGATCCCGCTGGGCGTGGTGAAATTCGCCAGATACGAGCCGCCATTCGCGCATTTCGACGCGACCGGCGACATTCCGGCGCGCGTTCTGATGATCAGCCAAGAGGGCACGCAGGACACCCTATATGGCCTGTATGACATCATGCAAACGCTTGAGATCGTGCCGCAGAGCGGGCCGCGTGAACGTGGCAAGGACAGCTTTACCCTGATTGGCGAAAATGCCAGCTTCGTGTCGCATACCGAGGCGCGGATTGACGGCGGGGAAATCAAGGGGTTCACCCTTATCTGGCCCGCAGGCGACGAAGAGCGGCGCACCCGTCTGTTGCGCGTCATGCAGGACAGCTTTACCCGCACCAGCGGTGTGTTGGACCCCGGTGCCGGGTACAACGACGCGCAGAGCATTGATTTGATTTCAGGGCTGGAGATCCGCAAGCCTAAATTCTCGCGCTCGGGGTTCTACGTTGACGGAGGCGGCACAGTGGTAACCACGTCCGAATTTTCCAGTGGCTGTGGCCGTATCACCATCGAAGACGGGCAGGACGCCGACGTCGCCGCAACGGACGACGCCTTGGGCGTGTCGGTTCTGCGCCCGCGCGGCGCTGTGGCTCCGATCTCCGTGGCCGCGCTCAGCCAAGGCGCGCCGCGCATCCAGTCCGAAGTGACGCTGGCTGGCTATTCCTACGGCGGCGTTCTGGGCGCACCCTCACTGACGTTCGGCACAGTGTCCGATATTCGGGGGCTGAACGGCGAAAAGGGCATCAAACGCCTGACACTCGCTGCGCTTGAGGGCGATGCGGGCGGTCCGGTTATGGATGCGGGCGGTGCTGTGCTGGGGATGCTGCTGTCACGCGCGGGTGGTGCGCGCACCCTGCCCGAAGATGTGGCATTTGCCGCTGGTTCGGATGCATTGGCGCGCTTGCTGGCGGATACCGGGATGGCACCGGGAACGGCCAGCACGTCTGCTGGCCCGCTTGCTCCGGCGCAGATGTCAGAGCGCGCGGCAGGTATAACCGTGCTCGTCAGCTGCTGGGAATAAACAAAGGTCGGCGGCAGCGCGTGACGCCGCCGCCGGAACCCGTTAAGACCGGGCCACACGCCCCAACCCAAGGCCCGGCCCGCATATGACCAAGCCATCAAAGCCCAAACGCGCAGCGCTCTATTCTGAGCGGGACCGCGAAAACCTGCGCTGGCTGTGGGCGCGCTATCTGCGGAAAAAGGCACCTTGGCTGATTGTGGTGATGGTGATGATTCTGGTGCAAGGCGTCGTTTACCAGCAATTCCTGTCGATGACAGAAAGCGGCCTGCGGGTTATCTTTGAAAGCGGCAGCATTGCGGATCTGGTGCAGGTTTGCATTGTCGTTTTCGTTTTGTTCGCGGTGCGCGGCCTGATGTCCTATCTGGTGCCACGCATCACGATCTGGATCAGCAATGATGCGATATTCCAGATGCGGCGCGACCTGATCGCTCATATGATGTCGCTGGATCTGGCCTATTTCGAACGCACGAAATCAGGCGAAATCATTCAACGGCTGGTCACGCAGACCCAAGGGCTGGGCGTCTTTGTCGGTCAAGCCGTCGCCAACGCCGTGCGCGACGCTGTCACGGTCATCATCGTGTCGGGCTATCTGATCTGGAAAAACCCGATCCTGTTCACCACCGCCGTTGTGGTGCTGCCGTTCATCATCTGGATCATGAACTACGTCTCGGACCGGGTAAAGATCGCGCAAGGCGACGCCGAAACAGCGATGGGCGACTACATGAACGGGATCGAAGAGACCGTGAATGGCATGCGCACTGTCAAGATCGCCAGTCAGGAAGGCGTCGAAACCAGCCGCCTGATGAAAGGCACCGGCGCGATCCGCGATCTGATGAACCGTGTACAGATCACACAAGCGCTGGTGATGCCGTCAATCGATCTGTCCTCGGCTTTTGTTTACGTGCTGGTGATCGGCGGCGGCGGCTACATGGTGCTCAGCCCCAGCTTTGACATGGACGGTGCGGGCATCATCACCTTCCTTCTGGGCATGGTCATGGTGTTTGATCCGGCCCGCCTGCTGGCGCTGTTCTTTGGCAGTTTGCCGTCCAATCTGGTCCTGCTGGAGCGTATCCGCCGCCTCTATGACGAGCTGCCAAGCATCACGGACAAGCCGGGGGCGCGGACCGATTTCGACACGCGCGGAGATATCGTGCTGGAGGATGTGCATTTCTCCTACAGCCCCGACCAGCCGCTCTTTCACGGCCTTGATATGACATTCAAGGGAGGCGAAGTGTCGGCCATCGTCGGCTCGACCGGGTCAGGCAAGACGACGATCCTGTCTTTGCTGACGCGGCTATATGACACCAAGGGCGGGCGCATAACCATCGGCGGCCAGCCGATTGACCAGCTGAAGGTTGCTGCGCTGCGAGGCGCCTATTCGGTCGTCGCCCAAGATATCGTGATCTTCAACAATTCGATTTGGGAAAATATTCGCTACGTCAATCCGGACGCATCCGATGATGAAGTCTGGCAGGCTGCCGAGAATGCCGAGATCGCGGATTTGATCCGCGCCCGCGGCTCTGCCCCTGTTGGCCCGAAAGGTGCCCAATTGTCGGGCGGTCAGAAACAACGCATCGCCATCGCGCGCGCGTTTCTGACCGACGCGCCGATCCTGCTCTTGGACGAGGCGACATCGGCGCTGGATCAGGCGACCGAGGCGCGGATAAAATCCGCGCTGGACCGCCTGACGAAGGGCAAGACAACCATCGTCGTCGCGCACCGCCTGTCGTCTGTTGCGGATGCCGACCGTATTTTCGTACTGGAGGCCGGCCAACTGGTCGAGGATGGTCGGCACGAGGATTTGCTAAAGCAAAATCGCCTCTATGCGCAACTTTATCAGGCGCAGAAGCAGGGCTATGATAAGAAGTAGGGGTGCTATCGCAGCGCTCTTGCCCCCACGCATCCCAGCCCATAGTTTCGGTTCGACGATCCCACCAAGGAGCCCCCCATGACCCAACGCCTTCACCTTGTCTTTGGCGGCGAGCTGACAAACCCGTCAAAGAACGTTTTCAAGAACATCGACGACCTGCACATTGTCGGCATCTTCCCTGATTACGAGGCCGCCCATCATGCCTGGAAGGCCGAAGCGCAGCGCACGGTCGACAATGCGCATACGCGCTATTTCATCGCCCACCTGCACCGCTTGCGGGACGAGGAAACGCCAGCCTCCCCCACCGAAGAACTGGGCTAGGCCCCGGCGATGGCGCCATCGCTCAGCCTGGCCACATACCTGGCCTGGGCCCGGCGGGGCACCGCCGGAACCGGCGCGGGCTTTGCGCCCACCGGCGCACGGCCTGGCGGCGCGGTGGTATGGGGCCATGCCACCAGCCTTGAGCATGCCAATGCGCTGGTGCAACTGGTCGAACGGCTGTCGGCGCAGCGCGGCCAGACGCACGGCATGGCCGGGGGCGGGTTGCATTTGCTGCTGACCACGTCCGACGGCGTGCAACTGCCTGGCCGCCCCCGCGCGCTGACGATCCATCAGCCGTTAGTCGGGGACGCCACCGCAACTGCCGCTGCATTTCTGGCGCACTGGCGCCCGGATGTCTGCTTGTGGACCGGCGGCGATCTGCGCCCCGCGCTTCTGGCGGCAGCAGACGGCGCCGGGGTACCGCTGATACTGGTCGATGCGGATGCGTCTTTGTTGGAGCGGTCGAACTGGCGCTGGCTGCCGGACGTGACCGGCGCGCTTCTGGGCCGGTTCCAGCGGATCATGGCCCGGTCCGAGGCGACCGCGCGCATCCTGCGCAAGCAAGGCGTGGCTGAGGACCGGCTGTCCGTCACTGGCCTGTTTCAGGAGGGCGCCATCGCCCTGCCCTATGACGAGCCGCTGCGCGATGAGATGGCAGATGCCCTGCGCGGGCGCCCCATATGGCTGGCCGCGATGATTACCCATAGTGAGCTGGAGGTCGTGCTGACCGCGCATCAACAGGCCAGCAGGCTGGCGCATCGGCTGTTTCTGATCGTGGCGCCCAACGATCTGTCTGACACAGACGCGTTCCGCAACACGCTCAGGCATGGCAAGTGGCGCCACTCGATCTGGTCGCAAGGCGGCATGCCCGAGGAGTCGACGCAGGTTCTGCTGGCCGATACGCCCGGCGAAATGGGGCTGTGGTATAGGCTGGCCACCATATCGCTGATGGGCAATTCGCTGACGCCCGGCATGGGCGGCAGCGACCCGAACGAGCCGGCCGCCCACGGCTCGGCCATCGTGTACGGCCCGAATGTCGGGCGCTACCTGCCGAGCTACAAACGCTATGCCGGCGCCGGTGGGGCGCGGATCGTGCGTGATGCAGACACACTGGCCGGTGCGCTGGCGCATCTGATTGCGGCTGACCGCAGCGCGACCATGGCCCATGCGGCATGGGAGGTGGCAACGGCAGGAGCCGAGGTGACGGACCACATTCTGGAAATGCTGCACGACATGCTCGACGATCTGGAAATGCGCTGATGCGGGCGCCGGAATTCTGGCACCGTCCCGCCTCGGCGCCCGGATTGCGTGCGCGGCTGCTGTCCCCATTCGGCGCGCTTTATGCCCGCGCCACGGCACGGCGGCTGGCGCAGGGCACGCCGATGCGCGCTGGCGTGCCTGTGATCTGCGTTGGCAACCTGAACGCAGGCGGCACCGGCAAGACCCCGACGGTGATCGCGCTGGTGCAGCATCTGGTGGCGCGCGGGCGCGCCGTGCATGTGGTCAGCCGCGGCCATGGCGGGCGGCTGGACGGCCCCGTTCAGGTGGCCCCCCGCGCGCATGGCGCTGCCGATGTGGGCGACGAGCCACTGCTGATTTCCGCTTTCGCGCCCGCGTGGGTCGCCAAGGACCGCGCCGCCGGAGCCCAAGCCGCAGTAAGCGCAGGCGCCGAGGTGATCGTTCTGGATGACGGATTCCAGAACCCGGCCCTGCACAAGGATATCTCGCTGGTCGTGGTCGATGCCGTCATCGGCTTTGGCAATGGCCGCTGCCTGCCTGCCGGGCCACTGCGCGAGCCGGTGGGTGTCGGCCTCAAACGCGCCGATCTGCTGCTCTCGATTGGCGGCGCGGCAGCGCAGGACGCGTTTGGCGCGGCATGGGGTGCTGCGGTGCACCTGCCCCATTTGCGCGGCGTGCTGGCGCCTTTGCAGACAGGCATGGATTGGGAAGGACTGCGCTGTCTTGCGTTCGCAGGGATCGGCCATCCGGAGAAGTTTTTCGCCACGCTCCGCAGCTTGGGCGCTGATCTTGCCGGATTTGAGGCGCTGGACGATCACCAGCCCTTTACCAAAGCGCTGCTAGCGCGACTCGACGCCGAGGCTGGCCGTCTTGGTGCGCAGCTGGTGACCACCGAAAAGGACGCGGTGCGCCTGCCTGCGTCGTTTCGGCCCAAGGTGCTGACGCTGCCGGTCAGGCTGGACGTCGCGGACTGGTCCGCGCTGGATGCCCGGCTGGAGGCCTTCGGGTTGTAGCCGGGCAGCCATGGTTCAGCCGCGTGCGCCCAATTTCGGGGACGCCTTGCCCAGCGATAACTCTGCATCCGAAAACCGGATCGGTGTGCGCACACCCGGTACGCCATCGGGATCGATCCGCATCCCGCGCGCTACAATCTGCGGGTCGGCGTACACCTCATCCAGCGTATTGATCGGCCCAGCCGGCACGCCTGCGTCCTCACACGCGGCGAGCAGCCCTTCCTTGGTGAAGGTCTTCGTGCGCTCGGTCAGTGCCGCGCTCAGCTGATCGCGGCGCGCCACGCGGTCCGAATTGGTTGCATATTCCGCCGCGCTCGCCAGATCAGTCACGCCCAGCAGACCGCAAAGCCGCTGATATTGCGCATCGTTTCCGACCGCGATGATAATGTAGCCATCCGAGCAATCGAACACCTGATAGGGCGCCAGATTGGGGTGAAAATTACCGATCCGCCCCGGTGCCTCGCCCGTTGTCAGGTAGTTCATCGACTGGTTCGCCGTCACCGCGACGGCCACGTCCAGCAGCGCCATGTCGATCTGCTGGCCCTTGCCCGTGACGCTGCGCTGGTGCAGCGCGGCAAGGATGCCGGTGGTTGCATAGACGCCGGTAAAGATATCCGTGATGGCCACCCCCACACGCTGCGGCTGCCCTTCGGGCGCGCCTGTGATCGACATCAAGCCAGACATGCCCTGAATGATATAATCATAGCCCGCGCGATGCGCATAAGGGCCGTCCTGCCCGAACCCGGTGATCGAGCAATAGATCAGCCCCGGAAAATCCTTGGCCAATGACGCGTAATCCAGCCCGTATTTGACCAGACCGCCCACCTTGAAATTCTCGATGACGATATCGGCCTCGGCAATCAGGGCGCGGACCTTTTCCTGCCCCTCGGGCGTACGGAAATCGGCGGTGATGCTGGTTTTGCCCCGGTTACAGCCGTGAAAATAGGCGGCAGAGCGGTCGCCCTCGCGCAAAACGAACGGCGGGCCCCATTGGCGGGTATCGTCGCCCTCGGGGCTTTCGACCTTGATCACTTCGGCGCCCAGATCGGCCAGCGTCTGACCAGCCCAAGGGCCGGCCAGAATGCGCGCCAGTTCGACGACTTTCAGACCCGATAAAGGTGCGATTGTCATTCTGCCAGCTTCTCGTCCAGGATCTTCTTCAGCTCACCGTAGGACGGGTTGCCGTATGATTTGCCGTCAACCACCACCGTGGGCGTCGAGGTGATCCCGTCCTTTTCCGCATGCTGGCGGAACCATGCCTCCAGCACTTCGGCCTTTTCCTGATCTTCGATGCAGGCCTTGATCTGCTCCTCGCCCAGACCCGCGACCTTGCCGATGCGCACCAGATTATCCATTACATCGCCCATCGTCTTGGCATCCAGCCATTTCTGCTGGCGGCTGAACAGCAGATCATTCATGCCAAAGAACCGTGTCGGCCCGGCGCAGCGCGCCAGAAGCGATCCGCGCAGGCCCGCCCCGTCGAAGAACACGTCGCGGTAAATGTAGCGGATCTTGCCGGTGTCGATGAAATCGCGCTTCACCTCCTGAAAGGTGGTCTCATGGAAACGCGCGCAATGCGGGCATGTCAGCGAGGCATATTCAACAACCGTTACCGGCGCGTCCTCGGGGCCCATCGTCATCTCGACGATCGAAGAGGTGTCGACATCGGCGTAATCAACAGCGGCGTTGGCCGCCCCGGTGGTCTGGCTTCCGCCAAGCTGGGACCATACAATTCCGCCAACAAGGGCCAGCGCGGCAGCGCCGAGCAGCAATCTGCGATTCATGGAAATATTCCTTTCGGGTCAGCGTTTGGATCTGGATAGAACATTTTGCGCCAAGGCTTCAAGCGCAGCGCGCAGCCCGCTGTCGCCCACGGGCGCGGCGATATGGCGCGCCTCCTCAGCGGTGGCCGGGTCTGGTGCGCGCGGCGCCTGTTTCGGCGGGCGGTGCTGGAAGCTGGCCTGCCCGTCGGCAAAACCCGTCGGCGCGGTCTGGGTGATGATGATGCGCGAAATCGCATTGTAGCCATAGACGGCATTGACGCGGGCGCGCAGCCCCTCCTTCTGCATCTCCAGCATTGGCGCTTGCGCGCCTGTGGTAAGCACCGTCAGCGTCGCCCCCATGCCACCACGCCCATACCCCACCTTGACCGGGCGGGCGATGGCGGCAACATCGGTACCGACGATTTCGGTCCATTGCGTCAGCAGGCGCGATTCGGCAAAACCCCGGCTTTCGGATGTCTTGCGAATCCGCTCTTGCAGCAGGGTGCTGGAGCGGGTGAAACCCTTGGTTGTGGCGCGGCGCGGCGGCATTGGTTGATCTCCTGACGTCAGGGGCCAGTTTAGGGCAAGCGGCGGTGCACGCCAGCAGATAGCACGAATGGAACATAAAGAATGCGTGAGACGGCGAGGACTGCCGATTTGCTGGACTGGTATGACGTTCATGCGCGGAACATGCCGTGGCGCGTCGGCCCGGCGCGGCGCGCCTTGGGCGAATTGCCCGATCCCTACCGTATCTGGCTGTCCGAAGTCATGCTGCAGCAAACCACTGTTGCCGCCGTTATCGCCTATTTTCAACGCTTTACCGCCCGCTGGCCGACTGTGGCGGACCTTGCCGGGGCCGATGACGGCGATGTGATGGGCGAATGGGCCGGGCTGGGATATTACGCGCGCGCCCGCAATCTGCTGAAATGTGCGCGGGCGGTGGTAGCCGATCATGGCGGTCGGTTTCCTGCAGACCACGCCGCGCTGCTGGAACTGCCGGGTATCGGCCCCTATACCGCCGCCGCCATCGCGTCGATCGCATTCGATGCGCCCGAAACGGTGGTAGATGGCAATGTCGAACGCGTCATGGCCCGCCTGCATGACATCCACACCCCCCTGCCCGCCGCCAAGCCCGAGCTGACCGCCGCTGCCGCCGCCCTGACGCCCGCGCAGCGCCCCGGCGATTATGCCCAAGCGGTGATGGATCTGGGCGCGACCATCTGCACCCCGCGCAATCCTGCCTGCGGCATCTGCCCATGGCGCGATCCCTGCGCGGCGCGCGCTGCCGGCACCGCGCAGGAGCTGCCGAAAAAGACACCGAAGAAACCCAAGCCCACCCGCCATGGCATTGCCTATGTCGCCCAGCGCAGCGACGGCGCGATCCTGCTGGAGCGGCGCGCAGATCGCGGGCTTTTGGGCGGGATGCTGGGCTGGCCCGGCAGCGACTGGACCGAAGACGCGGCCGCACCGGCGCCGCCGCTGGAGGCCGATTGGCAAACCCTGAACGAGGAGGCGCGCCACACCTTCACCCATTTCCATCTGCGTCTTAACATCGCATTGGCGCAGGTCGGCATGGATGCGGCCCCGTTAAAGGGCGATTTTATCCCATTGGCACAGTTTCAGCCCGCGCAACTGCCGACGGTGATGCGCAAAGTCTTTGATCTGGCGCGTGAAAAGCTGCAAAAGCTGGGCTAGACTGCGCCAACCTTTTCGGAGCCGCCCCATGCCCACCGCCGCCCATATCAGGCAAGCCATCCCGTTCTGGATGTCGCTGCTGCTGGTCCCGATCGCAATCATCGGCGCGTTGCACGGCGGCTGGACGGTGATCCTGCTGCCGGTTTTCACATGGTATTTCTTTTCGATCCTGGACGCGTTTCTGGGCCTGAACTTGGATAATCTGGCGCCCGAGACGGACATCACATGGTATCGCGCGATCACGCTGATCTGGGCGCCGGTGCAGTTCATCCTGCTGTTCTGGATGATCTGGTATGTCCCGCAGGCGGCCCATCTGGGCAGTCTGGAGAAAATCGTGCTGTTCTTTGGCGTTGGCGTCATCACCGGCACCATCGGCCTTAACTATGCGCATGAACTGATGCACCAAAAACCCCGGATTGAACGGTGGATGGCCGATATCCTACTGGCCATGGTGCTGTATTCGCATTTCAGGTCCGAACATCTGCACGTACACCACCGTCATGTCGGCACCCCGCGCGATACCGTGACGGCGCGCTATAACGAGGGGTTTCACCGGTTTTTCGCGCGCGTCCTGCCGGGCGAGGTGGCATCCGCCTTTCGCGCCGAAGCGGCCATGCAGGCGCGGCGCGGGCGCAAATGGACGCATCTCAGCAATCCGTTCTTCCGCTACTGGGCGCTACAGGCCGCCATGCTGGCGCTGGCGCTGGCCTTGGGCGGCTGGACCGGGCTTGCGCTGTTTCTGTGGCAGGCGCTGGTCGCGATCTGGCAGCTGGAGCTGGCGAATTACGTCGAACATTACGGATTGACGCGCGAGCATCTGGGCGATGGCAGGTACGAGCATGTCAAACCGCGCCACAGCTGGAACGCGGCGCACAAGGCCACAAACTGGCTGCTGATCAATCTGCAACGCCACTCGGACCACCATTACAAACCAGACCGACGGTTTCCCCTGCTGCAAAACTATACCGAGGATGAGGCGCCGCAACTGCCCTACGGCTATCCGATCATGACCATGGCGGCGATGGTCCCGCCCCTCTGGCGCCGCGTGATGAACCCGCGCGTGCGCGCATGGCGCAAGGCAAACTACCCGCAAACGACCGATTGGACACCCTATAACAAAGGCGCCAACCCGCCCCCCGCTTGAAGCTGCGGCGCCGCGGCGCTAGCGTATTGGCAAATCCCCGCCCGGAGGTCGCCCAATGCCCGACACATCCCAGCTGTTCCCGCACCTGTTCACCCCGCTGAAAATCGGCGGCATCGAGGTTGCGAACCGCATCCTGTCAACCGGTCACGACACGTCAATGTCCCATAACGGCCAGGTCACCGACGCGATGATCGCCTATCACGAGGCGCGGGCGCGCGGCGGTGCCGGCCTGATCGTGTCGCAGGTTGTCGGCGTACACGAAACGGCGCGTTACACCTCGCACGTGCTGATGGGCACGAATGACGACTGCCTGCCGGGATTCGCGCGTCTGGCCCAGACACTGCACGCGCACGGCACCCGCATCTTTGCCCAGCTGTTTCATCCGGGCCGCGAGATTATGGAGGTGGCGGACGGCACCGCGCCGGTCGCCTATTCAGCATCAGCCACGCCTTCGGACCGCTTTCACGTAATCCCGCGCGCCATGCCCCTGCGCATGATCCGCGAGGTGGTGGACGGATATGCCGCCGCCGCCCGCCGCATGGAAACGGCCGGCCTCGACGGGGTCGAGATCGTCGCCAGCCACGGTTACCTGCCGGCGCAGTTCCTCAGCCCGCAGGTCAACCGGCGCGACGATGACTATGGCGGCAGCGCGGAAAACCGCATGCGCTTTGTCCGCGAGGTTATCGACGCGGTGCGCACAGCCACCGGCGAGGGCTTTGCCATCGGCCTGCGCATTTCGGGCGACGAGCATACGCATGACGGGATGGAGGATGCCGATAGCCTTGAAGTGATCCGCGCGCTGGCGCCCAGCCTTGATTATGTCAGCGTTATCGCCGGAACGTCGGCCAGCCTGAGTGGCGCGATCCATATCGTGCCGCCGATGTTCGAGGATACAGGCTATCTCGCCCCCTTTGCGCATGCGGTCAAACAGGCGGTGGACATCCCGGTGATGGTGGCGGGCCGCATCAACCAGCCGCAGGAGGCCGAGGGTATCGTCGCCACCGGACAGGCGGATATGTGCGGCATGACCCGCGCGCTGATCTGCGACCCGGCCATGCCCGCCAAGGCCAAGGCAGACAGCCCCGACGATATCCGCGCCTGTATCGGCTGCAATCAGGCCTGCATCGGCCACTTCCACAAGGGCGCGCCGATCTCCTGCATCCAGTTCCCCGAAACAGGGCGCGAGCTGACTTATGGCACGCGGCGCCAGACCGGCGCGCCCAAAACCGTCATCGTGATCGGCGGCGGCCCTGCCGGCATGAAAGCGGCAGCGACCGCCGCCGCAATGGGTCATGACGTAACGCTGCACGAGGCCGCTGCGCAATTGGGCGGTCAGGCGCTGCTGGCGCAGATGCTGCCGGGACGCGCCGAATTTGGCGGCATCGTAACGAACCTGAGCCGCGAAATGCAGCAGTCAGGCGTCACCGTATCTTTGAATAGCGAAATGACGGCAGAGATGGTGGCCAAATCCGCTCCCGATGCCGTCATCGTCGCCACCGGGGGCACTGCGCGTATACCGCACGGAATGGAGTTCAGCGAGGAAGCGCATATTGTTACGGCTTGGGACGTGCTGCGCAACCACGCCAATGTGGGCGGATCTGTCACCATCGCCGACTGGCGCGCCGACTGGGTCGGCCTTGGCGTGGCCGAACTGCTGGCCAGCGCGGGCCGCCGGGTGCGGCTATGCGTGAACGGCACTCATGCGGGCGAAATGCTGCAAAGCTACGTCCGCGATACGATGGTAGGCCGCATCCAGAAACTGGACGTCGAAATCATCCCCTACGCGCAGCTCTACGGCGCTGATGACGACACCGCCTATTTCATCAACGCGGCCAATGGTGAGGCCATTATGGTTGAGGGCACAGATACGCTGGTGCTGGCGCAGGGCACCAATGTTGCGGACACTCTGCTAACCACGCTGGAGGGTTACGATGGCCAGATCATCGGAATTGGCGACTGCATGGCCCCCAGAACCGCCGAAGAAGCTGTGCTGGACGGACTAAAAGCAGCGTGGGCCCTGTAATAGCCGCTGCCGAATTTGAGTATTTTTGCCAAGATGAATTAAAGGCGTCCATATTTTCATCTTGGCAAAGATACTCAAAAAGACGCCCTACCGACACGCGGCAGGGCGCAGTTAGTGGTGCCTTGCGTCAGACCACAGGCACCAGCGGTGTTCTTGTGAAACAGGGAAACTCTTAGTTAGGGCGCTCGGCCATCTCGGCGCGGATCTGCTGGCGTAGAAGGTCGATGGGCACACGTTTGCCGTCCTTCTTGAAGTGCCAGTAGGTCCAGCCATTGCAGCTGGGCGCGCCTTCCAGATGGGCGCCGACCTGATGGATCGAACCCTTGATGTCGTCGCCGATCAGCGTGCCGTCTGCGCGCACTTTGGCCTTGTGGCGCTGGTTCATCGAATAAAGCTCCTCGCCCGGGCGCAGCATGCCGCGCTCGACCAGTTGGCCGAAGGGCACGCGCGGCTCGGCGCGTTTGGAGGTGCTGACCTGTAGCGCCTCGCGGTCGAATTTGCGGATGCCCTTGAGGCGCTTTTCAGCGACCTTGCGATACCCCTCGTCCCGCTCAATCCCGATATAATCACGGCCCAGCATTTTGGCCACCGCGCCGGTCGTCCCGGTACCAAAGAAGGGGTCCAATACGACATCTCCAGGGTTGGTGCTGCCGACGATGACGCGGTGCAGCAGGCTTTGGGGTTTTTGTGTCGGGTGAGCCTTGTCGCCCGCCTCATCCTTGAGCCGCTCGTGACCGGTGCAGATCGGCAGCACCCAATCGCTGCGCATTTGAACGCCATCATTGAGCGCCTTCAGAGCCTCATAGTTGAAGGTGTATTTCCCGCCCTCCTGCTTGGAAGCCCAGATCATTGTCTCATGCGCATTTGTCAGACGCTTGCCACGGAAATTCGGCATCGGGTTCGACTTGCGCCACACCACATCGTTCAGGATCCAGTAGCCCGCATCCTGCAAAGCCGCGCCAACGCGAAAGATGTTGTGGTAGGATCCGATCACCCAGATCGCCCCATTTGGTTTCAGCAGGCGGCGCGCGGCGGCCAGCCATTCGCGGGTGAACTTGTCATAGACGGCAAAGCTGTCGAACTGGTCCCAGGCATCATCGACCGCATCCACCTGGCTGTTATCCGGCCGGTGCAGATCGCCCTTGAGTTGCAAATTATAGGGCGGGTCGGCGAAAATCAGATCAACCGAGTTTTCGGGAAGCGCGTTCATCATCTCGATGCAATCGCCGCTCATGATGGTGTTAAGAGGAAGCGTCGCCGCCGCCTTGATCCTGGTCATCTTTGTCATGTCTTGCCTCTGTCCCGGCGCGTTTTTGCGCTCTGTCTGCTTGTGGACAAAGATGAGTCATTGCTGATTCGTCGTCAATTTATTAATTGAATCAGAGGGTTAACTATTTATCTTGATACAACATCTTGTGGATAGGTTTGAACGAATGTCTATGGTGTGGGGTGACCCCCAGATTTTGCAGTGCCTCTTTGTGTCTTTTTGACGGGTATCCTGCGTTCGTCTCCCAGCCATAGCCGGGGTAGTGTTGCGCTAAATCCCGCATCACACAATCTCGACATATTTTTGCCACAATTGAGGCCGCAGAAATTGACACTGACAGGGCATCACCCTTGATGATTGTCCGCGCGGGGATGCTCAGGCCGCGCGGGGTCATGTTGCCGTCAATCAGCGCGATGTCCGGGCGGCGTGGAAGGCCATCCAACGCCCGCGTCATCGCCAGATGCGATGCACGAAGAATGTTCAGCTCATCAATCTCCTGTACAGTGGCATGGGCGATGCTGACCTCGGCGTTGGCGAAGATGGCATCATACAGCGCAAGGCGACGCCGTTCCGTCAGCTTCTTGGAATCGTTCAGCCCATCGGGGATGCGGCTTGCATCCAGCACCACGGCGGCGGCGGTAACAGGCCCGGCCAGCGGCCCGCGCCCAACCTCGTCGACGCCCGCGATGATGCGCGCGCCCTCGGCAATCGCCCTGGACTCGTATGAATAATCGGGGCCGGTCATGATCACGGCTCAGACCACAAGTGGCGGCCAAAGAAAAGGCCCCGTGCGGGGCCGTTTTCCATGGGCGGCAGAGGCGCCATTAGTTTCCAAAGTTGAAGGGGCGCGCGCTGTAGCCGTATTGTGGACGTCGGTCCCGGCGATGCGAACGGCGTTCACTCCGGCGCTCCTGCACTTCGCGGCGATGATCGTTGTACCCCTGTTGGTAGCCACGGGAGCGTTTTTGTTTATGCGCCCTGTGGGAACGATGATGGGCGCCGTATTTAGGGCGTGCATGTTGCAGGGCCGCCGCGCGCCGCCTGTCCTTTTTCTTGGCGTCGTGGATCGCAGCGCCGATGACCGCGACACCGACCAGAGCGCCCAGCGCCAGCGCCAGATCGCGATCGGCAGCGCGGGCCGGAGCGGCTGTCAGACCGGTGACAGCGATCGATGTCGCAAGGATGAGGGTTATGAATTTGCCAGCCATTTTGTAGACCTTTCCTATTTTCTGAAATGTGCCACCATGCTGGGCCGGTCGGCGACGCGCACGCAATAACCTCGCATTGTTATCGGATAGCAAAGGTGACGCACTGCTTTGGATATTGAATAGCTGGGCGGCGCAGGCCATGTTCGGCGCATGAAGAAAATGATTGCACCCCTCCTGTTTGCCGCGCTGGTTGCAGCGCCTGCCAGCGCGGCCTGCCTTGCCGAATACAAGGCCAAGCGGGATAACCCGCTGCGCCTGTTTTACGGCACGATTGAAATCAGCGGTGCCTGCACGGTTGCTGCCGCCACCGCGCAGCTCGGCCCGCAACTGGCTGCGCAGGGGATGACCCTGCTCAAGGTGCTTTCGGTGTCGCAGGAGTGACCGGACCAGGCGCAATGCACCGTACGGTGACCGCAGCAGAGGCGCGCCGGTCGGGCAATCGCGTGGTGGTGTTTGGCGTCGCGGTAATCGTGGCAATCCTGTTACTGGCTGCGATCTGGTTGTTTCTGTCGCTGCCGGATGCAGGCGCGTTCAACGCGCGGGTCGAGAGGATATTCATCGAAAACGACGCGCTGACCAGTGATGCCGAAATCAAACTTCTGGAGATTTTGGCCCTGTCTGGCACCGCGTTCAGCGAAACGCTGGTCAGTTATCGTATGGTGATTTTCGTGCTGCTGGTGTTCAGCGCCGCGCTGCTGATTTCGGCACTGGTGTTTCTGGTGATGCTTGTCGCACTGAACCGCCGCATGGCCCAGATCGAGCGGTCTGGGATCGAGGTGAATTCGCTGCTGATCAGCCGCGCGGAGAAGTCTGTCTACCTGAACAACATGGGATTCAAGCTGACCGAAGCCGCGATGGAAACTCTGTCGATATTAGCCGAGGCGCGGATGGATGGCGACATTCTGACCGGCGCGCAGATCGAGGGGATGATATCGGGCCGCGATGCCAGCGATTGCGACGAGGCGGCGGGCGCCACGCGGGTCAAGCGTTTGCGCGATACGCTGGGAAATCAAATGGTCAGCGAGCTTCTGGTGCGCAACATCGCGCGGCAAGGCTATGTTCTGGCGATAGACAAGGATGTCATTCGCGTCATCTGAGATTTTAGCGCAGCGCGCCTGCCGACACTTGGCCGCTCAGGCGTCTGTCGAATCATTGTGGAACAGCGTGTCGGGATCAATTCCGCGTTTTTCGGCGCTTTCGCGCACCGCATCGCGCAGCGCCTGACTGCGCGCGACCAGCGACCGGAAACGCGATTCGTCCAGCACAAGCAGCGTTGAGGGCGCGATTGCCTGCACCTGGACGCGGCGGCGCCGTCTGCTCATCAGCACGGCCATCTGGCCGAACATCTCGCCCCGGCCCAGCCGCCAGGTCTGGCCCGCGATTTCCAATTCGACGGCACCGGAGGCGATGAAATAAACGCTTTTCACCGGGCTGTCCTTGCGAAGGATCACCTTGCCCGCATCGACATATCGGGTTTGCAGCGCCCGCCCCAGTTTTTTCAGTGCGCGGTCGTCAAGGTCCGCAAACAGCGGAAACTGCCTGACCAGCTCGGCGCGTTGCACCGCGATATCAAGGTGTGGGCGCGCTTCGGCTTTGGCCCGGCGCCCGGTGAGGTCCTGCATCAACGCGGTATAGACCTCGGCCCCGATCAAGCCATCGTCGCGGATTGCGGTATATTCTCGCTCTTCCAGACGCAGCGCCGTGCGCCGAATAAAGCGGCGCTCCAGTTCTTCGGCATAGCCGGGATATTGCAGGCGAAGCCCTTCCAATGCTGTCTCTACGCCCTCAATCCGCCGCGCCAGAAGCTCGTGCAGCAGATCTGCGACACGCCGCCCGTGGATGCGGCGGATACGCCCGTCAATGAACGCGTCCAGGTCTTGCAGGATCAGGCGTTGCGACAGCAGACGTTCAAACCGATCCGCCGTCATCCGCACCAGATGGGATGACAGGCCGAGCCTGCTGTGCAGCACCACAGCGGCCCGAAACGCCCGGCCATAAGCGATCGAGCGGCGTGCCGCTCTTTGATAGCCGCTGCGCCCGCCCGAACGGGCCGCTTCAATCAGGCGGTCGGCATCCGACAGGATCTGATCGGCCATGCGGGCGGAAATCGTGCGCTCGCGCACGCGGGCAAAGATCGTTTCCCGCTCGAAACCGGCAAGCGCGATCAGGCCCAATGTGATGCGATCCCGGTCCAGAATATCGGTCGTGCTTTCGGCTGTTTTCACAGCCTCGTCCAATCGCTCACCGAATACCTTTGCCTCGGACCGCACGATTTCATGGGTCAGGTGGTAGTCCTCGGTCGTGCGGGCCACATCTTCGCGCACGGTTTGCAGCGCAACGGCGACGACCTGACGCGACATTGCCTCGTCAATGGGCGATAGACGGTCAAGCCCGAGCCAGCCAATCACGGTTCTCAGCGTTGTGCCCTGCACGATCAGCGTGAACAGCGTGAAGCCGGTTGCCAGGATGCCGGTCAGGCGCTTGACCTCGACCGGGACGCGAAAGCTTTCGGTGACGGCCAGTGCAAGCGCCAGCGTCACGGCGCCGCGCAGCCCGCCCCAGAGGATCGCGGCCCGGTAGGGACGGTCAACAACAGGGGAAAGGCGCAGCACTGTCAGAAACGGCAGCAGGCCGAACAGGATCACCGCACGCGCCGCAATCGCCGCCAGAACGATCACGCCGATCAGGACGAAATCGCCCAGCCGGGCGTCTTGCAGCAACCGGGGGATCAGAAGCGCCGCCAGAATAAAGATCAGCGCGCCCGCCCAATGGGCCAGCAGATCCCAGATCTCGCGCAGATTTACCCACGCCTGCGGTGGCAGACGCCCCGGCCCGGACAGGTTCATCGTAAGGCCCGCCGCGACAACGGCGATTACACCCGATGCGCCAATGCTTTGTTCGGCGCCGATATAGGCGAGATAAGGCAGCGCCACCGACACCGAAATCACGGCCAGTTCGTGGCGCCCGAACAGCGCCATAATCCAGATGGCAATCCGCGTCGCCAGCCAGCCGGTAAGCGCCCCGCCCAAGATCAGAACCGGAAACTGCGCCAGTGCATCCATCAGCTTGGGATCTGACCCGCCCAGCATCACAAAGCCCATGAACAGTCCAAACAGCGCAATCGCCGCCGCGTCGTTCAGCAGGCTTTCGCCTTCGATGATCCGGGCAAGCCTGCGCGGCGCCGAGATCGACCGAAAGATCGAGACCACCGCCGATGGATCCGTCGTGGAAACAATCGCCCCGATAAGGAAACACGCCGCCAGCGGCAAGCCGCTGACCCAGGACAGCGCATAGCCGACGCTCAGCGTCGCAACGACCACCGCGACGATGGCCAGAACGAGGATCGGCACCCAATCGTCCAGCATCCGGCGCAGGCTCATCCCCAGGGTTGCCTGAAACAGCAGCGTTGGCAAAAACACGTAGAGAAAGACGTTTGACCGTATCGGCAGCCCAAGGATCGCCTCGGCCACCGGGTTCAGCGCATCCGTCAGATCCGTGCGCAGAAAGAAAAGCGCGGCGGACCCGATGAGAATGCCCAGAATGGCAAGAATCACGGTGTAGGGAAGCCGCAGACGCGCCGCCAACGGCTCGGCCGCGCCGATCACAAGGAACAGCGACGTGATGACAGTGGTGACCAGAACAATATCCATGAATGACGAGTATATCAGTTTTGTGAAACCGGAAACTGTTCTGAAAAATAATGTGGCCCCATGGGCTTGCCCGCCGGACGGCCGCTTGCATCTGCCGGCAACAGGTTCATGGACCAAAGGTAAATCATGCACTACCCTTGAATGCGGACCACGCAAAGACCGCGGTTCGGGATGAGCCGCAAAGGTGCTTATGCGATGAAAACGATTATGGTTGCGACGGATTTTTCCAGACGTTCGGACAGGGCGCTCAGCCGCGCGGCGGTGCTGGCGCGGCAATTCGGGGCAAGCATTATACTTATACACGTTGTCAATGATGACCAACCGCGCCGGATCGTCGAGATCGAGCATGAAGAATCCGCCGTGTTGCTGGCCCAAAGCGCGGAAACGTTCAAGGAGGTCGATGGCGTGGCCTGTGAGGTGCGTATCGTTCGGGCGTCGTCCTTCGTGGGAATCATTCAGGCGGCCGAGGAGCTGCGCCCTGACCTTCTGGTGATCGGCTCGCATCGCAGGCATGTGCTGAAGGATGTGTTCATCGGCACCACAGCAGAACGGACGATCCGGCTGGTGGACTGCCCCGTTCTGATGGTCAACGCGCAGCCCGCCGGGCAGTACCGTCACATCATGCACACGACGGACCTGTCCGCCGGTTCCCGCGACGCCCTGCAGCGCGCCCGTGATCTTCGAATCGGCGACGACGCCATCAATACGCTGCTTTATGTCTTTGACGCACCGGCGCTGCGGCTTGTGATGGTCGACACCATGACAAAGAACGATCAGGCGCTCTATCTGGCAAGTGAACAGATGAACGCGATGCGCGATCTGGACGCTTTCACATCCTCGGCAAAACTGGATGATTTCGCACCGCAGGTCCGCCACAAGCCCAAAGCCACCCATCACGAGATACTGACAGCGGCAGAAGAGGAAAACGCCGATCTGATCGTGGTGTCGACCCATGGCCGGACGGGCCTTGCCAAACTGCTGATCGGCAGTGTGACCGAGCGGGTTCTGCGCAGCGCGTCGATTGATGTTCTGGCCATCCCGCCACGGCGCGATGCTTGACAGCGCAAGCGTGCAGTCCGGGCAATGCGCCCTAGCGGATCGTGTTTAGCCTGACGGTTGCGCGCAATCCGCCCTCAGCACGGTTGTCCAGCGTGATGCTGCCGCCGTGCGCCAGAATGATCGTGCGCGCGATGGCAAGGCCAAGGCCCGCGCCCCCAGTTGCAATGTTGCGGCTGTCGTCGCCCCGTGTGAACGGGTGGAACATATCGTCAAGCCGATCCGCCGCAATACCGGGGCCAGTATCGTCGACGGTGACAATGGCACCTTGCTGATCCCGGCGCAGCGCGACGGTGGCGCCCGCCCCATAACGCACGGCATTGTCGATCAGATTGCCGATGGCCCGGCCCAGCCCGACGCGGCGGCCCGTTACCCGGACGCCTGCCGCGCCCTCATAAGGAACGCCGCGATCCCGGCACAGCTCGCCCAGAAGATCCCCCAGGTCCAGCGGCTGCATCTGTTCGGCATCCCGCCCGTCCTTTGCATAGCTGACAAGCCCATCTGCCATCACGGTCATCTCATCCAGCGTGCGCACCATCGCATCGCGCTGCGCCTCGTCATCGACCATTTCGGCGCGGATGCGCAGGCTGGTCATCGGCGTGCGCAGGTCATGCCCGACAGCCGCGATCATCCGCATGCGCTCGGCATCGAATTGCGAAATTTCAGCCTGCATCGCATTGAAGGCCCGCGCCGCCTCGCGCATTTCGCGCGCGCCCTCTTCGGGCACCCGCGCGCTGCGGTCGCCGCGTCCGGCAGCCTGGGCTGCGTCTGACAGGTGCCTCAATGGCTTGGTCAAGCGGCCGGCAAAGACGGCTCCGACACCCAGAACGCACAGGAGTGACAGGACCAGAAAGGTCAGGAACGGTCTGCTGCTGACGTGGAAAACGCTGGACCGCGGCGGCCCGGCACGTGTCGTGACGTTCAACCATTCGCCCTGCCCACCTCTGGCGGAAAGCGGAACGGTTACGGCAATGACGAGGCCCATCCGCGCCTCGCCCGTGCGGCCCGGACGGCGCAAGGACACCGGGCGCGTGATGAGCGCCGCACGCACGTCGTCGCGGCCCAGCGCCTCGGCAAGCCCTTGGGTAATATACCGCGACCGCCTGTCGGCCGCCGTTTCGGTCAGCAATGGCGCGGCGTCGACCCGCACGCGCGCCATGCGCGAGGACGCCTCGCGCGCGATCACCTGCCGCGTGCGGGCATCCACGGTTTCCATGGCCGGGATGAGGCTTGTAATCCGTTCAATCCAGCGGTCATCGACGGCCTGCCGGTCAAACCGCTGCTGCTGAAGGCTGAGCACGGCAAGCCCGATGATATTGGCCCCAAGGATCGCGACTGCCAACAAAAGGACAAAGCGCCCTGCCAGAGTATCCGGAGCCAGGCGTTTGAGGCGATCCATCACTCGGCCCCCTGCCCGTCTGTCGTCACATCCGCCACCAGCCGGTAGCCGCCGCCCCATTCCGTTACCAAGAGTTTCGGGCTTTTAGGATCGTCTTCGATCTTGCGGCGCAGGCGGCTGATCTGGTTGTCGATGGCGCGGTCATACGCCTTGGCCTCGCGCCCGGCGGTCAGGTCCAGCAAAGTTGCGCGGCTCAGCACCGTGCGGGGCTGGTCCAGCAAAATCCCCAGCAGACGGTTTTCCGCTGTGGTCAGATCAACGGTGCGGCCGCCTGCACCCGACAGCTTCAGCCTGTCAGGGTCATGCACCCACCCGGCAAAGGCGCGCCGCCCGCTGGGCGGTGCGGCGATTTCGGGCGGGGCGCGGCGCAGGATCGCCCGCACCCGCGCCAGCAGCTCGCGCGGGTTGAACGGCTTGACCAGATAATCGTCCGCGCCCAGTTCCAGCCCAACGATGCGGTCCGTCTCATCGGCCATGGCGGTCAGCAGCAGAACCGGCGGGCCGTCATGGGCCACCAGCCAGCGGCACAGGCTTAGCCCGTCCTCGCCTGGCATCATGATATCCAGAACCACCAGATGAATCGTCGCCTCGGCCAGCACCTCGCGCGCCTCGGCGGCATGCGCGGCAAGGCGTGTGCGAAACCCTTGCTTGCGCAGGTACTGGCCGAGCGGCTCACGAATGTCGCGGGCGTCGTCGACAATCAGGATCTGGGGCGCGATGGGGTCTGTCACGGTCTGCCTCCTGGGAGGCGGTATTTGCCTCCGTACCTTCAGTTGCTCTGTTTTCACTTCAAAAATCAACCAACTGACCGACTGTTTCGAACCTGAATTGTCGCAAGATGTAACAGCCCGCCCGCTTGTGACACGTCGCGACAAACTGGCGGTCGCGCTGACACACCTCTCGGCGCAATACATCCTAACTAAGGTTCACGCAGGCAATGGATGCCTCACAAGAAACCCGAAAGGATACGACATGACAAACTCCAGAATCATCCCCGGCAGCCTTATCGCCGTTGCGGTCCTTCTGTCCGGCCTGACAGTTGCCAGCGCACAGACTGCGCCCCAAACTGCACCGGTCCAGATGGAAACAGCTGCGCAGACCGCAGAAATGACGCGCGCTGATTATCGCAAGGGTCACGGGCGCCATGGCGGACGCGGTATGATGGGCCAGATCATGCAACAGGCCGATGCCGACGGAGACCGCGCTGTAACGCAGGAGGAAATCGATACATTCCGCGCAGGGCTGGTCGAAGGCGCCGACGCCTCTGGCGAAGGTGACATCTCGCTTGATGAGTTCGAGGCGATCTACCTCAAGCTGACCCGCGAGCGGATGGTCGATGTGTTCCAAAAGCTTGATGCGGACGGCGACGGCGCGGTGACACAGGCCGAAATGGACTCTCATTTTGGCGATCTTGTCGAACGGATGGATCGTAACGGTGACGGCAAACTGGACCGCGACGACCGACGTGGTCGCGGCGACCGGGGCGACAAAGGTCAGAAACGCGACGGCCAGCGCAAGTAAAGTCGGATAATTTAGCCGAAACAAAGGCGGCAGAGGCTGTTTTTGCCTCTGCCGCAGCATCATAATCTCTACCTCATATCAGCCTGTGCTCGGTTGCAAAGCGATAAGGTAGATTTGCCGATACTTCCGGGTGCCGTAGAGGCCCGGGATGTCGATTGGCGTGAGCGGTGCTGCCAATGCCGTGGCATCGGTTTGATCTGGACCCGTCAGGCGACGCTTAATCTGTCGGTGCAATCCGCCGTTGGTGAAAAAAGATTCGCGAAAGTTCGAGCATGCGGTGTGCAGGAGCACTTCGTTGCTTGCGCACTTGGCTCAGCGATATCGGGACCTGTGCCGCCAATCAGATGGGTCAAGTGGTCATTCTCCGAAACACCATCCAAGCCGTTTCTGCCCCGCGCATTTCTATGGCGGCTCCGCAAGCCGCATCAATCCTATTTGCGCCAGCTTGGCCGATTCTGCGCAGGTTAAGTTTCCTTGCGCTTTCGGCTGACATATCCTTGATAGCCAAAGTTGGGTCTCGATTCCCAATGATGCCCTCCGGAACCACCAATTAATGCTTGCGTGGCGCTCAGATCCGCCAGATCAAAAATCTCTTTCGCACGATATGTGGCGGTGACATGGATATTTAATTCACGTTCAAATTCGGCCAAAGCGGGCGCGGACGACATTCCTTGCCGTTTCTCTTTGTAGCGTCCCCATCCGGTATCATCTGACCACGTGGTCGGGCGTATACCCAAAAAGATACCGTACAATTTGTCCGACTGTGAACAGCTAAGTGAGTGCGTCTTTGCACTGCCAAAGTAGGTCCTGCGCACCGAATGACGATCTCAATCCGGCTCTAAACCTTTTTCATATTTGAGCTGGCCTACGACGCTGAACCGCTCTGCCGTTCGCTATTTCCAATCTTTCCCCATCATATCGGCTGCTTTTTCCGCAATCATCACGACGGGTGACGCCGTGTTGCCTGAGACGATCTTGGGCATGATGGATGCATCGACGATGCGCAAACCTGTCAAACCATGAACGCGCAGTTCTGCATCCACGACAGCGTTTTCGTCACAGCCCATTTTGCAGGTTCCGACCGGGTGAAAAATGGTCGTGGCGATATCGCCGATCGCGCGCACAATATCATTGTCTTCGGCGCAGGCGGGACCGGGCAGGACTTCGTCAGGCTGATAAGGCTTCAACGCTTTGGCTGTCATTATCCTACGGGCCTGTTTGACGGATTGAACCGCAACGCGCCGGTCCTTTTCGGCGGACAGATAGTTTAGGTGGATATCGGGCTGAACGCCGCTATCGCGTGCCGTGATATGGCATGACCCCACGCTTTCCGGGCGCAGGTTGCAGACCGAAACCGTGATTGCCGGAAAGGAATGCAGCGGATCGCCCAGCCTGTCGGTGGATAGCGGCTGCACGTGGTATTCCAGATCGGGCGTTTCCATGGACGGGTCGGATTTCGTGAACATTCCGAATTGGCTGGGGGCCATGGACATTGGACCCGACTGGGTAAGTCCATATTGCAGCGCAATCTTCGCCTTGCCAAACAGGCTGTTGGCCATCGTGTTCAGCGTCTTCGCGTTCTGAACCTTGAACACCGTCCGAATTTGCAGATGATCTTGCAGGTTCTCGCCGACGCCTGCGCTTTCGTGCTGCGTTTGGATTCCGTGCCGGTCCAGCACATCCGGGCGGCCGATGCCCGAAAGCTCAAGGATTTTCGGCGAGTTGATGGACCCGGCGGCCAGCACGACCTCGGCCTTGGCAAATGCGTCGAAAGACTCGCCTTTGCGCCGGAAGCGCACGCCGCGCACGACGCGCCCGTCGAGGATCAGATGGTCGGTATGCGCTTGGGTTATGACCCGCAGATTAGGGCGCTTCATTGCCGGGCGCAAAAATCCGTTTGCCGTGCTCCAGCGCCGACCCTTGTTCTGATTGACCTCAAAAAAGCCCGAGCCTTCATTGCCACCATCATTGAAATCGGCACGCGGCATCACCCCGAATTCCTCGGCGCCGTCCTGCACAGCCTTCAGGATATCCCAGTGCAGTCGCTGTTTGGTAACCTTCCAGGCTCCGCCCGCGCGATGCATGTCACTGTCGCCGGCATGATGATCCTCGGATTTCAGGAAATACGGCAGAATGTCATCCCAGCCCCAGCCGGTGTTGCCCAGTTGCCGCCAGTGATCGTAATCGGCCGCTTGCCCGCGCATATAGATCATGCCGTTGACCGACGAACAGCCCCCCAGCACCTTGCCGCGCGGATAGACAAGGCTGCGCCCGTTCAGGCCCGGCTCAGCCGCCGTTTTCATCATCCAGTCGGTGCGCGGGTTGCCGATGCAGTAAAGATAGCCAACCGGGATGCGCACCCAATGGTAATTGTCGGATTTCCCGGCTTCCAGCAGCAGAACCCGCGCCTTGGGGTTCTCGCTTAGCCGATTGGCCAGCACGCACCCGGCCGTGCCAGCGCCCACGATGATATAGTCATACTCGCCATCGAGCTGCGTCTGCTTCGTCATGCCTGCTTCTCTTCGATCCGGCCGGCAACCTCCGCCCCTCTCACGTCTTGAAGACGCGGTAGATCGCCGGGATCACCAGCACTGTCAGCGCCGTGGATGTCAGTAGCCCAAATAGCAGCGACAGCGCCAGCCCCTGAAAGATCGGATCGGCCAGGATCACCGCCGCGCCGATGATTGCCGCGATGGCGGTCAGCAGAATCGGCTTGAACCGGGTCGCGCCCGCCTCGATCAGGGTCTCGACGGTGATGCGCCCTTCGGGGTCGGCGTGGCGGATGAAATCGACCAGCAGGATCGAGTTGCGCACGATGATACCGGCCAGCGCGATAAATCCGATCATCGACGGCGCCGAAAACGGCGCGTTGAACAGCCAGTGACCCAGCATGATGCCAAGGAAGGTCAGCGGCACCGGCGTCAGCACCACCAGCGGCAGGCGGAACGATCCGAACTGCGCCACGACGAGGATGTAGATGCCCAAGAGCGCCACCGCAAAGGCCGCGCCCATGTCGCGGAACGTGACCCATGTCACCTCCCATTCGCCGTCCCATAGCAGGACGGGGAGACTGGTATCGGCGGGCTGGCCGTTCAGGCGGATCTCGGGCTGGGGCGTGTCGCCCCAATCCATCGCGTCCAGCCGGTCCGAGACAGCCATCATACCGTATAGCGGCGCCTCGAACGCGCCGGCCAGCTCGGCCATGACCATGACGATGGAATAGCCGTTATGGCGGAAAATCGGGTAGGACGCGCGCTCTTCGCTGATCCGCACCACATCGCCCAGTTCGACAATCCCGCGTGCGCCCGGCAAGGCGTTGACGGGGATCGGGGTGGATAACGCTTTTTCATCCATCACGCGGTCGCCGCGGGCGCGGGCCATGACGATGGGGATCGGCGCGCGCCCCTCGCCGCGATGCGAATAGCCGATGGTGGTACTGGAATTGAGCAGACGCAGCGTGTGCAGCGCGTCGCCCTCCTGCACCTTGAAGAAATCCATGTCGGTCGGGTTCAACTCAGCCCGCAGGCGACGCGGGCGCGTGCCTTCGCTGTCGTCGGTGTCGACGATGAAGGGCGTATCCTCGAACGCTGCGCGCACCTTTTGCGCGACCGCGCGGCGGGTGTCGGCGTCGGGGCCATAAATCTCGGCCAGCAGCGTTGACAGCACGGGCGGACCGGGCGGCGGCTCGACCACCTTGAAGATCGCGCCTTCGGGCAGATCCAGCGCGTCGGTCAGGCGGTCGCGCAGGTCCAGCGCGATGGCGTGGCTGCTCCGGTCGCGGTGATCCTTGGCGGCAAGGTTCAGCTGCACCTGCCCCTGTTCGGGGCTGAAGCGGATGTAGTAATGCCGCACCAACCCGTTGAAATCAAACGCCGCAGGCGTGCCGGCATGGGTCTGCGCGGTCAGCACTTCGGGCAGGTCCAGCGCGATCCGCGCAATGGTCTGCGCGGCGGCGTCCGTGGCCTCGACCGATGCGCCCTCGGGCATGTCGATCATCACCGAGAGTTCGGATTTGTTGTCAAACGGCAGCAGTTTCACCGTTACATCACGGGTATAGAGCGCGGCCAGCGAGCCGAACGACAAGACCGCCAACACCAGCAGAAAGATGCCTGCGCGCCATTTGCCCGCCAGCAGCGGGCGCGCGATGGCGGCATAAAAACGCCCCAGCGCGCCGCCGGGGTGTCCCTTGACGTCACCAGCATGGGCAATTGTGGCGGGGCTTGCGAACCGCATCATCAGCCAGGGCGTGATCGTCACCGCGACGAAAAAGGAGAAAATCATCGCCGCCGACGCGTTGGCGGGAATCGGGCTCATGTAGGGACCCATCATGCCCGACACAAAAAGCATCGGCAGCAGGGCCGCGACCACGGTCAGCGTCGCGACGATGGTGGGGTTGCCGACCTCGGCCACCGCCTCGATCGCGGCCTGTCGGGCACTTTTCTCCTTGGGTTTCAGGCCCCAGTGGCGGGCGATATTCTCGATCACCACGATGGCGTCATCCACAAGAATCCCGATGGAAAAGATCAGCGCGAACAGCGACACCCGGTTCAGCGTATAGCCCATCAGCCATGCGGCAAACAACGTCAGCAGGATCGTCACCGGGATCACCACCGCCATCACCAGCGCCTCGCGCCAGCCGATGGCCAGCAAGATCAGCACAACGATGGAGAGCGTGGCCAGCCCCAGATGGAACAGCAGTTCGTTGGCCTTTTCGCTGGCGCTTTCGCCGTAGTTGCGGGTGATCTCGACGGCAACGCTGTCGGGGATCAGCCCGCCCTGCATGGTATCAACGCGGTGCAGGATTTCCTCGGCCACGGTCACGGCGTTGGCGCCCGCGCGTTTGGCCAGCGCCAGCGTGACGGCGGGGCGGCGGATGATCTGCCCATCCTCGGCGCGGGCCAGCGTGGCAACATGCGCCTCATCCATATCCGACACGAAGGCCACATCCGCCACATCGCGCACATAGACGGTGCGCCCGTCACGCGCGGTCAGTTCCAGATTGCCGATCTCGCCGGGAGTGGACAGGGTCTGCCCGATGACAAGGCCGATCTGGTCGCCCCCGTCGCGCAAATTGCCCGCAGGCGCGGCGCGGTTTGCGCCTTCGACCTTGGCCGCCAGTTGCTGCAGGGTAATCCCGTAAAGCGCCAGACGCTCGGGGTCAGGCGCGATGCGCAGCACCTGATCGGTCTCGCCCACCAGATAGGTCAGGCCGACATCGGCGATCCGCGCCAGTTCGACCGAAACCTCGCGGGCGACGCGGGTCAGGGTATCGGCGCCGATCCCCTCCTGCCCCGGTGCCGGGGCAAAGGTCAGCGCGACGATGGCCACGTCGTCAATGCCCCGCCCAACGACCAGAGGCTGCGGGATTCCCACGGGAATCCGGTCGAGATTGGCCATGATCTTGTCATGCACCCGCAGTATCGCGGTGTCCGACGATACGCCCACCTCGAACCGGGCGGTGACCATCACCCGATCATCGCGGGTGTCGGAATAGACATGTTCGACCTCGCTGATGCCCTTGACGATGGTTTCCAGCGGCTCGGTGATCAGTTTCAGCGCATCCTGCGCGGCCAGTCCGTCAGCCTGTATGTGGATATCCACCATCGGCACGGAGATCTGCGGCTCTTCCTCGCGCGGCAGGGCGGCCAGCGCGATCAACCCCACGGCTAGCGAGGCGATCAGGAAAAGCGGCGTCAGCGACGACGCGATAAAGGCGCGGGTCAGACGGCCCGCGATGCCCAGATTGACGGGTTCCTTACTCATCGGATGTCACCACAAGATCACCGGCGCTGAGCCCCGTCAGAATCTCGCGCCACGCTGAGCCGTCGCGCTCCACGGTCTCACCGGGTACGACAATGCGTGCCACCGGGCCATCCGGCCCTTCGACCGTGACATAATCCAGCCCGCTTTGGGTGGACAAAATAGCGGCAGGGACAAGGATCGCCTGCCGCGTACCGACAGGCAGCCGCACCGGCACGCGGCGCCCGACAAAACGCGCATCCAGATCCGACACCTCGACATCGGCCTGCACGCGGCCCCCGTCGATCTGTGGATAGAGTTTGGCCAGCCGCCCGCTGCGCTGACTGCCTTCGGACCCGATGATGATCTCATCGCCCTCGGACAAGGCTTCGGCATGGCGTTCGGGCAGGGCAAGGCGCAGGAACACGCCGCCGCCGCCGATCACGGCAATCGCTTCACCGGGGGTCACCACCGACCCGCGCGCCACCGGCACCGAAAGGACAATTCCGGACTGCGGCGACAGAACCGCGCCTTCGGTGACCCGCTGCTCCAGAACCAGCCTTTCGGCCTCCAGGCTGCGGATCTGACCATCGATCACATTGACCTCAGTACGCAACTGATCCGCCCGCTGGCTGGTGATCACCCCGCGTTCCAGCAATGTTTCACCGCGTTCCAGATCGCTTCGCGCGGTGGCAAGCCGGGCGCGCAACGTTTGAATCTGCGCGTCAATCGAGTCGAGCTGGAAGGCGAATTTTGTATCCTCGACCAGCGCGATCTGCTGCCCGGCCTCGACCCGGGCGCCTTCGGTCACGTCCAGCGTGTCGATGGTGCCGCCGATGCGGGCGCGCGCAGGCACGCGGTCGCGGGTTTCGACCTCGCCATAGACGGATTTCCATTCGGTGATCTGGACCGGCTCAACCGACAGGCTGCCCGCCTGTGACGGATCTGCGGGGAATATCAGAAGGGGCAAAACCCCGAGAATCACCAAACGCTTCATCATCTGTCCGCTCCACGATCATGCTCACTCAACACATTCAGGTTATCGCATAGCAGATCAACGTGCCACAACAGCGCAGCACATGCGGGCGCGCGCGACAAGACTGCGTCCAGTCTGCACACAGAGCTTGATCCGTCGGGCCTGCGCGCACCATGCGGGCCGGATGCCGGGTGCTTTCGGACCTCGGCCCATCCTTACGCGCGCCTTACGCCTCTTGGTCGATCCGCGCCTTGTAGGCATCGATAACTGCCTGACGGATCTGGGCCGGCTGCGCGTCCACGGCACCGGCCAGTCCGCGCAATTCGCGGCGCAGGCCGTGGATCTGATCCAGCAGCGACAGAACGACCGGGACGGCATCGGTGGGCAGCACCATGTCCTTGCGCAGATCGCAGACCAGCCGGATGCGCGCCACGTCAAGCTCATCAAAGACGGGGCCGCTCTCACCGATCGCGGGCTTGACCCAGCCCATTTCGACCCAAAGCCTAAGTTCCCGAAGTTCGATGCGGCGCACAGCCGCCACGACATCGCGTTCATAGAGCATCACAGTTCCCTCCAGAGTTTGGCGCGGGGGTCTTCGGTGACATGGTCCCGCCAACGCTGCGCAATCGCCTCCATCTCGGCGTCGGGTTTCGGCGGCATCGCGATTTTCAGCCGCACATATTGATCGCCGGGTGCGCCCTTGGCAGGCTGCACGCCCTTGCCTTTCAGGCGCAGGCGCTGACCCGAGGCCGCGCCTTTGGGCACGCTCATCGTAACGGTGCCCGACAGCGTCGGTACCTCAATTTTGGCGCCCAGAACGGCCTCGTCAAAGGCAATCGGCACCTCGATCTCGACGTCGTTGCCGTCGCGTGTGAACACCTTGTGCGGGCGCACAGCGATTTCGACATAGGCGTCTCCGGCGGGGCCACCGCCCATGCCGGGCTGGCCCTTGCCGCGCAGGCGCAGGGTCTGGCCATCGCGCACGCCTGCGGGGATGGTCAGGTCAATCGCCGTGCCGTCCGGCAGTGGCACCCCGCGTTTGCCACCTTTGGCGGCGTCCATGAAATCAACCTCCAGATGATACCGCACATCCGCGCCGCGTGCGGCAAAGCCCTGCGTGCGGCCTGTTCTGGCCTGTGCGCGCGCGCCAAAGAGATCCGAGAACACATCCGACAGATCCTCGAAATCGCCATAGCCAGCGGAGGAATCATAGCGCCCCTGCGGGTCGGCATCGGCGTATTCGCGGTAATACTGCCGCTGCGGTTTTTCCTGTCCGCTGGCGTCGATCTCGCCAGCGTCAAAGCGTTTTCGCTTGTCCGCATCGCCAATGATTTCATAGGCGGCCACGACGTTCTGAAACGCCTCCGCCTTGCCTTTGTCACCCGGATGCAGGTCCGGGTGCATGGATTTGGCCAGCTTGCGATAGGCTGTTTTAATCTCGGCCGGCGACGCGTCTTTTGCCACTCCGAGGGTTTTGTAGGGATCATCACTCATTCATTGCGACCTTTGCTTCGACCGGTTCCGCGCCGCGCAGTCCATGCGCCAATTCATGCAGGGCGGCCTCGTCCAGTGTTTCGACTTTCAGCAACCGTCTGGCGGCGTTTTCAAGAATATCGCGATTGTCAGTCAGGATTTCCAGAGCCCGCTGCGAAACCTCGCGCAGGACCTCGCGCACGGCGACGTCCATCGCCTCGGCCGTCGCCTCGCTATAGCGGCGCTCCAGATATCCCGGCGCGCGGTCGCCCAGAAAACTGCTCTTGTCGGCCTCGTAACTGACGCTGCCCAGATCAGCATCCATGCCATAGCGCGCCACCATCGAGCGCGCGATATCGGTGGCGCGGGCCAGATCATCGGCGGCGCCGGTGGACAGATGGCCAAACACCAGTTGCTCTGCCGCGCGCCCGCCCATCAGAACAGCGATCTTGTCGCGCAGCTCGGCCTCGGTCATCAGAAACCGGTCCTCGGTCGGGCGCTGGATGGTGTAGCCCAGCGCGCCGATGCCGCGCGGAATGATCGACACCTTGTGGACCGTATCGACCCCCGGCAGCGCCATGCTGACCAGTGCGTGACCCATCTCGTGATAGGCCACGATCTTGCGCTCGCGCGGGTTGATCAGGCGGTTGCGCTTCTCAAGGCCCGCGACGATGCGCTCGATGGCGTGGGTAAAGTCATCCTCGGTCACGACTTTGGCGCGCCGCCTTGTGGCCAGCAATGCGGCCTCGTTCACCAGATTGGCCAGATCGGCGCCAGAAAATCCGGTGGTCAGCGCGGCGATATCGTCCAGTTCCATTTCGGGGGACAAGACTATCTTCTTCATATGCACCCTCAGGATCTGCACGCGGCCCGCACGATCCGGCCGGTCCACCAGCACCTGTCGGTCAAACCGTCCCGCGCGCAGCAGCGCCGGATCCAGGATTTCGGGCCGGTTGGTCGCCGACAAAAGCACGACACCCTCGCTGGGATCGAACCCGTCCAGCTCCGACAAAAGCTGATTGAGTGTCTGTTCGCGTTCGTCATTTCCGCCCTGCATCGTGTTTGCGCCGCGCGCGCGGCCCAATGCGTCAAGCTCGTCGATAAAGATGATTGCCGGGGCTGCCTGCCGGGCCTGCTCGAACAGATCGCGCACGCGGGCGGCGCCCACGCCTACGAACATTTCGACAAATTCCGAGCCCGAGATCGAATAGAACGGCACGCCTGCCTCGCCCGCAACGGCGCGCGCCAGCAGCGTCTTGCCGGTACCGGGCGGTCCGACCAGAAGGATGCCCTTGGGCATCCGCGCGCCAAGGCTGCCGTACCCTTTTGGATCCTGGAGAAAGTCGATGACTTCCTGCAATTCGGTCTTGGCCTCGTCCACGCCAGCAACATCGGCGAACGTCACCTTGGTATCGCTTTCGACATATACCTTTGCCTTGCTTTTGCCGATGGACATCATGCTGCCCATACCCTGCCCGCCACCCATGCGGCGGATCGCGAACACCCAGATACCGACAAAAAACAGCGCCGGAAGAACCCAGGACAGAAGCGTGGTGAACCATGTGTTTTCCACCGCGCCTGAATAGGTAACGCCGGTGTCGTTCAGCCGGTCCGCCAGATCGGGCGTGACGGGCGTGGTCACGAACCCCGTCTTGCCGTCGATGGCATTGGTAAATGTGCCCCGGATCGTGCTGCTGCCAATCGTAACCTCGTCAATCACCCCGTCATCAAGGTAGGCCTCGAATTGGCTATAGTGAATCGCCTCAATCGTCTGGTTTTGCACCCACAGATCGCGGATCAAAACAACGCCCATTACGGCGAACAGGATGTACCAGATGTTGATCTGGTTCTTGCGATTCATGATGTACCTCCAGTTTGCGCAGTCGCCGGACGCCCGGCGCGCTGTCACCGCAACAGCGGCTTTGCCCGTAGCATAGGCCAGAACGCGGCAAGGGAGAATACCGGCCTGAGCCATGCGGGCCACCACCGGAGTTTCGCCCCGTGAAGGCGCCGAAATTTCTGTGGTTAATCGAGGTCACGGGTTGCACCGTGACCTCAAAGAGAAGGCGTCAAAGGGCGCGCGTTGAGAAATACCAGTCGACCGTGTTGTAGCCCTCGCCCGCGCGGGCCTGTGCTGCCTCGGGTGTGGCGGGGGTCGGCACGATTACCTCGTCACCGGGCTTCCAGTTTTCCGGCATCGCGCACTCATGGGCGTCCGCTGTCTGCATCGCGACCAGCAATCGGTAAATTTCATCAACTGACCGGCCCGCATTCATCGGATAGTAAACCATGGCGCGCAAAACGCCCTCGGGATCAATGAGGAACGTCGCGCGCACCGCCGCCGTGTCCGACGCGCCGGGCTGAATCATCCCGTAGGCTTGGGCCACAGACATGTTAAGATCTGCAATAATCGGAAAGCGCACGTCGACGCCGAACTTTTCCTTGATGTTCAGAACCCATGCGATGTGGCTGTAGTGGCTGTCGATGGACAGACCCAAAAGTTCGGTATTGAGGGCTGTGAACGCATCATGCTTTTGGGCAAAGGCGATGAATTCTGTCGTGCAGACGGGCGTGAAATCAGCAGGGTGCGAAAACAGGATGAGCCATTTGCCGCGATACTCTTCCAGTGTCTTGCGCCCATGTGTCGTGGGGGCGTCAAATGCGGGGGCCGGTTCGTTCAAGCGCGCGCCGGGCTGATGTGTTTGATCGGTCATTTTTGACTGTCCTTCTTGTCAGCAAATTGATGACACAGAGATAGCGGCTGGACACACATAGATAAAATCGAATATAACGCTAATAGTTATAGGGTACGCCTATCAATGCTGACCTTGCGCCAATTGGGTTTCCTGACGGCCGTCGCCGAGACGCTGAATTTCTCGCGCGCGGCCGAGACCTGTTTTGTCACACAGCCAACTCTCAGCGCCGGGATCAAGGAGCTGGAGGATCGTTTGGGCGTGCAGCTGATTGAGCGAACCCGGCGCAGTGTCATGCTGACCCCGCTGGGAGAGCAGATCACCGTCCGCGCGCGGCAGCTGTTGCTGGATGTCGGCGAGATCGAGACCCTTGCCGGCGCCCATCGAAACCCGTTCGAGGGCGATCTGAAACTGGGCTCTATTCCAACGATCGGACCCTACCTGCTGCCCCGTGCGCTGCCTGCCATTCACGCCGCCTTCCCACATCTGCGCGTTTACCTGCGCGAAGAAATGACCGAGAGCCTGATTGAGGGTCTGACTGCGGGGCGTCTGGATCTGGTGTTGATCGCCCTGCCCTTTGAGACCGGCGCGTTGGAGATCCTGCCGCTTTTCGAAGATGGCTATCAGTTGGCCACTCCCTCGGGATGGGTGCCGCCTGAAGGGGCCGAAGCGCTGACGCAAAGCGGGCACCTTATGCTTTTGGAAAAGGGGCATTGCCTCCAGCGTCATGCGCTTGCGGCGTATCCGGGCCGTATTTCGACGACGGAGGACAGCTTTGCCGCGACCAGTCTGACCACATTGATTGCCATGGTGTCCGAAGGATTGGGGATAACCCTTTTGCCAAATCTTGCGATAGAGGCTGGGGTGGCATCCGCCTCGCGGGTTCAGCTGACACCGCTTCCCGACGCGTGTCCGCGCCAAGTGGTTCTGGCGTGGAGGCCCGGATCGGCGAGGGCGCAGCTTTTTGAGAAACTCGGCGTCTTGCTACAGCACAGACAGCCTTCGTTTCCAGCCGATCTGCCTCAGGGGCAATTTTGATAATTCCGGAAAAAACATAAGCTGATCAACCCGGATGCAGGCCACAGAAATCTCCGGGGGTAATTCCGATCACGTCCGGCCTGGCGGCTTGTTTTTTGTCCCGCACCCTCCTGATTGCCGGATGCGCCCGCGACATCATCACGCATTGCCATGCAGCGACACCCACCGCACGCTTTGAGAATCGGAATGTCGTCATTGCTTTCTGGCCGTGCGGCACATCGTAGGGAGACACGCCATGCTGCGAACCTTGCTACATGCGGCCCTTGTGTATGTACTTGCCACGGCGGCACATGCCCAAGATGCGGATGCGCCTGGCTCGACCATCCCCAAGCTGACGGCAGACCATGCGAAATTCGACAGCCTGAAGGGGCCGTTCTCGACCGGATCTGACGTCACCAAGGCCTGCCTCAGCTGCCATACCGAAGCGGGCAAGCAGATGATGCAGTCGATCCACTGGACGTATGAGACGGTCAATCCGGTGACCGGGCAGACGCTTGGCAAGAAAAACGTGCTGAATTCGTTTTGCGGCAATCTGGCCACGAACGAGCCGCGCTGCACCTCGTGCCATGCCGGTTATGGTTGGGACACCACCGGCAGCTTTGATTTCACCAACGAGACAAATATAGACTGTCTGGCCTGCCACGACACCACCGGCGAGTATGTCAAATGGCCGACGGAGGCGGGCCATCCGCTGTATGAGCCGCGCAATCAGGCGGGCCGGATGTCCCCTTATTCAAAGGCGTTGATCGTCGAGGAGCCTGACGGAACGCTGACCCATCTGCCCCCAGATCTGGCACGCGTTGCCGCAAATGTCGGGCGCCCCACCAACGCCAATTGCGGCAATTGTCATTTCTACGGCGGCGGCGGCGACAATGTGAAACACGGCGATCTGTCGTCGGCGCTGCTGGGCGCATCACCGCATGTGGATGTGCATATGTCGCCGGAGGGTGCGGGCATGGTCTGCGTCGATTGCCATGTCGGCAACAGCCACCAATGGCCCGGCTCACGCTATCACGGCACGATCACCGACACCTCGCACCAGCGGCCGGGCATGCGCAACACCGATATTCTGGCCTGCAATTCGTGCCACACCGCGACCCCGCACAAGGCGCTGTCGGTCATGGGCAACAAGCTGAACGATCACACCGACCGCGTCGCCTGCCAGACCTGCCACATCCCCGAATATGCCAAGGGCGGCGTTGCGACAAAAACATGGTGGGACTGGTCGACCGCAGGCAAGTTGAAGGACGGCAAGCCCTATGTCGAAAAGGACGCGGCCGGCCGGGATACCTACCTGACCATCAAGGGCGACTTTGAATGGGGCGAGGATGTCGTGCCGACTTATGAATTCTGGGATGGGATCGTCGAATACACGATGGTCGGCGACCGGATCGACCCTTCGGGCGTTGTCGGCGTCAACCGGATCGGCGGCAGCGCGGATCAGCCCGGATCGGTGATCTTCCCGTTCAAGCGGATGCGGGGCAGACAGGCCTATGACGCGGTCAACGAATACCTGATCCAGAATAATGTGTACGGGCCGGAAGGCGACAGTGCCCTGTGGAGCAATTATAGTTGGGAGAAAGCGCTGAAGGCGGGAATGGCAGACAGCGACATCCCTTATTCCGGCGAATTCGGCTTTACCGAGACCGAGATGTGGTGGCCGACGACCCATATGGTCGCCCCCGCGAATGAGGCGCTGAAATGCGGTCAATGCCACGCAAAGGACGGCAGGCTGGCCGATCTGGCGGGCTTTTACCTGCCGGGGCGCGACGGTTTTGCACTGACGGACCGGATCGGATTGTGGCTGCTGGCGCTGGCGCTGGCGGGCGTAGCGCTGCATGCGGGGCTGCGGATCGCGTCGCGTCGCCGCGATAAAGGGGAGGGCTGAGCGATGGCAGATTTGCAATATGTCAAGATCTTCACCCGGTTCGAGCGGTTCTGGCACTGGATGCAGGCGCTGCTGGTTCTGGCGCTGCTGTTCACCGGCGCGCGGCTGCACGGGCTGATCGGCGGCATGCACTGGGGGCAGGCGTTTCAGCTACATCTGATCGCCGCCGGGCTGATCATCATTCTGTGGATCTTTGCCATCTTCTGGCACTTCACCACCGGAGCGTGGCAGCATTATATCCCGACCTTGCGCAATCTGGTGCCGGTGATCCGTTACTACGCATACGGCATTTTTCGCGGTGAGCCGCACCCGGCCAAGCCGACGATCCGGCGCAAGCACAATCCGTTGCAGCGGATCAGCTACCTGTTTCTGAAGCTGGTGATAAATCCGGCGATCTGGATCACCGGCATCCTCTACCTGACGGTCGCTCTGACCGGGTTTGACCTTCAGACAGTCGCTTGGCTGCATGTGGTCGCGGCCTATGCGATGGCGATTTTCGTGGTGATCCATGTCTACATGGCGACCACGGGCGACACCCCGACCGCCTATGTCAAGGCAATGACGACCGGCTATGAATGGGTCAGCGTAGAGGACAATGCCGGGCCGTAGTCGGCCATCAGCCCGACGGGTTTATCGCGCTCAAAGATCGGGTTTGGTCATTCGGCGTTGCTCATAACTCTGTGTCGGCACAAGCTACACAAGGCGTTTGGGGTCTTGGGCGGTGGCGGCCAGAGGGTCTTCTTTTTTGGCTCTTGATGATCGTCAAAGCCTGAAGCGGGGTAGTTTTCGCCATCATTTGAGGGACAAACAGCCTTTCGGCTTTCTTGTGCTGGCTGCGAGCGACTTGAAATGCTTTCGTATTCGCCAGATGTCGAACTGTTTGCCGGGCCTCGTCGTCCATCAATGGCCTTGCGAACGGCGACTGGAATGTAAGGCGTGATCTCGCGCTCCAGCGACCATGACAGAAACGGCCTTGTGTCATACGCTATCATTAAAGCGTTTCGCGAAAAACCTGAATCACAGATTCTCGTGAAACGCGCGCGCCATATCAGCGTTGCGCCAATCAGCACGTTGTTTGCGCAGGCATCGATCAGCAGATCAAAGACACGCCGCATGACATCTCGACTGGCACAACGTCCATGCCGGTTGACGGAAATGTCGAGCGTTCAGGCACCGCTTCATCCAGCCAAAGACGGCGAAACGAACGACAGGCCAGGTTCAAATGCACGTCCTCCACGGCGCGTCTGAGACCGAATGCCGTAGAGATAGCTCACAAGCAACATCCGGCTCATCCAGTGAGGATCAGCCGGACGGGCGGCCTGCGTGCCTGTAAAGCGCAGCCAGTTCAGTGCGAAGGGCCTTGAAGCCTGCAAACTGGTCCACAGGGCGCAGCAGGTGATCTTCAAGACTGCAATCTTCCATTCGGAGACCGTAGAAAAGTTGCCGCTGCGGTCCGACTTGCCCCATCACAACGCTATCGTCCTTTACAATATATCAATTGAATCAGGGGCGTGGCTGGCAATCAAATAAATTACGCGATCAGAAATACAGCATCCAGCGGGCCAAGTTTTTCAACCATATCGGTGGCTTTGGCGTCAGCCTTGAGCGGCCCTCAATCCAAAAGGCCGCTCAAGTTGATCGTATCAGAAGCTGAGCACTCTGGTATCCGCCGCCATCAGCCGCTGGGCCATCTCGGCCGGATCGGCGACACCGACGCCATCGAGCAGCGCGGAGGCATCAAGCGCCTTGCCCGGCAGGTAGATCGCGCAAACCTCGGTCGTCGCGCCGGTTTTCTCGCGGATCATCTGCATCAGGCCCTGCGGGCTCATGTCCTTGGGCGGTTGACCGGCGGTCGCGCTGGCGGGGGCGTCCTTGAGCGCCAGATCGCCGGCGGGGCCGCACAGCATGATATGGGCCTTGGCGCCTTGCTGCGCGGCCTGCATGGTCAGCACCATCGCCATCAGCTGCGTCTGCGGCTCGGCCGAGGTGACGACAGTCACCAGGTTCGGCACCGGCTCTGCCATCGCCGCGCCGGTGGCCAGAAGTGTCGAGGTTGCGACCCCGGCTGCAAGAAGTGTTTTTTTCATTTGCTTTATCCTTTCAGAATCTCATGGTTTTCGGTTATGGCAGCGCCGCGCCGCGGCGGGCGATCACCAAGTGAGTGTCACAACATCGTCCTGAAACAGCTGACCGCCGGTTCGCTCGGGGCTGCCCACTTCTAGACCTGGCAGCAGATCGTCCTGGGCCACGCCGTATTGCTCCATGCACATCGGGCAGACGAGGATGGTCGCGCCGCCGTCGAGCAGTTTTTGCAGCATCGCTTGCTGATCGCCGAATTGGTCGGCGTTGGCTTGAGCCGCCGCCATCACGCCGCGGTCATTCAGAAACACGGTCAGCGGGTGACCGCGCTCCAACTGGTTGCCGCCAAATCCCAGCGCCATGGTCACGCGGTGTCCGTCATCCGAGGTCAGGTTGATGAACAGCGGGTCGTCGTCACCGGCAAAGGCGGTGCCGGTGCACAGAAGTGCGACTGCGGCGGCTGCTGCGACAGTTTTGAGCTTGAACATGGGGTATCTCCGTTTGGTTGGGGTTGCGGTAGAAAACAGGTGTCAGGTGTTGGCGCTTGCGGGGTCATCGTCCACGGCGGGATCGTCCTCGTCCCACAGCACGCGGTCGCCCTGCATTTCGAGCCACATCGCGTTGAGGACAGCAAATCCGGCCGCCAGCGGCAGGCCAAGGATCCAGGCGAAATACCACATTTTGCGTTCCTTCCTTTAATAGGCCGAGCCGGAATCGGTGACGTCGACCTCGGTGACCTTGCCCCACAGCACCCGGTAGACCCAGGCGGTGTAGGCCAGAATGATCGGCATGAAGATCGCCGTCGCCACCAGCATCACGAACAGCGTCTGGTGCGACGATGACGCGTCCCACACCGTCAACGACGCGCGCGGATCAAGCGACGAGGGCAGGATGAAGGGAAACATCGTCAGCCCGACCGATGAGATGGCGCCGAAAATCCCCAGTTTGGACCACAGCAGCGTCGTGCCTTCGCGCCCCGCGCGCAGGCCCAGCACCGTCATGACCATGCCCAGAAATCCCAGCAGGGGCGCCAGCGTGATCCACGGGCGCGCGCCGTAGGCGGACAGCCAGCTATCGCTGCGCACCACCTCGGAATAAAGCGGGTTTGACGGGCCGTTTACCGCCGCCTCGCTCACCAGCGCATAGCCGTCGATCCCGACAGCCAGCCACAGACCCGCCAGCGCATAACCCAAAATCGTCGCAATCCCGCACCATGTGCCGATAGCGCGCGCCCGCGCGGCCACCGGCCCTTCGGCCTTGAGCGACAGCCAGGCGGCGCCGTGGGTGGTGAGCATCGCCAATGACACCATTCCCGCCAGCAGCGCGAAGGGGTTCAGCAGACCCGCAAACTTGGCGTAAAACGTGCCCTCGTAGCGGCTGAACAGATCATCCGTCAGCTCGAACGGGACCCCTTGAAGCACATTGCCCATCGCGACGCCAAAGATCAGCGCAGGCACCGCGCCCCCGGCGAAAAGCGCCCAGTCCCACATGCTGCGCCATAGCGCGTCCTCGCGTTTCGAGCGGTATTTGAACGCCACGGGCCGCACGATAAGCGCGGCAAGGATCACGAACATCGCAAGGTAAAAACCCGAGAAGCTGACCGCATAGAGCGGCGGCCACGCGGCAAAGATCGCACCGCCGCCAAGGATGAACCAGACCTGATTGCCCTCCCAGACCGGGCCGACCGTATTGATGACGATGCGGCGCTCGACGTCTGTTTTTGCCGCAAACGGCAGCAGCACGCCCACCCCCATGTCAAACCCGTCCGTCAGCGCGAAACCGATCAGCAGCACCCCCAGCAACAGCCACCAGATCACGCGCAGAACGTCGTAGTCGATCAATTCATACAGGATCATTGCATCTACTCCGCTGGGGTTTCGGCAAAGGGATCCCTGCCATCGGTGGTGCGCATGCGATGGGCGTGCCGGGTCATCCAGGCTTCGGTTTCCTCGACATCCTCGGTCGGTCCGCGGCGGATGAATTTCAGCATCAGACCCATCTCGACGATGAACAGGATCGTGTAGAAGATCATGAAACCCGCCAGCGTCAGCAGCACATCGGCAACCGACAGGTGGCTGACCGACAGCGCCGTCGGCAGCACCCCGTCCACCGTCCATGGCTGGCGGCCATATTCGGCCACGATCCAGCCCAGTTCGGCGGCGATCCATGGCGCGGGGATGATAAAGACGGCGCCCCACAGCGCCCAGCGCGGATAGACCTGCCCGCGAAAGCTGGACCGCCAGAAGAAATAGGCCATCAAGGCAACAAAGCCAAAGCCGAGGCCAACCATGATGCGGAACGCCCAGAACAGCGGCCAGACATGCGGCACCGTGTCATCGGCGGCCTGCGTGATCTGCGCCTCCGTGGCGTCGCGCGGATCATCCACATAGCGTTTGAGCAGCAGCGCATAGCCCAGATTGCCGCCGTGATCCTCGAAGACGGCGCGTACCTCGGGCGGCGCCTCATCACGTTCCGCACGGATCGTCATCAGCGCGTCATAGGCGACGATGCCGGAGCGGATGCGTTCCTCGGACTCCGCGACAAGATCGTTGATGCCGGGAATTTCGGTGGTCAGCGTCCTTGTACCGATCAGCCCCATCATCCACGGAATCTTTACCGCGTAATGCGTCTCGCGCGCTTCCATGTCGGGAAAACCGATCAGGTTGAAGGGGGCCGGCGCGGGCTCGGTTTCCCACATGCCCTCGATGGCGGCCATTTTCATTTGCTGGTTATGCGACACGTCATAGCCGGATTCGTCGCCCAAGAGCACCACCGACAGCGCCGAGGCCAGCCCGAACGACGCCGCCACCGTGATCGACCGGCGCGCCAGTTCCACATGTCGCCCCTTCAGCAGATACCACGCCGAGACGCCCAGCACGAAAACCGCCGCCGTGACATAGCCCGCCGACACCGTATGCACGAATTTGGCCTGCGCGACGGAGTTGAACATCACCTCGAAGAAGCTGGTCATCTCCATGCGCATCGTGTCGGGGTTGAACACGGCGCCCACCGGGTTCTGCATCCAGCCATTGGCGATCAGGATCCAGAGCGCGGAAAAGTTTGATCCGATGGCCACCAGCCACGTCACAGTCAGGTGCGCCACCTTGCTGAGTTTGTCCCAGCCAAAGAAGAACAGCCCCACGAATGTCGCCTCAAGAAAAAAGGCCATCAACCCTTCCAGCGCCAGCGGCGCGCCGAAAATGTCACCGACGTAGTGGCTGAAATAGGACCAGTTCATGCCGAACTGGAACTCCATCGTGATGCCCGTCGCCACCCCAAGCGCAAAGTTGATGCCAAAGAGCAGACCCCAGAATTTCGTCATCTGGCGCCAGATCGGGCGGCCCGTCATGACATAGACCGTCTCCATGATCGCGACGATCACCGACAGGCCCAGCGTCAATGGCACAAAGAGGAAATGATACATGACCGTCGCCGCAAATTGCAGGCGCGACAGCTCGACGATATCAAGGTCCATTTATCAGCTTCCCTTAGTCCCCAAGGCGAGCAATCTGGCGAAGCAATGCCGACTCTCAATTATCTCAAGGGTATATTGGTATGCTGATTCCAGTCGGTGACATTATCACAGATCAATGGATATTTGTCTGTCGAACACCGAATGAGCCGCGCCGCGATGCAACGCCGCAAGGATCGCCGCCTCTGGCAGAACCGCGCGGATGCCATCCAGCACGCGATCAGCCGTGCCCGCATCCAGCCCTTCTGTCGGCTCGTCCAGCAGCAGAAGGCGCGGCGATTTAAGGATGGCCCGCGCCAGCGCCAGACGCCGCGCCTGCCCACCCGATAGGCCCGCGCCCCCCTCGGTCAGCCTTGCGTCCAGCCCGCCGCGCTCGCGGATCGCATCGTCCAGCGCGACAGCCGTTAGCGCGCGCCACATTGCCTCGTCGCTCGCATCGGACGCAAGGGACAGGTTCTCGCGGATGGTTCCGGCAATCAGCGCACTGCGTTGCGGCACCATTGCGACGAATTCGCGCAGCGCCGCCTCGGGCCAGTCACCGGGGCGCCGCCCGAGGATTGTGATTGCGCCCGCCTCCGCCAGCCCGGCAATCTGCATCAGCAGGCTTGTCTTGCCGCAGCCACTTGGGCCAGTCAGGGCTATGGTGTCACCGGCATCAAGCTCAAAGCGCAACTTCGGCTTGCGGATCGCAAGGAGCGGCGCTGTCATCAAATCCGGCGCCGGTGTGACGGATATGTTGGGCTGCGTCTTCGCGTCCGCTCCGATCCGCCGGGCGGCACCGACCATCCTGCCATAGTCAGAAAAACCACGCCTCAATGGCAGCAGCGTTTCGGCCAGCGCAAGGGCGACAAAGACGCCGATGGCTCCGATTGCCGGGCCGATCAACCCGCGCGCGATCATCCATCCGCCAGCAATCAGCGCCAGCCCGGTCACCACCGCAACCAGCACCGACAGCGCGGCGCCCGCGCCCCGGTCCGCCAGATCGAGTGCCCGCGCGGCCTTGCGCGTGTCCGCGTTCAGCGCCAACAGCGCCGCCTCGCGCAAGCCCAGCGCCCCATCAAGGATCAGCGACTGGCGGTTGCGGATCATATCGATCACACCGCGCCGCAGCGTCTGATCCTGCGCCTCGACCGCATCCGAGGGCTGGATACTGCGCCGCGCCAGACGCCAGAGAATAAGCGCGGCAAAAGGCGCGTAACCGGCCAGAACGGCCCACGCGATCGGCCAGCCGGCCAGCCATCCAAGCGCAAGGAAAACCAGCGCATGGGTTACAATCGCCGCCAGTCCTGGCAGCACAAGCCGCAGGATGACACCGTCCAGCGCATCGACGTCCGACACGATCCGCGTCAGCACCGCCTCGCTGCGCAGGCTGGCCAGACCACGGTCGCCCAGCCGCGCCTGCCGCCTGAGCAGCGTCACGCGCAGCGCCGCCAGCGCGCGCAGGGTCGCGTCATGGGTCAAAATCCGCTCGCCGTATCGCGCGGCCGTGCGGCCCAGCGCCAAAAACCGCACCCCGGCGGACGGGCGGAACACGTCAAAGGCGATCCCGATCCCGGCGATCCCGGCAATCCCCGTGGCGGTGATGAACCAGCCGGACAGGCCCAGCAGTGCCGCCCCCATCAGCAGCACGATGACCGATAGCGCCGCCCCCCGCGCCATCGCCCAGGGGGACGCGGTCACAAGCAGGCGGATGATTGGCAAAAGCGCCCTCATGGCCGCACCTCGATGGACCGGTCCATTGCGTCCGCCAGCGCCGGATCGTGGGTTGCGACGATCAGGCTGTGCCCGCTCTCTTTCAGCCGGATCAGGGCGCGGATAATCTGCGCCGCCGTCGCGGGGTCAAGGTCTGCTGTCGGCTCATCAGCAAGGATCAACTCGCGCCCGCTCAGGATCGCGCGGGCGATCATCAGCCGCCGCGCCTCGCCGCCCGATACACCGCCGCCGGTCTCGCCCAGCCGGGAATCAAGTCCGGCTGGCAGACGCTGAACAACCCCCTCCGCTTCGGCCAGTTGCAGGGCCGGCCAAGGGTCCACGCCCCGTTCGCCCGGATCGAGCCAGTCCCGCAGGCTTTGATCGGGGAAATGCGGCGCTTGCGGCATCAGGGCAATCCGCGAGCGCCAAGCGTCGGCGGTGTCGGCGTCCAGCGGCGTCCCGCAGACGGAAATCCCCCCCTTTGCGAGCGGAACAAGCCCGGCGATGGCCGCAAGCGCGGTGCTTTTGCCCGCCCCGCTGGGTCCGGTCAACGCCAAAGCCTCTCCGGCGCTCAGTTGCAAATCAGGCAGCGGCACCTCGCGCCCCGGCAACGCCGCCACAGCCCCCGCAAGCGACAGCGTCAGGGGGCCGCTCAGCGGCGCCACCGCCTTGGCGTTGCCGACGAAATCCACACGCTCGGCGGCGTCCAGTGCATCCAGATCGGCCACCACCGACAGCCCGGCGGCCCGGTCATGCCACGCGGCGGCCATATCGCGGAAAGGTTGGAAATACTCCGGCGCAATCAGCAACAGGAACAGCCCCTCGCCCAACCCGAGCGGACTGCCCCAACTGCCGAACTGTATCGCCCCGAGCAGGGTGAAGCCGACAAAGACCGCGACCATCGCAACGCCGATGGCGCTGAACAGCTCCAGTACGGTCGAGGACAGGAACGCCACGCGCAGGACCGCCATGGTGCGGATGCGCAGCGCCTCGGCGCGGCCCGAAAAATCTGCGGCGGCCCGCTCTGTCGCGCCCAGAAGCCGGATGTCGAGCATGGCAGACAGGCGGTCCATCAGCATCGCGTTCATCGAGCCGATCTCGTCCATCTGGCGGCGCGATGCCTCTTCGGCGGCCATGCCGACCAGCGCCATGAAGACCGGGATCAGTGGCCCCGCGACCAGCAGAACCAGCCCCGCCGCCCATGAAAACCAGAATGTGACGGCCAGCAGCACAAGCGGCAGGATCATGAGCCGCACCATCGCGACGTGATACCGCGTGATCCACGGCTGAAGCAGCGGCAGTTTCTGCACGATCAGGGCGGCAATCTCGGCTGATCCGGCACCCGCGCGCGCCCGCGCCTCGCGCACGATCAGGGCGGTGCGTTCGCGCGTGATCGTCCGGTCGGCGGCATCGAACAGCCATCTTCCCGCGCGATGGTCGAGCGCAGCGCGCAGCACCCCTCCCAGCACAAAGACCAGCGCCGCAGGGCCGGTGCGGCCCATGTCGCCCGACACCCAGCCCGAAATGGCCCATGCCAGCGCCGCAGCCTGAATGGGCCAGATCAACCCCGCAATGACCGCAAACGCCCCCGCAACCCGCAAAGACCGGGATACGGGGCCGATGATGCGCGCACTCGCGCGTTGCGAAGCAGTCGGGGTTTTCTGTGGGTTTGTACCGGTCACTGCCATACCTATTTACACATTCACGTCAATGTCACGGCCCACTTGGAATGAGCAGCCCCAACTGATGGGTCCATAATGACAGGAGCGCATAAGTCGCCGTGCTCTGGTTTGGATAGATGGGTCCTGGAGCCGTCGGCAGACAGTAGGGCAGCGTACAGTTGCAGATGTCACTATGACTCCACCGGATTTCGACAAATAATTGGTTTTCGCGGCGCGAATAGACGATTTCGCAATTCGGCAACCCATCCACTTCCACCACTGGTTTACTGTCAAACCAAACAAGGTTTTGACATGATTTCTTCAGCGCCCCGCGCGCTGCGTTGGATCGGGCTGCGGCGCGGTTAACCTCACGCGCTGACGACCGTGGTTTTTTCGGTACGGGTATCAGGCTGCGATATCGCGGGCCGCCGCCCAATTCGCGTTTGCCGCGCAGTTTGTCTACATGGCCCGGCGCGCTGCAATGAATTCTGGCGGAGTCACATAGCCGTCCCCGTCGGCGTCAGCGCCGCCAAACTTTTCTCACCGGCCTCCAAAAATTGCTCGCGGGTGACAAATCCGTCTGCGTCTGCGTCCATCGCGGTAAATGCGGCGTCTTTTTCGGCCTGCTTTTCTTCGTAGCGCGGTCCACGCTGCTCGGGGCCCGATCCTCGGCCCATCTGAACCGCGATATATTCTTCACGGGTCAACTGCCCGTCGTTATTGGCGACCATAGCGTCAAAGACGCTTGCCCGCCACTCGGCCGCTTCGGCGGCACTCAGGCGTCCGTCACCATCGGCATCCAGCACCTAAAAGCGTTCGAACATGCCCTGTCCACCACCCTGGGCAAAGGACATATCAGGACCGGTGACAACAAGCATGGCAGCCAGCGCCGCAAATCCAAGTTGGGACCCCATTTTCAACTCCGCTTCTGATGACCAATTTAGTTGACGATCCACATAGATGATGCCGTGACGCACTGCGTTGATTTGCATCAGTGCTTTGAGAGCGCATTGTCAGCTCGCAACACAAACAAGACCGAATGGTTTGGCACCGCGTTCGCCGAGTCCGTTCAAAAAGACCCAGCAAAATCACTGCTTACGCTGTAAGCAACGCCTGTTGGTCAGCAATTACAAGGGCCAGACGATCAGCAGCAATGGAGCGCTGATGACCACGACAAGCATCTCCAGCGGCAGGCCCAGCTTCCAATAGTCGCCAAAGCGGAATCCGCCCGGCCCCAGGATCAAGGTGTTGTTCTGGTGGCCGATGGGCGTCAGGAACGCGCAAGAGGCGCCAATCGCGACCGCCATTAGAAAGCTGTCGGGATTGACGCCCAGCATCGCCGATATACCCAGCGCAATGGGGCACAGGACGGCGGCGGTGGCGGCGTTGTTCATCACGTCCGACAGAAACATTGTCGTGACAAGCACCACCACCAACGCAGCGATAGGATTGCCCTGCGCGACGGTCTGTACCAGAAACCGCGCCAGCAGATCGGCGGCACCCGTGCTTTGCATCGCGCCCGCGACCGGGATCAATGCCGCCAACAGCACGATCACTGGCCAATCGATGGCGGTATAAATCTTTCGCGGCGGAACCGTGCGCAGCACCACCGACGCGATCAGCCCCAGTGTAAATGCGGGCGCCGCCGGTAGCAGCCCAAGAGCGACGATTGCAACGGCCGCCAACATGATTGCGCCTGCGATAATCGCCCGGCGCTTGTCCGGGATGCGCAATTCACGCTCGCCCAATGGCACGCAACCTGTGTCGCTAATGAAGGCACTGACGGCCTCCGACGCGCCCTGCACCATCAGCAGATCGCCAGATCTCAGCTTGAGCGTTCTCAGCCTTGCACGCGGTGGCTGCCCTTCGCGCGACACGGCCAAAAGGTTGACGCCGTAGCGCGTCCGAAGATGCAGATCCGTGGCCGAGCGCCCGACAATGGTCGCGCCGGGTAGCACTGCAAGTTCGCGCAGCACGATATCATCGCTTCGATCCGGACTCTGATCGTCATTGTCCTCGGATACTTTATTATCGGTAGCGTCAGATGTCTCTGCCTGTGCGGTGGGATCTGCCCGGTCGTCCGCGTCTGGTGGCGCGGCCATCTGCTGTTCCAGCTTGATATCAAAAACTGACAGCGCTTTGGCCAGCGCATCGACGTCGGCCTGAAGCACCAGAATGTCCTTTGCACGAATAACCCGCCCGCCATGCGGCGCGGTCAGGCGCACCTCGTTGCGGACCAGGCCGACGATCTGCGCGTCGCTGTCTTTGATCTCGCTCTCGAACGCGCGCAGGGTCAGGCCGACAGCCTTGCTTTTCTCTGGTACGCGCAGCTCTGTGAAATAGTCTCCTGTGTCGAACCCTTCGCCTGCTGCGGATGTGCGCGCGGGCACAAGCCGCCAGCCAATGATGGCAACAAAGATCACCCCGGCAACCGCAACAGCCACGCCCACTGGGGCAAAGTCAAACATGTCGAAAAAGCCCAGTCCCGCCTCGGCCCGGAACCCCGAGACGATCAGGTTAGGCGGCGTCCCGATGACGGTGGTCATCCCGCCAAGGATCGTGGCAAACGCCAGCGGCATCAGCACCTGCCCATGCGTCAGGTTCAACCGGTACGAAAGCTGGACCGCGACCGGCATCAAGAGCGCCATCGCGCCGACATTGTTCATGAACCCCGACAGCGCAGCGCCCAGTCCCATCAGCGCAACCATACTGGTCAACCGTCCGGCGTCACGTGGCAGGATACTGCGCGCAAGCCAATCGACCGCGCCGGTGTTCTGCAACCCCTGACTGAGAACCAACACACAGGCCACAGTGATAACGGCCGGGTGGCCAAAGCCCGCAAAGGCATTTGCCCCCGGAACCAACCCGGCGATCACGCAGGCCATAAGCGCGGCCAATGCCACAACATCATGACGAAACCGTCCCCACAAAAACAGCCCCATAGTGGCAGCAAGTATGGAGAAAATCAGCGCTTGGGGTGTGGTCATGGCATCGGTCTTTGAGTATCAGCCGCGCCTCAACGCCGTGAAAGCTTGCCGAATTCACTATCCAGAAGAGCGCGGATTTTCTTTGCACCACCACGCAAGGCGGATTCTACATTCGCATCGGCGTGGGTTACGGTTTGCGGCTGCATGCCTTCGGGACGGGCCTCGATCGTGCAGACGATATCATCTGCACCACCTTTGGCAGCATTTTCGTCCGCCAGATGCACCTCAATTCGGGTCAGGCGGCTGGTAAGATGTCGCAGCGAGGACGTAACAATAGTCTCGGCAACCTCGGCCAAGCGGTCGTCACCCTGAATGTTTGCGTCTGTGTTGAGTTGGAATTGCATGTCAGTACCTTTCGAGTTTTGTATGAGTTTATCGGGCCATAACGCATGGGGGCCAAACCGATCCGGCCATAAGCGCGGTCTTCAGGTTACCCGATCTTTCGGTCGACGATATCGCATTCTCAACCCAACACAAGGACTTGAAAGCAAAAGAAATATTAAGAAATAACGCTTTTCGGACTGTCCGCTCTGCGGACAAATTCGCTACCTGCGTTGATTCCGGCTCAGCCCTGCGGCCCTGATTGACCCAAGCCTGCGACAACGTGGTACTGCATCTCGGGATCGTTGCGATCGTTCGGTTCAGGCCGGATGGTGTTCCGGCTCCGTCCCGAGCGCTCCGCCCCTTCGTGCAGGTGACAAGGGCATTTGCGCCGTAACGCCAAAAACCGACACTTGCGCGTCGGGCAGACGGGAAAAAGCTTGCGCCAATCCAATCTCGCGGCCATGCAGGCTTTTGTGACCCATTCGCAAGATACAAGATCAACCTCATTGGCCGCCCTTGGATGGTCGGCGTTCTTTGCCGACCAGCTCGCCTGTGAGGAGGCAGCATTGGCGCCGATGCGTATTGCGACCGTCCACCGCAGCAGACTGACCGCAGAATCCGAAACCGGCCCGGCGCGTCTGAACCTTCCCACCAACGTCAGGACGACGGAGTTTGCAGTTGGCGATTGGGCGCTGGTAAACCCCGAGACGCATATGCTGATCCGGCGGCTGGACAGGCTGGCGCTGCTGCAGCGCAGAACCGAGGGCGGGCGGCCTCAGCAACTGATCGCGGCGAATGTCGACACTCTTTTTATCGTTACATCCTGCAATGATGATTTCAACCCGGCCAGGCTTGAGCGGTATCTGGCCTTGGCAAATGAAGCGGGGACCAAACCCGTGATCGTCCTGACGAAGATCGATCAGGTAGCCGATGCCGCGCCCTATGTCGCTCAGGCGGCAGCGCTTCAGCCTGGGCTGGACGTTGCGTTAGTGAATGCGAAGACACCGGAGGCGGCGCAGGTTTTGGCGCCTTGGTGCGGGCCCGGACAAACCGTTGCACTTGTCGGATCGTCAGGGGTTGGGAAATCAACGCTGCTGAACACGCTGTCTGCGAAATTGGCTGAGAATGCGCAGCCAACAGGAAGCATTCGCGAGGATGATGCCAAAGGCCGCCATACCACGACATCGCGTTCGCTTCACGCGATCAAGGGCGGTGGCTTGGTGATCGATACGCCCGGCATGCGAACCCTGCATGTTAGTAACATTTCGGACGGGCTCGACATGGTGTTTGCCGAGATCGCCGAACTGGCGCCGGCGTGTCGCTTTGGCGATTGCACCCACGACCACGAGCCGGGCTGCGCCATTCAGGAAGCGATCGCCGCCGGTAAGGTTGACCCGGCACGCCTTGATCGGTGGCGCAAACTGCTGGAGGAGAACCGCGCCAATACCCCTGTCCAGTCCGGCCCGCGTAACAACAAGATTTTGAAAACCGGAAAAAAACGACGCTGAAGTGAAGCTGCAAAACGTGAAGCCAATCTTTCGCCGCCTTCCAGCGACCGCTACAGATTTTGCGTTGATGCCTGGGGCATCCTGACCGCAAGACTGTGCCATAAGCCGCCATTCGCTAATTGGCGGCCTACTGCCCCCAAAGCACTTTCACACCAGCCCAGCGTCAATGCGTGGTCGGGTTCACAGCGCGGCAAAAGCCAAAAACAGCAGTCCGTCGCGTCCCGTGGTTTTTGTTGCATCGGCAGAAATCAGCGCGGAATCACCGATAATGTCCGACTTTCGTAGTTGCGACCCGCGAAAATCCGCCTGTTCTCAAGTGGTTCGTCAGATTCATGTGGCGGCCCGGTGAAACCCGGCCTAATGCATCCCATGTTGTGGACCTGTCAGGTGAGTGAGTCGCCTGCGCAGGATTTCACCTGTCCGAAAAGGTTAATGGGTCTCAATGTCAGTAAAGCCTCGGTCTTTTGAACAGGGTCTGTGCCGTCTTGACCGCCGCACTCTTCTGTCGGCTCTTACCGGCTCTGTGGTCGGTGCCGCTTTTGCGCGCAGCGCTCTGGCGCAAGATGTTGCCGAGCCTGCATCACAGACAAAAGCGGACTCTCCTGCGCCGGATGCTCAGACATCTGAACCGGCCGCCGCTCAGCCGTTCTCGTTTGAGTGGCTGGACGCGCGCATGCGCGATGTAGCGCAGGCCAAATATGTGGCACCTGTTGACGCTCCCGAAGTGATTGCGGACCTCGATTACGACGACTACCGCAAAATTCAGTTTGATCCCAAGAGCGCCCGTTGGGACGAGGAAGGCGTTCTGTTCCGCCTGCACGCCTTCCATCCGGGATGGCTTTATAAACAGACGGTTGCGATCCACGAGGTTGTGGACGGGACTCAAACCCCGATGGCCTTTTCCACTGACGATTTCCTTTATTACAACGACTTGGCCCCGCGCGTGCCGCAACATGTCGAACTGCCGGGCGTGGCTGGGTTTCGTCTGAATACCCCGCTCAACCGCGCCGACATGTTTGATGAATTGATCGCCTTTGTCGGCGCCTCCTATTTCCGCGCCCTGAGCCGTGACAGCAGCTATGGTTTGTCGGCGCGCGGCCTTGCGATCAACACAGGCCTTGGCGGCGAAGAGGAATTCCCGCGCTTTTCCGAGTTCTGGCTGGAGCGTCCAACCGCAGGCCAGGAAGACGTTGTGCTGTATGCCGCGCTCGACAGCCCGTCCTGCACCGGGGCCTACCGCTTTGTCATCCGACCCGGCGCCGAGACGACCGTCGATGTCACCGCCAAACTGCATTTCCGCCGCGATGTGGAGCAGTTGGGCGTGGCGCCGCTAACCTCGATGTTCCTGTTCGATGAGAAAAACAGCGACGTATTCGACGATTACCGTCCGCAGGTCCATGACAGTAACGCCTTGATGGTTGTGCGCACGGACGGGGATGTACTCTGGCGTCCTCTCAATAACCCGCCACGTCTGGCCAGCACCTATCTGAATGAGCCCGATCTGAAATCCTTTGGTCTGATCCAGCGGGACCGCGATTTTGATGATTATCAGGACGCAGGCGCGCAGTATCAGGACCGTCCGTCCGTGTTGGTCCAGCCGCAGGGCGACTGGGGCGCCGGGTCGATCCGTCTGGTCGAAATCCCCTCGGATCTGGAAGGCAATGACAATATCGTCAGCTTCTGGGTGCCCTCGGAAAAACCGCGTGCGGGGGAAAGCCGTGAGTATGCCTATCGCTTGCGCTGGGGCGCGCTGGGCACTGACCGCGACGGAGACCGCGCGTGGATTGTCAACACGTTGGCTGGCAAGGGCGGCACTTCAGGTGTGTCCGGGGCCAAGGGCTCACTGCGTAAATTTGTCATCGATTTTGATGGCGGGTTGATGGCAAGTCTTCCAGATGACGCGCAGATGGAGCCCGTCGTCACCCTGTCGAATGGCAAGATCCAGCATGTCGCCCTGTCCAAGATCGCAAATACCACGAAGTGGCGTCTTGTGATCGATGTGGACGGCGAAAGCGCACGCATTGTGGAACTTGTCGCCCATGTTGCGGGTTTTGGTCGCAAGCTCACCGAAACCTGGATTTATCAATGGCTGCGCGAATGATGATTCATAATCCCTCTTCGTTTATGTCCGACGCGCTTGTGCGTGACACCCGCAAGGCGTCCGTTCTGCGCGACGCGGCTATGCCCGATGCACCCATGTCGATGCCGGTTCAGGTGATCGAAGCCTCACATGGCACACTGGTCCCCGCCGCAGGGAGCAGGCCGCGGGGCCTGATCTCTGTGCTTACCCAAGGCTTTCGCCGAACGGCGCGTGGCCGCTAATAGATGATGCATAAATCGTCCTATGGCCGTGTGCTTGGGGCGCGGACGCTTGCTTTGGTAGCGAGTGTCGGCCTTGGGGCCGGTGCCGCAGCGCTCTTTTTACAGTTCGGTGCGACTGACGGCTATCAGGTGGTGGACGGCGTGCGCGCCGCTTTGGTATTTATCACAACATTTTGGCTGGCATGGGGCGCAATGCAATCGGTGGCGGGGCTGATCACGGCCCGTCGGCCTGCAGCGCCGCTCACAGCGCCCATTACCACCCGCACTGCCATTTTAATGCCGGTCTATAACGAAGATCCCGGCGCAGTTTTCGCCCGCGTGGCAGCAATGGATGACGCCCTTGCGCGGATTGGCCTGACGGAGCATTTTGATTTTGCTATTCTCTCGGATACGCAGGATGACCGGCTGGGCGCTGAGGAAGAACGCTGGTTTGTGCACTTGTGGGACGACCGCCACCAAGGCACGCGCAAGGCAAAGGGCAAGGCTGCGAGGTTTTTCTACCGCCGCCGTCGTCGCAACATCGGGCGCAAGGCGGGAAATATCCAGGATTTCTTTGAAACCTCTGGCGCGAACTATGACTTTGCCCTGATCTTGGATGCGGACAGCATCATGGAAGCGGCCACAATCGCGGACATGGTGCGCCGCATGCAGGCTGATCCCAATCTGGGCCTGTTGCAAACCCTGCCGCGTATCGCAGGGGCGCGGTCGCGATTTGGCCGTGCAATGCAGTTCGCCGCCGGGTTTTATTCACCGATTTTTGCCCAGGGGCAGGCCGCCATGCAAGGCATGACTGGCCCGTTTTGGGGTCATAACGCATTGGTCCGGGTGCGCGCCTTTGCACAAAGCTGCGCGCTGCCCGAACTTACCGGACCGCCCCCGTTCGGCGGCCACATCCTCAGCCATGACTATGTAGAAGCTGCGCTGCTGGCGCGCGCAGGATGGTCTGTCCGCGTCGATCCCGATCTGGACGGATCGTATGAGGAAGGCCCGGAAAACATGATCGACTTTGCCAAGCGCGACCGGCGTTGGTGTCAGGGAAATCTGCAACATATCCGGGTGATTTCGGCACCCGGCCTGAAAGCATGGTCAAGATACGTGTTTTTCCAAGGCATCCTGAGCTATATCGCACCGCTGTTTTGGATGATGTTTCTCGTTGCCAGCCTCTACGCGGCGGCGACCGCACCCGCGCCGGATTTCTTTCCCGAACCGTTCCAGTTGTTCCCGGTCTTTCCCTCTGATCAGACCTCAAAAGCTGTCAGCGTGGCGGTCGGTGTGTTTGGGCTTTTGGTCCTGCCCAAGGTGCTTATCCTGCTGGATGCGGCACTGAGGGGGCGGGTTTCGCAGTTTGGCGGACCCGTAATCGCCCTGCGCGGCATGGTGCGCGAACTGGTAATGTCGTCGATCAACGCGCCGATCATGCTGATGTGGCAAACACGCGCCGTGCTTCAGGTTTTGAGGGGGCATGACGGCGGCTGGCCCGCCCAAACCCGCGGCGATGGACGTCTCACTTTGCCCGAATCCTTTGCCGCCGGATGGTGGATTCAGCTTTGGGGCATCGCTGTGATTTTGCTCACCTACATCTTTGCCGCCAATCTCTTGCTTTGGGTCTTGCCGATTGGCGTGCCTCTGATTCTGGCTCCGCTGGTGATCTGGATCACCTCGCAGCCCTCAAAATCGCTGGTCTTTCTCACACCCGAAGAAAAATCGCTGCCAAGGGTCATCGCGGATTACCACCGGATCATGACCCGATGGGCCAAGACCGCAGCCCCGCCCAGCGCCGCTGCGGTCGAAGTGTCAGTCTGATATGTCCGGATCCACGTCGCCAGCGGCCCCGCCACGCTCCATCCGCGATCCGCGCCTCGATTTTTTTCGCGGCCTGGCGCTGGTAATGATTTTCATCAACCACGTCCCCGGCAACCCGCTGGAGATATTCACCAACCGCAATTTTGGTTTTTCGGACGCCGCCGAAGGCTTTGTCATCATGTCGGGCATGGCGGCGGGTCTGGCATATCCGGCCGCCTTTACACGCCTGCCGCTGTGGCGTGCCGTGGCAAAATGCTGGGGGCGGGCGTGGACGCTATATCAAGTGCATCTGATGATCTCCATGATCTGCCTGGCGATAATGCTGGGGGCGGCCTATTGGTTTGGCGCCGAAAAAATGTGGCAGATCAACAATGTCGGCCCATGGATGAAAGCCCCTGTTCAGGCGACCATCGGTATCGCGACACTGGGCCATCAATTTGGCTATGTGAACATCCTGCCAATGTATGCGGCGCTCTTGCTGCTGACGCCTGTGATGATCCTGGTCGCGCAGCGCCACACCTGGGCCATGCTTGCAGGCTCATTCTTGCTATGGATCATCACCGGCGAAACGCGATTGAACATCCCCGCGTATCCCAACGACGGCGGCTGGTTCTTTAATCCCTTTGCTTGGCAATTCCTCTTTGCCATAGGTCTGGCGACCGGGATGCGACTGAAATCAGGTGAGCGGCTCTTGCCGAATGTGGCTTGGGCCAAATGGCTCTCTTTGGCTTTCCTGATATTCGTTCTGCTGTGGATGAAGATCGACATCGTCCAAAGCGCCGGTCGTTCAGGTTTAGCGTTTTTACGGGATCACGGCTTTCCGTTCTACCTCACCAGTTTCGACAAAACGTTCCTTTCCGCGCCGCGTTTGCTGCACATTTTGGCTCTGGTGTATTTCCTGTCCACCCAAAGCTGGGTAACACGCCTATCCGCCAGCCGCTGGGTTTGGCCTGTTGAATTGATGGGGCGGTTTGGTCTGGCCTGTTTTGCTCTCGGGACCGTGCTTTCTATCCTTGGCCAGTCGATCAAAGCCGCATTGATCTATGATCCTTGGATCTTTGACCTGGGCTATGTGTTCCTGGCCCTCGCACTCCAAATGGGGTTCGCGCGAGTGAAATGGCAACTGGCGCAAAAGCCCGCCTGATCGGTCCTCATCTTCGTGAAAGCGCGCGGCGGCAACAGGCGCGGGCGCAAAAGATCCAGAACCACGTTTTCACCTCATGCGGACCCGAGCAGGCGCGCAGACCGTGCAGCCAATTACGCGTGCATGATATGCAGCTGGCCCCCCAATCTGCCCAAGACGTATCAGTCCGAACGCGAGACGCGTTTTACAATAACGAACATTGCCGAACCGGCTCTAACCTGTATGTTGCAGCAGCAATTCACTGTCGGCATGTGCCGTGCGGCAGAGCGAAACTGTGAGGTCACTGTCATGCCCCTGAAAGACTGTCATGTCATAGACCTGCCCAAGATCACGGATGCCCGTGGAAACCTGACCTTTGTAGAGGGCGGCAATCATATCCCATTCGACATAAAGCGGGTTTACTATCTCTATGATGTGCCCGGTGGCGCAGACCGCGGTGAGCATGCCCACAAGTCGCTGCATCAGTTCGTGATCTGCATGTCGGGCAGTTTCGACATGGTGCTGGATGATGGGTTCAACACAAAGCGATTTCATCTAAACCGGTCCTATTTCGGGGTCTATGTCTGTCCGATGATGTGGCGATATCTCGACAATTTTTCCTCGGGTTCTGTGTGTATGGTCATGGCATCCGCGCGCTACGACGAGGACGACTATATCAGGGATCGCGCAGAGTTTCTCGAAGCGGTCGGTGCATCATGAAGGTTCCATTTCTCGATCTGAAGGCTGCGCACGACCACCTGCAAGGTCAGATTGAAGCGGCTCTGTTGCGTGTGGCGCGGTCGGGCTCATATGTGTTGGGTCCGGAGCTGGAAGATTTCGAAGCAGCATTTGCGCGGTACGTGGGCAGCCCGCATTGTGCCGGCGTGGCCAACGGGCTGGATGCGTTGCGTCTGGGGCTTGAGGCGATGGGCGTCGGTCCCGGCGACGAGGTTGTCGTGCCCGCCAACACCTATATCGCGACCTGGCTGGCGGTCAGTCAATGCGGTGCGGTTCCGGTCCCGGTTGAACCGCTGGAAGACACCTATAACATTGATCCCGATGCTGTTCGTGCCGCAATAACGGAGCGGACGAAAGCAGTCCTTCCGGTGCATCTCTATGGCCAGCCTGCGGACATGAATGTATTAGAGATGATTGCGCAGCGGCATGGTTTGTCAGTCCTCGAAGATGGCGCCCAAGCGCATGGTGCGCGCTACAAATCGCGCCGGATAGGAAGCAAGGGCACAGTCGCCTGGAGCTATTATCCAACCAAGAATTTGGGCGCACTGGGCGACGGTGGCGCGTTGACGACCGATGACGATGCGATATCTGCGCGTGTTCGGCTTCTTAGAAACTACGGTTCGTCCATCAAGTACCAAAACGACGTTAAAGGATTTAACAGTCGTCTGGACCCCATTCAGGCGGCGGTTCTAAAGGTCAAGCTGGACGCCCTGGACGACGCAACATCCCGGCGACAGAGCATTGCAAAGCGCTATTCAGAGGCTTTCTCAGGCGCCGGTCTTTGCAGTCCGTTTGTGCCCGCCTGGGCCGATCCCGTCTGGCATCTGTATGTTTTGCGGCATCCTGATCGCGCTTCGTTTCAAAAACGTTTGGCAGATGCCGGAATCGCAACCGTTATCCATTACCCGATTCCACCCCATTTGCAGACCGCTTATGAAAACGCTGGTCATCGGCGGGGGAGCTTTCCGTTGACGGAACGTCTGGCCGCCGAAGTCCTGAGCCTGCCGATGTGCCCGGCTCAGACAGACGAGCAGACGGAATATGTGATTGATAATATCCTCAAGCTGGCATGAATGCAGTGCCTTGAGATTTTACACAATCAGTCCAGCGGTAACGCGTCGGCGAAATCTGACCCTGAAAATCTGGATATGTCGCGCGTTATTTTGCGCGTCTTGCGTGCTGCGCCGCTGGCTCTTCGCACAAGAGTTATCTAAGAACATCTTGATTGCGACTTGAACGGGCCAACCTGCGGAGACCAGACAGCGTGAAGACCGAGTGCATGATCATTCATCTTGAACGCGCTCAAGCGCGCTTGCCTCAGGTAGAAGCGACGAAAGACATGGTGCCTCTGAGATCGCATGTTCTGGCGGCGGTAGACGGGCAGCAGATGGACGCGTCGCAGTCTCGGGCCTATATCCGCAAACTGCTGCGCCCACACTATCCATTTCAGTTGCGTCCATCCGAGATCGCCACGTTTCACAGCCATCGGGCCTGCTGGACGCGCATCATCAAAGAGGATCTCGATGCTGCCCTGATCCTCGAAGACGATTTACGCCTCGACCCCGAGGTTTTCCCCAAGGCACTGGACCTTGCACTGTCCAACGTTCAACCGGGCGATTTCGTGCGGTTTCCGATCAAGCTTCGCGAAGATGCGCTGCGCGAAATAGCATCAACCGGCTCCATCCAAATGCAGGCATATGACAGGATCGCGCTTGGCATGGTCGCCCAATTGGTAACCCGCGACGCGGCGCAAGAACTTTTGGCGGCGTCCGAGACATTTGACCGACCTGTGGACAATTTCCTGCAGATGCAGTGGGTGCACAACGTGCGGGTGCTGACGGTTTGGCCATCGGGCGTGCGTGAAATTTCAAACGAATTAGGCGGCAGCCTGATCGGACGCAATAGCGGATTTGTTGAAAAACTGCGGCGGGAAATTCTGCGCCCCCTGTATCGTCGCAAGATCAGGGCGCTGGCCAGGCGGAACCTCAATGCATCAAGATAACGCAGACGCCCGCGTTACCATTGTAACCGTCGGCTATAATAGCGCGGCGGTGCTTGCGGATATGCTTGCATCGGTGCCCGCGCGCACGCCAGTGGTGATTTTCGACAATGCCTCGCAGGATCGCCCCAGTCTGCACCAGATCGTCGCGACGAGAGGCGCTCAGACGCGCCTTATCGAAAGCGACAGCAACCTTGGATTCGGCGGGGGCTGCAACCACGGCGCGGCGGGGGCGGAAACGGAATTTCTGCTGTTTCTGAACCCCGATACAATGCTGTTTCCCGACACCTTGCAGACCCTCGTTCAGGCCGCTGACCAGAATCCTGACGTATCGGGATTCAACCCGCGAATTCTCAACGACGACGGAACATCCATCCTGAAACGGCGCAGCGATCTGGTGGCCCGTTCCAAGTGGTTGCCGCGTGGCGACATCACACAGGACTCCGTCCTGCCCGTCCTTTCCGGTGCCGCGTTTTTTGTCCGGCGCGCCGATTTCAACGCCGTCGGCGGGTTTGACCCGAAGATATTCCTGTTCTTCGAAGACGATGACCTGAGCGTTCGCTTGTCCGATGCCACGGGCGGTTTGATGTACGTACATGATGCCAAGGTTCGCCACATTGGCGGGGCATCCTCCGGATGGTCCCCCAAGAGCGAGAAACTCAAAAACTGGCATTGGGGATTTTCCCAGATTTACACGTTGCGCAAGCACGGCTTGCACACGGCCTGCGTTGGAGCGTTCCTGAAAACTGCGTTCAGGGCATTATCTCCGGTCACGATCCTATCGTCCAAACGTCGACAAAAGTATTCTGCGCGCCTCTCGGGCATGATAGCTTCACTCCGATCGACGCCCTGAAACATAACACTGCGCGCAGAAGCTATGTGTGGCTTGCCTGACCTGATGGGATGAACTGCCTTCCCACCAAACCGCTGCTATTGTTGCGGGCATAGGTGGAGAGAGGAGCATTCTGATCGATATCGAAGTTTTGGGCATTGATCTGGGCCAGTCGGTTTGCAGCCTGGCAGGATTGGACGCGACTGGAGCGGTCATATATCGCAAGCGCCTTCAACGGCACCGACTTCTGAACTTTATGAAAGCTTGCGTCCCTGTGGTGTGGCTATGCAAGCCTGCGGTGGCGCGCATCAGGTCGGCAACGCATTATTCCAAAGCCGAGGATTCTGAACGCAAATCCTTCACCCCAGGTGACGTGGCCTGACGCGCGGTGTCACCCGAGAGCCGACGCTTGCCAGCCTCAAGGAATTCCTTCGACCAACTGTAATACAGGCTCTCGCCAATCCCTTCCCGACAGCCAGCATCGAGATGCTCTCCTCGCCACGCAGACCCGCCAGGACGATGCGAATCTTTTCCTCCGCCGAATAGGTCTGACGGGTTTCGCGCCGGATGTTCTTGACCAGCTTGTCGGCAGCATCTTTCGATATCTGGGGCTTCTTCGTCATCTCGATGTCCTGATCGATAAGATGAACCAGAAATCCTCCCTTATTCAAATCCTCAAATCGGCCATACGCTCATTGCGCAGCATTCTCTAAAATTGGGTGGCGGGAGTGCAGGACAAATTCAGCCGTTTGCTGAGTGATCGCTAAGCGACTTAACGTATACAAACCATATCCATATTTCCCAATTCATGGATACTAAAGACGATCTCAAAGCCTTCGCCGCCCTCAGTCAGCCTACGCGGCTCGAGGTGTTTCGCTTGCTCATCAAGGCCGGAAACCGGCTTCGATGATGTTTTAGTCAAACGTTTGCATCTTCCGCCTCATAAGTTACGCGGCCATCGCAGATAGTCACGGCGACAGTCGCCGCGCTGGCGTTTTGTTCCAGGCTTTCGAGATCACCGTCGATCAACACCAGGTCTGCCGCCAACCCCTGCTTCAGAGCACCGCGATGATCTTCGCAAAAGTCGCAATAGGCGCCGCAGATGGTATAGGCGGCCAGACATTCATCAAGCGTGAGCCGCTGATCGGGCATGGCGTCATCCCAGGGTCTGCGGGTCAGCGCACAGTGGATCGCATAAAGCGGCGAAAGCGGCGACACCGGCCAATCCGTCCCGAAAGCCAGCGGCACGTCGCGGTCCCGGATCATCCGCCACGGGAACGCCGTGTTCCAGCGCGCGCGACCCATGATCGTGGTTGTAGGCTCCAGCGGCAACCCTGCCGATCCTGGTGGATGCACCGGCTGCATTGACGCGGCAATGCCCAAGGGTTTCAAACGGTCGAGGTCTGCCGGCGTGATCGTATCGATATGTTCGATCCGATGGCGTGAATCGCGGGCGCCGTTGGCGCGGGCCGCGGCCTCATAGCCGTCGATGGTAGCGCGCACCGCACCGTCGCCCACCGCATGCGTGGCCACCTGCAAACCACGTTTGTCCGCCTCGATACAGATCGCGTTGAAGATATTCGGCGCGATCAGCGGCTCGGAGCGAAAGCCCGCGCGCCCCGGATAGTCGGTGACGGTCAGCGCCGTCCAAGTGTCAAAGACCCCGTCGAGGAACATCTTGATACGCCCGAAATGCAGCCAGCCGGGCACTTCTTCGCCAAATAGTTCGATCCGGTCCACGCCGGCGACGCCATCGCTTTCGACCAGTTTGAGCGGCAGGCTGACCCGCACGGCCATGTTTCCCGCAAGCGCCAGATCCCGCATCAACCCCGCCTGGTAGGGATTACCGTCCATATTGACGGCGCTGGTGATGCCATGGCTTGCGCAATACTCCCCGGCCATGCGGATCAGGGCACGGTCGTGGGCGCGCGCGCCTTCTGGCACGGGATCAAGCCCCTTGTTATCCAGACTGTCACGGCCCTGCAGTTTGGACAGCTGTTGAACAAAACTCATCGCCGCGAATTCGCGCAGTTCTCCGGTGGCCAGCCCGTCATCGCCCATCACGACATCGGAGCCGGGTTCAAGGTCAGCGCCGTGCAGGATCCCCGCAAGTTCAAGCGCGCTTGTATTGGCCCAGGCGCAGTGCAGGTCGACGGAATACATGCAAATTGGCCGGTCCGGGCTGATCTTGTCGAGCAGATGCCGGTCCGGGCGCCGGTCGTCGCCGAAGATGGTGTAGTTCGCCGCAAAGCCCGAGAGCATGTCCGCACCCGGATTGTCATTGATGAAGGTCTCGAATGCGGCGCAGACAGCATCGAATCCGAAGATCTCGCCAAGGTTCAGCATCGACAGGGTTGCGCCACCCATGAAAAGATGAAGGTGGCTTTCGATGAAGCCCGGCAGAAGTTCGCGCCCGCCCGCATCAATTATTCGCGTCTGCGGCCCCGTCAGAGCGCGGATATCCTCATCCGTTCCCAGCGCCTCGATGCGCCCGCATCCGACGGCCACAGCCGTCGTGCCGGGCGCTGCAAACAGCGGGCGCACCCTGGCGTTCAGAATAGCGAGATCGGCCGGCATCTGTCCCTCCGCGGCAATGGCGGAGGCCCGGTGGCCCCCGCTGTTCGGTTACTGCAGCAATTGAGTCCAGACCCGCGTCACCAGATCCTGCGCCTTGGGGCTACAGGTGCGCGACATCTCGACCGGTACCGTGGGATAGAGCGCCGGGGCGTCCTCTTCGGTGTACTTCTTCTGGGAATCGATGACGGTCATCGGGGAAGAATGCGCATAGTGGTTCATCTCGATGGTAGCGTTTTCGGGGGTCGAGATGAACTCGATGAACTTGATCGCATTCTCGCGGTTCGGCGCGCCCTTCGGAATCACCATGCTGTCGATCCAGCCCACCAGACCCTCCTTGGGCATTGCGTATTCCAGTTGGGCGCCTTCGGCAATCGCGCGCACGACCTCGCCATCCCACCAGTAATGCGCGGCGACCTCGCCCGAGCTCAGCCGGCCTTCGATGTTGTCCGAGGAATAGGCGGCGACATGTTCCTTTTGCGCCATCAGCAGGTCCAGCACGCGCTTCATCTCATCGGGGTCTTCGGAGCAGAATGGCACGCCGAGATAAAGCTGCGCGGCACCGACGACTTCATCCGGATAGGACAGCAGCGCAATACTGCCCGAAAGGTCGCTTTCGGGTTCAAAGAAATACTTCATGCTATCGGTGGGGCCATCATACTGGGCGGTGTTCACGGCAAAGCCCGCCGTGCCATAGGCCATCGGGATGGAATATTCCTGGTTCTCGTCCCACCACTGGTTGCGGTACTGCTCCTGGATATTTTCATAAGCATCAAGCGTGTTGGCGCCGTAGTTTTCGAGCAGTCCTTCGTCGATCATGATCCGCAGAAAGTGCTGCGACGGCACCGCGATGTCATATCCCGATGAGCCTGCCTGAAGCTTGGTCAGCAAGTCTTCGTTGGATGTGTAGCCGTCCACGTTGACCTGAACGTCATACTCCTGCGAAAATTTTTCAATCAGTTCCGGCGCGATGGATTCCGACCAGACGTAAAGGTTCAGCGTGCCTTCGGCCATCGCCGAGGTGCCCATGCACAGGGCGATGGCCGTTGCTGTTGGCAATTTTGTCATGTTCTTACTCTCCTGTTGAAGTTTTTTTATCGAGGGTCATTCGCCGTCTTTCTGACCGCGCGCCGCGACGGTCAGCGCGGCTGTCGCCAATATCAACGAACCGATGATGAGCATCGTGGCAATGGCGTTAAGCTCGGGCGAAGTGCCCGCCCGGATCAGCGAGAAGATGTAGACCGGCAGCGTCGTCGTCCCGCCCGAACTGAGCATGTTAGAGGTGATGAAATCATCCATCGAGATCAGGAAGGCGAGCATCGCGCCAGAGAACAGCCCCGGAAAGATCAGCGGCAGCGTCACCCGGCGAAATACGGTCCAGCGCGAGGCATACAGATCGGTCGCCGCCTCCTCATAGTCCAGCGACATGCCCTGAAGCCGCGCCCGGATCGGCAGGAAGGCGAAGGGCGTGCAAAAGGCCGAATGCGCGATCACCAGCTTGATCATGCCGTTCTGCAGGCCGATCAGCGAAAACAGGATCAGCGTTGCCACGGCCAGCACGATTTCGGGCAAAAGCAGCGGCAGGTTCACCACCGTCTCCGACAGTTTGCGAAAGCGCACGTTCCTGCCCCGGATGATCGACAGTGCCGCCAGAAGCGCGATCGTCGTGGCCACCACGGTCGCGATGGCGGCCACGGTAAGGGATGTCTTGAGCGCGGCCATAAGCGCGTCGTTCTTCAGTGCCGAGCCATACCATTTGAACGAAAACTCCGTCCACACGCTGGTGATGCGGTTGGCATTGAACGAATAGAGGATGACGATCAAAAGGGGTGCGTAGAGATAGACAAAGAACGCGATGCTGATCAGCCCCAGCCCGGGATAGCGTTTCACGTCATGCTGCTTGCTCATGCGTCGGCCTCCTTGCGGGCGCTGCGCAGCGCTAAGGCGATCAGGACCAGCATCACGACCACCAGCAAGGTCATGGCGATGGCCGCCCCAAAGGGCCAGTTGCGGCCGCCGCCGAATTGCAGCTGGATCAGCGAGCCCATCATCATCTGCTTGCCCCCGCCCATCAGGATCGGTTCGAGAACCGCGCCCAGCGCCGGCACGAAGACAAGGATCGCCCCCGACACGATGCCCGGCGCCGTCAGCGGCAGGATCACCCGGCGCAGGGTCGTCCAGCGGTTGCCATAAAGATCATGCGCCGCCTCGATCAGGGTGCCGTCCAGCTTTTCGATGGAGGCGAACACCGGCAGGACCATCAGCGGAATATAGGTATAGACCATCGCGGCCAGCGTCGCGCCGTCGTTGTACATCAGTGTCATGCCCGAAGGCGCGCCAAAGAATTCGAGGAAACGCGGCAATGGGCCGTCTTTTCCCAGAATGATCATCCATGCATAGATCCGCAGGATCATCGACATCCAGAACGGCAGCGTCACCAGAAACACCAGCGCCGATTTGCGGCTCCCCGGCTGCCGGGCGATCCAGTAGGCGACGGGCACCGCAAGGATGAGGCAGAGGATGGTCGTTACGGTTGCCAGCAGGATGGTCCGCAGGATGATGATCACATATTGCGGCGTGAACTCCATTTCGCCGGTCCAGCCTTCGTTGAACAGGATCTGGCGGTAACCCGACAGATCGAACCCCCAGTCGAACCCGCCATAGGCGCCCCTGATGGCGACAGAGACCGCCGCGATGATGAAAATCGGCAGGATCAGGGCAAATCCCATCAGCAGCCAGGATGGCGCCAACCCCAGATACGGCAGGTTGACGCGGCGGCGCAGCCGAACCCGCGCCGGGCCCGTATGATGTGCCGACGTCTCGCTCATGCTGCCAGCACCCGCGCGGAGCCTTCGACGAAACCGACATGCACGGTGCTGCCGACCGCGATTGTATCGCCTTCGCGCGAGGCATTGCGCCGCGAGGCGCGAATTTCGACGCCGCCCGCCGATAGCTGGTAATGGGTATAGCCGCCCAGATAATGCTTCTTCACCACATCGGCCTGAAAATCGACCCCCTGAACCTGATCCCCGAGGTTGAGCTTCTCCGGCCGGATCGACAATGTCGCCTTTCCCGCCGGCACATGCGTCGCGGATGGCACGCTGATGATCTGACCAAATGGCGTGCGGACGGTCGCGGTCGTCTGCGTCGAGTCAAGCACATCGACCTCGAAGAAATTCGTCTCGCCAACAAAATCCGCGACAAACCGGTTCAACGGCTCCTCATAAATCTCCGATGGCGCGCCGATTTGCTGAACCTCGCCGCCGCCAAGAACCGCTATGCGGTCGGACATGTCCAGGGCTTCTTCCTGATCGTGGGTCACAAAAACAAAGGTGATGCCGGTGTCGCGCTGAAGCGTGCGCAACTCGTCGCGCATGGCCTGCCGCAGTTTCAGGTCCAGCGCCGAAAGCGGCTCGTCCAGCAGCAGGACTTCGGGCTCGGGGGCGAGCGCCCGGGCAAGCGCGATGCGTTGCCGCTGCCCGCCCGACAGCTGCGCGGGCTTGCGGTTGGCAAATGCGCTCATATGCACCCGCTCCAGCATTTCGCCCACGCGGGCGGTGATCCGCGCTTTGTCCCAGCCGAGGTTTTCAAGGCCGAAAGCCACGTTCTGGGCAAGCGTCATATGCGGAAACAGCGCATAGCTCTGAAAAACCGTATTCACGCGCCGCTTGTGCGGCGGGATGTCGACGATGTCGCGGCCGTGCAGCAGCAGTCTTCCGGTGTCGGGGGTCTCGAAACCCGCCATCATCCGCAGCAAGGTGGTCTTGCCGCAGCCCGACGGTCCGAGCATCGTGAAAAACTCGTTCTCGCGAATATCGAAATTGACCGAGCTCAGCGCCTGATAGGAGCCAAAACTTTTTGAGACGTCGATCACTTCTACAGCGGTTTGCTGACTCATTCGCTTTTTCCCATATGTGGGGGTCGCGCCCCGGTCTTGCGGTGCCCTCTGATGCGAGCGGTGGTGATGCAGAATAGACGTCAAACCGATGGCACAGGTAAATGAGCGCTTGCAGAAGTGCTGGTTAGGGTGTGCCTAAGCGATCCGAGCGCGTGCGCGGTCAAGGCGATCAATCTATTGATAGAAAAGAAAGAAATACCAATTCCGCTTGATCCGGAGAGACTGTACCTACAGCAATTCGGTATGCGCCGAAGTTGCGCCGGACCGATCAGGAGCGCAGGATTAGGCAAATCCATAACGCAGGTGACAAAACGCCTCCTTTGGATCAGCCCGGTAGGCGTGGCAGAGTCGTTTCCGACAAGGTCCCACAAGCAGGAGGTTAGCATGGTCCGGACAGCCAAAGACTATCGCGAGGCAATGCGGGCGGAGCGGGAGATCTACATCGACGGAGCGCGGGTTGCGGATATTGAAACGCACCCCGCCTTTGCCCCCCTGATCGATCTACGCGCTCATATCTACGACATGCAGCTTGACCCCGCCCATCGCGATGTTCTGACCAAAACCACCCAGGGCCGGACCGATACGGTTAGCGCCGCACTGCCCTTCTCGCAGTCTGATTGGTGGGCCAAGCGCCGGGCGACCGATCGCATCCTTGATGACATCGGCGGCATCGCTGCCCGCACGGGGGATGAAACGGTCGGTGAGTTCTGGTCGCTGCATGATTGTCGCGATGCGCTTGTGGATATGGACCCCCAGTTCGGCGGCAATATCGACCGGCACGTTCGGGCGGCCATCGAGGACGATCTTTTCAACGTGTCCGCCAATACGGACCCCAAGGGCGACCGGTCGCGGCCCCCGCAGAACCAGGACCCGGACATCCTGCTGCGCGTCGTGCGCGAAACCGATGCGGGCGTAATCGTGCGCGGCGCCAAGTTCGAGACCGGCGCCGCCTATGCGGATCGCGCTTACACCAAACCCAATATCGCCGCCTGGGGCGACAGGCTTGCCCCTGAATATGCCGTTGGCTTTGTCTGCGATCTGAATGCGACAGGGTTAAAATTCATCTGCCGGTCGGGCTTTGCAAAGCCAGGCACCGAACGCGACTATCCTCTGTCCAACAAGTTCGATGAGATTGAGGCGCTGGTGGTTTTTGACGATGTACTGGTCCCCTGGGAAGACGTGCTGTTCTACCGCCAACCGCGCGCCGCGACCCTGATCCGCGCCACGCTGCACAGATATTCCGCCTTCGCCTTCCTCCACCGCATACTGAAGTTCGGTGACATGCTGATCGGGGCGGCGCTGATGAATGTGCGTCAGACAGGGCTCGAGGGGCAGCAGGCCGTGCGCGACAAATTGGCCAAGCTGGCGGTCTGGCGCGAAGGGCTTCATGCACACCTCACCGCGGCGATCGCACTGGGGGAAAAATCACCGGCTGGTCTGATGATGCCCAACCAATCTCTGCTCTATGCGGGGCGCGTTCACGCGACGTCCTGCCTGCATGACATGGTGAATATCACGCGCGAGCTTTGCGGTGGGCAATTGTCCCTGACGCCCGGCGCAGCGGCGTTCGAGGCCCCCGAGACCGAGCCTTGGCTGACCAAATACTACGCACAGGGCGACGGCTGGTCTGCGGAGGAGCGCCGCAAGCTCATGGCGTTTGCGCGCGATCTTGTCAGTTCCGATTACGCAGGCCACAGACTGGGACTTCAGTTGTTTGCACAATCGCCGGCTTATGCACAACTTGCGTCGGTCTATCGCCATTTCGACTGGGACGGCCCGCTGGCGCTGGTGCGCGATGCCGCCGGTCTGGAGGCGCAAGCCTCTGCTGCCGCGGCGGTCGGCGGCGGCGGGAATCCCTCGCAGGGCGCTTGCGGCTGGCTCGATCCGAAACTACCACGGGTAAAGAGGTCGCTGGTCAATCTCGATGATTACTTCAAAACCTGACCTGCGGCACCCTTGCCGGATCGAAAACCGAAATGCCGCTACGCTACACACTCAGACAGTTGGAGTATTTCGTCGCGGTCGGCGAAACCGGCAGCATTGCGGGGGCATCGCAGCAGGTCAACGTCTCGTCGCCGTCGGTATCGGCGGGTGTCTCCCAGCTTGAAGAGGAACTGGGCGTCAAGCTGTTCGTGCGTCACCATGCGCAAGGGCTGACCCCGACCTCCGCAGGGCGCAAGCTGCTTGACCATGCGCGATACGTGCTGCAACAGGCGAGCGTTCTGCGCGATCTGGCCGGGGACCTGTCAGGCAGCGTACGCGGCCCGCTGGCCATCGGATGTCTGAGCACCTTTGCGCAAATCGTTTTGCCCGGATTGCGGCACAGCTTTGTCCAGCAGCACTCCGACGTGCGCATCACGCAGATCGAGGCCGATCAATCGGGTCTTTTCAGCCTTCAGCGGCAGGCCAAGATAGACCTTGCCCTGACCTACGATCTGGACCTGCCCCGGGATCTGACGTTCCTTCCGATCCTCGAATTGCCGCCCCTGGTCGCGCTGCATGAAGCCCACCCGCTTGCCCATCTGCCTGCGATTTCGATCACCGATCTGGCACCCCATCCGATGGTATTGCTGGATCTGCCCCATAGCGCGGATTACTTTCTGTCATTTTTCGCCGAACACGGCCTGCGCGCAAACATTGCCGAGCGGACCCGCGACATGGCGGTGATGCGCGGGCTGGTCGCCAACGGCTTTGGGTATTCCATCGTGAACGTGCGCCCGCAGAACGATCTGGCCCCGGACGGCAAGCCCATCCGGTTCGTTCCGCTGACCGGCAAGCAGCGGCCGATGAAACTGGGCATCTTGACCAGCGCCGGATCCGATCACACGCAGTTGCACCAAGCCTTCGTCAGCCACGCGCAAAGCTGGATTGAAAGCCATGCATCCAAGCTTTTGGGCGTGCCGTCACCGCGCGACTGACCGGCCTGATATCTCGGCCTTCAGGCGATCCATCATTGCATCGCATTGTCCGAGTTGCGCAAGCGTGACGAATTCATCCACCTTGTGCCCCTGCGCCTCCATGCTGCCGGGGCCGCAGACCACAGTCGGAGTACCAAGCCCCGCAATAAATCCCGCTTCGGTGCCGAAGGCGACCTTGGTCAGATCGCCCGAGCCGCAAAGCCGCGCCACGCGCTGAACTGCGGGATGATCGGGCGCGATTTCCAGTCCGGGATAGGTATTGACGACCTCGATGTCGATCCCGACATCCGCGTGCCGGGCGCGAAACGGGGCGCTGATGCGATCCACTACACGCGCCAGCCGGTCCACAAAGTCCTGCAATGCGTCCTGCGGAAGATGGCGCAGCTCAAACTCGACAACGGCCTTTTCTGGCACGATGTTGAGCGCCGTACCGCCCTGAGTGGTCCCGGCGTGAACCGTGGTATAGGGCACGTCATAGGTAGCATCCTGCACGTCGGACGTCTCATAGTCGCGCTGGATTGTCCGCAGCGCAGTTATGAAATCCGCCGCCAGATGCAGCGCGTTAACGTATTTTGGCGCCAGCGCGGAATGGCCGGCAACCCCGCGGCAGGTGGCGCGCAGCGCAGCTTTGCCCTTGTGCGCGGTTGCGGGCCTCATCATCGTGGGCTCGCCTACGATGCAAAGGTCCGGCTTCCAGCCCAGGCCCTCAAACTCTGGCATCATCTTGCGAATGCCCAGGCAACCGATTTCTTCGTCATAGGAGATGATCATCATCAAGGGCGCCTGTAGCGCGTCCGCATCCACCCGCTGCGCCAGCGACAACATCGCCGCCAGATACCCTTTCATGTCGGTCGTGCCACGGCCGAACAGCTTGTCCTCTACCTGCGTCATCTCGAACGGCGGCCGGGTCCATGCCTGCCCGTCGACCGGCACCACATCGCTATGCGCGGAAAGCAGCACGCCCCCTGCCCCGCCGGGACCGATGCGCGCGACGAGTCCGGATTTGGCAAGCACCGGATCGGGGATTCGCTGCGTCGCAAAACCGGCGCGTTGCAGCAGTCCTTCGGCATAGTCGATCAGCGCCAGATTGCTTTCGGCGCTGACCGTGGGAAACCCGATCAACCGGCCGAGGATATCAAGCGTCGCGCGATGGGGCGTCATTGCGCGGCCAATTCCGTGATCTCGCGCCGGAACGGCAGGTCGTCGCCGATGTCTGCGCCGTCCAATTCACGTGCATAGCGGTGACCGGCATAGGTCGCCCAGGCAATCGGCCCGGCGGCCTCGGCGTCGCCAAAGATCCTGACCGACCGGATCCCCGCATCGGCCCAATCCGCCTGTCGCGCGGTCAGGTCATGGAATAGCCCGTCATTGCCGGTGCGCGAAGTGACCATGACGACCGCATCGCATTCGTAATTGCGGGTCTTGCCGGTGTAGACGCAGTTGCTGACCACATGATCGGCCCCGATTTCCGCAACGCCGCGGTTCAATACGATATCAACGCCCATTTCGTCCAGCTTGGCGTGAATCGTCGCTTGCTCCAACGTGTTGTTCGTCCAGTCCGAGACGAAGGCCGACGGCGTGATCAACGTCACCTTTGCCCCCTTTTGGATCAGCAACTCGGCCAGCACACCGCCCATATAATAATGGTCGTCGTCAAAAATCACCACATTGCCGCCCGGCACCGTGCCGTCCATCAGATCGTCAGGCGTAAAAATCCGCGCACCTTCGGCAATCGGCATCGGCACCACGTGTTGCCGGGCAACGCCGTCGCGCCGCCAGGCGGCGCCGGTCGCGATGGCGACGTTCTGGAACCCGAATTCGAGGATGCTCTCGGCGTCCAACTCGCTCTCGCGATAAATTTCGACATTGGGCCGCTGCGATAACTGGTAGTCGCGGTAATCCACCACGCGGCCCCAGGCCGACAGGCCGGGCAGCGCGCGTTCGCGGGTGACGCGCCCGCCAATCACGTCCTTTGCCTCGGCCACGGCCACGTCATAGCCGCGGCGGCACAGCGCCCAGGCGGCCTCAAGCCCCGCCGGGCCAGAGCCGATAACCAGAACGTTCTCGCTGTCGCCCTTGGCGTTCATGTTTTCCGGATGCCAGCCCTTGCGCCATTCCTCCATGAAGGTTGGGTTCTGGGTACAGCGGCTGATGGACATGGTCATGTCGCCGGTGATGCAGATATTGCAGCCAATGCATTCGCGGATATCGTCGATGCGGCCTTCCTCGATCTTTTTCGGCAGGAACGGGTCAGCGATCGAGGGGCGCGCGCAGCCGATCATATCGAGCGTGCCGGACTTGATCATCTTGACCATGACATCGGGCGAGGTGAACCGTCCGACCCCAACGATGGGCTTGTCCGTGAAGTCGTGGATCGCCTTGACCAAATCGAACTGTGCCGCCTCCTCCTTGAACCGCGACGGCCCCGAGCAATCCTCCCAGGCCCCATGGGCCAGATCCCAGATGTCGGGCAGATCGCGGTGCATTTCGATGAAGTCGCGCACCTCGGCATTGGAAAATCCGAGATCGCCGATGGATTCGTCCAGCGACACGCGCATCGCAATTGCCATCGTGTCACCCACCGCGTCGCGAATATCCGCGACCACCTCGCGGGCGAAACGCGAACGATTCTCCAGGCTGCCGCCATACGCGTCGGTTCGGTGGTTGGTGGCGCGGCTCAGGAAGTGCTGGAAAATCCCGAAACCATGCGCGCCATAGAGATTGATCAGATCGAACCCCGCGTCCCTTGATCGCTTTGCCGCGTTCACGAACCAGCGGCGCAGGTCGCCGATCTCGGCTGTCGACATGGCGCGGGCCTGCACCGGGTCATTGGTAAAGGTGCGGATCGGCAGCGCGGAGGGTGCAAGCGGCACCTCCTTGGAGTAAAGGTTCGGCCCGTTGATCCCGGAATAAGCCAGCTGGATGCCCGCCAGCGCGCCGTGTTCTTTCATCTTCTCCGACATGCGCCGCAACTGCGGGATGTCCTTGTCCTCCCACAGGCGCAATTCGATGAAAGGCGTGATTTCCGACGTGTGGTGCATCTCGCACTGCTCGGTAAAGATCACGGCCCAGCCGCCCTGGGACTTGATGCCGCGCATTTCCGCCGCAGCCGATGGATCGCGATAGCCGCCGCCGTTGCAATGCGGGACCTGATAGAACCGGTTTTTTGCGGTGTGCGGACCGATCTTGATCGGGTCGAACAGAATGTCATAGCGGGCGTCGCGCATTTTTATCTCCTTTACGGGCGTGGTACGGGCGTCGCGCGCACTCCCGGGGCTTCTTTCTATTGGGGCGGATCAGGCCTGATACTTGATCCAGGTGGTTTTCAAGGCGGTGTATTTGTCCAGCGAATGCAGCGACAGATCGCGGCCAAAGCCCGATTGCTTCATCCCGCCAAAGGGCGTTTGCGCCGAAAGGGCATCCACGGTGTTCACCGATACGGTGCCGACATTCAAACGATCCGCCACGCGGCAGGCACGGCTGAGCCCCCCGGTCCAGACCGACGCGGCCAGCCCATAGATGGAATCGTTGGCCATGCGAACCGCATCGTCTTCGCTGTCGAAGGCTATGACAGACAGGACCGGACCAAAGATCTCGTCGCGCGCAAGCGGGTTATCCTGCGTCACCTCGTCAAAGATGGTCGGCTGCACGAAACAGCCCTTGCCATCCACCGTGACCCGGTCGCCACCGGTCACCAAATTGGCGGTCTTCTTGCCGTCCTCGACAAAGCCCATGATTCCCTGCGTCTGCTTTTCATCAACGATCGCGCCCATTTTCGATACCGGATCGAGCGGATCACCGGGCTGCATCGCCTCGGCTCGCTCTTTCAGCTTTGCAATAAGGTCGTCCTTGATCGCGCGCTCCACATAGAGCCGCGAATTGGCCGAGCAGACCTCGCCTTGATTGAAGAAGATGCCGAAGGCGGCCATATCGGCCGCCGCATCAAGGTTTTCGCAATCGGCAAAGACGATATTGGGGCTTTTGCCGCCGGTTTCCGGCCAGACCTGTTTCAGGTTCGACTGGCCGGAATACTGCATGAACATCTTGCCAATGGCGGTCGAGCCGGTGAAGGCCAGACAGTCGACATCCATGTGCAGACCCAGCGCCTTGCCTGCAGTGTGGCCGTACCCCGGCACCACGTTGAACACGCCATCGGGCACACCCGCCTCGGCCGCCAATTCGGCCAGCCGCAGCGCCGAGAGCGGCGATTGTTCGGCGGGCTTCAGCACGACGGAATTGCCCGCCGCCAGCGCCGCCGCCGCCTTCCACGTCGCCATGTCCAGCGGGAAGTTCCACGGCGTCACCGCGCCGACCACGCCCAATGGAACGCGGCGCACCAGCGCCAGATCGCCGGGGCCGGTCGGGGCGACCTCGTCATAGATCTTGTCGATGGCTTCCGCGTACCATTGGAAAAAATGCGCCGATCCGGGCGCATCCACGGTTGAGGCGTCCGTGATCGTCTTGCCCATATCAAGACTGTCGAGCAGGGCCATTTCCTCAAGATTGGCGCGAATGAGATCGGCCAGCTTCAGCAGCACCGCCTTGCGATCCCCCGGCGCCATGCGCGACCAATGCCCGGCCTCGAACGCCCGGCGGCCGGCGGTGACGGCGCGGTCCACGTCTTCGGCGTCACACTCGGCCACGGCGGTCAAAACAGCGCCGGTGGCCGGATTGATGCTGTCGAACGTTCTGCCCGACGCCGCATCAACGAACTTGCCGTCAATGAAGGCCTTGTTGCGAAAGCCAAGAGTAGCGGCGCGTGTTCTCCAGTCCTGATGCGAAAGATCAGCCATGCGTTGTTCCTTTTCAATCGTCGCCGGGCACGCCGTAGGACGGCGCCTCGCGGGGGTCGAGCGCCCGCTGGATGTACGCATCCAGCTGCGGCTTGTAGATCTCCCAGGCGGTTGCGACGGCCTCGATGGGGCAGTCCTCGGTCCAGTCGCAGCGCAGATCGGCCACTGGCCAGGCGACCTTGCCTGCGATCTGCATCCCGGCGGAATGGACCGGCCCCGCTTCGCCGCCAGCAGCCAGACCCGCGCGCATGGCGGCAATCAGGCGGTCGCCGAGATGGCCTGTGGCCGAAAGGTAACCGTCGACGATCGCCTGCGGCACACCATCGTTATCCAGGAGATTGCCACCCGAGGCCACATTTTCGGCCTGCGCCTGCGTCCAGATACCCAGCGAGTTCGGCCCGGAATGGATTGCCGTGCCGCCGTCAGCGTCGACAGCCAAAACCTGACGGTATTCCACGAACCTCGCTTCCGACGCCATCTTTGCAATCGCCACTGCGGCGCTCATGCCGCGCTGCATCAGATCCAGCGTCAGCGGCCCCAGCGCCGGGTCCGTGACGTTCTGTGAGGCCACTGCGCCGACGCCAGCCCTTGTGTAGGAACACCGCGCCGCCACCGCGGGGGACGACGAAGAAATGGCCACACCGAACATGCCGGTATCGGGGCAGCGGGCTACCAGTGAAAAGGTCATGTCTCGTATCCTTCCGGAATGACCGCCGTGCCGTCGATTTCGACCAGCCATTCGGGCCGCGCCAGCGCCTGCACCACCAGCCCTGTTGATACCGGATGCACGCCTTTGATGTATTCGCCCATGGTGCGATACACCGCCTCGCGGTGGCGCACATCGGTGATGTAGACGACGACCTTGACCAGATGCGCCATCTCGCCGCCGGCCTCTTCGATCAACTGTTTGATGTTCTGCATGACCTTATGGGTTTGCTGTGCGGGATCGTGACTGTCGATATTCTTGGCATCGTCCAGATTTTGCGGACACTGCCCACGCAGCCAGACCGTCTTGCCGCCTTGGGTAACCACGGCCTGACACAGGTCGTTGTCCAGTTTCTGTTCGGGGTATGTCTGGCCAGTATTGAACTTGCGAATGCGGGTATGAGCCATTGGATTTTCCTTGGATTATTCGGCGGCGGACTGCACAATTGCAGCCTCGCCTTCGTAACGCTGATAGGCACGCTGGATTTCGATCTGATCCGCGATGTGCTTTGCATCGTGCCACACACCCCATAGGAAGGATGATCCCCGCCGCGATTGCCAAGGCAGACCAAGGAAATAGACATCCGGCTCGACCGACGATCCGCGCTGATGGATCGGCGCGCCTTTTTCATCAAACGCATTGACCTTAAGCCAGCCGAAATCCTGCCGAAATCCTGTGGCCCAGATGATTGAGGTCACGCCCTCGGCAGCCAGATCGATCGAGCGTACCGGGCTGGTCAGGCAATCCGGATCGGGATAGGCCTCGCGCGCCTCCGGCTCTTGCGGCAGGTCGATGCCGGTGCGCGCGACATAGGCATCGGCCATGTCCAGCACTTCAAGGTAATTGGCATCCCCCGCTGCGATATTCCCCTGAAGATCGCCCGCAAAGCTCAGGACGCCATCCTCGTAGCCGCTTGTAAGCCCTGTTAGGGTGACGCCCTCGCCCGCCAACCGGCGAAAATCCATCGTCTGCCCGCCCCGCGCGCCGCTGACGGAAATGGTCACATGCTCGGTCCCCGGTGCCGGCGCGGCCATGTCCCACAGGCCCAGAACGCCCAGCCACCACACATTGTCGCGGCCCCGGTACCGTCGCGGCGGACGGTCATGCGGCCCCACCGAGAGGAAGACCTTGCGCCCGGCCCGGTTCAACTCGTCCGCAATCTGCGCGCCGGAGGACCCGGCGCCGACAACCATCACGGCACCTTCCGGCAGTTGTTCAGGGTTCTTGTAATGGAAGGAATGCAGCTGTTTGATATCCGCACTTTCAGGGACGATCGGGGGAATGACCGGATGCTGAAACGCACCGGTCGCGGCAACAACGCGGCGCGCCTTGATCTCGCCCTCGCTTGTCTTGACCAGAAATCCGCCGCTACCCGGAAGGCGCTCAACTGCGAGCACTTCGACTCCCTCGCGGATTGGCGCGTTGATCATCGCGGCATAATCGACAAGATACTGCGCCATCCGGTCCTTGGGAACGAACTCGTCAGGATGGCAGCTTTCGAATTGCATCCCCGGAAAGCGATCATGCCACGCAGGACCATTGGCGACCAGGTTGTCCCAACGACCGGTGCGCCATGCTTCGGCTGTGCGGTTTTTCTCTACGACAATATGAGGGACCTTCGCGCGGCCGAGATGTTCGCTCATCGCGATGCCGGCCTGTCCGCCCCCGACAATCAATGTATCTGTTTTTTCCACCAGCACGTCAGCGCTCCTCTCATTTGATTGCCCACAACCTGCCCTCAAGCGGAGCGATACACCGTTCTTATGCGGTACCCGAAAGATGGAAAATTACGATTTCTGTCATCATTGCTTAGGGTGAGCCTAAACCGAACCTACTTGTGCGATCTTTCACCCCCCGCCTTTCGTCACCTCTGCTACGCCTACCAAGCAAACGAACGACAGGACGGAGATTTATTTCACACTGCACAGAGCATGGACGTCAGTGTACAAAAAGCCGGGCTGCTGTAGCACATAGAGAAAATCCGAGTGCCACACAGCCGCACGGCGGCCAGGAGCCAATGTTAAACAGCTTCTTTAAGTGATTATGTTTAGTCCCCGCAGTGGACAGAACGGGTAAGGTCGCCCGGTGCTGGCCAGAGCTGTCTGACGTCAGCACCTGTGGGACAGATTTGAGGATTTGAATAAGGGAGGATTTCTGGTTCATCTGATCGATTAGAAAATCGAGATGACGAAGAAGCCCCAGACATCGAAAGATGCTGCCGACAAGGTGATCAAGAACATCCAGCGCAAGACCCGTCAAACCTATTCTGCCGAGGAAAAGATCTGCATTGCCTTGGCGCGGCAAAGGCGCATCTGGAGGATGTGCTGGAGCGGTTGGGCATCCGCATTCGGCCCGAGGATTTCAGCATGTCACGCGTCGATTACTGCGTCGATATCTTGGCCGCGGCTGCCTTCAAGCTCGATCAGGAACGGTTCGTGAACCAAAAGGCATGGCCCGACTGTCTGCGCCATGCCAATGCCGTGCTGGACCGGAAGCCGACGACTGCCCGTTCGCGCACCATGCGCGGCCGCGCGCGGTGTGAGACGGGCGACGCGGAGGCCGGGATTGAGGATCTCGATCGCGCGGTGCGCGACGGGCCTGATATCGCCGCCGTGCGCAACCAACGCGCCATCGTGTTCGGCAAGATGGGCCGCCCGGACCTTCGGATCGAGGACAGCCGCATCGCACTGCGCCACGCGCCGGGCGACAGCGGCATCCTGCACCATCTCGGCGTCATGCTGGCAAAGACCGGACAGGCAGAAGAGGTCCTGGGCATCTTCACCGACCTTGTGTCGCGCCACACCGAGGCCGATGATCGCGCCTGGCGCGGCGAATGTCACCGGCTCTTGGGAAACCTGCCCGGGGCCATCGCCGACTTTGAACACCCCCTGACGATGGAGGGTGTCTCCGACGAGGATGCCACCTGGATCAACGAAAAATTTGACATCGCGCGCAAGGCGCAGGGCAAGGCGTGGCACCCGGCCCCGGCGACATTCACCGGAAGGGACCAATGAACCTATCGCCACCGTATTTCGCCGCCTCGGACACATCCTTGAAGATGCGGTGATGCTCCAGCGGGCCGAGCGCGTGAATGCGCGCGATTTCGTCCGCCACCGCCAATTTGCAAATCCGGTTTTTCGCTGCCGAGTCCACCCGAAAAGGCGGTCCGCACCCGTACTTCTCGCCAATAGCGATGGGGCCGAATTCGGGGGTGCCCCGCCGGTGGTAGTCCACATCGCTTTTCGTTTGCGGGGAGTAATGCATCTCGATGTTCAGGCAATGCACCAGCCAGGAAACGAGATCCGAAAACTTCCCGAACACGGCATAGAAGGGCGAAGCAGTTAACTGGCTGAAGCCAAGGTGGATATCATAAAGCACCGAACCCCGGCCCATCAGCAGAATGTGTCCCGGGGCGAAACAGGCGAAAGGCGCAAGCGCACGCTGCATCGGGGCCGGACCGCAAAGTTGCAGCCGCCTGTCGCCGAACAGCACGGTGGTTCCGTGCCGCAGCCAGATCTCCTGCAGGCTGTACGGAACCAACCCCTCGTACGCGCGCACCGCTTCCTCCGGAACGGACCGGGCCATGTCTGCGTTTGTGATCTCGTTCAGAACCGGGAGGAAATCTTCGTAACTCATGACACGTTTTGAAGATGGGTCTTGCACGGAAGAGTGTGTTCCGAATTGTTCATTATACAGCCGACAAATGCGTTGCAGGTGACAAAGACGACCCTGCACGCGCGATTTGCAACGGTCAGGTCCGTCGCGATGAGTGTGGGAGGGCGCAACCGCCGTAGCGTGCTGGGCCGGTCATGCTTTGCCTGATCCGTATTCGCAATGATGTCGGTACGCTCCATTACCATGAGCCTTGTCCGGAACCCACGGCGCGCACATGCTCCAGCCGTCCGCGCACCAGCCGCACCAGACGCAGCGGTGCCGCCGACGCCGCCTCTGCGAACGCCTTGAGGGCGGGCTTGCGCGACAGGCGCTCAAGCGGATGGCGGGGGATGGCGCCACCTGTTGCCGCAAGCGGCGGATCGAACGCAAAGACCTCGCCTGCCGCCAACGGGCCAAGGGCGGCAGTCGCATCGGCGAAGACCGGATCGCCGAACGGATCCCAGAAATCGATCTCGTCCGGGCGTAACGGCATTAGCGTGCGCGCCCGGCTGTTGCGATCGGAGGGCGACGCGCCCGGTTTGATATGGGCGGGCAGGACGGGTTGCGGCATGTCATCGGGCGCGAGTGCAGGACATTGAACGCTCATGTCGTTGAAATCCAGGGTCGCCTGAAAATGCGGGCCGGTCCACAGTCGCGCCCGGCCAAAACAGTCAAACCCGACAAGCTGACACAGTGCAGGATCGAAATCCTGGTCCTTTGCGAAAAGCCGTCTTACCAGCGGCGCGAAGGGTTCGGGATCGCAAAGCTGAAACCGGCGGTCAGCAAACTGGCCGAACCCGTATTCCTCCAGCATCGCGACGAAAGCCTCGGGCAGATGCCGGGACAGCCGACGCAGATGGGCCTTGCCGGGCACCTCCCCGTCCTGCGGCACCCCCTTCAGTGCTAGATGGTCGGCAAAGATCTGCATGCCACGCGGGTCGGGCGGCGGTTCGGACCCGGTCAGACGCGATAGCCATGATGCCACGGATCGGGGCCTCCTTCCCGTTTCGACACCCGATGATCGGCTGTTCGCTTGCGCCGCGCAAGGGACAACCGCATTGAACATGCGCGCCCTGCAAGCGTAGCATGGTGCGAATGGCGTGGCTTTGTGCCCCGCCCGATACCGGAAGGTCCGCCACGTTGAACTGGTCCGAAGTCCCCCGCCGCAATGCGGACATAATCGAAAAATACACGCTGCCGCTGCCGGACATCGCCGCCCTGTGCTGCACGACAGCGGCGCGGACAAATGGCGGGCATGTCCTGGATGTGCGGTTCGCGCCGGACGGCGCGCTGAATATCCTGACATCCATATGGTTCATGACGGGTGATGACGCGCTGCCGGATAACCGGTCCGTCTTTTTCCACTGGGTGGACGGCGCACCCGTCGCAACCGTTCTTGAAGACATCGAAAAGCCGCCGACCCCTGAAAACCCGGGCGGTGTCTGGACAAATCACTTTCACCCTATCCTGACCGATGACGGCATCGTGCATCTGGCAGCGCATCTGACAGCGGCGGTTTTCACGCCGATCAGGAATGGGAAGCCATCTCCACATCAACACCTCGCCCTTGCCGGAACGGCCCCGCGGGTTCCCGCGCGGCCGGAGGAGGCAAGCGGAATCGCCCGGATACCCCAAGCCAGCTTTCCCACATATTCCAACGGGCTGATCTGCGTGCCGACCACCACCACCCATGCCGCGACCAGCTATGGCTTTTTGCGCCATGACGTGGGAGCGGGGACGCTGGCCTGGCAGGATTGGCCCGCCCCCAAGGCGCCCGGCGGCGGTCTCTTCGGGTTTTTCCGCAAGCCCGGAACCACGGCTCCGGACATCCGGCAAATCGGAGCACAGCATGGGCTGGAGGCCCTGGAAGCGATCGCCGCCACCGAAGACGGCGTTCTGATCCACAGCGCGGGCAGCCTTCACAACATCAAGTATGGCGATGACGCCGTTGCGGTTCTGCACCTGTCCGGGACAGGCGAAGTTCGCTGGCTGCTCTACGAGGATTACCGGCCCGATGGCGGCGGTGGCAAGAAATACGGGCTGAGACCGCGCTTTGCCCAGGACGGGCAGCGCGTGATGCTGCGGTCCAGCTATAAATCCACCGACCCTTTCAAGGGCGGCACCGGGCTGATCGACGCCGCGACCGGGGCGATATCGATGATCGACATGCCGCGCGGATTTCGCGGGGCAGAGATTTACGCGATGCGGGGCGATCGGGCGCTGATCGCCAAGAGTTTTACACGGGGGGCCGATCTGAGTTTTGCGCTTTGCGCCCTGGATTGAGATGCAGAAACGATTTACCGATGGAACACCTTATGCGTGACGCACATTTCGACACGGCCTTCTGGCAGGACAGGCTGACCCGACAGGGCGCGCGGATCGACAAGTTCGCCGGGCATTACACGTCGGAACCGCTGGGTTCAAAACGCAAGCGCAATGCGGGGCAGACGCTGGTGGACCTGCTATTCGACAGGGCGCTGGCCGAATATTCCGCCGGCCTGCCCATCGAGACGGCCAACGAGTCGCTGCACCAGGCCACCGTCGAAGTTTTCCCCGATCTGGTCGCCCTGTTCCCGCCGGGGCACGCGTTCGGCGTCTCGCGCCCCGGCTATGCGACGATCCACCGGCATATCGCCGCGCTGGTTCTGGCGCGGGCCGATGCGGCGCAGGCCGGATCCGTTTTTGCGGCGCTGGATGCGCTGGATCTGGATGCAGAGGGGTATGGCGGCCATTGTGCGATCTGGGCGGCCTATCGCGCCCATTTCGGCGTGCCCGACCCGCACACGCCGTCCGGCGTTCACTGGCCCGAAGCCTATGACCACCTCTGGTCCGCCATCTCCCCCGACACGCCCGCCGCGGCGCGCGCCGAACACCTCGGGGGTTTTATCGATACCTGGTATGGCGCGATGAAGGGCGAACTTGCCGCGCAGACGGAGCGGCTCGGCGGACCAGCCGCGCAAAGCCAATTCGTGGGGTACTGGTGTCTCGAGGCCGCGGCCGCGTCGGTCGCATTCGGGATCGACGATGCACCGTGCCGCGCCCACCCGCATTACCCTACCGACTGGGCCGATTGGGCGCGGCGGGCCTGATCCCGCAGGCCCGGTCTCAGTCGACCTTCGGGCGCAGCTCGTCGCGGATTGTATTCAGCGTGCGCGGCGTCACCGCCCAGCGGCTGCGGTCAGTATCCTCGAACGTCACCTTGTAGCGCCCGCCGGTGCTGTCGAACTGGATCAGCAGCTTGACCGGCGGCACCTGGTCTTCGGTATAGACGCAATCGATATAATCGATGAACGCCTCTTTTATAAGGCGCGGCTTGACTGAAGCTGCGATAGCCGGGCCATCTTCGACGACGGCGTACCCATAGGAGTCCCACGGCTTTTTCCTGTCGTCTATGCCGAACACCATCGCAAAGGACGTCCAGCCAGGCACCGGTTTCATATTGGCAATTATCTGCCCCAGCAGAACTTTGAACGGATCATCTTACACGGGCCACCTCGATATCTTTCAATCTGGTGTCACTGTCTCGGCGCAGGCCAAGCGTCGCCTGACGCCTCTATCTCAGCATATCGGCAAAGCGCCGCAGCGCAATCGCGCTGCCTTGGTCCAGGGGCCACCTGGACCCGGTGGCGGCGCCCACGGCGGCATCGTCAATCACCCCGGCGGCGACCCCGCAAGCGGCAGCACCGCCCGACAGACAATCGGCGATCAGCATCTCGAGATATCCAGTCCAGTCCGTGTCGCCGCTGGCCCGTCCGGTCTCGTAGATCGCACGCGAACACAGATCGGGGGCGCCGGTGACGTCGCAGCCCGCGACCATCAGCGCGCGGCCGCGATCCGGCATTCCCAGCGCATAGGCCGCGGCCGCCCCGTTGCGGCAGGCCTGCCCGATTCCCAGCGCGCATCCCTTTTCGTAGTAGTCGACCCGGCGACCCACCGTGCCGCCAGCGGTTCCGTCATCGACATAGGTTTCCGCCAATACCGCGCAGGCCACGCCTTCGCCACCCTCGCACGCCGCGATCAGCGTCTGGCCCGGTGCCTTGTCCTGCCCATCGGCTGTCAGCAGGGCCGCCCAGGCGGAAACGGTACAGGCCACCGCGCCGCCCTGCGCGCAGGCGGCGTCTGGCCAGTCGCCTGGCAGGCGTGGCAGCGACCGGGCAAGCTGTTCGCATGTGTGCGCGGTTCCAGCTTCACACCCCGATATCAACAGGCGCGCGTCTTCGGGTTTTATCGGATCAAAGCCCGCCGTGACGGCATTGCCGAAAAACATGCATCCGGTTGCGTCACCCAAAGCGCAGGCGCGCCGCACCAGCGCCGGGTCCGCCCCAGCGACAACGCCGCGTTTGCCCCAGAAATAACGGATACGGCAGGCTTGGCCATCGCCACCCTCGCACCCCGCCGCCAACGCGGCGCCAGCGTCCTGCATATCGATCCCGCCCAGCACGGCAGCGCCGGCCCGGTCAAGCGCGGTTTGCGCCTCGGCGGGAAGGGGCAGGAAAAGCACGGCGAACAGGATCAGTCGAAACATGTTGGTGTCCCTTGAATACAGTCTGGCGAAAAATCAGCGCTGAAAAAACATCAGAAGCCTGGCGATGGAATGAATCAGCGTGCGCCCCGGTCCGCCGCGCGTTAAAACACCCGCTCCGCGATGTCGAGCGTGTCGTCGATCTCCTCCACCATGCCGGGCCATTCCTGAAACAGCCCGGGCCGGATTTCCACGGCCTCTCGCAGGGCCGCCCCCATGGCCATTGCGGTTTCGGGCTCGGTCCAGTTGAGCATCTCTTCGGACCACGCTTTCTGCCTGACGGGTGGCAAGTTTTGATTCACGATATCATTCATCTCCGGCGTGGATCCGACATGTTCCGAGATATCCTTGACTCCGGCTTCGGTCAGCAAGCGTGTGAACGGGCTCACGCCAGAACAGGATCAGATCAAGGTATTCGTTACCCATAATGGCGGCATCGTCGTTTCGGAAAGCAACATGGAATTCGACCAGCGTGACCTCCCGCAGCCTTCGGCCAAGTATTGGCCGGAAATGGCGGTATGACAAGCGCGGGTGCCTGCCAGCGCCTCGTTGCCAAAAGGATATCTGTTGGCACCGGAAAATGTAGCGGACACGATCGCAAGCGCAATTTGACCTGACCGTCTATTTGTCCGGCGCAATCCTGTTGGCGGTCATCGTGCTGATCTACTGGCCCCGCGCGCCAAGGGACAAAGTATAGCCGTGCGGCCGGCAGTGCATGACCGCTCGCCTGCCTTTGCGAGGACCGGAAAACCATGACCCGCGATACTCTGGCGGATGCCGACAATTTCACGAAAGTGGTCGAAAAACAGGAGGCCGATGTCGCCGAGGATCTGGCGATCATCGAAGATGAGTTGGAAAAGCGCGGCGCCGATGCGGGGTGGCATGGGCAACAGGCTCGTCGGCGATCAGATTATCGCAGTCGACGCCGCCGATTGCCGCGCCGATCCGATTATCGCGACCACCCGCATTACCCGACCGGTCTGGCCGACCGGGCGCCGGCAAAGCTCGGGCCTGAATGACCGGCGGACGGACCATGCGTGATTTCAGAAAGACACCCGACTATTGGTCGGCGCACATTGAGGACAGTGCGGCTTTCAAAGCGAAATTGCGGCGGGATCTGGTCGACGCTGAAACCTGCTTCAAGGGCAAACGGAATACCGCTTCTTTCCTCAACCGAAACGAATTCAACCTGTGCAGCGCCATGTATTCGTCTGAATATCCTGTTTCCGATTGTGCGCGACAGGTGCGAAAGCTTCTTTTATCCGCGTATCCCGTGTTCGTTGCAGTATGCCGGATGGGAACCGCACGTGACCAAGCCTCTGAGGACGGCGGCACCGATTTCAAGACGCGGTATCTTGCCCTCGCGGTGCTTGCCCGGCTGACGGCGAAAGAGGCCGCGCCGCTGGTCGATGCGCTTGATTTCTGGTCCGATCGCGATGCGGTCTGGGAGCGGTTCATCGTCCATCTGGGCCTTGGCCGTGGCCGCGCGCCCGCACCGTCACTGCTGTGGCCGGACGCATATCAACCGCTCCTCGAGGCGCTCGACCCTGCATCCGATGCCGCTGCACGACAGGCCGCTCTTTTTGAGTTCGACAAGAACTGGCTCAAGAAGATGCGCAAATCCACAATCCCCCGCTATTCAAACCACACCAACGAAAAGCATCGCACCTATGTCGGCTACTGGAATTTCGAAGCCGCCGCTGGGCGGTCCTCGGCGGGGGTCTGCTGGTCTCCGCCCTGTTGTTGCGCAGGCGGCGGCGAAAGGAGCGAACCTGATGCGCAGGATTGCCGTCGCGTTTTTCAAGCAGGGCGTCATGCTTGTCATCTTGCTCGCCTGCGTGCTGCTCGCTTTTGCGGGAGGCAGCGTGTTTCCGGGCGACACCGAAACAGCGCGATCCTTGTCTTGAGTTTTATGACCCTTCTTTCCCTGAACGCGGCCGTGCTGTTCTGGCTCTGGTGGCGCCTTGGCCCGGTGAGTTCGCGGAATATGCACGATAGGAAGAACCGGACGGGTCGAGAGCCATGAACAAAACCGATACCGCAATCAGCGCAAGCGGGATCCCATGAAGATTTCTCCCAATCGGGACCCCCGAAGAGCGCGCCGAAGAGGCGAAAACCGCGGGTGACACCACGATCTTGTTCGCAGTCCTGCTTGGCGTCAGCTGCTTTGTTTTTCTCTGGGGTGCAGCTGAATTTCCCCCTGCGGGCGACGGTACATAGTCCACGGTCCGCTGGGCGGCCTCTCCCGCGCCGCTCGTGTTCGGGTATCTCACGCTCCAAGCCTTGTTTGGAGACATTCATTGCTGCGACCATCGCAATGCAGCGATTTCTGGCCGTCTTGTCATCGCACCCGCCGCAGCGGGCCTTCTGGCCCTGGCTTTGGACAGCTCACTGAACGTGCTGCGAACCTTGCTCAGGCATGTGTCCGGCATCATCCTCAACCTTGTCGGTCTGGCCCTGGTGATCTTTGCGTTGATCGCCTTTGCCTCATCAACCTACATCGCTGCAACTCTTCTGGGTTGCGCAGGATTTGCGATTGTCGCCGCTGGCCAATATCGGGGCGATCGGCAGGCGATCGACACCTGCAGGTTTTGACAGCTGCGGCCGGCCGGATATCCGCTTGCGCCAAGGTCGGCGCCGGCGCGTCATCCGCGAGATGACACTCGAAGTGTGCAGATCGTGAACTTCTACCTGAGGTTCATACGCAACGTCGTCGCGGACACGGCGGGGCAACTGCTCACCGGCATCGGTTTTCTGGTGCTTCTTGGTGCCCTCGTTGCGAAACTTTGGGGCATTGCAGCCATAGGCGCGGCGCTCATGATCATCGGGTTTCTGCTGTTTCCAAAGGAATGGAGGATGGGCGTTTTGCCGGACATGAGCCGATTGCGCACCGCGCCGGATAGCCATATCGAGCGCCAAAGCCACCGTAGCGGCGACCGGACGAAGCGTCGCAGCCTGTGACAGCACATCCCTGTCCTGTCTGCGGCGGGCATGAATTGCCTGACGATGACCAGTGCTGGTTGGACCACCGGCGCGGCATATGCCCCGCCTGTGGTTCGGTGGTCGAACTGTCTTCTCTGCAACGTTTTCGCATCATGGGGTGGAACGTGATCGTCGGCTGGGGATCGGGCTGTCGATCCTGATGCTCGCCTGGCGCTGGTGCTCACGGTCCCAATCTATCTGGCTTTCACGGTCCTGTTTCGCATTTTATCGCACTACCGGACCGTCGATAGAAGGAGCGACAGATGAACCCGCCTGCAGCGTTCGCAGACATCGAACGCTGCAGACACGCCGATAAAAATGATAGTTTCGCCGATGAGGGGCGATAAGGCCCTCGGATGGTGCAGAATTGAATGATGACCGGAAAGGGGTTCAGAATTGGCGCCAAGAGGATGATTTTCCTGTTTCTCTGTGGCACGGCGGGTGTGTCGATGCCGATCGCCGGTCTTCTCGGGGTGTTGTTTTTCATGGATGAGGCATATTTTCTCATCCTGTGCTGTAGCCTTTGGATTACCCTGGTGTTTTACGGTGTCGAAATTTCGCAGGACAAATTCAGCAAGGAATTCACCGCACCGGATGGACCTGCACCACCAGATACCCGAAGCTGACTTGAGGACTTTGGAAATCCTTGCCTCGAATATCGGCTTGCGGGACTGGCCGCATGATTTGAGACGCCGAAAGGGCTGAACCGATCGCTCATCGACGCAAGTTCCCGTCTCGGCGTTTGCTGCCCGCGGCTGGTTCGACCGCGAAACCGGCGTCAAGCATGACCGGCCCGACGTATCGACGATTCCCATCCCCTGCCCGTCAGCACACGGAGGAAACAGGAGGCTGGTTCGTGGTTTGCAGAACGCCATTCCCGATTTCGAACCGGTGGTGCATCGTCATGCGGGTGCGCGCCTGCACGCCGACCCGCGAACAGCCGGTCGAGAAGACGGCCGGAGAATACCGGTAGTCAAGACCGGCCGCGTTATGGCCCCCAGGTTTCGCTGCCCTTGTCCGGCACGGACAGCGGCGCGTCGTGACGGGAATGCAGTTCGTCCTCGGCCAGATACCAGCCGCCGTCGGCCTGATAATCGAAGTCTGGCAGGCGGTCGCGCAGCGCCTCGAATTCATCTTCGAGACCCCAGGCGATCCCCAGATGAACGTAAAGCTGATCGAGCCGCCACGCCAGATGGCGAATCTCCGGTTCCGGCCCTTTTCCGATGCTTTCGATCACTTCCGCTAACCGGTCGAGGACCTCCTGCACGTCTTCCTGCGTGCCCTTCGGCAGGGCCCCAGACCGCGCCATCCTGAAGAATGTTTCGATCGAGGCCGAGCTGGAACCGCCAGCGTGTTCCAGCATCACACTGTAGCCCAGGTATCCGCCTGATTGGTGAGTGTCGGGGAACGGTAGCCGGAGCCAGGGATCAGCGCCATGGTCGAGCATCATCACCATCGCGCCCAAATTGTGTTCAAGGTCGGCGCGGGTGAACGGGGTTTCGGCCAGGAACCCGTGGCGCAGCACGTTCGGGTCCGCGCCGGCCTCGAGATAGGCGCGCAGATAGGGCAGCGTCTCGTCGAAATCGGGGAACAGCAGGAACGCTGGCGCATCGCGTGTCCTTTGCCGGGTCATGATGAACAGGACTTCTGCGAACCAGGCTCCAGGATCGGCACCTGCGTCCAGCAATGCGCGCGTGGCGGGCAGGTTGCGGGCCTTTGCGGCCTCGATCAGCAACGTGGCCTCGAAGGCGACCGGTGTGCCGTTGCGGCTGAAATCGAGCGTCGGCGCGCGATAGCCCCGGCCAAGCTGCCCGGCCGAGAATGGCGTCAGGTCCGGCACCTCGCCCTCGGCGATCTGGCGGGCGAGGGCGCGGATATCCTCTGGCGCATCGGCCCAGCGTTGATCGAATTCCTGCCAGTCGACAACACGCACCGGCGCGGGGCGCACCGTGTCCTTTTTTGCCGGGGCCGGCGCGGATCGGGATGGCCCGCTCTCCCACCGCAACTGAACGGGCACGAAATACATCACTCCAGCAAGGCCTGCGATCAGCACGGCCTGCACGGCCAATGCGATCATCACCCATTTCTTCATCCCGCCTCTCCCCGGTGCCGACCGTGCCGGGCCGACTTTGTTGCACAGGCCAGTCAAGGGTCGGATGTCACCTGCTCGGGGACGGAGCGACGCTAAGGCTTTTGCGGCAGATATGTCAAGGGCAGCGCCGCGGCCGAGGAAAGCGATGCGGACTCGCTCGACGAAGACGCTGCCCAGCGGACTTGCCCTTCTTCCAGGCGTTGCGACGTGTCAGCGGATGATGGAATATCAGAAGAACAAGGCAAGCGGTGCGAAGGATACGAGACAGGACCGGGACCGTTCGGGCAAGCGGAAGGCATGTGGAGGTCAAGGTCTCAATCCACGGCAAGGTTTTCCTCGTGTCCGGGGCCGCGTTGATCGTCTCTGCGTGCGCTGCGGAGGAGTGTCGCAGCGGGCAGGGCCGTGCAATCGGCCTCCACGAAATGGGGCCGTACAATCAGCACATGATGTTCTGGCGCATCCAGGAACGCGTTTCCGAGGCTGTCGTCGCCTTTCTGGATGCGGGCGTTGACCCTGAGATCCGTGGCGTCACGGGAATGACAGACGATGCCGATGGTGATGATGAAGGCAACCGCGCCCATCACATAGCGGATCGCGCCCGCGCTCTGGTTCATCATCGTTTGAAAGGCGCCCCGCGCATCGGATTTGAGGCCGACGCCCGGGACATTCGGCATGTCCTGCAAGGTCTGGTAGATTATCTCGGCTCGGTCGGAATTGATGGAAAGATAGGCCCCCGACACCCGGTTCGGTTCGCACAGATCCCGGTTGAGCGCGCCGACGTCCATATAGGCGGGGGCACCCAGCAGGCTGGTCGCGATGCAGGTCACAGGCAGGCGCAGGACCGGCTGGCGGCCTTCGCGCACGTCGACCGTCAGGGTGTCGCCCGCCCTGACATGCAGGATGTCGGCCAGCGGCGTGGAAAGTGTCACGCCCTCTTTCGCCAGCGGGATCGGGGCCAGCCCCGCGTCGATGGCGCGGTTGAGGCGCGGCGCCTCGGGCAACCCGTTGATCGCGCCGCCGATGGCGATGGCCAGCACCAGCTTGAGATACTGCATGCCGACCTCAAATTTGGTATAGGCAAAGGCCTTCATCAGGCCGATCTGGCTGCGTTCGGACTGCACCATCCGGCTGATTACGATATAGAGAAGGAACGCCGCGACGACGAGGAAGGTCGGCGGCATACCCCCCCCCGCAACCCATCGGGTTCCTCGGAGATGTAGCGGTTAGAGGATTGATCGGACAGCGGATCGGCGCCGGTGCCGCCGTAAGCGTCCAGCAACCGGTCCACGGCATCCTGCACCGCAGGTTCCGACGCGCCGCGCGACAGCGACACGAGCGCCTCATTAAACGGGCCCTGCATGTCATAGGCGGCGGCGAGCGCCGAATTGCTCATCCAGATCACGCCGAAACGCGCATCGTCGGGCAACAATTCGCCTGGGGCGGTCGTGTAGAGGAATTCCGGCGATTGTGCGAGGCCAACGATGTGGAACGTCCACCGCGTGCCGTTCATCGTGGCGGTGATGCTGTTGCCGGGTTTCAGCTGGTTCGCATTGGCAAATGATTTCAGCAACAGGATCTCGTCGCTGTTCTCGCTGTCGATCATGCGCCCGGCGGTCAGGTAGACGGCGTTGAGGCGGGGATCGCGCCGATCCGGCAGCGACACGGCCTTTGCCTGCGCCGGTAGAAGCTGGCGATGCCGAGCGTCTTCGCCACCACCACGGAATTCCAGCAGTAGAACCCCCGGAAATAGGGGTCGGACGAGCCGTCGGGCAGGAATCCCGCCTCAATCGGATTCAGATCGTCGACGTCTCCTGCGTCGTGTACACGCGCGAGTTGTAGATGCCGGTCGACCAGTCGAGCACGCCCGGCACCTTCCAGCGCGTGTCGACTTAATCCAGCAACGCCTCGTGTTGCCAATAGGCAGGGGTGTCCTGGGGCGGGGTATGGCTGTCATCGCCGTATTTCGACGCCAGATAGCGCAGGATCGTCGCGGATTCCGCGATTATCTCGCCCTCATCTTCGATCACCGGGGATTTGCCCAAGGGATGCACCCGCTTCAACGCGTCCGGCGCGCGAAAGCTGACGGTGCGGTCATAGTCGATCCGATCGCAGGGCTGGCCGAGATCGGCCAGCAGCCACAACACACGGCTCGCCCGCGAAATTTTAGCGCGTGCAGCGTAATCATGACAAAAAGATCGACTTGGCGTTGGTAAACTCCTTCATGCCAAAGCCGCCATGTTCGCGGCCATAGCCGGAATCCTTCACACCACCGAAAGGCATGTTCGGATCCGCCGCCCCGAAATTGTTGATCCGCACCATGCCGGTATCGAAATGATCGCGGGCAAGTTTCAGCGCGCGCTCTTCATCCTGGCTGAAGATGCCGCCGCCCAAGCCGTATCGGCTGTCATTCGCGATACGCATGGCGTCCTCGTCGTCCTTGGCGCGGATGACCGAGGCCACGGGGCCGAAGATCTCGTCATCATAGGCGGGCATGCCCGGCGTCACATCCGCCAAAACGGTGGCGGGGTAATAGGCGCCGGTTCGATCGGGCACGTCGCCCCCGCACAGAACCTTGGCGCCCTTCGCCACGCTCTGTTCCACCTGTTCCTTCACCGTGTAAAATTGTTCCTCGCTGGACAGCGGTCCAAGCTGGGTGTTCTCGTCCGTGGGATCACCCAAAGTGATAGCCTGCATCTGCTCGACAAAAGCCGACACGAAGGTGTCATACACTCTGTCCGTCACGATGAAACGTTTGGCCGAAACGCAGGTCTGACCGTTGTTATACAAACGTCCCATGACCGAGAATTTCACGGCCGTTTCAACGTCGGCATCTTCCAGCACCAGATAGGCGTCATTCGATCCCAGCTCGAGCACGCTCTTTTTCAGCGCCTTGGCCGCCACGCTGCCGATATGGCGGCCTGCGGTGTCGCTGCCGGTCATCGTGACACCGCGCACGAGGGGATGTTCAATGATTTCATCGCTGGTGTCGTGGTCAATCAGGATCACTTGGAACAGGTCTTCGGGCAGGCCGGCCTCGATGCACAGCTCGCGCAGCCGCAGGCCAGAGCCGGTGCAGATGCTGGCATGTTTCAGCACACATGCGTTGCCCGCCATGAGGTTTGCCGCCAGCACACGGACCGGCTGATACAGCGGAAAGTTCCACGGCTGGATCGAATAGATCACGCCGATCGGCTGGTGGGTAACGATACCGCGGGCGCCGTCGCCGTGGGTGCGTTCTTCGTCAGCCAGAACGTCGGCGCCATGCTTTGCGCTGTATTCGAAGATTGCGGCGCAGATCTCGACCTCGGTCTTGCCGTCCTTGATCAGCTTGCCGGTCTCGCGCGTCATCAGCGCAGCGAGTTCATCGGAATGGTCGCGCAGTACCTCGGCGATTCGCGTCAGATAGGGCGCCCGCTCGGCGTGGGACATGGCACGCCAGTCGAGGAATGCCGCTTGGGCGGCCTCCAGCTTCTGGATGACGTCGTCCTTGCTCATCAACGTATAGGTTTCGATTTCTGCGCCGGTTGCGGGGTTGGTTGTCGTGAATGTCGACATGGTTTCTCCTTCAAGCGTTGTCGGGTCAACACGCGGGTCGCAGTCCGGTTCCTGTGCAGCGCGCCGCAGGCCATCGGATCACCGAGACGTTATCGCCCTTCGTCGGCGCCAATCGCATCTGCGAGGCGGGATTATGGAGCGTGCCGGCCTACCTCTTGGTGCAACACGATCGCGATAAGAGGAGACTTGGACATGGCCACCAACGGCAAACAATTATTCACCACGCTCGAGGCCGACGGCACGCTGACCGTCGCGCTTGAGGAGGTGTCCTTTCCCGACCCCACCGGCAATCAGGTTCTGGTGCGAATGGAGGCGGCGCCGATCAACCCATCCGACCTTGCCATCCTTGTGGGCGGTGCAGACGTCGAGAACGCCCACTACACACCGGGAAAGTTCGTGGCCAAGATGCCTGAGCCGGTGAACGCCGCCTCGAAGGCGCGGCACGGTCTGAAGCTGCCCGCCGGAAATGAGGGAGCAGGGACCGTGATCGCGGCCGGCGACAGCGACGCTGCGCAGGCGCTCATGGGGCAGCGGGTGTCTTGCGTGCCGGGCAACGCTTACGGTGAATTTTGCCTTGCCGATGCCTCCATGTGCCTGCCACTCGGTGATCATTCCGCCGAAGAAGGCGCCAGCGCTTTCGTCAACCCGATGACCGCGCTCGGCTTCGTCGAAAATGCCAAGGCCGATGGGCAGGACGCCATCCTGCATACGGTGGGCGCGTCAAACCTTGGGCAGATGCTGACACGTATCTGCCGGGAAGACGGGATTGGCCTGGTGAACATCGTGCGCAAGAGCGATCAGGCCGATTTACTGAAGGGGCTTGGGTCCACCCATGTCGTCAACTCGTCCGACGATGACTTCATGGACCAGCTGACCGCCGCCATCCGTGCGACGGGCGCATTCTATGGCTTCGATCCCGTTGGCGGCGGCAAGCTGGTCGACACGGCCTTTCGCGCGATGGAGCGGGTGGCGACAGAGCAGATGAGTGAATATTCGCGCTATTGCTCGACCCAGATGAAGCGCATGTTCATCTATGGTCGCCTCAACACCAGCCCCACGATCCTGACGCCCAGCTACGGGTTCGGCTGGACGTTGTCGGGCTGGCTGCTGTTCCCCTTCCTGCAGTCCCTTGGACAGGAGACGATGGGCCGCATGCGGCAGCGCGTGCGTGACAATCTCACCACCACCTTCGCCAGCCACTACAAGACGCGCGTCACCTTGGACGAGATGCTGACGAAGGAAGCCGTGCTGGACTACCGCGCCATGCGGACAGGTGAAAAATATCTCGTGACACCTTGATCCGGACACGCGCATTGCAGCGGCGCTGCCCGACGGGGGCAGCGCCAACCGAAATCACAGCACGGCGAGAACCTTCTCCGCCCCTGCCTCAGACGAGGCGGGGTTCAGGGCCGTCACCATTCGACCTTCGCGCCCAGATCGCGCAGCTTGGTCATTGGTGGGAACAGCACTGGGTCGACGAGGCCGATGCCCGCTGGCGGATTAAAAATAGATGACACGACATGTCAGGTATCGACGACCTGGACTGTTCCCGCCTTCACGGCCTATTATGTTCATCGCGGTCGTTGTCTCACCTCGCCGCCGATGGACGCTCTCTTCCCTGACTCCGGGATACTTTGATTGCGAGGTTTCGGCCAAATGGGCGTGTTGCCTCTGTCGATTCCTGCTTCACGACGCAAAAAAGGAATTGACAGAGTGCGTTGTCGGGAACTGCATGGCTTGCTCGTGCCGCGATCCCCAGTCCTCAAGGACTTTGATATTATTTTGTATAGGTTCGAAACTGGTTGCGGGGGCCTGAGACCACCGAAACCTTACCTCGTATCCGCGAATGTCCTCCACACGCATTGTCGCCTGCTGGTAGAAACCATGTGCTGTCGTTTCCACTGGCACCGAAGTCAAAATGGGGAATTTTTATTCAAAAACTCACAAGCTACTGATATCATGTGATTCATTTTTCTTCAGGTGCCTTTGGGGCACGGCCAGACAGGTCTACCTGGCCTCCGTCCACCTCCAGATGTCCACGCTTGAGCAACAACCACTGCAACCCGACGACCTGCTTGGCCGTGGCCTTCCAAGTCGTTCCGAGCCTCTTGCGAAAGGCGGGTGGTAACCTCTGCACGACGGCCATGAGCGCCTCGCGTGTCGTCTCGATCTCGGCGAACTCATCGCGCAGGCGTTCCTCGGCTTCGATCTTCGCCCGAGCCTGCAGGGTGGACCAGGCACGGCCGAACATGCTGGCAGCGCGCTCTCGTCCCTGCTCGGACTTGGCCACTCGCGTAACCAGCGGCTTGGCACTCATCGAAGCCTTGGCGGCATCCGGCACCATAAGGGCTGGACCTTCGACATCGTCCTTCACTTCGAAGAGACCTTCCGCGATGCCTTCTGCCGCAGCCAGCACAGCGTCAGCCTCATCCGCCAAGTGTTGCGCGGCGGTTTCGTGTGCACCAACCACGATCGAGCGCGCCTCCAACTTGGCGGTGTCGGCCTCAACGGCTCCCGTGGCTTCTTCGAGAGCCTTCTCGTGCGCATCAAGGGCAGCAGAGCGAGCCTTCAGCTCAACTTGCTCAGCTCGCATCTCGGCTACCACCTCCTGCCGCCACTTCCAGGTGGGCTTATGGTGAACTGGATCCGGCCCTTGCATTCCCGCGGCTTTCGCTTGGCGCGCGGCAAAGGCTCGCGCCTCGCGTCGGGTCAGCCCCGCCTGGGCGAACCAGACCCCGGCGAGGTCCTGCGCGAGTTCATAGGACAGTATCGCCTCGTGCTTCGAGGGGGTGAGCATCGGGCGGCCATGCTGATCCTTGCCCCGAGGCAGAATCACGGCGTGGATGTGATAGGTTTTCTCGTCACGGTCGGCCCGCGCATGCAGGACATCGTCGCCGAAGGTGTAGGCCAACCAGCCGATGGCAAGATCCTCGAAGTCTTTTTCACGCCGGCGCTTTGCCATCATGCCGGGCCAGGTGCTTTGATCCCCAGCCGCGTCGAACCAGTCGGCATGTGCGGTGATGATGACCTCGCGCATCGGGCCATGCTTCGACGGCCGCCAGGGATCCTTCGGACCATCGACCAAACGCTGCTTGATCTCCTTGATCCGTTTGCGTTTCTTCAGTTTCGTCAATTCGTTGGCAAAATTGTCCATGCGCATGGCATCGATCTCGACCAACGCGTCCTCTGCCCAAGTCTCGCTGCCGATTAGCAGCTTATTGAGCCGGGTGCGGCGTGGATCGACCTCGTTCCTACGCGACCGGACCAATCTACCTCACCCGATTGGTGTCGCTTCGGTGTCAGCCCCAGAAACGCGCCGACATCTTGTGCTTTGCCGAACCTGCCTGGGTCATCGATCAGAGCGATAAAGCTGAGTGACACGACCGGTCCGACGCCGGGAATGGTCATCAGGCGACGGGCGACAGGGTGGTTTTGGGCTTTCGACTTTACCGCCGTGTCAAGATCAGCGGCAGCCTGGCACAGAGCGGTATGAGCGGCGATAAACCCGTCGGCAATCGCGCGCAGCATCGGGTCGGTTTCACCAGCTGCGGCTAACTGTTCGCAAAACGCTTGTCGCTGCGCACTCTGGCCGATACCGGTCATACGAATCCCAAAGGTTTTGAGAACGCCGCGAATGTGCCCTTCGAGTTCCTTGCGTAAGCGGATCAACCGCTCGCGTGCGCCAACCAAATTGCGCAGTCGATCCGCCTCCTCGCTTCTAATATACACCGGGGTGAACCAGCCTGTGCGAGCCAACTGGGCCAATCCTTCCGCATCCGCAGAATACGATTTGTTGGGCCGCGCGGAGAGACTCTTGTGCGCCTCGCGGGCATCGACGCAAGTGGCGGGCAATTCCAAACGGGCCAAGCCGCGCTGAAGCCAGATCGAAAGCGGGCCACTCTCATGAACGATCCGTTCCGGCGCAAGCGATCGGGTTCTAAGCCAGCCTTGAATAAACTCGGGGGTGGCCAGCCGCATCACACTCTGGCGACCCCCGCGCTTTATGCCTTAATCCTTCCAGCGGAAGGCCACGGTATTGGCATCGGCGCTGACCAGGCGGGCGTTAGAGATTGCCACCCGGTGGGTATAGCGGCTCAGGTAGGCCAGCACCGCCTCGGGGCCGCCGAAGGGTGGCTTGGCATAATCCACCCATTCGGATTTGCGGAACGGGGCGAGCCAAGCAGCGAAAGCACCGGCCTCAGCCAGATCTTCAAGATCGCCGAAGAAGGCGAGTTTGCCTGCGCGGTGCAGGTCCATCAGCCCCTCCAGAAACAGGCGCCGGAACAGCCCTGACAGCACCCGCACATGCAGGAAGAAGCCGGGGCGGCAGGCGATCCAGCGACGCCCGCCCGGCGACAGGCCGCCACCGGGAACGATCATGTGGACATGCGGGTGGTGCGTCAGCGCCGATCCCCAGGTGTGCAGGACGCTGGTCATGCCGACCCGCGCGCCCATGCGCTTGGGATCGGCGGCGATGGTCATCACCGTTTGCGCCGAAGATTTGAACAATAGCCCATAGACGGCCCGCTTGTTCCAATAGGCGATCCGGGCAATCTCTGCTGGCAGCGTGAAGACGACATGGAAATACTCGATCGGCAACAGATACTCGGCGCGCGCCTCCATCCAGCCGTCCGACAGGCTGATCGAACTCCTCAAGCGCCCTACGTAATGGAGAGCCGGGATGGCGGCGGCGGACACAAGAACACGATCACATCGCCGCCAGATCCCCATTACCAGATCTGCCCATAATGCAGGAATTGTAGGCGATGTGACGATGGCCGCATTTTCCGCACGCCGCCACATGCCCGACGAGCGCCTCGGTCCGGCAGGCCTCAATCGCCGACATCACCTTGAGCTGGGTCAGGCTGACATGCCCGCCATTGATCCGCCGCCACGCAGGACCATGGGCGCAACGCCACTTCGCAGATCGCCTTGGCATCGGTCGCATCGTTTTTCTGGTGCTTGACGAATGGTTTGACGTAGACGGGCGGGATGAGACGGACCTCGTGGCCCAACTTCTCGATCTCGCCACCCCAGTAGTGTACGCCGCCGCAGGCTTCCATCACCACGACGCAAGGCGGCAACTGTCCAAAGATTGCCAGCACCTGATCCCGCCTCAGTTTCTTACGCAGAGCTGCCCGCCCGGTGGCGTCAGCGCCATGCACCTGAGACACATTATTCGCCATTCGAAGCGCTTTGAATGCGTGAATGACTTCTGCCCTACGACATCCTTCCGAATTGGACGTGGATGTGATATGGTGTCTAACAGCTATCATATTGATCGACGAATTTGTTTCGCCGTGCGTGAGATACCTTTTAATAAGGAATCCATTATGCGTACACTCTGGTGTATTGTCGCATTTGCTGGTGCGTTTGCTATCGCAGCAACAGAAACCCGGGCTCAGATCTCGTTCGAAGACGATCCGAACCCCGGCTTCTCCGCGCTTATCGAGGACGAAACGATTGTTCTCGAGCTCATTACTGCGGACAGCGACAACGACGTGGGCCAGCAGGTCGGAAACGGCCAGGTCGTCGACCCGCGGTTCTTCCAAGCCGTACTCCGCATGCGCACAGGGGGCACCTGCACGGCGTCGCTCGTCGGTCCGGCCGTCATCCTGATTGCGGCGCACTGCGTCGATGAGAGTCGGCGGATCGTCTTCGCAGCCGGTGCCGCCCAGGTCGCGGGGGTCTGCCGGATCGCTCCAACCTACAATCCCGTGCGCCACCACGACGATTGGGCGCTGTGTCTTCTTGAACGCCGCGTGGCGCCGGGCTCGCTCACCTTCGAGACGGTCGATACGGAAGCCCGGCCGCCCGCCGGGACAAGCGTGGCGCTGAACGGTTACGGCTGCACGTTCCGCGACGGTCCGCTCGATGGTCGCCTGAGGATCGGCTTTTCGACGACGGCCAACCGGCCGGCCGGGTTTCGCCGCGAACCCTCCGCGATCTACACAAAGAGCGATGTTGGGCAAGGCGAGGCCTTCCTCTGTCCAGGCGACAGCGGTGGCCCGCTCTTCGTGATGAACGACGACACCTCCGGCCCGCGGCGGATCGTCGGCGTCAATTCGCGGACGACCTTCGAGTACGGGGTATCGGTCTTCTCGGCAACCGCTGCGCCTACGGCCCGGGCCTTCATCGCCGATTTCGTCGATCTGACCGGTGCCAAAATCTGCGGGGTGAACCTTGAAATCGGCTGCAAATAAACGCGGGTGGGCTGCGGGATTTGCCCTGGCGCTGGCCATAGGTCAGGTGGCGCAGGCCGAAGGGTTTCTCCAGGTCCAGCTCGATCGGCCCATGACGCCTGAGATGCGTCTCGCACTTGCAGACATCCTCGATCCCCTGACCGATCATGCCGCCCTTCTTGCCTCGGTGCAGCAGGCTGTGTTGGCCCAGGAACTCGTGCAGCAGGGGATCTTGCCGGTGCCGGCTCCGAGGCCTGCGAGCCCGATCCTTCGCCCGTCACTCCAGCGGGAACCCCTTGTCGCCTATCAACTCGACCGGAACACGCCCGGGGTCGGGGAATTCGATTTCGTGGGGTTGCGCAACCCCACGATGATGAATGTCGGCGACACTCCGGCCTTCATCGTGGCCGAACGCGACTCGGACCTCCTGCGCGCCTACGGGATCGACCAGCTTCCGGTCCCCATCGACGGGTCGGAAGGTGCCGAAAGCGTCGCCGTGCCGCTTTCGCGGCTGCAGATCGCAACGCTCAATGCCGCCCCCGACGCACGCATCTCGGATGATGTGACGCCCGTGCTGCTCAATTCCGATGGCGTGCGGAGCCTGGCGCGGCTCGATCGTGATATCGAAGTGCTCGGCCAATCAACCCGCACGTTTGAACTCCCCGCGGATGCGCCGCCGACTGAGGAACAACTCGCTGCGCTCGAAGCCGCATTCGAAGAAGCAGGGCTTTCCCCGCCAGTCCTGACCGAGACGCTTGCGGACGTCGAGGTCGACGTCGGTCCCGGTCGAATCGAACAGACGACCGCCGACGGCACCTGCACTGGCGAAGGGCCGGGATGGCCGTTCGATGCAGCCAGCGTGGCCGATATCATCGCCCACAACATCGAGGTCTTCGGTCGCCTCGGCATCCGTCGGTTCAGCCGGACGGAGGTCATGGTTGTCGATTCAGGTCTGCCGGATGCGCTCATTGAGCACGATACCGTCGCGCCCTTCATTAATGTCGACCTTGCCGCCAGCCTCGCGCCCGGCCGCTACGTGCGCGACACAGGTCTGGCGAAGACCTGCACCCGCCGCACTCGTCCGCCGCTCCGGCACCGACACGGCTTCGTCGCGCCCGCCGGGCAATTGGGCGAATGCCTCGACGTGGCCGACAGGGCGGAAATCATTCCACCCCGCCCGTCCGAAGGTGTCTTGAACTACGTCTGGGACCACGGCGGGTTCGTTGGCGTCCTGGCCGCCGGCGGTCCCGATCTTATCGCGCGCGCTGATGATCTCGACCGATTCGTCTCGATCAGCTTTGCGCGCGTGATGCGCGACGACAACAACGCCCTGCGCGCCGACCCCAGCGACGTCACGGCCGCCATCGACTTTGGGCTGAGGCGCGAAGTTCCGATCCTGAATCTCAGCCTGCGCGTCAATGAGATCGGGGACCAAACGATCTTTCCCAAGCTTGTCGAGTACTGGCGACCCGAGACCGGATTGACCGTGGCGGCGGCGGGCAATTCCGGCGGTGTGCTCGATGCGAACTCACGGGCCTTTCCCGCTTCGGTGGTAGCCTCGCCGCGAGACAATCTCATTGTCGTCGGCGGTGTGGAATGGGGCCCGGGGGGAACGATCCGCGCCTGGGAGCAAAGCAGCAGATCCCCCACAATTGTTGATATAGCGGCCCCCGCGCGTGCAATCCGGTCGTTCGATGGTGACGGCAACCTGTCGTGCTATCTTGGCACGTCGGTGGCCGCACCACAGGTCAGTTTCGTCGCGGCAATTCTCCATTCCATGGGCATGACGCGACCGGCGGCGATCAAGCGGCGCATCCTTGCAACCGCCGATTTCAATTTGGAATTGGTCGCTGAAGAGCGCGTGCGCGACGGCCGGGTGCTGAATGCGCCGCGCGCGCTCGATGTCTTTGCCGACTTCCTCTGGCGGCGCGGCGCCTCGACGCCCGAGCGGGTCGAAATCCTGGGCCACCCCGCCGTGAGCGGCAACAGCTTTCTGAAACTCTGCGCCACCGGGGCCGACTACAACGGCTGGATCGACCTCATACGCCTTCACGCCTTCGAATGCAAATCCGGCGGCGAGGCGCGGATCTGGCGGGACGCCAACGAGGTATCCGGCATCAGCAACCTCGACACGACCTGTACGCCGCAGGACGACGCGCCGCTGGTGGTCCGTGTCGGGGCAACCGAGGAGACGATCACGCTCGGCGAGATCGACAGACTGGTGCCCAGCCGCTTCCGGGCCGCGTTCGCTCTTGACACGCCGCCGCTGTGACGACGGACCGGTGGGCATCGCAAACCCGCCCCGGCGCCTGCCGGGCATCCAAAAGGGAGGAAGTCACATGAAGCTATCGGCCTTCATCGCGGTGATCTCTGCCGCTCTTCTGCTCGGTTCGCCTCTGCTGGCGCAGTCGAGTTCCTCGCCCCCCTCCGACGTGCCGGCCGATGCGGCAACGGCGATCGGCGCGCCCGCGATGTCGCAGATGAGCGATGCATCGGCCTCCGAAGCGCCCGAGGTCGGCCCCGAGACGCTCGCGGGCGACCAGTACATCTACACAACGCTTCGTGTGATCACGGCCGGCGACAACCGCGGATGCGGCGCGTCGGACTGGTCCTGCATGTCGCGTCTCTGCGCTCAGGACCTCGGTCAAGGCGCATGGCGCGGCTGGGTCGGCTGCAACCCCGACGGCAACGATTTCATCTGCTATTTCGAGTGCGCGCGACTGCGCGATCTCTTCTGATCGCACGCGCAAATCAGAAAGGAGTTTCCCCATGTCGACTCCACGTCATCGCTACCCTGCAACAGCCGTGCTGCTCGCACTCGGTCTGGCGTTCCCGGTGGCCGCCCAGGAAGATATCGGCGGCGGCGAAGTGGCGCTTCGCTCCGGCACCATCCAGCTCAGCCCGGCCAAGGAAGGCCTCGGTGAGCTTGCAACACTCGCCGCCGTCACGGCATCCGACGGTGGCGCCGAAGCCGCGGGCGGCCCGATCCGGGTAATCCTCCAGTTCGCGGAGATCCCAGACGAGGCCCGCAAGCTGGACCTCGAGGAAGAGGGCGTCCGCGTGCTCCAGTTCATCGGCAACAATGCGTTCGTTGCTACAATCCTCGACGGTGGCCTTGAGGCGCTTGCCGTTGCAACGTCAGACGCCCCGCCCCCCCAAAGGGTCGTGTCGATCGAGCCAATGGCGGTGGCCTACAAACTCGAAGCGAGCGTGGCCGAGCGTCGGATCGGCGAATGGGCCGTCGAGGGCGACGTGGCGCGACTCCGGATCGAACACTACTCCGATGCGGATGCCACTGCCCTCGCTAAGGTGATCGAGGAGGCGGGAGGCTCGGTGCTCGACCGCTCCGATGCCTTCGACCGAATGACCGTCGAAATCCCCGCCGATTTCATCGAGGAGGTCGGCGCGCTCAACGGCGTGAGCTGGATCGAGCCTGTCGCACCGCCGCGAGAGGAGTTCAACGACAGCAGCCGCGCCCGGGTTGGTGCCGACACGCTTGCCACCCAGCCTTTCGGTCTGACCGGCGCAGGCATCCGCGTCGGCGTCTGGGATGGTGGCAGGATCGACGGACACGGTGACTTCGGCACACGTCTGAACACCCAGCGCGGCGATCTCGGCGCCTCGGTCAGCAACCACGCAACCCATGTCGCCGGCACCGTCGCGGCGGATGGTGCGGGAAGCGCCGGACAGGGCGGCACCGCCGGGCAATGGGCCGGGGTCGCCGCAGGTGCGACGCTCTATTCCTGGGATTTTTTCGGCGACACCGCCGATGAGGTCGTCATCGCCGTCGACGATGCGCAACACGGGATTGATCTGTCGACCAACTCCTGGGGCTGGCGCATCGAAGGGGTGCTCAACAATTGCGCGCTCTATGGCGATTACCCTGGCGAAGCCCGCGACTACGACCGGATCGTGAACGGGGCGGCTGCCACCCGCCCGCTGCCGGTGCTCTTTGCCGCCGGGAACGAACGCAACGATGGCGACTGTGGCATGATGGGTCCACCGTTCGACAATTACGCCGTCGTCTCTCCGCCGGGAACGGCGAAGAATGTCATCACGGTGGGAGCAGCCAATTCGAACGACGACACGATGACAACGTTTTCGAGCTGGGGGCCCGTGGATGACGGACGGATCAAGCCGGACGTCACGGCGCCGGGCTGCCAATCGAACGGCGACACGCGCGTGACCTCGACGATGCCAGGTGGCGTATACGGCGGCATGTGCGGGACGTCGATGGCGACACCGGCCACCGCGGGAATCGTTGCGCTTCTGCTCGAACACCATGACGCCGTACTTCAGACCGCGCCCCTTCCCTCGACGCTGAAGGCGCTCTTGATCCAAACAGCGGTCGATCTCGGGCGACCGGGGCCGGACTACGCGTTCGGCTATGGCCGGATCGATGGGGTGGCTGCCGTTGAAGCGATCACCGCCCGGCAGATGTCCGAAGGGCTGTTCAATGCGACCGGCAATGACACGACTTCAACATTCAACGTTACTGCGGGCACGTCTGAGTTGCGTGCGACCCTCGCGTGGGACGATGCGGCGGCGGCCGCGAATGTCGCGCAGACCCTCGTCAACGATCTCGATTTGCGGCTGACCGACCCCTCGGGCACGGTCCACCAGCCCTTCATCCTCAACACTGCGGTGCCCGACGCGGATGCCCTGCGCGGCAACGATGCGGTGAATAATGTCGAGCAGGTGCTCGTTGCCGCCCCACAGGCGGGCCAATGGACAGCCACGGTCCGCGCGGCCCGCATTGCCCAGGGGCCGCAGACCTACTCGCTCGTCCTCCCGGCCACTGCGGCAACACCGCCGCCGCCACCACCTGTTGCTGACCGCTATATCTACACAACGCTCCGGGTCATCACCGCGGGGGCGTCCCGCGGATGCGGCGTCAGCGACTGGGATTGCATGACGCGGCTCTGCCGGCAGGATCTCAGCTCCGCGGCTTGGCGTGGCTGGGCCGGATGCAACCCCGAGGGTAGCGACTTCATCTGCTACTTTGAATGCGCCGAAGTCCGCCGGACGCAATAACCGAAATAAAGGGCGAGACGGGGGCGATCTATGCGACGATTTATCAGTCTGACGGGTTTCGCACTGGCAGTTTCCGTCGCCGCCTGCGGCACGGTCGACTACGACACCGCCCCGGTCGGCCGGTTCGAGGGCTCGCTCTTCGTGATGTGGATCGGCGAGGGCGGCAGTTCGGGCGACGGAGCCTTCGTATATGTCCCGAACCCTGCCGCGCCGCTGACCTTCACGCGCAGCGGCGGTCTGCCCTTCGGCGAGATTGCGCCCGAGATGATGTATACTGACGGGGGGTCCATCCCGAAGCCCGCGCAGCTTTTCCGCGGCTTCTCGCCCTGGGGCTATGCGCCGGGCTACATGATCCACGATTGGCTCTTCGTTGCGCGCCACTGCAACCTCGACGGTACGCCGACGAATGCCGAGCGCCGGATGGCCGGCATGGAGTTTCAGACGAGTGCGAACATCATGGCCGAGACAATCAAGACGTTGCTTCTGAACAACCGCATCAGCCAGAACGACATCGCTCCGCGCGCGATCTCATCGGCGGTGGCGGGTTTCATCTCCAGCCGAATCTGGAACGAAGAGGGCGCTTGCGCCGCCTCCCGTGTCTCCGAGGAAGACCGACTGGCGGCGGAGGCCGGAATTCCCGGCTCCTCCGTCCCGCTCGGGGAGGCGGTGCGCACGCGACTCGATGGCACTCAAGTCCCGCTTCGGGCCGGTCAGGTCGTTGGCAGCATCGATTTCTGAGTGCCATCGGGCCGGGGCGTTGATGCCGGCGATGTCCGCGGGTTCGCCGCCGCTGCGTCGAATTCACAGCGCGGGGTCTCGGCCGTCGTCACAATAGGGAGCCACAGATGATCGGGTCGGAACATCTCTGGCCCGGTCGCTTTTATGAACGCCTGCACATCTCCATCTGGCAATACGCGCGGCTGGCCCGGGACTGGGTGACCTCAATTGACCTTGAACTGAGTTCACACGGCACGCACTCTATGCGACGGAGCAATGTCGCCCAGATCTACCGCAAGACCGAAAGCCTCCGTGAGGTTCAACTCCTGCTTGGTCATACGAAGATGGACAGCATCGTCCGTTACCTCGGCGTCGAGCTGGAGGACGCACTCACGAACTCCGAGTCGGTCGAAATCTGACCGGTCGGGCCGTCCTTCGCGGACGACCTTTCCCGGGCATGAGCCCGGCCCCCCGGCGCCGCAGTTTAGCTTTCGCATTCTTGTCATTCATCCATCGCGCAGCATGTCCAGATACGGACTGATGCTGTTTCGCCAACTCCAGCAGCCCCAGCTTCGGTATGATGATCTTCTCTTGAATGCTTGTCATCGATCGACACTCCTTGCTTGCGCTCCATAAGAGCAGAAATGTCAGATTAAGTCGCGTGTTCTATATCTTATGCGAGTTTTTGTAGCCATCGATCTTCCGGAATTTGCCCGATCTGAGCTCGTGCATCTGCAAAATGCTCTACCGGTCGGTCGACCTGTTCCTGAAGCTGAACAGCGGGCCGAAGCGGCAAAGCGGGCGGCGCAAGCCAAGCGACTTTGGCAGGAAGCCCAGCCCATCGCGGGCACGCTGGCGGAATCTTATCTGTGCTGGCGGGGCATCACATGCGCCCTGCCCCCCGTGCTGCGCTTTCATCCGGCGACATGTCACGGGCCGACCGCAAGGCGCTATCCGGCGATGCTGGCAGCGGTGCAAGGCGCGGGGCTTCCTGCGGTGCATCGCACCTACTTGCGGGCCGATGGCAGTGGCAAGGCCGACATAGACCCGCCCAAGGCGATGCTGGGGGGCAACCGCCGGGGGTGCTGTGCGGCTCACTGGCGGGGCTTTGCGGCTGGTGGTGGGTGAGGGAATCGAAAGCACGTTGTCCTTGCCTGTGGTCTTCTGGACGGCCCTGCAACGCTCTGGGCCGCGCTTTCGACATCCGGCCTGCGCGGGCTGCGCCTTCCTGATCTGACGGGGCGGCTGACCATTGCCTGCGATGGCGACGCGCCGGGCCGGGACGCTGCAAACGCCTTGGCGATGCGGGCGCACGCAATGGGCTGGCAAGTGGGTATCTGCGACCCCGGCGATGGGGCCGACTTTAACGACATTCTGACTGGAAAGGCGGTGGCGGCATGAACGCGCAACCCCATATGCAAGAAACAGCTTTCACGCCGTCATGGCCGGATCCTGACCCGCGCCTTATGCGCACCGAACTGCCCCCCGCGCCCGAACTGCCCCTGCGCGATGTGCTGGGGCCGCGCTTGGCGCAATGGGTGGAGGATGCAGCCGAATCGAAAGGCGCACCCGCTGACTATGTGTTCGCGGCAATGCTGGCGGCGGCGGGCGCGACCATCGGGAACACGCGCTGGGCCTTGATCTGGCAGGGCTGGGCCGAACCGCCGATTATTTGGACAATGTGCATCGGCCTGCCCAGCGCGGGCAAAAGCCCGGCGATTGACGCGGCAATTCAACCGCTGCGCAAGGCCGAACGCCCGCTGCGCGACGCGGCAAAAGCCGAACTTAACGCTTGGACCGAAAAGGCGGAAATCGCCAAGCTGACCGAATCGACATGGAAGGAAGCGGCGAAGGCGGCAATCAAGGCGGGCGAGGCCGCCCCGGACCGCCCGAAGGGCTGCGATATCGGGCCGCCCCCGCATATCCCCCGGCTGGTGGTGAACGATGGCACGATTGAACGGCTGGGCGCGATACTTGCCCGGCAGCCGCGCGGCACGCTGCAAATGCGCGATGAACTGGCCGGATGGCTGGAAGGGATGCAACGCTATTCCGGCGGCGGCTCTGACCGCCCGTTCTGGCTGGAAGCTTTCGGGGGCCGGGGCTTCACGGTGGAACGCATGGGGCGCGAACCGCTGACAATCGACCGGCTTTCAATCGGCGTGCTGGGCGGGATTCAGCCTGACCGCCTCAAAACACTTCTGTTCAAAAGCGATGATGACGGGCTTCTGGCGCGCTTTCTGCCGATCTGGCCGAACCCCGCGCCCCTGAAACGTCCGCAAGCCTGGGCTGATGAAGTGATGATGGAACGGGCTTTGGCACGCCTTTTGACGCTCGACCTTGTGACCGATGAACAGGACGAAACCCGCCCGTGGTTTATCCCATTCACGGATGACGCGCGCGGGCTGATGGATGACTTCCGGCTGGCGGTGCGGGGCTGGGAAGGTGACGCTGAAGGGCTGCTGCTATCCTTCATTGGCAAGCTTCCGGGCCTGTCTGCACGGCTTGCGCTGGTGCTGGGCTACCTCGACTGGGCCGCTGAAGGGGCCGAAGAACCGGCTTTGATATCGGTGCAACACTTTGGCCGGGCGGCGCATCTGGTGGAAGCCTATTTCTTGCCTATGGCACGCCGGGCCTATGCGGACGCTGCAACGCCCAAGGCTGAACGCGCGGCGCGACGGCTGGCGGGCATCATTCGGGAACAGGGCTGGCAGCGATTCAATTCCCGCGACGTTCTGCGGCTCGACCGTTCGGGGCTTGGCACCAAGGCCGAACTGGATCCGGCGCTGGCGCTTCTGACAGATGGCGATTGCATCCGCCCAGTTGAACCGACCGTTAACCCGCAAGGTGGAAGGCCGCAAAGACTGTTCACGGTGAACCCGGCACTTCTTGGGGGGGGGGGAATGTCGAAATGGCTTGAAGCTGCAAAGCGGACCGAACCGACCGAAGAAAGGCCGGTTTTGTCAGTTGTGTCGGTTTTGTCCGAGGGGGGTGGGGCTGACCCTGCCCCCCCGAACCGCTGCCCCCCGAACCGCTGCACCCCCTGCGCAAAAGCCTGACCCCAAGCCCAGCGCCGAAACCTTCCGGCATGGTGTATCTGTCGCGGGGCATCCGCTCACTTGGACGGGCCGCGTTGTATCGCTGGATGAGTGGCGCAGGATATCACAATGGGAGCGACACGGGCCAGATGGGCGGCACTGGTGCGGATTGACGCAACAATGGGAGCGACCCGAATGAACACCTTGAGAAAACGGATTGACCAGATCGAACGCAACCGCCCGGTGCTGGGTTTGTCTGCACCGCTTTGGCTGGTGGGGCTTGCCCCCGACGTGCTGGCGCGCGTGATGCAGGCCAAGGCGGACGGCACCTTTCCGCAATCACTTTGTGCGGCTGATTTAGAAGAACTGGCAGCCCTGACCGACCTATAGGAGGCGATATGACCCGAAACAGCGGACGCAATACGGATGGAACATTTGCCCCCGGCAACCCCGGCAAGCCCCAAGGCGCGCGCCATAGGGCCACACAGGCCGCGCTGGCGCTTCTGGATGGCGAAGCCGAAGCCTTGACCCGCCAAGCCGTTACAATGGCGCTGGGCGGTGATGCGACCAAAACGCGAAACGATGGCGAACCCCTTGACGCCTTCACGGCACGGGCATCGCCTGGTGCATCCGGCGCGGTTTGCCTTCCTCACAATGGGCGCGATGCGATTGCTACCGGCAAAGCCCCCGATTGGGCGCAAAGCGCGCTTGTCACGCGACACCTGCGCGAAAAGCACCGGACCAACCACAAAGAGCAACGCGACGCTTAGGGTGTATAATTAGGGGGATAGAGAAAAGCACTGTTGGTGTTTTATTTATATAAATAAATCACTTACCGGATTTATATGGTGCCCCCACACGGACTCGAACCGCGGACCTACTGATTACAAATCAGTTGCTCTACCAGCTGAGCTATAGGGGCATTCAACGGGTTAGCTGCTTTCACCGCCCATTGATGCACCGATTTTGATTGCTATTTGGTTGCTCATCAATGCCGGTGCGCGATACGCCGTTTAAACGCGCCGAGACATATTGTCCATAGCCCTATTGCACGAATTATCCTCGCTCACCATGCCCGCGAAGGTTACATGACCTCCACATCACTCTGCTACAAGAAACCTTCATGCCGAAGCCACGATCCGCATCCCCTGCCTACTCGCCTGTGGTGCGTCGGGTGATCTACACTATCAATACCACCACAGCGCTGAACTCAAAAATCCGGCATTCGGTTCGAACAAGCGGCCACTTCCCCAGCGACGAGGCGGCGGCGAAATGGATTTATATGGCGCTCATGGCTCCCTCAACTGCGTGGAAGCGTTCGGTGCGCGAATGGCATGCGGTCAAAAGCCAGCTCGCTATCACTTTCAAAGGCTGCTTGCGCATGGCGTGACAAGAGGCGTCAGGGAAGAGAATCTTGCACAGTCTCAGTTGGAACGGCAGCGACTTCTCGCAACAGCCACCTATGGAGACGCTCTTGCATCGGTTCTGGATCGCGGTCTGCTGAGCAATTCTGACAAAGCGTGATTTGAGCGCATGACCGATAAAGCCGCTATTTAGTCCCGCTTTTCCCTTAGGTCAGCATCGGGCCAAGCAGCGTGCCGGGCCCCGCACCCGTGCTTGCGCCAGGCCAGACGGCTGCACCAGTGTGGTTAAGCGCTTGCAGCGGCATGCTGCCATCGGAGTAACCACGCACCGGGCGGAAAATCGCATTCTGGGGCAGATGATGACTGCCGCAAACCTGATCGCCCCCACCAGATTGGGATTGTCAGCCTCCAGATCCAAGGGCGAGACGCAGCGCATTCCAAGGATCCGGTCGCGCAAACCGGGCGCGTGACGCTCGACGATATCCAGCACGCGTTGGGAAAAGGTGGCCAGGGCCGTGTCCCAATCCGCCGCGTCGATCTGCCCTGCGGCATCACCCTTGATGTCGCTTGGCACTATGTGCACTTGCAGCCAGAGCGTGCGTTTCCCCTCGGGCGCGCGGCTAGGGTCAATCGCCGATGGCTGTCCCACGACTATCATCGGCTCTGTCGGTAAAAGCCCAGCCAATGGCTGCTGATATGCCAGTGTCATTGCATCAAGTGTCGGGGCAATCGTGACATAAGCGTCGTCGCACGGCTCCGGGCCAGCGCGCCAATCGGGCAGATCCGACATGGCCAGGTGGATCATCACTGTGCCGGGCGCGTGGCGAAACGTATCGAGTCCCGTGTCGTAATCGGCGTCGCCAGCCCCGCCCGTCATCCGCGCCAACGACTTTGGCGCGACGTTGGCGATAATGGCTTTGTTCGTCCCACTCTGCGGGATCTCTCCCGCAAGAGTGTACGCAGAGCGCAAATGCCCGCTTTTTGCTTAGCTGGCTGTCACGACCCAAAGATCACCGATGCCGGTCACCCATCCAAGACTTTGAATGATTTTTCCGGCCTGTGAATGCGTGACCTGCGGCCACCGCCGCGACCATTCCGATACCATGCAGAATTGCGGTAGACAGGCCTGGCATTTGCAAAATGCGGGTGCGGATGGATACTGTCCATCGCGCGGCGCAAATGCCTGCCCAGATTGCGCGATACCTTGCGCAGCTCCGGCGACGGAATCCGCGCGCCCGATCAGAAAACCCTCCAGCCCGGCCATATCCCTAACCCGCCCCGCGGTCACCGCCGACTCCAGCCCGCCTGAATGTGCATAGCCCCCGGCAGGAAGCCGACCATCCGCGAGCAGCAACAGCGCAGCCTGCTTTCCTGTCTCAGCGCCCTTCATTCAGAACAGGAAGTATCGTTGCACCATCGGCACTTCGCTTGCCGGTTCGTGATCGGCGATTTCCCCATCGATTTTCACCGAGTAAGTGTCGGGATCGACCTCGATCCTTGGCAAGGCCGTATTCTCCGGCACGCCCTCCTGGCCGCGCCCGCGCATATTTTGAATCGCGACAAACCGGCGGTTGGTGTCAACGCGTACCGGCAACCCGTCACCAATCGTCGCCTGCGATACAAAGGCAAGGCTGATTGCCCCCGCTGGCGGGCTGTTGACGTTGAACCCGGTCCGCTCCATCACCGGCTGCGGTGTCGGGATCGACGCGTTGGGATCGCCCAACGCCGCTGTTGCCACCATACTGCCGGTGAATACCGTATGGGGCCGCATGCCAAAGAGCGCCGGTTGTCGGCACGATCATCGCCGGGGGCCGGGCCGCGCAGCTTTTTCATCTGGTGGGCGGTCTGCCATGTGCGCATCACTGTCTCGCCGATACGCCCCATCGCTTGCGCGTCCGGCGACATGATCGAAATCGCGCCCATGTCCTGAAGGATGTCTTCGGCGGCAATCGTGCCTGCCCTCACCCGGCTTTCGGCAAAGGCCAGATCGTTGGGTACCTGCCGGTTCAGGTGGTGGGCGGGCATCACCATATCCATATGCTCGGCCACGGTATTGCGGGTAAAGGGCCGCGTCGGATTAGTCGAGGCGCGCAGCAAATCCTCGACAAATCCGGCCTCATTCAGTGTGTCAGAGTGGATCGCTACCTGCACGCCCGATGCCAGTGCCACTTGCAGCATTTGCCGCCCGACGAAATGCACGTGCGTGTCGATTGCGCCGACGGTCGCGATCAGCCCGTTGCCGGACATAATCTCGGTCGAGCGGCCGATTACCAGCGCGGGATCTATCCCGTACATTGTGCCGGGGTTGCCGGATTGCCCGATACCCACGATGCGCCCGTCGCGAACGCCTATATCGGCCATGATGATCCCCCAATGGTCAAGGATCACAGCACCGGTGATCACCAGATCTGGCGTGCCCTGCGCGCGGGTTGGCGAGGATTGACCCATCGACTCGCGGATCGACTTGCCGCCGCCAAAGACGGACCCGTCGCCGCCGCCAGAAGGGTCCTCTTCGATCTCAATCGTCAGGCAGGTGTCGGCGAGCCGGATGCGGTCATCCTTGGTCGGCCCGTAGGACGCAACATAATCGCGGCGATCAACCTTTTGCATTTCCCCGCTCTGCTTTGCACAGACCGCGCAAGCCAAGCGCAATGCGTCTGCCCTGAATGGGTATCAGATTCACCTCCAACACGGCGCCGGGTTCGAACCGTTCGGCCTCGCCCGACAGCACCGCAAGCCGCTTGCCCCAAGCCGCATCGCGGTCAAACTCAAGCGCCGCGTTCACTTCGGCGGAATGAAAATGCGAGCCTATCTGGATCGGCCGGTCGGACGTGTTGGCCACCCGCAACGTCGTCACCTCCAGCCCCTCGTTTATAATGACATCGCCGTCGCCATGCAGGATCTCGCCGGGGATGATCGGGCCGGCCTCGTGGCCCAGCGGCGCCTGCCTTGTCTCGCCGCCGGGGCAGCGCCGCTCGCTGGGCGAGCTGGGGCCGGACGACCGCGTTCGTTCCGGCGCGTCCGAGCTGGTCTGGTCATGATCGCGACCCGGATCATCGGTGACATGCCTGCCGTTTTCGGCGCTTGGGTTGTCAGACACACGCTGCGCGAAGGGATTGAGTCTTCTTGTCATCGGATCGGCTCCATCACGGTCACCAGCTTGGCTCCGTGGAAAACGTTGCCTCGACCTGAATCTGGGCAATCATTTCCGGCATCCTTCCATCACGTCGTCGCGGCGTAGAACATTGCGGCCCGATCCCATCAGATCGGTCGCCGTCTCGCCATCGCGCGCACCCTCCGGCAGATAGGAGGTCAGCAGCGCTGTCGCTTCGGGAAGGCTCAGCTTCAGTCCGCGCTCCCGACGCTCCAGCGCAAGCTTGTCGGCTGTGTAGACCAAATGCGGTGCATCACAAATCCCGAGGTCGCTGACGTCAGACAAGGCCCGGATTTCGGCATTGTCCGCAGGTTTACCGGGCCGTGAAAAGTCCAGAGGAACGCTCCTTTGATCGGTCCAAAGATCCATGTCGCGCCAGATACATTCGCCGCCGTTACCGGGAGTAATTTTTGGCGATAATTACCCCATCAGCAGTGGTCAGAGGGATGATAAACTCGCGTTACAATTCGGTTGCTCCACCAGAAAATCCAGTGGGCTGCCGAAACGGCTCTCAGCAGACCCCGAAGAGGGTGGCAAGCGTTCTCAGGGGGTGATCAAGTTAATGCCGGGAATTCGTCCGATACGGTAGACATCTTCGTCATAAAGATCGCTCAATTCGTCGATCAATTCTTCGGTCCACCCAGGCAGGTCCAGCTCTTCCTCTATGGCGTCTTCATCGGCGAATTTGTCCAAAAACGCTGAAATCACGCGCCGCTTTTGCATTTCGGTCATGCCGGGATGCTGCTTTAGATAAGCATCGAACCGGGTCATGCCGACCGCTGTCATGATCTCGCGCATCAGGGCATATTCGCCTTCCATTGGTACGACGTGGTCCACACCTGCCATTTCCCGCAGGATCTGGCCCCAGATCAGCGGCGTATCCTCGTTGCACCAGACTGTGATCGGAATGTCCGGGATCGCGTCGCGCACCCGTTCGATCATATCGGACCAGCGCATTTCGGTGGGATCGGTGCCGCCGAGATAGCCGTTCATGTTATCGTATTTCGTCTGCGCCATGACCGCGGGCAGGAAGGTGGCCGGGTTACAGATGGCAAAGAACATCTCGATCTCGTCCCGCTCGAAAATCTCGCGGAATATCTGCGTGCGCCGCGTGGCGGACGTATAAAACGCCCCGCCGGACGCCGCCATTTTCGGGGTGCCGAAAAATCCGGGATTGGACAGGATCAGCCGCTCTGGCGGCTCGTCGAACCCCATGGCATCCATCAGCACCTCGCGCGTGTGATCGGCGATGGTGCCCTGCGCGGCCGCATGCAGGATGTCGCGCAGCAGTTTGCGGTACTCCTTGGGGTAGGGCATCCGCGTGCCACGCTTGGCCAGCATGTCCTGATTGGCAATCAGGCATTTCAGCAGCCGGTCCTCATCGGTGACATGGGCGCCTGCGTGAAGAACGAGCTGCATGGTATGGGAATCCAGATCAAAGGGTATCGGGCTCAGCGGTGTATAAATGCCTTTATCACGCAGATAAACCGCTTTCGCCCGCCCCCGCGCCGGGCGGTGCGGGTTGAACCCGGCGAAAAAAGCATCAAATGTGGCAGGCCCGAAGGAGTCCCCCAATGCCCTATGCCCATTCCGACAGCCAGCCCCCCGTTCTGGCCAACCCCGCGCCGGACGTGCGCGAACGTCTCAAGCTGGAAGGCGGCAAGCGGTTCGAGCTGGTGACAGAATTCTCGCCGGCAGGGGATCAGCCGACTGCCATTGCGGAAATCAGTCAGTCGATCAGCGATGGCGAGCGCGATCAAGTGCTCTTGGGCGCGACCGGCACGGGCAAGACCTACACCATGGCCAAGGTGATCGAACAAACCCAGCGCCCCGCCATCATCCTGGCTCCGAACAAGACGCTGGCGGCGCAGCTATACGGCGAATTCAAAGGATTTTTTCCGAACAACGCGGTCGAATATTTCGTCAGCTATTACGACTACTACCAGCCCGAGGCTTACGTTGCGCGCAGTGATACCTTCATCGAGAAGGAAAGCCAGATCAACGAACAGATCGACCGCATGCGCCACTCGGCGACGCGCGCCCTGCTGGAGCGGGACGATGTGATCATCGTCGCGTCGGTCAGCTGTATCTACGGTATCGGCAGCGTCGAAACGTACGGCGCCATGACGCAGGACCTGATCGTCGGCACTGATTACGACCAACGTCAGGTGATGGCGGATCTGGTCGCGCAGCAATACAAGCGCAACGATGCGGCGTTCCAGCGCGGCAGTTTTCGCGTGCGCGGCGACAGCCTGGAAATTTTCCCCGCCCACCTTGAGGACCGCGCCTGGCGTCTCAGCTTCTTTGGGAACGAGCTGGAGGGTATCACCGAGTTTGATCCGTTGACCGGCGAGAAAACCGGCACGTTCGAGAAAATCCGCATCTACGCCAACAGCCACTATGTGACGCCCAAGCCCACGATGCAGCAGGCCATAATCGGCATCAAGAAAGAGCTGCGCATCCGGCTTGATCAGCTGGTCGGCGAGGGTAAGTTGCTGGAGGCGCAGCGTCTGGAGCAGCGCACGAATTTCGATCTGGAGATGTTGGAGGCCACCGGCGTCTGCAACGGGATCGAAAATTATTCACGCTACCTGACGGGCCGCGCTCCCGGCGAGCCGCCCCCGACCCTGTTTGAATTCATCCCCGACAATGCCATTGTTTTCGCGGACGAATCCCACGTCTCCGTCCCGCAGATCGGGGCTATGTACAAGGGCGACTACCGCCGCAAATTCACGCTGGCCGAGCATGGATTCCGCCTGCCGTCCTGCATGGATAACCGACCCCTGAAGTTTGAGGAATGGGATGCGATGCGGCCCCAGTCGGTGTTTGTCAGCGCGACGCCGGCCAAATGGGAGATCGAGCAGACGGGCGGCGTTTTCACCGAACAGGTGATCCGCCCCACCGGCCTTCTGGACCCGGTGATCGAGATCCGCCCGGTGGAAACGCAAGTCGACGATCTGATCGACGAGGTGCGCCGCGTCACCGCCGCTGGCTTCCGTACGCTGGTCACGACCCTGACGAAACGCATGGCCGAAGATCTGACCGAATACATGCACGAGCAGGGCATCAAGGTGCGCTACATGCATTCGGAAATCGACACGATCGAACGGATCGAGATTCTGCGCGATCTGCGGCTGGGCGCCTTTGACGTGCTGATCGGGATCAACCTCTTGCGCGAGGGGCTGGATATCCCCGAATGCGGGCTGGTCGCCATTCTGGACGCGGACAAAGAAGGCTTCCTGCGCTCGGAAACCTCCCTGATCCAGACCGTCGGGCGCGCGGCGCGAAATGCCGAGGGGCGCGTGATCATGTATGCCGATCGCATCACCGGCTCCATGGAGCGCGCAATGAGCGAAACGGACCGACGCCGGGAAAAGCAGATCGCCTATAACGAGGCGCACGGCATCACGCCGGCTACCGTCAAGAAGAACGTAGAAGATATTCTGGCCGGTCTCTACAAGGGCGACGTGGACATGAGCCGCGTGACGGCCAAGATCGACAAGCCGATGCACGGCGCCAATTTGGCCGCGCATCTGGACGGGCTGCGTCTGGATATGCGCAAAGCCGCCGAAAATCTGGAATTCGAAGAGGCCGCCCGCTTGCGCGACGAGGTCAAGCGACTGGAAGCTGTCGATCTGGCGATTTCCGACGATCCGCTGGCCCGCCAGTCGGCGGTCGAGGCGGCAGTCGAGGCCGGGTCCAAAACGCGTGGCAGATCCACCGCAGGCAAGCCCGGCCAGCGCGGAGGGAACGTCAAGCGACGCAGGAAGTAGCAGACGCCCCACACGCAGGACAGGAACCATTTTCCATATGGGCGCGTTGCACCCCGAACGCATCATCACGGGAGAGACCCAATGGAATATGGCATTTTCGGCATTATCATTCTGGTTCTGGATATCTACGCGATTTACCAGACCCTCACATCATCCGCATCCACAGCGGCCAAGGTGGTCTGGACGCTCGTCATCCTGATCCTGCCGGTGCTGGGCTTTATCGCCTGGCTCATCGCAGGTCCGCGCGGTGCATCGGCCAGCGTCTGACGCCGCCGAAATTCAGGACAGTTGACAAGAGCGGGCCAGTGCGCCCGCTCTTTCGTTTTGCCTGCCAGTGCAGGGTCAGAAGTCGAACAGGTCTTCCAAAAATCCGCCGCGCTTTTTGCGCTTGGGGGCACGGCCCTCGTAGTCGCGGTCAGAATACCCACGCTCGCCCCGGTTGTCATAGGCACGATCCGGCGACTGGCGCGATTGGGGCGGCGGAGGCGGCGCCTCGGCCGCCGTGCGTTCGATGATCTTGTCCAACTCACCGCGATCCAGCCACACCCCTCGACATTGCGGGCAATAGTCGATTTCGACCCCTGCACGATCCGACATCACCAGTTCCGCGCCATCAACGGGACATTTCATTGTTTTCTCCTTCTGTGTTGCAGTTTTTATGTGGGAAGGCCCGGACCGCACCGCAATGCAGGGCTGGCGATATTTCGCATTTTTGGCGATTGGCGCCGCCCTGCGGTGTCGTTAACCTGCGCCGCATGACGTGCCCCACCGCCCTGAACCGCGCCCAAGGATGCGCCCCGTGACCCTGCTGCTCATGGCCGGCACCGGTGAGGCGCGGCAGATCGCAAGCGCCTTGAAAGCCAGCGACGCCGATTTCACCATCTGGCTGCCCCGTGACGGGCGCCTTGGCCGCGACTGGCCGGGGGATCCCGCGCGCGGCGCACTGGCCGATTGCTTGCGCAATCGGCGCATCAGCGCCGTTCTGGACGCATCGCACCCATTTGCCACCGATACGATCCGCCAAGCCAGCCAGCATAGCGGCGCGCATGGCCTGCCCTATTGCCTGCTATGGCGGCCTGAATGGCGCGCCCGGCCCGGTGACCGCTGGACCCACGTGGACAGCGAAGCGGCCGCCGCGCGGCATATATCGCCGGGCGCAACCATCTTTGCCGCCACAGGGCGCGATTGCCTGACGCATTTCGCCGCGCTGGGCGCTGCGCATGTCTATTGCCGCCAAATCGGCGCGCCGGATGCGCCGTTTCCCTTTGCCGGCGGCGAATACCTGATCCAGCAGCCCCCCTTTTCGGTAGAGGATGAAACCGCCATGTTTCGGCGCCTCGGCATTGACTGGCTGGTGCTGCGCAACACCGGCAGCACGCGTGCGGAAACCAAGCTGACGGCAGCGCGGCATCTGAGCCTGAACGTGCTGATGGTCAACCGCCCGGCGCCGCCAGACACGTTGCGCGTTGCATCGGTCGCAGAGGCGCTGACATGGGCGCAAGCGCAGTGATAAATATCATCGAAACACCCGAAGACGTCGCCGCCGGCGCCGCCGCGCTATCGGCCACCTGCCCCCGGCTGGCTCAAGCCTATGCGCAGGTCGGCCCCCTGCCGCTGCGCCGCAGACCAGACGGCTTTGCCGAACTGCTGTCGGCCATCGTCAGCCAGCAGGTCAGCGTCGCTTCGGCCAACGCGATCTGGGGCAGGATGCAGGCCGCAAACCTGACCGCCCCCGGGCCGATCCTCGCCGCTGGCGACGACGGGCTGCGCGCCGCCGGTCTCAGCCGCCAGAAGATCCGCTATGCGCAGGAACTGGCCCGCGCCGGGATCAGCTTTGACGCGCTGCGCGAGGCGCCCGCCGACGAGGTGATAAAGATCCTGACGCAGGTTCCCGGCATCGGCACATGGACGGCGGAGATCTATGCCATGTTCAGCCTTGGCCATGCAGATGTGTTCGCCCACGGCGACCTGGCCCTGCAAGAGGCCGCGCGCCTCCTTTACGATCTGCCGGGCCGCCCGAGAGAGCGCGACATGCGCGAAATTGCCAGCGCTTGGAGCCCTTGGAGATCGGTTGCCGCCCGTCTGCTTTGGGCCTACTACAGTCACGAGAAACAAAGGGAAGGCATCAGATGACGCGTGTATTGAACGCTGGACGCAAAGAACCGGTTTCGGGCGAAACCAGATCCATCGTGGTCTTTCTGCACGGTTACGGCGCCAATGGACCGGACCTGCTGGGCCTTGCCGATCCGTTGGCAGACCACCTGCCAGACACCCTGTTCGTCGCGCCCGATGCGCCGGAAACTGTGCCGGGTATGCCGAACGCATTTCAGTGGTTTCCGATTCCCTGGATCGACGGCAGCAGCGAAGAAGAGGCCGAGCGCGGCTTGCTTTCGGCCTCGGATGATCTGAACGCCTTTCTGGATTCGCTGATGGTGGATGAGGATGTTCTGCCCGAGCAGGTCGTTCTGTTCGGCTTCTCGCAAGGTACGATGATGGCCCTGCATGTCGCGCCCCGCCGCGAGGATGAGATTGCTGGCATCGTCGCCTTTTCGGGCCGATTGCTGCGCCCCGATCTGCTGGCCGACGAGGTCGTCTCGCGTCCCCCGATCTTGTTGGTTCACGGCGACGCCGATGACGTGGTTCCGCCACAGTCCCTGCCCGAGGCGGCCGAGGCGTTGCAGGCGGCAGGCTGGAAAGACGTCTATGCCCACGTCATGAAGGGCACAGGCCACGGGATCGCCCCCGACGGGCTGGAAGTAGCGTTGGCGTTCATGGCGGACAAGCTGGGGCTGGCATAACGCCCACGGGCCGATTTGCCTGAGCCACCCGGCGGCTCAGGCCATATCGTCCTTGGGCCGCATCACCAGCCAGATCAGTGCGCCGCCCGCCAGTACCAAAAACGGCACCATCGCCAGATTGACTGCCATCCAGCCGGCTTGCGCATTGCCGCCTGAGCAATTCATCAGCCCGCCAGATGCCAGCGACGCGATTGTCACACCGCCGAACACCAGCAGATCGTTCAGGCCCTGCATGCGCCCACGCTCGTGCGGCTCATGCGCACCGGCCAGCATGGACGTGGCGCCAATAAAGCCAAAATTCCAGCCCACGCCCAGAAGTATCAACGCGACAAAGAAGTTCTCCAGATCGACGCCCTGAATCGCGACGACACCGGCAGCGGCGAGGATCGCAATCCCGGCGCCAAGGATCTTCTCGACGCCAAAGCGCGCGATCAGATGGCCGGTAAAGAAGGACGGAATATACATCGCCAGAACATGCGCGGTCACGACATCCGCCGCGCGCCCGTTGTCAAACCCGCAGCCAACGACTGCCAGTGGCGTCGACGTCATCACAAGATTCATCAGCGCGTAAGATACCATCGCGCAGATCACCGCGACGGCAATGCGCGGCGTCTTCAGCAACTCCAGCCGTGACCGCCCCCGCGGTGCATCGACACTGGGCACTGGCGGTTTGGGGATGTTCAAAAACAGGAAAAGCACTGACCCGATGACGTTCAGCGCGATCACTGCGATATAGGTCCCCAAGAACGGCACCACCATCGCCTCGGCCGTAACCTTTACCAGCTGCGGCCCGATTATAGCGCTGACCAGCCCGCCGGCCAGAACGTAGGAAATCGCCTTGGGGCGGAATTCATCGCTGGCGGTGTCTGCGGCCGCAAAGCGGTAAAAACCCTGCGCGCTCATGTAAACACCAGTCAGCAAACTGCCCAGCAAAAACAGCGGAAAAGAGGCCACATAGAGACCATAAGCCCCCACTGCCCCGCCCAGCGCGCCACCGATCGTTCCGATAAAAAATCCGGTACGTCGCCCGAACCGCTGCATGATGGCCGACACCGGCGTCGCCGACAACATCGACCCGATGATGATCATCGATATCGGCAGCGTCGCCCAGCACGGATTGCTGGCCAGCCCCGTGCCCGCCAGACCGCCGACGACAAATATCATCGGCATCTGCGCGCCCAGAAACCCTTGCGCCATAACCAGAACGGTCACGTTGCGGCGGGCGCGGGCATCGTCGGTGAGGGCGGAATGTGTCATGCCGCAAAGTGCTAGTTATGTTAGCGTGCATTAGCAAGCGTGATGGCGCCGGGTAACCTGTGCTTTTATGCTGCGCCGGTGCGGTTGCGTCCTCCATTGGCGACAGGCGCACTGTGATTGCCTGCCTTATACAACGAAAACTGCAAAAATCTCACTTTATGGGAATATCCTTCCAAATGCTGCGCAGCATTTGGACCACTTTCCTACCATCGCTTGCCGATACTGGTCGCCAGAAGCGTCAGGCTCGACCGGATCGGAGATGGCTCGAGCCCCCCTTGGGCGGCCAATTCAGGCCGGGCGAACGCACGGCGCAAGACGCCTTCGGCCTGCCACGTCGCCAGCAGCGCAGGCCGCGCTGCGGCGCTGACACCCAATCGTCGGGAGCGCGCCGCCCGCAGACGGCGCAGCCCGGTTTCGGCAAGCGCCCGTATTCCCTCGGGCCGCCCGTCCAAAAGCGGCACGCGCCCGGCATTCTCCAGCGCGGGGATCGCACGCAGCCAGTTCGCGACCCCAGCGGCATAGCCTGCGTCCATGACGACGTGCGTCTCTACCCGGCCCAATGCGCGGGCGGCGGCCAGCATCAGATTGCCGCTGGTTTTTTCCAGATAATCCGTCAAATGCGCCTCATCCTCGAACGGATCGCGATAGATGTCCCATTGCCGCGCGGCGATCAGGGCGTCCAGCAGCTTCGCGCCCTCAGCGTCCAGGATGTCCGCAAGCGGCGTTACCACCTCGTGACGCCGGACGGTGCCGCCCTGCGCGATTTCCTCCAACGCATCGCGCCACCATTGCAGGCGCATCTCTGCGATCATGGATTCCTGCGTCATCCACGGCGCGCGCGACACGTCAACATTGAATGCATAGAGCGCGAACAGCACCGGGCGCGCCGCAACCGGGGCCGCCATCGCGGCGCGAAACCGGTCAGAATCGCCGCGCTCGACGATACCCGCGCAGCCGATCAGGTCCTGGGTCAGCTCAGGCATTTTGCAACAACTTCCAGTTGACCGCATCCAGCAGCGCGTCGAACGACGCATCTACGATGTTCGCGCTGACGCCAACGGTGGACCAGCGGTTGCCCTGCCCGTCCTCGCTGTCAATGATGACGCGGGTCACGGCTTCGGTCCCGCCTTGGGTGATGCGCACCTTGAAATCGACCAGACGCATGTCGTCAATGCCGCTTTGGTAGCGACCCAGATCTTTGGCCAGCGCCTTGGAGAGGGCGTTGACCGGGCCGCGATCGCAGCCCAGCGCATCCATGGATTCGCTGACCGACAGCTTTTTTTCGCCGTCGACCTTCACCACCACGACTGCCTCGGACAGGCTGACCATTCGGTCGCGCTTGTTCTTGCGCCGTTCCACCGTGACCTTGTAGCGCTTGACCTCGAAAAATTCCGGCAGGATGCCCAGCGCGCGCCGTGCCAGCAGCTCGAAACTGGCCTGCGCGCTGTCATAAGTGTATCCCATCGCCTCACGCTCCTTGATCTGGTCGAGGATCAGCGCCAGCGCCGGATCACCGGGCGGCACGTCGATCCCCGCCTCGGACAGGCGGCGGCGCAGGTTCGACTGGCCGGCCTGATTGGACATCGGGATGATGCGCGCATTGCCGACCAGTGCGGGGTCGATATGCTCGTAAGTTGAGGGGTCTTTCAGGATCGCGCTGGCGTGCAGCCCGGCCTTGTGCGCAAAGGCCGACGCACCGACATAGGCGGCCTGGCGCATCGGCACGCGGTTCAGGATATCGTCCAGCTTGCGGGAGATCCGGCTGAGGTCTTCCAGCGCCTCCAGCGTGACGCCGGTCTCATATGTGCTGGCGTAGGGTTCCTTTAGCAGCAGCGTCGGGATCAACGAGGTCAGGTTGGCATTGCCGCAGCGCTCGCCCAGCCCGTTCAGCGTGCCTTGTATCTGCCGCGCGCCTGCATCAACGGCGGCCAGCGCACCCGCGATGGCGGTTTCGGTGTCGTTATGGGTGTGGATGCCCAGCCGCTCGCCCGGGATGCCCGCCGCAATCACCTCGGACGTGATGCGCCCGATTTCAGACGGCAATGTGCCGCCATTGGTATCGCACAGCACGATCCAGCGCGCGCCTGCGTTAAGGGCGGCGTGGCAGACCTCCAGTGCGTAGGCGGGGTTCGCCTTGTAGCCGTCAAAGAAGTGTTCGGCATCCAGCAGCGCCTCGCGCCCCTCTGATACGAGGTGCGCGACTGAGGCGGCGATGTTTTGAGTATTTTCCGCCAAGGTGATGCCCAAGGCGCGGGTCACATGGAAGTCATGCGCCTTGCCAACAAGGCAGACGGCGGGCGTGCCGGCGTTCATCACGGCGGCCAGCACATCGTCATTCGCGGCGCTGCGGCCTGCGCGCTTGGTCATGCCAAAGGCGGTCATCGTGGCGCGGGTTTTCGGTGCCGCGTCAAAAAAAGCGCTGTCGGTCGGGTTGGCGCCGGGCCAGCCGCCCTCGATATAATCGACCCCGAGCGAGTCCAGCATTTCCGCAATGCGCTGTTTCTCGGCGGTCGAGAATTGCACGCCCTGGGTTTGCTGCCCGTCGCGCAGGGTGGTGTCGTAGAGGGTGAGGCGGGCGCGGGTCATCGCGCGGCACCGGCGATCTGCCCGCGCGGGATCAAGGCGCGCCGTGGCGCGCCGCCGCGCAGCGCCCGACCGCTCCCCGGGCGGGCGCTTTTGCAACGTCGGTTGGTTGCGGCACCGTTTGAGGACGCGGCACGATAAAGCGCTCCGTTCACCGGGCAGAGGCGCCCCCCCGCGGTCGGGCGCTGCGCGGCGCGACCGTTCCGACCTTCATAGGTGACAAGCGGTTGCATCATTTCAGGGCGTCCAGCTTAGAGGGGTCGAAGTTGGGACCGGGGACCAACGACACCGCGTCCTTGCTCATCCGCACCTCAAGTCCGGCATCGGTCAGCAGCATCTTGAGCCGATCAACTTTGGAAAAATCCTTGGTCGTCATCGCCTCCCTACGAAGCGTTCCCAGCTGCTCTTTCATGCCATCGAGGTCAAATGCGTCCATCAACTCCGTTTCCGGACCGCCAAAACGCGCGATTGACGCTATATCGTCACAGATTCCCAACACTATCAGACTTCCAAGAAACGAGTTCGTGGCATTGACATCACCGGATGAAGCCTTTTTTGCGAGCGCATCAAGACGTGTGATCGCAAGGTGTGTGTTGAGATCGTCAGCAAGCGCCTGAATCACGTCTAGATCGGGCGCATACGCTTCATGGTTTCGATAAAGCCCCCAATTATCTGCTGAAAGTCTCAAGTGAGAGGTCAGCAGAATCCTTGAGTATTCTCTGAGTTTAGCCTCGGCATTCCGCGCCTTCTCCGCCGTCCAATCCATCGGCTTCCGATAATGTGTGCTTAAGAAAACAAACCTGATCACTTCGCCTGGCACGCCCTGATCCAGCAGATCCCGCACGGTAAAGAAATTGCCCAGCGATTTGGACATCTTCTTGCCCTCGACCTGTAGCATCTCGTTATGCATCCAGACCTGCGCAAAGCCGCTATCGGGATGGGCGCAGCAGCTTTGGGCGATCTCGTTCTCGTGGTGCGGGAACATCAGGTCGTTGCCACCGCCGTGGATGTCGAAGCTGGCGCCGAGCAACTGATATGACATGGCCGAGCATTCGATATGCCAGCCGGGGCGGCCATAGCCCCAGGGAGATCGCCAGCCCGGCTGATCGCCGCTGGACGGCTTCCACAGGACAAAATCCATCGGGTTGCGCTTGTAGGGCGCCACCTCGACCCGCGCGCCGGCGATCATGTCATCCACCGAACGGCCCGAAAGCTTGCCGTAATTCTCTTTCCAGCTATCCACCGCAAAGAGAACATGCCCCTCGGCCGCATAGGCGTGATCCTTCTCGATCAGGTCTTCGATCATGTCGATCATCTGCGGGATATACTGTGTGGCGCGCGGCATGGCCCTTTCGTGTTCCTTGCCGCGTATCGACGGCTGTAACGCGCCAAGCGCCGCCATATCGTCGAGAAACCACTGAGTGGTCATGCCCGTGATCCGGGTGATCTCGGCGTTCACATCACCACCCTTGCCCACGTTTTCCATGGCGCGCGCGTTGATCTTGTCATCGACGTCGGTGAAGTTGCGCACATAGGTCACGGCATCCTCGCCATAAACATGGCGCAGGAGGCGATAGAGCACGTCGAACACCACTACCGGGCGCGCGTTGCCCAGATGGGCGCGGTCATAGACGGTGGGACCGCAGACATACATCCGCACGTTTTCCGGATCGAGGGGGGTGAACTCCTCTTTGCGGCGGGTCTTGGTATTGTGCAGCTGGATCTTGGTCATAGGGCCTCGCAAGGGTGGTTGCGGCGGGCTTAGCAATTCCGGCCCCTTTTTGGAATAGCCCAGATCGCCGCTTCTTTTCGTTGACAAGGCGCAGCGCGGCTTGCTCTGGTCAAGCAATGACGCAGATCAGGGAGGCTATGATGCAAGTTTCACAACGGCTGACGAACATCACCGGCGGCGGATCAGGCGGCTGGGATCTGTTCAACCGCGCCCGCGAGATGAAGCAGTCCGGCACCCCCGTGACCGAGCTGACGATAGGCGAGCATGACACGCTGACCGATCCGTCGATCCGGGACGCGATGCACCGCGCGGCGCTGGATGGGCATACAGGCTACACCGCTATCGGAGGAATGGCAGAGCTGCGCCAGCGCATCGCGCAGCGGGCGGAGGGGCGCACGGGCGTGCCAACCACACCCGCGAACGTGCTGATCGTGCCGGGCGGTCAGGCTGGGCTGTTTGCCGCTATGATGGCCACCTGCGAGCCGGGTGATACCGCGCTGTTTATCGACCCTTACTATGCCACCTACCCCGGCACGATCCGCGCTGCGGGTGCTGTGCCGAAACCCGTCAAGGCCCGCTCGCGCGCCGGATTTCAGCCCGACGCCGCCGATATCGATGCCGCAGGCGATGCGGCCGCGCTGCTGATCAATTCGCCCAATAATCCGACGGGTGCGGTCTATTCCGACCAGACCCTTGCCGATATCGCCGAGCTTTGCACGCGCCGCGACATGTGGCTGATCTCGGACGAGGTGTATGACACGCAGGTCTGGACTGGCGATCACCTCAGCCCGCGCGCCTTGCCGGGGATGGTGGACCGCACGCTGGTCGTCGGATCGATGTCCAAAAGCCACGCTATGACGGGCAGCCGCATCGGCTGGGTGATCGGGCCGCAGGAGGCGATTGCGCAGATCGCGAACCTGACCACGCACACAACCTATGGCGTCTCGGGCTTTACCCAGATGGCCGCGTGCCACGCACTGGACCGCGGCGAAGCGTTCGAGGCACAGATCGCCGCCCCCTTCCGGCGCCGCCGTGATCTGGTGCTGGCGCAGATTGCGCAGCAGAACGTGGTGCGCGCAATTCCTGCGCAGGGCGCGATGTATGTGATGCTGGACCTGCGCGCCACCGGGCTGAGCGGCGAGGCGTTCGGCAATCTGCTGCTGGACACGCATCATATCGCCGTCATGCCCGGCGAAAGCTTTGGCAATGCGGCGGCCGGTCATGTGCGCGTCGCGCTGACCGTGGATGATGCCCGGCTGGAAGTCGCAATTGCGCAGCTTCTGGATCTGGCAGCAATCGAGGCCACCAAACGCACCGTCTGACGGTCTGAAAACGACACGGGTCGCAATCAGGACAGACAGGCCCGAATTTCCATGGCGTCATCATCCCATAACAGGGAGAGGTGGCCATGACGCCATTCAGCAAGATTACCCTTGTCGTGCGCACCATCGGCGCTGCCAGGGGACGTGCCGCACGGGGCGCGCCGGGGCGCGGCATCTGACCTGGCCGCCCTTACCCCAGCACTGTGCAAACGAGCCCTGACATGAATGCAATTTCCCCTCGCCGCACCGGTGGACGCGCCGCACGGCGCGCCGTGCGGTCTGCCCCGATTACCCGCAACATGCGCTCCATCCAGCCGGGAATGGAGGGCGGGCGTTATAGCCCGCTCACCGATACCGAGCTGCTGCGCATCCACCACACTGCGCTGGACGCGCTGGAGCAGATCGGGCTGGCCGATGCGCCGCCCAGCGGTGTTGAGTACCTGACAGGTGCGGGCGCGATCCTGGGCGATGACGGGCGCATCCGGTTTCCCCGCGCGCTGATCGAAGACACGATTGCCAAGGCGAACCGCAGCGTCACGCTGTTTGGCCGCGATCCGCAGCATGACATGCAACTGTCGGGCAGCCGCGTGCATTACGGCACCGCAGGCGCCGCCGTGCATATGGTCGATGTGGACGGGCGCAACTACCGCGAATGCACCGTGCAGGATCTGCATGATGCGGCGCGGATTGCCGATGTGCTGGATAATATCCACTTTGTTCAGCGCCCCATGGTCTGCCGCGACATTCCCGACAACATGGAAATGGACCTGAACACCATCTACGCCTGCTGCGCGGGCACGACTAAACATGTGGGGGTGTCGTTCACCGAACGCGCCTTTGCCCGCGAAGGCATGAAGATGCTGCACATGATCGCAGGCAGCGAGGAGGCATGGCGCGCGCGGCCTTTCGTGTCGAACTCCAACTGTTTTGTTGTGCCGCCGATGAAATTTGCCACTGAATCCTGCGAGGTTATGGAAGAGGTCATCATGGGCGGCATGCCCGTTCTGCTGCTGAGCGCGGGCATGGCGGGCGCTACCGCGCCCTCGACCATCGCGGGTGCCATCGTGCAGGCGACGGCGGAATGTCTGGCCGGGCTGGTCTATGTGAACGCGGTGAAGCCGGGCCATCCGGCGATTTTCGGCACCTGGCCCTTTGGCCTGGACCTGCGCACCGGCGCCATGACCGGCGGCTCGGGCGAGCAGGCTTTGCTCAGCGCGGGATGCGCGCAGATGCACCGGTTCTACGACCTGCCCGGCGGCGCGGCGGCGGGCATTACCGATGCCAAACTGCCCGACATGCAGGCGGGATGGGAGGCGATGTGCTCCAACGTCATGGCGGGACTGTCGGGGCTGAACATGGTCTATGAGGCGGCAGGTATGCACGCGTCCCTGCTAGGGTTTTGCCTTGAATCGCTGATACTGGGGGATGATCTGATCGGCCACGCCCAACGCTGCGTGCGCGGCATCGAGGTGGATGATGAAACGCTGGCGCTGGAGCAGATTCGCGAGGTCTGCATAGACGGTCCCGGTCATTATCTGGGTACATCGCAGACGTTGGCGCGGATGCAGTCGGACTACCAATATCCCAAGATTGGCAACCGAATGAGTCCCAAGCTCTGGGACGAGGCGGGCAAGCCGGACCTCAACCGCGACGCAATCGCACGCAAGGAGGCGATACTGTCCGAACGGTCGGCTGCGCGGTTCGATCCACATTTGGATCAGGCGATTCGGCAAGCGTTTAAAATTCACCTTCCGGCCTGACACGCACCCGGCGTAGGTTGCCCGCGTAGCAACCAAGGGGCGCGCCGACTGGAACGCGCTGGTCAAGGGCGGCACGGACGAGCTTGTGGCGATAGGCGCGGTCGCCATCGGAAACGCGCCGCTCTGGCCCTGTTTTGCGTGCCGCTGCCTGCAGCGTCATGCCAGCCCTACCTGCCGGGCAGCGTGACGCTGCATGTCGGATATCAGATATTCGTGATGCGCGCGTATCAAACAGGGGATCTGACGCAGTTTACCCCATTGAATGCGGATCAGCGCCGCTGATAATTGCGCTGTTTTCGGTGCCAGTTCCGGGCGTCCGTCCGGAACCTATTGACGGTCTGGCCATCATCGGCATCGGCATTCTCAGCCTTGCAATTTTGCGGCGCGCGCATGGATAGCGCTGGCGTTGACCACGGATCTGTTCATCGCCTTGTGCTCGCCAGTTGGCGGTCTGGGCGCGCGGATGGCAATACTGACCGAGCCGACCGGCACCACCGTCGTGGAACACGGCTGGCCCGCCGAACGTGCCGCAGCCGACAATCTGATCCTGCGCCGTATCGTCGCCGTACACCGGCAGAAGGCGATCCGGACCAAGGTGGGTCCGGTCATGCTGGAGCTGTGCAACACCCTATTCATGTCCTTCGACGATCAGATGGGCGCGACACCGGCCAACACCGCCTATGCGGTGAACATGAAAAATCGCTATGATGTCTCTTGCGCGATCTTTGACGAGGCGTGCGATCTGGTCGCCACTGCCCCGCATTTCTTTGACCATCTGGGGTCAATGCCCGAAAGCGTTCGCACCATCCAGCACCAGAACACCGGGAAAATCCGTCCCGGTGACGTAGTCATTATGAACATCAGAATTACAAAACGATCAGCGGCGCCACGGGTGTCGGCGACGGGTTTGACGGCACCGAAGCTTAAACAGGCGCAACGGTAATGTCCGGCGCCTGCGGTTTCTGGAGCCGATGACTGTCACGGTTCTATCGTCGCACCGGATCGCGCCGCCGCATGGCGCGGCGGGCGGTGGTCCGGATGCGGTGAACAAAAACAGCGCCGCGCGCGCAGATGGCCCCGTGGGGCGCCTCAAGAGTAATCACGAGGCGCAATTTGCCGCGGGAGATGTCTTTGTCATGAAAACCCCCGGTTGCGGAGGCTATGGCCAATTGTGGCTTCAGTCGAATTCGATGATCTGGCGGATTGCATCGCCAGCAGCCAGACGCTCGAAGCCTTCATTAATCTCATCCAGTTTTAACCGGTGCGTCACCAGTTTTTCGATAGGCAACTGCCCTTGCACCATCATCTGGGCAAATCGGGGTATGTCGCGGATCGGCACGCAGGAGCCAACATAAGAGCCTTTCAGCGACCGTTCATCAACCGTCAGCGAAACAGCGGGAATCTTCAGCTCGGCCGCGGGGTTCGGAAGGCCGGCGGTGACGGTCGTGCCGCCGCGCCGGGTGATGTCATAGGCAAATTTCAGCGCCGTGACCGCGCCCGCCAGTTCGACCGCCAGATCGACGCCGCCGCCTGTCATCTCGCGGACCTTTTCCACCGCGCCATCCTCGCTGGGGTCGATGGCATGGGTCGCGCCCAGTTCCAGCGCAAAGTCGCGCTTGTCCTTCGCCAGATCCACAGCAACGATGGTGCGCGCGCCGGCGGCAACAGCCCCCAGCAGCCCGGCAAGGCCCACGCCGCCCAGCCCGACTATCGCGCAGCTTTGCCCGGTTTTCAGATCACCAGAGTTCAGCACTGCCCCAACGCCGGTCAGCACCGCGCAGCCCAGCAGCGCGGCATGGTCCAGTGGGATATTCTTGTCAATCTTGACGCAGGACGCCTCGGACACAACCGCATAGGTCGAAAAGGCCGACACGCCGACATGGTGGTTGACCGTCTGGCCGTCATGGGTGATGTGTTTCGTCCCGCCGATCAGTGACCCCTTGCCGGCCGCAACCGCGCCAGGCTGGCACAGCGCAGGGCGCCCCTCGGCGCAGGGCAGACAATGGCCGCAGGACGGGGCAAAGACCAGCACGATATGATCGCCGGGCTGAAAGCGGGTGACGTTCGGGCCGACCTCCTGCACGATGGCCGACGCCTCGTGCCCCAGTGCCACCGGCATGTCGCGCGGGCGGTCGCCGTTGATGACGGACAGGTCGGAATGGCACAGGCCCGCTGCCGCCATCTTGATCAGCATCTCGCCGGATTGCGGCGGGCTCAACTCGGCCTCAACGATCTCGATAGGCTTGGATTTGCCGTAAGGACGCTCGGCGTGCATGTGGCGGAGCAGGGAAATTTTGGTCTTCATGGCAGTCTCCTTCGTGGCAGAACGGGAAGTTCAAAGCGCGCTGCTATCCTCGCGCTGGGTGATGTCACCGCGTTCGATCATGTAAAGTCCGTCCAGCAGATCGGCTGAATGGACACTGTCGGATTCAGACAAAAGCACTGACATGCCGCTTTCGCGCAGGGCACCGATCACCTCGACAAGGCGCTGCGCGAGCGCAGGTGCGACGCCCTCGAACGGCTCATCGAGCAGCAGCAGCTGATCTCCGACGATCAGCGCCCGGCCCAGCGCCACCAGCTTTTGCTGGCCACCCGAAAGCGCCAGCGCCTTGCGGGTGGAGTAGCGGGCGATCTCGGGCAACAGCTCATAGATCCATTCGAGGCGCGCAGGGTCAAACGCCTTGCCCAGCGCCTTGACCGGTAGCAGGATATTCTCCTCGACGGTGAATTGCGAAATCAGGCGGCGGTCCTCGGGCATGTAGCCCACGCCCATCGCCGCGCGCAGATGCGGCGGCTGCGAGGCGACATCTTTGCCGTCGATGCGGATTGTGCCGGACGCCAGCGGTAACAGTCCCATGGCCGATCGCATGAATGTCGTCTTGCCCGCGCCATTGCGCCCTACCAGGCCAAAGGTTTTACCGCCGGCCATGGTCAGCGACGCGTTGCGCAGAATGGGCGTGCCCGCGATGGACACGTTCAGATCCGTGACCTCAAGCATCCGCAGTTCCTCCGATCACGTAGTGGCGCACCTTATCGTTTGCCAGCACCTCTTCGACAGTGCCGTCAATCAGGATCTGGCCCTCGTAAAACGCGATGACGCGGCGCGCGTAACGGCGCACGATATCCATGTCATGTTCGATGAACATGATCGTCGCATCGTCCGAAATCAGCGGCTGGATCACGCTATCCATCATCTCCAGCTTCTCATCTGCGCTGACGCCGGATGTCGGCTCGTCCAGCAGGATCAGGGCCGGGTCGTTGACGGCGGCCATAGCGATATCCAGCTGCTTGCGCACGCCCTGCGGCAGGGTGCCGGTCGGCTCGTTGGCGATCCCCTCAAGGCCAAAGCGGTTCAGCAGCGCCATCGCCGCATCCATCCGCGCATCCGTCAGGCTGCGGGCGCGAAAGCTGCCCTTGGCCTCATTGGCAGCGATATCGGTGATGATCATGTTCTCCAGCGCGGTCATCTGCGGGAACAGCTGCGCGATCTGGAACGATCTGCGGATGCCCGCCCGCGCGGTCTGGCGCGGGTTCAGCCCGGTGATGTCGCGGCCCAGATAGCGGATGCTGCCCGCCGATGGGGTCAGATACCCCGTCACCATGTTGACGAACGTCGTCTTGCCCGCCCCGTTCGAGCCGATGATCGCCACCTGCTCGCCCCGGCCCACTGTGATCGAGATATTGCCGGCGGCCACAACGCCGCCAAAGCTTTTCTCAAGGTTTTCCGTTACCAGAAGGGGTGTGTTATCGCTCATTTCGCAGACCTCCGGCGCACGAGGGACCACAGCCCTTCGGGTAGCAGCAGGATGACGGCCAGCATCACCGCGCCAAGGATCATCTGCCACGCGTTGGGCGCGTAATCCAAGGCATAGGTGCGCACCAGCTCCAGCAGGAAGAAGCCGAGGACTGGCGCGATGACCGATCCGCGCCCGGCCAGCAGCGCCACAAAGACGAAGCCGCCCGATGTGGTCCAGTTGGTCATTTCCGGTCCGATATGGCCCATCGCGACCGCGGCCAGCGCCCCGCCAAGGCCGGAAATCGTGGCCGCGACCAGATAGACGATGAACACCACCTTGCGCGCCGATGTGCCCAGATACTCCAGCCGCAGTTCGTTCTGCGCCACCGCATCGCACAGCGCGCCCGCCCCCGATGCCAGATAGCGCGCCACCGCAAAGCAGGAGATCAGCACCAGCACCACGGTCAGGACATAGGACCAATCCTCGCGCACGGCCTGCGCCGGGACATGGCCCAGATAGCTGACCGCCGGGATGTTGAAGCCATCGGTCGACCCCAGCCATGCCGCCTTGACCAGAAGGCCATAGAGGATCATCGACAAGGCCAGCGACAGCATCGCAAAGAAAATGTCGCGGTAGCGCGACAGCAAGAGACCAAGGATGCCGCCGACCACAGCGGTCACGATGATTGCGGCCGGGATCAGGATGCCCAGTTCGGTTACGTTCATCTTGACCGCCAGCATGCCCACCGCATAGGCGCCGATGCAGTAATACAGGCCCTGCCCAAACGACACGAGGCCCGCGCGCATCTGGATCATCACGCCCAGCGCCACAAGGCCGCCCGCAACCGCCATTTGCAGCAGGAACCGCAGCCAACTGGGCAGGAAGAAACCCGCGATCAACAGCGCCGCCAGCAGCAGGATGTTGATCGGGTCGCGGCGGAAATCAATCGTCATCATATCTTGCGCTCCCCTTGTGCGGCAAAGAGGCCGTAGGGGCGGATCGCCAGCACGATCGCCATGACGGCATAGATCGCGAACAGTTCGAATTCAGGCGCCAGATGCACGCTGACCGCCCTCGCAAACCCCGCAATGACCGCGCCCAGCGCCGCGCCGGGGATGGAGCCAAGGCCGCCGATGACGACAACCGCAAAGGCCAGAATGATCACCTCGACGCCGATGCCGGGCGCCACCGCGATCTTGGGCGCGGTCACAACGCCGGCCAGCGCGGCCAGAACGGTGCCGATGGCAAAGGTGATGGCAAAAATCCGCGGCACGTTGATGCCCATCGCGGCGCTGATCTCGCGATCCGCAACGACGGCAATCATCATCCGCCCCATGCGCGCCCGCGTCAGCCACAGCCACAGCGCAAGGCCGGTGGCGATGGCGACCGCGACCACCAGCAGGTCATAAACCTGATAGGGCAGCCCGCCCACGTCGATGAAGCCGAAATAGGCGTAGGGCTGATAGACAAAATAGCTCTCGACGCCCCAGATCATCTTGGTCGCATCCTCAAGAATCAGGAACAATGCGTAGGTGACCAGCACCATCAGCACCTCGTCCCGGCCATAAAGGCGGCGCAGCACGCCGCGCTCGATCGCCAGACCCACGACAATGCCCGTCGCGATGGCCGTCAGGCCCATCACCAGAAACGCGCCCGCGCCGGACCAGCCGGCGCCGTAATAGAGGCCCAGCGCCGTGGCGCACGCATAGGCGCCGATGGCATAAAACGCGCCATGCGCGATGTTCAGGATGCGCATGACCCCGTAGATCAGTGTCAATCCGACGGCGACCAGAAACAGCCACGCGGAGTAGCTGAGGCCATCCAGCAAGATCGCGATAAGCTTTAGCATTTGTCTTTTCCAATTCTGTCCGCACCGGCGGTTGCGGTCTGGTCTATTTCAGCAGACACGCGCGGCCCTGCTGAATGCCCCCGCCATCAAGGGACGGCGGGGGCAGTTTTCATCACTCGCAGGTCGAGTTCGGGAAGCCCGCTTCGATCCACTCGGCGGCCATCATGTCATTGGGCGGGTTCACGCATTCGGCCGAATAGCTGATGACATCCTCGACACCGGGATTGCCGTCGGCGTCCTTCTTGTAGCGGCCGTACGCGATGCCCTGAATGGCCTGATGGCCGTTACCAATCGCCATTTTCACGGTGCCGGCAGGCGTTTCAAACTCAAGGTTCTTGAACGCGGCGGCAACGGCGGCTGTATCGGCATCTTCACCGGCTTTTTCCCACGCCGCTTTCAGGCCAAAGATTGCCTGCGCCATCTTCCACGCCGGATAGGTCGGCTTTTGGCCGAATTTTTCCTCGTAGGCGGCATTGAACCATGTCGACAGGTCGTTCTCGGGTGCAAAGACTGAATACGGACCGCGTGCGCCGATGATCGCGCCCTCGGGGATCTGATCGGCCAGACGCGGGAACAGCGCCTCACCACAGGTCATCAGCACGTTCGAGCGGGCAAACAGGCCGCGCGGCGCCGATTGCAGCAGAAACGCTTCCAGATCGCCGCCCCAGAAACTGGTGTGGACAGCCGTCGGAGTCGAGGTCAGCAGCGCGGACACTTCGGCGCCGTACTGACCTGCATAAACCTTGGGGAATTGCTCGGTCACGATCTCCGAGCCGGTGTCGAGCGCGATCAGCGACTGGGTAAAGTCGCGCCATGCGTCCTGACCCCAGGCATAGTTCTGGTTGATCCCGGCAACGCGGGTCAGATCCATGCCGCTATCCTGAAAATAGCGCGCGGCGCCAACCGAATCGATGGTGCCGGTAGGGCCGGTGCGAAATAGATAAGTGGGCTCGGTCACGATTTCCTCGAAGATCTGCGGGGTGCCGCAATCGACAAAGACCGTCAACGTTTTCATATCTTCGGCCAAGGGCGCCACAGATTTGCAATTGCCCGACGATGTGTAGCCGACGACGGCGTCAACCTTGTCACGTTCGATCAGGTTGCGGTATTCGGTCACGGCGTTGGCCGCCTCATCGACGAATGTCGCCTCGACGGTTTTACCGGCAATGCCCTTTGTGGCGTAAGGTGCGGGCACGGTGCCCGCGTTCAACGCTTCGATCAGCAGCTCGGCTGCCTCTTTTTCGGGCTGGCCGAAAGGACCGGCGGCAGCGCCGGACAGAAAGACCGGAAAACCGATCTTGATGTTACCCTCTTGGGCGAAGGTCGGCCCCGTGCTCAGCGCAATTCCTGCGATTGCAGCGCCGATGAATTTGATCGTCATAAGATTATCCTCTCCTGAAAAGCACGAAAAGCTTATATCATCAGAGACTTGGCGCCAATGGCGCATGTCGCTGATATCGTTGCTGTCCGGCATATCGTCACGCCTATCCCGCACCGGCCAAGGCCGCAGCAACGATAGACTGCATGGTTCAAAATCGGTTAACGTGACGCGAGTTGCAAACACAAAATGCTTCTGGCGCATCTACCGCCCGCACGAGACGGATGACCGCCCCGCCCTGGCCGCACATCTCACACCCCACCAGGCAAGCTGCTGTTTTCCGTTGAGTCCATTGCGCAATCAGCGGCACGCAACCCGCAGAGCGGCGCCCAAAGCTGGCCTTGTCGCCCCCTTATGCTGGCCGCTTGCTGCAATGACCTGGAGCGTGGCATCTGTAGTACATCGCGCATCGCTTGTATCAGGCCCCAGTAATAATCACCGGCGCGGACGTGGCGCCCCGGCTCTTTCGCACCTGCACTGACCGGGATAGAGCTGTTCCAGACCCAACGAAGTGCTGCCCATGACATTGCCTGACATCATCTTGCTGACGCTTGCCGGGTTTTTTGCCGGCGGCGTCAATGCCATCGCGGGGGGCGGCAGTTTCCTGACTTTCCCGGCGCTGGTCTTCACCGGCGTTCCGACGATAGCCGCCAATGCAACCAGCGCGGTGGCCGTATTTCCCGGCTATCTAAGTGGCGCGCTGGGGTTTTTCCGAGAATTGCGCGAACTGCCTGCGCGGCAGACCATGCTGCTGATGGCGATGTCGGCACTGGGCGGGTTCCTTGGCTCGCTGCTTTTGCTGGTGTCATCGCCCGAGGTCTTTGCCGTCGTGATTCCGTGGCTGCTGGGCTTTGCCACGCTGCTGTTCGCCTATGGCAAACGTGTGGCCGAATGGGCGCAGCGGCATGTGGACGCGCAAGGCTGGCAGGCCAATGCGGCCAACCTGATCGTTTGCATCTATGGTGGCTACTTCAACGGTGGGCTGGGCATCGTGCTGTTGGCACTCATGTCAGCGCTGGGCATGCGCGATCTGAACCAGATGAACGGGCTGAAAAACGGTATGTCCTTCGTCGTATCCGCCGCATCGGTCGCAACCTTCGCCCTCGCGGGAATCGTGTATTGGCCCGAGGCGGCGCTGATGATGGTGACAGCCACAATTGGCGGTTATGTCGGCGCGCGTGTCTCGCGGCGCTTGCCGCCGCAGATGATCCGCGCCGCGATCGTCATCGTCGGCGCTGTCATGACACTGGTGTTTTTTCTGCGTGTGTAACGCTGGGCTGGACATGACAGTAGGCTAGGGTTGATGATGAATTGGGCGGCGCTGCTGCCGCCCCGCCCGGAACGCAACCGCCGCTTGGCGCGTTGTCGCCGGTAAACGGAGATCACCATGCCCTCCTTCCGCGCAAACTATATCACCCGTCCCATCCACCGCTGGGCCAAAAAGGCCCTACCGGCGCTATCAGATACCGAGCGCGAGGCGTTGAACGCCGGTGACGTCTGGTGGGAGGCAGAACTGTTTTCGGGCAACCCGGATTGGGACACGCTGCACGCGGTCAAGGCGCCAAAGCTGACCGATGAAGAGCAGGCGTTTATCGACGGTCCTTGTCACCAGCTCTGCGGCATGATTGACGACTGGGCGATCAATCAGGAAACCGCTGACCTGTCGCCCGAAGTGTGGGATTTCCTACGCGATAACGGGTTTTTTGGGATGATCATTTCCAAATCCCATGGCGGCCTTGGCTTTTCGGCCTTTGCGCATAGCGAGGTGATCCGCTTCATCTCGACCCGGTCGGTCGCCGTGGCTGTTACGGTGATGGTTCCCAACTCGCTGGGGCCGGGCGAATTGCTGCACCAGTTCGGCACGAAGGCACAGCAAGACTACTGGCTGCCGCGCCTTGCCGACGGGCGCGAGCTGCCCGCCTTTGGCCTGACCAGCGCCGAGGCGGGATCGGACGCCAGCGCGATGGTGGATGATGGCGTCATCTGCAAGGGTGAATGGGACGGGCAGGAGGTGCTGGGTATCCGCTTGAATTGGGCCAAGCGATACATCACGCTGTCGCCGGTCTGCACCGTGCTGGGGCTTGCGTTCAAGCTGCGCGATCCCGATGGATTGATAGGCGGCGCCAAAGAGATCGGCATCACCTGCGCGCTGGTGCCGACCGATCTGGACGGGGTCGAGATTGGACGGCGGCACATCCCCTCCACCACCATGTTCATGAACGGGCCGACCACCGGCAAGGATGTGTTCATCCCGCTGGAGAACATCATCGGCGGGCCAGATTATGCCGGGCGCGGCTGGATGATGCTGATGAGCGCGCTTGCCGCCGGGCGCGGCATTTCCCTGCCCTCGATGGGCTGCGCCGCCATCGCGCTGAGCGCGCACACCACCGGCGCCTATGCGCGCATCCGGCAGCAATTCCGCCTGCCCATTGGCAAATTCGGCGGCGTGCAGATGTCCATGGGCCGGCTGGCGGCGGATGCCTATGCGATGGACGCCGCCCGCCACCTGACCTGCGCCGGTCTGGACGAGGGAAAATCCCTGTCGGTGATCTCCGCCATCATGAAGGCACACGCGACCTACCGGATGCGCGACGCGCTGAATGACGCGATGGACGTCCATTCCGGCAAGGCCGTCATTGACGGGCCGTCGAATTACCTGCTGCCGCTTTACCGCGCGGTGCCCATCGGGATCACGGTGGAGGGGGCAAATATCGTGACCCGCAGCCTGATCATTTTTGGCCAAGGGTCCATCCGCGCGCATCCCCACATGCTGGACAACATGATGGCCCTGCAGGAGCCGGACCGGAACAGATCGCTTGAGATGTTCGATAAATCCGTCTGGGCGCATATCGGTCATACGACGAAAACGCTGTTTCGCGCTTGGGGCCGTGCCCTGACCGGGGGCCGGTTTGCGCCTGCGCCGGATGCGGGGGGCGCCACCCATATCTATCGCCGTCTGGCGCGCTGGTCGGCGGCCTATGCGCTGACGGCCGATTTCTGTTTCCTGACCTTGGGCGGTGCGTTGAAGCGCAAGGAGATGATCTCAAGCCGCATGGGTGATATCCTGTCCGAGATGTATATCCTTTCTGCCGCGCTGAAGCGCTGGGATGACGAGGGACGGCAAAAGGCCGATCTGCCGGTACTGAATTATGCCGCCGAGGCGGGGTTCCAGCGCATTCAGACCGCGCTGGACGATGTCATCGTCAACCTGCCCGCCCGCTGGGCCGCCTGGGTACTGCGCGCCCTCACCTGGCCGGGCCGCCGCGAAAAGGGACCGGGCGACAGGCTGATCGCCGCATGCAGCGATCTGATCTATGCCCCGTCGCCCACGCGCGACCGCATCACCGGGGGCATCGGCGGCGGATGCCTGCATCCGGGCGTGTCGCTGCTGAATGAATGCTACGCCGAGGTCAACGCCATGGCGCCGGTAATGAGGCGCCTGCGCGATGCGCGCAAGCCCCCTCAGCAGGGGCTGGAGGCCGGCATTCTTAGCGATGCGGAAATGCAGCAGATCACCGCGATGCAGGATCTGGTCGCCCGCGTGATCGCGGTCGATGACTTCACCCCGGGCGAATTGTCCCGCTTTTTCAACAGTGACAACCAGAATGCGCAAAACCCCGACGCGCAGCATCAAACCGCGAAGGAGGCCGCGCAGTGACGCAACCCCATGGCCAGCGTGTCTATCTTGTCGATGGCGCGCGCACTCCGTTTCTGAAGGCGCGCGGTGCGCCCGGCCCGTTCACCCCCGTCGATCTGGCGGTGCAGTGCGGGCGCCCCCTGCTGGCGCGCCAACCGTTCGAACGAGGCGCGTTCGATCTGGTCATCCTCGGCTGTGTCAACGTGTTGGCCGATGAGATGAACCCGGCCCGCGTCGCCGCCCTGCGGCTGGGGCTGGGCGAGCGGACGGTGGCCTTTACAATGCAGATCAACTGCGGATCGGGTATGCAGAGCATCGACACCGCGTATCGCTATATCCGGTCGGGAACGCATGACATGATCCTTGCGGGCGGGGCGGAATCACTCAGCCATGCACCCCTGACGCTGCGCCAGTCGGCGGCTGAATGGATGGGCAAATTCGCCGCCGCGCGCAGCCCGGTGGACAAGGTGCGCGCGATGTCGGGGCTGCGGCCCGAATTCTTCAAGCCCGTCATCGGGCTGGAGCGCGGCCTGACCGACCCGATCACCGATCTGGGCATGGGCCAGACCGCCGAGATCCTCGCGCACCGCTTTGGCATCGACCGGCGGGCGGCGGATGCCTATGCAATGCAGAGCCATCACCGTCTGGCGCAGGCGCAACAGGACGGCACATTGGCAGGCGAAGTTGTGCCCGCCTTCGGCCCCGACGGCACGGTTTACGATCATGACGACGGGGTGCGCCCGGATAGCGATATGGAGGGGCTGGCAAAACCAAAGCCGGTGTTTGAGAAACCATACGGCAAGGTCACGGCCGGCAATTCCAGCCAGATCACCGATGGCGCCTCTTGGGTCATCGTCGCCTCGCAAAAGGCGGTGGATCTGCACGGGCTGGAGCCGCTGGCCGAGATTACCGACAGCGAATGGGCGGGCCTTGACCCCGCCGTCATGGGCCTTGGCCCGGTTCTGGCCGCGACGCCGATTGCGCAGCGGCACGGCTTTGGCGTGGAGAACATCGACCTGTGGGAGTTGAACGAGGCATTTGCGGCGCAGGTTCTGGCCTGCCTTGCCGCCTGGAATGACGACGCGTTTTGCCGCGAGGTTCTGGGTTATGACGCCGCCTTTGGCCGGATTGACCCAGACCGCCTTAACGTCGACGGCGGCGCGATTTCGCTGGGGCATCCCGTTGGCACCAGCGGCAACCGGATCGTGCTGCATCTGGCGAATGCGATGAAGAAACGTGGGCTCAAGCGCGGTATTGCGACCGAATGTATCGGTGGCGGGCTGGGCGGTGCCATGTTGTTGGAGGCTGCGGTATGACCGGTTTCGTGATGGATTTTCTGGGCGCCGAACTGCGCGAGATGGGCGGTGCGGGCGAGCGCACCGACAACTGGCGCACGGGCCGCGACGCGGCAGGCATCCTGTGGCTGGCGATGGATTGCGAGGGCAGCGGCACCAACGTGATTTCCCGCAAGGTGCTGGAGGAGCTGAACGCGCATCTGGCCGCTGCGGAGGCGGATCTGCCGAAAGCGCTGGTGATCCGCTCCGCCAAGGATGGCGGGTTTGCAGCGGGCGCCGATATCTCTGAATTCAAGGACGTTGCCAGCGATCCCGAAACCCTTCTGCGCGAGGGGCATGCGGTTTATGACCGGCTTGCCGCGCTGGCCTGCCCCACGATCTGCGTCGTCCATGGCGCCTGTCTGGGCGGCGGCTTCGAATTGGCGCTGGCGTGCGATATGCGCATCGGGGTGCGCGGCGCATCGTTCGCGTTCCCCGAGGTCCAGCTGGGCCTGCATCCGGGGCTGGGGGGCACCTTTCGGTCTATCGCATTGATCGACCCGGTCGAGGCGATGACGCTGATGCTGACTGGAAAATCCGCGCACACGAAAAAGGCCAAATCGCTGGGCCTGCTGGATGCCGTGGTCGAGGAACGCCACGTTGCCGCCGCCGTAGAGGCCGCCGCGAGCGGCGAGCTGGAAGGGCATGAGCAGGGCCTGAAGGCGCGCGCCTTCAGCCTTGACACTGCGCGCAGCTATGCCGCGCGGCAGATGCGCAGCCAGACCGAAAAGAAGGCCCCGAAGGAGCATTATCCCGCACCTCATGCGTTGATTGATCTGTGGGAGGAGCATGGCGACGACCCGGAGGCGATGCAACAGGCCGAAATCGCGTCGTTCGGCCAACTGCTGCAAACCGACACGTCAAAGAACCTGCAACGCGCCTTTTTCCTGCGCCAGCGGCTGCGCGGCAATGCCAAGGGCAAGGACGGCATCGCCCATGTCCATGTCATCGGCGCCGGCGCGATGGGCGCCGAGATTGCGGCGATGGCCGCGATCCGGGGCAAACGGGTAACGCTGGGCGATACCTCGCCCGCCGCGCTGGGGCGCGCGATGAAACTGGCGGGCGAGATATGCGTCTCGAAACACCTCGGCAGTATCGAAAAGCGCGACGCGCTGGACCGTCTGATGCCTGACCCCGACGGCTATGGAATCGCCTCCGCCGATCTGATCATCGAGGCCGGGCCGGAGAAGATGGAGATCAAGCGCAGCATCTATGAGGATCTGAGCGCGCGCATGAAGGACGACGCGATACTGGCCAGCAACACGTCCAGCCTGTCGGTGGATGAGCTGGCCACCGACGCACCCGATGCCGCGCGCTTTGCGGGGCTGCATTTTTTCAATCCCGTGTCGAAGATCGATCTGGTCGAGGTCGTGAAGGGTCCGGATACGTCCCAACACACCACCGCCCGCCTTGCCGCGTTCTGCGGCGCGATCGGCAAGCTGCCGGTGCATGTCGGCGACTACCCCGGCTTCCTCGTCAACCGCGCGTTGGTGCCCTACCTGATGGAGGCAATGGTGCTGTTGGACGAAGGCGTGCCCAAAGAGGTGATCGACAGCGCCGCGTTAAAGTTCGGGATGCCGATGGGGCCGGTGACTCTGGCCGATCAGGTTGGGCTGGATATCGGTCTGCATGTGGCCGAAAGCCTTGCTGAGGGTCTGGAAAAACCGATGGCGCCGATCAGCCAGACGCTGCGCGACAAGGTCGCCGCCGGCGAGACCGGCAAGAAGTCCGGCAAGGGGTTTTACGACTGGTCCGACGGCACCCCGCACCCGCATAGCGACGAAGTCGGCCCGGCCGATCTGACCGACCGGCTGATCCTGCCGATGCTGGACGCCTGCGTCGAAGTGCTCCGCCGGGGCGTGGTCGCGGCCGAGGATGACATTGACGCCGCGATGATATTTGCCACCGGCTGGGCGCCGTTCCGGGGCGGGCCGATGCATTACGCGCGTGCGCGCGGGATTGAGGATGTGGTACAGCGGTTGAAAGACCTGGAACAAGCGCACGGGCCACGGTTTGCGCCAGATCCGGGGTGGACAAAGCTTGACTAAGACAGAGGTTTTCGGCAGCGCCGATGACATGGCTCAGGCCATTTTCGCCGCAACCGGCGGCGAAGTGAGGCTGGCGCTTCCTTTGGGTGTGGGCAAGCCGATCACCATCATCAATGCTCTGACCAGCGCCGCCGAGGCAGACCCGGACCTGCGCCTGTCGATCTTCACTGCCCTGACGCTTAGCCGCCCGCGCCCGGTGGGCGACATGCAGCGGCGGTTTCTGGAGCCTGCGCTGGACCGTCTTTTCGGCGCCTATCCCGGCCTGCATTACGCCGACATGATCCGCGCCGGGACGCTGCCGGATAATATCACCGTGTCGGAATTCTTCTTTCAGGCGGGCGGATGGCTGGGCGTGGATTACGCGCAGCGCCACTACATCGCCGCAAATTACACCCATGCACGTGATGTTCTAATCGCCCAAAAACCAAATGTCGTTGCACAGCTTTTTGCCGAAGAAGATGGCCAGCTGAGCATGGCTTGCAATACGGATATTTCCGCCGATCTTTTCACCTTTCGCGCGGCAGGCAAAATGGATTTCATCGCAGTGGGTGAGATCAGTGATGAAATGCCCTTCATGTTGGGCCCGGCCGTGCTGAAAATGGACGAGCTGGCGATGAAACTAGAGCCTAAAGCACCGTATAATCTCTTTTCGGCCGTGCGCCGACCAGTGTCAGATACGCAGCACGCGATCGGGCTGCATGTGTCCCGGCTGATCCCGGACGGCGGGACGCTTCAGATCGGGATTGGCGCGATCGGTGACGCGGCGGCGAACGCGCTGCTTTTGCGCGATGCGGGCACGCTGAATGAGGTCTGGCGCACCGCACCCGTTCCCCTGGCCGGGCGCGGGACCGAACCGTTTGAAACGGGTCTGTATGCGGTTACCGAGATGCTGGTCGGCGGTCTGATCGCCCTCTTTGAGGCGGGTGTTCTGCGCCGCGAAGTGAACGGTGCAGTGATCCATGCGGGTTTCTTCATCGAGACGCGGGACATGTACAAGCGACTGCGCGACATGCCACCTGCGCAGCGCGCCAAAATCGCGATGATGCCGGTCAGCTATACCAACGCGCTTTATGGCGATGAAGCAGGCAAACGCGCGGCGCGCATTGATGCGCGCTTTGTCAACGGCGCGATGCAGGCCAGTGTGCTGGGTGATGTCATGTCGGATTCGGCCAAACCGGGTCAGGTGGTCAGCGGTGTCGGCGGGCAGTTCGATTTTTTTCAGCAGGCGTTTGCGCTGGAAGGCGCGCGCGCCATCGCCACTTTGCCCGCCACGCGCAGCGCGGGCGGCAGCGTGACGTCAAACATTGTCTGGACGACCCCGGTTGTCACCATACCGCGTCACATGCGCGATATGGTCGTCACCGAATATGGCACCGCCGATCTGCGCGGGCAGACCGATGAGGACGTGATAAAGCGCATGATAGCCATCGCCGACAGCCGGTTTCAAGACCAGTTGATTGCCGAGGCCACAAAGGCCGGCAAGCTGGATCGCGACTGGCGCCTGCCCGATGCCCATAGCCGGAACTCGCCAGATCGCATTGCGGCATGGCTGAAACCGTGGCGCAAGGGCACATTGCCAGACTTCCCGCTGGGCAGCGATTTTGACAGCGTCGAGCGTATTCTGCTGCCTGCGCTGGTACGGCTGAAAACAGCGTCACTGGGCAAGGGTCCGATGGCCCGGCTGCTGGTGGCATCGGTGTTTGCGTCGCCCCATCCACAGGAAGCGCAGGCAATGGCGCGCATGAGCTATGCCCCCGTCCCACACCTTCTGGAGCCACTGGCGGCGCGCGCCCTTCGCGGCGCATTACGGCGCATCATGCGTGATTGAACAGCGTCTATCTTCAACTGCGCTGACGGCGCCGGACGATATGATTGTCAACGGCAGCGTCTGGGCTCGGGCAGCTCACAGCCTGCTGTAGCGGACCAGCCGCCTTGCACGCGTTAGTGCGGTGTCTTATTCGTGCCGTGGCGATTGTGGCACATCTGGTTGCATACCAGCAGAAAATTGAACGGAGACGACGATGAAGACGGCTTTTGTGACTGGCACCACCGGACAGGATGGGTCGTATCTGGTCGAGCTGTTGTTGCAAAAGGGGTATGAGGTGCACGGGCTGAAACGCAGGGCATCGTCGTTCAACACCCAGCGGGTCGATCATCTGTTTCGTGACATTCACGAGGAGTCGCGGTTTCGCCTGCATTACGGCGATCTGACCGACACATCGAACCTGACGCGCCTTCTGTCGGAAATCCAACCTGACGAGATCTATAACCTTGGCGCGCAGAGCCATGTCGCCGTCAGTTTCGAGGCACCCGAATATACCGCTGATGTCGACGCCATCGGCACCCTGCGCCTCTTGGAGGCGATGCGGTTTCTGGGGATGGAGAAGACCTGCCGGTTCTATCAGGCCTCCACCTCGGAACTCTACGGCCTTGTGCAGGAAATACCGCAGAGCGAGACGACGCCCTTTCACCCGCGCAGCCCCTATGCCGTGGCCAAGATGTACGCCTATTGGATCGCGGTAAACTACCGCGAGGCCTACGGCATGTATGCCTGCAACGGCATCCTGTTTAACCACGAAAGCCCGCGCCGGGGCGAAACCTTTGTGACCCGCAAGATCACCCGCGGGCTGGCCAATATCGCCCAAGGGCTTCAGGACACGCTCTACATGGGCAATATCGACAGCTTGCGCGACTGGGGCCATGCCAAGGATTATGTGCGCATGCAGTGGATGATGCTGCAGCAGGACGCGCCCGAGGATTTCGTGATCGCCACCGGCGTGCAGCATTCGGTGCGCGAATTCATCACCTGGGCCGCTGCCGATCTGGGCATCACTCTGAGGTTCGAGGGCACCGGCACCGATGAGTTCGCCATCGTCGAGGCGGTTGATGGCGATGATGCACCCGGCGTCAAACCCGGTCAGGTCATCATGAAGATCGACCCGCGCTATTTTCGCCCCGCCGAGGTGGAAACCCTGCTGGGCGATCCGTCCAAGGCCAAGGCCAAGCTGGGCTGGCAGCCCGAGATCACAGCCCGCGAGATGTGCGCCGAGATGGTCGCCGAGGATCTGCGCGCCGCGCGCCGCGAAGCGCTGCTGACCGCGCATGGCTATGACAGCCACCCCGGACACAGCGAATGAGCGCCGACACTCTTCATCGCGGCAAGATGCTGCTGACCGGCGGCCGGGGCATGGTCGGCAGCAATATCCGCGAGCACAGCCGCGCCGCCGACTGGACCATCCTCGCGCCCTCCAGCGACGAACTGGACCTGACCGATGCCACCGCGACGGCTGCGTTTTTGCAGGCTGAAAAGCCCGATATCATCATCCATGCGGCGGGCAAGGTCGGCGGTATTCAGGCCAATATGGCAAACCCCGTCGCCTTTCTGGACATCAACGCCACCATCGGGCGCAATGTCATCATGGGCGCGCGCGCGGCAAACGTGCGCCACCTGATCAACCTTGCCTCGACCTGCATCTATCCGCGCGCCGCCCCCAATCCGCTGGCCGAGGATATGGTGCTGACCGGCCCGCTGGAGCCCACCAACGAGGGCTATGCACTGGCCAAGATCATGGCCCTGCGCCTGTGCCAATATATCCGGCACGAGACGCCGGATCTGCTCTATAAAACGCTGATCCCCTGCAACCTTTATGGCCGCCATGACAGCTTTGATGCGGCCACCTCGCATATGGTGCCAGCAGTAATCGCCAAGCTGCACGAGGCGCAGGCAACAGGGCGCGACACCGTGGATATCTGGGGCGACGGCACTGCCCGGCGCGAATTCATGTATGCCGGCGATCTGGCCGATGCGGTGCTGCGCGCTGCCGCCGATATGGACGCGCTGCCCGATCTGATGAATGTCGGCGTGGGCCATGACCATTCGGTGAATGACTATTACCGCGCCGCCGCCGACGTGATCGGCTGGACTGGCAATTTCACCCATGACCTGAGCAAACCCACCGGTATGCAGCAAAAACTGTGCGATACCACCCGGCAGACCGTCTGGGGCTGGACCCCGCAGACCGATCTGCGCGCGGGCATCGCCGCCACCTATCAATTCTTCCTCGAAAGGCAGTCCTCATGAGCGCCCGTTTCCCCCTTGCCACATCGTCCTGGGATCAGGCCGAGCAGGACGCGCTGCAACGCGTCATCGCATCCGACCGCTTTACCATGGGCGCCGAGGTGGCCGAATTTGAACGCCAATTCGCCGCGCATTTCGGCAGCAAGTTCGCCGTCATGGTCAATTCGGGATCGTCGGCCAACCTGCTGATGGTCGCAGCATTAGCCTATACATCCAATCCCGATCTGAAGCTGAAACCCGGCGACGAGGTGATCGTGCCTGCCGTCAGCTGGTCCACCACCTACTACCCGCTGCACCAATACGGGCTGAAGCTGAAATTCGTCGATATCGATCTGGAAACACTGAACTACGATCTGGACGCGCTGAAGGATGCGGTGACGGATCGCACCCGCGCGCTGATGGTGGTCAACCTTCTGGGCAACCCGAATGATTTCGGGCGCATCGCGCAGATCACCCAAGGCCGCGATATCGTCATGATCGAGGATAATTGCGAATCCATGGGCGCCACGCTGGGCGGCAAACAATGCGGCACATTCGGCGTGATGGGCAGCTTTTCCACCTTCTTCTCGCACCATATCTCGACCATGGAGGGCGGCGTCATCGTCACCGACGACGAGGAGCTGTACCACGTCATGCTGTCCTTGCGCGCTCACGGCTGGACCCGCAATCTGCCAAAGGAGAACCACGTCACAGGCACCAAAAGCGACGACGCGTTCGAGGAAAGCTTTCGCTTCGTGCTGCCGGGCTACAACCTGCGCCCGCTGGAGATGTCCGGCGCGCTGGGGATTGCGCAACTGGCCAAGCTGGACGGGCTGATCGCCGGGCGCCGCCGCAATGCCGCCGCCTTTGTCGCCGCGATGCAGGACCATCCGAAATTCACCATTCAGCGCGAGACTGGCGAAAGCAGCTGGTTCGGCTTCAGCCTGATGCTGCGCCCCGACCTGCCCGACAGCCGCGCCGATGTGGTGCGCGATCTGGAGGCGCTCGGCTTTGAATGCCGCCCCATCGTCGCGGGCAATTTTGCGCGCAAGGAGATCGTGAAACATTTCGATTTCGACATCCAAGGCGATCTGCCCAACGCCGATTATCTGGACAAACGTGGCCTGTTCATCGGCAACCATCACTATCCCATAGACGCCGCCATCGCAGAACTGGCCAAGTTCTGAGCGCTGGTCCAATCCCGCCTCTGGGCAATCTTGATCTAAAAAGCACAGACAGCCGCCGATTTTCACAATCGGCGGCTGTTTTCGTCAGACCCACTGCGATAGCGCGGCGTCAAGCTTTCTTGCGCCGCGTGAAACGTGCGATCACCGCAAAGAACAGCGGCACAAACAGAACGCCCAGAACGGTCGCCGTGATCGTCCCCGACAGAACGCCTGTGCCGATTGCCGTGCGTCCGCCCGATCCTGCACCGGTGCTCAGAACCAGCGGCAAGACACCCAGCGAAAACGCCATCGACGTCATGATGATGGGACGGAACCGCTGGCGCGCAGCATCGACGGCGGCCTCGAAAATCGTCTCACCTTCTTCGCGTTTATCGCGCGCGAATTCGACGATCAGAATCGCGTTCTTACCTGTCAGGCCAATCACTGTCAGCAGGCCAACCTGGAAGAAGACGCCATTTTCGAACCCGCCAAAATAGGCTCCTCCCAGCGCGCCAAGCACGCCAATCGGCATGGCCAGCATAACCGCAAACGGGATCGACCACGATTCGTACAGCGCCGCCAGCGCCAGGAAGATTGCCGCCAGCGACAACGCATATAGCAGGGGCGCCTGACTGCCCGACTCCTGCTCCTCCAGCGACAATCCGGTCAGCGAAATCTGGAAACCGGGCGGCAGCTGTTCGGCCAGCCGGAAAATTTCATCTATCGCCTCGCCCGTCGACACGCCGGGCGCGGGGGAGCCTTGAATCTGCATCGACGGCACGCCGTTGTAGCGGTTCACGCCCTGCGGTCCTTGGCTCCAACCGGCGGTGACAAAATTCGAGAAGGGCACCAGGCCACCATTGGCATTGCGCACGCGCCATTTTTCGATATCCGATGGCGCGCTGCGCGCATTCGGCTCGCCCTGCACATAGACCCGTTTGATCCGGCCATCATCGACGAAATCGTTGACATAGGTGCCCGCCCACGCCGTGCTGAGCAATGTGCCGACGTCTGTGGCCGACACGCCCATCGCGCCCGCGCGGCGCCAGTCGATATCCAGATTGAACTGTGCCGCGTCTTCCAGCCCGCTGGGCCGGGCGCTGGCAATCAGTTCGCTGGACGCGGCCATACCCAGCATCTGGTTGCGCGCCTGAAGCAGTTGTTCGTGGTTCTGACCGCCCCGCGCCTGCACATAGAAATCAAAGCCCGACACGTTCCCCAGCTCGATCACAGACGGCGGCACGATCGGGAACACCATAGCGCCCTTGATCTGGCTGAACGCGCCAAAGGCGCGGCCCGCGAGCGCCTGAACGCTGAGGTTGGCCGTCTCGCGCTCTTTCCAGTCCTTAAGCCGCACAAAGGCGATGCCAAGGTTCTGGCCTTGACCGGCAAAGCTGAAGCCGACCACGCCGAACACCGATTCGACCATTTCGGATTCCTGCGTCAGGAAGTAATCTTCGACCTGCTTGACCACATCCAGTGTCTGCTCGGCGGTGGTGCCTGTTGGTCCTTGGATCAAGGTGAACATGATGCCCTGATCTTCTTCGGGCAGGAACCCTTCGGGCGTACGCAGGAACAGACCCACCATCACGGCGACAATGGCCAGATACACGATGCCCAATCGGAACGGCCGCTTGACCATCCACCCCACAGTGCCGGCATAGCCACCCAAAAGCCCCTCAAACCCGCGGTTGAACATGCCAAACGGGCCGCGTGTCGTGGCGCCGGTGTGTTTGTCCTTCAGCAGCGTCGCGCACAGCGCAGGCGTCAGCGTCAGCGCCACCAGCACCGACAGCGCCATGGCCGAAATGATCGTGACCGAGAATTGTTTATAGATCACGCCCGTCGATCCGGGAAAGAACGCCATCGGCACGAACACAGCGGACAGAACCACCCCGATGCCGATCAGTGCGCCGGTGATCTGGTCCATCGATTTTCGGGTCGCTTCCTTGGGGCTCAGACCCTCCTGCTCCATGATCCGTTCGACGTTCTCAACCACGACGATAGCGTCATCGACCAGCAGGCCGATGGCCAGCACCATCGCCAGCATGGTCAGCGTATTGATGGAATACCCCATCAGTGACAGCACGCCGAATGTGCCCAGCAAAACAACCGGCACGGCGAGTGTCGGGATCAACGTTGCGCGGAAGTTCTGCAGGAACAGATACATCACGAGGAACACCAGAAAGATGGCCTCGACCAGCGTCTTGACCACCTCTTCGATGGAAATCTCGACAAACGGCGTGGTGTCATAAGGGATCACATATTCGATCCCCTCTGGGAAAAATTCTGCCAGTTCTTCAACCCGCGTTTCAACCGCTTTTGCGGTGTCCAGCGCGTTGGCGCCGGACGCCAGGCTGATTGCCAGGCCAGATGCAGCCTGCTGATTGTATCGCGAGATCGTGCCGTAGTTTTCGGCACCAATCTCGACCCGTGCGACGTCGTTGATCAGAACCAGTCCACCGTCGGTTTCGGCGCGAATAACGATCTGGCGGAAATCCTCGGGCGTGGTCAGCAGCGATTGCGCGGTGATCGTGGCGTTCAGCACCTGACCGTCCACCGCAGGGCGCGAGCCGAATTCACCGGCGGAAATCTGTGCGTTCTGCGCGCGCACGGCGTTGACCACATCCGCCGGCGTCAGCTCGAACGCGGCCAGTTTGGACGGGTCCAGCCAGATGCGCATGGCATATTGCGCGCCAAACACCTGCACGTTGCCGACCCCGTCAACGCGGCTTAGCTCGTTCACCATGTTGGTGCTCAGGTAATCGCCCAGATCGGTCGCGTCATAGTCGCCGTTTTCCGCAATCAGCGCGATCACCATAAGAAAGCCGGAGGACGATTTTTGCACCGTCACGCCCTGCCGCTGTACCGGCTCGGGCAGCAGCGCAGTGGCCTGCGCCAGTTTGTTCTGCACCTGCACCTGCGCGATATCGGCGTCTGTGCCCGTCTCGAATGTCAGCGTGATGCTGGCGCCGCCCGCACTGGTCGAACTGGAGGAGATATAGCGCAGCCCGTCCAATCCGGTCATCTGCTGTTCGATCACCTGAGTCACGGTATTGGCCACCGTTTCGGCGCTGGCGCCGGGGTAGGACGCATTCACCGACACTGTGGGCGGCGCGATTTCGGGATACTGCGCGACCGGAAGGGTAACGATCGACAGAATGCCGATGCCCATAATGAAGATCGAAATGACCCAGGCAAAGATCGGTCGGTCAATAAAAAAACGTGCCATGCTGGGGCGCTCCGGTCAGGTCGGGGTCAGATGTGCATCAGGGGTCTGATGCAAGATCAAAGGATTATTCGGCGGGATTCTCTTCGGCTGGGGCATCGCCCACCTGCTCTTCCGCGCCACTGTCAGCCGTCTGGCGTTCCTCGGGGGTCACCTTGGCGCCCGGAGACGCCTTTTGCAGGCCATCGACGATGATGCGGTCGCCGCTTTGCAGCCCTCCCGTTACAACCCAGTTGAGGCCTATATCCTGCTGTACCGTCAGCACGCGCTGTTCGACCGTCCCATCAGGCCCGACGAGTAGCGCAGTCGGCTGGCCGCGGCGATTGCGCGACACCCCCTCCTGAGGTACCAGGAACGCGTCTTTGGCCTGACCGCTGGGCATTTGGGCCTGCACATACATCCCCGGAAGCAGTAGTTGGTCGGGGTTTCCAAAGGTAATGCGCAGCACGACCACGCCAGTCAGCGGATCGACCACCGGCTCGGCTGCGGTCAACTGGCCGGACTGCTCGAAAATCGTGCCATCGGCGAGCGTCAGCTTGACCTCTTGGGCGCCCTTGGTTCGGGCGTCGCGGTTGCCGCGCCGGAAATCCAGAATTTCCGCCGCCGATTGCGTCACGTCAACATAGACAGGATCAATGTTGCGCACCGTTGCCAGCGGGGCCTGCTGGCTGGCCGTCACCAGCGCGCCGGGGCTGACCATAGACCGGCCGATCTCGCCGGACAGACGTGCGCGGATCACGGTGCGGTCCAGCTCGATTTCCGCGGATTGCAGCTGCGCTTCGGCGGCCTGGAGGCTGGCGACCGCGCCGTCGCGGTCGGCCACGGCGGTATCCAGGGCTTGTTCGCTGACCACATTGCGCTGCGACAACGTCTCAAGCCGGTCGGCCTCGCGCCGCGTCGCCTTGACCTGCGCCTCGGCCTGCGCAACGGCGGCCTTGGCCTGCGCTACAGCGGCATCATACGTGGCGGGATCGATCTTGTAGAGGATATCACCTTCCTCGACGCGCCCGCCCTCACTGAAAAGACGCTCGGTGATAATGCCGGCGACTTGAGGGCGCACTTCGGCCTCGGCAGAGGCGACGACACGGCCCGGCAGCGTGGTGGTCAGGTCAACGTCCTGCTGCTCGACCGTGACCACGGTCACGGCGGGAGGTGGCATTTCGCCCTCCTGCGCAAACGCCGGGACAGCCACAAAAAGCGGGGCAATCAGCAGCGCGGCCCGGCGCGCGAAGGTGATGAAATGGGTCATGTGTTCAGAGTCCAGATAAATAAGCGCGTATATACATCCCGGCGGACAATAGCCCAATTGGCACATGCAGCAAGGGGCAGAGGTGCACCATTGCGTGAATCCGCCCCGCTTCGGCGCAATGGCACAGGCCGTCAGGCCAGAAGTGGCGCCGCCCGATTTATCGCGAAAAATCTCCGCCAGCACCGCAGGGTTGGTGCCGGATCAGCGCAGGCCCTTGGCCGCAATCTCGCCCGCCAGTTGGCGCATGGCGGCGCCGCGCGCGGCAGCGATGTCCTGCGCAGAGAACGTGCCCCCGATGGGCACGACCAGCGCAAAGAGGTTCGCACGGTCGCGGCCATTTTCAGGCGCCACGAAATACTGGCCCGACAGGCGGAAGGTGCCATCGGCATGCGCCAGCATTTCCTCGATCCGCAGCTCTACCTCGGCTTGCGGGCGCTCCAGAAACGGCCATGGTTCAGACGCGACGCGTGCGCCGGTGATCTGCGCCAGATAGCGCGTCAGCTCCAGCGTAAGCGCGCGGCCCGGCTCGTCGGCCCATAGCAGCCCGGCGCCGGGGCTGATGACGCCATCAAGGCCTGCAATGTAAATTTCGTCGGACGCGGCATAGGTCGGCAACGACACAGAGCGCAATGCAACCGTATTATACGAAATGCGCTGTTGCTGCATGACATCGGCGCGGGGAACCGCAACGCGCGCGTCCGGGGTGCCGCCGCAAGCCGCCAAGGTGGCGGCGGCGGCGAGCATGACGAGTGTTCCTAGCTTCAACATGGCATCACTTTCCTGTCAGGAGGGAATTTGGATTGCGTTCAATCGCCTTTGCCAGCGACGATACCGATTGCGCGGCACGCTGCACCTCGCGCAGCGCATCGCGCGCATCGCGGCCAAGGCCGGCATTGGCTTGATAGCCTTCGATTGTGGTGCCCGCCTGCGCCAGAATTCGGCGCGCCTGTTCGATCAGTTTGGGCAGATCGGCGCTGGCATTGGCAAAGGTATCGGCGGCGTTGCTGGCTGAATTAAACGTGTTTTTCGCCGTCTCGACCACGCCGGCCTCGCGCAGTTGGGTCAGAACCGCGCTCAGCTCGGTCAGCGAGCTGTTCAGACTGGCAGGCAAATCGCGGGTGCTGGACTGGTTCAGGTAGCTGTCGACGGTGGTCAGCAGTTCGGTCATCTGGTCGGCCATCTTGTCGATGGCGACCTCTTCGATATTGGCTGCAACGCCGTTGATGCGCGCGATCAGATCCGGCACGCCTTCGACGGCGGAATTCACGCCGCCTGCTGCCTCGGCCGCGTCATCCAGCGCCTTGCCCAGACGGCTGGCCAGTTCCTGACTGTTGAAGCCATCAATCAGCGTGCCAAGCTGATCTATTACGCCGCTCAGTTGGCCGGGCAGCGCCTTGATATCGTCGGAGGCGATGACGCCGCGGGCGTCGTCCAGCAGGCTGTTCAACGTTTCGGGTGCGTTGCGCACGCCTTCGCTGGTGATCAGCGCGTTGACATTGCCCAGAAGGTCGATGGCCCGATCCATGATCTCCTCAACCGGCAGATTGTTGATACGGTTGAACACGCCCTCGGCGGTCGCGGACACGTCCGATATATCGCTGGCAGTGGTGGGGATGCGCGCACCGCCTTTGGCTAACTGTTCAATCTGGGCGGGGGCGGCATCCGGCACATCGGCCAGCTCCACCTTCAACCCGCCTGTCAGGATAGAGGCTGTCGCAAGCCGTGCGCGCAGCCCTTCCTGGACACGCGCGGCCAGAAATTCCATTGCGGCTTCGTTATCCTTGTCGCCATCAAGCCCCAGCTTGCCGGGACGGATAGCCAGCGTGGCAACCAGACGCACGCGGTTGTCGCCAAATGCTTCGGGATCGACCAGACCATTCAGCGCCGACACGCGCCCGATGTTCAGGCCGGCCATTTCGACGGGGGCATCGACGGCCAGACCGGCGATATTTTCCTGAAACACCGCCGACAATGTCAGCGTCTCGCCCTCGTCACCCGAGAAGACCGCAGCACGCGCTGAAGCCTGATCGACATAGAGAGGCATGGTCGCACCCGATTTGATCGGCTCGCCGCCCGAGACCATCGTTGCAAAGGTCACGCCGCCCGAAATCAGCGAGGCGATAGACGAGAAATCCAGCGCCGCGCCGCCCGGCCCCAATGTGAACGAAAAACCGGACGTGTCCCAGAACCGCGTCGCGCTGTCTATCAGCCTGTCATGCGGCTCGAATATGATCGCCTGCGCTTCGGCGGTGGTGCCGTCTTCGCTGATCGAGGTTTTGCCGATCTGGCCCACGGTGATGCCCTGATAAATCACCGGCGCGCCCTCGGTCAGGGACGCCTTGCCGCTGGCGCGCAATGTCAATAACAGGCCCTTTTGGTTCAGGCGCGCCAGCGGGGCGTCGGCCAATCCGTCAAACTTCCTCGCCGCTCCGCCTGCCTGACTGTCCCACAACCCTTCGATGAACACACCCGACAGAACCGTATCCAGACCCGACACGCCCTGCGCCGTGACCTGCGGGCGGACAACCCAGAACTGCGCGTCCTGATCGACAAACGCGGCCACATCCTTGTTCAGGCGCACCGATACCAGCACGCGATCCAACCCATCGGTAAAGCCAATCGTCTCAACCATACCAACTGTGACATCGCGATAGCGCAATTCGGTTGACCCGGCCGATATGCCCGAGCCGTTGTCGAACGCGATTTCGATCACCGGACCCCGGTCCAGATACGTCTTGACCGCTACGCCGATGACGGCCAGCAGCGCGATGGCCGGAATGATCCAGACCACAGACAGCCGCCGGAACGGGCTGGAGCCCGCAGGCTTGACCGGCGGAAGGGGCGGATTTTGAGTGCCGTGTGTCACGCCGAGCGTTCCTTTTCAGTCACAGGTTCGGGCGGCAGGTCGGGTTTGGGCGTGTTGCCCGTGTCCCAGATCAGCCGACTGTCGAAGCTTTGTGCAGATATCATGGTGAAGATGACGGACAAGGCGAAAAAGATACTCGCGCGTCCCGGCGATATATTTACCAGTGTTTGCAATTGGACCAGCGCCGACAGCACCGCCACCACGAAAACATCGATCATCGACCAGCGGCCGATATATTCGACCACCTCGTACAGCCGCTGGCGCAGCCCGTCCGAGATTTGAGGGCCATTCTGCACGCCAATGACAAGGCCCAGAATGATGATGAACTTGGCCATCGGAATGACGGCGCTGGCGATCAGGATGATGATCGCAACCCCCCAGTTGCCATGCTGCGCCAGTTCGACAGCGCCGCCGATGATGGTGTTGCTCTGGGTCGAAACCAGCGTTTTCGTCTCCAGCATCGGATAAAGGTTGCCGGGGATGTAGCAGGCCACGCCCAGCACCCACCACGCCATGACCTTTTGCAGCGACATCGGATCGCGCGACTGCACCTTGCCGCCGCAGCGGGGGCAGATTTCAGTCCCGGCAGGGGACAGGCGCGTACAGCGCTGGCAGCCGATCAGGCCCATTTCACGCGCTGTTTTCATGGCTCCAGCGACTTCCAGATCGAATAGCGGCACATCAAACTGTCAGTCAGCACAAAGATGATCATCAGCGCCGCGAACATCCACGCAGCGGGGCCAAGGTTGACCTCGGCCAGATCGCTGAGCTTGACCAGTGCGACGGCGCAGCCGATGGCGAAAATCTCGGCCATGGACCATGGCGTGAGGTCTTCGGCCAGACGAAACGCCTGCCGGGCCAGCGGCGCTGGCGGTTTGTCCTGAATGATGGGCACCAGCACGTAGATCAGCAGGATCAGGCGCGCCATCGGGATGAAGATGATAAACGCCAGAATGGCCGGCGTCAGCACCGCCAGCATCCCGGTAAAGGCAAAGCTGGTCTGCACGATGGACGTGCCGTGACTTAGCCCCCCTGCCCCGATCGACAGGAACGGAAAAAACATCGCGCCGGTGATCAGGATCAGGATGCTGAGCGCCAATGCGATCAGCCGCTTGCCGGCCTTGCGGCGGGGCGCAATCAGGACCGAGTGGCATCTTTGGCAATAGGCACGCTCGTTGCGGGCCACGTGCGGCGTCGAATACACCAGATCGCAATGCGGACAGGCGATGAGCTGGGCCAGCTCATCGTCGGAAAGGTCTGATTGTGGTGCGCGCGTCTGAATCATCCGGCGGGCATTGTCGCTGGTGTTACAGGCAACCACAAGCTGGCTTGATGCGGGATGCGGCGCCAGAGGGCGAATGACGGGGCAGAAAGGAACTCAAGCTATTGTTATCCCATGAATAAGACTGACTTCACGTCTTTGCAATGATACTGACACCAGCGGTGATATCGTTGCTAAATGGGCAAAACGACCGCTAAAGCCGCTCATGCGCATCCAGCCAATCCTTGATGATCTGGCGATGTCGGTCTGCACCGTAGCTGGGGAAATGGCCGCCATGCACGACCTGCACCGGCAGGTCATAGAGCCGCACCATCGAGCGGTGATAATCGGCGGCATCCGCGTGATAGGTATCCTCGATCAGCGGGCCATCATAGACGATGTCGCCGGAAAAAAGGATGCCGGTCCGCGTTTCCCACAGCGCGATTCCGCCGGGGGAATGGCCGGGGGTATGGATCACCTCAAAGCTGCGGTCGCCCAGATCGATCATGTCGCCATCGGTCAGAATACGGGTCGCGGGCGCAGATTTGACGCTGTAGGCGTCGGAAGTATAGGGCAGCGGCGGCAACTGCGTGAAAATCCGATCGGTGACGTAGGGATCGGCCAGCGTCGCGGTATTGGCCGGATCTGCGAGGATATGCGCCTCGGCCTCATGCACGCAGCGGTCGGCAAATTCGTGGTGGCAACCGATGTGGTCGAAATGCGTATGGCTGGCCACCGCCGTCAGCACACGTTCGGTCACCAGCGGCACCCATTCGCGCAAGGAAACGACACCCATGCCGCTATCGACCAGCATATCACGGTCGCGCCCCCGGACGTGCCACATGTTGCAGCGATAGAACTCCTCGATATGCGGCTCGCAGATATAGGTGACGTCATCGGCGCGTTTTTCGGTGTGATACCAGTCTTCGGGCTTGGCGCGTTTCATGTCTTGGCCTCGAAAATCGACAGGTCTGCGGGGTCCGCCGTCAGGGTGACGACGCTGCCGACCTCTGGCCTGGCATTAGGCGGTAGATGCGCGATCAGCGCAAGGTCCGGCGCAGCCTCGGGCGCCAGATGGCAGCGGAAATGCGTGCCGAAGAAGGCGGCATCCGTTATTCGCGCCTGCCCCATGTCCCAACCGCCCTTGCCGATGCCGATCTGCTCGGGTCGCAAGCAAAGGGTCAGCGCGCCTGTCGGCGTCCCGTCGGGCGCGGGCAAAGGGCCGACAGCCGTCTCTATCATCGGGCCTTTGCGGGTTCCGGGGATGCGGTTCATCTCGCCCATGAAGCCGGCGGCGAACAGCGATCCGGGCTGGCGATAAACGCGATCCGGCGGGCCGCAATCCTCGATCCGGCCGCCATTCATCACGACGATACGGTCGGCGATGGCCATTGCCTCCTCCTGATCGTGGGTGACGTGGACGAAGGTTGTGCCGATCTTGCGCTGGATCTGCTTCAGCTCGTCCTGCATGGCGCGGCGCAAGCTAAGGTCCAGTGCGCCCAGCGGTTCGTCCAGCAGCAGCACATCGGGATCGACGGCAAGGCTGCGGGCCAGCGCAACACGCTGGCGCTGGCCGCCCGACAGCGCATAAGGGCGCTTTTTCGCGGCCTCCTTCAGTCCAACGAGGTCGAGAAGTTCATCCGCCTTGGCATTGCGCGCCGCCTTACTCGCCCCGGCCATGCGCGGGCCAAAGCCAACATTGTCGCGCAGGCTCATGTGCGGGAAAAGGGCATAATCCTGAAACATCGTGGTCGTGGGCCGCTTGGCCGGGGCCACGCCGGTCATGTCGCGCCCGCCGATAAGGACAGTGCCCTCGCTGGGTGTGACAAACCCGCCGAGGACCGACAGCAGGGTCGTCTTGCCACAGCCCGATGGGCCAAGAAGCACGATGTATTCACCCGCCTCGATTTCGAGGTCGATATCATCGAGCGCGCGGAAATCGCCGAAATCATGGCTGATGCCGGACAGGGAAATGGGGGCGGTCAACGGCGTTTCCTTCCGAAAATAAACAGCTCCAGCCCGATCACCAGCGCGACCGAGACGAGGAAGACGAGGCTGCCGATGGCGTTGGTGCGCGGCGACAGGCCGGATCGCAGCAAGCTCCAGATCTCAACCGGGAGGGTCACGTCGAAGCGGGTCATCAGGAAGGCAATGATGAATTCGTCCCAGCTGAGCGTAAGGCAGAGGAAAAACGCGGCAAGGATCGCGGGCGCCAGCATCGGGATCGTCACCAGCGCCAGCACGCGCGCCTCAGACGCGCCAAGGTCACGCGCGGCGCGCTCGGCATTTTCCTGCTGCGCGCCCATCGACGCGTAGATGATGGCAAAGGCCAGCGGCAGGTTGATGACGACATGACCGACACCCGCGGCCCAGAGCGATGGGCCGGGGCCGTAATTGTTGAACACGATCAAGAGGCCGAGGCCGATGATCAGGTAACTGACCGTCATCGGCGCGATCAAGAGGCCACGCAAGAACAGCGTGCCGGGCAGGACGTGCCGCGCCAGCCCGTAGGCGGCGAGGAACCCCAAAGCGCAGGACAGCGCCGCCGATCCGGCCCCGACCAGCAGCGAATTGAGCAGGGCCGACATCAGGCGCGTGTCGCCCAGCACGTCGGCATACCATTTCAGCGTCGGCCCGTTGAACGGCGGCACTGGCAGGCGGCCGTCCTGGAACGAGAACAGCACCAGCGTCACCACCGGCAGGAAGATAAACGCATAGGCCAGCGCCATGTAGACCCAAGGGATCGCGCGCCTCATAGCCGGTCGAGCCTCAGCCAGCGGGACGCGGCCAGATAGGCCAGCGTCACCAGCGCCATCAGCACGATGGACATCGCGGCGGCCAGCGGGAAGTTGGCACCGCGCCCTAGCTGCACCATGATGATCTGCGGGCCGGTCAGTTCATTATTGCCGCCCAGAATTTGCGGCGTGATGTAGTCGCCGATGCACAGCACAAACGTCAGGAATGCGCCGGTGGCGATACCGGGCATCGTCAGGGGCAGAACGACATGGCGGAACGCCTGCCAACTGCTGGCGCCCAGATCGACCGCGGCGCGGCGGTAATTGGCGGGCAGTTGCACGAGGTTGGCATAGATCGTCAACGTCAGCAGCATGACGAAAAAATGCACGAAGCCGGTGACGGTGGCAAAGCGGGTCGAGGCCAGAGTCAACGGCTCGGAAATCACGCCCAGCCCCATCAGCGTCTGGTTAATGACCCCCTCGCGCGACAGCACAAGCAGCCACGCGTAGGAGCGCACGACATAGGACGTCCAGAACGGCAGGATCGCCAGCAAAAGGGCCAGCCGCTGCCAGCGGGCGGGCACGCGGTAGACGATGATCCATGCCAGCGGGTAGGCGAGGACAATCGACACTATCGTGACGGTCAGAGTGATTTCCAGCGAGACGACGATGGCGCGCAGAAGGTAGCTTTGACCGAAGAGGCGGGTGTAATTTTCCAGCGAAAACCCCCAGACCAGTTCGCGCCCGTCAAGCGTGGCAAAGCTCATCGCGGCCATGATGCCGAACGGCACCACAAAGAATGCCAGCGTCCAGATCAGGGCCGGGGCGACAAAGCCCCAGCCGCGTATCGTCTCGGGTTTCGGCATCAGTGCTGAAGCATTTCCAGCCAGACATCCTGCATCTGGCCGTCCAGGTCGGCATCGGGGGCGGGATAAAGTTGCGCACGCTTCAGGTAGTCGGGCTGGTCGTCCCAGCGCAGCACCTTTTTCTGCGCGTCGCTCAGATGCTCGCCCGCCTTCTGGTTGGCAGGCATCCCCCAGTAGCACGACGACGTCGCCAGCCGTGCCTGCCCTTCGGGGCCGGTGATGTATTTGACAAATTCGACGGCCAGATCCTTGTTTTCGCTGGCCTCCAGCACGCCGATGGATTGCGCCCAGCGCACGGCGCCCTGATCGGGGATGGTCCAGGTCAGCTCGGGCTGTTCCTCGGCCAGAACGGCGGTCAGCCATTCGCCGCCACCGATGACGATATCGACCTCGCCCGTGGCCAGCGCGGTCTGGCTGGCGACAACCTCGCCCACCGATCGGGCGTTGTCCTTCATGGTGAACAGGGTCTCTTTCAGCGCGGGCAGATCATCGGCGGACAGGTTTGCCGTCTCGACACCGTTCGCAATCGCGGCCAGGCCCATGACGGGCAGATAATAGTCATAGACGGCGATACGGTCCGTGTATTTGTCGCTCCAGACGGTCGCCAGATCCTGCATGTCGGCGGCATCGACCTTGTCCGAATTGAACGAAATAGTGTTGTAGCCGAATTTCTCGGTCACGGCGTAGGTCTTGCCGTCAACCTGCGTCTGGTCCTCCATCGCAACGCCCGGCCAGAAATCGGCTGTTGCCAGGTCTTCGGCGGGCAGTTCGGCCATCAGCCCGGCACCTACCGCGCGCGGCACATCAATGGCGTCGATCACCAGAACGTCCCAATCGCCGGGGCGGGACTGTTCCAGCAGGGCCAGCGCGGTGGCGGTGCCCTCGTATTCACGCAGGTTGACGCGAATTCCGTGCTGCTGTTCGAACGGCTCGATCAGGGCGGGGTCGGTGTGGTCGCACCAGACCAGCGCATTGAGGTCTTCGGCGGCCATGGCGGCGGCGGGCAGCGCCAGTATCGCGAAGCTGCTCATCAAGCCGCGGCGCGCGGCGAAATAGGTCATGTCGATTTCTCCTTGTTGGGTCGGGCGGCTGGCGCGCCTCTTGGGTGAAAAAATGAGTTGCTTCAATTTTGAAGTCAACTGTAAAAATCAACAGAAACTGCGAAGGGGACAGCACATGACCGGACTGCGCGCCCGACATAAGGCGGATCGGCAGGCCCGCATCCTGCAAGCCGCGGTCACGCTGTTTCGCCGCGACGGATACCGCGCCGCGCGGATCGAGGATCTGGCACAGATGGCGGAGGTATCGCCGGGCACGGTTTATAATTACTACGGCACCAAGGGTGACATCCTGATCGCCACCGTCGCGATGGAGGTCGAGGAGGTGCTAAGCGCGGGCGCGGCGATCATCGCCGATCCGCCCGAAGGCGTGCGGGAGGCGATAATCGACTTGATTAGTGTCTATTACGATCACTCTTTGAAATATCTGAGCAAGGAAATGTGGCGCACCGCCATGGCTCTGTCGATTGAGGCGCCGCACACCGCGAATGGCGCGCGGTATTCGGAACTGGACCGCGCGTTGAGCGCACAGGTGGTGGCGCTGATCGCGGGCTTGCAGCAGCGCGGCGAAGTGGCGGCGGGGCTGGATGTGCAGGCCATGGGCGAGATTGTTTTCAACAATCTGAACGCGATGTTCATGGATTTCGTCAAGGACGCCGCGATGACGCCGCAGGCGCTGAAGGCCAATGTCGCGCGCCAGATAACGGCGCTGTCGCGGTTGATCGCGGACAAGGGTGAGACACGCGGCCCGGCGCAGGCTCCCGCGCCTTAAGCTGCCCTTAAGGCGGGTGCGATCCACCTGCCCTGCAAAGACAGAGCAGAAAGGAAAAATCATGACAAATCGCATGACACGCCGCAATGCGCTGATGTCCGGCCTGGCGATGGCCGGGGGGCTGGCGATGCCGTCAGTTTTGCGGGCCGATGAATACAGTCGGCGCAACGCCTCCAGCTTCGTCGTGCAGAACTGGCAGGACCATTTCGACACGCTGGGCGTGGCGACAATCGTCGCGGATACGCAATCGCGTGCGTTGCATTTCTGGAGCGGCGACGGATCTGATTACCGCGTCTACCCGACGTCGGTTCCGATCAGCGAAGAGTTGACCAAGCGCGGCTACACCAAGATCATTCGCAAGAAGGTTGGCCCCGACTGGACGCCGACCGCGTCGATGATGGAGCGGTTTCCGCACTACAAATACATGCCGCCCGGCCCCGACAACCCGCTGGGCACCCATGCGATGTATTTTGATTGGCCCGCCTATCTGATCCACGGCACGCATGACACCCGCAAGATCGGGCGCAAATCGTCGGACGGGTGTATCGGCCTCTATAACGACAAGATCGAAGAGTTGTTTGGACTTTGCCCTGTGGGCACGCAGGTGCGTCTGATCTGACCATGCTGGCGGCGCCGATCGACGGCGCCGCCTTAGCTGCGTTTCTGGAAAGCGATCAGGATCAGCGCCAGCAGGCTTGATCCCAGCATCAAGAGCAGCGACACCGCGTTCAGCAGCGGAGTCGAGCCTTCCTTGAGCCGGTCGAACATCGCGATGGTCAGCGGTGCGTCCGAGCCGACCAGCATCAGCGTGGTGTTGAAGTTCTCGAAACTCATCAGGAATGCCACCACAGCCGCGCCGACGATGGCAGGCATCAGGAACGGGATGGTGATCGTGCGCACCGCCGTCAGGCGACTGGCGCCGAGGTTCAGCGCCGCTTCCTCCAGCGTGGTGTCGAACTTTTGCAGGCGCGCGGATATCACCAGCGTTGCAATGGTCGTGATGAAGGAAAACTGGCCTAATATTACCAGCGCCAGACCAGGGCGCAAAAAGGTCGCGTCGATCTTTGCGGCGTCCCACAGCTGGTTGGCGACGGTGGAAGAAAATACAAGGATCGAAATGCCCAGAACGATCCCCGGCACCACTAACGGCAGAAGCATCAGCACATAGAGCAGGCCGCGCCCACGAAATTTGTAGCGGTTGAACAGGAACGCGTTGGACGTACCCACCGCGACCGACAGAATCGCCACGCAGGCCCCGACGATGGCCGAGGTGCTAATGGCGCCGAGGATGGCGCGCTCGTGAAAGACGCCGATCTTGGGCGAGGTCTTGCCAAAAAACCAATCCAGCGTGAAACCCTGCCACGGCAGCGACGGGAACTGGCTGTCGTTGAACGCGAATACCGCGACGACCGCCAGGGGCAGCGTCAGGTAGACGAAGAACAGCACGACATAGCTGGTCCATATGACAGTCAGCGCGCGCGGTGTGGGGATTGTGGGGATCATCAGCCCATCGTCCTTTCCAGCGTCTGGCCGGTCAGCCGCAGCATCGCCCAGATGATGAAGGATGACGCAAAGAGCAGCATAAATCCGAAGGCCGCGCCCAGCTCCCAGTTAAAGCGGACGATGAACTGCGAATAGATCATTTCAGTGAACCACAGGCTGTCCTTGCCGCCCAGCATGGTGGGGGTCAGATAATTGCCAAGGCTCAGCATGAACACCACGATGCAGCCCGACACGATTCCGGGCACGGCGTGGGGGATCACGATTTCGCGCATCACCGACCAGCCCGATCCGCCCAGATCATAGCCCGCCTCGATCACCGCATCATCGAGGCTGTCCAGCGTCGTGACCAGCGGCACCACCATGAACAGCATCGAGGTATAGACGAGGCCGGTCATGATGGCAGCATCGTTATACAGCATTTCCACCGGGCCGGAGACGACGCCGGACCATTGCAGGAATTGCGAGATCACGCCGGTCTCGCGCAGGAGGATCATCCAGCCGAAGGTGCGCACCAATTCGGACACCCAGAACGGGATAAGGCATAGCAGGAACAGGACCGACCGCGCCCGGCCCCGCACCATTTTTGCGATGTAATAGGACACCGGGAACGCGATCAGCAGCGTGATCAGCGTCGCCATGATCGACATGACGGCGGTGCGCATGAAGGTCCGCATATAGAGCGGTTCGGTCAGGACGGTTTTATAATTGGCGATGCTGGTTTCATATTCACCCACCCCGACGCGTTCGCGCAAGGACAGCAGAGCCATGTCGACATGCGGGATGATGATCAGCAGCGTCAGCCACAACAGCAGCGGCATCAGCAGCAGGATAAACCCAAGGCGGGCGCTGGCGGCCATGCCCTAATCCTCGCCTGCGGAAAAGCAGTTTGCCTGCGCGGCGGACCAGCCGATGTGGACAGGGGCGCCGCGTTTGAGGTCCGCAAATTCGCCCGATTGCGGCAGGGTCACCTCGACCTCGCCACCGGTCTCGTCGCTGGTCACGATAATGCGGCTGGCGGCGCCATTGAACAGCAGGCTGGAGGTGGTGCCGGAAAGCAGGTTGTCAAATTGCGCCAGATCGGCGGCATCGCGGCCGAGGCGGATTGCCTCGGGGCGCACGAATATATCGACGCTCGCGCCCTTGGCCGCCTGCCCCTTGGCGGCGGCGCGCATGGTCAGGCCGGTGTCGGTGCGCAATTGCACGGTATCACCATCGGTCCGCTCCACCGTGCCGCGCCAGCGATTGCTCTCGCCGACGAAACTGGCGACAAAGGGCGTTTCGGGCCGGTAATAAAGGTCTTGGCCGCTGCCGACCTGTTCAAATCTGCCCTTGTTCATCACGGCGATATGGTCTGACATCACCAGCGCCTCGGACTGATCATGGGTGATGTACACGAAGGTCGTGTCGAATTCGGCTTGCAGCGATTTCAGCTCGATCTTCATGCGCTCGCGCAGTTTCAGGTCCAGCGCGCCCAGCGGTTCGTCCAACAGCAGCACGTCGGGCTCCAGCACCATGCAGCGGGCGATGGCGATGCGCTGGCGCTGGCCGCCCGACAGCTCGTCGACCTTGCGCTTGCCCACGCCTGGCAGGCCGATGCGGTCCAGCACCTCGTCGACCTTGCGGGCGATTTCACCCTTGGACATGCCCGCGCGGCGCAGGCCATAGCCGATATTGGCCTCGATATTCATCATCGGGAACAGCGCCAGATGCTGGAATACCATGTTCACGGGGCGCTTGTTCGGCGGCACATCCAGAACCGAGCGGCCCTTGATCGCGATATCGCCGGAGGTCGGTTCGAGAAAGCCGGCGATCATGCGCATGATCGTGGTTTTCCCACAGCCCGACGGGCCGAGGATCGAGAAAAAAGACCCGGCAGGCACCGAGAATGAGACATCGTCAACCGCCAGCGTGTCGCCAAAGCGGCGCGTCAGGGCGGTGCATTCCAGATCTGGCGTCATGGGACTTCCGTCTAAATAAGGTGGAGGCGGCCCAGACCGGGCCGCCCCCCATTTGCAGATTATTGCGCGGCTTTGACGCGGTCGAGGATGCCGCCCTCGATGACTTCCAGTCCTGCGGGGACCGGCGGATACCACTTGATGTTATCCACGGCCTCGGCGGGGAAGCTGCCCTGATACTGCGCCTTCAACTCGTCCGAGGCGAATTCATCCGCGCCCTTGGAGGCGGTGAAGTTGCCAGCGGATTCGGTGATCATCGCGGCGATTTCGGGCTGCATTACAAAGTTGATGTAATCATAGGCCGCCTGATCGGACTGGCCCTTGGCGGGCAGAACAAACGTGTCAATCCAGCCCAGCGCGCCGGATGTGGGCGCGACAAAGTTGATGTCGGCATTGTCGCTGTTCAGCTTCCAGCCGCCGGTGTCCCACGCCATCGCGGCGACAACTTCGCCCGAGCGCACGAGATTCAGCAGCTCGTCACCGCCGGTCCAGTAGGTTTTGACGACGGGTTTGCATTCAACCAGCTTGGCCTCGACCTGATCCATGATCTCCGTATAGGCGGCTTCGTCGCCATAGGCGGCGAAGGGGTCAAGACCCATCGAGAAGGCAAAGCCAATCAGAGTGGGGCGCTTGAGACGGTAGGAAACCTTGCCCTCCAGCGACGGATCGCAAAGATCTGTGTAATCCTTGACGGTTTCTGCATCGGCCGTGTTCACGATCAAGCCGCTGGTGCCCCAGATATGCGGGACGGCGTAAATCTCCCCATCAACGGTCGAGTTTGCCTTGGTCGCGTCCAGCATTGAGGGCACGAACAGCTCGGTCTTGATCTGGCTCATGTCAATGGGTTTGTAGATACCAAATTCAGCCTGCGGTCCGGCAATGCGGTCCTGGCTGGGCTGGGCCAAGTCGAACCCGCCGCCGCCGGTGGCGCGCAGCTTGGCGATCATTTCCTCGTTATTGGACATCGTGACTTCGACGGTATGGCCGGTTTCGGCCTCGAATTTCTCGATCACGTTCTCGGGCGCGTAGCCGCCCCATGTCAGCAGGCGCAGGGTGTCGGCCTGCGCGGCGCCGGCCAGTAGCGCGGTGGTGGCGACACCTGCGGTCAATGTGCGTAGAATAATTTTCATATCTGTCTCCCTTTGTCTTTCTGGAAATCCACGCCACGTTCCTATCTTCTATTCGCGACAGTTTTGTGACGTGCGCGGAAACCGCCGCTTGGTAAAATTGGGCAGGATCGTGCTGACGCACAATAGGCCCAAGTTCGGTCCCACCGTCAACAGAGGACGGAAGGCCAAGGTCCAAAAATTTAACCTTTGGTCAAAATTTCTGACGCTCCGTCTAAAATCATGAATGGCGCAATATGGCGTCGGATGCTGGCCTGCATTTCCGCCCTGCCCTCACCGGGCGCATGATCGCGGGACGCAATCATCACGCTTTCATGCACTATGCGCGGCGCAAACGGGCGCCAGATGACGCCATCGCGCAAATCGGCCTTGCCGTCGATCGGGTCGATGGTTGCAACATTGCAACCGGCTGCCACCATGTTGCGCAGGAGGGCGTAACAATGGCTGAGCGATTTGTAGCTCAGCGGCACGCCGGCCCCAAACATCCGGCGTTTCAGCTGCCGGTCCACCACGTGATCGCCGTTCAGGCCGGTGGCTGGAACAGGTGCATTTATCAGACCGATCTTGATCTGGCCGCTCGCTGTCCAATCCGCGATCTGTTGCGAAGAATGGATGTGCAGCGCGACATGGCTGCCGGGGTGTTGGGGTGAAAGTCGGCGATCAGCTTCGGCAGCAGGTTCATCGCCATGACGCCGTTAATGGCGATGCTGACGCCCCCCCCCCGGCGCAGCCCTGACGGATGTCATCAGCACGCCGGTCTACGCGCGCCAGTGCCATCAGCCCTTGCGTGATTTCGCCGCGCAGCTGCGCCGCCTCACCTGTCGGATCAAAGAAACCCCTTTACAGAGGAACCGCCGAAAACCCAGCTCATCCTCCAGATTGCTCAGCGCGATACTGACCGCTGGTTGCGTCAGATTCCGCCGCTGCGCCGCCTGACTGACCGATCCGCCCTCAAACAGGGCGTTGAAATCTTCTAGATGGCAGACCTTGAAGATCGAGGTGCTGCGGCGCTTGCTTTTGCACAGGAAAATCGAACGAAACTATATTTTATATTGAATTGATATATACAAACGCAGTTTCTAAGCTTTCTCTACGCAGGCGTCGCAAACTGGGGGCAAGATGGCAGCAGCGCAAGATCACGGCCAGGATGTCTGGGCCAAAAGTTGGAAGCGCAGCTCGTACTGGCTGGATGGCCTCGTGCCGCCCGATCTGCCCAGTGCGGACCTGCCGGGGCGCGTCGATGTGGTGGTTGTTGGCTCGGGCTATACGGGTCTGAACGCGGCGATAGAGACGGCACGCGGCGGGCGTAGCACACTGGTGCTGGAAGCGGAAACGCCCGGCTGGGGATGCAGCACGCGCAATGGCGGACAGATCAGCACGTCGATCAAACCGTCACTGGCCAAGCTGACGGCGCGCCACGGCCAGGATCGCGCCCATGCCCTTCGCGGCGAGGGGCAGGCAGCGCTGGCATGGATCGAGGACCGCATCAAAACCGAGAATATCGACTGCGATTTCCACCGCGCAGGGCGCTTTCACGCGGCCCACACCCCCGCAGCCTACGAGACACTGGCCCGCGACGCCGAGGCGCTGATGCGGGATGAGGGCATCGAGGCGTATATGATTACGCGCGATCAACAGCGGGGCGAGTTGGGCACCGACGTCTATCATGGCGGCACACTGTTTCCCGGCCACGCGGCGGTCAATCCAGCGCTCTATCATCACGGCCTGCTGAACGCAGCGCTGAAGGCGGGCGTACAGGTCAAGGGGCAAACGCCCGTGACGGTGATCACGCGCACGGCGACGGGATTCGAGGTGCAGACACCGCGCGGCACCGTTCTGGCCAGTGATGTCGCCATTGCGACCAACGGCTATACCACCCGGCTCACCCCCTGGCAGCAGCGTCGTGTCATCCCCATCGGCAGCTATATCATCGCGACCGAGCCGTTGCCGAAGGACGTGATCGACCAGCTGTTTCCCACGGACCGCATCGCCAGCGACACGTGCAAGGTGATCTATTATTACCGCGCCTCACCCGACCGCACGCGCATCCTGTTCGGGGGCCGGGTATCGGCGGGCGAGACCGATCCGCGCGTCAGCGGCCCGCGCCTGCATGCCGATATGTGCCGGATCTTTCCCGAACTGGCAGATTCGCGCATCAGCCACAGCTGGATGGGCACCGTTGCCTATACCTTTGACGAGCTGGCACATACCGGCACGCATGGCGGTATGCATTACGCCATGGGCTATTGCGGATCGGGCGTATCGATGGCGTCCTATCTGGGGATGCGTATGGGACAGAAGATACTGGGGCTGGCCGAGGGGCGCACGGCTTTCGACGATCTGCCCTTTCACACGCGGCCCTTCTATACCGGGCGGCCCTGGTTCCTGCCCGCCGCCGTCGCCTGGTATCGCTGGAACGACACCCGCCAGATGAAACGTGCGATGGCGGGCTAATAAACGCCACCGGAAAACCGGGGCGATCATTCAACAGATGGAGGAGACTATAATGAAACGGACCACACTCACCTTGGCCGCATCCCTGCTCGCCACAACCGCGCTGGCCGAAGGCCAGGAACTGACCGTCGCCAGCTGGGGCGGCTCGTACCAGGACGCCCAGAGCAAGGCCCTCTTCGAGCCCTATGAAGCCGCAACCGGCAACACGATCAAGCAGGAAACCTATGGCGGCATGTCGGATGTGCGCCTGCAGGTCTCATCGGGTCAGGTGACGCTGGACGTGGTTGCCAGCGGATCGGGCTCGGCCGCGCGGGCGGGCGCCGAGGGGCTGCTGGAGCCGCTGGATTATGACGTGATCGACGTCAGCAACTTTCCCGATGCGTTCTATAGCGAATATTGCGTCGGCGGCGATGTCTTCTCGGTCGTGCCCGCGTTCAGTACCGAAAAATACGGCGAGGATGGCCCCAAAGGCTGGGCCGATTTCTGGGATACAGAGAAATTCCCCGGATCTCGCGCCTATCGCGGCACCGTGTCGGGCGCGCTGGAGCCTGCGATGATGGCGCTGGGTGTCGCGCCCGAGGATGTCTATGCCGAGCTGAGCAGCGAGGAAGGGATCGAGCGGGCGCTGGACAAGATCCGCGAGCTGAAGCCGAATATCGCGGTTTTCTGGTCCTCGGGCGCGCAGCACGCGCAGCTGATGAAGGACGGTGAGGTGGACATGACCACCGGCTGGAACGGCCGGTTCGACAATGCCGCCGCCGATGGCGCCAAGGTGTCCTATTTCTATGATCAGGGCCTGCTGGATTACGACTGCTTTGCCATCCCCAAGGGCGCCCCGAACAAGGATCTGGCGATGCAGTTCATCGCCGAGATTTCCAAGGCGGACTATCAGGATGACTTGCCGAAATATATCACCTACGGCCCCACAAACTCGGACGCCTACGACACCGGCGAGATCAGCGAAGAGGTTGCGGCGACCCTGCCATCCTCGCCCGCGAACATGGACATGCAGCTGCCCATCTCGCTGGAATGGTATGCCGAGTGGGAGCAGATCGCAGCCGAGATGTATCAGGAGATGCTGACTGAATAGGCTCGCATCACAGCCATGGGCGGCGCGCCTGCCCATGGCCACCCGGACCCATGACCGACGAGGGAGCGAGATTTTGACCACCAAACCCGACGCCCTGCCGATCACCGTGCGCGGCGTGACCAAGACCTATGGCCGCGTGCGCGCGCTGGACGATGTCTCGCTCGATGTGAAAAGCGGCGAGTTTCTGACCCTGCTGGGCCCCTCCGGGTCCGGCAAGACGACGCTGCTGATGGTGCTGGCGGGCTTTACCCGGCCCGACAAGGGCAGTCTAAAATTCGGCGAGCATGAGATGATCCGCACCGCGCCGCATTTGCGCGGGGTCGGCATGGTGTTCCAGAATTACGCGCTGTTTCCGCATATGACCGTGGCGGGCAATGTCGGCTATCCGCTGCGCCTGCGCGGCACGCCCAAGGCCGAAATGGCCGAGCGGATCGAGCGCGCGCTGGATCTGGTGCAACTGGGCGGCTACGGCAAACGCGGGATCGAGCAACTGTCCGGCGGGCAGAAACAGCGCGTCGCGCTGGCCCGCTCGATCGTGTTCGAGCCGCGCATCCTGCTGATGGACGAGCCGCTGAGCGCGCTGGACAAGAAGCTGCGCGACCGCATGCAGATCGAGCTGCGCCACCTGCACGAACAGCTGGGCATGACCACCGTTTACGTCACCCACGATCAGCGCGAGGCGCTGACCATGTCCGACCGGATCGCCGTGGTCAACCATGGCCGCATCATGCAACTGGCCGAACCTCAGCAGCTGTATGACCGGCCGGAGAACAAGTTTGTTGCCGATTTCATCGGCGATTCCAGCTTCTTGCCGGTGATGCGGGGCGGGGCGGGGGTGACGTTCGGTGATATGGCGATCCGGATGGACGGCGCCGTGCCGGACGCCGATTCCCTGCTGCTGATGATCCGGCCCGAACGCGCCCGCCTGCTGAATGGCGAGACGCCGGAGGATACTAATGTCTTCGAGGCGACAGTGACCGAGCTGGTCTATCAGGGCGAAAGTTATCTGCTTTATGCACGGCTGAAGGACGGCAGCGAGATTGCCGTGCGCGGCGCGATCCGTGAGGGGACGTATCAGAACCTGCCGCGCGCCGGGGATACCGCGCGGCTGGGCCTGCACCGCGCCGATACGGTCGTCATCGCCGGCGAGGACGCCTAGATGGCCGCCGCCGACATGAACGCCGCCGGCCTGCGCCGGGACGAGCGCGCCGAGCGCTGGCGCCTTTTCGGCCTCAGCTCGCCCGCCTTGCTGCTGGTGCTGGTGATCCTCGTGATCCCGGTCGGGTGGCTGTTCTACGTGTCCTTCATCGGCGCGGACGGCACTTTCTCGCTGGAGAATTACGAGCGCATGATCAAGCGAAAATCCTATTCGCGCATCTTCATCACCACGTTTCAGGTCAGCCTGCTGACCACGGGGCTGTGCATCCTCATCGGCTATCCGCTGGCCTATTTCATGTCGCAACTGCCGGTGAAATGGGCCAACCTGTGTCTGATAACGGTGCTTTTGCCCTTCTGGACCTCGCTATTGGTGCGGACCTATGCGTGGCTGGTGCTGCTGCAGAAACAGGGGCTGGTGAACCAGTGGGCCATATCCATGGGCCTTTGGGACGAGCCGCTGAAATTCGTGCATAACATGACGGGCACGCTGATCGGCATGGTGCATATCATGCTGCCTTTCCTGATCCTGCCGGTCTATGGCGCGATGCGGGCCATTGACGGCGATTACCTGAAGGCGGCGTCCAACCTTGGCGCCAGCCCGCGCCGGGCGTTCTGGACGGTGTTTTTCCCGCTCAGCACGCCCGGCCTGTTCGCGGGATCGCTGATGGTGTTCGTGCTCTGCCTTGGGTTTTTCGTCACGCCGGCGGTGCTGGGGGGCGGGCGCGTGATCATGGTGTCGATGAAGATCGTCTCGAACATCGAGCTTTTCGTGAACTGGGGCGCGGCCAGCGCGCTGGGGGTGGTGCTGCTGCTGATGACGGCGGTGATCCTGTGGATCGCGTCGCGGTTCCTAAAGTTGGAGCAGATGACGGGCGGGGGGCACTGATATGGCAAACTGGCTGAAATCCCCCGCATCAGAGACACAAGTCACCCATGGCCAGCGCCTGTGGCTCTACGTGTTCGCGGGTATCGTCATGGTGCTGCTGGTGCTGCCGACGCTGGTGGTGATCCCGATGTCATTCTCGGATTCGCAATACCTGGAATTCCCGCCCGAGACATGGTCCTTGCGCTGGTACAGACACTATTTCGGCTCGGATGAATGGATGCTGGCCACGGCAACATCGGTCAAGACCGCCGTTCTGACGATGCTGGTCGCCACCCCGATCGGCGTGCTGGCGGCCTATGCGCTGCACGCGTCTAAGCTGCCCTATGTGCGGGCCGCCTTCGTCATGCTGATCACGCCGATGATGGTGCCTGTCGTGCTGATCGCGGTCGGCGCGTTCTATGCCTATGTGAAGCTGCAGATCCTCTATACGATCACCGGCCTTGTGCTGGCGCATACGCTGATGGCGATCCCGCTGGTGGTGATCGTCACCGGCTCGGCGTTGAAGGGGTATGACATGAACCAGGAGAATGCGGCGCGGTCCCTGGGCGCGCCGCGTTGGAAGGCGTTTGTGACCATCACCCTGCCGCAGATCCGCTTTGCCGTGGTCACGTCGATGGTGCTGTCCTTCCTTGCGTCCTTCGACGAGGTGGTGATCGCCATGTTCGTATCGGGCGGCGACAACCCGACGCTGACGCGCAACATGTTCAACGCGCTGCGCGACCAGATCGATCCGACGATTGCCGCGATCTCGACCATCATGATCCTTGTCACGACCCTGATGATGGTTCTTGCGTCGCTCTTTGGCCGTGGTAGATCCTGAGACCGATGGAACAGCATGATTACATCATCGTCGGCGCGGGATCGGCCGGCGCGGCGCTGGCGGCAAGGCTGGCCGGGGCGGGCAAATCTGTCCTGCTGCTGGAGGCCGGCGGCACCGGGCGGCATCCTTGGGTAAATATCCCGCTGGGTTATGGCAAAGTGTTCCACGACGCGCGCTTTAACTGGAAGTACAGCACCGAGCCTGAGCCAGAGCTGCTGAACCGCCCGATCTACTGGCCACGTGGCAAAGTCTTGGGCGGATCGTCGGCAATCAACGCGATGGTCTGGGTGCGCGGGCATCCGCGCGACTATGCCGAATGGGGCGCCGCCGCGCCCGGCTGGGATTGGGCGGATGTCGCGCCGGTGTTCCGCCGGATCGAGCGGTGGTCAGGCGGTGCCTGCAATCATCGCGGTGGCGATGGCCCCTTGTCAGTGACGGATATGAGCGGCGCGATGCATCCCTTGACAAGGCGCTTTGTCGAGGCGGCGGCGCAGGCGGGTATCCCGACCAATACCGATTACAACGGCGCGGCGATGGAAGGGGCGGGGTTCTACCAGATCAGCACCTCTGGCGGACGACGCGCCTCGACCGCGCAGGCCTATCTGCTGGCCGCTCGCAAGCTGAAGAATCTGCGCGTTGAGACGGGCGCGATGGCGACACGCATCCTGATGGAGGGACGGCGCGCGACCGGGATCGAATACGTCAAGCGCGGCAAAAGGCATCGGACGCAGGCGCATGAGGTGATCCTCTGCGGCGGGGCGATCAACTCGCCCCAATTGCTGATGCTTTCGGGCATCGGGCCTGCCGAACATTTGCGTGAAACAGGGATCGACGTGGTCCATGATGCGCCCCATGTGGGCCAGAACCTGATGGATCATCTGGGCAGCGATCACCTGTTTCGCACGCACGCGCCCAGCCTGAATCAGGTGCTGCGCCCGTGGTGGGGCAAGGCGATGGCCGGACTCCAGTATGTGCTGACCCAAAAAGGCCCGCTGGCGATGAGCCTTAATCAGGGCGGCGGGTTCATCCGGCTGGCCGCCGGGGACGGCCCGCCCGACACGCAGCTGTATTTCTCACCGCTCAGCTATTCCAGCGCGCCCACGGGCAAGCGGCCCTTGATGAGCCCCGATCCCTTTCCGGCGGTGCGCATCGGGTTCAACCCCTGCAAGCCTACCAGCACCGGCAGCATTTCCCTGCGCAGCAGCGATCCAATAACACCGCCCGTCTTGCGCGGCGGATATCTGGCCACCGAACACGACCGCGAGCTGATGATCGCAGGCACGCGCGAAGTGCGGCGTATCGCATCAATGCCGGCACTGAGGGGTGTTATAGAGACCGAGTTGGATCCTGGCCCAAACTGCGTGACTGACGATGAAATCCTTGATTTTGCCCGCCGTGAGGCGTGGACAGTGTTCCACCAATGCGGCACCTGCCGGATGGGGCAGGATGCCGCCACCTCTGTCGTTGATCCGAAGCTACGCGTGCATGGCATAACCGGCCTGCGCGTTGCCGATGCGTCGATTTTCCCCACCATTCCCACAGGCAACACCAACGCCCCCGCCGTCATGGTGGGTGAGCGCGCGTTTGACCTGATCACCCGAGGTTAGGCACACATGAAGATCCAGAAAATCGAATCCTTCACCACCGAGTTCGTGGGTTTCGTACGTCTGACAGCCGAGGATGGCAGCATCGGCTGGGGGCAGGTTTCGACCTATCATTCGGACATCACCTGCATGGTGCTGCACCGGCAGGTCGCGCCGCATGTTTTGGGCCGCGATACTACCGATCTGGATGATCTGCTGGATCTGGTGGCAGAGCGGGAACATAAATTTCCCGGCTCCTACCTCCGGCGCGCGATGGGCGGCTTTGATACCGCGCTATGGGATATGCGCGGGCGGCAGGCGGGCAAATCCGTGGCCGAATTGCTGGGCGGCACGCCGGGGCGCATCCGCGCCTATGCCAGCTCGATGAAGCGCGACATCACGCCAAGGGCCGAGGCCGACCGGATGAAACGGCTGCGCGATACGCACGGCTTTGACGCGTTCAAGGTACGCGCCGGGGCCGAAGTGGGGCGCGGCCGCGATGAATGGCCGGGCCGGACCGAGGAAATTATCCCACTGATGCGCCGCGAAATGGGCAATGACGCGGCCCTGCTGATCGACGCCAATAGCTGTTACGCACCCGAACGCGCAATTGAAGTGGGCCGAATGCTGGAGGATCACGGATTTTCCCACTTTGAGGAGCCTTGCCCCTACTGGGAATTTGAGCAGACCAAACAGGTCACCGATGCGCTGGATATCGACGTGACGGGGGGCGAGCAGGATTGCGACCTACCCACATGGAAGCGCATGATCGATATGCGCGCGGTGGATATCGTGCAGCCTGACATCCTTTATCTGGGCGGTATCGCACGCACGTTGCGGGTTGCAAAAATGGCCGAAGCCGCAAACCTGCCGGTGACCCCTCACTGCGCGAACCTGTCATTGGTCACGCTGTTCACCATGCACCTTTTGCGCGCCATTCCGAACGCCGGCAAGTACCTTGAGTTCTCGATCGAAGGGGCGGATTATTATCCGTGGCAGGATGGGCTCTTTACCTCGGACCCTTACGTCATCAAAGATGGTTACGCGACCGTGACAGACGCCCCCGGCTGGGGGATCGAGGTCGCGCCAGACTGGCTTACGCGTTCGCACTACAGCGTCTCAACCGCGGGTTAGAGACGAATTCAGGGAGTTATCAGATGATTAGCCTCGACAGTTTTAGCGATTTGGCCGCCATCGAAACCGGCGTGTTCAAGCCCAAGCCGACCACCCTGACAGAGGGCCAGACCGAGGCCGCGAACAATCTGTGGTCGTCGCCTGACGGGCTGACGAATATTGGTGTCTGGGAATGCACGCCGGGGCGCTTTACCGCCGATCGCACGGCCGCAGGCGAGTATTGCCATATCATTGCGGGCCGGGCGACGGTGGTGAACCACGATGGCAGCAACCCGCGCGACATTGGCCCCGGCGATCTGCTGATCCTGCCGCAAGGCTGGAAGGGCGAATGGACGATTCACGAGCATATGCGCAAGCTGTATATCATCAGCCCGTCGGGCTGAGCGGTCAATGCTATTCAGCACTGGCTGACGTGCAGAAAACAACTGCCAGCCACCGATGGTCCTGTCAGTGGTGCAAACTCTGCGTTATCTGGGGAGAATGACATTATATCCCACAGAGGCGTCCATGCGCTCAGGTGACCGGCAATGAAACTGACCCTGACAGACATTGCCCAGCTGGCGGAGTTGCCGGTCGATACGATCATCGACGCCCGCTCGCCCGCTGAGTATGCAGAAGACCATCTGCCCAGCGCGATCAACCTGCCCAGCCTGAGCGATGCCGAGCGGGCCAAGGTCGGCACAATTTATGTGCAGGATGACCGTTTCAAGGCGCGGCGCATCGGCGCGGCGCTGGTTGCGCGCAATGTGGCGTCGCATCTGGAGGGGCCGCTATCGGGCAAGGATGGCAGTTGGCGGCCGCTGGTTTACTGCTGGCGCGGCGGGCAAAGATCAGGCTCTTTCGCGTCGATACTGGAGCAGATCGGCTGGCGGGTGTCGCTGCTGGAGGGCGGCTATCGCGCCTATCGGCGGCTGGTGGTTGAGATGCTCTACGAGGCGCCTCTGGCTCTGACTCCGGTACTGCTGGATGGCAATACCGGCACGGCGAAAACGCGGCTGCTGGAGCTGCTGGAGGATGCCGGCGTTCAGGTGATCGACCTTGAAGGGCTGGCAAATCATCGCGGCTCGGCCCTGGGGGCGCGGGCCGGCGGGCAGCCTTCGCAGAAGCTGTTCGACGGGCAGCTGGCGCAGCGGATCGCTGCACTGGACCCGGGTCGGCCAGTGGTGATCGAGGCCGAATCGCACAAGGTGGGCGCGCGCGTGGTGCCGCCCAGCCTGTGGAGCGCGATGAAGGCCGCGCCGGTGGTGCGTGTCACCGCGCCGGTGGCGGCGCGCGCGGCCTATCTGGCAGACGCATATGGCGATATCACCGATCAGCCGGACCTGCTGAAGGGCAGTCTGGATTTGCTGCGCAATCTGCGCGGGCATGAGACGGTGAATCACTGGCAGCGGATGGTCGATGGCTGTGATTTCGACACGCTTGCGAGGGAGTTGATCGTGCAGCATTACGATCCGGGCTATGATCGCGCCCGCATGCGCCATGATATGGCCCAGCCTGAGATGGTGAATTTGCCTGCGCTGGATGATGCGGCGTTGCAGGCTGCCCTGCCCGGTTTGATCGCGGCTATCAATCGCGCTTCAGGCTCGGACGCAGGGTGATCCGCCGCGGCGCGTCCAGCATTTCGCCGATTTGAAACGCGGGAATGCCTCTGGCCTGCATTTGCGCAAGTGCCTGTTGCGCGGCCTGTGGTGGCAGCGCGGCAAGAAATCCGCCAGCGGTTTGCGGATCGAACAGGATTTCGGCCGTGTCGGGGCTCAAACCCTCAATATCAGGCTCTGACCATGCGCGATTGGCCCCGTGCAGCGACGATCTGTGCCCCGCATCCAGCAGCGCTTGCGCACCGTCCAGCAGCGGTATCGCGTCCATATCCAGCGCAGCGCCACAGCCGCTGGCACGGCAAATTGCCAGCAGATGCCCGGCGAGGCCGAAGCCGGTGACGTCGGTCATCGCATGGGCCGATATCAGGCTCTGTGCAGCGGTTTTGGGACTGGTTGCCATGTGATCCAGCGCGCCCCGCACAACATCACCATCGGCGGCGCCGCGCATATCGGCGGCCAGTATGACGCCCGTGCCCAACGCGCCGGTCAGGATCAGCACGTCACCCGGCTGCGCACCGCCAATACCGACGGGCGCGCGGCCCTCGGGCATCAGCCCAGTGACGGTGAAGCCTATCGTCAGCTCGGCGCCTTGGGTGGTATGGCCGCCGATAATCTCGGCGCCAGCCTCGGCCATGATTTCCTGCGCGGCGGCCATGATTTCGGCCAGTGTACGGGCCTGAAGCGGGCCGCTCATCCGGGGCAGGACAAGGTTGACCAGCGCCGCTTGCGGCGCGGCGCCCATGGCCCAGACATCGCCTAACGCGTGCAGCGCGGTGATGCGCGTCATCTGCCACGGATCGGCGGTAAAGGCGCGCAAGTGATCGGTGCTGATGACCTGCACCTGCCCGCCGATGCGCAGCGCACAAGCATCGTCGCCGGGGCGGATCAGCACATCGTCGCGCTGACCTGTCCGCGCGCCTGCAAGGGCCGTGCTCAGCGCCTCGGGGCCGACCTTGGCGCCGCAGCCGCCGCAGATCATGGGGTGATCGGACAGTTCCTGCGCGACGCCTTGGGCCGTTTCGCGCGGCAGCGGCGGCGTGGGCATGGCGGGCAGATCGCGGAATTTTTGCATGAATTGCTGGTCGATCCGGTCCTTCCAGTGCCACAGGCCCGGCAGGTGGACGCCTAGCGCGCCACGGTCGGCTATCGCGGCTTTGCCGCCCAGCGAAATCAGCTTGAGATAACTTTTTTGCGGTTTGAAACGGCGGAACTGTCTCTGTTCCGTCAGGGCGGCGCGCAGATTGTCATGCAGGATCGGTGCGGCGCGAACGGCATAGACGCCTGCCTTGGGGCGGGGCGCGTGGGTCAGGTGGGCGCAATCGCCTGCGGCGAAGATCGCCGGATCGCAGGTGCTGCGCAGGTCCGGCCCAACCGAGATGAAACCATCGCTCAGCTCCAGCCCGGTCTGCGCCAGCCATGGCCACGGGCGGGCGCCAGCGGCACTGACGCAGAGCGCGGCGGGGATGGCGGTGCCATCTGCCAATGTGACACTATCATGGGTGATTTGCGCGATCCCGGCGCCTTCGCTCAGGGCAATGCCGACCTTTTGCATCTGCGCGCGCAGCAGGCGGGAGGTGCTGGCGGCAACACCGCTGAGCGCGGGCCCCGTGTCGATGACATGCACGCGGGCGGCGTGTTTTATCTGACGCAGCCGGTGATGCATCGCCAGCGCCAGCTCGATCCCCGCAACGCCGCCACCCAGCACGGCGCAGTCAGGCGCGGTCTTTCCTGCTGTCACGTTTGCAACGAAAGCCGCCCAGCGGTCGGCATAGGGTCCGAGCGGCTTGGCCGCGATGCCATGCGCCTGAAATCCGTTCACGTCGGCAGGGGCCGAGGTGATGCCGATGTCGATGGACAGCACATCATAGGCAATATCGGGACGTCCCGACATCTGAACGCGGCGCGCTTCGCGGTCGATCCCTGTCGCATGCCCCACGATCAGCCGCGCGCCGGCAAAGCGGGCAAGGCGGCCAAGGTCGATGTCCAGGTCGCCGCGCGGATAATGGCCTGCAATATGGCCGGGCAGCATGCCGGTATAGGGCGCCTTTGGGTTCGGATCGATCAGGGTCAGACGCGCGCCGGGTAGCGGGCTCATGCCCCACTTGCGCAGCACCAGCGCATGGGCATGGCCACCGCCGATCAGCACCAGGTCGCGTGTGAGGGGAAAATCACTGTCCATTATAAATGCGGATTTGCCTGATATTGGCCCGACTGTCGAGAGTGGGATAACGCGGCGGCGATTGGCGATCTGCCGCGACAGGATCAATCTACGGGGTCACAAAGCAGGAGCAGTCATTTTAGTTTTCGTCTAAATCAGCATATCGAAGCGGCATGACCAAGGTCGGTGGATCGCACGATCCAGGCAACTTTGGAAAGTAGACTTAGCACATCTACGAGGTCCATCGCCGTCTGGTGAAGATGATGTCCGAGCGCGGGATTTTGATCGTGCTCGTGGTTGACGAGGGTAAGGCGCCGACTGATGTCTTGAAAATGTACAACCGACCGCAAGAGTGGGTGACATGATGCTCGACGATTGCCCAGCCGATAGCGATATGGTCTAAGACGGACGTTCGGGCAGCACAGGTGGCAAATGAAAACGGTGATCTTCATTCCGGCGCGATACGCCTCAACGCGCTATCCAGGCAAGCCGCTGGTTGAACTGTGCCAGAAAGATGGCAGCGCCAAAAGCCTGATCCGAATGAGTTGGGACGCAGCCTGCGCGATTGAAGGAGTGGATGCGGTTTACGTCGCCACAGATGACAAGCGCATTGCCGACCATGCGCGCGGATTTGGCGCCGAGGTGGTGATGACCTCCGAGGATTGCGAGAACGGCACGGCGCGCTGTGCGGATGCGCTGGCGCAGCTCAGCGAGATGCCGGATCTGGTGGTGAATTTTCAGGGCGATGCGCCGCTGACACCCCCATGGTTCGTGGAAAAGCTGATTGCGGCGATGAAGGCCGATCCGAGCGTGCAGATGGTCACGCCGGTGCTGCGCTGTGACCGGCAGACCTATGAGAATTTCATCGAAGATCGCAAAGAGGGCCGCGTTGGCGGCACGACGGCGGTGTTTGATCGGCACATGAACGCGCTCTATTTTTCCAAGGAGGTGCTGCCCTATATCGCCCCCGGCAAGCTGCCGGAACCGATCCCGGTGTTTCACCATGTCGGAGTTTATGGTTATCGGCCAGATGCGCTGAAATCCTATGTTGATGCACCAGTTTCGGAGTTGGAGAGCCTTGAGGGGCTGGAGCAGTTGCGGTTCCTCGCGTCCGGCATCACGGTGCGCTGCGTCGAGGTGGACGCGCGCGGGCGGGTGTTCTGGGAGCTGAACAACCCCGGCGACGTCGCCCGCATCGAGGCGGCTCTGGAGGCACTATGATCGACACGCGCACCATCACCGTTGGCGATATTTCCATCGGCGCAAAGCATCCCTTTGCGCTGATCACCGGGCCGTGCCAGTTGGAGAGCTTAGATCACGCGCGCATGATGGCCGGGCGAATTGCCGAGGCTTGCGCGCCGACCGGCACGAAGTTCATCTTCAAGGCCAGCTATGACAAGGCGAACCGGTCGTCCCTGTCCACCCAGCGCGGGCTGGGGATGGACGAGGGGCTGAGCATCCTTGCCAAGATTCGTGACGAGTTCGGCTGCCCGGTTCTGACGGATGTGCATGACGCCCGGCAATGCGGCCCGGCGGGCGAGGTCGTGGATGTGATCCAGATCCCCGCCTTCCTGTGCCGGCAGACCGATCTGCTGCTGGCAGCGGGCGATACGGGCTGCGCGATCAACATCAAGAAGGGGCAGTTTCTGGCACCCTGGGACATGGGCAACGTCGCCGAGAAGATCGCCAGCACCGGGAACGAACGGATCATGCTATGCGATCGCGGCACGTCCTTTGGCTATAACACGCTGGTCAGTGATTTTCGCGGCCTGCCGACCATGGCGCGCACCGGCTATCCTGTCGTGTTCGATGCGACCCATTCGGTGCAGCAGCCCGGCGGGCAAGGCACAACGTCAGGCGGGCAGCGTGAATTTGCGCCGGTACTGGCGCGCGCGGCGGTCGCGGTGGGGGTTTCGGCGCTGTTTATCGAAACGCATGAAGACCCAGATAATGCGCCCAGCGACGGGCCGAACATGATCCCGGTGGACAAGATGCAGGCGCTGATCGGACAATTGCGCAGCTTGGACGATCTGACAAAATCTCAGGACGACATCGCGCTGTAACGCCCGGTCCATCAGGCGGAGCCAAGCCGTGCAGGACAGATTGACGCCCCTTACCCTGATACTGGTTGCGCTGGTCGGTATCCTGTGGGGGCTGAATTTTCCTGCGGTGAAATACATGCTGACCGCCGTGCCGCCCCTCACGCTGCGCGCGTTCGGGTTCACCGGGGGCGCGGTGGTGCTCTTGATCATCGTGCGGGCGCTGGGGCACCGCCTGACGCCCGCGCGCGGCGAGGCTGTGCCGATCATCATCGCCGGGCTGTTCGTGCTGTTCGGGTTCAACATCCTGACCGCGCTGGGACAGCTGTTCACCGAGGCGTCGCGCGCCGCGATCATCGTCTACACCATGCCGGCGATAACGGCCGTTCTTGCCGCGATCTTTTTGAAGGACCGGCTGACCGGGCGACGTATTCTTGCGGTCCTGATCGGGCTGGCCGGTCTTGCCGTGCTGGCATCAAAGGATCTCGCGGCGTTGATCGCATCACCACTGGGGCCGTTCCTGATGCTGATGGCGGCGCTGTCGTGGTCCATCGGCAATGTGCTGGTACAGGGGCGGCAATGGTCGCTGTCGCCGCTGGCGCTGACATTCTGGTTTTTCATCGTGTCGCTGGTGCTGGCATGGCCGCTGGCCCTGTGGCTGGAGCCACCCAGCGCGCGGCATGTCCCGCCCCCGCCGGTCATCGCGGTCTTTGCGTTCCATGTCGCCGGGCCGATGGCGACGTGTTACCTGCTATGGGCGGTTCTGTTGCGCCGCCTGCCCGCAACGGTGGCGGCAATTTCGATACTGACGGCGCCAACTGTTGGTGTCTTGTCTTCGATCGTGCTGCTGGGCGAGGCCGCATCATGGCAAAAGATGCTGGCGCTGGGGCTGATTGTTTTGTCCATCGCCATCACGCTGACCGGCAGGCGGACGTGATTATTGCGCAGCGGCGCAATCCGTGTTCGTTATATGGGTGCGGGTATCGCCCTGCCCCGATCCAGCCCAAGGAGGCCTCTCATGCGTGTCATCGCTGCCCGATTTAACCATGAAACCAACACGTTCTCGCCGGTGGCAACACCGCTGGAGGCCTTTGCGCCGCTTCATGGGCAGGACGCACTGAGTTTTGGCAAGGGTTCAGCCACGGCACTGGGCGCGTTCATCGAATATGCCGAGGCGCAGGGGGCCGAGCTGATCACACCATTGTCGGCTACGGCGAACCCCAGCGGCCCGGCGACTGCGGAGGTTTTCGAGGCACTGGCGGGGCCGATCGTCGCCGCCGTCAAGGATGGTTGCAGCGCAATCTTGCTGGATCTGCACGGCGCGATGGTGGCGCAGGGTCTAGACGATTGCGAGGGCGAATTGCTTGCGCGTGTGCGCGCTGCGGCGCCCGGTGTTCCACTGGGTGTGGCGCTGGATCTGCACGGCAATATCACGCAGCGCATGGTGGATAATTGCGACTGCATCATAGGCTTCAAGACCTATCCGCATATCGACATGTTCGAAACCGGGCGGCATGTGACCCGGATCATCGATGCGATGTTGCATCAGGGTCTCAAGCCCAAAATGGTGCGGGTCCACCCGCCCATTCTGGCCCATACGCTGAAGATGAACACCGAAGAGCCTTGCTTGATGACCGATCTTGTCGCTGCCGCGCGCGAGGGGGAAGCGCGCGAGGGGATACTGGGCGCGACGATCTTTGGCGGGTTCCCGATTGCCGACCTGGCGGAGGCGGGCGTATCAGTTGTGACGGTAGCCGATGATGCGGGCGCGGCCCAGGATCTGGCGGATGATCTGGCGCGTATCGCATGGGACGGGCGCGAGGGGTTCGTCTATCACGAGGCTCCGTTGGAGGCATCGCTGGCCGAGGCGATGCGCGCCGCTGAGGGGCCGGGGAACGGGCCAGTACTGCTGCTGGATCACGGCGACAACTGCATGTCGGGCGGCACCTGCGACACGGTGGATGTGCTGCGCGCGGCGCTGGAAGCGGGGATGAGTGGCATCATTGCCGGGCCGATCTGCGATCCCGAAACGGTCGCACAGATGATTGAGGCCGGGACCGGCGCGGCGGTAACAGTGCAACTGGGTAACAAGGTGCTGCTGCCCGGCCTGCCGTCCAAGGCGCCGCTGGCGCTGACGGGCACGGTGGGCGCAATCAGCGATGGCAGCTATGTGGTGACCGGACCGATCTACACTGGGCAGACTTGCCACATGGGCCGTGCCGTGGTGCTGGAGACAGGCGGCGCGACCATTCTGGTGACCGAACTGCCGCATGAGCCGTGGGATCTAGGGGTGTTTGGCTGCGCGGGGATTGACCCTGTTGCGGGGCGATACCTGATCCTGAAGTCGCGGATGTATTGCCGCCCGGTTTTTGCCCCGTTGTCGCGGGCGGTGGTGGAATGCGCGAGCGAGGGGATTACCAGCTCGAATTTCGATCTGTTTCCGTTCGAGAAGCTGCAAAGGCCGATATTCCCCATCGACCGTGATATGAATTGGACACCCTGACCGATCGCCAACCAGATATGAAGGAGATGACAGATGACTTTTAGTGCTTTGGTCGTTGAAAAGGACGAAGACAGCGGCAAGACAAGCGCCGCAATTCAGCAGATTTCCCTAGATGATCTGCCAGAAGGTGAAGTGACGGTTGCGGTCGAATATACGACGGTCAACTACAAGGATGGCCTTTGCATGGGGCCGGGTGCGGGTCTGGTTCGCAACTATCCGCATGTGCCGGGCATTGATTTTGCCGGCACCGTCGAAAACTCCAGCGATGACCGATACAAACCCGGCGACAAGGTGGTCCTGACCGGCTGGCGCGTGGGCGAGGCGCATTGGGGCGGCTATGCCCAAAAGGCGCGCGTGCGCGCCGATTGGCTGGTGCCGCTGCCCGAGGGGCTGGATACGCGTCGCGCGATGGCGGTGGGCACGGCTGGTTTGACGGCGATGCTGGCGATCATGGCGCTGGAGGATCACGGCCTGACGCCCGGCGCCGATCCGGTGCTGGTGACTGGCGCATCCGGCGGGGTGGGCAGCGTCGCCATCGCCGTGTTGGCGCAGCTGGGCTACAAGGTGGCGGCGGTGACGGGGCGGCCCGAAACCGGCGACTATCTGAAGGATCTGGGTGCAACGCAGATCGTGCCGCGCGAGGATCTGACGGAAGTCACAAAGAAACCGCTGGAAGGCGAGCAGTGGGCCGGCTGCATTGACGCCGTGGCCGGCGCGATGCTGGGCCGGGTTCTGAAACAGATGAGACATGGCGCGTCGGTCGCGGCGATCGGTCTGGCGGGGGGCGCACCTATTGAGGGGGCATTGATCACGCCGTTCATCCTGCGGGGGGTTAACCTGCTGGGGATTGATTCCGTCATGCAGCCCTATGCCCGCCGGGTCGAGGCGTGGAAGCGGATCGCGCTGCATCTGCCGATGGATAAGCTGGAGGCGATGATTCAGCCTGCCGTTCTGGCCGATCTACCCGGTCTGGGGCGCGATATTCTGGATGGAAACGTCAAGGGGCGCATTGTGGTGGACGTGAATGGCTGACGGCTCCGTTCGTTAATAAAGTGTAACAGTTACGGCCTGTTAACACGAGAGCGTGGCCTGATGAGGGTTGACTCTGCGAACCGTTTCGCGTATAGGTTGTGACAAGCTGGAAGAGGTGGGCAAGCGGCCCCGGGGGTAATTCCCCGGCGGTCGCTTTTTCATTTCGCGCGGGCGGTGGGGCAAGCAACGCAATCGCATGAGGCAGTGATCACGAATGAGTTTGATAACACCCGAAGAGGGACCTTCGGGTCTGACCGCAACCGTCACCACGCTGGAGCGCCAGCTGCGCGGCATGTGTGAGGATCTGGAGGCACTGTCCGACAAGGTCAGGGCCGAACAGTTCGACGATATCAAGACCCAGAGCCGGATACTTGGCGACATCCGGCAGTGGCTGAAAATGGCAATTGAAGCGGAGACACAACTTGAGCAACGCAAAAAGAAAGAACAGGGAATCGTCAATGGATACGCCCTCGACATGGACGCCGCACGGGATTCGATCGGGTGCCGTCTGGATCGCCTCCGAAGAGCCAGATGTCCGGGACGCTTTCCTAGATAGTCTGGACGAGGGCGAGCTGCTGGCGCTGCCCTATCTGTTTGAGTTCTGGGCGATGGAGCATCAGCTTCCGCCGGAAGGGGACTGGCGGTCCTGGGTCATCATGGGCGGGCGTGGCGCGGGAAAAACCCGCGCCGGGGCCGAGTGGGTGCGCAGCTGCGTTGAGGGGGCGACGCCGCTGGATGCGGGGCCGTGCAAGCGGCTGGCGTTGATTGGCGAGACTGTGGCGCAGGTTCGGGACGTTATGGTTTTTGGCGAGAGCGGGATACTGGCCTGCTCGCCACCCGACCGGCGACCTGAGTGGCAGGCGACGAAAGCCCGGCTTGTCTGGCCGAACGGGGCAATTGCGCAGGTGTTTTCGGCGCATGAGCCGGAGGGCCTGCGCGGGCCGCAGTTTGACGGGGCTTGGGTCGATGAGATGGCCAAGTGGAAGAAGGCGCGCGAGACATGGGATATGTTGCAGTTTGCGCTGCGGCTGGGAGAGCGGCCGAGGGTGTGTGTGACGACGACGCCGCGCAATGTGGGTGTGTTGAAGGAGTTACTGAAGTCGCCGTCGACTGTGGTGACGAGTGCGCCGACAGAGGCGAACAAGGCGTTTCTGGCCGAGAGTTTCCTGGAGGAAGTGCGCACGCGCTATGCCGGAACGCGACTGGGACGGCAGGAGCTGGACGGTATTTTGATGGAGGATGCCGAAGGGGCGCTGTGGACGACCAGCGCGTTGGAGGCGGTGCGGCTTGATCTGGCGCCGCAGATGGACCGGATCGTGGTGGCGATCGATCCGCCGGTGACAGGGGGGGCCAAGTCGGACGAATGCGGGATCGTCGTGGTCGGCGCCGTAACGCGCGGACCGGTGCAGGACTGGCGCGCCTATGTGCTGGCGGATGCGTCGATGAGTGCCGCCAGCCCGGCCAAATGGGCAGCAGCAGCCGTGCGGGCGATGCAGGATTGGGGGGCCGAGCGGCTGGTGGCGGAGGTCAATCAAGGGGGGGATATGGTGACGGAGGTGATCCGCCAGATCGATCCTATGGTGCCGGTCAAGGCGGTTCACGCATCGCGCGGCAAGGTGGCGCGGGCGGAGCCCGTGGCGGCGCTGTATGAGCAGGGGCGCGTGCATCATATGCGGGGGCTGGGCGATCTGGAGGATCAGATGTGCGCAATGACGGTGCAGGGGTTTGAGGGCAAGGGCAGTCCGGACCGCGTTGATGCGTTGGTCTGGGCCTTGCATGAGCTGATGATAGAACCGGCGGCGAAGTGGCGACATCCGAGGGTGCGGGCGGTTTGAGGGCTGAGAAAGGGGCGCAACGTTTCATCGTTGCGCCCCTTTTTTGTTTGTCAGCGGTCCTTTGGCTCGGCCCACAGCGCCCAGAGTGCGAGCAGCGGGGCGTCACCGGACTGCATGGCGTGCAGGATGCCCGGTGGGTTGTAAAGGGTGCCGCCGATGCCCGGCTCAAACCAGTTGCCTGCGCCTTGCATGAATTTGCCGGGGCTGAGGACGAGGTAAGTCTCCTCGGGCGGGTGGGTGTGGTCGGGGTAGCGGATGTTGGGCGCGACCAGCGACATGCCGATCCAAACGTCACTGCGCCGCTCGATGCCGCCAGGGCCGATAATGTAGGTATTGGCGTGGCTTTCGGCAAAGCCCGGCCCAGCGTTGGTGCAATCGCCGCTGCGGGGGCGCCATTGGAGGTCCGGCTCCAGATTGGCGAATGTTTCGATCAGGCGGCGCAGGGACGGGTCAGCGAAATGCGCGAGGCCGGTCGCCTCGGCCAGATGTGCGCAGGCCGGGATCCGGGCGCCGGGGGTTTGTGACACCTCGCCGGGCGATTCGAGGGCGGCGAAGATGCGGTCTAGCGAGGCTGTCGCGTCCGGGTGGGTCACATGCGCGGCAAAGGCGGCGCGGGCGGCGTCGAGGAAATCTTGTAGGGATTCGGGTCGCATGGGCGGGCCTCCTTTTTGGACGAGGGTATCGACGTGATACGCGTGGCGCCAGTGTTTGCTGGCATTTCAGGCGCCCAAACTGCCGGCGCGCGGTCCTGTTCAGTTTTCTTAAACCTTTAGGTGTCTGATGCCTTCAACAGCGGATCGATCGGCAACTGCCCAGGGTTCGCCGCGAAATAGCAAGGAGTAACGGCAGATGATCATGGACTTCTTTCGGCAGGGCGCGGCGCAAACCGCTGCAAGTGCTGAGACCCCCGAGGTCAAGGCCAGCGCGGCGGGCCGGGTCATGGCGTGGCACGGATCGAACCGGGTGGCGTGGAGTGCGCGGGATACCGGGACGTTGACGCGGCAAGGGTTTGCCTCCAATCCGGTGGGGTTTCGCTGCGTCAAGATGATTGCGGAGGCGGCGGCGTCCTTGCCCTTGGTGTTGCAGGATGCGGAACAGCGGTATGCGACGCATCCGATGCTGTCGCTGATGCGCAGGCCCAATCCGGCGCAGGGCCGGGCGGAGCTGCTGGAGGCGCTGTATGGTCAACTGCTGCTGACCGGGAACGCCTATGTCGAGGCTGTTGGCGATGCGCAGGGCGCGCCGGTGGAGTTGCATGTGCTGCGCTCGGACCGGATGAGCGTTGTGCCGGGCAATGATGGCTGGCCGGTGGCGTATGAATATGCGGTGGCCGGGCGCAAGCATCGGTTTGACGTCAGCCAAGGTCATCCGGCGGTTTGCCATATCAAGAGCTTTCATCCGCAGGACGATCATTATGGGCTGTCGCCCATGCAGGCGGCGGCACAGGCGGTGGATGTACATAACTCGGCTTCGCGCTGGTCCAAGGCGCTGCTGGACAATGCCGCACGGCCTTCGGGCGCGATTGTGTATCGCGGTGCCGAGGGTCAGGGGACGCTGAGCACGGATCAGTACCAGCGTCTGGTGGACGAGATGGAGAGCCATCATCAGGGCGCGCGCAATGCCGGGCGGCCGATGCTGCTGGAAGGCGGGCTGGACTGGAAACCGATGGGATTCTCGCCCTCGGACATGGAGTTTCAGAAAACCAAGGAGAGCGCGGCGCGCGAGATTGCGCTGGCGTTCGGGGTGCCGCCGATGCTGCTGGGGGTGCCGGGGGATGCGACTTATTCCAACTATCAGGAGGCGAACCGGGCGTTTTTCCGGCTGACCGTTCTGCCTTTGGCGAGCCGGGTGGCCGCGAGCGTTTCCGAGTGGTTGAGCGGGTTCGACGGTGGCTGTCTGGAGCTGAAGCCGGATCTGGATCAGGTGCCAGCGCTGGCCACCGAGCGGGATGCGCAATGGGCGCGGGTCGCTGGGGCCGATTTCCTGACGGACGGCGAAAAGCGGTCACTGCTGGGGCTGCCCGCCTTGGCCGAGCCTGGGTGCGCGGATGGATGAGGAGCGCCCGCCCGAGCGCTACGGCTTTGAGGCGTTCGATTGTGCGCCGGCGCTGCGACTGGAGGCGAACGAACGGGTGGCGCTGTTAAAATTCCAGGCGGTCGCCGAGCGGCAGAAGAAGCTGGAGGAGGCGATGGAACGGCTGGAGCGGCGGCTGTGGCTGGCGGTTTACGGGATTGCGGGCGCGATTGTAGCGCAGGCGTTGCAGCCGCTGATTGTGGCGCTGCCGTGAGGGTTTGAAAGGATGAGGTTTATGGATTTTGACACGGGACTAGAACGCAAGTTTGCGCGGTTCGACGCGGATCTGACCGTCAAGGGCGGCGTGGGGATCGAAGGCTATGCCAGTTATTTCGGCGATACCGATCAGGGCGGCGACGTGGTAGTGGCGGGTGCCTATGCCAAATCGCTGTCGCGGCTGAGTGCCGACGCGCGGCAGGTCAAGATGCTGTGGCAGCATGATCCGGCGCAACCCATCGGCGTCTGGGACGAGGTGCGCGAAGATACGCGCGGCCTGTACGTCAAGGGGCGTCTGCTGGAGGCCGTGGGGCGTGGCCGCGAGGCGGCGGCGCTGATCGGCGCGGGCGCGATTGACGGGCTGAGCATCGGCTATCGCACAGTGCGGGCGACAAAGAATGGTAAGGGCCAACGGCTTTTGCAGGAACTGGAGCTGTGGGAGGTGTCGCTGGTGACCTTCCCCATGCTTCCCAGTGCGCGGGTGACGGCCAAGAGCGATGCCCTGAATGGCGGCGATCTGCGTGAATTGGCGGCGACGTTCAATGCCGCGGGCCGGGAATTGGCGCGCGGATAACGCCGGGCAGACAGACAACAGAACAAGGAGCAGGTGATGAATGAAACCGGAAATTCCGGTGCCGGGAAAGGCGTGTCCGATGGGCACGCGCCGGTGGCCGAAGTGAAGTCCGCCGTAGCGGGCTTTGCGGGCGAATTGAAGGGCTTTCAGGCCCGGATCGAAGAGCGACTGCAACAACAAGAAGAGAAAATGATCATGTTTGAACGTAAATCCTTTGTGCCTGCGCGTCCTGTTCTGGCAGGCGGCAATGACGGCCCTGCCCCGCACCAAAAGGCGTTCAACGCCTATCTGCGCTCGGGCGACGATGACGGGCTGCGCGGTCTGGAGCTGGAAGGCAAGGCGCTGGGCACGGCGATTGCGGGCGATGGCGGCTATCTGGTGGACCCGCAGACGGCCAGCACGATCAAGTCGACGCTGAGCGCGACGGCATCTATCCGCGCGATTGCGAATGTCGTTGCGGTCGAGGCAACCAGCTTTGACGTGCTGATTGATCATGGCGATGTTGGCCATGGCTGGGCGACCGAGGCGGCGGGCGTGACCGAGACGGCGACGCCGGGGATCGACCGCATCACAATCCCGCTGCACGAACTGAGCGCGCTGCCCAAGGCGTCACAGCGTCTTCTGGACGATTCGGCATTCGACATCGAAGGCTGGCTGGCTGGCCGCATCGCCGACAAGTTTGCGCGTGCCGAGGCTGCGGCGTTTGTCAATGGCAACGGCGTAGACAAGCCGACCGGTTTTCTGACCAAACCGAGCGTTGATAACGATGTCTGGACCTGGGGAAATCTGGGCTATGTGCCGACCGGCGCGAATGGCGCGTTTGACGATGCGGACGCGGTGATTGATCTGGTCTATGCGCTGGGGGCGCAGTACCGCGCGAACGCGAGCTTTGTCATGAACTCGAAGACCGCAGGCAGCTTGCGCAAGATGAAGGACGCCGACGGCCGCTTCCTGTGGTCGGACGGTCTGGCGGCGGGCGAACCTGCGCGCCTGCTGGGCTACCCTGTGCTGATCGCCGAGGACATGCCGGATATGGCCAGCGGTTCGATGTCGGTCGCGTTTGGTGACTTCGGCGCGGGCTATACCGTCGCCGAGCGTCCGGACCTGCGCGTTCTGCGCGACCCCTTCAGCGCCAAGCCGCATGTTCTGTTCTACGCGACCAAGCGCGTCGGCGGTGACGTCAGCGACTATGCGGCGATCAAGCTGCTGAAATTCGCGACCTCCTAAGCGAGGCGCGGATCGGGCGGGGGGATTTGCCTTCGCCCGGGGCGTGCGCCGCCAGTCACTTGATGCGTTGTCCAGCTGCTCCCCTCCGTCCGAGCAACGTGGGTGGCGCGCGCCTGAACCACCGGAGGGATCCGGGACTGAAGAGTTTCGAGATAGCCCTGGTTCAGGGATGGCTCGAAACGCCGCACACCGCGTGAACGTTGCGCAGCGTTTCGCAGAAACCATGACCCAAGCTTTCTGCGAAACGCTTAATCGGAGTTATTCCATGATGTTGATTGAAGAAACCGCCGTGCCGGAAGCCGCCTTGCCGGTGGCCCAGTTCAAGGCGCATCTGCGGCTGGGAACAGGGTTTTCAGACGATGATGTGCAAGATGCGGTGTTGCAGAGTTTTCTACGCGCGGCCATCGCGTCGATCGAGGCGCGCACGGGCAAGGTGCTGATCGAGCGGGTATTCTCGTGGGAATTGGTCGCTTGGCGCACCGGTTATGGCCAGGCGCTGCCAGTGGCGCCGGTGGTGGCGATTGAGGACGTGGTGCTGCGCCACATGTCGGGCAGCGAGGAGGTCGCCAACCCGGCGCATTTCCGGCTGGACAAGGACACGCACCGGCCCCGCCTGATGCCGGCGGGAACTGTACTGCCGCCGGTGCCGTCGGGTGGCGCGGTGCTGGTGCGGTTCCGCGCGGGGATGGGCGCGGCGTGGGGCGATCTGCCGGCCGATCTGGGCCAGGCGGTGCTGCTGCTTGCGGCGCATTACTACGAATATCGTGCGGACACGGCGCTGGGCGGCGGCTGCATGCCCTTTGGCGTGACCAGCCTGATCGAGCGGTATCGCACCGTGCGGATGCTGGGTGGGGGTGTGATGTGATGAAGCCTATCAACCTCAAACGGCATCTGGTGCTGGAGGCACCCGAGCGTATTGCCGATGGCGCGGGTGGTTACGCCGAGACGTGGCAGCCTATCGGCGAAGTCTGGGCCGAGATCATAGCGCGCACGGGGCGCGAGGTGACGGACGGCACGGCCCAGGTGTCCAGCACGGGCTACAAGATCACGGTACGAGCGGCGCCCTATGGTGCGCCTTCGCGCCCAAAGCCCGAACAGCGGCTGCGGGATGGCAGCCGTGTTTTCAGGATCGAGGCGGTGACGGAGCGGGACCCCTTGGCCCGATACCTGACCTGCTATGCGCAAGAGGAGGTGGCGGTATGAGCTATGGCGGATCTGCGGCGCTACAGGCGGCGGTTTACGGCCAACTTATCGGCGATGCGGAGCTGTCCGCGCTGGTCGGTGGAGCGATATATGACGCGCCTCCGGCGGGGGCGTTGCCTTCGCTTTACGTGACATTGGGGCCGGAGGATGTGCGCGACAGATCGGATGGAACGTCGGGCGGCGCCTGGCACCGGTTCACCGTGTCGGTGATCAGCGATGCCGCCGGATTTGCAGCGGCGAAGCAAGCGGCAGCAGCGGTAGGCGATGCGCTGACGGATGCAGAGCTGACGCTGGACCGTGGCCATCTGGCAGCGCTGAATTTTTATCGGGCGCGGGCACGGCGGGATGATCAGCTGCGGCGGATCGACTTGACCTTTCGCGCGCGCGTTCAGGACGCGGTTTAACCACTTTAATCGGAGATAAAAGACATGGCAGTTCAAAACGGCAAGGACCTTCTGATCAAGGTTGATCTGACGGGTGACGGTAACTTTGAATCGGTGGCGGGGCTGCGCGCGACGCGCATCAGCTTCAACGCCGAGAGCGTGGATGTGACGAGCCTGGAGAGCGCGGGCGGTTGGCGCGAATTACTGTCCGGCGCTGGCGTCAAATCGGCAGCCATCAGCGGATCGGGCATTTTCCGCGATGCGGATTCGGATGAGCGGACGCGGCAGATTTTCTTTGATGGCGAAACGCCCGCCTTTCAGGTGGTGATCCCCGATTTCGGCATCATTGAGGGGCCGTTTCAGGTGACATCCATCGAATATGCCGGCACGCATGACGGTGAGGCGACCTACGAGCTGTCGCTGGCATCGGCGGGCCGCATGATTTTCACGGCGATCTGAGATGGCAAACCCATGGGCAGGTGAGGTGGCGGTGGTCATCGACGGCGAGCGGCGCGTGCTGAAGCTGACTTTGGGCGCGTTGGCGGAACTGGAGGCGGGGCTGGCAGCGGGATCGCTGGTGGATCTGGTCGAGCGGTTCGAGGCGGGCGGGTTTTCGACGCGTGATGTGCTGGCGCTGATCGTCGCCGGGCTGCGCGGCGGCGGCTGGCAGGGGTCCGCTGGTGATCTGATCGCCGCCGAGATCGAAGGCGGGCCGCTGGCGGCGGCCCGCGCGGCGGCAGAGCTGCTGGCGCGGGCCTTCATGCTGCCGGAGGCGCAATGAGCGGATTTGATTGGCCGGGATTGATGCAGGCGGGCTTGCGCGGTCTGGGGCTGAAGCCCGCCGAATTCTGGGCGCTGACCCCGGCGGAGCTGCGGCTGATGCTGGGCGAGGCGCAGGGGGCGGCGCCGCTGGTGCGAGACCGTCTGGACGCATTGATGCAGGCCTATCCCGATACGCGAGGAGAGAATGATGAGTGACAGTGAAGACCTTGGCGCGCTGGACGCGCAGTTTGAGGCGCTGGATGGGTCCTTGGGCGCGGCGACCGATATGGCAGCGGCGTTCAATGCCGAGCTGGGTCGCGTGCGCGGCACGTTTGAGCGGACCGGCTATGACGTGGCGACGCTTGATCGTGGGATGAGCCGCGGATTGCGGCGCGCGATTCAGGGCGCCGTTGTGGATGGCGACAGCCTGTCGACATCGCTGCGCACGCTGGCCAATTCGATGATCAACACGGCGTTCAACGCGGCTGTGAAGCCGGTGACGGAGCACGTTGGCGGGCTGCTGGCCAGCGGGGTAGGTAATCTGGTCGGAGGCCTGATGCCATTTGCGAATGGGGCCAGTTTTTCGCAGGGGCGCGTGCAGCCTTTTGCCAGTGGCGGCATCGTTAGCGGGCCCGTGACCTTTCCGATGCGGGGGGGCACTGGCTTGATGGGCGAGGCGGGGCCGGAGGCGATCATGCCGCTGGCGCGCGGCGCAGATGGCAAGCTGGGTGTGCGCGGCGGTGGAGGCGGCAATGTGAGCGTGGTGATGAACATCCAGACGCCCGATGCTGAAGGGTTCCGGCGCAGTCAGGGCCAGATCGCGGCGCAGATGAGCCGGGCCATCGGGCGCGGTCAGCGCAATCGGTAAGGGAGAAAAACGATGGGTTTTCACGAAGTGAGATTTCCGGCGAACCTGAGCTTCGGCTCGGTCGGCGGGCCTGAGCGGCTGACCGATGTGGTGACGTTGGCCAACGGGTTTGAGGAGCGCAACACGCCCTGGCAGCATTCGCGCAGGCGGTATGATGCAGGCGTGGCGATGCGAGGGCTGGACGATATTGAAAAGCTGATCGCGTTTTTTGAGGCGCGGCGCGGACAGATCCATGGCTTTCGCTGGAAGGATTGGGCCGATTACAAATCCGGCGGTGCGCTACTGGACGTGGCGTATGAAGACCAGATCATCGCCTTTGGCGACGACGTGACTCCCAGCTTTCGACTGATCAAGACCTATCGGTCGGGAGAGCATAGCTATGAGCGGCCCATAACAAAACCGGTGCGCGGAACCGTGCGGATCGGCATTGGTGGGGACGAGCAGAAGGAGGGCATTCATTACGAGGTAGACACCTCGACTGGGATCGTCACGTTCAACCACCCGCCAAATGACGGGGAACGTGTCACGGCTGGGTTTGAGTTCGACGTGCCGGTGCGGTTTGACACGGACCGCGTGATGGTCAGCGTTTCCAGCTTTCAAGCGGGGGACGCACCGAACGTACCGGTTGTGGAGATCAGGGTATGAGCGGGCTGAACGCAGGATTGCATGCGCATTTGCAGACGGGTGTCACCACGACTTGCCGCGCCTGGGCGCTGGAGCGCAAGGACGGCACGGTTCTGGGGTTTACCGATCATGACGGGCCTTTATTCTTTGACGGGATCAAATTCCGCGCTGATACCGGCCTGAGTGCTTTGGCGATTCAGCAGACGACCGGTCTGTCGGTAGACAATACTGAAGCCCTGGGGGCGCTGAGCGATGCGTCGATCCGCGAGGACGATATCGAGGCGGGCCGCTATGACGGCGCTGAGATCCACGCCTGGCTGGTCAACTGGCAAGACGTCGCACAGAGGCATTTGCAATTTCGCGGGACGATCGGAGAATTGCGCCGGTCTGGCGGGGCGTTTGAAGCGGAACTGCGCGGGCTGACCGAGGCGCTGAACCGTCCGTTGGGGAGGGTGTATCAGAAGCCGTGCTCGGCTGTGCTGGGCGATGGTGGCTGCCGCTTTGATATGGAAACACCGGGCTATGCCATAGAGCTGGCAGCGGTCGAGATCGGCGGGCGCCGGGTGTTTCAGTTCGAGGCCTTTGGCGGGTTCGATTCGGGCTGGTTCCAGCATGGGCGGCTCATCGTGCAGGACGGTGCGGCCAAGGGGCTAAGCGGGGTTATCAAGCGGGACGGGATGATCAATGCGCAGCGCGTGGTCGAGTTGTGGCATCCGCTGCGTGCGAATGTTCGCGCGGGCGATGCGCTGAGGTTAGAGGCTGGTTGCGACAAGCGTTCGGAGACCTGTCGGCTGAAGTTTCAGAATTTTGCGAATTACCAAGGATTTCCAGACATTCCCGGCGATGATTGGTCGATTTCGGATCCCTCGAAAGCCGGCAAGCTGAATGGGGGGAGCCGCAGATGAGTGACGTTTTGGGTGATCGCATCGTCAGCGCCGCGCGCGGCTGGATCGGTACGCCGTATCTGCATCAGGCGTCATGCAAGGGGGCGGGTACTGATTGTCTGGGCCTGCTGCGCGGCGTCTGGCGCGAGGTGCTGGGCGCCGAGCCTGAAGTGCCGCCGGCCTATTCTATGGATTGGTCGGAGCCTGCCCGCATCGAGGCGCTGTGGCAAGCCGCCCGGCGCCATCTGGCGCCAAAGGCGCTGGCCAATGAGGCGCCCGGCGACGTGCTGCTGTTTCGCATGCGCGATGGCGCGGTGGCCAAGCATCTGGGTATCGCGGGGCGCATTGGCGCCGACGCGAGCTTTGTCCATGCCTTTTCGGGCCACGCGGTGATCGAAAGCCCGCTGAGCCTGCCATGGCGGCGCCGCATCGTGGCGCGATTCACATTTCCCGAGGAGCGTAACTGATGGCGACAATCTTATTATCTGCCGCAGGCGCGGCTATTGGCGGGTCCATCGGCGGCACCGTGGCTGGCCTGTCAATGGCCGCTATCGGCCGTTTCGCGGGCGGTGTTATCGGGCGGTCGATTGATCAGCGGTTGATGGGCCAGGGCTCGGACGTGGTGGACACGGGCCGAGCCAACCGTTTGCGTCTGACCGGGTCCGGTGAAGGCGATGCTATTGCGCAGGTATATGGGCGGATGCGCGTGGCCGGGCAGATTATCTGGGCCACGGAGTTTCGCGAGGACGTAAATGTCAGCCGCGCGGGCGGTGGCAAGGGTGCGCCAAAGGCGCCGAAGGTTAGACAGTTCAGCTATTCAGTGAGCGTTGCGCTGGCGCTTTGTGAGGGCGAGATCAGTCATGTGGGACGGGTCTGGGCCGATGGCACCGAAGTCGCGCGCGATAGTCTGACAATGCGAGTCTATACAGGCACGCGCGATCAACTTCCCGATCCGAGGATTGAGGCCGTTGAGGGTGCAGGCACCGTCCCGGCCTATCGCGGCACGGCATATGTCGTGATTGAAGATCTGGAGCTGGGTGACTTTGGCAACCGGGTGCCGCAGTTCACGTTCGAGGTGACACGCCCATCTCAGGCGGATCAGGATCCTGCGGGGCTGGATCCTGTGCGGTCCGTGCGCGCGGTTGCATTATTGCCGGGCAGCGGCGAATATACCCTGGCGACGACACCTGTCAGAATGAATTTCGGGCCGGGATCGTCAGCACTGGCGAATGTGAACACGCCATCAGGCAAATCCGATTTCGCAACAGCACTGACCAACATGACGGGCGAGCTGCCGCAATGCAGCTCTACCTCTCTGGTGGTCAGCTGGTTTGGTGACGATCTGCGTTGCGGCGATTGTAAACTACGACCTAAAGTCGAGCAAAAGAAATACGATTCCAGCAACATGCCTTGGTCGGTGGCTGGCCTTACACGCAGTACTGCAGTGCAAGTGCCGCAGGTCGATGGCAGAACAATATATGGCGGCACGCCGACCGATGAATCCGTTATCGAAGCGATTGAGGCGCTGAAGTCTGCCGGGCAGGATGTGATGTTCTATCCGTTCATCCTGATGGATCAAATGCAAGGTAACGCTTTGCCGGACCCGTACAGTGAGACGGACGGCCAACCGCCGCTGCCGTGGCGCGGGCGCATCACCCTGTCCGAAGCGCCGGGACGAGCAGGTAGCCCTGACGGCGGTCCGGGCGCCGACGCCGAAGTGGCCGCGTTTTTTGGAATGGCGGCCGCAAGTGATTTTCTATTGACTGCGCAATTGCCACCGCCGCCCCCGCGCCCATTTGTGCCGGGCCAGGATCGCCCGCCGTTTCAGTGGCCCCTATCAGGCGCGACAACGGCGCCGGGACCGGTCCGATACACAGGGCCGGACGAGTGGAGCTATCGGCGGTTCATTCTGCACAACGCTGCGCTGTGCGCTGCCGCCGACGGCGTCGAGAGTTTTTGCATCGGATCAGAAATGCGCGGGCTGACGCAGATCCGCGGCGCCGGTGGCAGCTTTCCTGCTGTTGCGGCGCTGATTGCATTGGCCGCCGAAGTGCGCGCTTTGCTTGGGCCTGACGTAAAGATCGGCTACGCTGCAGATTGGTCCGAGTATTTCGGATATCAGCCTCAGGACGGAACCGGCGACAGGTATTTCCACCTTGATCCGCTCTGGGCGGATGACAACATCGACTTCATCGGAATCGACAATTACATGCCGCTATCAGACTGGCGGGATGGCGTCGATCACGCCGATGCTGGCTCTGGGTCAATCTATGATCTGGATTACCTCAAGGACAATATAGAGGGTGGCGAAGGTTATGACTGGTTCTATCATTCGTCTGAGGCCCGGGCGGCGCAGATCCGCACTCCGATCACTGACGACGCGTACGGGGAGCCCTGGATCTGGCGCTACAAGGATATACGCAATTGGTGGCTGAACGGGCATCATGACCGGATCGGCGGCGTACGCGCTGCACTGCCAAGCGCGTGGGTGCCCGGCTCAAAGCCGATTCGCTTTACCGAGATTGGCTGTGCTGCTGTCGATAAAGGTACGAATGAGCCCAATAAATTCGTCGACGCGAAATCGTCGGAATCGGCTTTGCCGCATTTCTCGGATGGCAGGCGAGATGAATTGATTCAGCGGCAATACCTCCGCGCAATGCGCGATTATTGGACTGATCCGGTCCATAATCCGGTTTCAGTGGAATATGGCGCGCCGATGATCGACATGGACCGCGCGTATGTCTGGGCGTGGGATGCAAGACCGTTTCCATTTTTTCCGAACAATCAGGGACTGTGGGATGATGGGCGCAACCATGGGCTGGGGCATTGGATCACGGGACGAACTTCATCCCGGTCACTGGCATCGGTGGTCGAGGAAATCACAGCGCGCGCCGGTTTGCAGCATGTCGATACCTCAAAGCTACACGGATACGTGAGCGGGTACATCGTTGATCAGGTCGCAGATGCGCGCTCGGCGCTTCAGCCCTTGATGCTGCGCTACGGGTTTGATGCGGTTGAGCGCGACGGTGTCTTAATGTTTCGCATGCGCGATGGTCTGGCCGATACGCGGATCGGCATCGATCATCTGGTTCGCGATGGCGAAAGTGGCTCGCGGCTGGACGAAACCCGCGCCGGCGCGGCAGAAATTGCTGGCCGTGTACGCCTGCGATTCATTGAGGCGGATGGCGATTTCGAAGTTATCGCAGAGGAGGCGATCCTGCCGGATATCGCAACGCATGCTGTGTCCACGTCGGAAATTCCACTGGCGATGACGCGGGCCGAGGGCCGGGCCGTGACCGAGCGGTGGCTGTCAGAGGCGCGGGTGTCGACCGATACAGTGCGGTTGACGCTGCCGCCATCGCAACTGGCGCTGGGCGCCGGTGACGTCATCGGGCTGGACGAGGCAGGTGGCAAGGGTCTGTTCCGTATCGACCGGGTCGAGCAGATGGGCAATGCGCAGCGCGTCGACGGAGTGCGAATCGAACCCGAAAGCTATCGGCCAATTCACATCGCCGATATTGCGCCCTCGGTGCGGCCGTTTGTGCCGCCGGTGCCGGTGCTCCCGCTATTTCTGGATCTGCCGCTGATGACAGGAAGCGAGGTTCCGCATGCGCCGCACCTCGCGGTGACAGCGCGGCCCTGGCCGGGCGCTGTGGCGCTGCATGTTGGCGCAAGTGATGCAAATTACCGGCTGGACAGCTTGATCGAGGCGCGCGCGACAGTCGGTTTGCTGGAAACGCCACTTGCACCCGCCCCTGCCGGACTGATCGATCGAGGTGAAGGTGTGGCGGTGCGGATGCTGTCAGGCCAATTGCAAAGTGTTGATCATGACGCCCTGCTAAGCGGTGCTAACTTGTGCGCGATCGGCGACGGCACCCCCGATGGCTGGGAGGTGATGCAATTTCGTGATGCTGTGTTAGTCGGGACGGACACCTATATCCTCAGCCATCGGCTGCGTGGGCAGCTAGGCACGGAGGAGGCAGGCGACCTTGGATGGGAAAAGGGCAGCTTCATTGTGATGTTGGACGGGATTCCAAACCAGATTAACCTGGCCGATACAATGCGGCGCCGTGCCCAGCATTATCGCATCGGACCAGCTGGCCGACCTATGGACGATCCGTCATTCCAGCATGACGTCATAGCGTTCGAAGGAGTCGGCCTGCGCCCCTACAGCCCAGCGCATCTGCGCAGCTTGCGCCAGCCGGGAGGTGCGGTTGACGTAAGCTGGATAAGGCGAACGCGCATTGACGGAGACAGGTGGGACACGCCTGAGGTTCCCTTGGGCGAAGAAAGCGAGAGCTATGTTCTGCGTATCATTAAAAATGACAACGTGCTGAGGGAGCACGTCCTGACTGAGCCCCACTGGCGATATGAGCATACTGCGCAGGCTGCTGATGGTGCTGGAATGTCCTTTGGGATACATGTCGCGCAAGTTTCGGCCAAGTTTGGCCCGGGCGTGTTCGCAAAGACGATGATGGAGGGCTAACCCGCAATTACCGGAATAAGAAGTCTGCGGCTGACTGTAAGTCCGGCCGCAGGCTCATCGCCCGACGAGCAGATCGAACGTCGGCTTATGTGGCTCCGATCATCAAGCTCATCCCTGTAGATTCACAATTTCGATGTATCCTTCCACGGCATTGCGTTTTGCCATTGCCGCGCGTGTGCTATATTGAACCGCAGGAAAAGGAGCTTGGACATGGGCAAATCGTACGCAAGGCTGACCGAATGCGATCCGGTCTGGGATCAAATCAAAACTGAAGCAGACGCCGCCGTCAAGGACGAGCCCCTGCTGGGCGGCTTGGTCCATTCCAGCATTTTGCACCATAAATCACTGGATTCGTCACTGGCCTATCGCACATCGATGAAGCTAGCGTCGAACGAGATGCCCGAGCAGATCCTGCGGGAAATCTGCGACTGGGCCTATCGCAGCGATCCCGATATCGGAATTGCAGCGCGTGCGGATATCGTGGCGGTTTATGACCGCGATCCGGCGTGCGACCGCTACATACTGCCGCTGCTGTTCTTCAAAGGATTTCAGGCGCTTCAGGCTTACCGTATCTCGCATTGGCTGTGGCGCGAGGGGCGCCGTGACATGGCGCGCTTCTTTCAGATGCGCGTTTCCGAGGTATTTGGGGTCGATATTCATCCAGCTGCCAGAATTGGTAAGGGCATAATGATCGACCACGCCCATAGCATCGTCATCGGAGAGACGGCAGTAGTGGGCGATAACGTGTCGATGCTGCATTCGGTGACGTTGGGCGGCACGGGCAAGGAAGAAGAGGACCGGCACCCCAAGATCGCCGACGGCGTCCTGATCGGCGCAGGCGCAAAGGTTCTCGGCAACATAAAGGTCGGCTATTGCAGCCGTATTGCCGCCGGATCGGTCGTGTTGGAGGAGGTACCTCCTTGCAAGACCGTGGCCGGCGTTCCCGCCCGGATCGTCGGCGAGGCAGGGTGTGACCAGCCTTCAGTGCGCATGGATCAGTTGCTGGGCGTGCGGTGACCTAAAAGGCCGATATGTTCTGTTGTCAGGTACCAAAAGGGCGGATAAATCCATCCGCCCTTTTTCATTGTCCTGCAAATTTTAGTAGAGATTGTCCACAAGGGTCGACAGTGCATTGTGACGCGGCGCCATGATGCTGTCAGCCAGACTGTTAAGCGGAGCATTGCTGCCGCGCGCGCCAAAGGGGATCGTTACGCCCAAACGGACCGTATCCACATCAGCATCCCCGCCGCCGCTGACATCAAGATTGGTACGAGCCAATTCAAGCGAAAGCTGTGCAGGTACGTTTGAGACCTGGCGCAGATCATATCCCATACCTATGCCATATGAGGTGGCATCGACATTCGCTACATCGAAGTTGACGCGGCTGATACCACCGAAACCGACAAAGCCGGAACCGAAATTATGGCTCGCTGCAATGCCGTAACTGGTAAGGTTCGTTCCGCCAAAACGGGTATCGAGATCACTCAGCTGCCAATGTCCGGCAATTTTTGTGTTTTCTGTCGGCGTATAGGCGACATTAAGGCCATAATCCATCCAGTCGGATGTACTGCCAAGACCTCCGACCGACGCATCGGTCCAGCCGAGATTCGCCTCGGCCTGAAGCAACTGATTGCCGTAACCGCCGGTAATACCGTAGGATGTGGCATCCGCACTAACAGCCAGAGCACCGTTGCCATCGAGATCGGTGTAGTCGACATATCCTCCGAACATCGCGCCGGTATACGTACGATACTGCAGCTTCATCCCCAAATCGCTGATGTTGACGTCACCGCCACCATCGGGGTCAACATGCGCGAATGTGCCGTTCAAAGCTAAGCTCCAACCATTCTCAAACGCAAAATTTCCAACCGCATCTAAAGTGTACGCGTTTTCGTCGCCGCCACCGTTAGAAATCGACGAATGCGCATATCCCAGCGTCGCTGCGCCTGAAATATCCTGTGCCAAACCCGCTGTTGGCAATGTCAGCAGGGCACATGCCAACAGTTTGCTTGTTTTAATCGTCACAACGCTCACCTCAGTTTTTTTATCATAACCAAACTATGTGATTCATCAGTTCGCTTCGATTGGCAACATGCCCCTTTCGCTATTGCTGTGACGAGTTGCACAAAAGACTCGCATGTCGAAAATTGGATCTTTTGCAAAGCGATAGGACATGAAAAAGCGCACCCGAAGATGCGCTGTTTCTTGCCTCCAACGGATCATTTGGCGATGTTCTAAGCCGCGTCAGGCCAGCATCACCATCGGGTTTTCCAGATTTTCCACGATATGCTTCAGCAAGTCAGCCCCCAACGCGCCGTCAATCACACGGTGATCGACGCTGAGCGTCACCGACATGACTGTTGCAATTGCAAGCTCGCCGTCCTTGCCAACCACGGGCTTTTTCACGCCCGCGCCTACGGCCAGGATCGCGCCATGCGGCGGGTTTATGACCGCATCGAAATTGTCGATGCCGAACATGCCAAGGTTGGAGATGGCGAAACTGCCGCCCTGATATTCATGCGGCGCCAGTTTCCGGTCGCGGGCGCGGCCGGCCAAATCTTTCATTTCAGCAGATAGCGCCGACAGGGATTTCATGTCGGCATCTTTGAGAACCGGCGTGAACAGCCCGCCCTCGATAGCGACGGCGACGGCCACATCAGACGGCTTGAGTTGTAGCACCCTGTCACCGGCCCAGACGGCATTTGCCGTTGGCACGGATTGCAGGGCCAGCGCGCAGGCCTTGATGATGAAGTCGTTGACGCTGAGCTTGACGCCGCGTCCCTCAAGCTGCTTGTTCAAATCGCCCCGGAATTTCAGCAGCGCATCCAGACGGATATCACGGCGCAGATAGAAATGCGGTACCGTCTGCTTGGCCTCGGTCAGGCGGGCGGCGATGGTCTTGCGCATGCCGTCCAGCTTGACCTCGGTATACTCGCGGCCCTCGTAGATCTTCGCCACGGCATCGGCGGATTGGCCAACCTTGGCCGGTTCGGTTGCAGCGGGCGCACCGACTGCATCCGCTTCGGCAGTCTTGGGCGCGGGCTCTGCGCTGGCGCCCTCCACGTCGGCCTTGACGATGCGGCCATGCGGTCCGGAGCCTTCAATCTGGCTCAGGTCCAGCCCCTTGTCCGCCGCAATCCGGCGCGCGAGGGGCGAGGCGAAGATGCGCTCGCCGTCCTTGCCTTTGGGCGCGGCCGGAGCCTCGGTCGCAGCGCCTGCCTTCACATCGTCTTTCGGGGCTGCGTCCTTCTTGGCTTCCTTGGCCGGAGCCGGTTCGGGATCGCTGCCGATATCATCGGCGCTTTCACCCTCTTCCAGCAGGACGGCGATGGCGGTGTTCACCTTCACGCCTTCGGTGCCTTCGGCAATCAGAATCTTGCCGATAGTCCCCTCATCGACGGCCTCGAATTCCATCGTCGCCTTGTCAGTCTCGATCTCGGCCAGCAGATCGCCGGAGGATACGGTGTCGCCCTCTTTGACCAACCATTTCGCCAGCGTGCCTTCCTCCATCGTCGGCGAAAGCGCGGGCATCAGAATTTCAGTTGGCATCAGTCAATCTCCTCGACAAGAATACGGCTCCAGGGTTCCTTGACCCAGCCGCCTTCGGTGCGGGCCGAATACGCGGACAGTATTTGCGGCAGGTGCGTGCGTAACCAATCCAGCCGATCCTCATCGCTGGCGTCGTCCCCAGCTTCTTCGTCCACGAACTCGCGCGGCACCACGATCCGGTAACGCGTCTCCCCTTCGGGCCCATCCAGCACATAGGCCTGCCGGGTGGGGTTGAAATGGAACAGCTCACTCATCGGTAGGTCACTTTATGAACCGCTTCCAGAACCTCTTTGGTCGAGGTCAGGGCCAGCTTTTCAAGGTTCGCCGCATAGGGCATCGGGACATCCTTGCCGAGGCAATTAATCACCGGCGCGTCCAGATAATCGAACGCGCGCTCCATGATGACAGCCGACAGGTGGTTGCCGATGGAAGCGACAGGGAAGCCCTCTTCGACGGTCACGCAGCGGTTGGTTTTCATCACCGACGCGATGACGGTGTCGTAATCGATGGGGCGTAGAGTGCGCAGATCAATCACCTCGGCAGAGATTCCATCCTCGGCCAGCTTTTCAGCCGCCTCCAGTGCGTAGGTCATGCCGATGCCAAAGCTGACGATGGTCACATCCTCGCCCTCGCGCCAGACGCGCGCCTTGCCGAACGGCACGGTGAAATCGTCCATGACCGGCACGTCAAAGGATTTGCCGTAAAGTATCTCGTTTTCGAGAAAGATCACCGGGTTCGGATCGCGAATGGCCGTTTTCAGCAGGCCCTTGGCATCGGAGGCCGAATAGGGCTGCACCACTTTCAGGCCGGGAATATGTGCATACCATGCCGCATAATCCTGTGAGTGCTGCGCGCCTACACGCGCGGCGGCGCCGTTGGGGCCGCGGAACACGATGGGACAGCCCATCTGGCCGCCCGACATATAGAGCGTTTTCGCCGCCGAGTTGATGATCTGGTCAATCGCCTGCATGGCGAAATTCCACGTCATGAATTCCACGATAGGCCGCAAGCCGCCAAAGGCCGCACCGACACCGATACCCGCAAAGCCATGTTCGGTAATCGGCGTGTCGATTACGCGCCGGGCACTGAATTCCTCCAGCAGGTTCTGGGTGATCTTGTAGGCGCCCTGATATTCGGCCACCTCTTCGCCCATGATGAACACATCGTCGTCGTTGCGCATTTCCTCGGCCATGGCGGCGTTCAGCGCCTCGCGCACGGTCTGCTTTTTCGTCTCTGTTCCTTCAGGCCAATCGGGGCTGCGGTCCGGCTCCGGTGCTTTCGCTTTGGCCGGAGCGGCCTTGGGTGCATCCGATTTCGGCGCCTCCTTTGGCTCGGATTTGGGCGCGTCGGTCTTGGCGTCGCTTATATCGTCACCGCTCTCGCCCTCCTCCAGCAGCACGGCGATGGCGGTGTTCACCTTAACGCCTTCGGTGCCGGCCTCGATCAGGATCTTGCCAATCGTGCCTTCATCCACGGCCTCGAATTCCATCGTGGCCTTGTCGGTTTCAATCTCGGCCAGAATATCGCCCGAGCTTACGGTATCGCCTTCGCTCACCAGCCACTTGGCCAGTGTTCCCTCTTCCATCGTAGGGCTGAGAGCAGGCATGAGAATTTCTGTCGGCATGTGTATGGCTCCTCAGGCTTTCTGCGGCACGGCGTCGGCGTAGACGTCTGTCCACAGCTCAGCAGAGTCCGGCTCGGGGCTGTCCTTGGCAAATTCGGCGGACGCGTTGACGATCTTCTTGATCTCCTTGTCGACCGATTTCAGATCATCCTCGGTTGCATGCTTGCCCGTCAACAGCAGGTCGCGGACATGTTCGATGCAGTCCTTTTCTTCGCGTATCTTCTGCACTTCTTCGCGGGTGCGATACTTGGCCGGGTCCGACATTGAATGGCCGCGATAGCGATATGTCTTCATCTCAAGAATGTACGGCCCCTTGCCGGACCGGCAATGCGCCACGGCCTTTTCGCCGGCTTCCTTGACGGCCAGAACGTCCATGCCATCCACCGCCTCTCCGGGGATGCCGAACGCCTCACCCCGCTTGTAAAGCTCGGGCGACGAGGTGGAGCGTTTCTGCGCTGTGCCCATGGCGTAGTTATTGTTTTCAATGACGAAAATAACCGGCAGCTCCCAAAGGGCGGCCATGTTGAACGTCTCGTAGACCTGGCCCTGATTGGCCGCGCCATCACCGAAATAGGTGAATGTCACCCGGTCATTGCCGCGATATTTGTCGGAAAACGCCAGCCCGGCGCCCAGCGGCACGTTTGCCCCGACAATGCCATGCCCGCCATAAAAATGCTTTTCTTTCGAGAACATGTGCATCGAGCCGCCCTTGCCGCGGCTATAGCCATCCTCGCGGCCGGTCAGCTCTGCCATGACACCGTTCGGGCTCATGCCGCAGGCCAGCATATGCCCGTGGTCGCGATATGTCGTGATGCGCTTGTCGCCCTCTTCGGCCGCAGCCTCAAGCCCGACGACGATAGCCTCCTGGCCGATGTAAAGGTGACAGAATCCGCCGATCAGGCCCATGCCGTATAGCTGTCCTGCCTTTTCCTCGAATCGCCGGATCAGCAGCATGTCGTAATAATACGCCTTCAGATCCTCCGCCGAAGCGTTTGATTTGCTTGCTTTCTTCTGGGCAGCCATTGGCAGATATCCCCTTGGTTGGCACATGTATCTCAGGATAGTTTAACGCTAAACTATGCTTGGCACAAACGGTGTACGCCCGATTTTGGAACGTGCAGACTTTGAGGATAGGCATTGGAACGCAATAAACGCAAGACGCGTTAAAGCGTTTCGCCTTTAACCTGAGACATCAGATAAAGGCGAAATGCGCGCAAATTTGATATGTCACGCGCATTTCGTGAAAATCGGTGATTCAGGTTTTTCGCGAAACGCGTTAGCGAATGACAATCTCATCGCTGCGGAGCAGGCCGATGACGGACCGCGCCTGTTCGTCCAATAGATCGAGGTCCAGATAGGTATCGGACAGACGCCGTGTGAGGTTTTCCATCCTGAAGATGTCGGCGTTCAGCAGGTCCAGTTGCACCTGAAGCGCGTCGGCGCCGGCCTCAACCTCGGCCCTGCTGAACAGGCCAAAATCGCCCTGAACGGCAGCAAAGGTAAAGTATGTCCCCAGCGCAAACGCGATGGCGAAATAGACGAACACGCCCAGCGCAGGCTTTTTCCGGTTTGTCACTGCATTTGCCTTTGTACTATCGGTCTCTGACGGACCTTTGCGGCGACCCTGCCACAATTGCCACAGGTTTGGAATCGTATTTTGCCAAAGCCCGCCAAGTGGCGACTGAGCGTTGCAATCTTGCGGCAGGCTCGCCTAAATGCACACGCTAAAGGAGATACGATGATGCCCAATTCGCGGCCCCACAACGAGACTGATACCCACGAGGTGCTAAACCAGCCGCCCGCCCGCGGTGATCTGGATCTGTGGGAGGGCGATCCGGCGCTGCGCGACCACGCCCATGCCGCCGATGCCGCGCATCTGTCCGCGTACGGACGCAAGATCGGGCGCGCCGCAATGCGCGAGGCCGGAATGGAGGCGAACCGCCACCCGCCCGAGGCGCAATTATTCGATACCAGCGGCCGACGTCTGGACGAGGTATCCTATCACCCGACCTACCATATCCTGATGCAGGCCGGCTTGGGCGCGGGTTATGCCGCGCTGCCTTGGGAGGGCGCGACCGGCGGCCATTCCACCCACGCCGCGATGGTGTACCTGACCACGCAAATCGAACCGGGCGTCTGTTGCCCCATGACCATGACCTACGCGGCGGTGTCGGCACTGCGGGCGTCCAAGCCCTTGTTCGATGAATGGGTGCCAAAGCTGACAGCGCGCCTCTATGATCCGGCCGTCGCGCCCTTGTCGCGCAAGGCAGCGGCAACGCTGGGCATGGCGCTAACCGAAAAACAAGGCGGCTCGGACCTGAGCGGAACATCGACACAAGCCATACCTGACGGAGATGCCTACCGCCTGCGCGGGCATAAATGGTTCTGCTCGGCGCCCATGTCTGACGGGTTCATCACCTTGGCGCAGGCACCCGGTGGGCTGACCGCATTTCTGGTGCCGCGCTGGACGGCGGGCACACGAAATACTGTCCACATCCAACGTCTCAAGGACAAACTGGGCAACCGCTCGAACGCGCTGGCCGAGATCGAATATGCTGATGCGCTGGCCTATCCGCTGGGCGACGAAGGCGATGGTGTCAAACGTGTAATCGAGATGATTCACCACACCAGACTGGACACCGCTCTGGCCCCCGCGGGACTCATGCGCGCAGCCCTCGGTGCTGCGCATCATTGGTGCAGCCATCGCAGCGTTTCGGACGCTCAGTTGATCGACCAGCCGTTGATGCGTAACGTTCTGGCAGACTTGGCTTTGGATTGGGAGGGCGCACTGGCGCTGGGAATGGCCGTCGCACGCGCGTTCGACGGCACCGGAGAAAGCGACCGTGCCTTTGCTCGCCTGGGCGTTGCGCTGGCCAAGTTTCTGAGCAACCGCCTGTGCTGCAACTTGGTATCCGAGGCGATGGAATGCCTAGGCGGCATGGGCTATATAGAGGACACCGGCCTGCCGCTACTCTACCGCGAGGCGCCTGTGAACTCGATATGGGAGGGGTCCGGCAACGTCATTTGCCTCGACATCCTGCGCACTTTACGCACCGTGCCCTTGGCGGGCGAAGTGCTAAGCGATGCACTGGGCCAGGTGACCGGTGAATACCGCCACTACGATGCCGCCTTACGCGCGCACATGAGCCGCTTTCCCCGCCTGCCTGACGAAGGCCAGGCTCGCTGGTATGCCACCAGCTTGGCCACGCTGCTGACCGCCTCGGTCATGATCCAGAACGCGCCACCCGCAGTTGCCGAAGCCTACGTCGCGACCCGCCTCACCGAAGATCGCGGTCGTGTGTCCGGAGCAATTTCAGGTATCGACACTAGCGAAATTCTTGCTCGAATTGGATAGGTTGGGAAAAGAGATTTTATGCCTTCGGCGAGGATACTTTTAGCAAGAAGAAAGGGGGCCCCTTCTTCTTGCGGTCAAATATCCCGGGGGAAAGTTGAAAATTATCTTGATTTTCAACTTGGGGGCTGGCCCCTCTTTCCTGCAATCAAGTCAGCCCGCGACGGATGCAGCATGGATGCTATCGATTGTAGCACCGATGGCCGCGTTGAATTCATCATCCGTTTGATTGGCTGATAGCCCTTCGGTCAAGGCGCGGCTAAAACTGGCGACGATACCTGCGTTTTGCGCAAGTCGGCGGTTCGCCTCATCGCGCGAATAACCGCCAGACAGGGCGACAACGCGCATGACTGCGGGGTGGTCGACCAACGCTTTATAGTGGTTTGCTGTCTCGGGCAGGGTCAGTTTAAGCATCACCTCAGTACCTTCAGGCAGCGCTTCGAGGTGGCGTTTGATCGCCTCTAGCAGCAATTCCTCGGCCTTGGCCTTGTCTGCGATGGAAATTGTCACCTCGGGCTCGATGATCGGGATCAAACCGTGGCCAAGGATCTGTTTGCCGACCTCGAATTGCTGGGCAACCACCGCCTCGATCCCTTTGGGCGATGCGGCGTCGATGACCGAGCGCATCTTGGTGCCGAAGACGCCTGCCTTTGCAGCGCGATCGCACAGCGCGTCCAATTCCGGCATAGGCTTCATCAGTCGCACGCCGTCTGCCTCTTCCTCCAGACCTTTATCGACCTTGAGAAACGGCACGACACCACGCTCCTGCCACAAGAATGTGGCCGACGGTCTGCCATTTATCTGGCGGTCCATCGTCATTTCGAACAGGATCGCGCCGATCACCTTGTCACCGTTAAAATCCGGAGCCTGCGCGATGCGCGAGCGCATTGCGTGGATCATATCGAACATCTGCGCCTCACTCGAATAGGCGCTTTCCGGCACACCATACAGCGCCAGCGCCTTGGGGGTCGAGCCGCCCGATTGGTCCAGCGCCGCTACAAAGCCATTCCCGGCGCGAATTTTTTCTGCTTGGGCTGCGTTCGACATGATTTTGGTTCCGCTCAAATTGTTTCACTGTGTATCGCATGGTTCTATGGCAGGGCCGTGTTGCTTGCAATTATGGTCGCGCTAACGCTTCAGCGCCGCGACTCCTGGCAGATCCTTGCCTTCCATCCATTCCAGAAACGCCCCGCCGGCGGTCGAGATATAAGTGAAATCGTCGGCCACGCCTGCGCGGTTCAGTGCGGCAACCGTATCGCCCCCACCTGCGACGGAAATCAACTTACCTGCTTTCGTAAGCTTCGCGGCGTGGCGCGCGGCAGCGTTGGTGGCAGCATCAAACGGCGCGATCTCGAACGCTCCCAGCGGACCATTCCAGATCAGCGTTTGCGCCCCGTCGAATGCCTGCACCACCCGCGCCACGCTTTGCGGTCCGGCGTCGAGTATCATCGCGTCATCGGGGCACAGGTGAACCGCCAGCGTTTCATGCGCGGCGTTTTCGGCAAACTCCCGCGCCACGACAATATCGGCGGGGAGGATAATGTCACAGCCCTGATCAGCAGCCTTCGTCATGATCTGGCGCGCGGTCTTTGCCATGTCATGCTCGCACAGAGATTTGCCCACCGACAAGCCCTGCGCCGCAAGGAACGTATTGGCCATACCGCCGCCGATCACCAGCATGTCGACCTTTTCCACCAGATTGCTCAACAGATCCAGCTTTGTCGATACTTTGGCGCCGCCAACCACGGCAACGACCGGCCGCTTGGGCGTGCTCAGCGCGGCCTCCAATGCCCGCAATTCGGCCTGCATCAGACGCCCTGCGCAGGACGGCATAAGATGCGCGATGCCCGCCGTACTTGCATGCGCCCGGTGCGCCGCTGAGAACGCATCATTACAATAAATGTCACCCAATGCGGCAAGGCGGGTGGCAAAGTCGGGATCGTTCGCTTCTTCGCCGGGGTAAAATCGGATATTTTCCAGCAGCAAGACGTCAGCTGCCTCTGCCTCGGCGGTCAGGTTTTCGGCGCCGTCAAGTGTCTCGATCAGGCGCACGCTGCAGCCCAGCGCCGCCTCCAGCGCTGGGCGCAGGATGCGCAACGACAAATCCAGCACAACCTTGCCCTTGGGGCGACCAAAATGCGCAATCAGGATAGGCTTGCCGCCTTTGCTCAGAACGTCCTGCACCGTTGGCACGATCCGCTCGATCCGCGTGGCGTCGGTGACGCGCCCGTCCTCGACCGGAACGTTGATATCGACGCGTGTCAGCACGCGCTTGCCGCTTAGGTCCATGTCGTCGAGAGTTTTCCAGCTCATGCGCCCATCCTTGCCGCTCAATGTATCGCGCATGTCTTGGCGTCTCGGCGCGCATGCGTCAAGGTGGGGCGCTTGGCAATCGGCCTTCAAGCGCCTAGATATTCACGCAATGCCCATCAAAAGGAGGCCCCAATGGCCGAGATCAAAGATCCCGAGAACACTATCCTGATCGAGCTGAAGGACGGCACCGTCGCCATCGAACTGCTGCCCGATGTCGCACCCGACCATTGCGCGCGGATGAAGGAACTGGCCCGCGCCGGCGCCTATGACAACGTCGCGTTTCACCGCGTGATCGACGGCTTCATGGCGCAGACCGGCGATGTGGCCAATGCCAACATGGAAAAGGATTACAATCCTCGAGCCGCTGGCACAGGCGGCAGCGATCTGCCGAACCTCAAGGCCGAATTTTCCAAGATCCCGCATGATCGCGGTACATTGGGCGCGGCGCGCAGCCAGAACCCGGACAGCGCCAACAGCCAATTCTTCATTAACTTCAGCGACAACAATTTCCTGAACGGCCAATACACCGTTTATGGCCGCGTCATTCAGGGGATGGAGCATGTGGACAACATCGCCAAGGGCGAGCCGCCCGCGAATCCCGACCGTATGATCAGCGTCAAGGTGGCCTCCGATGCGTAACATTCTGGCAGCTACTATGATCCTCGCCGCTGCACCCGCGCTGGCGACAGATCTGAAAATCGACGTCGCAGGCGAGGCGAATGGCACCATCACGATCGAATTGTTCGACGATGTCGCCCCGGCCCATGTCGAGCGCATCACAACGCTGGCAAAGCAGGGCGCATATGACGGCGTCGTCTTCCACCGCGTGATTGATGGCTTCATGGCGCAGACCGGCGACGTTCAGTACGGCAAGCTGGATGGCGGCGATATGAACCGTGCAGGCTCGGGCGGCTCGGAACTGCCTGACCTCCCAGCCGAATTCTCGGACCGTGCGTTCGAGGCGGGCACCGTTGGTATGGCGCGCAGTGCCAGCCCCGACAGCGCCAACAGCCAGTTTTTCATCAACTTTGCGCCCGCAGGCCATCTGAATGGCCAATACACTGTGGTCGGCAAGGTGACAGAGGGCATGGACGTTCTGAACGCCATCAAGCGCGGCACCGGCGGCAACGGCGCCGTCGTCGGCCAGCCTGACGTGATGACCTCTGTCACGGTCGCCCCATAAGCTTGGCACCGCAAAACCGCGCCACGGGCTATGAGCCGCTCAACACGCTCAAGCCCGTGGCGGCAGACATCTGGCTGATCGATGGACCTGCCGTGCGGCATCATGGGATGCCGTTTCCAACGCGCTGCACCGTAGTGCGTCTGGCGGATGGTGATCTTTGGGTGCATTCGCCCACTTTGCTGACAGATGAACTTCGCGCCGAATTGCAAGCGCTCGGGCCCGTGCGCTATTTGATCGCGTCAAACCGCAAGCATATCAATGATACCGCAGCCTGGCTGCGTGCCTACCCGAAAGCCGTATGTCATGCCGCCTCTGACGCGGTGCTCCGAACCAAGAATGATCCGGCGCAAACATCTCCGCCTCCTTGGGCAAACGATCTCGACCAGATGATCGTCCGAGGCAGCAAACGCCACAGTGAGACCGTCTTCTTTCACCGCGCCTCTTCAACCCTCATCGTCACGGATCTGATTCAGAATTTCGAAACTTCAAAACTACCTGCCCTGATGCGCCCGCTGGTATGGTTGACCGGGGTTGATGACACAGACGGCAAAATGTCACCCAATATGCGTATGAGTTTTTCCAAAACGCCACTTGCCGAATCTATTGAGGCAATGATCGCGTGGAACCCCCAACGCCTCATTCTCGCGCATGGCCGCTGGTATCATGAAAACGCATCGGGCGAACTGCGCCGGGCCTTCCGCCGCATCCTGCGGGATCGCGAATGGAGTGCGGCAATCGAAGGCATGACGGGCGATAACCTCAACGACGACAAGAAACGTTAGACCTCAAAACGCGACGTCTGCTTGTGGCAACCGATGCAAAGTCACCATCGGGCCGATGTCAGCGCCGGAACGTCTGCACGCCTGCCGCGGGAGTATTTTTCGAAATATGAAAGCTGCCTTGGTTTTTTCTTGGTCCAAATACCCAAACCCCGCACTTGCGGCCCGGGCCTGAGCGCTGCAAACCGGGCGCTGCGTTATCGCATCCAAACCTCAACCCGGCGATTGGCGCGGCGGCCCCATTCGCTGTCGTCGCAGGCCATCGGCATGGCTTCGCCAAAGGCCTCTGTATCCAGCTTCAATCGGTCCAGCTGCGCAGTTTCTGCGGATTTCACTACGGCACTGCGAACCGCGTCAGCCCGGCCCAGCGCGATCGTGCGATTGGTGGACGCCGACCCTTCCCCATCGGAAAATCCAACAAAGACCAGCTGGCGCCCATCGTAAAACCCGCTTTCCAGCGCCCGCGCCAGACCATCGACGTTCGAGCGGGATTGAGGGTCAAGCCGGATCGACCCCGGTTCGAACCGGAAAGTTGTGGTCAGCCGCTTGAGTGGCCGCAGGACCTGCACCATGCGTTGAAGATCGGCAAGCGTCACATCACCGCCGGCGCGCAGAACCGCATTGGCAAAGCGATCGCCTTGGGCGTCTATCTCGATCTCTTCGGGCAGTTGATCGACGAAACCGGCGCGCCGGATGACCAGCTGCGCTGCCGGCTCGCGCGTGAAAACCAGAAATTCGCGCACCAGCTTGGGTAGACGGTGGGCGGGCAGATACATGAACATCGGCGCTGTCAGCGGATAATCCTCGGTTTTGACGGCACGGCGCGTGGCCTGTATCCCAAATCCGCAATCGCCCGTCAGCGCCAGCTCGAATGTCAGCCCCTTTTCCGAGCGGCTGCCGATACCCAGCGCAAAGGGATCCTGAGAGACGGCCTGAGACAGAGCTTCGCCATTTGGGTGGCGAACGGCATCCGGCACAAACCCTTCTGCGCCTTCGGTCAACATCTGCCGTTCGGTCGTCTGCCCCAGCCCGGTGTCCGCGTCATGCAGATGCACAGCAATCGGTGCATCCGCACCGCCCAATTCCACCCAATCTGAAATGTCGCCGGACAACACTCTGGCCAGCTGTGGTGTCGTTATGGTTGTCACCGGATTGCCTGCCGATACTAGCGGCACCAGCGCGTCAAGCGCCAGAACGCGGCTGCGCCGCGCGTCACGCAAATCACCGATCCCGGCCTCGCGGCCACGGATCGCCTCGTTACGGGTGACCTCACGCAGAGACATGACCATGTCTGCCTCGCCCGCCAGCAAATCCGCAAAGCCTTCGTCGGTGTTGGTCAGACGTAGATGGAACCGGCCACGCGCCTTGCCGCCATCCGGGTCGCTAAGGGTATAGGTCGTCGCGATGTCAGACGTTGCCTGCCGTGACAGTTCCAGTCCTTGCCTGAGGGCGAATGCCTCGATCAGGGCCGGCATCAGGACGCGGCCAATTGTGGGCGCACCTGACATTGAAACTTCGGCAACATAGGCGTTCAGGTTTGGGCAACCGGGGCCTTCGCACAGCACGCCTGATCCATCTACCGTCAATTCGCCATAAATCGTATCGACCCGGTAGAATTCACCATCAAAACCTTGAAGATTGCCGGAAATCTCAACGGCGCCGTCGCGCGATGTCAGCGTGACGTCTTGCGCGGCGGCGGGCATGCAGGTGCAACACACGGTAAGTGCGGCGAAAATCGCCGCACGCAGACTTGCCATCAGGAGACCTCGGGCGCTGAAATTCAGTTGCGCGCAATGGTGAGGTCATTCAGCAGGTTTTTCAACACCAGAAAATCCCCTACCGCGTCACATTCGGGAATTGCCAGCGTCAGTTCCTTCACAATCAGGCCGCCACCGGGCTGGGTTTGCAACGCCTGCGCCTCGATATCGCGGGCGCAATTATTCTGCGTTATCTCGGCTTCGACGCGTAGAGCAACGGCGCCATCTCGCCATGCGAGACGGCTGGGAAAGGTGTAGATCTCGGCCATCAGCGCCTCGGGCTGGCCGGAATCGCCCAGCAACGTCATGAATCCCTGCTTGCCGTCCGCAGCTGCGGCGACGTTGCGCCGTGCTGCTGACCAGACATGTCCGTCGCTACCCATTTCAGCACCAAATTCAAGCGCATGCAGTTGGACGCCACTATTACCCTGCCACTGGATCGCCACCCGCTGATAATGGTCGACGCTTTCTACATCGGTATTGGCTACAGCGCCTTCACCATTTGGAAAGGCAACTATGAAAACAGCCGATTTCGCCAAGGCGGGCACCAGCATCGAAGCATGGCCGCCCTCATCCGTCACTTGGGTAAACATCAGGCCGTTATGGTGCAGCGTGAACCGCTCGTTTTTGGCGCAGGGCGCGTCCAGCGACAGCGCGACCATTGCGCCCTGCGCGTTGTCCGCGGTAAGCGTATAGTCACAGGTCAAATTGGGCGCTGTGACCTCGCTGGGTAGCGCGTCCGTCACTTTTTTGCCATCATCGCCCAGCAGCGCGGCCACACGCACTGAGCTTTCCGGCGCCTCAGGTAGATGGGCGGGCGCCTGAGCATCGCTCGGCGGAGTCGGTATGGTCGACGTCATCGGGATAGACGTCAGTTCCACAGTGCCATCTGTGGCGGCGTCTGGTGCGTGCAGCGCATCAGATACTTTCGCGTCGGCTGCCAGCGTGGTCGTATCAGGCCGATTGGCCGTTTGAATGAAATGGCCAGCGCCCAAGGCAATAGCCAGCGTGCCGCATCCAATCGCGAACATTTTGATTTTCTGCATCTCAATTCTCCATACAACACGAAACTGGTCATCCAGCATCCCTACACGCGGAAAATGGCAGGCTTGTGGCCGTGGCGCAGATTCATTCGGGCCGCTCTGTCGCGGCCCAGTGAAAAGTATGCGCGATCCTAGATCAGGCGACGCGCCCGTGGCAATGCTTGAACTTCTGGCCCGACCCGCACGGGCAGGCCGTGTTGCGGCCCGGATTACCCCATGTCGCCGGGTCACTTTCGTCAAAACCCGCAAGCGGCGCCTCCTGCGTGGTCTGCGCCGACGGCCGGCCATCCTCGCGCGGGGCTGCGGCATCGGTCTGGGCTTCCAGCGCGGCGCGTTCCTGCTTCATCTTTTGCAGCATGGCCTCCTGATCAGCCTGCGGCATGGGCTGAACCTGCGCCAGCTTGCGTGTGACGTCCTGACGCAACGTGTCCAGCATCGTCTCGAACAGTTGGAACGCCTCGTTCTTGTATTCGTTCAGCGGGTCGCGCTGCGCGTAGCCGCGGAATCCGACAACGCTGCGCAGATGTTCCAGCATCAGCAGGTGATCGCGCCACTTCCCGTCGATCGTCTGAAGCAGTAATTGCTTTTCGATCATGCGCATGTTGGCCGGTCCGAAATCAACGGCCTTCTTAGCCATCAATTCGTTCGCGTGTTTTTCGATACGCTCGCTGATTTGTTCGTCGTCCACGCCTTCTTCGTCCGCCCAAGCCTGAACGGGCAGGTCCATGTTCAGCGCCTCGATGACAGCCTCGTGCAGGCCCTCCATGTCCCACTGATCGGCGTAGGTTTTGGGCGGCATGTACTGATCGACCAGATCGTCGATCACCTCGCCGCGCATGTCCTTGACGATTTCGCTCAGGTCGTCGGCGCGCATGATGTCGAGGCGTTGCTTGAAGATCACCTTGCGCTGCTCGTTCATCACGTCGTCGAATTTCAGCAGCTGCTTGCGAATGTCAAAGTTGCGCCCTTCGACCTTGGCCTGCGCGCGTTCCAGCGATTTGTTCACCCACGGGTGGATGATCGCCTCGTCCTCTTTCATGCCGAGGCCCGAGAGTACCTTTTCCAGCCGTTCGGAGCCGAAGATCCGCATCAGATCGTCATCCAGCGACAAAAAGAAACTGGATTGCCCCGGATCGCCCTGACGGCCCGAGCGGCCGCGCAGCTGATTGTCGATCCGGCGGCTTTCGTGGCGTTCGGTGGCCAGAACAAACAGGCCGCCGGCGTCCTTGACTGCCTGCTCTTCGGTTTTGTGACCATCTTCGATGCGTGCGCGAATTTCGGCAGAATCGCCTTCCGGGTCGGCGGCAATCGCCTCGCGGATCTTCATCTCGATATTGCCGCCCAGCTTGATGTCGGTGCCGCGCCCGGCCATGTTGGTGGCGATGGTGACCGCGCCCAGTTTGCCCGCGTCGCCAACGATCTGCGCCTCTTTTTCGTGCTGGCGCGCGTTCAGGACGTTATGGGTGATGCCTGCATCGGTCAGCATCTGGCTGAGCATCTCGGATTTTTCAATCGACGTGGTGCCGACCAACGTGGGCTGGCCCTTGGCGTTGGCTTCCTTGATCTCTTCGATCACGGCCTTGTATTTCTCGGCGGCGGTGCGGAAGACCGCGTCATCCTTGTCCACCCGCGCGATGGGGCGGTTTGTGGGCACCTCGACGACGCCCAGACCGTAGATCTCGGCAAATTCCTCGGCCTCGGTGGCGGCGGTGCCGGTCATGCCGGCCAGCTTGTCATAGAGGCGGAAATAATTCTGGAACGTCACCTGCGCCAGCGTCACATTTTCGGGCTGAATATCGACGCCTTCCTTGGCCTCGATGGCCTGGTGCAGGCCATCGGACAGGCGTCGGCCCGACATCATGCGACCGGTAAATTCATCGATCAGGGTGACCTCGCGCTTTGGCGCCCCGCCGCCTTGGCGCCTTACCTCTTGCACGATGTAATCCTTGTCCCGCGTAAACAGCTTGTGCGCGCGCAGGCCTTGATTGACGTGATGCACGATTGTCGTGCTTTCGGGATCATAGAGAGACTGATCCTCGGGCAGGATACCGCGTTCGACCAGCAGCGTTTCCAGAAACTCGTTGCCCTCGTCGGTGAAGGTGCAGCTGCGCGCCTTTTCGTCGATCTGGTAATGCTCTTCCTTCAGTTCGGGAATCAGCTTGTCGATGGAAAGATACAGCTCGCTGCGGTCCTGTGAGGGGCCGGAAATGATCAGCGGTGTGCGCGCCTCGTCGATCAGGATGCTGTCAACCTCGTCCACGATGGCAAAGTTATGGCCGCGCTGGCTCATGTGAGTCAGCTCGGATTTCATGTTGTCGCGCAGATAATCGAAACCCAGCTCGTTATTGGTGGCGTAGGTCACATCACACGCATAAGCGCGCTGTTTTTCGTCCTCGTCCTGCTGGGGATAGACGACACCGGTGGTCATCCCCAGCGCGCCGAAAACGGCGCTCATCCATTCGGCGTCCCGCTTGGCCAGATAGTCGTTGACGGTGACGATATGCACGCCCTTGCCGGTCAATGCGTTCAGGTAGGCCGGAAAGGTGGCGACCAGCGTTTTGCCCTCGCCGGTTTTCATCTCGGAAATGTTACCCTGATGCATGAAGATGCCGCCCATCAGCTGCACGTCAAATGCGCGCAGCCCCAGCGCCCGGCGCGCGGCCTCGCGGCAGTTGGCAAACGCCTCGGGCAAAAGGGAATCCAGCGCCTCGCCGTCCTGCGCCCGTTTGCGCAGCTCGCTTGTCTTGACCATGATGCCATGATCATCCAGCGCCTCGATCTCGGGCTCCAGCGCGTTAATTTTGTCGATCAGGGGGCGCGTTGCCTTGACCTTGCGGTCGTTCGGCGTGCCGAAAACCTTACGGGCGACCGTTCGAATACCCAGCATGTTAAATCTCAATCCCGTTTGTGGTCCGCTCTGCGCCTGCCGACGGCTTGCCCCGTTTCCATTTCGCCCCTACATGGGGCAAGGTATCAGCGGGAAAGCCTGTGTTGTCAGGCGATGTAAGGGCCTGCTGTCTAAGTGTCAACGTTGCGCCCCCAGTGCGCGGCATCAACCGACCCAACTGCGAAGGAACCGCCATATGTTCGACCGTCTCAAACCAATTGCTGTCTCTGCCCTGCTTATGGGCTCTCTTGGCGCCGCGCCAGTCCTGGCCGAGGATGGCGCCCCGAGTGCTGACACCGTGGTCGCCACCGTCGGCGGCACCGATATTACCCTGGGCCATATGCTGATGCTGCGGGCGGGCCTGCCCGAACAGTTCGCGCAGGTACCGGCCGATGTTCTCTATACCGGGATCCTCGACCAGCTGGTGCAGCAGACGCTGCTGGTAAACGTACATGACGGTGACCTGCCCCGGCAGGCAATCCTTGCGATGGAAAACGAACGGCGCGCGGTCATTGCGTCTGATGAGATGGCCAAGATCGTTGAAACAGTTGTGACGGACGAAGCGGTTCAGACCTATTTCGACGAGAATTACCTAAACAGCGATGGCGTCACCGAATTCAAGGCCGCGCATATTCTGGTCGAAACCGAAGAAGAGGCGCAGAAACTAGCGGAAGAGGCCCGCGAGGGCGGAAATTTTGCTGAGTTGGCCAGGGAAAACTCTACCGGTCCGTCGGGTCCCAGCGGCGGCGACCTGGGCTGGTTCAGTGATGGGATGATGGTACAGCCGTTTCAGGACGCTGTCGCCCAGATGGAGCCGGGCAGCGTCAGTGATCCGGTTCAAACGCAATTCGGCTGGCACGTAATCAAGCTGGAGGAAACGCGCGAAAAGGGTGCGCCGGGTCTGGATGAGGTCCGCGGCGAGATCGAAGAAGCGCTTCGCCAAAAGGCCATTGAGGCCCGCATCACCGAATTGGAGGAAGCAGGCACCGTTGACCGCAAGGCAGGCGATGCGCTGGACCCCGAAGTTCTGAACCAGATCGACCTTTTGGAAGAGTAATCAGACGTGGCTAAAATTACCTCCGTCTCGCCTCTGGCGCCCGCTGCATTTCCGGATATTCCGGTCATCAAGGGTGTCCGTTTTGCCAGCATTGCCGCCGGCGTGCGCTATTCTGGTCGCACCGATGTGATGTTGGCGCATCTGGCGCCGGGCAGTACGGTGGCGGGGGTATTCACCCGTTCGTCGACCAGATCAGCGCCCGTTCTGGACTGCCAGTCCAAGATCGGGCGCAGCGGCGACGAGGGTGCGGCCATTATCGTAAACTCTGGAAATTCCAACGCCTTTACGGGACGTTACGGAGTGGAATCGGTCCATGCTGTAACAACCGCAGTTGCCGATGTGCTGGGCCTGCCTGCGCAGCGGGTGTTTTCCTCCTCTACCGGCGTTATCGGCGAGCCGATGAAGCATGAGCGCATTATTGCCTGCCTTGGCGACCTGAAAAGCGCCCTCAGCGAGGACGGCATCGAAAACGCCGCTCGCGCCATCATGACGACAGATACCTTTCCGAAAGGATCAACGACCGAGGTCGAAATTGAGGGCAAGATCGTTCAGATCGCGGGCATCGCCAAAGGGTCCGGTATGATTGAGCCAGATATGGGCACGATGCTGGTCTATATCTTTACTGATGCAGAGGTCGATCAGCCGGTGCTGCAATCCATGGTGTCGGCGCTGAACCGCACCACGTTTAACTGCATCACGGTGGACAGTGATACGTCCACGTCTGACACATTGCTGGTTGGCGCAACCGGTGCCTCTGGCGTGCGGATCACCGAACATTCCATTGGATTTATGGAAGGTTTGCGCCGCGTCATGCTGGACCTCGCGCAACAGGTGGTGCGCGATGGCGAAGGCGCGACCAAGCTGGTCGAGGTGTCTGTCACCGGCGCCGCCAGCGATGCAGACGCGCACAAACATGCCAAGGCAATCGCCAATTCGCCGTTGGTCAAGACAGCCATCGCAGGCGAAGATCCAAATTGGGGCCGCGTGGTCATGGCGATTGGCAAATCCGGTGCGCGCGCCGACCGGGACACGCTGGCGATCTGGTTTGGCGATATCAAGGTGGCTGAAAATGGCTGGGTCAGTCCCGAATATGACGAGGATCGCGCCGCTGCGTATATGAAACAGTCAGAGCTGATGATCCAGGTCGATCTGGGCCTTGGTGGCGGCACCGCCCGCGTCTGGACCTGCGATCTGACGCATGGCTATATCGACATCAACGCCGACTACCGCTCGTGAAGGTGGTTCTGGTTTCGGCGGTCGCCCTCATCGACGTAGATGGGCGGGTCCTGCTTGCGCAGCGACCCGAGGGTAAATCAATGGCCGGTCTGTGGGAATTTCCCGGAGGTAAGGTTGAGCCGAATGAGACTCCCGAGGCGGCGCTGATCCGCGAATTGCAGGAGGAACTGGGCATTGACACATGGGCCAGTTGCCTTGCGCCGCTGACCTTTGCCAGCCATTCCTATGACGATTTTCACCTACTGATGCCGCTGTTTGCCTGCCGTAAATGGAACGGTATCGTGCAGGGGCGCGAAGGGCAGGCGCTGAAATGGGTACGCGCGAACGACCTCAGGAAGTACCCGATGCCCCCTGCCGATATTCCGCTGATCTCTATCTTGCGCGACTGGCTTTGATCACTTCGCACAGGACCAGATAGCAAAAGGGCGCCCGTTCAGGCGCCCCTTTTAATGTCCATCGCACAACGGGGATCAATCCAGAGTACGAACAATTTCCTCGCGCTCGAAGATTTCGATCACGTCATCGGGGCGGATGTCATCATAGCGCTCGAACGCCATGCCACATTCCTGACCCGACTGAACCTCTTTCACCTCGTCCTTGAAGCGCTTGAGCGTTTTCAGCGTGCCTTCGTGGATCACAACATCGTCGCGCAGCAGGCGCACACCGGCAGAGCGGCGCGCAACGCCTTCTGTGACAAGGCAACCAGCAACGTTCCCGACACCCGTGACCTTGAAGACTTGCTTGATCTTGGCGTAACCGATGAACTTTTCTCGGATCTCGTTGCTCAGCAGGCCAGATGCGGCCGCCTTCACGTCGTCGACCAGATCGTAGATCACCGAATAATACCGGATCTCCACACCCTTCTGGTTGGCGCTTTGACGTGCCGGTGCGTTTGCCCGGACGTTGAAGCCCAGAACAGGCGCGCCAGACGCTTCGGCAAGACTGATGTCGCTTTCTGTAATGGCCCCGACGCCCGAATGAAGCACGCGCACGCGCACCTCGTCATTGCCGATCTTTTCCATCGCCTGCGCGATGGCCTCGGCCGAGCCCTGAACGTCTGCCTTAACAAGAATGGCCATTTCGGCGATATTCTTGCTTTCCTTGGCCTGCGCCATCAGCTGATCGAGTGTCACGGCAGCGCCGGCTGCGGCGCGTTTTTCCTTGGCGGCATTGGCGCGATATTCTGCAATCTCACGCGCCTGCGCTTCAGTGTCGACAACGTTCAGAACGTCGCCTGCCGCAGGTGCACCGTTGATGCCCAGCACCTCGACCGGGACAGAGGGGCCGGCCTTTTTGACGCGCTCGCCCTTGTCGTTGATCAGTGCACGAACCTTGCCGTACTGCTCGCCCACGACAAAGATATCGCCCTGACGCAGCGTGCCTTTCTGGATCAGCACGGTCGCAACAGGGCCGCGACCCACGTCAAGCTGTGCCTCGATCACGGCACCTTCGGCGGCGCGGTTCGGGTTTGCCTTCAGTTCAAGGATCTCAGCCTGAAGCGCGATAGCCTCCAGCAGATTGTCCAAACCCTGACCCGTTTTGGCGCTGACTTCGACGTCCTGCACATCGCCCGACATTGCCTCGACGACGATTTCGTGCTGCAACAGATCGGTCCGCACTTTTTGCGGGTTCGCAGCAGGCTTGTCGATCTTGTTGATCGCGATGATCATCGGCACCTTGGCCGCCTTGGCGTGGTTGATCGCCTCGACGGTCTGAGGCATGACGGCATCGTCAGCAGCAACCACCAGCACGACGATGTCGGTCACTTCGGCGCCGCGCGAGCGCATTGATGTGAACGCGGCGTGACCGGGCGTGTCGAGGAACGACAGGACCGAACCGCCTGCCGTCTTGACCTGATAGGCGCCGATATGCTGCGTGATTCCGCCCGCTTCGCCGGACTGAACCTTGGCGTCGCGGATGGCGTCCAGCAGGGACGTTTTACCGTGGTCGACATGGCCCATGATGGTGATGACCGGCGGACGCGGCAGCATGTCCTCGGGCTTGTCTTCGATTTTGGCGATCACGTCCTCCACGTCGGCATCCGAGACGCGCACGACCCGGTGACCGAATTCCTCGATGATCAGCTCGGCAGTGTCGGCGTCGATCGCCTGATTCTGCGTCACCATCATGTCGTTGTTCATGAGCGCCTTGACCACATCGGCCACGCGCTCGGCCATGCGGTTGGCCAGCTCGGCCACGGCAATGGTTTCGGGCAGTTGCACGTCGCGGATGATCTTTTCACGTTCCTGCGTGCCGCCCATTGCCTTCTGGCGGTTGCGCTCTTGCTTGCGCTTCATCGCGGCCATGGATTTCTGGCGGCCGCCTTCGCCGCCCGAAAGCGCCTGATTCAGCGTCAGTTTGCCCGAGCGGCGATGGTCCTCGCCCATGCCCTTGCCCTTGGCGGGGCGCTTGGTTTCTGTGTCGCGATCCTGCTTGCGCGGAGTCGATGTCGGCGCGGGACCACCGCGCGGGGCGACGCGGGCGGTATCCGGCTCGGACGGGGCGGCTGCCTGCTTGGCTGCGTCCTCGGCGGCGCGGCGCTGGCGCGCGTCCTCTTCTTCCTTGGCTTTGAGGGCCTCAATGCGCTCCTGCTCTTCACGCTCCTTGGCTTCGGCATCGTCGCGGCGGCGCTGGCGCTCTTCCTCGCGCTCCTTTTCTTCGGCTTCGCGGCGTGCGGCATCCTCGCCCTCGCGGGCTTTGGCAGCCTGAAGCGCCTTCATCCGGCGCTCCATCTCGGCGTCGGAAATGCCGGCGGGACGCTTGGAGGGGTCGCCAATGGGCGCGGGTTTGCCAGCGCCAGCCATGTTGCCGGCACCCGGTTTGGGCACAACAACGCGCTTGCGCTTGGTTTCCACCACGACGTTCTTGGTCCGGCCATGGCTGAAGCTTTGCTTCACGTTGCCCGCACGCGGACCGCCACGAACACCCAATGTCTTCTTTCCGTCGTTGTCGCTCATTTGGTCTTCTTCCCTTTCCGATGGCCGCTGCCATCGTCCGAAACGCGCAGGCCCTTGAGCCTTGCCGCCTCATCTACAACACGTTGCGTCAAACCACCAGCGGACAGTGCCGCGTGGATTGTGGTTTGTCGCCCGAAGGCCTGTCCCAGCTCATCGGCGGTCAGCCAGCCGATGAAATTGCCGTAATGCGGCGTGCTGAGCTTGGATTTCCCGCGCTCGGACCCGTCGCTGGCCTGTATCAAAACTACGGCCTCTTCCTTGTCCAGACTGGCCTTTACCTTCTCATAGCCCGAAACGGCACGACCGCTTTTGCGGGCAAGGCTGATCAGGTTGACCACCCGCGCCGCCAGCAGGGATTCGACCCAATCGGTCAGACCGTCCGGCACCTGCACCGGCTGCTTGGCAGCGCGGGAAAACAGGCCTTTTGTCGCCGCCTTGTCCAGCGCGGCACGGTCGGCGGAGACCCAGATGCCCCGGCCCGGCAGTTTCTCCATCAGGTCGGGGGCAATCTGCCCCTCCGGCCCGATCACGAACCGGATCAGCCCGAAAACCGGCTGCACTTCGCCTGTGGCGATGCATTTACGCTCGGGACCATCTTCATGGTCTTTGGGTTGCCCACCGCGGCCCATCAGGTTCTCCGAAGCCTGAGATCAGGCCTCGGACTCCTCCTCGGTTTCGTCTTCTTCTGTCCCGCCCGCCAACTCGGCCGGATCGACCCAGCCCAGCATGACGCGCGCCGTCATCACCATTGTCTGCGCTTCTTCCAGCGAGACGTCGAAAGATTCCAGCAAGCCTTCGTCTTTGACCCGCTCGCCGTCCTGAACGGTCCAGCCGCCGGCCAATTCCCAATCGGCGCAGGTTGCAAAATCTTCCAGCGTCTTCACGCCATCCTCGGCCAGCGCAAGCACCATTTGGGGTGTCAGCCCTTCGAATTCAACCAGGCTGTCCTCGACACCCAGCTCGCGCGCCTTGTCCAGCGCAGCCTTGGCCTTGGCCTCGATGATGTCGCGGGCGCGGGCCTGAAGCTCCTGCGCGGTGTCGTCGTCGATGCCGTCGATCACCATCAATTCATCCAGATCGACATACGCGACCTCTTCGAGACTGGTGAAACCCTCAGACACCAGAAGCTGGGCAAAGAATTCGTCCAAATCGAGATTTTCCATGAAGAGGCCGGTGCGCTCCTCGAATTCTTTCTGGCGGCGCTGGCTGTCTTCAGCCTCGGTCATGATGTCGATGTCCAGACCGGTCAGCTGGCTGGCAAGGCGCACGTTCTGGCCGCGGCGGCCGATGGCAAGGCTCAGCTGTTCTTCGGGGACGACCACGTCGATCTTGCCGGCCTCTTCGTCCAGAACCACCTTGGTGACTTCGGCAGGTTGCAGCGCGTTCACAAGGAATGTGGGCTGGTCGTCGTTCCACGGAATGATGTCGATCTTCTCGCCCTGAAGCTCGTTTACGACGGCCTGAACACGGCTGCCGCGCATACCGACGCAGGCGCCGACCGGGTCGATGGAGCTGTCATAGCTGATCACGGCGATCTTGGCGCGGCTGCCGGGGTCGCGGGCGACGGCCTTGATTTCGATGATGCCGTCATAGATTTCCGGCACTTCCATCTTGAACAGCTCGGCCATGAATTCCGGCGCGGTGCGCGACAGGAAGATCTGCGGTCCGCGCTGCTCGCGGCGCACGTCCTTGATGTAGCAGCGGATGCGATCACCGGGGCGGTATGCCTCGCGGCCGATCTTTTCGTTCCGGCGCAGGATCGCTTCGCCGCGGCCCACGTCGACGATGACGTTGCCGTATTCCTCGCGCTTGACGAGGCCGTTGATGATGGTGCCGGCGCGGTCCTTGAATTCTTCGAACTGGCGGTCACGCTCGGCCTCGCGGACCTTTTGCAAGATCACCTGCTTGGCCGATTGCGCCGCGATTCGACCCATTTCGACCGGGGGAACCTCTTCGGAAAACTCGTCACCGATTTGCGGGTCGGCCATGTATTGCTTGGCTTCCTCGACGGTGAATTCGGCCTGATAGTTTTCGACCTCATCATCGGCGACAACGGTGCGCACGCGGGTGAATGTCGCGCGGCCCGTCTTGCGGTCGATGCTGACGCGGATATCCATTTCGGCGCCATAGCGGGATTTCGCGGCGCGGCTGAGCGATTCTTCCATCGCCTCGACCACCAGACCGGGGTCGATCATCTTTTCGCGGGCCACGGCCTCGGCGGTTTGCAGCAGCTCAAGCTGATTTGCAGATGTGATAGCCATGGATTTCAGTCCTCCTCAGAACCGGTGTCAGTCTGGATTTCGTCAAAATTGGTTTCGTCGATGTCGCCGCCGTTCAGCGCGCCAGCCGCCTTGCGCTGACGCAGCATTTCTTTGATCAACTCGTCTGTCAGGACCAGCTTGGCATCGGCCAGCCAGTCAAATTCAAGGCCAATTGTGCCTTCGTCGACATTGATCAGCACCTCGGTGCCCTCAACCCCTGCCAGCATCCCCTTGAAGCGTTTGCGCCCGTCGATCAGTTCGTTCGTCTCAATCTTGGCCTCGTAGCCCTCGAACGCTTCAAAATCCTTGAGCCGGGTCAGCGGGCGGTCGATGCCGGGGCTGGAGACCTCAAGCGTATAGGCCTCGGCCAGGGGATCCTCGACATCGAGCGTGGCACTGACGGCGGTGGAAATCCGCGCGCAGTCATCAACCTCGATACCGCCCTCGGGCCGCTCGACCATGATCTGAAGCGTATGGTATTTGCCGCCCATCAGCCGCACGCGCACCAACTCGAACCCCATGTCCTCGATCACGGGTGTGATGATCTCGGCCATGCGGCGGTCAATGGCGGCTTTGGCGATAAGGTCGTTGGTCATGGCGATCAGGTCAGTCTCTCTCAGCAGGTGCCGGCAAGCACAAAAAAACGGGCGCGCGGCCCGTTGCATTATCCGGTGGTGCGCTTCGGTGTGAACCCGAGGCGCGCCGCTATTGAGAGCGATATAGCGAAGCAGACGGCAGGATGCAAGGGGATTGGCACGGTGGCTGTGATTAGCCGCGCGCCAGCCTGTCCATGACGCGCACCAGCTCGGCGCTGATCCCCGGCTCGGACAGGGCGTGACCGGCCAGCGGGATCATGTGCAGGCGGCAACCGGGCCAAGCATTTGCCAGTTCATACGCGGTGTTAGGCGGGCAAATCATGTCATAGCGGCCCTGCACGATGGTGCCAGGCACCTGCGCCAGCTGGTCCATGTTGGACAGGATCCATCCGTCATGGGCCAGAAATCCGGCATGAATGAAATAGTGATTCTCAAGCCGGGCAAAAGCACGCGCGTATTCCGCAGGGCTATCACCACTAACCCCGTTGGAATTGACCGTGGCCAAGGCATTTTCCCACGCGCTCCACGCTTTGGCGTGCAGTATCTCGGTATGCATATTGCCCGAAAACAGCCGTTTGTGATAGGCGCCAATCATATCCCCGCGCTCATCCTGGGGAATCAAATCTATGAACCTTGCCCAGGTGTCCGGCCAGAATCGTCCGGCGCCGCCGCCATAGAACCAGTCAAGCTCGGCCTGCGTCATGGTAAACACGCCGCGCAGCACCAGATGCGCGCAGCGATCCGGATGGGTTACGCCGTAGATCAGCGCCAGCGTGGCGCCCCAGCTGCCGCCGAACACGATCCATTTTTCGATGCCCAGCGTGCGGCGGATCAATTCTATGTCATCGACCAGATGCCAGGTCGTATTCGCCTCAACCGATGCGTGAGGCGTCGAACGCCCGCAGCCGCGCTGATCGAACAGGATGATGCGATAGATCGCCGGGTCAAAATAGCGCCGCATCGCCGGGCTGCTTCCACCGCCGGGACCACCGTGAAACACGACAACGGCGCGGCCCTCGGGGTTTCCCGACTGCTCGACATAGACGCTATGACCATCGCCCACGTCCAACATCTGCCGCTCGAATGGTTCGACCGGGGGATACAGATACTGAACCGCGCTTTTATGACCCGTGATTTTATCCATGTCCGACCTATGTTATGGCGCAACCACAAGATAAAAAGGGATGCGCCTCAGGCGCAATTGATCATACGGAGAGCGAAATGCAAAGGGCGGCATCCACCATAGACGAGGGCGAAGTCGCCAAATTCCAGGCCATGGCCGAGGAATGGTGGGATCCCACCGGCAAGTTTAAGCCGCTGCACATGATGAACCCTTGCAGGCTGGATTACATCACGCGGCAGATTGCCGCTGAATTCGACCGCGACCTGAGCAAGCCCGTGCCATTTGCCGGCCTGCGCATCCTCGATATCGGCTGCGGCGGGGGGCTGCTATCCGAGCCGATGGCGCGTCTGGGTGCAGATGTGGTTGGCGCCGACGCCGCCGAGCGGAACATTCCTGTCGCGAGCCTGCATGCGCAGCAATCAGGGCTGGAAATCGACTATCGCCATACCACAGCCGAGGCGCTGGCAGAAGCGGGCGAGCAGTTCGATGCTATTCTGAATATGGAAGTGGTCGAGCATGTAAGCGATCCACTGGCCTATCTGACTGCTTGCCGTCAGTTGCTGAAACCGGGTGGCTTGCAGATCTGTTCGACCCTCAACCGCAATCCAAAAAGCTATGTTGCGGCAATCATCGGTGCCGAACACGTGATGCGCTGGTTGCCGAAGGGCACGCATGACTGGTCGAAATTCATTACCCCCGATGAGCTTTATGACCTGCTGCGGCAGGCCGGGCTGGAGCCGGTGGATCGCAAGGGATTCGTGTTCAACCCGATCAGCTGGAAATGGTCGATCTCGGACAGGGATCTGAGCGTGAATTACGTCACTGCCAGCCGCAGACCGGCCTAACCCTCTGGCTCCAGCCGGGCGCGCAGGCTGCGCAGCACGGGCAGCGCCGCGCGCACCTTGTCCTCGCCCAGCTCCGAAACGACCTCGGAAATCAGAGGCGTGATCGACGAAATCGCCGCCTCGCGCGCCGTGCGGCCCGCCGGGCTGATGGCCACCCGTTTGCGCCGCGCGTCGTCCCAATCGGGGCGGATGTGGACGTATCCGGCCCACTCCAGCTTGTGCAGGGTGTTGGTCATCGCGCCGCGCGTGACGTGAAAGCTTTTGGCCAATTCGGCGGGGCTGCGCTCGGCGCCGGCGCGCGCCAGATGGTTCAGAACGGAAAAATGCGATATCTCCATCCCCTTGGGCAGAACACGGGTCAGCTGATTGCGGATCAGCTGGTCATTCGTCAGAATCTCACTGAACAGTGCAACGGCAAGGGCATTTGTGGGGGTATCTTCCATCAGGGGCCGCCGTATCCGGGATCATGCATCAGTGCCGGGATGCGCTGACGCGCTTGTGCCGCCTCGGCCATGTCCAGATCAACGTAAATTACCCCCGGTGCTGTGCCGCCATCGGCCAGCACCTCGCCCCATGGTGATATCGCCAGCGAATGCCCATAGGTCTGGCGCGGCTTGCCTTGGCTGGCGCCGTGCGTGCCGGTCTGGGCTGGGGCCACCACATACGACCCGGTTTCAATCGCGCGGGCGCGCAGCAGTGTTTCCCAATGCGCCGCGCCGGTGACCGGCGAAAACGCCGACGGCACGGTCAGGACGCGCGCACCTGCCTGCGCAAGAGTGCGGTAGAGATGCGGAAAGCGAACATCATAGCAGATGGTCATGCCCAAGGAGCCAAACGGCATCTCTGCCAGAACCGCCTGCGTACCGGGACGATAGCCAGCCGATTCGCGGTAGCTTTCACTGTCCGAGATCGTAACATCGAACATGTGAATTTTGTCATACCGCGCTGCAATGCATCCGTCCGGCGCGATCAGGAACGACCGATTAGCATAGCGCCCGTCCGCATCCTCCGTTTTCAGCGCCAGCGAGCCGATCAGCAGCCACATCCCGCGCGCCGCCGCCAGATCGCGCAGTGCGGCCAGCGTCGCATCCTCAGCTTCGGTGCGCAGCACGTTGTCTTGATGTGTGCGGCTGGCCGATACACAATTGGTCACTTCGGGCGTCAGGACGAAACCGGCTCCGCCGACGACAGCTTCCTCGATCAGGGCCATCGTCACTGGCAGGTTCGCCGCAGGATCGTCACTGCTACACAGCTGGACCAGCGCGGCCCTCATACGCTGAGCAGCGCGTCCAGCTTGCCCGCCCGCTCCAGCGCAAACAGCTCGTCGCAACCGCCGACATGTGTATCGCCGATGAATATCTGCGGCACGGTGCGCCCGCCATTGGCACGCTGTGTCATCTCGGACCGCCGCTCGGGCTGGCGTGCGATGTCGATCTCGCTGAAGTTGACGCCCTTTTGCGACAAAAGGCGCTTGGCCGCGTGGCAGAAACCGCAAAGCGGCGAGGTGTAGATGTCGACGGGTTGCATGGCGGGCCTTCTTTTGGTTCAGAGCATGCCCTGAATTTAGGCGTCCTTGCCCGCGCGCGCCAGTACCAGAATATCGACGCCCGCCGCACCCGCCGCAAGACACGCGTTCGCCGCCGCAGCAAAGGTTGCGCCCGATGTCATCACATCATCCACCAGCAGGACGTGCCGCCCGGCCAGGCGGTTGCGCCGCCTTGGATGCACGCGGATCGTTCCTTCCAGCGTGGCAAAGCGCGCGTCGCGCCCCAGACCGCCAAGGGACGGCGTGGCACGGGGACGGATCAGCAGATCTGGGCATAGCGGGACGCTTAGCTCTGCCGCGACTGCGCGCGCCAACAGCGCCGCCTGATTATAGCGGCGTTTGAGCAGCCGCAGCCAGTGCAGCGGCACCGGCGCGATCAGCGTATCGGGGCGCAGCAGCGGCTGCGCGGCGCGCGCCATCCAGACGGCAGCGGGGCGTACCATGTCCTGCCGGTCGCCATGTTTCAGCGCCAGAACCAGCTTGCGGCCGTTTCCCGAATACATCAGCGCCGCGCGCCCTGCGTCCCATGGTCGCGGTGTTCTGAGGCAGTCATCACAGGTCAGCAGATCATCCGGAGCATCCGGCCCCGCAGGCAGCGATATGCCGCATAGGTTGCACACCTGCCCCATCACGAAAGGCGTGTCGCGCCAGCACGGCCCGCAAAGGCCGAAATCGCTGTCCACCAGATCACCGCAGACAGTGCAGCGCGACGGATAGACCAGCCGCAGTGCCGATTGCAAATGCGTGGCCTTCACCTATATGTCCCACCCATGCGAATGATAATGATCCCCCGATGACCGCGCAACTGACAGACCGCATCGCCCTGATGCGCCAGCGTGCCCGCGCCGATGCCGCAGGTCCTGCGCTGTTCCTGCATGAGGCGGCATTGGGCGAGGTGCAGGATCGCATCTCTATGGTTAACAAAACGTTTACGGCGCCTGCAATCATCACCGGCTGGCCCGCTCCGTGGCGCGCCGCCTTTCCCGCGGCGACGATCATCCCGGACGAGCCGACCCTTGCGCTGAAGCCGGACACGCATGATCTGATCATCCACGCAATGGCGCTGCACTGGTCGGACGACCCGGTGGGACAGCTGATCCAAGCCCGCCGCGCACTGAAACCTGACGGCCTGTTTCTGGGCGTTATGTCGGGAGGCACCACGCTGCACCAGTTGCGCGCAAGTCTCGCGCAAGCGGAATCCGAGGTCACGGGCGGCCTGTCGCCCCGGATCGCCCCGACCGGCGAAGTGCGCGATCTGGGCGGCCTGCTGCAGCGCGCGGGTCTGGCCCTGCCGGTGGTGGACAGCGTACCGCTGACCGCCAGCTACGCCGACACGACCGCTCTGATGCATGACCTGCGCGCAATGGGCGAAGGCAACGCGATGCACGCCCGGCCCCGTCACTTCACCCGGCGCGCCGTGTTCGACCGCGCCGCGCAGATCTACTCCGATGCGTTCGGGGATGGCGCCGGGCGAATTCTCGCGACCTACGATCTGATCTTTCTGACCGGCTGGGCGCCGCACGACTCCCAGCAGAAGCCATTGCGCCCCGGCTCGGCCAAGACACGGCTGGCCGACGCGCTGAATACCAAAGAGACGCCGCTGGGCGATTGACCCAAGCCGCCATTCGCTTATGTCCCGGTTGCAGACCGGCGCAGGATAAAGGACGAGCCCATGACACATCCCCCCATTCAGGCCACCTGCCCCGTGCATGCGCCCGCAGATCACCCGGCGATTCCGCGCGAAAAGACCGGCATCCTTCTGGCCAATCTCGGCACGCCTGACAATTACGATTATTGGTCGATGCGCCGCTACCTGAACGAATTCCTGTCGGACCGCCGCGTGATCGACTATTCCCCGTGGAAGTGGCAGCCGCTGCTGCAACTGGTGATCCTGACCAAACGCCCCTTTAGCTCGGGCAAGGCGTATAAGTCGATCTGGAACGAAGAGCAGGGCGAAAGCCCATTGATGACCATCACCCGCGATCAGACGGACGCAATGCGCAGCAAGCTGACCGCCGAATACGGCGATGATGTCATGGTCGATTTTTGCATGCGCTACGGCAATCCTTCGACCCGATCGAAAGTGCGGGAGATGACCGACGCGGGCTGCACCCGTATCCTGTTTGTCCCGCTTTATCCGCATTATGCAGGTGCAACATCAGGCACCGCGAATGACGAATTCTTTCGCGCGTTGATGAAGGAAACCCGCCAACCTGCCGCGCGCACAATCGAACCCTATTTCGATCAGCCAGCCTATATCGATGCGCTGGCGACCTCGATCGAGACGGCCTATGCCGGGGCGGCGAGACCCGAAATCCTTGTTGTTTCCTATCACGGCATGCCCCAACGCTATCTGATGCAGGGCGATCCTTATCATTGCCAGTGCCAGAAAACGACACGCTTGCTGAAAGAGCGGCTGGGCTGGGACGACAGCCAGATAACTACGACCTTCCAGTCGGTGTTCGGCCCCGAAGAATGGCTGAAACCCTACACCGTCGAGGAGGTCGCGCGCCTTGCCAAGGAAGACGGCAAGCGCCGCATCGCGGTGGTCGCGCCGGCATTTTCGGCCGATTGCATCGAAACGCTGGAAGAGATCAACGACGAGATCCGCGAAAGCTTTGAAGAGGCGGGCGGCGAGGAGTTCACCTACATCCCTTGCCTTAACGACAATCCGGCGCATATCGACGCGCTGGCCGGTGTTATCCGCGATAATTTGAAGGGCTGGCTGGCCTGATCCAGCCCATAGAAAAAGGCGCTGAACCGACAAGTTCAGCGCCTTTCCCGTAGCGAAAATCGCAGAAGGCTTAGTCAGCTATGATCACAGCTGCGACGATGGCCAGCACGGCCAGCGGAACCCAGACGCCAGCGGCGGACGAGCTTGCATTTGTCTCTTCGACAATGACGGGCGCTTCCATGACGGGCGGCTCCATGTTGCCAGCAAAGGCAGTCGAAGCAGCAGCGGACAGAGCGACGGCGAGAACGAGTTTCTTCATAGTATCCTCCAGAAATTAGCCTGCGCCGCACATCGCGACGTCAAGCACCCAAGACATTTACCTCGTGTCAAATTTCTAAACAGCAATTTTCCGTGATTGCAATTGATACTTAGGCGGAACGTACCATATGGCGCCGCTGTTTCGTCAAATAAGCAACACTTGTGTGCCCACTTTGGTCAGGCTGAAAAGCTCGGCAATATGCTCATTGTAGAGGCCAATGCAGCCATTTGACGATTTGCGGCCGATCTTGCGCGTGTCATGCGTGCCGTGGATCCGGTAGTATTTCCACCCCAGATACAGGGCATGCGTGCCTAGCGGATTGTCAGGTCCGGGGGGCACAAAACGGGGCCAGTCAGGGTTGCGCTTGAGCATGTTCGCTGTCGGGCTCCAGCTGGGCCCCACGACCTTGCGGATGACACTGGTACGGCCACGGCGGGTCAGATCCTCGGACAAAGGCACAGAGGATGGGTACAATCTGTAGGTTCTTCCATCCGCGCTCCAGAAATGCAGCGCCCGCGAATCGATATCCACCAAAACGGCACCGTTCCTGAGATTCGAGAAATACGGTTGCCAGGTCAGCGACCGAAAGCTTGATATGTTGCGCCGCACCGCGCCGGTCACGTCCTGTTCCATCTGAGTCGTATTGACGTTCTGCGAAAGAGCGGGGGTACCTATGGCGGCCGCCGTTGAAACCAGAAAACTACGGCGGTTCAACAGCTTGGGAGTGTTTTGTGTCATAGGAGCCTCCAAGGCGTGCGGGATACTTCCGGGTCGGTCAAGCATATTGCGCGAAAGACGCAGTCGCAATTCAAACCATACCACATTGGCAGAGTTCCGACCATGCGGGTTTGAATCGCAACGCTTGGCGCTGTACAGCTAACGGACATAAATAATGTCGGGTGGTCCCAAGCCTATGTCGCGAATTCTAATTCTCTTCTTTTCTGCACTGCTCGCTCTGAGCGCCTGTGCGCCCTCTATGCCAACGCAGCCACAGATCGGCCCGGATGGTAAACCGCTGCCGAAAGTTTATAGAATCCGGTCTGGCGACACGTCGTCGATCCAGTACAGGATGCTGGATTCGGTCAATTCCTTGCGCGACGCAGCTGGCCGTAGTCCGGTCGTATTGAACGCACAGCTGAACGCGGCCGCAGCCACGCACTCTCGCGACATGTCGGTTCAGAACCGGCCGTGGCACTTCGGCTCGGACGGCTCTTCCCCGATCGACCGCATCCGCCGCGTTGGATATACCGGCAATCTGGTGGGCGAGAATATCTCGGAAACCTACGAAACCGAGCTGGAGACTCTCGCCGCCTGGATGGACGAGCCCGCCACGCGCAAAGTCGTGCTGTCGCCCAACGCCCGCGATCTGGGTTTCTCCTGGCTTCAGGAAAACAACGGCAAGATTTGGTGGACCTTGGTGATGGGAGGCTAATCTGCCCCACAGTCGGCCATCCAAAGCGCCGTACGCCTGAAATGTCAAAGCGCCGGAGCGGGATCAAACCTGCTCCGGCGCTTTCGTCATTAGCAAACCCGGCCCAGCCGGATTATCAGTCCGTTACTGATAAATCGTTATCGGCGTGCCATCTTTTACCATCGCGTAGATCCATTCAACCTCTTTATTGCTGACTGCGATGCAGCCCGCAGTCCAGTCGCGACCCTGACGGCGCCCCTTGGCCCCGTTCGGCTGACCGTGAATAAAGATGTCACCGCCCGGGCTTTTGCCTTCGGCATATGCCTGTGCGCGGTCCATCATGTTGGGATATGATATCCCGATAGACAGGTGGAATTTGCTGTTCGGATTGCGGCGATCAATCAGATAGGTGCCCTCTGGTGTGCGCCCGTCGCCCTCTTGGGTCTTGTGACCAACCGGCATGAAGCCGAGGTCAAAATCGTAATCCTCCAGCACCTTGTCATGGTGCAGCAGATACATCTTGCGCTCGGTCTTTTTCAGCACAACGTGCGTGACCTCCGGCCCTTTGTATGTCTTGAACTTGGAACTGCATGCCGACAGTCCGACAACGACAAGCGCGATCGCCAAAAACCTAAGTATCTTCATGTGCCCTACTCGATCTGTTTTTTTTCACTGTATAACCCAGATCAGGGGTGTCGAGATAGAGGGAATTCACAGCAGCGTATTATGTCCTGCCAAAATCAGCCACTAACTCGACATGGCTGGACCAGCGAAACTGGTCCACCACGCGCAAGCCGGTGATGGCAAAGCCGCCCGCCGTCAATGCCGCAGCATCGCGCGCAAAGGTCACGGGATTGCACGAAACATAGGCGATACGCGGAATTGCCGCAGCAATCAGCTGCGCCACTTGCGATTCGGCCCCGGCGCGGGGAGGGTCGATCACGGCCCCGTCAAAGCGCTTCAGCTCATCTGGTCGCAGCGGGCGACGAAACAGATCGCGCGCCTCGACAGTCACCTGCTTCAGGCCAGCCGCCTTGCGCCAGCCGACATCCAGCGCCTCGGTCATCGCCGCGTCGCCTTCGACCGCGTGAACCTGCGCTTGAGCCGCAAGCGGCAGCGTAAACGTCCCGCAGCCGGCGAACAGATCAACAATCCGGACCGCGCCGTTCATGGCCGCCATGACATCGGCCAGCAGCGCCGCCTCGCCCTCGGTGGTGGCTTGCAGGAACGCGCCAGGCGGCGGCACGATCTGGGCGTTTCCAAAACGCTGCACCGGCGGGCGGCGTGTGGCGATCACTTCGCCCTCCCACGCAATACGCGCCAGATTATGCGCCTCGGCCAGCCCCGCCAGCAGGATGCGCAGGGGCCCGTCCAGCGGCCTGCCACCCGTGACATCAACGTCCAGACCCCCGCCCGACAGACAGACAGCCACGCTCAGCGCGCCCTTACGGCTGGCCGTTTCGAGCGCCAGCGCCTCGGCCACCGGAATCGCGCGCATCAAATCGGGGTGCAGCAATTGGCAATCGGGGATTTCGACGATCACATCGGAGGCGCGCCCGTGAAACCCGGCCATCGCCCCCTTTTTGGTGCGCCGCGCGGACAGGGTTGCGCGGCGGCGCGCTTGTCGCGGCGATGTCGCTATGGGGCGAAACGGCACCTCGATGCCGTGTGCAGCAAGGGCGGTGCGCACGACATCCTCTTTCCACGCCGCAACAAAATCGTCATCCGCATGCTGCAACTGACAGCCGCCACACGCTTTGAAATGGCGGCAAGGCGGCGCAACCCGGCGCGCGCTGGGTTGGACGATGCGAATATCCGTCAGGCGCTGGCCGCTTAGCGCGCCGCTGACCACCTCGCCGGGCAAGGTCATTGGCGCGAACACTGGGCCAGCCGCAATGCCGTCCCCCTGATGGCCCAGACGGTCGATGCGATACGTCATGGTGCTCCTTCCAGCAATTCCTGACGCGTCAAGGCAAACCCCGAAGCGATCCACCGCTGTTCAAGCGCCTTCAACTGCGCGCCCAGCGCCGGGCCCTGATACCGGGGCATCAAATCGCGCGCCTTGATTGGAAACACCGCCCCAGCGCCAACAGATGCCGCCGCCATCGCGGCAGGGTCCAGCGGGGCCTCCAGCATGGCCGCGCGCAGCAACAGGATATCGCCGGCAGTTATCGCCCCATGCCGGTAGCCCAGCGCTGCGGCGTCAGTGGTCGCGCCGACTTCGTGGCGCAGCAGATCAAGCCGTGCGCTATCGGCGTTGGACAGGCGCAAATGTTCGCGCGGCGCATCGCCTCCAAGTGCCGCAAGGCGGCGCACCGCATCGGGCGGCGTTCCAGTCTGGCGCTCAAGATGCACAAGCGGCGCCAATGCGCGCATATCCGCACCCGGCAGAACGCGCGATAAGGCACCGACCTGCACCATCGCCGCAATTGCCGGCGCAGGATTCGGCGCCGACAAAAGCCGCCGCACTTCAGCGCCGACACGTTCGCGCGCCAATCCTTCCAATCCATCCAGATGGTCAGCGACAGCGGCCAGCCCTTCGGCATCGATTCCGCGATCCTCGCCGTATTGGGCATAAAACCGGAAGAACCGCAGAATGCGAAGATAATCCTCGGCAATACGTTGGCTCGCATCGCCCACAAACCGAACGCGCCGCGCCAGCGCATCGGGCAGACCGCCGACCGGGTCAATCACCATTCCATCGGCGCCCGCATAAAGCGCGTTCATCGTGAAATCGCGGCGCTTGGCATCCTCGGCCATCTCATGGGTGAACTCGACGGTCGCGCGACGCCCGAATGTTTCAACATCGCGGCGAAAAGTAGTGATTTCATGCGGCACGCCATCCGCAACCAGCGTCATGGTTCCATGATCTGCACCTGTCGGCACTGCCTTGATCCCTGCCGCCTGCGCCAGTTTAACCATCTGGTCAGGGGTTGCGTTGGTGGCCAGATCCAGATCGCTGACCGGCTCACCCAAAACCGCATTGCGGACAGCGCCGCCGACCAACCACGCGCGATAGCCCGCATTTTCGAACGCGGAGAACACCGCCTGAAGCGGCGCAGCGGCCAGCCAAGGCGCGTCGATTCTCACGGACGCCCTGCGACTTCGGCCAGCGCCCGCAGCATCCGCGCTGTGGCACCCCAGATGTAATAGGGGCCGAATGGCACGGTATAATACCGCCGCATTGTTCCGCGCCAATAGCGCGCTTCAATCCGGTATCGCTGCTGCTGCAAAACGTGATCCAGCGGCACGTCGAACACTTCGGCCACCTCTGCCTCCTCCGGGACCGGAGTGTATGGGGACAACACGCGCGCGACCACCGGTGTCACGGTAAATCCGGTCACCGTCTCGTGGGTCGGCAGGTACCCCAGAACCTCGACATTCGCCGGGTCGAGGCCAATTTCCTCGCGCGCCTCGCGTAGGGCGGCGGCGGTCACATCGGCGTCACCCTCATCCTTTTTCCCGCCCGGAAAGGCGATCTGTCCCGGATGATGTTTCAGCGCCGAAGACCTCTGCGTCAGCACCACCCGCGCACCACACGCACCCATCATCAACGGCACCAACACGCCAGCCGGACGCAGAGTTCTGCCCTCCGCCAGAACCGTCTCCGGGTTCAGATCGAAATCGGAGGTAGGTTCACCCGCACGGCCCAGCGCACCGGCGACTGCACCAATGGGATCTGGCATATTCATTCTGCGCTGCCATCATCCTTGCTGCCTGCCACGCCTTCCTTGGCCTCGAATCCAAGCGTTTGGGGATCCATATCGTAATGCGCACCGCAGAACTGGCAATCAGCGGTCACGCGGCCATCGTCCGTCGTCATCGTCTGAATATCTTTGGCCGAATAAATCGACAGGCTCTGGCGCACACGCTCTTCCGAGCAGGTACAGCCAAATCGCACGGCTTGCGCATCGAAAACACGCGGGCCCTCTTCGTGGAACAAACGCAATAGCAAGTCGGTCGGCGCAAGGTTGGGGCCAATCAACTCCAGATCGTCCACTGTGTCGAGCAGCATGTTCGCCCGTGTCCAATTTTCACCCGCTTCCCCATCTGGGGCGACATCGACCGGTTGAAGCAAACCCTTCTCGCCGCTACCGCCGCCCGTCATCAGCGGCGATGCTACCGGCATATGCTGCAGCATAACGCCGCCACCCCGCCAGTGCTCGGGGCCGGTATGGTCTGTCGATCGGCCAAAACTCAGGGCAAAGCTGGTCGGGATTTGTTCGGACTGGGCAAAATACGCCTCGGCGCAAGTGGTCAGGCTGCCACCTGAAAGTGGCGTCAGGCCCTGATAAGGGGTCATGCCTTGGCCCTGATCTATCATAATAGCGAAATATCCTTCGCCAATTTGCGCAAATGGGGCGGCATCCGTAATGCGGTTCGCATCATAACTGGCGTAGGCGCGGATGCGGGCAGGCTCTCCATCCTCTTGGGGGCCGTAATAATCGGTGGCGATCATGCGCACGGGGCCGTTTGACTGTACCTGCAAGGAAAGCTTCCAGCGCAGCTTGATCGTCTGACCGATCAGCGCGGTCAAAAGCGCCATTTCTGCAACCAGCGCCTCGACCGCGGCCGGGTAGTCGTGCTGTTTCAGAATACCGCCGAGTACCCCGTCAAGTCGCGCAACGCGACCCCGAATGTCTGAGTTATCGAGTTGGAACGGCAGAACCGTGTCGTCCCAGGCAAGTGCTTTACCGAGTGTCATGGGGTTTCCTTATTTGCCGGATCTTGGCATATCGCGAAGATATAGGCAGGGGCAACCCGCCGTCCAAGAGGAACCAGCCATATGATCCGACGCGTGGGACATCCACCCCGGCCCGACATCTCATATCGGATGCGTCACGGCGTCTATGCGATCCTGCCACGGCCAAGCGGGCTGCTGGTGACTCTGCAAGAGGCGCCGAAGCCGGAATTGCAGCTTCCAGGCGGTGGAGTAGATCCTGGCGAATCGCCTATACGCGCCCTTCACCGCGAGGTCATGGAGGAAACCGGATGGATCATCGCAACGCCCCGGCGAATCGGTGCCTTTCGCCGTTTCGTCTACATGCCAGAGTATGACATGTGGGCCGAGAAGTTGTGTGCGGTATATGTCGCAAGACCGGTGCGGGCCGTCCGCGCCCCAACCGAGGCAGGCCATCGCGCCCTGACAATCAGCGCCGACACCGCCGCCAGCCAGTTGGCCAACGAAGGTGATCGAATGTTCGTCAGCCGTTGGGCAGGATTGGCTTGATCTCCAGAAGGATCGCGGACACATCGTCGGCAAATGCGTCGTCGCCTGCGAAACCCGCCAGCTTCCAGATCAGCGACTCCAGGCACGCCATGGCGCGCGTACTACGCAATTCCTTCAGCATCAGCGCCAATCCTTCATCGTCTAGCAGCGTGCCATCAGGCGCTGCACATTCCGTCACTCCATCCGAATGGATCATTAACCGGTCCCCCGGTGCAAGCTGAACCTCGAAGTCTTCAAATTCCGCGCCGGGTATCAACCCTACAGGTAGGCCACCACATCCAACCATTTCAACCGACCCATCGGCGCGCTGGACGGCCGGATACGGATGACCGGCCTGCGCCATGACCACCCGGCCCGTCGCCAGATCAACGTCGGCCAGCAGCAGCGTAAAGTAATGTTCAGTGTCAAGTTCGCTTAAAAACAAATCGTTAAGCGCCGCAATCGTCTGTCCTGGAGGACGCGGGACGAAGCTGCCGTCGGGCAGCCGCCGAAGCGCCACATTCTGCTCCGGCGCCGCACCCGACAGGTAACCCGCCAACCGCGCGGTCATCAGCGCCGAGCTGATTCCATGCCCCGACACATCAATGCCATAAAGCCCGATGCGGGTGTCGCTGACCGGAAACATCCCGACGAGGTCGCCACCGACATGTCCTGATGATCGAAGCAGCATAGAAACCTCGGCGGTGCCATGATCCCGGTGCCGGTCACTGATCAAGGATTGTTGAAGTTTTTTCGCCTCGATCAGATCATTATCAAGTAGTTCATAGAGCGCGCGAAGCTTGCCAAGGGTGGAGTTGACTAGACGATTCTTCTGCGTCAGCTCCCGCTCCATCTGTAGAATTCTTTCGCCCGCCGCAATCCGCGCCCTCAATTCACCCGGATTCACCGGTTTGGTTAGAAAATCATCTGCACCAGAATCCAGACCGTCAGCGATCTCCGCCTTGTCCGATTTCGACGTCAGCAAGATAAAGTAACCGTAATTGTCGCGCGGCATTACACGAAATTCACGGCAAAACTCCAGGCCTGTCATTCCCGGCATCATCCAATCGCTCAGCACCAAATCCGGTGGGTTTGCGTGGCAGATACGCAACGCCTCTTCGGCCGATTCCGCCTCAGTTACTATGAACCCCCACTTTCTGAGAGATGCGCCCAGAATGCGACGTTGCAATCGGCTGTCGTCAACAATCAGTACGTTTTGAATAGCCAGAGTTGAGTCGCGCAAATCCAACCGCAGGTCTTTTGATGAGGGGCTAACATTCGACACATTAACTACCTTTAAAAATAATCATCCAATCTTATGCTCAAAGTTATTAATGCAAGATGAATATTGTCTGCCTATATCAAAATAGTAGCTTTAACATGTTATTAGGTAATTTATGCCAGCTTCCGTCTCATGGAACGGAGGCATCATGATTGATTGGGCCAGAATACTGGAATTGCATAGGGAAATTGGCCCGGACGACTTCAGTGAAGTGGTTGAGATATTTTTGGAAGAGGTCGAATCCGAAATAAATGAGTTGCGCTCTGGATGCGATCTGACACAGATGGAATCAAAATTTCACATGCTCAAAGGGAGCGCATTAAACTTGGGTTTTCGAGATTTTGCAGAGCACTGCCAAGTTGGAGAGAAGGTTGCAGGACTGAACCAGCACTCACAAATTGACATGCAAGCAGTTCTTGCAGTTTACGACATGTCCAAGTCCGAATTTCTGGCTGGTCTGAACCAACATATAAAATGATTCAGAGATAATTCTATCTAAAAAGATGAAAAGCGCCAGTTCTATAGGATGTTCAAATTAAAAACTCAGCCAGAACCTCATCATTTGTTATATCACGATAATTGAATCCAGCAGACCGAAATTCATCCAATAGATAGATAAAATTATCTTCGTGGCTCGTTTCAATTCCGATCAAGACAGAACCAAAGTTGCGTGCGGATTTCTTGAGGTATTCAAATCGGGCGATATCATCGTCAGGGCCTAGTAAGTTTAGGAAATCCTTCAGCGCACCAGGCCGCTGAGGCATACGAAGGATAAAATACTTCTTGATGCCGGAGTGACGCTGCGCGCGCTCTTTAACCTCAGGGAGGCGTTCAAAATCAAAGTTACCTCCTGATGTGACACAGACCACAGTCTTGCCGCGAATGCGATTTTTCATGTCTTTCAGCGCATCGACAGCTAACGCGCCAGCAGGTTCCAGTACAATGCCTTCAATGTTCAACATCTCGATCATCGTTGTGCACAAGCGGTCTTCATCAACGGTTACGGCCTGTCCGGGATCTAGATGGCGAAGCCGCTCGAACGTCCGCGCGCCAATCTGCGCCACTGCGGCCCCGTCAGCGAATGTGTTCACATGATCCAACCTGACGGGCGCTCCGGCCATCAGCGCAGCACGCAGGCTGGCGCCGCCTGCCGGCTCAACCAGAGTGATCTCGACCCGGTCACCGACATAACTACACACGCCGGCCGAAAGACCGCCGCCGCCTACCGGCATCACGATATGGTTAGGCATTCCGCCAAGCTCACGCTCGATTTCGACCATAACGGACGCCTGCCCTTCGATGACATCCTCATCATCGAACGGTGACAGAAAATGTGCTCCGATACGGGCACAATACTCTTGGGCAGCGGCAAGTGTGACGTCAAAATAATCACCAGTCAGTTCGATACGAACGTTGTCACCACCGAAGATTCGCGTTTTGCCAATCTTTTGCTGGGGGGTCGTAATAGGCATATAAATGACACCCTGCACGCCAAAGTGCCTGCACATGAATGCCACCCCTTGCGCATGATTGCCCGCGCTGGCGCAGACAAAAATCGGCGTCTCGGCCTCCTGTGCCAACACCTTGCGCATGGCATTGAACGCTCCGCGCAATTTGTATGATCGGACCGGAGTCAGGTCCTCGCGTTTTAGCAGTACGTTAGCGTCATAGCGCTCAGACAGATGTTCGTTCCGCTGAAGCGGTGTCGCATCAAAGACCGGGCGCATCGCGGCTTCGGCGGCGCGGGCGTTTTTTTGAAAATCATTCATGACGGTATGCGTGCCCCAACCACCCTTCGGACGCAAGCTACCGCGGCCGACGCAATGTAACTTTTTGGCGCTTTCAGTCCGAACTGCATTTTCACAATCCTTACCCGTAGATGACAGGAACATGCTTGCAAACAATCAAACCGCCAGCTCGCGCTACAAATCAGCAGATCAAACACTCAAGTCCCCTCCGCGACGCTCTCGGTCATCGGACTGTGGAAAAGCCCGGCTTAATGCGCCCCGCCGATGATGACACACAGTGTTTCGCTCATCCCTGCAGTAGATTTTAGCGCAGCGCCGAGCCGGAAGGATGTGGCTGATCCACCCAAGGGGCATACACGATCTAATGGCAGGCGAGTGTAAATCGCGCCAAACCATCCGTTGCCCGTGAGCGCGATAATTCCAATCATCGAGAAAACACCTGCAAAAGATACGTCTGCTGTCATGGCTGCAGCTACCGCGTATCTCAGACACGCACCCAAATGTAGGGATAACGCACACTATTTCGGGCGCTGCGCGAGCGAAACGATGTCAGTTCACAGGGTCCCTGTCGCAGGCGCAGCCCAAAGGTCACCCAGCAATACAACAACTTCATCATGAAAGGCATCTGTGATCAGGCTTAGCGGGTTGCAGGCGCGTCCATCAGACCAGATTGAGGCGTCGGGTTGTGCGCAGAAACGCCGTCTCCACTGCGGTTCGCAGGACAAGCGTGGCACCGATCCCAAGCGCATCAGCCCGGTCGCGCCACATGATACCCAGCGCCGACATAGCGTTCAAGCCGGTGCTTCTGGTTGCAACACGCATCATTCAGCACGAACCGTTCACGCCTTAAATAGCTGCGTGCCTTGCCTGCCCACATAAAACCGGCTAAGCCCCGGCCCGACCCTGACAAAGGAACATGACAGATGTCCGCACCCAAAAAAGTCGTGCTGGCCTATTCCGGCGGCCTCGATACCTCGATCATTCTGAAATGGCTGCAAACCGAATATGGCTGCGAAGTGGTGACCTTCACCGCCGATCTCGGCCAGGGCGAAGAGCTGGAGCCCGCCCGCGACAAGGCCATCATGCTGGGGATTGACCCAAAAAACATCTATATCGAAGATGTGCGTGAAGAATTCGTGCGCGATTTTGTCTTTCCGATGTTCCGCGCCAATGCGGTTTATGAAGGCCTCTATCTGCTCGGCACATCCATCGCCCGGCCTTTGATTTCCAAACGGCTCGTCGAGATTGCCGAAGAGGTCGGCGCCGATGCGGTCGCCCATGGCGCAACCGGCAAAGGCAATGATCAGGTCCGGTTTGAGCTGGCGGCCTATGCGCTGAATCCCGATATCAAGGTGATCGCACCATGGCGCGAATGGGATCTGACCAGCCGGACCAAGCTGATTGATTTTGCCGAAAAAAATCAGATCCCCATTGCCAAGGATAAAAGAGGCGAAGCGCCTTTTTCGGTTGACGCAAACCTGTTGCACACCTCATCCGAGGGCAAAGTTCTGGAAGATCCCGCCGAAATGGCGCCTGACTATGTTTATCAGCGCACAGTTAACCCCGAGGATGCGCCGAACGAGCCCGAATTTGTTGAAATCGGGTTCGAACGCGGCGATGCGGTCAGCGTCAACGGCGAGGCGATGAGCCCTGCCACCGTCCTGACCAAGCTGAACGAATTGGGGGGCAAACATGGCGTGGGCCGGCTCGACCTCGTCGAAGGTCGCTTTGTCGGAATGAAATCGCGCGGCATCTACGAGACCCCCGGCGGCACCATCCTGCTGGAGGCGCATCGCGCGATTGAAAGCATCACCATGGATCGCGGTGCGATGCACCTCAAGGACCAGCTGATGCCGCAATACGCCGAGCTGATCTATAACGGCTTCTGGTTTTCACCCGAGCGCAGCATGTTGCAGGCCGCCATCGACGCCAGCCAGACGCATGTCACCGGCAATGTCCGGATCAAGCTTTACAAAGGTAGCGCGCGCACGGTTGGTCGCTGGTCTGATCACTCACTTTACTCCGAAGCGCACGTCACATTCGAAGATGATGCAGGCGCCTACGATCAGAAGGACGCCGCCGGATTCATTCAGCTAAATGCTCTGCGCCTGAAGCTGATTGCCGCGCGGGATCGCCGCCTGAAGACCTGATCACCGTTTGAGAGGGCAAGGCGTTTCTGCCCTCTCATCTTCCCGAAGATACTCAGTAAACCAAAGCCCAAAGCTACGGCTTGCTCTATCTGGGCGACCGCTTTGCCAATATTCGTTGCAATGTCCGGCGGTGCATGTTCAGGCGCCGCGCTGTTTCAGAAACATTGCGATCGCACAGCTCATACACACGCTGTATGTGTTCCCATCGCACGCGGTCGGCGCTCATCGGGTTCTCAGGCGGCGGCGGCAGATCATCCCCGGTCGCCATCAGCGCATTGACGATATCGTTCGCATCAGCAGGCTTGGACAGATAGTCGGTCGCGCCAATCTTGACTGCGGCAACGGCGGTTGCAATGGCGCCATAGCCCGTCAAAACCACGATGCGGCTTTCCGGGCGGTTGGCGCGTATCACTTCGACGACGTCCAGACCATTGCCATCCTCCAGACGCAAATCGCAGACGGCATACGCCGGCGGTCGCGCTATCGCGCTGGCGCGCCCAGCCTCGACCGAGGTAGCCACATCTACCTCGAACCCGCGCTTTTCCATTGCCTTGGCCAGTCGGCGCACGAATGCTTCGTCATCGTCGACCAAAAGCAAAGATTTATCGTCGCCCAGATCCAGTTCGGTATCGGCCATTGCGCATTTCCAGTTCCTGTTTGTCCCTGGGACGGGATTTAGCCCGTCATAATGCGCCGGTCAAACCGGGTCGTCCAGTCACTCATCCTGCATTAAGAAAGCACTGTACCTGATCTGCCATCTGTTCGCCCGTAATGTCTCGGCGGAAGAACTCGACAAAGCCATGGCCAGGCATCGTGAAATAGGTGAAGGTTGAGTGATCGACCAGATAATAATCCTCTTCGCCCGGCGCCGCCTCCTGCGCTTTGTAATAGGTGCGGTAGGCTTGGCTGGCCGCGCGCACCTGCTCGGGCGATCCGGTCAGACCCAGCATCCGGGGATGCATGGCATCGGTATAGTCGGCAACCGCTTCGGGCGTGTCGCGTTTCGGATCAATCGAAATAAAGACCGGCTTGACCATCACGCCACGTTCTTCGAGGATTTCGACAGCCTCGGCGTTGCGGGCCACGTCCAGCGGGCAGACATCGGGACAGAACGTATAACCAAAATAGATCAGCGCGGGCGCGTCCAGCACTTCCGCGCTGGTCACTGTTTTACCGGTCTCGTCGACCAGTGTGAAATCACCGCCGATATCACCGCCGCCAGCAACGGCTGCGGTGCGGCACTCGGCAAAGTCATCCCCCGTCCGGCCTGCCGTCACCATGTAAATGACCGCAGCCACGGCAATGACGGCGGCAGCGACAGCAAGGATAAACGGGCGCGACATATCAGTTCCTTCAAAGCGGTGTGACGGGCATCAAACCCGGCTTCTGGGCAAGAACGTCCTATTGTGTCACATCTAACAAAAGATACCGCGCACGCAACGGGGCGATTTACCGCAGATGATAAACACATCCCCTCAGCAAGACATTGCAGCCATGGGCAGGGGCAGCTGGATAAGGCTGCGCACTCTGATACTGCTGCGTTGGTGGGCTGTTGTGGGGCAGATCACCGCGCTGATCGTCGCCGAACGCGCGCTCCATCTGAATTTGGAAATTGGCCTGTGCTACATGGTGATTGGCGCGTCCGTCATCAGCAATCTGGTCGCATCTCTGGTCTTTCCGGCCAACAAGCGCCTGACCGAGACTGAAAACCTTGCGATGGTGCTGTTCGATCTCATCCAGTTGGGGCTGCTTCTGTATCTCACGGGCGGTTTGAACAATCCGTTCTCGGTTCTGATCGTGGGGCCTGTCGTGGTGTCGGCCTCCTCACTATCGTCCCGCTCAAGCCTGTTTTTGGGCTTGGCGGCGATCCTTATCGTGTCGGGATTGGCGCGGTTTCACCTACCGCTGATCACGGAATCAGGCTCTGTTCTGCGCGTTCCCGTGATTTTTCTGTTCGGAAACTGGGTGGCCATCATTATCGGGATTGTCTTCCTGGGCGTTTACTCGCGCTGGACTGTCAATGAAATTCGCACGATGTCAGGCGCGCTTCAGGCCACGCAAATGGCCCTTGCCCGCGAACAGAAATTGACCGATCTGGGCGGCGTTGTTGCCGCTGCCGCGCATGAACTGGGCACACCGCTTGCCACGATCAAGCTCACCAGCTCCGAGTTGGCCGACGATCTGCCCGAAGGCAGCGATTCGCGCGACGATGCATTGCTGATCCGCGATCAGGCGGATCGCTGCCGCGATATTTTGCGGTCCATGGGTCGCGCCGGCAAGGACGATCTGCAATTGCGCCACGCTCCCTTTACGGCTGTCATCGACGAAGCGGCCGAACCTCATGCCCAGCGCGGCAAGAGCCTGCTGTTCGATCATGCTCCTATCGGCGCCGCTCCTCATGATCCGCCAATCATTCCGCGCAGCCCCGAAATAATTCATGGTGTGCGCAACCTGATCCAGAACGCAGTGGATTTTGCTGAACACAGGGTTTGGATCGAAACCCGTTGGTCCGATCAAAAGATCACGATGCGCATCATGGATGACGGTCCGGGATATCCGCCGCATTTGCTGGGCCGCATTGGCGAACCGATTGTGCGCCGCCGCGCCCGGGATGTGATGTCCAACCGGCGCGAATACGAGGGGATGGGCCTTGGTCTGTTCATTGCCAAAACCTTGCTGGAGCGGTCAGGCGCTGTCCTCAGCTTTGCCAACGGCACCGATTCCTTCCGAGGCGATTCGCGCCGCCGCGAACGTATCGGCGCGGTGGTCGAAGTGGTTTGGCCGCTTGCTCAACTTACCTACAACAGTCCCGCAAACTCTGGTGGCATCGGCCAAAACACCCCCTTTACGCACTGAGCTGCCTAAACCTTTTTGAATTTCCCAATGATATTTACGATGCTTAACCTGTCATTAACCCATAACGCGCAGTGTCTGAACCAGGAGAAATATAAAAGGGACAGTCGCATGGCCGTGATATCGCTGATGCTATGGCTGGGTTTAGCCGCAACGGCCGGGGCGGTGTCATTCGCTGTTTTGTGGGCGATCGGACGATGGGCGCCCGGCCCGCAGCGCAACCATGCCACTCCGCCAATTGGCGGCAATGACGCGGTATTTCTGTTTCAAGACGATCAACTGTTTGATCACCAATCCGGCGCCCTGCCGGATGTGCCGAACGTAACGCAGTCCTGGACCGATTTGCGGGCGTGGCTTGAACCGCGCTTTGCGGATCTTCCGCAGACACTTGCGGATCTGGTCGAGGATCAAGCGCTGTCGTTGAAGCCCTGCGAAGACGGCGACACGGCCGAATTGCGCCTGCTCTGCACCCAGCACGGAACCCGCGTGACGCTAAGCGATCCACCCCATTCCTGCGCCGGAGAACGGCACCAGATGCTGGCCCAGCGCGCGCGCCTCCTGCGCGAGACAGAATTGCTGCAAGCCGCACCCTATCCGATTTGGAAAACGTCCCCACAAGGCGCAGTCTTGTGGCAAAATGCGGCCTGCGCCGCCGCCTTTGAATCTGACGCGCACGAGGTGACGGCCCCCGCACCCGGCGAAAGCAGCACCAGCCGGTTCTCGATAAAAACAAACGGCACAAGGCGCCCGATTTGGTACGAGGTGCATTCCAAAGCGGATGAAACAGAGGTTCTGCACCATGCCACTGATGTAACCAAAATCGTGACCGCCGAGGCCATGCAGAAGGACTTTCTACAAACCCTGACCAAGACTTTTTCCTACCTTACCATTGGGCTTGCAGTTTTCGACCGCAATCGAAAGCTGGCGCTATTCAATCCCGCGCTGGTCGATCTGACATCGCTTCCTGCCCATTTTCTCAGCGCACAACCCGATCTGATGGCGTTTTTTGACAACTTGCGCAATCGCTGCGTCATGCCTGAACCACGCAGCTATGCCTCGTGGCGGACTCAGATCAACGAAGTGATCGAAAGCGCCGAAGGCGGGCTGTATCAGGAAACGTGGTCACTGCCGAACGACGTCACCTATCGGGTCACCGGTCGGCCTCATCCCGATGGTGCGGTTGCCTTTCTTTTCGAGGATATTACCGCCGAAGTCATGCTTGCCCGGCGGTTCCGGACGCAGCTGGACCTGCGGCAGTCGTCTCTGGATTGTCTGCCGGATGCCGTGATGGTGATCGGGGCAGACAATGTCCTGGCCTTCTGCAACGCCGCAGCAACACGTCTGCTGAGGATCGATCCCGACATCTGCTTTGCCGACATGACGGTTGCTGATCTGATAAGCGCCTGCGCCGCCGCCCTGCCGGCGCCAGCGATATGGCGCGATGTCGAAGCCAGCCTCAGAACCCGGGATCACGGGGGCGGCGCCTACAAGACCATCCCCTCAAATCAAGGCCATAGCCATCATTGCCAGTTAGAGCCGCTGCCGGGCGGCGCCTGCATGATGACGCTTCGGGCGCAGACAATCGTACCCCAAAAGGCGGCTGTTGCGGCAATCGCGGGCTGAACCTTGTTGCAGGTGTCTGCGCCATGTGTAGTGTCCCGTCATGCACAAACTTCAATCCAGAACGTTCGCGTCGGCCTGCCCAGACCAGACCTGCGCCGTCGCCCAAAGGCTGGCGCCGCTTCTGGGGCCTGGAGATACTGTGCTGCTGACAGGAGATATCGGCGCTGGAAAAACACATTTTGCCCGTTGCCTGATCCAGTCCTTGCTGCCGGCACACGAAGATGTGCCCTCCCCGACATACACGCTTGTACAGTCATATCCGAGCCGTGAGAGCGAGATCTGGCATGCAGATCTTTACCGCCTAACCGATACGAACGAAGTGTTTGAGCTTGGTCTTATTGATGCGTTCGACAGCGCCATCTGTCTGATTGAGTGGCCCGACCGGCTGGGCGATCTGACGCCTAAAGACGCCCTTTGTCTGACGCTGTCCACGCAGGCCGATCCGAACACGCGGTTGCTTACCTTCGAATGGCAGTATCCAGCTTGGACCGCGCGCGTGGAGGATGCCTTGAATGTGTGACCTTGTTATTGCATCGGGCATTCGCGCCATTATTCAGACCCGATGGACTGTGGCGATCTCGGCCTTGCTTGCCCGCGTCGCGGACGGTTTGGGGAATCTTCGCAAGCGGCGCGGCAGCCACACGGGCACGTTGAGATACCTGCCTGCTTTTCTCAGCACTGCTGAACGGCATTTCGCGCATTGCGTGCGCCCGCACTCCAGATTTTTCCCGCCCAACGAGGCAGAAATTGACTTGTTTGGCAAAATATTCACTAATTTTCAGCACATCGGGACGTCGCTTCGCGGCAACATTGATTGCGCGCTAACCTCGCCTGGCCGGACGCATCTTGTGAACACTCATAGCAATCCAGCGTCATCCTTACGGCACGCCCTGTCCAAGGCGACATTAACCTTCTGTGAGGATACCAAAGCCAATGCCCAATGAACCAGACGCCATAATGCTGTTCGCCGCCGGGTTTGGCACCAGAATGGGTGCGCTGACAGCGGACCGTCCCAAACCGTTGATCGAAGTTGCCGGGCGGCCTTTACTGGACCACGCGTTGGATGTTGCTGTCGCAGCAGGCGGGTCGCATATTGTGGTTAACGCCCACTACAAGGCTGATCAGATTGCCGCGCATCTGACCGGACGTGACGTAAAAATCGCGTACGAGTCACCTGAAATTCTGGATACGGGCGGTGGCCTGCGCGCGGCGCTTCCTCTGCTGAGCGCGGCCACAATTCACACGATGAACACCGATGCCGTCTGGCGCGGGCCAAATCCCCTTCGTTTTCTCACCGCAGCATGGCGGCCGGAGGTCATGGATGCATTACTGCTGTGCTTGCTCCCGGCGCAAGCTATCGGACATGCCGGACACGGCGATTTTCTGATAAACGAGGCTGGCATCCTGTCCCGTGGCGCCGGTCTGGTTTACTCTGGGGCTCAAATCATCAAGGCCGATACGCTAAAGCATATGCCGGACGCGGCTTTTTCGTTGAATAGCGTCTGGGATAAAGTGATGGCCGCGGGCCGTCTGCATGGCTGCATTTATCCGGGAAAATGGTGTGATGTGGGGCATCCCGGGGGCATCACGCTGGCCGAAGACATGCTGGACGCCGCTGATGTTTGACCCAGCAGCCAGCGCGCGCGTCTTTGGCCTTCCGCCTGGCGTTGATTTCCCTGCGGCGCTGGTCGACGGGCTGTTTACCCGGCTGAAAGATACCCCGCCCGAGGCGCTGGGCCGGGTGCATTTGATTGTGAACACGCGGCGCATGGCGCGGCGCATCCTTTCCTTGATGAGTGAGAGCGGCGCCCGGCTGCTTCCCCGGATTTCTCTGGTCACCGATCTGGGTCAAAGCTGGCGAATGGCCGACATTGAACAGCCAGCGCCACCATTGCGGCGGCGGCTGGAGCTGATCCAGCTGATCTCATCCCTGCTGGACCAGCAGCCGGGGCTGGCCCCGCGCACCGCGCTATATGATCTGGCCGACAGCCTGGCCAAACTGATGGACGAAATGGAGGGCGAGGGCGTATCCCCCGACGTCATAGACCAGTTGGATATCAGTGACCAATCGGGCCATTGGGAACGCATCCGCGCCTTCCTGAATATCGTGCGCCACTTTACGGACGGGCGCGGCGCTGCCGGATCTGAGGCGCGGCAACGCCAAGTGGTGCAGCGAACAATCAATAGGTGGCTGGATGCGCCACCTCAGCATCCTGTGCTGCTGGCTGGATCCACCGGATCGCGCGGCACAACGCAGCTGTTGATGCAAGCGGTCGCCCGACTTCCACAAGGCGCGGTTGTTCTGCCCGGCTATGATTTTGACATGCCCACCCGTGTCTGGGGCGCGCTGAATGACCCGATGCTCAGCGAAGACCATCCGCAATACCGGTTTCACGCGCTGCGCGCCGCATTGGATCTGACGCAAATAGACCGCTGGTCAGATGCACGCCCGCCCAGCCCAGACCGCGCGCGTCTCGTATCTCTCGCCCTGCGCCCGGCACCGATTACCGACCAGTGGCTGGAGGAAGGCCCAAAGCTGGAAGGTATCGCGGACGCCATGCAGAATGTGACCTTGCTGGAGGCGCCGTCCCAACGGATCGAGGCGCAGTGCATTGCCATGCGCCTGCGCGCGGCCGCAGAGGATGGTCAGACCGCCGCGCTGATCACGCCTGATCGTGGCCTGACGCGCCGCGTTGCCGCCGCGCTGGACCGGTGGGGAATCATCCCCGACGATAGTGCCGGGGTGCCGCTGCACCTGTCACCACCAGGCCGGTTCCTGCGCCATGTGGCCGAACTGTCGTTGGGGCCGCTGACCGCTGAATCGCTGCTGACGCTGCTGAAACATCCGCTGACCCATACTGGCGGCGCACGTGGCACGCATCTCCGCCTGACGCATGAATTGGAACTGCATCTGCGCCGAAACGGGCCGCCTTATCCGTGCCGCGATGATATCACGGCTTGGGCCGCCACGCTGAGCGAGCCGATTGCCGGCCCGTGGGCTGACTGGATTGCAACGTATATCTCGGCCCAGCACGCCGCCGACGCGCAGCCACTGAACACGCGGGCGAACGCTCACATGGCATCAGCAAAGGCTATCGCGCTAGGCTGTATTGCTGACAGAACCAGTGAGCTATGGCAAAAGGACGCCGGCAAGAAAGCGCGCGACATTTGCGATATGCTGATCGCCGAGGCGCCGCATGGCGGCGATATGATCGCGACCGATTACACCACCCTTTTCACCGCGATCCTTCAGCGCGAAGAAGTGCGCAGCGCGACCACGCCCCATTCCGGCATTCTGATCTGGGGCACGCTGGAGGCGCGCGTTCAGGGCGCCGACATGCTGATCCTTGCCGGCCTGAACGAGGGCAGCTGGCCGGAATCCCAGCCGCCCGATCCGTGGCTGAACCGGGCGCTGCGCCATCAGGCAGGTCTGCTGCTGCCCGAGCGGCGTATTGGCCTTGCGGCGCATGATTTTCAGCAGGCGGTGCTGTCGGGCGAGGTCTGGATCACCCGCAGCATCCGCTCCGATGACAGCGAAACAGTCGTGTCGCGCTGGCTGAACCGTTTGCAAAACCTGCTGGCCGGCCTGCCCGGCCAAGGCGGCACGGCGGCGCTGGACGACATGCGCGCACGCGGCCAGATCTGGCTGGACAAGGCCGCCCGGATGGAGGCCGTTACCCCCGTCCCGCCCGCACCGCGCCCCGCCCCCTGCCCGCCGGTTGAAGCGCGACCAACCCGCCTGTCAGTGACTGAAATCAAACGTCTGATCCGCGACCCTTACGCCATTTACGCCAAACATGTTTTGCGCCTGCGCCCTCTCAATCCGTTGATGCAAGCGCCCGATGCCCTGCTGCGCGGTATCGTCCTGCACGAGGTGCTGGAACGTTTCATCAAGGAAAGCACCCAAGATCCCAGCCGCCTGACGCGCGAGGCACTGATGGATCTGGCGCAGGAGGTTCTGACGCGCAAAGTGCCGTGGGCCGAGGCGCGCGCACTATGGCTGGCCCGGCTGGAACGTGTCGCCGATTGGTTCATCGACACCGAAATCGCGCGCCGCGATCTGGCCACGCCCACCGCGTTCGAGACGCGCGGTCAGGCTGAAATGGCCGATCTGGGCTTTACCCTCGTGGCCGAGGCGGACCGAATTGACATAGATGCCGACGGGCGGCTGCACCTTTATGACTACAAGACCGGCAAACCTCCGTCGAAGAAGGAACAGGTGATTTTCGACAAGCAGCTTTTGCTGGAGGCCGCGATTGCCCAGCGCGCCGGCTTTGGCGAACTGGCGCCCTGCGATGTGGCGCGCGCGGTCTATATCGGCCTTGGCAGTACCCCGTCCCAGGTGCCTGCGCCGCTGGACGAGGAACCTGCCGAAAAGGTCTGGCAAAGCTTGCACGACCTGATTTCGGCCTATCGCGAATTGCGGCAGGGCTACACCGCCCGCCGCGCGATCAAACGCAAGGATGAGGTGGGCGATTACGATCAACTGTCCCGCTTTGGCGAATGGAACATCACCGACGATCCGACACCGCAGGAGATGCCATGATGCAGCGTGATGATGCCACACTGCGCCAGATGGCAGCGGCGCGCCCGGATTTATCGACATGGCTCAGCGCCAATGCCGGCTCGGGCAAGACGCGGGTTTTGACGGACCGGGTTGCGCGCCTGCTGCTGGACGGCGTCGATCCGCAGCATATCCTGTGCCTGACCTACACCAAGGCCGCCGCCAGCGAGATGCAGAACCGCCTGTTCCTGCGCCTTGGCGCGTGGGCGATGCTGGAAAAGGACGCGCTGACCGCCGCGCTGTCCGAGCTGGGCGTCACTGGCCCGCTCAGCGATACCGCCCTGCGCGATGCGCGGCGCCTGTTTGCCCGCGCGATCGAGGCGCCCGGCGGGCTGAAGATACAGACCATCCACTCCTTCTGCGCCTCTCTTCTGCGCCGTTTCCCGCTGGAGGCCGGGGTCAATCCGCAATTCGTGGAAATGGAAGATCGCACCGCCAAACTGCTGCGCGCCGAGATTGTCGAGCAGATCGCGGCCGGCCCCGACGCGGCCAAACTCTATGCGCTGGCGCGCCATCATACGGGCGAGACGCTGGATGAACTGACCGCCGAAATCGCCGGCAAGGCGCCGCTGTTCGATGAAACATGGACCGAGGCAGGGCTGGCCAAGGCGCTGGGCCTGCGCCCCGATGCATCGCGCCAAAGTGTCGAGGCCGACGTGTTTCACGGCCACGAAACTCAGCTTTTGACCAAGTTAGTAACTGCTTTGGCCGCTGGCAGCAAAACCGACGTGAACGCGGCAGCAAAGCTGAAGTGTATCAACGCGCTGGATTTCGGCGCCCTGCCGATCCTCGAAGATGTATTTCTGACCAAATCCGGCACGGCGCCCTTCACCGTTTCCACCCGCTTCCCAACAAAGGGGACGCGGACCGCGCTGGGCGATACGATGGATCTGATCGACGCGTGGATGCATCGCGTCGAGGCGGCGCGCCCCGAACGCATCGCGCTGGAGGCGTTGCAGGTCAGCATCGCCTTGCACCAATTTGCCCAAGTGTTCCTGCCGGCCTATGCGCGCGCCAAACAGCTGCGCGGCTGGCTGGATTTCGATGACCTGATCCTGCGCGCCCGGGCGCTGCTGACCCGCTCGGACGTGGCGGCTTGGGTGCTCTTTCGGCTGGATGGCGGCATCGACCATATTCTGGTCGACGAGGCGCAGGACACCAGCCCGGTGCAATGGCAGGTGATCGACCGTCTGGCGCAGGAATTCACCAGCGGCCTGGGCGCGCGGCAGAACGTGCAGCGCACGATCTTTGTCGTGGGCGACAAGAAACAGTCGATCTATTCGTTTCAGGGCGCCGATCCGCGCGAATTTGACCGGATGCAGCGCGACTTTGCCGAGCGGTTGGAGGCGGCCGGCACGCCGCTGCAAACCCAGCGGCTGGAGCATTCCTTCCGCTCCTCCAGCGCGATACTTGACGCGGTTGACGCAACGTTCGAGGGCCGCGAAGCGTCAGGGTTTTCCCCGGAACAGAGCCATATTTCCTTTTGGCCTGCCCTGCCCGGCCGCGTCGATCTGTGGCCGATCAAACCCGCGCCGGACGCCCCGGACGATCCGCCCTGGCACGCGCCGGTGGACGTGCGCGCCGAAAGCGATCCCGATGTGGTGCTGGCTGGACAGATTGCAGATTCCATCGCGCAGATGATCGCCACTGCGCAGCCTATACCGGACGGCAAAGACATGCGCGCCGTCCGCGCCGGTGATTTTCTGATCCTGGTTCAGCGCCGCGCCGCATTGTTTCACGAGGTTATCCGCGCCTGCAAGGCGCGCAACCTGCCCATCGCCGGGGCGGATCGCCTCAAGGTCGCGGGCGAATTGGCGGTCAAGGATCTGGCCGCGATCTTGTCCTTTCTTGCGACGCCTGAGGACGATCTGTCACTTGCCGTTGCGCTCCGCTCGCCTGTTCTGGGCTGGGATGAGGCCCAGCTTTATGGCGTGGCGCAGGGCCGCCGTCCGAAAACATACCTGTGGGAGGCATTGCGCGAACGGGCGGAAGAATACCCGGATACCATGCAGATCCTTAACGATTTGCGCGATCAATCGGAATATCTGCGCCCTTACGATCTGATCGAACGCATCCTGACGCGCCATGATGGCCGCCGGAAAATGCTGGCAAGGCTGGGGTCCGAGGCCGAGGACGGCATCGATGCATTGCTATCGCAGGCACTGGCCTATGAGCGGCGCGCGGTGGACAGCCTGACCGGATTTCTGGTCTGGCTGGAGACCGACGATATGGAGATCAAGCGCCAGATGGACAGCGCCGGCGACCGTATCCGCGTGATGACGGTCCACGGCTCCAAGGGGCTGGAGGCGCCCATCGTGATTCTGCCGGAGGCTGGCAAGCGGCAGATCACCATCCGCGACCAGATCCTGAAAACCCGCGGCGCGCCGCTTTGGCGTATGCGTGCAGGCGCGATGCCCGACGCGCAAACCGCCATTATTGACGCGATGAAAGACGCGCAGGAGGCGGAGCGCGACCGCTTGCTATACGTCGCCATGACCCGCGCGGAAAAATGGCTGATCGTCGGCGCAGCCAAGGATCCCGGCGATAGCGGGGACAGCTGGCTGGAGAAAATCAGCGACGGTCTGACCCGGCTGGGCGCCGTGCCGCACCGCTTTGACGGCGGCGATGGTTTGCGGCTTGAACGCGGCGACTGGTCAATCAAGGCGGCCGCATCCACACCAGTAGAGGAGCCCGAAACGACGGTGTTAGAGCCGTTTTTTCACGCTCCTGCCCCACCACCGCCCGAGGAGATGCAAACACTCAGCCCCTCCGATCTGGGCGGCGCCAAAGCGCTACCTGGCGATCCCGGTCAGGACGAAGACGCCGCCAAACTGCGCGGCCGGCAGATCCATGCCCTGCTGGAGTATTTGCCCTCCCTGCCCGAGGCTGACTGGCCCGGCGCTGCGGCAACGATTCTCAGCCAAGGCCCAGACGCCTCAGATCCAGATCAAATCCCCGCACTGCACGCCGAAGCAGCGCGCGTTCTACGTAATGACGCATTAGCGCCGCTGTGGAGTCCGGATGCCCTGCCCGAAGTTGGCATTACGGGTGACATCCCGGGGCTAGGCCGCCTTCAGGGCGTGGTAGACCGGCTGATCATTCGCGGCGATACCGTGCTGATCGTCGACTTCAAAACGAATATTTTCATCCCCGACATCCCCGCCGCCTGCCCAGAAGGATTGCTACGTCAAATGGGTGCATATGCCGCCATGGCCGCAGACATCTACCCCGGCCGCCAGATGGAAACTGCAATCCTCTGGACTGGCACTGCATCGCTGATGATCCTGCCGCGCGATCTGGTGGCTGCTGCATTGCGCCGCGCCGGCGCAACTTGACCTTGGCAGCATCGCTACTTAGGTATCTCGGGAACCCAAACGCAGGAGAGCATCATGGCCACCGTAGCCGTCACCGACGACACTTTCGACGCCGAAGTGAAAAATTCCGACATCCCCGTAGTGGTCGATTTCTGGGCCGAATGGTGCGGCCCCTGCAAGCAGATCGGCCCCGCACTGGAAGAGTTGTCCGAGGAAATGAAGGGCAAGGTCAAGGTCGTCAAGGTCGACGTCGACAGCAATCCAAACTCCGCCGTTGCCATGGGCGTGCGTGGCATCCCGGCGCTGTTTATCTTCAAGGACGGCGAAGTGGTGTCCAACCGCTCGGGCGCCGCGCCCAAGGCCGCACTGCAAAGCTGGATCGAAGACGCGATCTGATTTTCGCTGTTTCGCAATATCCCAAAGGGCGCCGCACGTGGCGCCCTTTTTGCATGCCGCGCTGCAAAACTTGCAGTCCGGCGGCGCGGCTTCCATATAGTCCCAAAGGCATAAGGAGCGATCACATGGCAAGCGACCAATTCCCCGGCTGGCACGGCACCACCATCATCGGCGTGCGCAAGGGCGGCGAGGTGGTGATTGCGGGCGACGGCCAGGTCAGTCTGGGCCAGACCGTGATCAAGGGCACCGCCCGCAAGGTGCGCCGCCTCAGCCCCGGTGGCTTTGACGTGGTCGCAGGTTTTGCCGGCTCCACCGCTGATGCCTTCACCCTGCTTGAGCGGCTGGAGAGCAAGCTGGAGGCGACCCCCGGCCAGCTGCAACGCGCCAGCGTCGAGCTGGCCAAGGATTGGCGAACCGACAAATACCTGCAAAAGCTGGAGGCGATGCTGATCGTCACCGACGGCGCCGAGCTATACGTCATCACCGGCGCGGGTGATGTGCTGGAGCCGGAACATGACGTGACCGCCATCGGATCGGGCGGCAACTACGCCCTCGCCGCCGCGCGCGGCATGATGGATTCGGACCGCACCGCCGAACAGATCGCTCGCGCCGCCATGGCGATTGCCGCCGATATTTGCGTCTACACCAACGGCAACCTGACGATCGAAACGATCGCCAAATAAGCCGCCGAAAGGACCCCCATGACCGACCTTACCCCCCGCGAAATCGTCAGCGAACTGGATCGCTTCATCATCGGTCAGAAGGATGCAAAGCGCGCCGTCGCCGTCGCCCTGCGCAGCCGCTGGCGCCGCAGGCAACTGGCCGATGACCTGCGCGACGAGGTCTATCCCAAGAATATCCTGATGATCGGCCCCACCGGCGTCGGTAAGACCGAAATCAGCCGCCGTCTTGCGAAGCTCGCGCGCGCCCCCTTCATCAAGATCGAGGCGACAAAATTCACCGAGGTCGGATATGTCGGCCGCGACGTGGAGCAGATCATCCGCGATCTGGTGGACAGCGCCATCGCCATGACCCGCGAGCAGATGCGCGAGGACGTCAACGCCTCCGCCCGCACGGCCGCCGAAGAACGCGTGATCACCGCCATCGCTGGTGAGGATGCTCGCGAAGGTACGCGCAGCCTGTTCCGCAAGAAGCTGAAATCGGGCGAGCTGGACGATACGGTGATCGAACTGGACGTGGCCGATACATCCAGCCCGATGGGCATGATGGACATCCCCGGCCAGCCCGGTGGCGGCCAGATGGGGATGATGAATCTTGGCGATATCTTCGGCAAGGCTTTCGGCGGACGCACCGTAAAACGCAAGATGACCGTGGCCGACAGCTATGACATCCTGATCGGAGAAGAGGCCGACAAACTGCTGGATGACGAAACCGTCAACCGTGCCGCGCTGGAGGCGGTCGAGCAGAACGGCATCGTCTTTCTGGACGAGATCGACAAGGTCTGCGCACGCAGCGACGCGCGCGGCGGCGATGTCAGCCGCGAGGGCGTGCAGCGCGACCTGCTGCCGTTGATCGAGGGCACGAATGTCAGCACCAAATACGGCGCGGTCAAAACCGATCACATTCTATTCATCGCCTCGGGCGCGTTCCACATCGCCAAACCGTCTGATCTGCTGCCGGAATTGCAAGGCCGGCTGCCCATCCGCGTCGAATTGCGTGCCCTGACCGAAGAGGATTTCGTGCGCATCCTGACCGAAACCGACAACGCGCTTACCCGCCAATACACGGCGCTGATGAGGACCGAAGAGGTGACGGTCACTTTCACTGATGACGGCATTAAAGCCCTCGCGCACATCGCCGCTGAGGTGAACGCATCGGTCGAAAACATCGGCGCTCGCCGCCTTTATACGGTGATGGAACGCGTATTCGAAGAACTCAGCTTCAACGCGCCCGACCGCATGGGCGAGGAGGTCACAGTGGATGAGGCATTCGTTGATAAAAATCTGGGCGAATTGGCGAAATCCACCGATCTCAGCCGTTACGTTCTCTGACTGTACAGCTGACTTGGGTTTTTTCTTGGTAAAAATACCCAAATCCAATATCACAACACGCGGCGTCCTCTATTATCTGGGGCGCCGCAAATACACGTAGTAGGCACCGCCGCCACCATGTCGGTTATGCGCATTCGTGACCTGCATCACCAGCCCAGACAATGGCGGAATGCTCAGCCAATGCGGCACGTTATGGCGCAGGACGCCTTGGCGCACCGGCATAGGTCCGCCATCATCGCTGCGCCGCCCTTTGCCAGTGATCACCAGAACCAAGCGCTTGCCCTGGCTATGGGCGCGAAAGATGAATCCTGAAAGGGCGCCATGCGCGCGGTCCACCGTCATACCGTGCAGATCAATCCGCGCCTCTGGCGACAGCTTGCCCTTTTTCAGCTTGCCATAGGCCTTGCGGTCCATGGTGACGGGAAGCGCGCGCATCCGGTCGGTCAGGCCGGGCAATACGTCATGCGCCGGACCACTGCGCGCGGCCTTCTGCCCGAGAGAGAAGGGCGCCACCGGACGCGGCGCCTCCGGCTTTGGTGGCGTCTCGCGCGTGAGTTTCTGAGCTGGCCCTGTGGGGCGCGGTTGCACTGGGTCCAGCGGCGTTGCCGTGCGCGCGATCTGATTCCACAGGTCGATCTCATCAGGGCGCAGGCGTCGGCGGCTCATCACATCGCATCCGGTGCCATCGCATAGGCGCGCTGGATCGGCATCAGGACCAGCATACGGCCCTCATCGCGCAGTGTTCCAGCGGCGCGCCCGGCTGCGTCGCCCGTTCCCATGAACAGGTCGGCCCTCTGCGCGCCCTTGATGGCTGAACCTGTGTCTTGGGCCACCATCAGGCGGTGGACTGGCTCTGACCCGGCCTTCTCGATCCAGACAGGCGCACCCAATGGGACAAATGCGGGATCGACGGCGATTGACCGGCCCGTTGTGATCGAGCGGTTCATCGCGCCGCGCGGGCCGTGCGCAGGGTCGATATCATCAATGCGGCGAAAAAATACATAGGACGCGTTATGCAGCAACAGTTCTGCACCCGCCTCGGGATTGCGCCTCACCCAGCTTTTGATCACTTGGGCGGATACCTGATGCAGATTGTAGATCCCCCGCCGGACCAGCTCCGCTCCGATAGAGCTGTATTCATGCCCATTGGCGCCACCATAACCGACACGGATCATGCGGCCATCGGGCAGACGAATACGGCCAGACCCCTGAATTTGAAGGAAAAACAGCTCCACCGGGTCATCAACCCACGCGATTTCAAGCCCTCGGTTCTTCATTTCCGGGCCCGCTTCAATCTCGCGCCGGGTCAGCCACAGATCTGTTTCACGGGCCTCTGGGGGTTGCTGATACAGCGGATACCGGTATCGTTCGCTGGCGCGCAACGCACCATCAAGCTCGGGTTCGAAGTAACCCGTGAACAGCGCAGGCTTGCCTTCGGTGATCAGAACCGGGCGAAAGAAAAGCTCAAAGAAGTCCCGCGCGCCCGGTTTTTGCTGCGCAAGCGCGCAAAGCGGACGCCAGTCGAAATCCTTCATATCGCGGCAGGTCTGCGCAAAAACATTCAGCGCGCTGGCGTGATCGTCTTCCGTCCAACCGTCGAGATCAGCAAAGCTGAGGATATCATAGCGGACATCGGACGCAGCGACACTGCCTGCCCAAGGCAGCGCCAGCAGTATCGCGGCAATGGCCGCCCTGATCATTCGCCCGTGGCGACGAGCCGCCAATTGGGATCGTCGGCGCCCATGGCGCGTTCGAAGGTCCAGACATCTTTCTGGCGCTTCGATTTTCCGGGCTCGCCCTCAACAATCTCGCCATCGGCGCCGCGCACGACCGACACCAGCTCGCCCACGAATTTGACTGTGATTTCCGCCGTCCTGCTAGCGTCATCGAACGCGGCAGACGACAGGGTCATGTCGCGGATACCGATAAAATCAGTCTCGATTGTCAGACCTTTTTCCTCGCGGATCGCAATGACTTCGGCAAAGGAATTATAGACGTCCTCCGACAGGAAGGGGCGCATATCGTCGATCTCGCCGCGCTCGAACGCCATCAGGATCATCTCGTACGCGCCGCGCGCACCGCCAAGAAAATCAGTGACACCAAAGGACGGCTCGGCGCGCTTCATCTGTGCCAGTGCGACAGCCGTTTCGCTATCTTCAGGAACATGGTCTATAATGTCATGGTCAGGGCCGCCCTCGATCACTTCGAGTTTATGCGTGCGCGGCTTTTGCGGCGCCTGTACTTCACGCGTGGGCTCGTGCCCGTCGCGTGTTCCCAGAACGCTTCTGAGCCGCAGGATCAGGAAAACAGCGATGCCGGCGAGCACCAGAAGCTGCAAAACGGGCGAGTTCATTAGGACCTCATTCAGGCAATGCGTTGAAAACCGTGTGTTGTTGATCATATGTAGGCGTGACTGCATGCCAAGTCCACCTTGGCGCACCGCAAAACAAAGGATGCACCCGCTCATGTGGCTATTGATGGCTTTCATACTCGTCCCGCTGGTCGAAATTGGCCTGTTCATTCAGGTGGGTGGGATCATCGGTTTGTGGCCAACACTGCTGATTGTGTTGTTGACCGCCATATTGGGAACCTGGCTGGTCCGGGCGCAGGGCGCTGTGGCCATGGGCCAGCTTCGCGGCTCATTCTCGCAGCAGACCGACCCGACCGAGCCGCTGGCGCATGGGGCGATGATCCTGATTGCCGGCGTTCTGCTGCTGACGCCGGGGTTTTTCACCGATGCGTTGGGATTCGCGCTACTTACGCCGCCATTCCGGCGCGCGGCCTTCGCCTATCTGCGCAAAAGGATCAATGTCCAGAGTTTCAGCACTGGACCGCAGGGCGCGCCGCGCAGCCAAGGCCCCACTACAATCGAGGGCGAATACCACGAAGTTCCCCCCGAGGACACGCCGCGCGGTCCGTCCGGCTGGACGAGGGATTGAGGCAGCGCCGCCAACCTGCTAATTCAGGCGCATATCCCGTCCAACAAGGAGAATACGATGGCCGAGCAGGAAAACGGCGCCGAAGGCGCGCAGGAGCAACAGCCTCAGCAGCAACCGCAGGTTAAGATGAATACCCTCACGCAGTTCGTGCGCGATCTGTCGTTCGAGAATATTCTGGCCCAGCGTGGCAGTGGCGGCGAAGTGCAGCCCGATGTCACGGTCAACGTGCATCTGGAGCCAAAAAAGCGCAGCGCCGAGAACCAGTACGAGGTCATTGCCAAGCTCAAGATCAATTCCAGGAACAAGGGCACCGACGAGGATCTGTTCATTTTGGAGCTGGAATATGCCGGCGTTTTCCACATTGAGGGCGTGCCAGAGGATCAACTTCACCCGTTCCTGATGATCGAATGTCCGCGCATGATGTTCCCGTTCTTCCGCCGGATCGTATCCGACGTGACGCGCGATGGTGGTTTCCCGCCACTGAACCTGGAAAACATCGATTTCGTTGCAATCTACCGTCAGGAAATTGCGCGCATGCAGGCCGAAAAAGGCCAGCGCGCCGACGCCTGATCAGATGGCATGACAGTTTTCAGGCCGCTTTTTGATGCGGCCTGAGGTTTCTCAGCCCAGTTTATCCCACAGGGGCGTGTCGCCCAATGTTTTGACGAACGCGCTGTGCGCTTCAACCTCGGCTTTGGTCAGGCGGGCGGGCAGGGGGTGTTGCCTTGGGGCTGCGCGCCAGGCTGTATGTGTCTCTGATCCGCTCGTTCGGCTCTGATCCGGCGCCAGTACAAGATCTGGCTGACGACCGCCGATCAACTCCAGATAGACTTCGGCCAGAATTTCGGAATCCAGCAAAGCGCCGTGGAGCGTGCGCGCGCCGTTGTCGATGTTGAAGCGGCGGCACAGCGCATCCAGAGACGCAGGCGAGCCGGGAAATTTCTTGCGCGCGATGGCCAGCGTATCAATGGCCTGCTCCCACGGCAATTGCGGCAACTTCATCCAGCGAAGTTCGGCATTCAGGAATTTCATGTCGAATGCAGCGTTGTGAATGACCAGTTTGGCGTCGCCGATAAAGCTAAGGAATGCCTGCGCAATATCGGCAAACAGCGGCTTGTCACGCAGAAAATCATCCCCAAGTCCATGCACCTTGAAGGCGTCCTCAGGCATGGCGCGCTGCGGGTTGATATACTGGTGGTATGTGCGTCCGGTTGGCATGTGATTCAGCAGCTCAACACCACCGATTTCAACGATGCGATCACCCTGATCAGGCTCGAATCCGGTCGTTTCAGTGTCTAACACAATCTCACGCACGGTGTAGACCCTTCCTGATGTCATCGACGATAACCTGCACCTGCGCGCGGGCATTTTCAAGCGTATCGGTGGTAATAACCCATGTCGCGCGCCGGCGTTTTTCGGCATCTGGCATCTGTTTGGCGAGAATGACGTCGAACTGCGCCTCGCTCATTGTATTCCGCGCCAAAACACGGGCGCGCTGTACTTCGGGCGGGGCAGTAACGCAAACCGTAGCGTCCATCATCGCATCAAAGCCGCCCTCGAACAGCAGCGGGATGTCGAGAACGGTGATATCAGACTCCGTTTCCGCCAAAAATGCCTGTCTGTCAGCCGCGACAAGCGGATGGACGATTGCCTCGATCCGCGTCAGCGCGGTGTCATCTTCTGCCATGATCGCCTTGAGACGGGGACGCGATACGCCGCCACCCTCGATCGCAGTGGGGAAATGCGCACAGATCGGCGCAACAGCCGCGCCGCCCGGTGCATAGAGCCGATGCACCGCCGCGTCCGCATCCCATACCGCGCAGCCGAGATCCGCGAACATGCCCGCCGTGGTGGATTTGCCCATGCCAATTGATCCGGTCAGGCCCAACAGAAATGTCATCAAAGCGCGGCAGCCCGCGTCGCAGCATCAACTTCGGGCCTCTCGCCGAACCACCGCTCGAATCCCGGCACCGCCTGATGGAGCAGCATTCCGAGGCCATCAACAGTCTGACAACCCATCTGATCCGCGACTTCCAGCAGCTTTGTACGCAAGGGCGCGTAGACGATATCAGTGACGACTGTACCTTTTTGCAACCCGTCCAGAGGAACGCGCAAAGGCTGCTGGCCGACCATGCCCAGCGATGTGGTATTCACTACCGTCGCGCAATGCTCCAACATGTTACCGGCCTGTACCCAGTCGAACACGCGCAACCTCTTGCCGAATTCCTGCGCCAGCGCATCGGCGCGCACGCGAGTGCGATTGGACAACAATATCTCAGGCACGCCCGCATCCAGCAGGGCCGCGATCACCGCGCGCGATGCGCCGCCAGCGCCCAGCACGGCCGCAGGACCAGCAGCCGCATCCCAGCCGGACGGCGCGCTTTGCAGATTTTTTATGAACCCGTAACCATCCGTATTATCAGCATGTATTTTACCATCCTTGCGGAAAATCAGGGTATTCGCCGCACCGATCAGTGTTGCACGATCCGTGATCATATCCACCAGGTCCAGCACCTTTTCCTTGTGCGGGATGGTAATATTGACGCCAACAAACCCGGCCTTGGGTAAAACACGCAACACTTCGGCCAGATTGTCCGGGCTGACATCCATAGGAATGTAATGGCCCGGCAGACCCATTGATTTCAGCCAGTGGCGGTGGATTTTTGGCGATTTCGAATGGGCAACAGGCGATCCTATCACTCCGGCCAGAGGTATTTTTTGCTCTGTCATGTGTCCAGCACTCCTCGCGTCATCAAAAAGCCGAGCAGTTCCAGCAGGGGCAGACCCAGCACATGGAAATAATCCCCCTTGATACGCTCAAACAGCCGCACGCCTTCTTCTTCCAGTTTGTAGGCGCCCACGGAATGACGAATGCTGTCCCAGTTGCGCGCCACATAATCGTTCAGATACGCATCTGATACAGCACGCATCTGCATTTCTACAATGCCAACATGCCGCCAAACCGGCGCGCCGCCGTCATAAACCACAGCGGCGGATATCAGGTGGTGCGTTTGGCCGCGCATCTGCGTCAGTTGTTCAATCGCCTGCTCGGGCGTGTCCGGTTTGGACAGGAGCGTGCCGCCAAGATCCAGAACCTGATCGCAGCCGATAACCAGCGCGCCGGGATGCCGGTCACTGATTTTCCGCGCTTTCAAATCCGCCAGTGTATCGGCAATGTCGCGCGGCTGTGCATCTTCGGCCTGAAGTGCAGCTTTGACGGCATGTTCGTCGATCCGGGCTGCTTTTGTGTCAAAGCGGACGCCTGCATTGCGTAGCAGCGTGCACCGGATTTCCGAGGTCGAGGCAAGTATGATGCGAATAGACATGTGGACAACTCATGGGCAAGTGGCGGCGAATGACCCCCTCTTATCCACATTTTGCAAGATCCGCTATTAGGGTGGGGACAATGGCACCATTCCAGCCGCCGCCAATGAGGTCATCCCATGGTGGATTGTATGAAATCTGCGGGTGTAGGAATCATTTCCACACGAGGTTATCCTCGTGGTCAGCGGTCGATCTCAGGTGTCGATCGAAAACTCTTTAATACTTGAATACGCTTAATATTTTATTCACTTGGATGCCTTGGATAGATTTAATCTGCAGACTTATCCCAAGCATCGCCGATTGTGGACGGATCTGTGAGCAGCTCAATAATCCACAGAGAACGATGCCCCTACCTAATCATCTTCTTTCTCTATATCTCTTCTTATTATTAGTAAGGACATCAACCCGGAGACACGCCTTGTTCTCGATCCTCGCAGATATCTATCCATGGACGAAATCGCTTCACATCATATCAGTGATCGCCTGGATGGCCGGGTTATTCTACCTTCCCAGGCTGTTCGTCTATCATGTTGAGGCGGCACAGAAGGGCGATAGCCGCGATGAAATTTTCCAAGTGATGGAGCGCAGGCTGCTTCGGGCGATCATGAACCCGGCGATGATCGCAACCTGGCTGTTTGGACTGGCGTTGGTAATGACGCCGGGCATCGTTGACTGGTCGTCTGTCTGGCCGTGGACCAAGGCCGCGAGCGTGCTGGCAATGACGTGGTTTCATCAGTGGCTGGGCCAGCGCCGCAAGGACTTGGCACAAGGCGCTTGCACCGTTTCCGGCCGCACGTTTCGTATGATGAACGAGGTGCCAACGCTTCTGTTGATCATCATCGTTTTTTCTGTCGTCATGAAGTTCTAGGCCTGATTGACTCGAGGCGTTTCAGCGCGTAATCAAACGTCCAGGCACCCCGTCCGGGGCTATGCAATTCCCTGAAGACCAATTGATGTTTGCGCCCATGCGCATATGAGGCTGATCCATGTCCGTAGAAGACCGTTTGAATTTGTGCGACCTCAAGGCGCATACCGCCAAAGACCTGCTGTCGATGGCCGAGGAGCTGGAGATCGAAAACGCGTCGACCATGCGCAAGGGCGAGATGATGTTCTCGATCCTGAAGGAGCGGGCCGAGGACGGTTGGAGAGTTTTTGGCGATGGCGTGATCGAAGTCTTGCAGGACGGTTTTGGGTTTTTGCGCTCACCAGAGGCGAACTATCTACCCGGCCCGGATGATATTTATGTGTCCCCCGACATTATCCGGCGTTTTTCGCTGCGGACCGGTGACACCATTGAAGGTGAGATGAAACAGCCGGATGATTCCGAGCGTTATTTTGCTCTGACCAGTGTCGAGCAAATCAACTTCGAAGATCCCGAAAAGGCGCGTCACAAGATTGCATTCGACAACCTGACGCCGCTTTACCCGGACGAGCGTCTGACGCTGGAGGTCGACGATCCGACGATCAAGGACAAGACGGCCCGCATCATTGATCTGGTAGCGCCCATCGGCAAGGGCCAGCGGTCGCTGGTTGTAGCGCCGCCGCGGACCGGTAAAACCGTGATTTTGCAAAATATCGCCGCCAGCATCGAGCGGAACCATCCGGAATGCTACCTAATCGTTTTGCTGATCGACGAGCGGCCCGAGGAAGTCACGGACATGCAGCGGTCCGTGAAAGGCGAAGTGGTCAGTTCCACCTTTGATGAGCCGGCAACGCGCCACGTCGCTGTCGCTGAAATGGTCATCGAAAAGGCCAAGCGGTTGGTCGAACATAAGCGAGATGTTGTTATCCTGCTGGATTCAATCACTAGACTTGGTAGGGCTTACAACACGGTTGTGCCGTCATCCGGCAAGGTTTTGACGGGCGGTGTCGATGCGAACGCGCTGCAGCGACCCAAGCGTTTCTTTGGCGCCGCGCGTAATATCGAAGAGGGTGGATCGCTGACGATAATCTCGACCGCGCTGATCGACACCGGCAGCCGGATGGATGAAGTCATCTTTGAAGAATTCAAGGGTACCGGTAACTCGGAATTGGTTCTTGACCGCAAGATCGCAGATAAACGTGTGTTCCCGGCTATCGACATCCTCAAGTCAGGCACCCGCAAGGAAGAGCTTCTAGTCGACAAAATGGACCTTCAGAAGACATTCGTTCTGCGCCGGATTCTCAATCCGATGGGAACAACAGATGCTGTTGAATTCCTGATCTCGAAACTCCGGCAGACCAAAACAAATGCCGAATTCTTTGATTCGATGAATACCTGACACCGCAATCAACGGGGGAATGATCGTGGACACGATCTTTGCAATGTCCTCAGCACAGGGCAAGGCGGGCGTATCCGTGCTGCGCGTGTCCGGGCCGCACGCCTTTGACGCGTGCCGGGCCTTGTGCGGGGACGTTCCGCCACGGCGTGTTGCTTCCTTGCGTGTCCTCGCGGATTCCACTGGTGAATTGCTAGATCAGGCTTTGGTTCTGACCTTTGCGAAAGGCGCCAGTTTTACCGGCGAAAAAAGCGTTGAGTTTCAGGTCCATGGCAGCATTGCGGTTGTTACGGCCGTATTAAATGAGTTGGCGAAACTTCCTGATTTCCGAATGGCGGACCCGGGAGAGTTTACGCGCCGTGCGCTGGAAAACGGATGCCTGGACATCGCTCAGATCGAAGGTCTTGCTGACCTTATTGACGCTGAAACTGAAATGCAGCGCAAGCAGGCCCTGCGCGTTCTGTCCGGTGATCTGGGAGCCCGCGCCGAAGGATGGCGTCGCGATTTGATCAGGGCGGCCGCGTTGATCGAGGCCACAATCGATTTCGCAGACGAAGACATCCCGGTAGATGTATCGCCCGAAGTGACGGCATTGGTGTCCGCTGTGATCCAGGATCTTGACCGAGAAATTGCGGGCGTTGTAGTGGCTGAACGTATCCGGACGGGGTTTGAAGTTGCCATTCTTGGATCGCCGAACGTCGGCAAGTCGACTTTGCTGAATGCGTTGGCCGGCCGGGACGCTGCTATAACCTCGGATGTGGCGGGGACGACGCGGGATGTAATTGAAGTTCGCATGGACATCAAGGGGCTGCCGGTTACTCTCCTGGATACAGCAGGCTTGCGGGATACTGAGGATCGCGTCGAAGCAATTGGCGTCGAACGCGCGAAAATCAGGGCGATGTCAGCCGATCTTCGCGTAATTTTGGTTGCCCCGGATGAAGACCTACCCATGGAGCCCCAGGCAGATGACATTGTGCTTTTGGCTAAGAGTGACATCTATACGGGCGACTATCCGGGAATTTCAGGAAAGACCGGCGCTGGCATTGATCAGTTGGTCAATCGTATTGCTGATGTGCTAAGTAAGCGGGCGTCCCAGACTGGTGTTGCTATTCGATTACGGCACCGTGACGCAATGCTTCGAGGGGTCAAGTATCTGCGGGCCGCTGTTGAGTTATCTAGAGATCCCGATACAGCTGATCTGGCTGCAGAAGAGCTGCATAGTGCTGTGCGCGCCCTTGATTCTCTGGTAGGGCGTGTGGATATTGACAGCGTGCTGGACGAAATCTTCGCCAGCTTTTGCCTCGGAAAGTGAGGATTGTTTCACGTGAAACATTGTGATTTCGACGTTTTAGTTATCGGTGGCGGTCATGCGGGATGCGATGCGGCACACGCAGCTGCGCGTATGGGCGCAAAAACCGGCCTAATCACGTTAAAAAAATCGGGAATCGGCGTTATGTCCTGTAATCCGGCTATTGGCGGCTTGGGTAAGGGGCATCTTGTGCGTGAGATTGATGCATTAGACGGTGTCATGGGTCGTGTGGCTGACGCAGCTGGCATCCAGTTTCGACTGCTCAACAAGCGGAAGGGACCGGCCGTCCGTGGGCCGCGCGCTCAGGCGGACAGAAATATCTACCGAGAGACAATGCTGTCGGAAATGATCGACCAAGCGAACCTGTCGATTATTGAGGCCGAAGCCACAGATTTTTTAATGCAGAACGGTAGCGTCTCAGGTGTCATTCTGAATGACGGCTCGGAGGTCTCATCGAAATCAGTCGTCTTGACGACCGGAACTTTCCTAAGAGGCGTTATTCATATCGGCGACGAGTCTCGCCCGGGTGGCCGGATGGGTGAAGATCCGTCTGTTAAACTCGCGGAACGTGTCGATAGTTTTGGCCTTCAGATGGGCCGTTTGAAAACAGGCACGCCTCCGCGGCTCGACGGCCGCACGATTGATTGGAGCGTACTGGAAACACAGCCAGGAGACGATGAGCCGACGCTTTTTTCCTTTATGTCAGGCGGCGTGCAGGCAATGCAAATCTCTTGCGGTATTACGCACACCAATGAGGAAACGCACGATGTTATCCGCGAAAACCTCTCTAGATCTGCGATGTATGGGGGACATATCGACGGGGTAGGGCCGCGGTACTGCCCATCTATTGAAGATAAAGTTGTCCGCTTTGCCGACAAAGCCTCCCACCAGATTTTTCTGGAACCGGAAAGCCTGACGAACCACGCAATTTACCCCAACGGAATTTCCACATCGCTGCCGGCCGATGTACAGCTTGCATATGTCAGGTCGATTGTAGGCTTGGAAAAGGCTGAGATATTTCAGCCTGGATATGCTATTGAATATGACTATATCGACCCACGATCCTTGGATATGACGCTAGCGGTTAGGGATGTTCCGGGTCTTTTTTTGGCGGGACAGATCAATGGAACGACCGGATATGAGGAAGCGGCGGCTCAGGGATTGGTTGCAGGGTTGAACGCTGCGCTGGCGGCGCAGGGCGGCGAACCTGAACTGTTCAGTCGTTCAACAAGCTACATTGGTGTTATGATTGATGATCTGATCACGCGAGGTGTGTCAGAGCCCTATCGCATGTTCACATCTCGTGCTGAGTTCCGACTGTCACTGCGCGCCGACAATGCTGATCAGCGTTTAACAGGTCGAGGAATTGAGATTGGCTGCGTCTCGATGGATCGTCAGTCAAGCTTTGAGCGAAAAATGGATTCTCTGTCCAGCGCTCGGCGGCGTATAGATAGCATCTCATTTACGCCGCGTGAACTGGCGGGGCTTGGTCTGACCGTTAATCAGGACGGGTCCCGTAGGACGGGATTTCAGATTTTGGCATTTCCCGACGTAGGTTTCGAACACCTGCGCAGGCTGGAGCCGTCTTTAAACGATATTGATCAAGCGACCGCAGATCAGCTGGAAAACGATGCTCTTTACTCGAATTACATAGCCCGCCAAGACCGAGACATTGCCGTTTTGCAGCGGGATACCGCACAGATTATCCCTAAGGATTTTGACTATAACTGCCTTGGGGGACTTTCTAACGAGCTGAAATCAAAGCTTAATCAGGTTCGGCCTGCAAACTTGGCGCATGCTGCACGCATTGACGGGATGACGCCTTCAGCTTTGACATTGCTTCTTGCGCGACTCCGACGGCTGTCTGAGGAGCGTTTGGGGTGAGCGATGTCTTGGGGAATGTTTCACGTGAAACAATGGATCGTCTGCGTGCTTTTGAGAATATCGTCCTAAAATGGACGCCCAAAATTAACTTGATATCTCGTCAAGACCGCGACGTAGTCTGGAGCAGACACATCCTGGATTCGCTTCAGATTTATGACGTCGGGCCTAAACCGTTTTCGCATTGGCTCGATATCGGGGCGGGCGGGGGGTTTCCTGGTGTCGTTGTCGCAATTGTGTGCGAAGAGACAAACCCGTTCGGCAGGATTACCTTGATTGAAAGTGATGCTAGAAAAGCCGCGTTCCTAAGGGCAGCGCTTCGGGAAAGCGGAGTACGGGCAACAGTCTTGAATGATCGAATTGAAAATGTCCCGCCACAGGGCGCGGATGTGGTTTCGGCCCGAGCCTTGGCGGATCTCACAAGCTTGCTGGAATTTGCCGAGCCTCATCTGGCTGCAGGCGCCACATGCGTATTTGCCAAGGGCGCAAAATGGCGCACGGAGCTGTCCGAGGCGAAATGCAAGTGGAGTTTTGACCATACGGTTGCTACAAGTAACCTTGACCCGAACGCCGCAATTTTAAGTATAAGGGAGCTGTCGCGTGCCTGATTTAACACGTCCAAATGGGCCACGCATTATTGCAGTGGCCAACCAAAAAGGCGGCGTCGGAAAGACGACCACTACGATCAACCTCGGCGCGGCCCTGGCTGAAAAGGGCCTTCGCGTAATGATCGTTGATTTGGACCCGCAGGGAAATGCGTCAACCGGCCTGGGGATTCAGGCAGAAGATCGCGAGTTCACGACGTATGAGCTATTGCTCGAAGATATTGATCTGGGCCAGGTTATTCAGCCAACCAGTTCGGAAAACCTGTTGATCATACCGGCAACGGTTGATCTTAGCTCTGCCGATATTGAGCTGATCTCCCATGAAAAACGCAGCTTTCTTCTGCATGATGCCTTGCGACAAACAGCGATGGATCGCTACGATTTAGATTATGTGCTGATCGACTGCCCGCCCTCGCTGAACTTGCTCACCGTTAACGCGATGGTCGCTGCGCACTCTGTGCTCGTTCCGCTGCAAAGTGAGTTTTTCGCGCTTGAAGGGCTGTCTCAGTTGATGCTTACGATCCGTGAAGTGCGGCAATCGGCCAATCCGACGCTCGGCATTGAGGGTGTGGTTCTGACGATGTTCGATACTCGTAACAATCTTTCTGGGCTGGTCGAAAAGGACGCGCGGGACAATCTGGGAGATCTGGTTTTCAAAACGCTGATACCGCGAAATGTGCGTTTGAGCGAGGCGCCATCGTATTCGATGTCGGCGCTGGAATATGATCCCCAGTCTCGGGGTGCCGAAGCTTATAGGGCCTTGGCGTTGGAATTGATGAAAAACCGCGCGCTGGTGGCTGCGTGATCGAAGGAGCGTAAGATGGTAGACAAGGCTCAGCGACAGCGCGGCTTGGGGCGCGGGCTTTCGGCCCTGATGGCGGATGTAAATGATCGAGGTGCTGGCACCGACGCGGCCCCGCGGCAGCCTGATATGATGGTGCCGATCGAGCGGGTTGTAGCAAATCCCGAGCAGCCGCGCAGGCGATTTGATCCCGACCTGCTGAATGATCTTGCCGCCTCAATCAAGGAGAAGGGGATCATTCAGCCGTTGATCGTGCGCCGCAAGGGTGACGGCTATGAAATCGTTGCAGGCGAACGCCGGTGGCGTGCCGCGCAGCAGGCTAATTTACATCAAATTCCTGTGGTAATTCGGGAGTTTGACGATACAGAAGTGCTGGAAATTGCGATTATCGAGAATATTCAGCGAGCGGACCTGAATCCGGTCGAGGAGGCGGCGGGTTACGTACAGCTGATGAATAAATTTGGCCATACTCAGGAAAAGTTGGCCGAAGCTTTGGGGAAAAGCCGCAGCCATATTGCCAACACGATGCGCCTGATGCAATTGCCAGAGGCCGTTCAGATCTATGTCACGGAAGGCAAGCTCTCGGCCGGCCACGCGCGGACGCTGATTACATCACGTGATCCTATCGCGCTGGCAAAGAAGGTGATGGCCGGGGATTTATCCGTACGCGATACGGAAAAGTTGGTTCGCAAGGCGGCAGAGCCGTCGCGGCCGAGCGATGGAACGCCGCCAAAGCCGGGCAGGGGCGCGCCGACTAAGTCGGCTGATACTAAAGCTCTGGAAGATGATCTGGCTGCGAACCTGGGGATGAAAGTGTTGATCGACCACAGGGACGGCGCCGAAAATGGAACCGTGACGATCAGCTATAAGACGCTGGATGAGCTGGACGAGCTTTGCCGTATGATGTCGACGGGCAGGTGACGGATTTAATCCGGCAGCAATGCGGTTATGACGGAATTCAATACCATCCGCCCTTGCGCGGTGGCGGCGAGATTGGTGCCATCTGTCCGAACCATGCCCAAGGCTTTCAGTCGCTCTATCGCGGATGTAGCAAGGGGGACTTTGGCCAGGTTCTCGTAGCGCTGCATGTCGATACCCGTGGATAGGCGCAATCCCATCATAAGGTATTCGCCCGCCCGATCACGATCAGGAACAGTGATCCAAGGCTTCTCAGTTTCTGTTTTATTGTTCTGCGTCAACCATTTGGCGGGATTTGAGAAAGCCTCTGTCGCCCAGCGGGACCCATCCAGGGTAAGCCTGCCATGCGCTCCCGGTCCGATTCCGATATAGTCGCCTTGCCGCCAGTAAATCAGATTATGGCGGGATTCCGCGCCGGGGGCGGCGTGGTTTGAAACTTCGTAGGCTGGCATCCCGGCTGCATCGCAAAGCTCTTGGGTGACTTCGTACATATCGACGGCCAAATCGTCTGTGGGCAGGCCGCGCAAGCCGCCGGCCTCGTGACGCGCGCCAAAGGCCGTGCCGGGCTCGATCGTTAACTGATAAAGCGACAGGTGATCGACAGCCATCGACAACGCCGCCGACAGCTCCTTTCGCCAGTCTTGCAGCGTTTGATCCTGACGGGCATAGATCAGATCAAAGCTGACTCGATCAAAATGTTGCCGAGCGATATCAAAGGCTGCGCGCGCCTCGCTGACGGAATGAATGCGGCCGAGGCGTCTGAGATCGATGTCATTGAGGGCCTGAATACCCATGGAGATACGATTCACTCCGGCTGCGGCATATCCTGCAAAGCGGGTAGCTTCGACCGATCCGGGATTTGCCTCCAGCGTTATCTCCAGATCGTTCGCCAGCGTCCAGTGGTGACGTATGCGGTCCAGAATTGCCTGCACGGTTTCCGCAGGCATCAAACTGGGTGTGCCGCCGCCGAAGAATACCGAATTCAGCACGCGTCCTGATGTCAGCGCGGCGTATCTGTCGATCTCCCGCAGGTAGGCGGTGCGCCAGGCGTCGTGGTCAATAACGTTCGATACGTGGCTGTTGAAGTCGCAATAGGGGCATTTGGCCGCGCAGAAGGGCCAGTGCAGATAGAGGCCAAAACCTCCATATCGCCAATCCTCAATCAAAGCAGCCCTTCACCAGTCTGGCAAAGGCATCGGCGCGATGGCTGATGCCGTTTTTCAGAACTGGGTCCATCTGCGCAAATGTGATGTCGTAGCCGGTGGGCTGAAATATGGGATCATAACCGTGGCCATTTTGCCCGCGCATCGGCCAGATGAACTGCCCTTCGACGGTGCCGGGAAACACCTCGTCATGGCCGTCGGGCCAAGCCAGCACCAAGGTGCAGCAGAACCGTGCTGACCATGGCTGGGCCGCGTCGCTGGCGAGCAGCTTGTCATGTGCCTTGGTCATGGCCATGGCAAAGTCGCGACCCTCGGGCGTTTCGGCCCAATCTGCTGTATAGACACCGGGGGCACCGCCAAGAGCGTCGATTTCAATACCAGAGTCATCGGATAACGCGGGCAGGCCGGTCGCCGCGGCTGCGGCGTGCGCCTTGATCCGGGCGTTCCCGGCAAAGCTGGTTTCAGTCTCATCCGGCTCTGGCAGATCACGTTCGGCCGCGCCGATGACTTTGATGCCGTAGGGCCGTAGCAAGCTGGCGATCTCTGCCAGCTTGCCTGCGTTATGTGTTGCCACCAGCAGCGTATCGCCGGTGAATTTACGCATTGACTGCCGCCAGCTGGATTTTTGCCAAATCAGCGACGCCTTGTTCAGCAAGGTCCATCAGCTGGTTCATCTGCTCGCGGTTAAACGTGGTGCCTTCGGCGGACATTTGCACTTCGATCAATTTGCCCGACTGGGTCATGATGAAATTCCCGTCGACGCCGGCTTCGCTATCCTCGGGGTAATCCAGATCCAGCACGGCTTGCCCGGCATAGAGCCCGCAAGAGATGGCTGCGACGGGCTCCACGAGAGGGTCAGATACCACGGCGCCGGTCTTGATCAGCTTCTGCACTGCCAGCTTCAGGGCCACCCAGCCGCCAGTAATCGCCGCGCAGCGGGTGCCGCCATCGGCCTGGATGACGTCGCAATCGACGGTGATCTGACGCTCGCCCAATGCGACGCGGTCAACGCCCGCGCGCAGGCTGCGCCCGATCAGGCGCTGGATTTCAACAGTGCGGCCGCCTTGCTTTCCTGCGGTGGCTTCGCGGCGCATGCGCGATGTTGTCGAGCGGGGCAACATGCCGTATTCTGCAGTAACCCAGCCCAGACCCGAGCCTTTGATGAAAGGCGGCACGCGGTCCTCGATCGTGGCGGTGCACAACACGTGGGTGTCGCCCATACGGATCATGCAGGATCCTTCGGCATGTTTTGTGATGCCGGTTTCGATTGAAACGGCACGCATTTCGCTTAGTTCTCGTCCGGAAGGGCGCATCATGATACCTCTTGGCTGTTTACCGCGCCAATACAGGGGCGCAGGCTGGTATGGCAACCCCGATTGACGGCAGGCGACGCACGGCCTTAACTGCTGAGCAAGGCAAGGAACCCAGGATGAGCGACGGCAGAAAACTGCTGGAAGAAATGAACGACCGGTCCCGCGAGGTGTTTCGCCGGGTGGTCGAGGGATATCTGCTCACCGGATCGCCGGTCGGATCGCGCAGTCTGACCCGCGACATGAGCGAGAAGATCAGCGCCGCGACCGTGCGAAATGTCATGCAAGACCTTGAGTTCATGGGACTTCTGGACAGTCCACATGTCAGTGCCGGCCGCATCCCCACGCAGAGCGGGCTGCGTATGTTCGTCGATGGCTTGCTGGAGGTCGGCGACTTGCAAACCGCCGATCGCGAATTGATGGACAGTTCCATGTCGTCGAATGCACAGGACGTCGCGGGTGTGCTGGACCGGATTGGGCAGACCCTGTCGGGCGTCACACAAGGTGCATCGCTGGTTCTGGCGCCGAAACACGAGGCGCCGATCAAGCATATCGAATTCGTGGGGCTGGGTCATGACCGCGCGCTGGTTGTTCTGGTCTTCGCCGATGGACATGTGGAAAACCGGATTTTCACACCGCCACCGGGGCAAACGCCCAGCTCAATGCGCGAGGCCGCGAATTTTCTCAATGCGCTGGTCGAGGGCAAGACGCTGAGCGAGGTGCAGACAGTCATTGCCGGCCACATTCAGGACCGTCGCCAGGAGATCGATCAACTGGCGCATGCGATGGTCGAAAGCGGCCTTGCCGTCTGGGCCGGAGAGGGCGAGGAGCCGGAGCGCCTGATAGTACGTGGCAGGTCTAATCTGCTGAACGCAGGCGGAGACGAGGCGGATCTGGAGCGGATACGGACGCTGTTTGATGATCTGGAACGCAAGCGCGACATCGCCAATTTTTTGGAACTCGCGGACGAGGGCGAGGGCGTTCGCATCTTTATCGGGTCCGAGAACAAACTTTTCTCACTTTCGGGTTCCTCTTTGGTGGTCTCTCCTTATATGAACGCTGACCGGAAGATCGTCGGTGCCGTGGGGGTCATTGGACCAACGCGGCTGAACTACGGACGCATCGTTCCGATTGTGAATTACACGGCGCAGCTGGTGGGCAAGCTGATCGCCGATAGAAGCTGAAAGGCAAAGACATGGCAGAGCGCAACGAGAACGACTTTCTGGATGACATCGCAGAGGCCGAGGCCGAAGCCTATGATGACGCCGGAGCCGAAATTTCCGATGAGGCGATCGAACTGGACACGCTCCGTGCCGAGCGGGATATGTTTCAGGACAAATTTCTGCGCGCTTTGGCGGACGCTGAAAACGTGCGCAAGCGCGCGGACAGGGATCGCCGCGAGGCAGAAAATTACGGCGGGTCCAAACTGGCCCGCGATCTGCTGCCGGTCTACGACAACATGAAACGCGCCGTCGATGCGATTGGCGAGGAGCAGCGCGAAGCGTCTGCGGCCCTGATCGAAGGGATCGAGCTGACGATGCGCGAGCTGATCACGATCTTTGCCAAGCACGGCGTGCGCATCGTGTCGCCGCAGGTTGGCGACCGGTTTGATCCGCAGCAGCACGAAGCGATGTTCGAGGCGCCCCTGCCGGGGACCAAGGCCGGTGACATCATTCAGGTCTCGGCCGAGGGGTTCATGCTGCACGACCGGATATTGCGCCCGGCGCAGGTGGGTGTATCGTCCATGAAGGGCTGATTGCCGCGAAGAAGCCGTGAAACAAAGACACCCCGGATGGCTGTTCGGGGTGTCTTTGCGTCAGGCGTTTTTATCCGCACCCAGCATCGCCTTTAGGTCATATATAAGTTGAAGCGCCTCGCGCGGGCTCAGATCGTCGGGCAGAATGTCCCTTACAGCCGTTTCAACCTTTGACGGTGCGGTTCTGACTGGTGGCGGCGTCGGGCGGCTGGAAAATAGCGGCAGATCGTCAATCAGCGCCTGCCGCGCGCTGCCACCTTCGCGTTCACCCCGCTCCAGCGCGTCCAATACGACCCGCGCGCGTTCGATCACCGTATGCGGCAGGCCCGCCAGCTTTGCCACCTGCACGCCATAGGACCGGTCGGCAGCGCCGCGCCGGACCTCGTGCAGGAAAATGACATCGCCGTCATGCTCCTTGACGGTGACGGTGGCGTTATCGACGCGGGCCAGTTTGTCCGTGAGATTGGTCAGCTCATGGTAATGCGTTGCGAACAGCGCGCGGCAGCCGTTGACCTGGTGCAAGTGCTCCAGCGTGGCCCAGGCGATGGACAGCCCGTCATAGGTGGCCGTACCGCGGCCGATCTCGTCCAGGATCACCAGCGCCTGCGCGTCGGCCTGATTCAGGATTGCGGCGGTTTCGACCATTTCCACCATGAAGGTCGACCGCCCGCGGGCCAGATCGTCGGAGGCGCCGACGCGGCTGAAAAGCTGGCTGATCATGCCGACATGGGCCGATTTAGCAGGCACGAAGCTACCTGTTTGAGCCAAAAGCGCGATCAGCGCGTTCTGACGCAGAAAGGTGGATTTACCCGCCATGTTCGGGCCCGTCAGCAGCCAGATGTCGCTGGCCTCGCCCAATGTGCAGTCGTTGGCCACGAACGGCCCCGCGCCTTGGGTGCGCAAGGCGTGTTCCACGACCGGGTGACGACCCTGCACGATGTTCAGCGTGCGGCTGTCGTCGACTTCCGGACGGCACCAGCCACATTCGACCGCAAGATCGGCCAGCGCCGCAGTCAGATCAAGTTCGGCCAATGCGCGGGCCACCTGATTCAGCTGGGCGGCATCATCCAGAATGGCGCCCTTCAGCCTATCATAGAGCCGCTTTTCGATTTCCAGCGCGCGCCCGCCGGCGTTCAGAATGCGGGTCTCCATCTCGGACAGTGGAACGGTGGTAAATCGCACCTGATTGGCGGTGGTCTGGCGGTGCTTGAACGTCTCGTTCAGTGGCGCGGACAGCATTTTTTCCGCATGCGTCGCGGTGACATCGACGAAATACCCCAGCACGTTGTTATGCTTGATCTTCAGCGAAGCGATGCCGGTCTGCTGCGCATATTCGGCCTGCATTCTGGCAATGACGCCGCGCCCCTCGTCGCGCAATTGGCGCGCCTCATCAAGGTCGGCATCATAACCCGCCGCAATGAACCCACCATCGCGCGCCAAATGTGGCGGCTCGGCAATCAGCGCCTGATCCAGCAAAGCGGCAAGGGTGTCGTGGCCGGTCAGATCATCGGCTAGCCGCAGATGTTCAGGCCGTATATCGTCACGGCGCAACAGGCTGGCGATAGATCCTGCACCCTCCAGTGCGTTACGGACGGCGGCCAGATCGCGGGGCCCGCCCCGATCCAGCCCAAGACGCGACAGCGCGCGATCAAGGTCAGGCACCTTGCGCAGATCATCGCGCAAGGCTTGCCGGAAGCGAGACTGTTCCACGGCAAATGACACCATATCCAGCCGGGCCTGAATGACGTCCAGCCGCCGGGATGGCGCCGAAAGGCGCCGCTCAAGCAGACGCCCGCCGCCTGCGGTGACAGTGCGGTCCATCACCGACAGCAGCGTGCCAGCCCGTCCGCCGGACAACGCATGCGTCAGTTCCAGATTACGCCGTGTGGCGGCGTCGATCTGCATGATGCCAGCGAGGCTTTCACGCTGGGGCGGCTGAAGCAGGGGCAGCTTGCCCTTCTGGGTTATCTCCAGATATGCGACCACGGCCCCCAAGGCCGCGATTTCGGCGCGCTCGAACGTGCCGAACGCGTCCAGAGAGGTGACGCCGAACAGCGCGCATAGCCGCGTGGCCGCGCCGGTGCTGTCAAAAGCCGACCGACCCAAGGGAGTGACAGCGGCGCCCGATTCAGTCACTAAACCGGGCAAATCAGTCTCTGATCCATCGGCAATCAACACCTCGCTAGGGGTGAGGCGAGCCAATTCCGGGCCGATGCGCGCCGCCTCCAGCGACATCACATGCAGGGCGCCGGTTGAAATATCACTCCAGGCCAGCGCATATACGCCGCGAACTTCGGCAATCGCGGCCAGATAATTGTGACGGCGCGCCTCAAGCAGCGATTCCTCGGTCAATGTCCCGGGCGTCACCAGCCGCACAACGCCGCGCTTGACCACGGATTTACCGCCGCGCTTCTTTGCGTCCGCCGGGTTTTCCAGCTGCTCGCAGACCGCCACGCGAAATCCCTTGCGGATCAGCGTCAGCAGATACCCCTCGGCGGCGTGGACAGGCACGCCGCACATGGCGATATCCCTGCCCTCATGCTTGCCGCGTTTGGTCAGCGCGATATCCAGCGCCTCGGCGGCGAGGGCGGCATCGTCAAAGAACAGCTCATAGAAATCGCCCATGCGATAGAACAGCAGGGCCCCCTGATGTTCGGCCTTGATGTCCAGATACTGCGCCATCATCGGCGTGACTGTGCCCGTGTTCACCGGAGGCCTCCCATGTCGCTGGCGCGAACCTACAAATCTTGGCGCCGGGGCGAAAGCCCCTTCGGAAAAAGTTGAGGAACGGCGCATGCGTTGCTATGCAGGGCCAACCGCATTTTCAGGACGCATTCCCACATGGCAAACCCCAAATTCACCGCCGAAGAGGCACTGGCCTTTCACCTCGAGCCGACGCCGGGCAAGTTCGAGATTAGCGCGACCGTTCCGATGACGACGCAGCGCGATCTGAGCCTGGCCTATTCGCCGGGAGTGGCAGTGCCGTGCCTTGCGATTCAGGAAAACCCCGAGACGGCGTATGACTACACCAATAAAGGCAATCTTGTTGCCGTGATCTCTAACGGCACCTCGGTTCTGGGGCTAGGCAATCTGGGCGCGCTGGCGTCCAAGCCGGTGATGGAAGGCAAGGCGGTTCTGTTCAAACGCTTTGCCGACGTGAATTCCATCGATATCGAGCTGGATACCGAAGATGCCGATGAATTCTGCAAAGCTGTGCGGCTGATGGGGCCGACCTTTGGCGGCATCAACCTTGAGGATATCAAGGCGCCGGAATGTTTTATCATCGAGCAGCGCCTGAAGGAAGAAATGGACATCCCCGTCTTTCACGATGACCAGCACGGCACGGCGGTGATCTGTGCGGCCGGCCTGATCAACGCGCTGCATCTGTCAGGTAAGAAGATCGAGGATGTGCGCATCGTTTTGAATGGGGCGGGGGCCGCCGGGATCGCCTGCCTTGAGCTGCTGAAAACCATGGGCGCGCGGCACGAAAACACGATGATGTGCGACACCAAAGGCGTGATCTATCAGGGCCGCACCGAAGGCATGAACCAGTGGAAAACGGCGCATGCGGTCATAACCGACCGGCGCACGCTGGCCGAGGCGCTGGACGGCGCCGACGTGTTTCTGGGCGTGTCGGCCAAGGGCGCGGTCACGCAGGACATGGTCGCCAGCATGGCGCCGAATCCGGTGATTTTCGCCATGGCAAATCCCGACCCCGAAATCACCCCCGAAGAGGCACATGCCGTGCGCGAGGATGCCATCGTCGCCACCGGGCGCAGCGATTATCCAAATCAGGTAAATAACGTCCTTGGCTTTCCTTACCTGTTTCGCGGGGCGCTGGATGTGCATGCGCGCGCGATCAACGACGAGATGAAGATCGCCTGCGCCGAAGCGCTGGCCGCGCTGGCGCGTCTGGATGTGCCGGACGAGGTGAACATGGCTTACGGGCGCAAGCTGGCCTTTGGGCGTGACTACATCATCCCGGCGCCGTTCGATCCGCGGCTGATCTACATGATCCCGCCTGCTGTGGCCAAGGCCTGCATGGACACCGGCGCCGCGCGGCGGCCAATCGTGGATATGGAGACATATGAGGCGTCGCTGAAGGCGCGGATGGATCCGACGGCCAGCATCATGCGCTCGATCAGCGCCCGCGCGCGTCACGCGCAGGCGAGGATGATTTTTGCCGAGGGCGACGATCTGCGGGTGCTGCGCGCTGCCGTTCAGTATCAACGCGCAGGCATGGGCAAGGCGCTGGTTGTTGGCCGTGCGGATGATGTCAAAGCCAAATTGACCGCCGCTGGCATGGCTGACGCGGTGGACGAGTTGGAGATCGTGAATGCCGCCAATACCGAGCATTTGGAGCAATACCGCAATTTTCTGTATGACCGTCTGCAGCGCAAAGGGTTCGACCGGCATGACATCAATCGGCTGGCGTCGCGCGACCGGCATGTTTTCGCGTCTCTCATGCTGGCGCATGGGCACGGTGATGGCCTGGTGACCGGCGCAACGCGCAAATCGGCTTATATCCTTGATTTGATTAACCATGTTTTCGATGCGGATGCCGAACATGGCGTTGCGGGTGTGACGGCCCTGATGCTCAAGGGGCGCATCGTTCTGATCGCGGATACGTTGGTGCAGGAATGGCCGAACGAGAATGATCTGGCCGACATCGCCGAGCGCGCGGCAACTGTGGCCCGCAATCTGGGACTGGAGCCGCGCGTGGCCTTTGTCAGCTTTTCGACCTTCGGATATCCGAAGTCCGAGCGTGCAGAAAAGATGCACCGTGCGCCAACAGTTCTGGAAAAGCGGGGTGTCGATTTTGAGTTTGAAGGCGAGATGACCGTTGACGTGGCGCTGAACCCGGCCGCGCAGGAGGCTTATCCGTTCCAGCGCCTGACCGGACCGGCGAACATCCTGATCGTGCCTGCCCGGCATTCGGCCTCGATCTCGGTCAAGCTGATGCAGGAGATGGCGGGCGCGACCGTGATCGGGCCGATCCTGTCAGGTCTGGATAAATCGGTTCAGATTTGTTCGTCAACATCGACAGCCACCGATATCGTCAACATGGCTGTGCTGGCGGCGTGCAAAGTCGGCTGACCGCGCACCCGAAGCCCGATGCGTGATTGGGTATTTTTACCAAGAAAAGCCCGGAGGTGTTACAGCGCCTTCGGGCGGCGCGATAGCTGAACTGTCAAGATACCTGCCGTAATGACAGCAATGCCGATCAGGTCTGTCGGGTGCAATTTCTCGCCCAGAATGATGGCTGCGGTCGCCACGCCAAGGAACGGGTTCAGGAAGTGAAACGTTGCCGCGCGGGTTGCGCTGACCCGTTGAACCAGCCGGAACCACAAAAGTGTGGCAGCGAGGCCCGGGATCAGGGTGGTCCAGGCGAAGGCAGCGACGAGCGTCCAGCTCCAGTCGATTGTCAGGGTTTCGGTTCCGACCGCCACAAGGCTCAGGACCGCGCCACCGATCAACATTTGCAGGCCGACGATCATCATGAAATTGCCGCCCGATGTGGCGCCGCGCACGCTGAGTGTGGCGATGGCCAGCGCGATGACGCCGATAACACACAAGATCAGTCCATACGTATCAATACCGCCGGAAAAACGGCTGCCCATGATCATCGCGACGCCAAGGATGCCTGCCAAAAGGCCCGCGGTGGCCATCAGTGACAGGCGTTCCCCAAAGAAGATCCACGAGGCCAGCGCCACCAGCAGCGGCATGGTCGAGGCGATGATCACGGCAACAGATGCCTCGATTGTCTGCATTGCGACGAAATTCAGCCCCAGATACAATGCGTTCTGGCAGATGCCCAAGATGATGCAGGCGCGCCATTGCGGCGGTGTCAGGCGCCATGTCTGGCCCAATATCCGCGCGATCAGAACGCCCAGCAGGCCAGATATGAGAAATCGGATCGCCAGCGCGCTGATAGGCGGGGCCGAGGCCACGATAATACGCGCGGAGGTAAAGGCACTGGACCACATGAGCGAAAAAGCGACGCCCATCACGATGCTGCGTATGTCCATGTCTGTCCGTCCCGCTCATGTGGGGCATGTGTAGCAATGCGAAAGGGCCGCCTGTTACGGGCGACCCTTTCGGAAACTCATGCAGGATGCAAGATCAGCCGTTAACGCTGTCTTTCAGTGCCTTGGCGATGGTCATCTTGACCACCTTGTCGGCGTCTTTCTTGATCTGCTCGCCGGTGGCAGGGTTGCGGACCATCCGCTCGGGACGCTCGCGGCAGTAGATCTTGCCAACGCCGGGCAGGGTGACGGCACCGCCGCCGGACACTTCGTTGGTAATCACGTTGATGATTGCATCAAGCGCCGTTCCGGCTGTCTTCTTGTCGCTGCCCATTTCATCTGCCAGTGCGGCGACGAGCTGGGTTTTGGTCATTGGTTTTGCCATCGGATGGTCTCCTTCTACTGCCCCAAAACGGGCCTCAGCCAACGGTGTAACGCTATTTTGAACCTTAATACAACGCATACTGCCTATCTAATCGGCAATTTTGTGCAAAAATCTGCCGGTCAGAGAAATGCTGTTTCGTCGAAGGCACGCAACTTGCGGCTGTGGATGCGGTCCAGAGGCATCTGCGACAGCAATTCCATTGCGCGGATCCCAATCATCAGATGGCGCGCAACCTGGTCGTTATAAAATGCGGACGCCATGCCCGGTAATTTCAATTCACCGTGCAAGGGCTTGTCCGACACGCACAGCAAGGTTCCGTAGGGAACGCGAAAGCGAAAACCGTTGGCGGCAATCGTTGCGCTTTCCATGTCGAGCGCGATGGCACGGCTCTGGCTGAGGCGGTGCACCGGGCCGGACTGATCGCGCAGCTCCCAATTGCGGTTGTCGACGCTGGCGACGGTGCCGGTGCGCATGATCCGCTTCATTTCGAACCCGTCCATATGGGCGATTTCCTCGACCGATTGTTCCAGCGCGATCTGAATTTCCGCAAGCGCCGGGATCGGCACCCATGTCGGCAGGTCAGCATCCAGCACGCCATCTTCGCGCAGGTAGGCATGGGCCAGCACATAGTCGCCCAGCCGCTGCGAATTGCGCAGCCCGGCGCAATGGCCGACCATGATCCATGCATGCGAGCGCAGCACGGCGATATGATCTGTTGCCGTCTTGGCGTTGGAGGGGCCGACACCGATATTGACCAGAGTGATGCCCGAGCCGTCGGGTTTCTTCAGGTGATATGACGGCATCTGAGGCAGCTTGAGCGGCGCCTCCATCGGTTGCTCGGCATCCGTGATTTCGGCATCAAACGTTCCGACAAAGCTGGTATAGCCGCTGTCGGGGTCGGCCAGCGCGCGGCGGGCGTAGGCCTCGAATTCGGTCACGTAGAACTGGTAGTTGGTGAACAGAACGTGGTTTTGAAAATGCCCCGGCGACGTGGCGGTGTAATGGGCCAGCCGCGCCAGTGAATAATCCACACGCTGCGCTGTGAAAGGCGCAAGCGGCTCAACAGATCCCGGCGTGCGCTTGTATAATCCGTTGATGATGTCGTCATTCGTGGTGTCCAGATCGGGCACGTCGAACACATCGCGCAAGGTGAATCCGGCTGCGCCCTCGTGCGGGACGGTCATGCGCGCGTCTTCGGTTACGGCAAAATGGACCGGGATTGGTGTGTCTGATGGGCCGATCCAGATCGGGACGTCATGGTTTTCGATCAGCAAAGTAATCTGATGGACCAGATAATTGCGAAAGAGGCTAGGCCGGGTGACGGTCGTGGCGTGGGTGCCTGGCCCCGACACATGCCCAAACGCCAGCCTTGTGTCGATCTGCACAAAGCTGGATGTGGTCAGCCTGATTTCGGGATAAAAAGCTCTGATACGGTGTGTAGGGACTGGTCCGGCAATGGCTGCGGCAAAGTGTTTGCGCAGGAAATTGATCGAAGTATCGTATAGTGCGCACAGGTGATCGACGGCCGCCGCGGCATCGGTGAATTCGCGGGCGGGCGGTGTGTCTGGGGTCAGGGCTGGGGTATCGCTGCCGTTCATCTTCGGTCCCTTTCAGGTTCAGGGCTGACGTTTGCACGGTGGATCGGCGTGTTCAAGCGGCGCGGGCGCGAGGGCCTTGCCAACAGGGCGGACCTGCCACATATCAAAGGAATGACACGGACGCTTCTTTCCTTTGGCCATGGGTATTCAGCCCGGGCGCTTTCGGCGCTGCTCATGGGCGACGACTGGCATGTGATCGGCACCACGCGCGGCGCGGACAAGGCGCAAACGCTAAGGAATGAGGGCGTTCAGCCCATGATCTGGCCCGGTGATGACATGCGTCCGGCGCTGGAGACGGCGACGCATCTTCTGATTTCCGCTGGCCCAGGCGAAGGCGGCGATCCGGTCCTGGCCGCGCTGCGCGACGATATCGCGCGCATTGCGCCGCGTCTGGAATGGGCCGGTTACCTGTCGACCACAGGTGTTTACGGCGATCATCAGGGCGATTGGGTGGATGAAGCAACGCCGCTGACCCCCAGCACAAGGCGCGGCCACCTGCGCAAAACGGCCGAGGCGGCATGGCAGGCGATCCCCGGCCTGCCGCTGCATATTTTCCGGCTGGCTGGCATTTATGGCCCCGGCCGCGGACCCTTTGCCAAGGTACGCGCGGGGACTGCCCGCCGTATCATAAAGCCAAATCAGGTATTCAGCCGCACGCATGTCGAGGATATCGCGCAGGTTCTGGCCGCGTCGATCCGGCAGCCAAAACCGGGTGCGATCTACAATGTCTGTGATGATGATCCGGCGCCACCGCAGGATGTGATCGGCTATGCGGCCAAATTGCTGGACCTGCCTTTGCCCCAAGCCGAGCCGTTTGATGAGGCAAAGATGTCTGCGATGGCGCGCAGCTTTTACGCTGAATCCAAGCGCGTTTCGAATGACAAGATCAAGAACGATCTGGGCGTCACCTTGCGCTATCCCAGCTATCGGGACGGCCTGCGTGCCATGGCCGCCGACAGCTAGGGCGCCGCGATAAACGGCAAGGCTTTCAATCTCCGTCCTGCCCTGATTTAACATTTCGGAACAACTTCCGGAGACTGACATGGTCGATATCGCCGAACGCGTGCACAATCACAAATGGAAGATCGATCCGATCGTGCGGTCTCTTATCGACACTGATTTTTACAAGCTGTTGATGTGTCAGTCTGTTTTTCGCAATCGCCCGCACACGCAGGTGACGTTCAGCCTGATCAACCGCGCCAAACATATCCCACTTGCCGATCTGGTGGATGAGGGTGAGTTGCGCGAACAGTTGGATCACATCCGGTCGCTGTCGCTATCGCGCGGCGAAAGCACATGGATGCGCGGCAACATGTTTTACGGCAAGCGGCAGATGTTCAACCCGGCCTTCATGGACTGGTTCGACAAATTGCGCCTGCCGCCCTATCACCTGGAGCGCGTCGGAGATCAGTACGAGCTGACATTCGAAGGCAGCTGGCCAGAGGTGATGCTGTGGGAAATTCCCGCGCTTGCAGTGATCATGGAGCTGCGCAGTCGCGCGGTGCTGCACAGAATGCACAAGTTTGAGCTGCAAGTGCTCTATGCCCGCGCCATGACCAAACTATGGGAAAAGGTGGAAACGCTACGAGATGTTCCCGATCTGCGCATTGCCGATTTTGGCACGCGGCGACGGCACAGTTTTCTGTGGCAAGATTGGTGCGTGCGCGCGATGCACGAGGGGTTGGGCGAGAAATTCGTCGGCACATCAAACTGCCTGATCGCGAAGAACCGCGATCTGGAAGCGATCGGCACAAACGCACATGAACTGCCGATGGTTTATGCCGCGCTGGCGGAGTCAGACGAGGAGCTGGCACGCGCTCCTTATGACGTTTTGAGTGACTGGCATGAAGAGCACGAGGGGAATCTGCGAATCATCCTGCCAGATACTTATGGCACCGAAGGTTTCCTGAAAAACGCGCCCGAATGGCTGGCGGGATGGACCGGAATACGTGTCGATTCGGGCGATCCGGTCAAAGGGGCCGAAATGGCTATTGAATGGTGGAAAGCACGCGGAGAGGACCCGTCGCAAAAGCTGATCATTTTCTCCGATGGTCTGGATGAGGCGAAGATTGTCCAGCTTCAGACACAGTTTTCGGGCCGCGTCCGGGTGTCTTTTGGTTGGGGTACGCACCTGACCAACGATTTCCGTGGCCTTGTACCCGACGATGCTCTTGCGCCGTTTTCGATGGTCTGCAAACCGGTCAGCGCCAATGGCAGGCCCACCGTTAAATTATCGGACAACCCGAAAAAGGCGATGGGCCCGGCCAGTGAGATTGCGCGTTATAAACGCGTGTTCGACGTTGGCGCGCAGCAAGAATTTGACGTTCTGGTCTAGTTACTCATCCCACGGCGTCAGATTTTCCAGCTGCTGTTCGGTCATCTTCGAAACGTATTCGTTGCCGTTCCATTCCAATGCGTCCAGCGGAACCGAAACATCACGATCGCTAAGGTTCAGAAATCCACCCAAATCGATCAGAAAGCCCGCAGGCTTGCCGTCAGAATCCACAAGGATCTCTTCGATTTCGCCGATCTTGTCACCTTTGGCGTTGATGACGTTGGTGTCGTCAACGCTCTGGAGGTATGTTCCGTCACGTGTCTCGACGGGTCCGGCGCCGACTTCGGCATCCTGTGCGGCAAGCGGCAGTGCGGTCAGCATGGTTGCGGCGATGATCATGGGGCGTAACATAGGTGTCTCCTTGTATCGTATGGGTTGTGCCTTCAACGTGCGATGACTGCGGCGGTTCCCTTTCGCGCCCTTTAACACCGGACACCGCGCCGCTACTGTGCCGATCTGGCGATATGGGGAGGGCACGTGCGTGACCGAGATCATTCTGGTGCGACACGGACAGGCAAACAGCGGCGCCACGGACGAGGCCAGCTATGATCGGCTGTCCGATCTGGGCCACCGGCAGGCGGCATGGCTGGGCGCGTGGTTGACCGAAACAGAGCCGCATTTCGACCGCGTTCTGACCGGCACCCTGACGCGCCAGCGCCAGACCGCCAGCGCCATGGGCTACCAGACCACGGTGCAGGATCCGCGCCTGAACGAACTGACGTATTTCAACCTTGCCCATGCGATGCAGGCTCAGCATGGCGTTCCCGCGCCCGACACGGCGCAGGAATTTGCCCGCTATCTGCCCGATGTCATCACCCACTGGTCCGAAGACAGGCTGACCGGCGTGCCGGAAACCTTCGGCAGTTTTCGCACCCGTATCGTGGCCCTGATGGAGGAGGCCAGCGATGCACATGGCCGCACCCTGATGGTGACATCGGGCGGCGTGATCGGCATGGTCATGCAGCATGTTCTGGGGCTGGACGCGCGCATGATGGCCAATATGATGCTACGGATCCAGAACAGCTCGGTCCATCGGTTGCGGTATGTTCATGGCGCATTGGTACTGGACACGTTCAACGCCACGCCGCACCTTGATGCGGCGGACCGGGCGCATGCCCGCACATTCATCTGAACCGGCAGGAGGCCGCCATGAAACTGCACTATGCCCCCGGCACGATATCCATCGCTGTCGCCATCGCCCTGCACGAGGCAGGGCTGGAGTTCGAGGCCATCCGCGTCGATTTCAAAACCGGCGCCCAGACGCAGCCCGCCTATCACCGGATCAATCCCAAGGGCCGCGTGCCCGCGCTCGAGACAGACGCCGGCATTCTGACGGAAACAGGCGCAATTCTGGACTATATCGCCGCAATTGCGCCCGCCGCGCACCTGATGCCGCAGGACCCGTTTCAGGCGGCGCGGCTGCGATCGGTGATGTACTACCTCGCCAGCACAATGCATGTGAACCACGCCCACCGGATGCGCGCCTCGCGCTGGGCCGATAGCGCAGATGCCCAAGAGGAGATGCGCGCCAAGGTGCCGGAAACGATGGCGGATAGCTGCGCCTATATCGAACAGCGTTGCCTTGCCGGGCCGTTCCTTGCGGGCGACCAGATCACCGTGGCGGATCCTTATCTGTACGTCATCTGCACATGGCTGGACGGCGACGGGGTAGATGTTCAAGCCTACCCGCGCCTTGCCGCCTTTTGCGACGCGATGGGCGCGCGCCCGTCGGTTCAGGCCGCACGCGCCGCCGGCATGCTGCGCTGATGGGGCTGGACATGACACATATCTGGGTTCGCGCCGAACAGCGCCTGAATGAAGAACGCACGCCCCTGACGCCCGCTGGCGCCGCCGATCTGCTGGCCGCCGGCACGCAGGTAACGGTCGAGCAGAGCGATCAGCGGGCCATTCCTATTGAGGATTATCGCGCATTGGGCTGCACCATCGCGCCGATGCATAGCTGGCCGGATGCGCCCACAGATGCGATCATCTTGGGGCTGAAAGAGCTTCCCGATGACGGCACGCCCCTGCCGCACCGGCACATCATGTTCGGCCACGCCTTCAAGGGCCAGCACTCCGGCAAGGCGCTGCTGCGCCGTTTCGATGCTGGTGGCGGCACGCTCTATGATCTGGAGTATCTGGTGGATGCGCAGGGCCGCCGCGTTGCCGCTTTTGGCTACTGGGCCGGATATGCCGGCGCGGCCATCACGCTCAAGGCATGGGCGGCGCAGCAGGCCGGCGGCATTTGCCCGCCTGTCGCCACCTATGGCGGCAAAGACGCGCTGCTGGCCGATCTGGCACGAGATCTGACGAATCTTCGCATGCCCACAGCGATCATCATCGGCGCACTGGGCCGCGTCGGAACAGGCGCCGCCGATTTGTGCACCGACATGGGCCTTAGTCCGACCCTTTGGGATATGGATCAGACGGCAGGCGGGGGCGCGTTCCCCGAAATCCTCGCGCATGACATGTTCCTGAACTGCATCTTCGCACGCCCCGGAACCCCTGTATTCGTGCCGCAATCGGCCCTGTCAGAACCGCGCACACTGACCGCGATCGGCGATGTCGCCTGCGATCCGGACAGTGATTATAATCCGGTGCCACTCTACGACGCGGCCACCACCTGGGCGGCGCCCGCCCGCCGCGTGCATGACGCGCCCTTCATGGACATCATGGCCATAGACAATTTGCCATCGCTGCTGCCAGTTGAGGCGTCGCACGATTTCGCGGGTCAGCTTTTGCCGTCCCTGCTGGAATTGGCAAGGCTGGACGCAGGGGTGTGGGGCCGTGCGCACGCGACCTTTAGCGCGGCGATGAGCGACCTCTAGACCCCTTGCCGCTTTCATCTTCCCGAAAATGCTCATTATTACCGGTTTGCCATGCCTCGCAACACTGCCAAACAGCCTCGCCGCCCCGACCCGCTGACCCGCATTGTTCGGCTCGCGCGGCGGTGGGTGCTATGGGCCGCTATAACAACGGCGACGTGCATTGCGCTCGCCCAATTGGCGCATCGCATCGTGCCCCCCGGCGCTACCTACTACATGAAGCAGGAGGCTCGCCGCCTTGGCGCCATCCGCCACCAATGGGTGCCGATGGACCAGATCGCGCCGGTCATGGCCCGCTCGGCAGTGGCTGCCGAAGACGCCAATTTCTGCCTGCACTGGGGGTTTGACATGCAGGCCATCCGGCAGGTTCTGGAAAAGGGCGCGGCGCGCGGCGCGTCCACGATCAGCCAGCAGACGGTCAAGAATGTCTATTTATGGCAAGGCCGCTCATGGCTGCGCAAGGCGCTTGAGGCCGTGATGACTCCGATGTCCGAGGCGATCTGGTCCAAGCGCCGCATCGTCGAGATCTATCTGAATATCGCCGAATTTGACGAGGGGATCTTTGGCATCGACGCGGCTGCGCGACACTATTTCGGTGTTTCGCCCGCGGATTTGTCAGATCTCCAGGCGGCCCGACTGGCGGCCGTTCTGCCCGATCCCAAGGATCGGTCTGCCAGTAAACCATCAGCGTGGCTGCGCAAACGCACGGGGTCGATCATGGATGGCGCTGCCACGATCCGCCGTGACGGGCGCGCCGCGTGTTTCGAGGATTGAAACCCACAGGCCAAACAGGCATTGAAGGAGAACACCCAAACAAAGGTCTGCCGCGCCATGGCCAAGCTCTATCACGTTCCGTTGTCCCCGTTCTGCCGCAAAGTACGCCTCAGTCTTGCTGAAAAGAAAATCGAGTGCGAGCTGATCGAAGAACGCTATTGGGAAAACCACCCTGATTTTCATCGCCGCAACCCCGCGCGAAAAGTACCTATTCTGCGCATTGATGGCCGGATCATGCCTGAAAGTGCCGCAATCTGCGAGTATATCGAGGAAAAGCACCCCGAACCGCCGCTAATGCCCCGCAGCGCCGAAGGCCGCTACGAAGTGCGCCGTCTGGTGACGTGGTTCGATGACAAATTTCACCACGAGGTGACATCAAAGCTGCTGTACGAACGCGTCAACAAAAAGATCATGGGTGCCGGATTTCCCGATAGCGGCAACGTCAAATCGGGCGCGAAGGCGATCAAATATCATCTTGACTACATGGCATGGCTTCTGGACCACCGCCGCTGGCTGGCCGGTGATACCATGACGCTGGCCGATTTTGCTGCGGCGGCTCATCTAAGCTCGCTTGATTATATTTCCGATGTTGACTGGCACCGGAGCGAGGTGGTGAAGGACTGGTACGCCAAGATCAAATCGCGTCCTGCGTTCCGCAGTATTCTGGCCGATCAGGTGCCTGGCTTCCCACCGCCCAAACATTATTCAGATCTGGATTTTTGATGCTGATGTCGATTGGGTATTTTGACCAAGAAAAAACATGGACGCGTTGAAGCAGAAACTGGTCGCTCAGGCGCAGGCCGAAGGATTTGATCTGGCGCGGATTTGCCGCCCTTGGGATGTGCCGCAAGTTCCCGACAGGCTGGAGACGTTCCTTGCCAAAGGGCGACATGGGCAGATGGGCTGGCTGGCCGAACGCAGCCACTGGCGCGGCGATCCATCGGCACTGTGGCCCGAGGCGCGGTCGGTTATCATGCTGGGCGAAAGTTACACGCCGGAACATGATCCGCTGGCGGTGTTAGAGCGTCCGAGTGAGGGGGCAATCAGTGTTTACGCGCAGAACAAAGACTATCATGATCTGGTCAAAAAGCGGCTGAAACGCCTTGCAAGATGGCTGATCGCCGAGACCTCCGAAGCGACTGGGGTCAAGGTATTCGTTGATACGGCGCCAGTGCCCGAAAAGCCGCTGGGCGCGGCCGCGGGGCTGGGCTGGCAGGGCAAGCATACAAATCTGGTCAGCCGCGATCTGGGCAGCTGGTTCTTTATCGGGTCGATCTTTACCACCTTGGAAATTGAGACTGATGCCGGTGAAGTCGATCACTGTGGCAGTTGTCGCGCCTGTCTGGATGTTTGCCCCACGGGTGCCTTTCCTGCGCCTTATCAGCTGGATGCGCGGCGCTGTATTTCATACCTGACGATTGAGCAGCATGGCCCGGTGGCGCCTGAATTGCGCGGTTTGATGGGCAACCGGATTTATGGCTGCGACGATTGTCTGGCGGTCTGCCCATGGAACAAGTTTGCGCAGGAGGCGCGCGAGGTGCGCTATCACGCGCGCGACGATCTTCTGGGGCCGCCATTGGCCGAGCTGGCGCAGCTGGATGATGCGAGTTTTCGGGCCAAATTCTCTGGCAGTCCGATCAAGCGGATCGGTATAGCGCGATTTTTGCGAAATGTTCTTTATGCTATCGGTAATTCGGGGGATGCCGGTTTGATCGCTGCTGCGCATATGCATTGCGATGCAGAAGATCCCACCGTTGCTGATGCCGCCGGCTGGGCCGTGGAGCGACTACAGGACGTCGAAAACAGGATGGATCGCTCGCAAAATCCGGCATAGTCCGGAAGCGGCGCGGAGTGGGGGAATGCATGGCGGTCTTGTTGGGTGTGGATACGGGCGGAACCTACACGGATGCGGTTCTGATACGGGATGAAGTAGCGGTCATCGCGAGCGCCAAGGCGCTGACGACGCGCCATGATCTGGCAATCGGCATTGGCGGCGCGGTCGCGAACGTACTGACGGCCAGCGGTGTTGCGCCTGACCAGATTGCACTGGCATCGCTTTCGACCACGCTTGCCACCAATGCGCTGGTCGAGGGCCAGGGCGGCCGCGTTGGCCTGATCTATGTCGGATTTCGCGAACAGGACATGGAGGGCCATGGCCTGTGGAACGCGTTAGGCGGCGATCCGGCGCTGATTCTGCCCGGTGGGCATAACCATGCCGGGCTGGCTGCGCAAATGCTGGATATCGCTGCGCTGGAGGCATGGTTGGCCGAGCAGCGTGGAATTTCCGCGTATGCGGTCGCGTCGCAATTTGCCACGCGCAACCCTGAACACGAGCTGGAAGTCGCGCGGATCATAACCGAGAGGACGGGGCGCCCGGTGTCCTGCTCACATCATTTGTCGGCCAAGCTGAATGGTCCAAAGCGTGCTTTGACGGCGCTGCTGAATGCGCGGCTTATTGGTATGATTGCCAGTCTGATCCAGAAGGCCGAGTTCAAACTGCAAGATCTGGGTATTTCTGCGCCACTTATGGTGGTGCGCGGCGATGGTGCGCTGATCAGTGCAAATCAGGCTCGGGAACGCCCTATAGAGACGATTTTGAGCGGGCCAGCTGCCTCTATCGTGGGCGCGCGGTGGCTGACGGGCGTTGATACCGCGCTGGTGTCGGACATAGGCGGCACGACAACCGACGTGGCTGTTTTGCGCGGTGGCAAGCCGATGATAGACCCCGCGGGCGCACAGGTGGGGCCGTGGCGCACCATGGTTGAGGCGGTGGGGATGCGTACGACCGGCCTGGGAGGCGACAGTGAGGTGCATGTTCAGGGGGATGGTCTGGCAGGCGGTGTCATTCTGGGCCCGCGCCGCGTGCTGCCCGTCAGTCTGATCGCGCAAGAGGCGCCTGAGATTGTGCACCGGGTTTTGGACGCGCAATTGCGCAACACAACGCCGGGGGAGTATGACGCTGCGTTTGTTCGTGCGGTTCCGGGTGTCGAGGCGGACGGATTGCCGGATAAGGATGCCGCCGTGCTGGCGCGGATTATCGACGGCGGCGTACAGCCGGTGGGTTCGATCCTGAAAACCCGGATGGAAAATCAAACCTTGCGCCGGCTTATCGTGCGCGGATTGGTGCAGGTATCCGGAGTGACTCCGTCCGATGCCAGCCACGTTCTGGGCAATGTTGACACCTGGGATAAAGAAGCTGCTGAAAAAGCGCTGAGCCTGCTCGCGCGGCGGCGGACAGGGGCGGGCAGTACACTGGCGCAAAGTGCCTCTGATATGGCGCGGATGATCGTTGACCAGCTCACTAATCAGACGGTTTTGGCCGTATTAGAGACTGGTTTCGCCGAAGAAGCCGAGCAATTCGGTTTGCCGGCGGAACAATTGGCGCGGCATGTACTGACACAGCGGGGACTGGACGGACATAAGGGGTTAATGCGGCTTGAGACAGGTTTGAACGTGCCGGTTGTCGGGCTGGGCGCGTCGGCGGGCTGTTACTACCCGGCAGTCGGTATCAGGCTGGGATGTGCGATGGTCCTGCCAGAGCATGCTGACGTGGCCAATGCCATTGGCGCGGTGGTAGGCCGGGTGACCATCCGGCGCAGCGGCACGGTGACGTGCCCGACCGAGGGGCTTTTCCGCGTTCATCTGGCGACTGGCCCAGTGGATTATGCAGACGCCGCCACGGCGCTGGACGCGCTGCAATTTGCGCTGGAACAGGAGGCGCGCGGCGAGGCCATTGCCGCCGGGGCTGAGGATATTCACATTACGGCGACACGCGATCTGCGTACCGCGCAGGCCGAAGCAAGGCAGGTGTTTCTGGAGGGTGAGATCACGGTCGAGGCGTCTGGCAGGCCGCGCATTGCAGCGTAACGGCCCCATGTTACCCGCGCGCAAAATGCGCTAGCCTTCAGGAAAAGGCTGACTGGCTGAGCATGATGAAAGGGAGACGACATGAGCGGATCACGCAACTTCGCCGCAGATATGGCCGCGCGGCTGGATGGACTGAAGGATGACGGCCTTTACAAAGTCGAACGGGTCATCACATCGCCTCAGGCCGGCCGCGTCTCGCTGAAAAGTGGCGCCGAGGTGATCAACCTTTGCGCCAACAATTATCTTGGGCTGGCCGACAATGCCGAGATCATCGGTGCGGCGCATGAGGCCCTGGATCGCTACGGGTTCGGCATGGCATCGGTGCGGTTCATCTGCGGCACGCAGGAAGTGCATAAGGCGCTGGAGGCGCGCATCGCCAGCTTTCTCGGGACGGAAGATTGCATTCTGTATCCCAGCTGTTTCGATGCCAATACCGGTTTGTTTGAGACAATTCTTGGCCCCGAGGACGCGATCATCAGCGATGCGTTGAACCATGCCAGCATCATCGACGGCGTGCGTTTGTGCAAGGCGCAGCGCTATCGTTATGCCAACAGCGACATGGCGGATCTGGAGCGGTGCCTGAAGGAAGCTCAGGGTGCGCGGCATCGGCTGATCGCCACGGATGGCGTGTTTTCGATGGATGGGTACTATGCCAAGCTGGATGAGATCTGCGATCTGGCCGATAAATACGATGCGCTGGTGATGGTCGATGATTGCCATGCCACCGGCTTTGTCGGGGCCACCGGGCGTGGCAGTATCGAGCATTGCGGCGTGATGGGCCGGGTCGACATCCTGACAGGCACGCTGGGTAAGGCGCTGGGCGGCGCATCGGGCGGCTATACCGCTGCATCGGCCAAGGTGGTCGATTGGCTGCGCCAACGCTCGCGGCCCTACCTGTTTTCCAACACGCTGGCGCCGGTGATTGCGGGCGCGTCGCTGAAGATGTTCGACATGATCGAGGATGGCGATGATCTGCGCGCGCAGTTGTGGGATAATGTTGCGCATTTCCGTGCTCGCATGACCGAACTGGGGTTCGAGCTGTTGCCGGGCGAACATGCAATCATCCCGGTGATGCTGCGCGATCCGAAGCTGGCACAACAGATGGCGGCGAAGCTGGGGGAGCATGGGGTTTATGTCACCGCCTTCAGCTTCCCGGTCGTGCCGAAGGATCAGGACCGCATTCGCACGCAGATGAGCGCAGGCCACACGCGCGAGATGCTGGATGAGGCAATTGCCGCGTTCGAGGCGGTCGGTCGCGAGCTGGGGGTGATCTGATGGAAAACCGCATGAAGGCGCTGGTCAAGGCGCGCCCCGAGCCGGGTTTGTGGATGGAATATGTCCCGGTCCCGGAGCCGGGACCGACGGATGTTCTGATCAAGGTCCGCAAATCCGCGATCTGCGGCACGGATGTGCACATCTGGAAATGGGACGAATTCAGCGCCAAGACGGTGCCGGTGCCGATGGTCGTCGGGCATGAATTCGTCGGAGAGATCGCCGATACCGGCGCCGCCGCGACACGGTACAAAATTGGCCAGCGCGTGTCGGGTGAGGGCCATATCGTCTGCGGCACCTGCCGCAATTGCCGCGCCGGACGCGGGCAGCTGTGCCGCAACACCAAGGGGGTCGGCGTGCACCGGCCCGGCAGCTTTGCCGAATATGTCTGTATTCCTGAGATGAACGTGGTCCCGATTCCCGAAGATGTCCCGGACGAGATCGCGGCGATTTTCGATCCTTTCGGCAATGCCGTTCATACCGCGCTGAGCTTTGACATGGTGGGTGAGGATGTTCTGGTGACGGGTGCCGGCCCTATCGGCATCATGGGCGCAGTAGTGGCGCAAAAGGTCGGCGCCCGCAAAGTGGTGATTACGGACATCAACCGTTACCGTCTGAATTTGGCGCGCGAAATGGGGGTGCAGCACGTTGTTGACGTCTCGAACGAGCAGCTGAGTGATGTAATGGACCGCATCGGCATGACCGAGGGCTTTGACGTCGGTCTGGAAATGTCGGGCGCGCCGGCGGCGATGCAGCAGATGATTTCCCGCATGAACAATGGCGGCAAGATCGCCCTGCTGGGCATCGCGCCGACCGAATTTGCGGTCGACTGGAACGCAATCATCTTCAAGATGTTGCACGTCAAAGGCATCTATGGCCGCGAAATGTTCGAGACATGGTACAAGATGATTGCGCTGGTGCAGAGCGGGCTGGACGTGTCGGGGCTGATCACGCATCGGATCGGGATTGACGATTTCGAAGAGGGCTTTGCGGCCATGATCTCGGGCAATTCGGGCAAGGTGGTGATGGATTGGGGCTGATCCCGGCGGTTCGCCCGGCGCAGATCTGGGATTTGGGTATTTCGGCCAAGAAAAAGCCAGGGCGGATCAAGCTGGGGTGAGCAGTGTGAAATATCGGTTGGATTTTGGCGTCGGACGTCCATTTATCTGTGCAAGAAGTTTTGACAAAAGGAACCCGCAATGAGCCGTTATACCAAAGACCCGGACGCCATCGCGCGTCTGTCCCCCGAAGAATACCGCGTGACGCAGCAAAGCGGGACCGAGCGGCCCGGCACCGGCAAGCTGCTGGGCAACAAGGCGCCGGGAATCTACGTCGATATCGTGTCGGGCGAGCCGCTGTTCGCATCTTCGGATAAATTCGAGAGCGGGTGCGGCTGGCCCAGCTTTACCAAGCCAATTGAGGCAGCGCATGTTGCCGAGCTGCGCGACGAGACGCTGGGCATGAGCCGCATCGAGGTGCGTAGCGCGCATGGCGACAGTCACTTGGGCCATGTGTTTCCCGACGGGCCGCGCGACCGGGGCGGCTTGCGCTATTGCATCAATTCGGCGTCGCTGCGCTTTGTGCCCAAGGACGAGATGGAGGCTGAGGGTTATGGTGACTATCTGGATCAGGTGGAGGATGTGACATGAGCGAAGAACGCGCCGTTTTGGCGGGGGGCTGTTTCTGGGGGATGGAGGATCTGATCCGCAAGCGCGACGGCGTTCTGTCGACGCGGGTTGGGTACACCGGCGGCGATGTACCGAATGCCACCTATCGTGATCATGGCACGCACGCTGAGGGGATCGAGATCATGTTCGATCCCGCCGTGATCACCTATCGCGAGATTCTGGAGCTGTTTTTCCAGATCCACGATCCCACCACGCTGAACCGTCAGGGCAATGACACTGGGGCAAGCTATCGCTCGGCCATCTACTATGTGGACGAGGCCCAGCGTGAGGAAGCAGTGCGCACCATTCAGGATGTCGAGGCCAGCGGTAACTGGCCCGGCAAGGTGGTGACCGAGGTCGAGCCGGTGGGTGATTTCTGGGAAGCGGAGCCCGAGCATCAAGATTATCTGGAGCGTGTTCCGAACGGCTATACCTGCCATTTTCCGCGCCCCGATTGGGTGCTGCCGCGTAGCTGAACCGGCACCTGCCCGGCCTTGACCTTGATCGGGGCCGGGCGCAAGCATGGCGCAAAGGAGCCATGCCCATGCAGCCGGTCAAGGCGATTTCGCTGAAACTATGCGCGGTCGTTCTGTTCATTTTCATGTCTGCGCTGATCAAGGCGGCCTCGGACGAGGTGCCGCCGGGCGAAGCCGTGTTTTTCCGGTCCTTCTTTGCGATCCCGATCACGGTGCTTTGGCTGTTGATGCTGGGGCAGCTCTGTACCGGCCTGCGTGTCAAATCCGTCTGGGGCCATGTGCGGCGCGGCGTTGCCGGATCGGTGGCCGTGGGCATGACCTTTGCCGGGCTAAGCATGTTGCCGCTGCCCGAGGTAACCGCGCTCAGCTATACTTCATCGCTGCTGATCGTGATTTTCGCCGCGCTTTTTCTGGGCGAGCAAGTGGGCATCTTTCGGATCAGTGCCGTCTGTATCGGGCTGGCCGGTGTTTTGGTGATCCTGACGCCCAAGTTGAGTGTTTTCGGCGCCGCGCCGGTCGACAAGATCGAAGTGATCGGCGCCATTGTCGTGCTGATCGGTGCGACCTGCGCCGCCTTTGCGCAGATCACGATTCGCAAGCTGGTGCAGACCGAACATCCTGCTGCGATTGCCTTTTACTTTTCGGTGACCGCAACCGTGCTGTCGCTGCTGACGGCGCCGTTTGGCTGGATCTGGCCAGATGGATGGATGGCGTTTCAGCTGGTGATGGCCGGTGTTCTCGGTGGCGTGGCGCAGATATTCCTGACATTGTCCTACCGCTACGGCGATGCCAGCGTGGTTGCGCCGTTCGACTATGCGTCGATGCTGTTTGCGCTGGCCATCGGATATTTCGTCTTTGACGAGATGCCGACGATTCCGATGCTGATCGGTGCGGCGATGATATCTGCGGCCGGTATAGCCATTGTTCTGCGGGAGCATCATCTGGGGTTGAAGCGGGGCCGTGCGCGGGCAGTGCGCACGCCGGAAGGGTGATAAGCCGGATCAGGCCCCTGTTGCCCACACGGCGGCATAGACCGGCGCAAACCATGCCCGGCGGAACCGGCCCAGCGGCCAGCGTTTTGGCGGCGTTTGCATGATCTTGGGGTAGGGGACGCGCGGCGCGCGGTCCTGGGCCAGATCGGCCAGAAGGGCGCCGGCATAGGTGCCCATCGCAACGCCGTTGCCGTGATACGACAGTGCGGTAAACGCGCCAGGCATGGTGTCTATCGGCCCGGCATAGGGTTTCAGATCGCGCGCGATGCTAAGCAGGCCGTGCCAGCTATGCGGTGTTTCCACATGGCTCCAGGCGGGGAACATCGTGTCGAAATGCTGGCGGATATTTCTGTGCATCCGGGCATCGGCCCACGGCGCGCTGAACAGGCCACCGCGCATGCCAAACAGCATCCGGTTGTTGGGCATCAGGCGGAAATAATGCAGGAAAAACCGGTCGTCATAGCAGGCCTGCCGGGTGGTCCAGCCTTGCGCAGACAGTTCGGCATCGGTCATTTCGCGCGTGACCAGCACGTTGGATTGGGTGGGCAGGTAGCGCGCCTTCATCCAGTCCGGCACATCGTCCGAGCTGTAGCCGTTCGTCGCCACGATCAGCCGGCGCGCCTGTATCTTTGCCTCTGGCGTGGTCAGGGAGAAGGTGATGCCCTGTTCGATTCTATGCACGGGGCTACGCGCGCGGATACGCGCCCCAGCTGCGGTGGCGGCGGCCGCCAACCCCTGAACATATTTCACCGGGTTCAGGGAAAATCCGATGGGTGTCGTGAGTGCGCCGTGAAACGGGCCGCTCATGCCGTTCTGCGCCAGCCCGGCCTTGGGGGTCAGGGTGGGGGTGACGCCGTAATCGCGCTCGATATCGGCGGCGTGCGCCTCCATTCCCTCGAATGCGGCTTCGGTATGGGCCATAACCGTTTCGCCGTTGGAATGGCGGTCAACCTGCATATCGTGGCGGTTTATCAGATCCTCGGCCAGTTCGACCGCGCGGCGTTCCGTCATGCGGAAGTCGCGGCGCGCCTCCTCGCCGAACTGGCGGGTCAGCGCCTTGTCGGATGCGGCTGATCCGCCAAGGCAACAAAATCCGCCATTGCGCCCCGACGCGCCCCAGCCGACATCCTGCGCCTCCAGCACGATCACATCGGCGCCGCCCTCGGCCAGATGCAGCGCTGCCGACAGCCCGGTAAAGCCTGCGCCGATGATCGCCACATCCGCCGATAACGTGCCGCGTGCAGGCGGGTTTGTCGCAGCCTCAACCGTTGTCCGCCAGTAGCAGGTTTCGCGCGGCGCCTCGCCGTAAGCATGGGGCGGGTAGATCCGCCTCATGTCTCTGCCGCGCGCTCGTCTGCCTGCCGCTTGAGGCTGCCACGCTTGCTGATCAGGGATGCGGTGATCACGCCGACCGTAACGACCGCAATCATCAACGTCGAAAGCGCGTTGATTTCGGGGCTGAGGCCAAGGCGGATCGACGACCAGATCTTGATCGGCAGCGTGGTCGAGGACGGGCCGGCGGTAAAGCTGGCGATCACCAGATCATCGAGGCTGAGCGTGAAGGCCAGCAGCCAGCCGGAAATCACCGCAGGCGCGATGATCGGCAGCGTGACAAGGAAAAAAGCCTGCATCTGCGAGCAGCCGAGGTCCAGCGCGGCCTCTTCCAGCGACCGGTCGAAACTGACGAGGCGCGAGGATACCACCACCGACACGAAGCACATCGAAAACGTGGTATGCGCCAATACGATGGTCATAACGCCCCGGTCGATATTCAGCCCGATAAACAGCAGCAGCAGCGACAGGCCGGTGATAACCTCGGGCATGACGAGCGGCGCATAGATCATGCCTGAAAACAGCGTGCGCCCCGAAAACCGGCCTGACCGGACCAGCACCAACGCTGCCATCGTGCCCAGCACGGTAGCGATGGACGAGGACATGACCGCGACCTTGACCGTGACCCATGCGGCATCCAGAAACGACTGATTGCTCAGCAACTCACCATACCATTTGGTGGAAAATCCCGCCCAGACCGTCACCAGCTTGCTCTCGTTGAAGCTGTAGATGATCAGGATCACCATCGGCAGATAGAGAAACGCAAACCCCAGCGTCAGGGATGTGGCGTTGAACCATGTGACGCGTCTCATCCTTCGGCCTCCCTCTGTTTCTGTTCGTTTCGCTGGAACAGGATGATGGGAATGATCAGCAGCAGCAGCAGGATCACCGCCACGGCGCTAGCCACCGGCCAGTCACGGTTGTTAAAGAACTCCTCCCACAGAACCTTGCCGATCATCAGGGTTCTCGACCCGCCCAGAAGGGACGGAATGACGAATTCGCCGATGGTGGGAATAAACACCAGAAAACAGCCTGCGATGATGCCGTTTTTCGACAGCGGAAACGTGACCAGCCAGAAGGCGGTGATGCGGCTGCATCCCAGATCCTCGGCGGCCTCCAGCAGCGAGCCATCCATCCTCTCCAGCGCGGCATAAATGGGCAGGATCATGAAGGGCAAGTAGGTGTAGACGATGCCGATATAGACCGCGACATTGGTGTTCAAAATGGTCAGCGGCGATGAGATGATGCCAAGGCTGAGCAAAAGCTGGTTCAGATATCCCTCGTTCGACAGGATGCCGATCCAGGAATAGACCCGGATCAGGAAGCTGGTCCAGAAGGGCAGGATCACGAGCATCATCAGTGTCGGGCGCCAGTGATCGGGCGCGGCGGCCATGCCATAGGCGATCGGATAGCCGACCAGCAGGGTCAGAAATGTCGCGATAACGGCGATCTTGAACGAGGAAAGGTAAGCCTTCCAATACAGGTCGTCGGTGGTGAGAAAAATGTAGTTATCGAAATCAAGATTGCTGAAGAAGTCCTTTAATCCCTCCCAACCCTCAGTCAGATCCAGCGTGGGCGTATAGGGCGGAATGGCCATTGCGATATCGCTGAGGCTGATTTTCAGCACAATCAGGAACGGCACCAGAAACAGCGCCAGCAGCCAAATGTAGGGAACGGCGATCAGGGCAAGGCGGCGCATCGGCTCAACCCTCCAGCAGCACGGCGGCAGTGTCGGTCCAGCTAAGCCAGACAGTATCCTCCCACGTGAAGTTGCGGCGCGACAGCCGGCGGGTGTTGGCCGTCTGTGCCTTGACGATCTGCCCGGTCTCCAGCCTGACGTGGTAGGTCGACAGATTTCCCAGATAGGCGATATCCAGGATCGTGCCCTTCAGCGCGTTGCGCGTGTCGGGTTTGTCCGCCGTGATCGCCACCTTTTCGGGGCGAATTGCCAGATGGCACGATTGCCCGTTCTGAAATGTCTTGCTGGATTCGGCGTGCAATGTCGGCTGCCCTTCGGCAAAGGCGATGTCGTAACCATCGCCCGTTTTGGTGGCGCGGCCTTCGATGATGGTGACGTCCCCGATGAAATCGGCCACATAGACCGAATTTGGACGCTCATAAATATTGGCGGGCGTGTCAGCTTGCATGATCTTGCCGTCATCCATAACAGCGACGCGGGTGGCGACGGTCATCGCCTCTTCCTGATCGTGAGTGACAATGACAAAGGTCGTGCCGGTTTTTTCCTGAATATCCACCAGCTCGAACTGGGTATCCTGCCGCAGCTTGGCATCTAGCGCGCCGAGCGGTTCGTCCAGCAGCAGCAGCTTGGGCGCCTTGGCCAGCGACCGGGCAAGCGCGACGCGCTGGCGCTGGCCGCCCGAGATCTGGTGCGGCTTGCGCTGGGCGAATTTTTCCAGCCGGGTCAGTTTCAGCATTTGCGCGACGCGGTCGGTAATCTCGTCTTTCGGCTTCTTGTCGCGCTTTAGGCCGAAGGCGATGTTCTCCCATACCGACAGGTGCGGGAACAGCGCGTAGGACTGGAACATCATGTTCACCGCCCGCTTGTTCGGCGGAATAGGCGCCATGTCCTGACCGGCCAGCAAAATCTTGCCTTCCGTCACCTTTTCAAACCCGGCGAGCATGCGCATCATCGTCGTCTTGCCACAGCCCGACGGGCCGAGCAGCGCAAAGAATTCGCGTTCGTAGATGTCGAATGTCTGGTTATCAATGGCGGTGAAGTCGCCGAAACGCTTTGTGACGTTCTTGAATTGAATCAGGGGTTTGGCCTGCGGGTCGTTCCACGGCTCGAAAACGGTCTGGCTCATCATGGCTCCGGTTTGGAGGGGTAAAATGGCCCGCGCAAGTTCTGTCGCGCGGGCCGCAGGCGCAGAGCAGATCAGGTGCCTGATTTGATCTTGGTCCACAGGCGCGTGACGACGCGCTGAACCTTGGGCTCGAACGGGGTGGTGGTGTAGAGGTTGTTCAGCGTTTCCTCGTCCGGGTAGACCGCCGGATCGTCGATCACGTCCTCGACCAGGAATTCCTGAGCCGCCTTGTTGCCGCTGGCGTAATAGACATAATTCGACGCGGCGGCAGCGTTCTGCGGGTCCATGATGAAATTCAGAAATTTGTGCGCGGCATCGGGATTGGGCGCATCGACCGGGATCACCATCTGGTCAAACCACATCTGCGCACCCTCTTTGGGAGCGTTGTAAACGATTTCGACACCGTTGTCCGCCTCGGCTGCGCGATCCCGCGCTTGCAGGATATCGCCGGACCAGCCCACAGCAACGCAGATATCACCGTTCGCCAGCGCGTTGATGAATTCGCTGGAATGGAATTTCCGGATATAGGGCCGGACGGGCATGAACACGTCCTCAACCTTGGCGATCACGTCGGGGTCGTGGTTGTCTGGATCCTCACCGAGGAATTTAAGCGCCATCGGGATCATTTCAGCCGGGGCATCGAGAAAATGCACACCGCATTCGGCCAGCTTTTCCATATTCTCGGGCTTGAACACCAGATCGAGCGACCCGATGGGTGCATCTTCGCCCAGAACTTCGCGAACCTTGCCCACGTTCACGCCGATGCCTGTAGTGCCCCACATATAGTTGATCGAATATTCGTTGCCGGGGTCATACTGCGCGGTGCGCTCCTCGATCAGCTCCCACATGTTGTCGATGTTGGGCAGCTTGGATTTGTCCAGTTTCTGGAACGCACCGGCCGTGATCTGGCGCTGCATGAATGTGCCTGTGGGCACAACCACGTCATAGCCCGATCCGCTGGACAGCATTTTCGTCTCCAGCACTTCGTTGCTGTCGAAGACGTCATAGATCAGGGTGATGCCGGTTTCCTGCTGGAATTTATCCAGTAGCGATTCGTCAATATAGTCGGACCAGTTATAGACGCGCACCTCTTCGGACATCGCTGCGGTTGCCGTCATCGCCACTGCAATGGTCGCGGTTAAAATGGTTCTGTGCATTTTCTTCTCCCGTTGGTCGATGGTCAGGCCATCGCTGCGGCGAATTTGATCAAGTTTTTCGCATATGGCAATATGGTAATATTTTCATGGCGCCGATAAACTGGCAACCGTGGATCTGAAAAACGACAGGGAGCGCCGCGCGCCATGCCTCAGACCGACCCCAAAACCGTCGGCATTGACCCGATTATGCCGGCCCATGCGCAGGTGTATCTGCGTCTGCGCGATATGGTGCTGTATGGTGACCTGACGCCGGGTCAGGCTGTGACCATACAGGGCCTCACCAAAAGCCTGAGCGCCGGTATGACCCCGGTGCGTGAGGCGATCCGCCGGCTGACCTCGCAGGGGGCGCTGGAGTTTCAGGGCAACCGGCGGGTCAGTGTGCCTTTGCTCACAGCGGCGGATATAGATGAGATTATCGTTGCACGCGAATGGCTTGATCCATTTTTGACCCGTCGGGCAATGGCGCATGTGACGGGGTCAGACATTGCGGCACTGACTCGGTTGGATCAGTCGCTGGACGGGGCGATCCGGCAGGGTGACCTGCGGGGATATCTGCATCTGAACCACCAGTTTCACCTAGCAATTTACAGACTGGCACGGTCGCCCATCCTTGCCGATCTGGCCGAGGGGTTGTGGCTCCGGTTTGGCCCGTCGATGCGCGTTCTGTGCGGCCGGATTGGCACACAAAATCTGCCGGACAATCACAAACAGACGCTGAACGCGATGCAGACGGGCGATACAGATGCTGCGGCGGCCGCGATTGCCGCCGATGTCCGTCAGGGAATGGACCAACTGCGCGCCTCACTGGCCGATAACACGGCTGGCGGCTGATTCGATTGACATTGATCTATTTGATCATATTCTTGGCGCAGCCGGGTACGCCGCGCCGCTGCCCTTCGATATTCAATTGATGACGTTCAGCTTACGAAAGGCCTGCCCATGAATATGATTGCCAACCATCCGCCCACCGCCGAGCTTCAGGCGCTGGACGCAGCCCATCATATGCACCCATTCACGCATAACGACGAGCTGGGCGAAAAGGGCGCGCGCATCATCACCCGCGCCAAGGGCGTGACGCTGACCGATAGCGACGGCAATGATTATCTGGATGCGATGGCGGGTCTTTGGTGCGTCAACATCGGCTATGGCCGCGAAGAAATGGCCGAGGCCGCAGCCCGCCAGATGCGCGAGCTGCCGTATTACAACACGTTTTTTCAGACGTCGCACGTCCCGGCGATCGCCCTGTCGGCAAAGCTGGCCGAGCTGGCGCCGCGCGATCTGAACCATGTATTTTTTGCCGGTTCGGGGTCCGAGGCGAACGATACCAACATCCGCATGGTGCGCACCTACTGGGCGCAGAAAGGCAAGCCGGACAAGAACGTCATCATCAGCCGCAAGAACGCCTATCACGGCTCCTCCATGGGCAGCGGTTCACTGGGCGGTATGTCCTACATGCACGAGCAGGGCGGTTTGCCGATTGAAAACATCTGCCACATTGATCAGCCGCATTGGTGGGGCGAGGGCGGCGATATGTCCCCCGAGGAGTTCGGTCTGGAACGTGCCCGCCAGCTGGAGAAAAAGATCGAGGAGTTGGGCGAGCACCGCGTCGCCGCCTTCATCGCCGAGCCGATCCAGGGCGCGGGCGGCGTTATCATTCCGCCCAGCACCTATTGGCCCGAAATTCAGCGGATCTGCGACGCGCATGACATTCTGCTGATTGCGGACGAAGTGATCTGTGGCTTTGGCCGAACCGGAAGCTGGTTCGGCAGTGAAACGCTGGGCATCCGTCCGCATATCATGACCGTCGCCAAGGGGCTGAGCAGTGGGTATGCGCCCATCGGCGGGTCCATCGTGTGCGACGACGTGGCGGAGGTCATCAACAATTGTGAATTCGCGCATGGCTACACCTATTCGGGCCATCCGATGACCTGTGCCGTTGCGCTGGAAAATCTGCGCATCCTGCAGGAAGAGCGCATTGTTGATCGCGTCGCCAGCCACTCTGCCGAGTATCTGGCGGACAAGTGGAAGGGGCTGGCCGATCACCCGCTGGTGGGCGAGGCGACGACAATCGGCATGATGGGATCCATCGTGCTGACGCCGGATGCCTCCAGCCGCGCCGCCTTTGCCGGAAACGAGGGCGACGCCGGGCTGATCACCCGCGAGCATTGCTTTAAAAACGGTCTGGTGATGCGCCATGTCGGGGACCGCATGATCATGTCTCCGCCGCTGGTCATCACGGATGCTGAGATGGACACATTGGTTGAGCGTGCGTGGATCGCGCTGGATTTGGCGCATAAGCAGCTGAAAGACGAGGGCAAGATGAAAGCCGCCTGATCGGGCCAGCTTTTGTCAATCGCAAGGGCGCAGCCATCGGTTGCGCCTTTTTGCATTTGATCGGGCGTCGTTTCGATTGCTATTTTCGTTTATTCCGGGATCAGACTACATCTGAGAAATCTGGAGCGTGAGGATCGCATGAACCACCGCAAGAAAACCGGCAGACATGACACGTTCGCCGTGATCGGTCTGGGCAATTTTGGCAGCACGGTCGCGACCGAGCTGGTCCGATTTGGTAATCATGTTATTGGCATGGATATTGACGAAAAATCGGTCAACGCGCAGGCCGAGACGCTGAGTCAGGCCCTGATCGTGGATGCGCGCGACGAAGGCGCGCTGCGCGAGGCCGGCGTTGCGAATTGCACTGTCGCGCTGATTGCCATTGGCGACGATCTGGAATCCAGCATTCTGGCGGCTATCAACGTCAAAACGCTCGGTGTTCCCGTTGTCTGGGCCAAAGCGATGTCCAAGACCCATCACCGCATCCTGAGCAAACTGAAGGTGGACCGTATCATCCATCCCGAAGTGGAGGTCGGCTATCATATCGCGCAAGTTCTGAACAATCCTCTGGTGCGCGACTATGTCAGCCTTGGAAATGGGTTCAACGTGGTTAATTTCCGCATCCCTGAATCGCTTGAGGGCAAGAAACTGTCCGAAATCCAATACCGCGAGACATACGAGCTGCGCTGTATCGGCGCGATGCGCGGTACCGAATGGCTGGGCTGCGATGGCGAAGATTGCACGTTGCAAATGGACGATTTGCTGCTGCTTTTGGGGCAACGCTCGAACTTGCGCAGTTTTGCGGCCAGCCTCTGATGGCATTGCCTCATGTGCGCGCCGTCTCAAAGGGTGGGTTACGGGTGGCGCCCCCGGCCATTCTGGGGCTGGTTTATCTGATTTTTATCGTCGCTGGCGGCATTGTTCTGTGGCTGCCGATCTCCAATACTGTGGATCTGACGCTGTGCGATGCGTTGTTCACCTCGACATCGGCGGTGACGGTGACGGGGCTGATCGTGGTCGATACCGGGTCTGCCTTTACGATCTTCGGCCAGATTGTGATTGCGCTGCTCATTCAGCTCGGCGGTCTGGGACTTATGACGTTCGCGGTAATGCTGCTGACGGTTCTTGGAATTCCCGTAGGTCTGCCCTATCGCACGGTTCTGCGCGAGGAGGTCAATCAGAAGTCCCTGCACAACCTGACCGATGTTGCGCGCATCATCCTGATCGTGTCGCTATTGTGCGAATTGATCGGAGCCGCGCTTCTCGGTTTTGTTTTCGTGCCGGAATTTGGCTGGTCCAAGGGCGCCGGCCACGCGTTGTTCCATTCGATATCCGCATTCAACAACGCGGGTTTTGCACTGTATCCGGACAGCCTGACGGGCTGGGTGGGCAACCCGGTCATCAACATTGTCATCCCGGCGTTGTTCATCCTGGGCGGTCTGGGGTTCATCGTTGTGGCGGATATCTACCAGGTGCGCAGATGGCGCAAGCTGACGCTGCACAGCAAGATCATGATCACCGGTACGCTGGGCCTGATCGGTCTGTCATGGGGAATGTTTGCGGCGCTTGAATGGGTCAATCCGGGCACGTTGGGCGGGCTGCCGGATACTGCCTCGCGGGTTTGGGCCAGCTGGTTTCAGGCGGTTACGGTGCGCACGGCGGGGTTCAATACACTGGATTTTGCGGAAATCCACGACAGCACCGCGCTGATGATCATGTCGCTGATGCTGGTCGGGGGCGGCAGCACCTCGACGGCCGGCGGGATCAAGGTAACGACGCTGATCGTGCTGCTGATCGCAACCGCCGCTTTCTTTCGCCGCCAGTCCGATATGCATGTTTTTGGCCGCTCACTGGGCGCGGAGGAAGTGCAGAAGGTGCTGGCGCTGACCGTAGTCAGCATGCTGCTGGTGCTGAGCGGTATTTTCATCACGTCGATCTCGCATGACGGCGATTTCATGGATCTGGCGTTTGAGGTGACATCGGCCTTTGGCACGGTTGGGGTGTCGCGTGGCGCCACTGCCGAACTTGATGGCGTGGGCCGCGCGGTGATCATGTGCATCATGTTTCTAGGCCGCGTCGGCCCTCTGACCCTAGGGTTTTTTCTGGCAACGCGCAGCGTGCCGCGCGTGCGCTATCCCAAGGGTCAGATTTATCTGGGCTGACGCGGTCAGTCCTTGATGAACAGCTTGCGCGGCTGATTGCACAGCGGCTCGGCCGCGCCGCTGTCCTTGATCAGGATCGTCTCGGTCGTCTCAAGGCCCCAGGTGTCCATCCAGAGGGCGGGCATGAAATGAAAGACCATGCCCGGCTCCAGCACGGTGTCATCCTCGCTGCGGATCGACGCGGTGCGCTCGCCCCAGTCAGGCGGATAGCTGACGCCAACGGGATAGCCCATGCGGCCTGACCGCTCGATCCCGTGTTGGGCCAGAACGCCCATGAACGCGTTGGCGATGTCGCAAGTGCGCGCGCCGGCGCGCGCGGCCTCCAGCCCGGCCTCGATCCCCTCGATCTGCGCGGCCTCGGCGCGCAGCATGTCGTCGGGCGGTGTGCCCAGAAACACCGTCCGGCTGAGCGGCGCATGATACCGGCGATAGACGCCTGACAGCTCAAAGAACGTCGCCTCCCCCGCCTTCATCGGTTTGCCGTCCCAGGTCAGGTGCGCCGCGGTGGCATCGGCGCCCGAGGGGGTCAACGGCAGGATCGCCGGATAATCGCCCCAATCGTCGCCCAGCCCGGTGATGCCGGCGTGCAGGACATCGGCCACCAGATCATTCTTGCGCACGCCGGGCGCGGCGCGCTCGATCGCGGTTTCGATCACCTTGTCGGTGATACGGGCGGCGCGGCGCATGAACCCGATTTCCTCGTCCGATTTGACCAGTCGCTGCCAGTTGACCAGCGCGGTCGCGTCAATGAATTCGGCGTCCGGCAATTCCGCGGTCAGAACAGAATGCGCCTTGGCCGAGTAGTAGTAATTCTCCATCTCGACGCCGATGCGCGCGCTGCCCAGCCCCATGTCCCGGATACGCGCGGCAAGGTCCTGCATCGGGTGGCGCACGGTGCTTTGGATATAGTGATCCTCGTAGCCAAGGATGTGTTCATCCTCCATCCAGCAGGTGCGCCGCCCGCCCATCATGTCCATGTAGCGCCCCCACCAGATGGGCGGCCCATCGAGCGTGACCAGCACGCCCTGATGGACGTAGAACGACCAGCCATCATAGGCGGTCAGCCAGTTCTGGTTGCTGGGATCGGTGCAAAAGAGAACGTCGATGCCTGCGGCCTTCATGGCATGCCGCGTCTTCACCAGTCGCCGCTGATATTCGGCGGTGCTGAAGGGGATATCCTTTTCGATCATGTCGGGGCCTTTCTGTTGATCGTGTTGCGCGGCATCTCATGCTGAATTTGCTGTTTGCGCAAGGGGTGCGTTGACGGCGCCCGCGCAGGGCCGCAAAACAGGCGCGATGAAGCTTCAGCGAGCCTGCACATGATCCGCCTTGACGCCCGCGATCTGGATATCCTGCGCGCACTGGCCGCCAATGGCCGGATGACCAATGCCGATCTGGCCATATCGGCCGGCCTCTCGGCCAGCCCCTGCTGGGAGCGGGTACGCAAGCTGCAGGAGGCAGGCGTGATCGAAGGCATCCACGCGCGCATCGCGCTGAAAAAGATCGGCCCGCATGTGACAGCCTTTGTGACGGTGGAGCTGACGGACCACACCGCCGACGCCTTTCGCAGATTCGAGGCGGCGATGGCGCGGTATGATCAGGTGACGGGATGCTGGGCGCTGGGCGGTGGCTATGACTATCTGCTGCATATCGTTGCGCGCGATATCGAGGGGTATCAGGCGTTGCTGGATGATATGCTGGATGCCGGAATCGGGCTGGCGCGATATTTCACCTATGTCGTGACCAAGACGGTCAAGGACAGCCCGGTGCCGCCTTTTGCCGCGCTGCTGGGGAGGTAGCAGTAGATTCTTCTGCAAGCCGCCGTCATTTCGGTTACACAGACTGCATCATTTGCGCCATTTTGCGCCCAAAGCCGCGCCGCGATTCCGCGCGCCATTATTCCAAGGAGATACCGATGCTCAGAAACGATCAGCTGGCCGAATGGGACCGCGAGAATTTCTTTCACCCGTCCACGCATCTGGCGCAGTTCGCACGCGGCGAAGTGCAAAGCCGCATTATCTCAGGTGCCAAGGATTGCCATATCGAGGATCGCGAGGGCAACAAGCATCTGGATGCCTTTGCCGGGCTTTACTGCGTCAACGTCGGCTATGGCCGGACCGAGATTTCGGACGCCATCGCCAAACAGGCGCAGGAGCTGGCCTATTACCACGCCTATGTCGGCCACGGCACCGAGGCGGCGATCACGCTGGCCAAGATGGTCTTGGACCGGGCGCCGGATCATATGTCGAAGGTCTATTTCGGGCTGAGCGGCTCGGACGCCAACGAGACGAACATCAAGCTGATCTGGTATTATAACAACATCCTCGGCCGCCCCGAGAAGAAGAAGATCATCAGCCGCTGGCGTGGCTATCACGGCTCGGGTCTGATGACCGGCTCACTGACGGGGCTGGAGCTGTTTCACAAGAAGTTCGACCTGCCATTGGAACAGGTGATTCATACCGAGGCGCCGTATTACTTTCGCCGCGACGATCTGGACATGAGCGAAGAGCAGTTCGTCGCCCATTGCGTCGCCAAGCTGGAAGAGCTGATCGAGGCCGAGGGCGCGGACAAGATCGCCGGTTTCATTGGCGAGCCTGTGCTGGGAACGGGGGGTCTGGTGCCGCCGCCCGCTGGCTACTGGCCCGCCATTCAGGCGGTGCTGGACAAGCATGACATCCTGCTGATCGCCGATGAGGTCGTCACCGGCTTTGGCCGTCTGGGCAGCATGTTCGGGTCCGATCACTACGGCATGAAGCCCGATCTGATGACCATCGCCAAGGGCCTGACCAGTGCCTATGCGCCGCTGTCGGGCAGCATCGTGTCCGATAAAATGTGGAAGGTGCTGGAGCAGGGCACCGACGAAAACGGCCCCATCGGCCACGGGTGGACCTATTCGGCACATCCCATCGGGGCCGCGGCGGGCGTTGCCAACCTGGAATTGCTGGACGATCTGGACCTGATCGCCAACAACCGCGAGGTGGGTGGATACCTCAACAGCGCGATGCGCGATGCGCTGGGCGATCATCCCAATGTCGGCGATATCCGCGGCGAGGGGATGATGTGCGCGGTCGAGTTCGTGAAGCATCGCGATGGCCGCGTCTTCTTTGACGCCAGCGACAAAATTGGCCCGCAAGTCACCGCAGCGCTGGGCGCACGAGGTGTCATCGGGCGGGCGATGCCGCAGGGCGATATCCTGGGATTTGCCCCGCCCTTCTGCCTGACCCGCTCCGAGGCGGACGAAGTGGTGTCCAAGACGGTGCAGGCGGTCGAATCCGTGCTGGGCTAAAATCGAAAGACGTCTGAAACGGCCAACAGGGGCGCGAGCATTCGCGTCCCTGATTCGTCAGCTGCCTAATTTTTGTGCAGTTTGATCGCGGTGCCTAATTCTTAGGCGACAGCATCAGAAACAGCCCTGATCCTTTGGGAAGTCTCTTCGCCGCACTGCAGAAACTGTGCAGTTTGGACGAGGAAATCCACATCGGGGAACTATCATGCCAAAACTCATCATAACCTGTCTGGTCGCCGCGCTGGCGCTGACCCCTCATGCGGGGCTTGCCCAAGCGGCGGACGCGGCGCCCAAGCCCGCCGAAATCGGGTTCATCTTCAACAGCTTCCTCTTTCTCGTTTCGGGGTTTCTGGTGTTCTTCATGGCCGCAGGCTTTGCCATGCTGGAGGCCGGGCTGGTGCGCGGCAAGAACGTGGCGATGCAACTGACCAAGAATGTCGCGCTGTTTTCGATCGCGTCGCTCTTCTTTTACGCGCTTGGCTATCACCTGATGTATCCCGGAGACGCATGGACGATTCCGAACGTGCTGGGCGCATTTGCGGTCACCGCGCTTGAGCCTGTGGGCTTGGAGGGGGCCGCGCCTGATCTCACCTATGCGTCGGTCGGATCGGATTTCTTCTTCCAACTGATGTTCTGCGCTGCGACCGCATCCATTGTGTCGGGCGCGCTGGCCGAGCGGATCAAACTGTGGCCGTTCCTGATCTTTGTCATTGCGCTGACCGCGGTCATCTATCCGGTTCAGGCCAGCTGGAAATGGGGCGGCGGATTTCTGGACGCGATGGGGTTTCAGGATTTCGCAGGCTCGACCGTGGTGCATTCGGTCGGCGGCTGGGCTGCCCTGACCGGCGCCATCATCCTTGGCCCGCGGTTGGGCCGTTACAAGGACGGCAAGGTACAGGCGTTCCCCGGATCGAACCTGGCGCTGGCGACGCTGGGCACGTTCATCCTGTGGATGGGTTGGTTCGGGTTCAACGGCGGCTCGCAGCTGTATATGAACAGCGCGGGCAATGTGGCGGACATCAGCCGCATCTTTGCCAATACCAACATCGCCGCCTCTGCCGGAGCTGTCGCCGCCCTGCTCATGACGCAGGCGCTGTACAAGAAGCCGGACCTGACGATGATCCTGAATGGCGCGTTGGCCGGGCTGGTGGCGATCACGGCCGAGCCATTGGCGCCGACGCTGGTGCAGGCAACGCTGATCGGTGCGATTGGCGGCGCGATCGTGGTCTTTGCCGTGCCGTTCCTGGACCGCATGCAGATCGACGATGTGGTTGGCGCGATTCCGGTGCATCTGTTCGCCGGCATCTGGGGAACTATCGCGGTGGTGTTCACCAACGACGCGGCCAGCATCGGCACGCAGGTTTCCGCGATCGCGATCGTCGGCCTCTTTGTCAGCGCCACGTCGGCGGCGGTCTGGCTGCTGTTGAAGAAAACCTTCGGATTGCGCGTCAGCGCCGAAACTGAAATTGACGGCCTTGATATGGCGGAGCTGGGGATGGAAGCCTATCCTGAGTTCTCAAAGATCTGATCAATTTCCGGTATCGGGCAAAGGGATTGGAGGGATGGGCGAAGGCCGATCCCTCCGCTATCCGGCGCCGCGTGAACATTTGCCGGCGGCCACACGGCGCACCGGGCTGGCGGTGTCGCATTCTGGAGGAAAAATGGCGTATCACGGTTGCAATGCTAGGCATAACGCGGTTTAGTCTCCTCTCAACGCGGCTTGATCGCGAAAAACAATAAACAACGGGGAGACTCATTTGGCCGAGTCGCACAGTAGCGATGCGTTCGTGGAATTCGAGCGCGTGCAAAAGAGTTATGATGGGGAAACGCTGGTCGTCAAAGATCTGAACCTGTCGGTTCCAAGGGGTGAATTCCTGACGATGCTGGGCCCGTCAGGATCGGGCAAGACGACCTGCCTGATGATGCTGGCCGGGTTTGAGACGGCAACGCACGGCGATATTCGCCTTGGCGGCACGTCGATCAACAACATCCCCCCACACAAACGCGGCATCGGCATGGTTTTCCAGAACTACGCCCTGTTCCCGCATATGACCATCGCCGAAAACCTCGCCTTTCCGCTGGAAGTGCGCAAGATCGGCAAGGATGAGCGCGAAAAGAAGGTCAAGCGCGCCCTCGACATGGTCGAGATGGGCGCATTTGGTGGCCGTCGCCCTGCGCAGCTATCTGGCGGTCAGCAGCAGCGCGTCGCACTGGCCCGCGCGCTGGTGTTCGAACCCGAGCTGGTCCTGATGGACGAGCCGCTGGGCGCGCTGGACAAGCAGCTGCGCGAGAAGATGCAGTTTGAAATTACCCATCTGGCCCACCAGCTGGGCATCACAACAGTCTACGTCACCCACGACCAGACCGAGGCGCTGACAATGTCAGACCGCGTTGCCGTGTTCGACGATGGCCGGATTCAGCAGATCGCCCCCCCCGATATCCTGTATGAGAAGCCAGAAAACAGCTTTGTCGCGCAGTTCATCGGCGAGAACAACACGCTGCGCGGCGTCGTCAAGGAGATCAAGGGCGATCTGGCTCTGGTGGAGCTGGACAATGGCGATCTGATCGATTGCAAGCCGATCAATGTCAGCAAGGTGGGCGAGCGCACACAGATTTCGATCCGCCCCGAGCGGGTGGAGTTCGACAAGAAGCGCCTGCAACCGGGCGTCCATACGCTGAAGGCCGAGGTGCTGGAATTCGTCTATATGGGCGACATCTTCCGCACACGCCTGCGCGTTGCCGGGAATGACGATTTTATCGTCAAAACCCGCAATGCGCCCGATCAAAAACGTCTGCAACCGGGCGAGCAGTTGGAAATCGGCTGGCTGCCGCAGGACTGCCGCGCGCTAGATGCATGACGATGGGAATATCGCGGCCCTCACCGGCCCGATGCAAAGCGGGACCAGCTGCCTGACCCGTGGCGGCCCCCCTAAAAACAAATGACGGGATACCAAGGGAGAAGATGATGAAATTTACTACAACATTGATGGCATCGACAGCGCTGACCGCTGCGGCCAGCATGGCGTCGGCGCAGGAAATGGCCGATTCTATGACAATCGTGTCTTGGGGCGGTGCCTATCAGGACAGCCAGAAAAAAGCCTATGCAGAGCCTTATAAAGAGGCCAATCCCGGGGTCAGCATTTCCTGGGACGAAAGCTCGAACGAGGCGGTCGCCAAGCTGCGCGCCCAGAACGAGGCCGACAACATCACATGGGATCTGGTTGACGTTGTCGGCGCCGATGCGATGCGCCTGTGCGACGAAGGTCTGGCGATGGAAATCGACCACGATGAGATGTTGGCCGACGGCGACGACGGCTCGACAGCGACCGAGGATTTCGGCGAAGTCATCGTGTCCGACTGCTTTATCCCGCAGATTGTCTATTCGATCACCTTCGGCTATCGCACCGACATGGTCCCCGAAGGCACCGAGCCGCCCAGCAAGCTGTGCGACGTGTTCGACCTTGAGACATATCCCGGCAAGCGTTCGCTGGAAAAGCGCCCGATCAACAACATGGAATGGGCGCTGATGTGTGACGGCGTGGCCAATGAGGATGTCTATGACGTTCTGGCCACACCCGAAGGTCAGCAGCAGGCGCTGGACAAGCTGGCAACGATCAAGGACAGCGTTGTCTGGTGGTCCGCAGGCGCCGACACACCCCAGCTTCTGGCGGATGGCGAAGTCTTTATCGGCTCCACTTATAACGGTCGCCTGTTCAGCGTGATCGAAGAGCAAAAGCAACCCGTTGCGATGCTTTGGGATGGTCAGGTTTATGACTTTGACGGCTGGATCATTCCGACCGGCCTGTCCGAAGAGCGTCTGGCGCGTGTGATGGACTTTGTTAAGACCACCACCGACACCCAGCATCTGGCCGATCAGGCAAAGTACATCTCGTACGGTCCTGCACGCGCCTCCTCTGCACCGCTGGTCGGGCAGCATGCCGATCTGGGCATCGACATGGCGCCGCACATGCCAACCGATCCTTCCAACGCTGGCAACGTGCTTCAGCCGAATTTCGTGTTCTGGGCTGATTACCGCGACGACATCGACACCAAATTCCAGGCGTGGCTGGCACAATAAGACAGGTCTGAGGCGGGCGTAGTCGCCTGCCTTGGGCAAATAAAAGTGCGGCCCGCAATGTACGGGCCGCACGCACCAAACGGGGACGAAGCGCTTATGCCCAAAGGGTATCTGATCGGACATATCACGGTAAACGATCCCGATGCGTATGCAGAATACGTGGAGCGGGACACGCCGATTTTGGCCAAGCACGGGGGGCGGTTCATCGTGCGCGGTGGCCAGTCCCAGACCTGCGAGGGCGAGACGCTGAAGCGGCATGTTGTGATCGAGTTTCCCAGCTTCGCGGCGGCGCAAGACGCCTATAACGACCCCGAATATCAAGCCGTTGCCGACATCCGTCGGCGCACGGCCGACAGCGTGATCATCCTGGTCGAAGGGACCTGAACACATGAGCGATACCGCCACAAACGCGCCGGTCCTGGCCGCCGACGGAACCCCGCTAAAGCGGAGCCTTTCCCGCGCCTTGCGCGTACAGAAAATGCGAGCGCTGGCGCTCATCGCGCCGCTGCTGATCTTTGTCCTGATTTCCTTTATCCTGCCCATCGGTGACATGCTGTTCCGATCGGTCGAAAACCAGATCGTCGAAAATACGCTGCCCTACACGGTGGAGGAGCTGGGAAAGTGGGATGGCGCAAGCGATGAGTTGCCGCCCGAGCCGGTGTTCCGCGACATGTATTTCGACCTCTTCCTTGCCGCTGAGATGAAGAGGCACACCCGACTTGGTTCGCGTTTGAATTACGAGGCCAGCGGCATGTCGTCCCTGTTCCGTCAGGCGGGCCGCAAGCTGGACGATCCGGGCAAGGACGCGCAGGATACGCTGGAAGAGATCGACCCGCGCTGGGGCGAGCGCGAGACCTATTACGAGATTTTCAACGCCGCCGAAGGTGTCGCGGTTGATGATGCCCTACTGTCGGCGCAGGAAAAGCGGATCCGCTGGCTGGCCGATGAGCCGCCGACCGGCGAGATGAATTTTGCCCCCTCGGCCGAAGCGTCGGCGCTGCTGCCGCTTGCCGCACGGGTCTATACCTCGTTCGGCGTGATCACCGGACTGGTCGACAACAAGGTCGTCGAAAAAACAAAGCCGATGGAGTCCCTCTATCTGGCACTTGTGCAGGACGTTACGCGTCCCGGTTTCGTGGATGATCTGGCAGCCTATAACGGCCCGCAAAAGGACGCTTTGGCAGCGCTCGCGACTGCCGGGCTGACTGCACCGAATTACACCCAGATCTTCGAAGAGGTCGATCGCAACTGGGCCAAGGTTGAGACGTGGCGCATCATCCAGACGCATAGCGGGCCCTACACCAGCGGCTATTTCCTGAACGCCATCGATATGCAGAAAACGCCCGAGGGCGCCGCTGTTCAGCCGGAAAACAAGCGTGTTCTGATCCAACTGTTCATCCGCACGATCATCATGTCACTGACCATCATGGGGGCGTGCATCCTGCTGGGCTATCCCGTCGCGTGGCTGCTAGCGAACCTGCCGATGCGGCAGGCAAACCTTCTGATGATGCTGGTGCTGCTGCCGTTCTGGACATCGCTTCTGGTGCGCACGTCGGCGTGGAAGGTGATGCTGCAACAAAACGGCGTGGTCAATGATGTGCTGGTCTGGATCGGTCTGGTCGCCGACAATGACCGGCTGGTGCTGATCAACAACCAGATCGGTACGATCACGGCGATGACGCATATCCTGCTGCCCTTCATGATCCTGCCGATGTATTCGGTCATGCAGACGATCAACCCCAGCTATCTGCGCGCCGCGAAATCACTGGGTGCGACCAACTGGACCGCCTTCTGGCGGGTCTATTTCCCGCAGTCCATTCCGGGCATTGGCGCGGGGTCGATCCTGGTCTTCATCCTGTCGATCGGCTACTACATCACGCCCGAAATCGTCGGCGGCACCAAGGGTGTCTTTATCTCGAACCGGATCGCCTACCACATCTCGTCCAGCCTGAACTGGGGCCTTGCCGCGGCATTGGGCACTATCCTGCTGGTCGTCGTGCTGGCGCTCTACTGGTGCTATGACAAGATCGTCGGCATCGACAACGTGAAACTGGGGTAACGCGATATGAGCCTTCCAATCTACGCCACGTTCGGCCAACGCGTCTGGTATTATGCCTTCCGGGTGATCTGTGCGCTGATCTTCATCTTTCTGATCACACCGATCCTTGTGGTCATCCCGCTGTCGTTCAACGCCGAGAACTTCTTTACCTTCACGCCAAAGATGCTCAGCTTTGACCCCGAGGGGTATTCTCTGAAACATTACCGTGATTTCTTTACCAACAACGAGTGGCAGCGCAGCTTCAAGAACTCGCTGATCATCGCGCCTATCGCAACAATCCTCTCGGTCAGTCTGGGCACTCTGGCGGCGATCGGGTTGTCGCAATCTCATGTTCCGTTTCGCCGCGGAATCATGGCAATACTGATCTCGCCGATGATCGTGCCGCTGATCATTTCGGCCACCGGCATGTTCTTCTTCTACTCCAAGATCGGCAACTTCATGGAAGGCAGCTTGGGGCTGGACAAGAATTTCGTCGGCTATCTCAAAGTGATCCTGGCGCATGCCGTGCTGGGTATTCCGTTTGTGATCATCACGGTGACGGCAACTCTGGTTGGATTTGACCGATCACTGACACGCGCGGCCGCGAATATGGGCGCGAACCCGGTGACGACGTTCTTTCGGGTGCAGATGCCGCTGATCCTGCCGGGCGTCATTTCGGGCGGTCTGTTCGCCTTCATCACCTCCTTTGACGAGGTGGTCGTGGTGCTGTTCGTCGGCTCGGCCAGCCAGAAGACGCTGCCGTGGCAAATGTTCATCGGACTGCGCGAACAGGTGTCGCCGACAATCCTTGCCGTGGCGACGATCCTCGTGGGCGTGTCGATCCTGCTTCTGACCACGGTCGAATTGCTGCGCCGCCGGTCCGAGCGGCTGAGGGGTATGTCGCCGGGCTAACCGCGCACAGCATAAAACGAAAAAGGGCGCTTCAATCGAAGCGCCCTTTTTTGCAGCCTCGGACTGCCGCAGTCAGCTGCGCACCAGTTTCTCATACGCTGTGCCGATCTCGCGTGTCAGCGCACCTACCTCGAATGTGTAGTCACCGATCATGCCGACCGGGGTCACTTCGGCGGCGGTTCCGGTCAGCCAGCATTGCTGAAAGCCTTCCATTTCCTCGGGCATGATGTGGCGCTCGTGCACCACGATATTGCGGTCCTTCAGCATGCCGATGACAGTTTGCCGTGTCAGCCCGTTCAGGAAGCAGTCAGCCAGCGGCGTATGCACTTCGCCATCCTTGACGAAGAAGATGTTTGCCCCCGTCGCCTCGGCCACATAGCCGCGGTAATCCATGAACAGCGCGTCCGAGCATCCTTTGGCTTCGGCCGCGTGTTTGGAGGTGGTGCAGATCATGTAAAGGCCCGCCGCTTTGGCGTGGACCGGGATCGTCTCGGGGCTGGGCCGTTTCCATTTCGAGATGTCCAGCTTGGCGCCGCTGGTTTTGGCATCGCCGTAATACGCGCCCCATTCCCATGCGGCGATGGCCAGATGCACGGCGTTGCGCGAACTGGCCACGCCCATATCCGGCCCGGCGCCGCGCCAGGCGATGGCGCGGATATAGGCGTCTTTCAGACCGGCAGTCTTCAGAACCTCGGCTTTGGCGGCCTCGATCTCATCGACGGTGTAGGGGATCAGGAAATCCAGCTCACCGGCGGAAAAATGCAGACGCTCGGAATGCTCGCGGCTTTTGAAGATTTTGCCGTTATACGCGCGCTCGCCCTCGAAAACCGAGCTGGCGTAGTGCATTGCGTGCGACAGAACATGAACGTTGGCCGCGCGCCAATCGACCATCTTGCCGTCCATCCAAATCATTCCGTCGCGGTCGTCATAGCCTGCCATCGCTGGTCTCCAAGTTCAAAGATTTGCATTTGTTGCGCCAGATGCGACCGAAGCGGACTTTAAATTGCGCAAAAACTGCGATTCGCTAACAGTTGCAACTTGGAAAGTCAATAAAGCTGACGTAAGTTGTTATCAAATATGGCGGGAGTGGCGATACATGGCAGAGGTACAGGGCGGCGAGATGCTGCTGTTTCTGACGGATGAGCAGTTACAGCAAGGGATCGAGGCGATGTTTTTCGCGTATCAGGGCTTTACCGCTGATCCGGACCGCATCCTGACAAACATGGCATACGGTCGCGCGCATCACCGGGCGGTGCATTTCATTGCCAGAAAACCTGGAACGACGGTCACGAACCTGCTGAATATTCTAGGCGTGACCAAGCAATCGCTGAACCGCGTTCTGCGTACGCTGGTCGATGACGGTCTGGTCGATAGCCGCGTCGGTGCATCGGACAAGCGCGAGCGCAACCTGCATCTGACCGATGCAGGCCTGTCGCTGGAGCGCCAGCTGAGCGATGCACAGCGGGCCCGGTTGCGTTCGGCCTACCGCGCTGCGGGCCCAGAGGCCGTTATGGGATTCCGCCAGGTGCTGGAGGCTATGATGGACCCGAATATGCGCCGCCGGTACGAGACCCTGCGAGGAACCTATTGATGGCCGATCCCGCCCCCCATTTGCTGATTGTCGATGACGACGAGCGTATTCGTGGGCTTTTGCGCAAATTCCTTGCGCGGCACGGGTTTCTGGTGTCGGTCACGCGGGATGCGGCCCACGCGCGGCGCGTGCTGGCGGGGTTGGAGTTCGATCTGATTGTGCTGGACGTGATGATGCCCGGCGAGGACGGTGTGGAACTGACACGTGCCCTGCGTGCGACGCTGAACACCCCCATCTTGTTGCTGACCGCGCGGGGCGAAACCAGTGACCGCATTCTCGGACTGGAGGCCGGGGCGGACGATTATCTGGCTAAACCGTTTGAGCCAAAGGAACTGCTGCTGCGAATCAACGCGATCCTTCGCCGCATGCCCGAAGCCGAGCCAGAAGGGGACGCGCCGAAAATCCTCAATCTGGGCCCGGTTCGGTACGACATGGAGCGTTCCGAATTGACACAGGACGGCGCGCTCATACGGTTAACCGCAACCGAGGTGCAGCTGATGCGGTTCTTCTCGCAGAACCTGCGCCAGCCTGTCAGCCGTACCCGGCTGGTCGAGGATTTGGGGCGCGACCGGGGACAGGCGCAGGAGCGGGCCATTGATGTCCAGATCACCCGCCTGCGCCGCAAGATTGAGGTTGATCCAAAGCAGCCCCGCTATCTGCAAACCGTGCGCGGCGAAGGTTACATGTTGGCGCCTGACTGATCCGGCCCGCAATGGATATTTTCACCAAGAAAAAACCCATGGCACAGTTTATATTCTTGCCGGGGTCGTTCTTCTTGCTCGAAATATCCTCGCCGAAGGCATTGTTGCTTTTTGGGTGGCCGGGCCCCGCGCAGGATTCCATGGCTCTTGCGAGATTCGGCGGCAGGTAGTATCTGATGTGCATGAAAAAGATTTTTGACATTGACGACCGTTCGCGCCTGCCTTGGCGGTTCTTTGGGGCGTCTCTGTCGGTGCTTGCGCATCTATGACAGGTTTTTGCCTGCCGTTTTTCCATACAATCTGACAACACGGGAGAGGACCTATGTCCCCCAAGACGCTCTATGACAAGATCTGGGATGCTCATCTGGTGCATGAGGCCGATGATGGCACCTGCCTGCTGTATATCGACCGGCATCTGGTGCACGAAGTGACCAGCCCGCAAGCCTTTGAGGGCTTGCGCATGACGGGCCGGACGGTCCGCGCGCCGGAACGCACGATTGCTGTGCCGGATCACAATGTGCCGACCACGCTGGACCGTGCCAAAGGGATCGAGAACCCCGAAAGCCGGATACAGGTCGAGGCGCTCGACAAGAACGCAGCCGATTTTGGCATTCACTACTATCCAGTATCGGATATTCGCCAAGGGATCGTGCATATCGTCGGCCCCGAACAGGGCTGGACCCTGCCCGGGATGACCGTGGTTTGCGGCGACAGCCACACCGCGACGCACGGCGCCTTTGGCGCACTGGCGCATGGTATCGGCACGTCCGAAGTCGAGCATGTGCTTGCCACCCAGACGCTGATCCAGCGCAAGGCCAAGAACATGAAGGTCGAAATCACCGGCAAGCTGGCGCCGGGCGTGACGGCCAAGGACATCACGCTCAGTGTCATCGGCAAGACCGGGACGGCCGGCGGCACCGGCTATGTCATCGAGTATTGCGGCGAGGCGATCCGCGATCTGTCGATGGAAGGGCGGATGACTGTCTGCAACATGGCGATCGAAGGCGGCGCGCGCGCCGGTTTGATTGCGCCGGATGAGAAGACTTTTGAATACTGCATGGGTCGCCCCCACGCCCCCAAGGGTGCGCAATGGGAGGCCGCGCTGGCATGGTGGAAGACACTTTACTCCGATGGTGATGCACATTGGGACAAGGTTGTGACGCTGAAGGGCGAGGATATCGCGCCTGTTGTCACATGGGGCACCAGCCCCGAGGACGTTTTGCCAATCACCGCCAATGTTCCGGCGCCCGGCGATTTCACCGGCGGCAAGGTCGACGCCGCCCAGCGCTCGCTCGAATACATGGGCCTGACTGCCGGCACGCCGCTAAGCGAGGTTGAGATCGACACCGTGTTTATCGGGTCGTGCACCAATGGGCGAATCGAAGATTTGCGCGCTGCTGCGGCCATCCTGAAAGGCAAGAAGATCAAGGAAGGATTGCGCGCCATGATTGTCCCTGGCTCGGGCCTTGTACGCGCGCAGGCCGAGGAAGAGGGGCTGGCTGATATCTTCATCGAGGCGGGCTTCGAGTGGCGGCTTGCCGGTTGCTCCATGTGCCTCGCGATGAACCCCGACCAGCTGTCACCGGGCGAGCGTTGCGCCGCAACGTCGAACCGCAATTTCGAAGGTCGGCAGGGTCGCGGCGGGCGCACGCATTTGATGAGCCCCGCCATGGCCGCAGCGGCCGCCATCACGGGCCGTCTGACCGATGTGCGCGAGATGATGTGATGCGGGCGACGTCAGGACGATTTGCGCAGCTCGCTGTGCGATTTCAGTACCTCGTCCCCGTCCTGCTGCTCGATTCGGTAGGCGGGGCAATCGTCCGAGGCGTCGCGCGTCACGTCGGTGTCCTTGATCGTCAGGGTGATTTTCCGGGTGTAGACCTTGGTCACCTTGCCGGTTCCGGTGCCGCCGCCCCAGTCCCATTCGACCTTCGTACCTTCGCTGTATGACATGATGACAACCCCCTTCGCGTTCCAACAATGAACGCCCGCCGCACAGGCCCGGTTCCCGGCGCGCGGCCCCGACAAAAGGACAGACCGATGGAAAAATTCACCAAGATCAGCGGAATTGCCGCGCCCATGCCGATGATCAACATCGACACCGACATGATCATCCCCAAGCAGTTCCTCAAAACGATCAAGCGCTCAGGCCTTGGCGTGAACCTGTTTGATGAAATGCGCTATGACGATGATGGGAACGAGATCCCTGATTTCGTCCTGAACAAGCCAGCCTATCGCGAAGCAGAAATTCTGATTGCCGGCGATAATTTCGGCTGCGGGTCGTCGCGCGAGCATGCGCCTTGGGCGATCAAGGATTTTGGCATCCGCTGCGTGATCGCGCCCAGCTTTGCCGATATTTTCCATAATAACTGTTTCAAGAACGGTATCCTGCCGATCGCGCTGCCACAGGATCAGGTGGATATTCTGATGAACGAGGCCCAGAAAGGCGCAAATGCCCGGATCGACGTGGATCTGGAAGCGCAGACCATCACGACGTCTGAGGGTGATATCATTTCGTTCGAGGTTGACGCCTTCAAAAAGCACTGCTTGCTTGAGGGCCTTGATGATATTGGCTTGACCTTGGAAAAGGCTAACGCGATCAATACGTTTGAATCCACGGTCGGCACCACACGCCCGTGGGTTTGATGGACCCGCCCGGGCCGTAGGTTCGGGCGGAATCCGCGATTTAGGGTGCGCCTGATGCCGGCCAACCTGTTGTTATTGTCCGCACAGTCCCTGTCATATTTAGCGTTGTAATTGCTGCAATCGCGCACCAGTCCCGCCGCGTTATCGCGGCAAGCGGGGGCTGCAATGCCCTAACTCCTTGAGCGCCCGTCCCAAACGAAAAATGAATCAGACATAAAATGAGGCATACCGCCATTAAGAGCGGGATCCGTTTGGAACAATGTTGCGGCACAGTATCGCTCAGGCCAAGTTGAAGAGGTAAGGCAGTGCTAGCTCACCTGTTCAGCGCATTCTTGCGAGCGATCCTGGTGGCTGTTGTTGTGGCGATGGCGTCACTTATGCTGGCGGCCGGTGCTTGGGATGCCAATCATGTTGTGATCGTGATTGCCTTTATCGCGGGGTTGTTTGTGTTTGTCCAATACAGGGCGTTTTCGCCGAGTATTCTGGAATTTCGATTTGCGGCACCGTACAATTGCATCAAATTTTCATGTATTGCTATATCGGTTCTCAGCCTGTCGGTGGTTGCCTGCGGCGGAAACGATCCGGGATGAATTGCCATTTTGCTGACGGACGTGGGTCGGGCGGCGCGTGCTGTAATGGACTTTCCCTATTCGCCGGTCAGGTCCGTCATGTTGCTGGTGTCGCCACACACCCTGCCGGGGGGTGCTGAGTTTGTGGGAATTGCAGCCGGAATAGGTTGCATAATATTACTTCTCATCTCGGTGGTTTTCGTGCTGATTGTGCGCCTTATGGGGTGGCCCGTACGTCGTGGGGCATTCAGCGTATGGATGAACTTGCCACTTTTCGACCCGACCGGGGGCGCGGATGTCGTGCAAAAGCTGAACAAAGAGGCCGTTGTTAACATATTCTTAGGGGTTCTGCTGACATTCTTGCTACCAGTGCTTGTGTTTGTTTTGGCAACGGTACTGGAGTCTGGCGGAATGCTGGACCCTAAAACGTTGATTTGGATGATATGTGCATGGCCCATCCTTCCTGCCAGTCTGGTCATGCGGGGTGTTGCGATGTGCCAGGTGTCCGAGCTGATTACCGCAAAACGTCGACGCGCTTGCGCCCAGACCGAGGACGCATTGCAGGCTGTCTGGTAACGGCCAGTCTGGTCTGGCTTTGGGCGGTCTGCGTGGCGGATGCCGATACGCTACGTGTAGCAACCTGGAACACCGAGCTTTCCCGGGACGGGCCGGGCTTGCTTCTGCGCGATATCTTGCGGGGTGGCGATGCACAGGCTGATGCCGTTGCGCAGACTATTGCCGGGATCGCGCCCGATATCGTGCTGCTTCAGAATGTGGATTACGACATGGAGTTTCGGGCGCTGACAGCGCTGCGCGATCTGATTGCGGCGCAAGGTCTTCGCTATGGCCATCTCTATGCCGGGATGCCGAATACCGGCATGGCAACCGGTCTGGACATGGACGGTGACGGTCGGCTGGGCGAGCCGGAAGATGCCCAAGGGTATGGTGCCTTCCTGGGCCAGGGCGGCATGGCCATCCTGTCGCGCTACCCGGTCGATATCGACGCTGTGCAGGATCTGAGCGGTATTCTGTGGCGCGATGTGCCGCAGGCATTGTTACCTGTTGTGGATGGGGCGCCGTTCCCGTCCGCGCAGGCGCAGAACGTTTTGAGATTGGCCGATGTCGCGCAGTGGGCTGTGCCCATACTGCATGATACCGGGCGGGTCACGCTGTTGGCGTTCCATGCCAACGCGCCGGTGTTTGACGGCCCAGAGGATCGCAACGGGCGCCGCAACCACGATCAGTTGCGATTTTGGCAGCATTATCTCGATGGCGCATTCGGCCCGGCGCCGGAGGCGCGGTTTGTACTGTTGGGTCATGCCAATCAGGATCCGAACAGAAGTGAGGGGATCAAGGCCGGGATCAAGGGCCTCCTCAGCGATCCGCGTGTGACGGACCCGGTCCCTCTGCGCGGTGGCGCTCTACCCGGGACGCCGCCCGAGGCGACGGTGGACTGGCCGCGAGTGACCCCGTCCCAGATGCGTGTCAGCTATGTGTTGCCTTCGCGGGATTGGGACATCATCGCATCTGGCGTGCATTGGCCAATGACGGGTGAGGGCGCGCGCGTGTCGGAGCTGGCCAGCAGGCACAGGATGGTCTGGGTGGATCTGCGGATCGACTGATCCGTCAGACCCACTTTGCCATGGGCGGCAGCGACATCAGCACCGCGCTGGGGTCATGTCCGGTCGCAAGACCGAATTTCGTGCCGCGATCATAGACCAGATTATATTCCGCATAGAGGCCGCGATGGACCAGCTGCGCGTCCTTATCGGCATCAGTCCAGGGCTGGCTACGGCGCGCTTCGATCAGGGGGACAAACGCGGGAAGGAAGGCGCGGCCAATGTCCTGCGTCAGGGCAAAGTCTGCCTCCCAATCGCCCGAGTTCTGATCGTCCATGAATATGCCGCCGACGCCGCGCGCGCGCTGGCGATGGGGGATGTAGAAGTATTCGTCTGCCCACGCCTTCAGTCTTGGGTAAAGATCTGCGCCGTGTGGGTCCAGATGCCGCCTTTGTTGATCATGGAAATGGACCGTATCACCCTCATACTCAATGCAGGGGTTCAGATCGGACCCGCCGCCGAACCACCAGGCGTGCGGCGTCCAGAACATGCGGGTGTTCATGTGAACGGCAGGACAATGCGGGTTCTGCATATGCGCGACCAGGCTGATGCCACTGGCCCAGAAGCTGGGATCGTCTTTCATTCCCGGCACGCCGCGCGCGGCCATGGCCTTTTGCGCGGCGGGGCCAAGCTGGCCATACACTTCGGACACGTTGACGCCGACCTTCTCGAACACTCGGCCGCCGCGCATCACGCTCATCAGGCCGCCGCCCGCGTCGCTGCCATCCTCGGCGGTGCGCTTGGTATCGCTCAGCTCAAAACGGCCCGGGGCGGCATCCGATAGCGGGCCTGTGCTGTGGCTGTCTTCCAGCCCTTCGAAGGCGGCGACGATTTGATCGCGCAGGGAGTAAAACCAGTCTGCAGCGCGGCGTTTTTTGGGGGTGAAATCTTCGCTCATCAGGTGCCTCGCCGGGTATCCGTGTTGCGGTGTCATTTTGCGGTGTCAGTGCGCCGGTGAGGCGACAGGATCAACCAGCGATCGCCCGCCGTCCAGCGTCAGGATCTGCCCGGTCATGAATCCCGCGCCGTCACTGGCGAGGAACTGCACCGCCTCGACCAGTTCGCTGCACGATGCGATGCGTCCCAGCGGTGTGTGATCTTCGATATCGGTGCGGTAATCGCTGTGATCCTTCAGTGTCTCCTGCAACGAGCGGCTCATCACCGACCCGAAGGCAAGCGCATTCACCCGGATGCGGTGCGGTGCCAGCGCGACAGCCAGCGATTGGGTCATCTGCTCCACCGCGGCAGTCGATATCGCATATGCCAGTAAATCGGGATGCGCGCGTCCTGCCGCGATGGACGACAGGTTGACGATCGCGCCGCCCGATGGCTTTTCTTCGCCCTCGGACTGCTTGATCATGCGCTTGGCCACCAGTTGGCTAAGGCGCAGCGCCGTCATCAGGTTTTGCTCGATCAACATGCCGACGGCGTCATCGTCAGGGTTGAGGGGATCGGAAATGCAAACCTGCCGCGACGCATTGATCAGGATATCGACCGAATCGAACGCATCAATTGTGGCTGACAGCAGATTCGCCAGTGTCAGCTTTTCCCGCAGATCGCCCGCGAAATAGCGGATCGGCCCATCATCGGGCTGGTCGCCCAGCTGTTCGATCAGACCTTCTTCGTCGATGTCGGCGAACATGACATTCGCGCCCTTGTCGGCAAGATGCCGACCGATGGCCAGCCCGATGCCGTTGGCGCCGCCGGTGACGATGGCCGTCTTGCCGGAGATGGAAAATGACATTTGCGTATCCTTGGGGTGATGCTGGCAGGTGCCTTAGCGCGGCTTGCGCAGGGGCCTGCGGGCGTGCAGCAGTTTAAAGCGGGTATCGCCGCCGGGCACTTCGGCCACTTCGGCAAAGACGGTGGCAAGCGTGCGCTCGTATGCCAGATGACGGTTGGCGACCATCCAGAGCTGGCCCGAGGGTTTCAGCATTTCAGCCGCCGCAGTGATAAACGCGCGGCCCAGCGCCGGATCAGCCTTGCGCGCGGTGTGAAAAGGCGGATTCATCAGCACCGTATCCGCGCCCGTTTCAGGGCGCCAGCGCAGCGCATCCTCCCAATGCAGCCGTGCGCGCGGGTCGGTCACGTTGAGGCGCGCGCAGACCAGTGCGGCATGGTCCGCCTCGATCAGGTCGATCTGCTTGATCGTGTCCCGTTCCAGCGCGCGGCGGGCCAGATAGCCCCAACCGGCGCCCAGATCAATCACATGCGCGCCCAGTTTTTCCGGCAGATTATCGGCCAGTGCGCGCGAGGCGGGATCGATCCCGTCCGCCGAAAACACGCCGGGTGCGGTGACAAACCCTTCGCCGATGTCCTGCGGTGGGCCTTGTCGCCAATCGTCGAACGCAGGGGCAGGGTCCATCCAGAACAGCTTGCCATGGGCCTTGTTGATCGGGCCCTCGCAGGTGGTGCGGGCGCGGCAGGCCTTCAGCGCCGATTCGATGCCATCGGTTTTCAGCCCGTCCACGATTACCGGCCCGTCCGTCACGTCTGCGGCCTCGGCGATCAGGGCGCGGGCGCGATCCTTGGCGCGAGGCAGGCATATCACGGCGGCGCCATAGCGCCCTTCTGGCGCGGTGTTGCAGGCATAGCCCAGCGCGGCAAAATGATCGCGCGCGGGTTTGTCGCCGGTGATGACGTGGCACAAATCAGCGGTCAGCGGCGACAAATCGCTGTCCGGTGTCGGCTCAAAAACGGCGATGCGCGCAGAAGCCGGAAGGGTCAGCCCCCCCTCCAGTGCCAAAGATAACCGGATACCTGTCACGTTAAGTTTATTCCCGTTCCATCGTGCATTGCAGCGGATGCTGATGCCGGCGAGCAAAGTCCATGACCTGCACCACCTTGGTTTCTGCAATCTCGTGGCTGAAGACGCCAACGACGGCAACGCCTTTCTTGTGAACGGCCAGCATGATTTCGAACGATTGCGCGCTGTTCATGTTGAAAAACCGTTCCAGCACCGCGACGACAAATTCCATCGGTGTGTAATCGTCGTTCAGAAGCAGCACCTTGTACAGAGGCGGGCGCTTGGTCTTGGGGCGTGTCGCAAGGACGACCGACGCGTCGGAATCGTCCTGGTTATCATCGTTCAATGTCCATGGGTGAAGGGTCATGTCGTCCACGTCGTTACAAGCGAGTCTGCGTCTGGCGCTGTATATAGCCTTTGGGGTGTTATTTGAAAGGGGGGGGGGCGTGGTCAGGTATCGCCCCAACCGTCCGACTGCATTTCGCGAAGGCGGCTGGCCGTGCGTTCGAATTCGAAACTGCCTTCGCCTTCGACATAGAGGAATTCGGGCTTCGCGGCGGCGCTGCAAATCAGCCGAACCCGCGCCTCGTAAAGCGCGTCGATCAACGTGACAAAGCGTTTTGCCTCGTTAAAGTTCTGGCGGCTCAGCAGGGGAATATCCTCCAGCACCAATACGCGAACGGCGTCTGCCAGCGCCAGGTAATCGGCCGGGCCCAGCATCCGGCCGCACAGATCATAAAACGTCGCCCTCGCCACGCCGTTATGGAAGGCGGGGATTTCCAACTGGCGCTTTTGCACCGTTAGAATATGTGGCTGCGCCTGTCCTTGGGTCAAATCCTGCCAGATGTCCTGGATCTGCGCGCGCGCCTCGGCATTGACCGGCGTGAAATAGGTCTGGCTGCCCTTGATGCGGTCTTGCCGGTAATCATTGGGCGACGTCAGGTGATGCACGACCATGTTTTGTTTCAGCAGGTCAATGAACGGCAAGAATAGCTGCCGGTTCAGCCCGTTCTTGTACAGATCATCCGGCAAGCGATTAGATGTCGTGACCACCACGACACCCGCATCGAACAACGCCTGAAACAGCCGCCCGACGATCATCGCATCGGTGATGTCACTGATCTGCATTTCGTCAAAGGCCAGCAGGCGCACATCCTCGGCCACCTTTGCTGCCACCGGCGCCACTGCATCCTGCAGGCCCTTTTGACGGGCGGCGTGGATGCCTGCGTGAATTTCCTGCATGAAGGCATGAAAATGCACCCGGCGATTTGGCACATCCAGCGACGCGGCGAACGTATCCATCAGCATGGATTTGCCGCGCCCGACACCGCCCCACATATACAGCCCCTTGGGCGGTTCGGTTGATTTGCGGAACCATCCCTTGGGCTGCGCGGCCTCCAGCGCGGCGCGAATGCGCTCGAATTCGGGCAGGACGGCCTCCTGCGCGGGATCGGCGGTCAGCGCACCCGAGGCGACCAACTCAGCGTAAATGTCTGACATCGTTTTCATCGCCTAAGGCATAACCCGGCGGCGATGCGCTGAATAGTGGTACGTGCGCTGCCGCTGCAAAAAGCAATTCCATAAATCGCTTGGCCCGTTATTACTGCGGCAATGACACCTGAGATTCTCCTTGCGCTGGTCGCCTTCTGCTTTGTGGGGGTCATCACTCCCGGCCCGAACAACCTGATGCTGATGGCATCGGGCGCCAATTTCGGCTTTCGCCGGACGGTGCCGCATATGTTCGGGGTGGGCCTTGGCATGCCTGTGCTGGTCACGCTGGTCGGTATCGGCGTGATCCGAGTGTTCGAGGCGTTTCCCATCGTGCAGACCGTTCTGACGGTGCTGAGCGTCGTCTACCTGCTGTTCCTGGCGTGGAAGATCGCCAATGCCGCGCCGCCGGCGCGCGCACCGGGCGAGCAGACCGGTAAGCCGCTGACCTTTGTTCAGGCCGCGGCGTTTCAGTGGGTCAATCCCAAGGCGTGGTTCATGGCGCTGTCGGCGATCACGCTTTATGCCGGCGGGCGCGAGCCGTCGGCGATCCTGTGGGTTGCGGGGGCGTATTGCGCGGTGTCGACCATCAGCACGACCAGCTGGACGGCGCTGGGCCAGCAGATACGCAGACTGCTCAGCACGTCGGTGCGGCTGCGCATCTTTAACTGGACGATGGCGGTGCTGTTGGTCGGAACGCTGATTCCAGTGCTTTGGCCGGCCTGACAGGCAGGTCCACAGATGCCGAACCGATTGCAATTCCAGCCTCGCCAAGCCATATAACGCTGGCACCCACCGGAGCCGCTCAGATGACCCATTACCTCGACTTTGAAAAACCCCTCGCCGAGATCGAGGGCAAGGCCGAAGAACTGCGCGCGATGGCCCGCGCCGGTGAGGGCGTGGATGTCGAGGAAGAGGCCGCCGCGCTGGATAAAAAGGCCGCGACCATGCTGCGCGATCTTTACAAGGATCTGACGCCGTGGCGCAAATGCCAGGTCGCGCGCCATCCCGAGCGGCCCCATTGCAGCGCCTATATCCGGGCGCTGTTCACCGAATACACGCCGCTGGCCGGCGACCGCAACTTTGCCGACGATCACGCGGTCATGGGCGGACTGGCCCGGCTGAATGACCGTCCCGTCATGGTGATCGGCCACGAGAAGGGCCACGATACGAAATCCCGGATCGAACATAATTTCGGCATGGCCCGGCCCGAAGGCTATCGCAAGGCGATCCGCCTGATGGAAATGGCCGATAAATTCGGCCTGCCCGTGATCACTCTGATAGACACCCCCGGCGCCTATCCCGGCAAGGGCGCCGAAGAGCGTGGCCAGTCCGAGGCGATCGCGCGATCAACTGAAAAGTGTCTGCAAATCGGCGTGCCGCTGATCAGCGCCGTGATCGGCGAAGGCGGGTCGGGCGGCGCCGTTGCCTTTGCCACAGCCAACCGCGTGGCGATGCTGGAGCATTCGGTTTATTCGGTGATCTCGCCCGAGGGCTGCGCGTCGATCCTGTGGAAGGACGCCGAGAAAATGCGCGAGGCCGCCGAGGCGCTGCGCCTGACGGCGCAGGACCTGATCAAGCTGGGCATCGCCGACCGTATCATCGAAGAGCCGATGGGCGGCGCGCATCGCGCGGCGGGCCAGACGATGGAAAATGTCGGCAAAGCGCTGGGCGAGATGCTGAAGGAACTGGACGGCAAAAGCCGCAAGGCACTGATTTCAGATCGCCGCCAAAAGTATCTGGATATGGGCAGCAAGGGGCTGGCTGCCTAAGTCGTTAGCATCCGCAGGCTGGTCGTAACGTCCGACCGCACAGCCAGGCGCAGCGTCGGCTCGTCCCCAGCGCGCAGGGCGCTGATGATCAGGCGATGGTATCGCGGCGATTCTTTCTGGCGCAACTTGCCATATAGCTTGCGCATGGTCGGGCCCAGTTGCAGCCATACCGTTTCCACCATCGCGAGAATCGCGGGCGCCTGCGCGCGCAGGTACAGCGTGCGGTGGAACTCCAGATTGCGACGGATATAGGCGACAGCATCCTGCCGCGCGATATCCTCGGCAATGGCGGCGTTGATCGTGGTTAGCCGGTCGATCAGCGCGATATGGGCGCGGGGCAGGGCGCGGCTGGCCAGCTCGACCTCCAGAAGCGAGCGCAGGGCGGCCAGCTCTTCGATCCGGTCATTGCTCAGCTCGGGGGTGGAGACGCGGCCCGAACTGCTGAGAGTCAATGCGCCCTCGGCCACCAGTCTGCGCAATGCCTCGCGCGCGGGTGTCATCGAGACATCATATTCCTTGCCCACACCGCGCAGCGTCAGCGATTCGCCGGGGGCCATTTCGCCGTACATGATGCGGCTGCGCAGACCGCGATACACGCGGTCATGCGCGGCTGGCGTTTGATCGGGGCGGGGATTCATCAACATGGATCTGTTGTGATCACAAACGGTACTCGCGTCAATCGAAGCGGTAGCGATGCAGCGACGTTCCGCTCTGGCGCAGCCAGTTGCGATGGGTCTGATAATCGGGCATCAGGCGGGCGACGATAGCCCAATAGGCGGGCGAGTGGTTCATCTGCTCCAGATGCGCGACCTCATGGGCGGCGACATAATCCAGTACCTCGGGCGGCGCCATGATCAGCCGCCACGAATAGCTGAGCCCTTTGGTTGAAGAGCACGACCCCCAGCGCGAGCGGGTATCGCGCAGCGTGATGCGCGCATAGGGACGCCCCAGGGCGGCAGCATAGCGATCGGACGCCGCTGCCAGCCGGTCGCGCGCCAGCGTCTTGAGCCATGCCTGCAGGCGCGCCGGATTGCCGCCGGGCACCAGTAGCGAATCGCCCGACAGCGTCACCCGCCGCCCTTTGGTCGCCTCCAGCCGCAACATGCGCCCCTCGACCGGCAGGGATGCGCCCGGCGCCACGGTCACTTCGGGCGCGCGGTCGGCCAGATGCCCCGCCAGCCAATCCTGTTTCGAGCGCGCGAAATCCAGCGCTTCGCGTTCGGGCAAACCCTTCGGCAGGGTCAGCGTGACCCGCCCGTCCAGCGCCGATACGCGCAATGAAATGCGCCGCGCCTGCGCCGAACGGCGCAAGGTCACCTCGATAGGGGGGTTGCCGGGAAGGATATGCTGGCCCATATGCCTGATCTGTGCTGCTAAGGAGGCGCAAAAGCTTTGACACCTTTGCCCCGTTATGGCAGGTGGCGCAGATCGCATGCAAGGCACCATATTTGAAAGGGACGCACATGCCCAAGGAAGAATGGGGCGTCAAGCGCCTGTGCCCGACAACCGGCCAGCGCTTTTACGACCTGAACAAGGATCCGATCATCAGCCCCTACACCGGCGAAGTGGTCGAGCTGAACACCGGCAAGAGCCGCTCGATCAAGGCCGACGCAGAGGATGCCGAGACGAAAAAGATGAAAGAGGCCAACGCCGACGACGACGCGGTGCTGGACGATGATGACGACGTCGACGTCGATCTGGGCGACGACGTGCTGGAAGACGAGGATGACGACGACGATGTCTCGCTGGACGAGATCGCCGATGTCGCCGCGGACGACGACGATAGCTGATAATGCGGCCCGGGCCGGATCTTTTCGCTTGATCCTGCCCGGCGCTTTGCCTAATCAGCACCCAGTGGCCCGATCGGCCACATCGGGGCCTTAGCTCAGCTGGGAGAGCGCCTGCATGGCATGCAGGAGGTCAGGGGTTCGATCCCCCTAGGCTCCACCATCCCGCACTTGTTCGGTGCGTCTGATCTTCTGCCGCCCCAGCTTTTCGATCCTTTGCTCAGAGCACTGGTCACGGACGGATCGGCAGCGCCCCGGTCTGACCTTCTGTCCCCTTGATCTGGACATCTATCGTTTTGCGAGCAGCGCGAGCCTCCTTGAGGCGCATGCCACAGATGTCAGGGAAGATGTCTCTCGCCAACTCGCAAATCTGCCGTGCGGGCTGTAGCTTGCGCAAAATCGCTTTTGCACCTTCTTCAATGTCGGCGCGCGGAATCGATTTGCGCTTTGAAGCGCAAGACGAGGTGTCTCAGAGGTCATAAGGGTAGAGCGTATTCCGCCCATTCGACCAGCAAGAGGCCATGGGCTGGTTGCAATCATCACATAAAACAAAGCCGCGAAGCGGGAAGTCTGCGTTGATATCCTTGCGTGCAGGCGCATTGGCTGTGCCTTTCAGGACCGCCTGAATGCGCTCATGGGTGGCAAAGCTGATCAGTGGCTCATGATGCCCTTTGCGAAGCGCCACGCACCAGCAACTTGCCGTATAAGCGGTCTTTTTCATAATGGCAGCCAACCGGAGGGTTGAACACATAATAGCCCTTCGCGACGTGGGCGGTCATCTTCTGGATGACTTGGTGGCGGTTTTGATCACGCTCTAACTGGCCTTGCGCGGCAAATATCCGGGCACCGGCAGACGGTCAGGTTGCAGCGCCAAACTCATTGCCAGAGGAATTGTTGTTCCAGCTGGCCCGATCTGCTTTCGAAGCATCGATCAAATTTGATCGAAATACCCTGCTTTCGTTCTTTTGCGCTACGCAAAATTAATCACCTTTTTGCTTCTGACAGGTAGCGTCACACACGACTTTTGAGGGTGAGCACCGTGGCCACAATGAACTTCTGTACCAACGCGAATGGCGCTCGAATTGCAACCGCAGGCAGTTTTCACGGCATTTCACAATTTTCACATCAGGAGTCGTTGAAGCGATCGGCAACTCCTCGGTCAAGGGAAACGAATGGCAACCTATAATGTGACGCTGCTATCACCGTGGGACGTGACCAATCTCACCACGCCGGGCCCAGCCGGTGCTTTTCCGAATGCAGGTGATGAATTCCGTTTGAGATCCGATTGGTCGAACTCGACCGATGCGCTCACCATGACGGTGACCGACGACGATACCAAATTGAACGGTGACCCAAACGAAACCGCGTACGAGGACACGTCGCAGCAAACGGCCACCGTCACCGCCCCCTCCGGATCGCCAATTGCCAGCGGATATGCGTTTTCGGAGTACGCCTTTCAGCTTGTCGGGCCGGGCAATGCCGTGGTGACCGTCCATGCCATCTACGTCGACAACACGCTTGTCGGATATGCCGCTGACGCGCCGATTCAGCCGGGCGCGAATTACCAGGTGACCAACGCCTATCAGCCCAACGGCGCCTCTGCCCCCAGCTATAGCAGCTTTGATTCGCTGGACTATGAGCAAGGGCCGGACAACACCATCACCGGCACCGAGCGCGACGACAGCCTGGAAGGCGGGACCGGCAACGACTCCATTACCGCACTGGGCGGCGACGATACGCTTGGCGGCGGTTCCGGCAACGATACACTGGATGGCGGCGCGGGTGACGACAGCCTGTCGGGCGGCGAGGGCAATGACAGCATGCTGGGCGGGCGGGACGACGACACGCTAACCGGCGGCACGGGCGATGATACGCTTGACGGCGGCAGCGGGGACGACAGTCTCGAAGGTGGTGCCGGGGCCGACAGCCTGTCGGGCGGCGATGCCGTACTGGGGGATGGCGCGCGCCTGGGCTTCACGTGGAGCGATATTCCCGACCCGCATAATGGCGGCAACATTGATGACGGAGACAGGATCAGCGTCGGCACGCAGAACGTCGGCGGCGTCGATGTCAGCTATTCGGTCACGTCCGGCATTGGCCGGTTCGAGAACGAAACCCAGTATGTGAGCGGGATTGAAGACGGCAACGAGACCATCAATGCCAACAGCGCTCTTGATATTTACGATTCGGGTTCTGTGGAGATCGATTTTTCCACTGACGTTCAAAACGTTTCGTTCCGCGTTAACAATTTCGACGCCTATAACGAACATCTGGTCATTCGCGCCTATGATGCAGACGGCAATCAGATCACGATCAACACCGCGCAAGGTTCGAATGTCACGGGCATCGACAACGATTCCGTGCCGGGTGCCGAAACGTTCGAAGGTGCGGGCGGGGAGTATCACGACGATGATCCGGAAGGATCGCTGCTCGTTCAGATACCCGGCCCGGTTGCGCGGATCGAAATGGATTTCACCAGCGTCAACAAATGGACGCTGACATTTACCGACGTCTATTTCGACAATCCGGCGACCGATGCACAGGCGGCTGGCGATGATACGCTCAGCGGCGGTCTCGGCGATGACGTGATCGACGGTGGCGCGGGCGATGACAGCCTGTTGGGCGGCGCGGGCGACGATACGCTCCACGGCGGATCTGGCTCCGACTGGATGCACGGCGGTGATGGCAACGACACCTTCGTGATCCGCGATGGTTTTGGCAGCGACACCATCGTCGGCGGCGAAGGTGGCACCAACCGAGACACCATCGACCTGTCGGATATGACCACCTGGGTCACCGTCACCTATACCGGGCCAAAGGCCGGCACGATCACCGACGGTACCTCGACCCTGACCTTTTCCGAGATCGAGCATCTCATCCTGTCCGAGGACGCCGATGAGGTAGATGGCACCGACGACACCTTCGGGCTGGATATCGAAGGCATGGGTGGCGGCGACAACATCATGGGTGGATCCGGCCACGACAGCATTGACGGCGGCGCAGGGGATGATGCCCTGTCCGGCGGTGCGGGCGACGACACCCTTCTGGGCGGCGCAGGCAATGACGAGATCCTGGGCGACGCGGGCAACGACTCGATCGAGGGGGGCAGCGAGGGCGATTATCTGGACGGCGGCGACGGCCAGGACACCATCAAAGGGGGTACCGGTGATGACTTCATCGTAGGCGGTGCTGGCAACGATTCGCTTGTCGGAGACGCCGGCAACGATTCCATATTCGGCGGCACCGGCGATGACACCCTCAACGGTGGCTATGGCAACGACACGCTGGAGGGCGATGACGGCGCAGATATTCTGGTCGGCGGCGGTGGTCTTGACATCATGTCCGGCGGCGCGGGAAACGACTCCATATATGGGTATGGTGGCACGAGCACCATATCTGGTGGCGCGGGCGATGACGACATTTGGACGGGTACGGGGCACGACCAGATTGATGGCGGGGCAGACAACGATACGATCTACTCGGGTGCGGGCAACGATACCATCGATGGCGGGACGGGCGACGACTTTATCAACGCGGGCGATGGCGACAATGTCGTTTTCGGCGGCTTGGGCAATGACTATATCAGCGCCTTTGGGGGCGCAGATTCGCTCAGTGGTGGTGCCGGGATGGACATCATCGACGCGGGCGCTGGCAATGACACGCTGGATGGCGGCGACGACAACGACCGGCTAAGCGGCGAAGATGGCGACGACAGCGTCATCGGCGGCGCGGGCAATGACACGCTTCTTGGCGGCGCGGGGTCGGATACGCTTGTTGGCGGGTCAGGTGATGACAGCGTTGCTGGTGGCGCAGGCAATGATTCCATCGTTGGCGGGGCCGGCAACGATACAATCACCGTCACCGATGGCGGCGGCAACGACTCCGTTTATGGTGGAGATGATTACGATACGCTGGATCTGAGTCAGCTCACCGGGCCGGTTTCTATAGGGTCTACGAATAATGTATATGGGACCGCCACCAACGGAACCGACACAGTCCATTTTACCGATGTTGAACAGTTCATACTGACTGACGACTCCGATTATGCCGATGGCCGAAATGCCACTAGCGGGCTGTCGCTGGAGCTTCGGGATGGGGATGATACGGCCTATGGCACCATGGGCGATGACAGCATCGATGGCGGTACGGGAAATGATTGGGTCTCTGGCGGTGTGGGGTCGGACACGCTTGTTGGCGGCTTGGGTGATGACACCCTGACTGGCGGTGCCGGTGCCGACAGCATGTCGGGCGGCGAGGGACAAGATACCTTCGTCATCGAAGACGGGTTTGGCAGCGACACCATCATTGGCGGCGAAACCGGCGTCAACCGCGATACCATAGACCTGAGCGCGCTGACCGTTCCTGTCACCGTCACCTATACCGGCGACAAGGCCGGAACGGTCACTGACGGAACCTCGACGCTGGTATTCTCCGAGATTGAGAACCTTATCCTGTCTGATCAGGCGGATTTGGTTGACGGGACTGCCGACACAGTTGGGATACAAATTTCCGGCGGCGGCGGCAACGATACGGTAGTCGGCGGTACTGGCGGTGACGCGATATCGGGCGGGGCCGGTGACGACAGCATCGAAGGTGGCGAGGGCAGTGATCGCCTGTATGGCAATGATGGCAATGACACGCTGCTTGGCGGCGCGGGCGATGACAGGCTCATCTCTCAAGGTGGCAACGACAGTCTTGAAGGCGGTGCTGGAAATGACGCTGTGTACAGCTTTGCCGGAAATGATACCCTGTCCGGCGGCGACGGCAATGACAAGGTTTTTGATCGCGGCGCGGGGGATAGCCTGCTGTCCGGCGGCGATGGAGATGACTTCATTGGCGCGCTCTACGGCAACAACACAATGTCGGGCGGCACTGGCAACGACTCTATCAGGGGCGGCAATGACGCCGACCTGATTGACGGTGGTGCCGACAATGACACGATTACGGGCGGTTTTGGCAGCGACACAATCGACGGCGGCGCGGGCGACGATTCGATCTCCGGAGGCGCTGGCGCTGACACGCTGACCGGTGGGGGCGGCAACGACACGATCATAACCGGAACCGGCGATGACCTGGTCATCATCGACCAGGCCGATGGTAATACAACAATCACAGATTTCGACATCAGCGATACCAACGGCGATGGCAAATCCAACGACCAGCTGGACGTCTCCGACCTGCGTGATCTGGACGGGAACCCGGTCAATATATGGGATGTGGTTGTCACAGGAGACACCTCTGGCAACGCCGTGCTTACCTTCCCGGGGGGGGAGAAACTGACACTTGAGGGTGTCACGCCCGCGCAGATGACGGGCAAACAGATGGCGGCGTTGGGGATACCCTGCTACGCACCGGGCACTTTGATTGACACGCCTGATGGCGCGCGCGCGGTAGAAACGCTTCGGCCCGGCGATCTGGTCAATACGCTCGATCACGGCCCGCAGCCCATCCGCTGGACCCGCAGTGGCGCGCATCCTTTGGAAAAGGTCGATGTAGATGACAAACCGGTGCTGATCGCGGCCAATGCACTGGGTAAGGGACTGCCAGCGCAAGACCTGATCGTCTCGCCGCAGCACCGAATGCTTGTCGGCGGTGGCGGCCAATTGGAGGGTTGGTTCAACTCCGAGGTCTTTGCCCCGGCAAAATCGCTGACGAACCTGCGCGGCATTCGCCACATGAAGGGCAAGAAGGCCATCACCTGGATACATTTCGCCTGCGAGCGCCACGAGGTGGTAAGTGCCAATGGAAGCCTGAGCGAAAGTCTGCTCCTCGGCCCGATGGTTGTGAACGGGCTGACAGGCCCAGAGCGCAAGGCCCTGACTGAGATCTACGGACCTGCGCCCACCGACGGGGCAGCCCTGAATGGCCCTGCCGCTCGCGAATGTCTTACGGTCGGCGACGTGCGGCGCCATCTTGCGAAACGCAGGAATGACAAGAAGCAGCGCATCGCAAAAGAGGTCCGGAAATGGGATTGCGACCTCGTGATGGAACACTGGGAAACGGATCAAGCAAGCGAGGCTTCACCGCGACCTGAGACGCGCCTTCGTAAACACGTTAGCTGACAATGACCCGAGGCTTGGCTCAACTCATTTCTGAGCGGCCCCCATTGTAATGAACCGCGCCGGGTTTGCCGGAGGCTCAGACACATGAGTAGGATGGAGCATCGTGGACAAGACAACAGACAAGAATACACCGGAAGTGCGCGAACGCGCGGTACGGATGATATTGGATGAGGCTGGGCAGCATGAGAGCCGCTGGGCTGCGATCCTGTCGATTTCAGCAAAGATCGGTTTTGCGCCGCAAACGCCGAACGAATGGGTCAAGAAGGTCGAGGTCGATACGAGCCAGCGCTGCGGCGTCATGGCCTAACACGCCGAGAAGATGAAGGCGCTAGAACGCGACGTGCGCGAGCTCAAGCAGGCCAACGAGACCCCTCGCAAAGTGTCCGCATATTTTGCCCTTCCTCTTGGTGATTGCATGGCAATCACCTGCCGGCAAGCGGGACCGAGCCCGGCCGCCCATTCAAAAGATGATCCGGTTCATGGGGGATCACCGCGATGTCCATGGGGTCGAGCCGATTTGCAGGGTTCTGTCGAGTGCCCCTGCGACGTTCCATGAAAACCTGGCCAAGTGGGAAGACCTGTCACAACGTTCGGACCGTGCCAGGCGCGATGGTGAACTCAAGCCCGAGATTGAGCGGGTCTTTGAGGAAAACCTCAGCGTCTACGGCGTGCGCAAGATATGCATCACATGCGGCGAGAAGGCTTTGATACAGCGCGTTGCACCGTTGCCCGCCTGATGAAGGATATCGGTATCGAAGGCCTCAGTCGCGGCAAGAAGCCACAGACAACAAACCCTGACAAGGCGCTGTACTGCCGGCTGGACAAGGTGAACCGCCAGTTCCGTGGGCCAGCGCCAACTGCCTCGTGGGTCAGTGACTTCACGTATGTCGCCACGTGACAGGGGTCGGTTATGTGGCGTTCGTCATTGATGTCTTCGCGCGACGGATCATGGGATGGCGCGCCAGTCGTACGGCCAATGCGGGCTTTGCACTGGGTGCTCTTGAGCAAGCCATTCATCAGCGTAGACCGGCGCAGGATCAGTTGGTGAATCACTCGGATCGTGGCTCGCAATTCCTGTCGATAAAATACACCGAACGGCTGGCAGAGGCGTATGTTGAACCGCCGGTCGGCAGTGTCGGTGATAGCTACGACACCGCATTGGCCGTGACGATCAATGACCTCTTCAAAGCCGAGGTCATCCACCGCCGTGGCCCGTGCCGCAGCTTCGACGCCGTGGAATACGTCACATCGGAACGGGTCGATTGGTTCAACAACCGCCGCCTGCTGGTACCCATTGGGAATATCCCGCCAGCAGAGGCCCAGGCAAATTGCTATGACGCTCTGGAAGAATTACACATGGCCGCGTTACCAAGACACTTCAGCCTCCGGCAAACCCGGAGCGGTTCAGTCATGATCGGCTATTCCGAGACGCCCCGACGGCATGTCAGTCGGAACGCGCTGAAACTTCCACGATCTCAGCCGTACCAATTGCCAAATTTGGCTTCGATCCCGTCAGCCAGCCCTGCTGCGAAAGCGGCCGGATCCTGCGTGCCGTTGTCGCGACCTCGATAATGATAAGGATAGACGTAGGTTGGTGCAAATTCGGACACGGCCGATGCGGCGGCATCAGAATCCATCGTGAACGGCAGATTCATGCACACAAACGCAAGGTCGATATTCTGCAATGCGCGCATCTCGGGCGTGTCTTCGGTATCGCCGGATACGTAGATGCGAAAGTCGCCGTGAGTGATGATGTAACCATTGTCGCGCCCCTTGGGGTGAAATTTCAGGCGCTCTTCGGTGGTATTGTAGGCGGGCACCGCTTCGATGCCGTACGTGTCGCGTTCGGTCGTTTCTCCGTTCGCCAGCGACGTGGCGCGCGCCGACAGGTCATCGGGCAGCATGGCCATCACCGCAGGATTGACCACGAGCTGGGCCGCCGGGCTGAGCGCCATGAGCTGAGTGATCGTTTCCAAGTCGAAGTGATCGCCGTGTTCATGAGTTATCAGTATCGTAGTGGGCTGGCCCACGTTCTTGATGCTGTCGACATGGCCTACCGGATCTACCGCGATAAGACCGCTGGCCGTGTTGATCAAAAAACTGGCGTGATCAATCGGGTAGATCATCACATCGCCGTTGGCGGTGTCGAAAGTCTGGTGCTCAAGGTCGCTTGCATGGGCCATAAACGGCAACACGGTGATTGCGGCGCCTGTTGCCGTAAGAAAGGTTCTGCGGGTTTGCATCTGTTCCTCCTGATCAGTGATACGCCAATTCTGACGTGGGCGTCATGATTGAAAACGCTGTGTCTTTGGCCGTTGAGTGCGCTAAGTCTTTGGCGGTTCTGAACACGGTCTTACGCTGTGATCCGCTCCATTCAATTTATCCGCGCATGTAGCATCCTTTCCCCAAGTTCGGCCCGGCTTTAGTCTCGTACACGTTTGAAAATAACGTAGCAGGAGAAAACACGGGGTCAAATCTGCTCTTTGCCTTTACGCTTCAGGTTGGCTGAGCGCTCAGAATAGGGCACCGTTTTTGCCATGCCTGGCGTCTGCCTGAATAGCTCGCCCCTGATTGTGTGGGTCGGCCGCACGGGCATCGCCACTGCCGGGTGCGGGACGCTGCCCGCGGTGTGATCGTGCCATGTGGTAGATCGACGATTGCCAGCGCTTTTCAAACCTGTCTGGCGACAGGCGCACCAGTTATCCAGTGCCTGCAACAGTCACTTTCGCCCCATAGGATTGATGTGATATGACCGCCCCATGCCCGCATTTTGCCGAGATTGCCTGAGCGCGAATGAGCCCGACCAGCGCCGTTGCGCGGTCTGCGGGCGGCCACGGGTGCTGTCGCATCCCGAGCTTTTCGAACTGGGGATCGCGCATATGGATTGCGATGCGTTCTATGCCAGCGTGGAAAAGCGCGACAACCCCGAGCTGGAGGGCAAGCCGGTCATTATCGGCGGCGGGCGGCGCGGGGTGGTATCGACCGCCTGTTATGTGGCGCGGATACGAGGCGTACGCTCGGCCATGCCGATGTTTCAGGCGCTGAAACTGTGCCCTGATGCCGTGGTGATCAAACCGCGCATGGAAGTCTATTCTGCCGTGTCGCGCCAGATCCGCGCCATGATGGAGGATCTGACCCCCGCGATCGAGCCTTTGTCGCTGGACGAGGCGTTCATGGATCTGCGCGGCACGGCGCGCCTGCATGGTGCGCCGCCCGCTGTGATGCTGGCCCGTCTGGTGCAAAGGATGCGCGATGAGCTGGGCGTGACCGGGTCCATCGGGCTGAGCCATAACAAGTTCCTGGCCAAGATCGCGTCCGATCTGGACAAGCCGCGCGGCTTTTCGGTGATCGGCGCTGCCGAGACGGCCGCGTTTCTGCGCGGCAAGCCGGTGCGCCTGATCTGGGGCGTCGGGCAGGCGGCACAAACCTCGCTGGAGGCGGCGGGGATTCGCACTTTTTCCGATCTGCTGCGGTGGGAGCGGACGGATCTGCATGCGCGCTTTGGCGCGCTGGGCGACAGGCTCTGGCATCTGGCGCGCGGACAGGATCACCGCCGGGTGGACGCGCGCGCGCCGGTCAAATCGATCTCGAACGAGACGACGTTCAATGAGGATACCGGTGATCTGGATATTCTGGACGGTCATATCTGGCGACTGGCCGAGAAGGTATCCGGCCGGGCCAAGGCACGGGATCTGGCGGGGCGGGTCGTGACGCTGAAGCTGAAGCGCAGCAATCATACCAGTCTGACACGGCGGCAATCCTTGCGCGATGCCAGCCAGATGGCCGACACGATCTATCGCACCGCCCGCGCGTTGATGGACGGCGCGGCGGGCGAGGCGCCATTTCGTTTGATCGGGGTGGGCCTGTCCGATCTGGTTCCGGACAGTGCAGCCGACCTGTCGGGTGATCTGCTGGACCCTGGCGCGGCGCGGCGCGGTGAGGCCGAACGCGCGAGTGACGAGATCCGGCGCCGGTTTGGTGATGCTGCGATTGTCAAGGGACGCGCGCTGCGCTGACCGGCGCTATTCAGCGGCAAGCGGTAGGCTGGCAGCGCGCCCGATATCGGTGATCTGCGCGATCACATCGCTTAATAACGCCTGAAAGGCTGCAAAGCCTGGCGCCGGGCGCACCGTACTCTCATCCATGTAAAGCGCGCGATCGATTTCGATCTGAACAGCGTGGTGCCCCCGCGCCGGGCGCCCGTAGGCTTGCGTGATATAGGCTCCGGCGAACGGCGTGTTGCGCGCAACTACCAGCCCGGCAGCAGTAAACGCCGCTTCGATGCGGTCCGTTACGTCGCCGGCCGCTGACGCGCCAAAGCGGTCGCCCAAAACCACATCGGGCCGCCGTGCGCCGGGACGCACCATGCCGTCCATCGCCTCATGCGGCATTGAGTGGCAATCGATCAGGATTGCCCGCCCGAACATCGCGCGCGCGCTGTCCATCTCCGCAGCCAGCGCCGCGTGGTAGGGACGCCAGATGCCGTCGATGCGCGCCTGAGCTTCGGCCTGAGGCAGCTTGCCACGATAGATCGCGCGCCCACCTGCGACCACGCGCGGGATGACCCCCAGACCTGCGGAAACGCGCGGATTATGTCCTGCGTGGCGCACACCCTCGATCAGGGCCGGGTCCAGCTCATCGGCGTTGCGATTCAGATCGACAAACGCTCGCGGAGCCCCGGCCAGCAACAAAGGCGCGCCGAAGCGCGGCACCGCCGCGAACAGCTGATCGACAAACGCATCCTCGGAGCTGCGCAGCGTCAACGCGTCCAGTTCCGAGGCGCGCAGGAACCACGCCGGGTAGTTTCGTGCGCTGTGCGGCGATGCAAATACGCAGCCGGACTCCCGGCGGTCCGGGGCATGCAGATGAAAGGCGGCTGTGGTCATGGTATCTCCGGCTTGGTCGATGTTATGATAGTCTGAAGTTTCCATTGTGCAAAAGCCCCTTGATCCCCCCGACGACTCCTTTTATAGACCTGCGGACCGGCGTGTATCTTTGCGCCCCTTACTTGTGAAGGGGCACAGTGGTAGCGTGGGTATTCATGGGTGATTAGCTCAGTGGTAGAGCACTTCGTTGACATCGAAGGGGTCACAAGTTCGAACCTTGTATCGCCCACCATGAATTCATTGGCGCCGGTTTCGGCGCCGCCCGCAACCTCAGGCGCTGGCCCGCGCCACGATAGTCAGGAGATGAACGATGAAAGTTCGCAACTCGCTCCGCTCGCTCAAGAACCGGCACCGGGATTGCCGTATCGTGCGCCGCAAAGGCCGCGTTTACGTCATCAACAAGACCCAAGGCCGCTTCAAGGCCCGTCAGGGCTAAGCTGGCAACCGTTCCTCCGGGAATTGGCAGTATCAAAACCCCGTCTCATTCGAGGCGGGGTTTTTTCGCATTGTCGGCCGCTCTTGCCTGTGACCGGCAAAGCAGATTATCTGGCGCGCATGCAGCAAGGGGCGGAATATGAAGGCGCAGAACATTGTTGTCATCGGGGCCGGGATATGCGGCCTGTCTGCTGCAATCTGGCTGCGCCGCGCGGGTCATGAGGTCACGCTTATCGACAAGGACGGGCCCGGCGCAGGTGCATCCTACGGCAATGCCGGCCTTTTGGCGGAATGGGCCGTTGTGCCGGTAAGCGTGCCTGGAATCGCGTGGACAGGAATGAAATATCTGATGTCGCGCGATGCTCCGCTGTCGCTGCAATGGTCACAGCTGCCCCGATTGACGCCATGGCTGGCACAGTTCCTGCGCAATTCCACCGATTCCCGCACACGCCATATTTCCACCGCGCTGTCGCATCTGCTGCATGACAGCGTCGATCAGCACCGTGCCCTGACGCGCGGCACGCGGGCCGAACGGTGGATCGCCTCCAGCGACATCGCCTGGGCCTATGCGGACCGCGCCGCGTTCGAGGCAGACGCCTATGCGTGGGAACTGCGGCGCATCGCAGGCTACGCGCCCGAGGTCAATGAAGGCCCCGAAGTGCGGGAGATTGAGCCGATGCTGGGTCCGGCCACCAATTGCCTCGTACGGTTGAAAGGGCATGGGCATATCGTCAATCCGGGCGCGTATATGACCGATCTGGCATATGTGCTGGAGGATGAGGGCGGCACTGTTCGCCGCGCCGAAATGCGCGATGTGACGATGGTCGATGGCCGCATCACCGAGGTATTGACCGATCAGGGGCCAATGCCCTGCGACACCGCCGTTCTGGCGGCCGGCATTTGGTCCGAGCCGCTGGCGCGCAAGCTGGGCGTGCGCGTGCCGCTGGTGGCCGAGAGGGGGTTTCACCTGGAATTCACGGCCCCGTCGCAGATGCCAAGAATGCCGATGATGATGGCCAGCGGCAAATTTGCGGTAAACCCGATGGAACAGGGACTTCGCTGCGCTGGTATGGTCGAGTTGGGCGGCACGTCGGCCAAAATGTCACCCGGGCCGCTGAACCTGCTGGCGCGCAACGTGGCGCGCGTGTTTCCGGATCTGCTTTATGACAGCGTCGAGGAGTGGATGGGTTACCGCCCCTCAACGCCCGACAGTCTGCCGCTGATCGGTGAAATGGGGGCCAGCGGCGTGTTTGCGGCCTTTGGTCACCAGCATATCGGGCTGACCGGCGGTCCCAAAACCGGGCGCTGGGTGGCTGACATGATCGGCGGGCGCAGCAATGCAGAGCTGAAAACGTTTGACGCGAACAGGTTCAGCTGAGTTTAAGAGCCGCCGGGCGTAGAGCGCCCGGCGCGCCGTCGGTCGTCAGGCGATCATATCCCGCAGCCGCGCCATACGATCCGCAACCTGCCCCTTGAGGAAGTCGTTATTCAGCGCCCCATCCTCGCCGAATTCCTTTTGGGCTGCCGCAACCAGAATCAGCGGCCCATGCACCACGTTCACCTGTAGCTGCGTCAGGATCGAATGGGTCATGAAATGCCCGGTTTCACCCCCGCTGCGGCCACCGGCGGCAGACATGATCACGGCTACCTTATCCTTCAACGCCGGCGGTTTGACGCGGCTGAGCCAGTCGATGGCGTTTTTCAGGACGCCGGAGATGCCCTTGTTGTATTCCGGCGCACCGATAATCAGCGCATCAGCGCGAATCACCTGATCTATCAGTGTCTGAACGGCAGGCGGCGTGCCTTTGTCCTCGACGTCACCATCATAGAGCGGCAGGTTCAGATCGCCCTCGATCACTTCGGCCTCGCCAAAGGCGCGCACGGCCTCGGCGATCAGCATACGGTTGTAGGAGCCCTTGCGCAGGGATCCCGACATGGTGAGAAGAACAGGTTTGCTCATTTAATCTACCTTTTTGGGTGACGTTGCCCCCTTATCTGCACCACTTGGCGCCGAAAGCAAGCAGGTCACGCAGGGCAGCTGGCCGTGAGAAAACCCCGGCCCGCCTGTGATGGCGTCCGGGGCAGGTCGCCATCTCTGGCAGTCAGGCTGTCAGAGGATGCCGCCGGCCTACCATTCGGTTGGTCCCTTGTCGGCAAAGGCGTTTACCAGAAAATCGATGAAGGCGCGCACTTTGGGCTGGGTAAACCGGCCCGGCGGATAGACTGCGTAGATGCCCTGAGTCTCGACCGGCAGATCCGGGATCACGTCCTCGACCAGACCCTTTGCCATGGCATCGGCATACAGAAAACTGGGCAAATAGGCGATGCCAAGCCCGGATATCGCGGCATTGAGCAGCGATTGGCCATCATTGACCGAGAGGCCGCCAGCGGTGCGCACCTGCCGTTTCTCGCCCGAAGGCGCGGTCAGTTTCCACACAGAGCCGCCGGCCTGACTGGAATAATGCAGCAGTTTGTGCGCGTTCAGATCGTCAATCTTCGTGGGGCGCCCGTATTTGGCGACATAGCCGGGCGCGGCGATCATCCGCGTGGTGGTTTCGGTCAGCTTGCGGGCGCGCAGAGTGCTGTCTTCCAGCTCGCCAATGCGGATGGCCATGTCGAAGCCTTCTGAGATCAATTCGACATAGCGATTATTCAGAACCATATTTACGGATATGTCAGGAAATTCATCCAGAAAGGTGCCCAAGACCGGGCTGAGATGGTTCACCCCGAAATCAGTGGCGACCGAGATCCGCAAAAGGCCAGACGGATCGCTCTGCATCGAGCTGACCAGCGCGTCGGCCTCTCCTGCGTCGTTCAGAACGCGCAGGGCGCGGTCGTAATAGGCCAGTCCGATTTCCGTCGGGCTGACACGCCGCGTTGTGCGGTTCAGCAGACGTGCGCCCAGCCGCGCTTCGAGGGAGGAGACATGTTTGGACACCGCCGATTTGGAGATGCCCAGCTTGCGCGCAGCATCGGTAAAGCCGCCCTGATCCACCACTGTGGCAAAGGCTTCCATTTCTGTCAGGCGATCCATGCGAAGGCATCCTTCCGGCTATTTCTTAGCCTTCTGGTATGCGGATCAATTCAGGCACAATAGCGGCGGGGGCCTGACAATCTCGGGGTATTGCCGGTGATCGTTCGCGGCATGGAAACGCGGAAACACCTGTTTTCGAGGCGCTGCGCAAAGGGCTATCAGAATAAACTGCCCTGTTCAGGTTTGGCGCTGGTGGCCTTGGGTCCTGGCTTTTTCGGGCCTGTCGTCGCTGCGCCTATTTCGATCCGGCCATCGGCAAACTCGACCTCCAGCGCGCCGACCTTTTTCGCTGCCCTGGCTGTCGTGACCAATGCACCATCAGCGCGCACCACCGCATAGCCGCGCTCCAGCGTCGCCTTGTAGCCCAAAGTCTCGCGCAGGCGGTCCAGCGCGTCGATGCGCTGGCGCCAGGCATTTGTCTGCCGCTGGGCGGCGGCGGACAGGCGCTGTGCGCTGCGGTCCAGATCGGCGCGGCGCGCAGTAACGCCATCGCCCGGCGCACGGGCGACCAGCCGCGTAGCCAAGCCTTCCAGACGTTTGGCATCATCGCGCGTGCGGCGCATCAGCGCGCCGCCCAGCCGCTCGGATGCCGCACCCAAACGGCGGGAATCGTTGTCGATCATGCGGCGCAGGACGCCGGGGCGCAGGGCGCCGCCGGCCTCGGACAGGGCAACGCGGCGCAGTTGCACCCCCCGAATCAACGCGGCAGGCAGGCGGTCGCCCCAGACGTCCAGCCGCTGACGCGGGGTGTCCAGCAGCGCCTCAACCCGTGGCAGGGCGCGCGCCATATCGCGCAGGCGCTGGCCGCGCTGTGCCACGCCGTTCGTCAGCGCGTGGATCAGCCGCCCCTCCTGCCCATCCAGCCATGTCAGAAGCTCCAGCCGCACCGGCACGGCCAGTTCGGCGGCCGCGGTAGGCGTCGGCGCGCGTTTGTCCGAGGCATGGTCAATCAGGGTCGTATCGGTTTCGTGGCCGACGGCAGAGATAAGGGGAATGTCGCTGGCCGCCGCTGCGCGTACGACCGCCTCCTCATTGAAGCCCCAGAGATCCTCAATCGATCCGCCGCCGCGCGCGACAATGATCAGATCGGGCCGGGGCAGCGCGCCGCCGGGCGTCATGGCGTTGAAGCCCTCGATGGCGCGGGTCACTTCGCGCGCGCAGCGTTCGCCCTGAACAGCGACGGGCCAGATCAGTACCTTGCGCGGAAACCGGTCGCGCAGTCGGTGCAGGATATCGCGAATCACCGCGCCCGAGGGCGAGGTGACAACGCCGATGATTTCGGGCAGGTAGGGCAGAGGGCGCTTGCGCTCGGACGCGAACAGCCCTTCGGCGGCCAGTGCCGCCTTGCGTTTCTCGAGCATCGCCATCAGCGCCCCGGCGCCGGCCGGTTTGATATCCTCGATGACGATCTGATATCGGGATTGGCCGGGGAACGTGGTCAGACGGCCGGTTGCGACCACCTCCATGCCCTCCTCGGGCATGACGGGCAGGCGTCCTGCGACGCCCTTCCAGATGATGCCGTTGATGACGGCGCGATCATCCTTGAGGTCCAGATAGAGATGACCGGATTTGGGCCGCGAGACGCGCCCGACCTCGCCGCGTACGCGGACATGGCCAAATTCGGCCTCAATCAAGCGCTTGATCGCGCCCGACAGGTCCGAGACGGAAAATTCGGGGGCGTTTTCGCCCGGATGTGGATCATCGATAAGGTCAGACATGCCCCATCAATGCCCCATCCGGGCGCGCTTGAAAAGATGCGCTATGCGTCGCGGGAGGTATGCTTGCCCTCGGCAATTTCCTCGATCAGCTTGTCGCAGAAGGCGGGCAGATCATCGGGGTTGCGGCTGGTGACCAGCCCCAGATCGGTGACCACCTCCTTGTCATGCCAGTTTGCGCCCGCGTTCTCCACGTCCTTGCGAATCGAATGATACGAGGTCATGTCGCGCCCCTTGGCGATATCGGCCTCGATCAGAAGCCATGGGGCGTGGCAGATCGCGCCGATGGGTTTTTTCGCATCCCAGAAGGCCCGGACGAATTCGACGGCATCGGGATTCGCGCGCAGAATATCGGGGTTCATCTGACCGCCGGGCAGCACGAGCGCGTCATAATCGGCGGATTTGACGGCATCAAGATTGTGATCGACCTCGACGGATTGGCCCCAGTCTCCGCCGTCCCAGCCACGGATCTCGCCGCCCTCGGGGGCGATGACGTGAACGGTTGCGCCTGCCTCTTTGAGGGCCTTCAGGGGATGCTCAAGCTCGGATTGCTCGTAGCCATGCGTCGCCAGAATTGCCACTTTGCGTCCTGAAATATCAGCCATTGCGTTTCCTTTCATGTCTTGGTGTCTTCTGATGCCTCAACGCGTGCCCCGCGTCCGCGTTCCATTGCGCCTGCTTGCCTGCGCGGAACCTTGCGCCTAATGAGGTCGCGCAAGTGCAGACAGCAGGAGAGTGGCATGAACATCTTGATCCTTGGCAGTGGCGGGCGCGAACACAGCCTTGCATGGGCCGCGCTGCAGAACCCCAAATGCGACCGTCTGATCGTGGCGCCGGGCAATGCCGGGATCGCGGCCATCGCCGAATGCGCGTCCCGGCTGGATATCATGAACCCCGGCGCGGTGGTGACGTTCGCTGAGCAGGAAGCGATCGATTTTGTCATCATCGGCCCCGAGGCACCGCTGGCCGCCGGTGTGGCCGACCGCCTGCGCGAGGCGGGCGTGCTGACCTTCGGGCCATCGAAAGCAGCGGCGCAGCTCGAGGCATCGAAACGCTTTACCAAGGAAATCTGCGACGCCTGCAATGCGCCGACCGCCGGCTATGGCCATTTCACCGATGCGGCTGCGGCGCAGGATTATGTTACCGCCCAAGGCGCGCCCATCGTGGTCAAGGCGGACGGTCTGGCTGCCGGCAAGGGCGTCATCATCGCCGAGACGGTCGAGGAGGCGCACGCCGCCATCGACGACATGTTCGGCGGCGCCTTTGGCGGGGCCGGCGCCGAGGTGGTGATTGAGGAATTCATGGAAGGCGAGGAGGCTTCGCTGTTTGTCCTCTGCGATGGGGAAAACATCCTGTCCATCGGCTCCGCGCAGGATCACAAGCGCGTGGGTGAGGGCGATACCGGGCCAAATACCGGTGGCATGGGTGCCTATTCGCCTGCGCCCGTCCTCACGCCCGACATCGAAGCGCGCGCAATGGATGACATCGTGCGCCCCACCATCGCTGAAATGGCCAGACGCGGGATGCCGTTTCAGGGCGTGCTCTACGTCGGGCTGATGATACAGAACGGCCAGCCGCGTCTGGTGGAATACAATGTGCGTTTTGGCGATCCCGAATGCCAGGTGCTGATGATGCGCCTTGGCGCGCAGGCGCTGGACTTGATGCACGCGTCCGCCGACGGGCGGCTGGACCAGACGGGCGTGACATGGGCCGAGGATCACGCGCTCTGCGTTGTCATGGCGGCGAATGGCTATCCCGGCGACTATGCCAAGGGCAGCGTCATAGGCGGGCTGGAGGATTCTCCGTCAGACAGCTTCAACATGGTGTTTCATGCCGGAACCGCTACGAAGGATGGCAAGATCACCGCAGCGGGCGGACGTGTTTTGGGCGTCACTGCGCGCGGCGCTACCCTGCGCGAAGCGGCAGACCGCGCTTACGGCATGGTGGACCGGATCGACTGGCCCGAAGGGTTCTGCCGCCGCGACATCGGCTGGCGCGCGCTGTGATCATTCGGGACAAACCGGGGCTGCTGCAACTGCTGTTTTCGATGCGCGGTTCGGTCCTGCCAAAGATCCTGCCGCGGGTGGCGTTTGTCACCGCCTTTGCCGCCGGGCTGGTCTGGCTTGACCAGACTTACCTGCCGCTGCCGCATACCAATGCCGCGCCGTTCGCGGTTTTCGGAATCGCGCTGTCGCTGTTTTTGGGCTTTCGCAACAACGCCGCGCATGACCGCTGGTGGGAGGGGCGCAAGCTGTGGGGGCAGTTGATTGCAGACATGCGCGCCTTGTCGCGCGAGGTCGAGATTTTCCTGCCCGAGCGCGAGGACCGGCACCGCGTGCTGATGCTTGCGCTGGGTTTCATCCACGCGCACCGGCTGAACCTGCGGAAGTTACCGCCAAAATCCGCCCCCCTCAATTGGCTGAACGTCGAAGATCTGGCGACGCCGCATCCGCCCTGCACCAAGCTGAACCAGATGACCGAGGTTGTCGCCAGCGCCGCACCCGACGGGTTTGCCCGCCGCGCTCTGGCCGAACGTCTGGCCTCCATCGCGCTGGCGCAGGCCGGGTGCGAGCGGATCGCGACAACGCCGCTGCCCTATGTTTATTCGTTGCTGATTTTCCGCACGACGTATCTGTATTGCGGGCTGATTCCGTTTGGTCTGATCGAAACGGCAGGCTGGCTGTCGCCGGTATTCGTGGCAATCATGGCCTATATCTTTATCGGCCTTGCGGAAGTGACCGAGGAGCTGGCTCATCCGTTTGGCGAGACGGTGAATGGTCTGCCGCTGGATGCGATGTGCCGCACGATCGAAATCAGTCTGGCACCGCATCTGGACATGCCTGCGCCTGCGCCGTTGAAGGCGGACCGGTTTTATTTAAGCTAAAGCGCTGCGCTGCAAGTGGCGGCCAAGGGCGCAGTGTCAGGCACTGCGCCCCGGTCCGAAGCGTGTCATGGGCTGAAAATCAGATCTGCTTTTCAGGCATCTGCACCACGAGGCCGTCCAGAGCATCGGTTATTTTCAGCTGGCAGGTCAGGCGCGAGCGCACTGGATCGGGCTCATACGCGAAATCCAGCATGTCCTCTTCCATGTCGTCCTTGGGGGGCAGTTTGTCCACCCAGGCGGGATCGACATAGACATGGCAGGTCGAGCAGGCGCAGGCGCCACCGCAATCGGCCTCGATGCCGGGAATGTTGTTATCGCGCGCGCCTTCCATGACGGTCAGGCCGGTCGGAACCTCGACCTCGTGCTTTGTTCCGTTATGCTCGACATAGGTGATCTTGGCCATGATCGCAGACTCCCGTTTCTGGCGTTTCAGGGTTGTTAGCTGGCCGGGCGCAGCCAAACCAGCCGAATCTGGCAGATGCGCCGAAAAGAGTTGCAGATCGCGGCAGGTGTTCTATTTTTGTTCTTATGAAGAATCGTGTTTACGCCCCGCCCCGCCACCCCGACGACTGGCCTCGCCCGCCCAGCGCCGTGGTGGCAGAGCGGCTGAATCTGCCGCCCACTGGCGCGCGGGTGACGGTGGCGGGGCTGGTGATCTTGCGCCAGCGGCCCGGCACCGCCAATGGTACAATTTTCCTGACGCTTGAGGATGAGACGGGCGTCGTCAACGTGATTGTCTGGCGCAAGATGTATGAACGGTTCCGCCGCGCCGTGATCGCCGGGCGGCTGTTGCGCGTGACGGGCCGGGTGCAGCGCGACAATAACGTGGTACACGTGCTGGCCGAAGAGATCGAGGATATCTCGCCCCTTCTGGATGAATTGCTGCGCGTTGAGGGCTGAGGCGCGCTTACCCGCCCGGCCCGCAATCAATGCTGCGCAGTGGCGGTTTCGGCCCCATGCCCAGCGCCCGCGCCGTATTGCGCAGCCCGGTGCGCAGGCCTTCCTCCAGAGTGGGATGGTAGAACGGATGCTCCAGAATCTGGTCCACGGTCAGGCCGCTCTCGATCGCCCATGCCAACAGGTGGCCGATATGCTCAGCCGCCGGGCCGAACATCTCGGCGCCCAACAGGCGCCCAGTCTTGCGTGCCGCGTAAAGCCGGAGAATCCCGGAGTTAACGCCCATGACGCGGGCGCGGCCCTGATCAGCGAAATCAACTTCGCCGGTGGCGAAGTCCGTGGCCTCCTCGGTCAGGTCGGCGTGGCTGGCGCCGATCATGGCGATCTGCGGCTCGCAAAACACGATGCTCAGCGGCGTGCGGCGCGCCTTGCGATAAACCTGCGGCACCCGCGCGGCATTCTTGCCCGCGATGCGGCCCTCGTCGGCGGCCTCGTGCAGCAGGGGCAGATCGGCGCTGGCATCACCGGCCATAAAGATATGACTGTCGCCAACCTGCATCGACAGCGGATCAAAGATGGGCGACCCCTTTTCATCGCGCGGCAGTGACGTCGCATCAAGGTTCAGCTTGTCCACATTCGGACGCCGCCCGGTGGCGGCGATCAGCACGTCAAAGCGCTCCTCATGCTCCGTTGCGTCATCATCATCCGCATCGGACCAGCGCACGACCACCTCGTCGCCGTCACGTTCGACCTTGCTGTCGGCATGCCAATGAGCGGGAAACTCCTGCTCGAAAACACCCGCAGCATAGCTGCGCACGTCCTCATCCGAAATCGGGCCGACGGCATGATCACGCCCGAACACCCGCACGCGCACACCAAGGCGATGCAGCGCCTGGCCCAGTTCCAGACCGATGACCCCGGCACCAAAAACGGCGGCGGATTTCGGCAGATCGTGCCAATCAAAAATATCGTCGCTGGTCATCAGCAGATCGCCCGCCCCCTCCAGCGGCTTGGCAATGTTGGTGCGTGACCCGGTGGCGATGACGATGGCGCGGGCGGTGAGGGTGCCGCCGCCCGACAATTTCAGCGTGTGATCATCCACAAAGGTTGCATATTCGCGGATCACGTGCCGGTCGGGAAATCCCTTGACTTCATCCACCGCAAAACCGACAAACCGGTCCCTTTCGTCGCGCAGTCGCTTCATCACTGCGGCGCCGTCGATTCGGGGCGGATTGGCACGAATGCCAAAACGTTCGGTATCGCGCATCCCTTGGGCGATATTCGCGGCGGCGATCAGCAGCTTTGACGGCATGCAGCCAACCCGCGCGCAAGTGGTGCCCAGTGGCCCGCCGTCGATCAGCGCGATACTGTCAGTTTGCTTGGCCGCCTCACGATAGGCCACCATACCCGCCGTGCCCGCGCCGAGAACAGCGACGTCAACATCAAATTCGCTCATGGAACATTCCTTTTGCTTTATCGCTCAACGCAGCAGAGCATGGTTTCGTTGCCAACCGCCAGATAAACGCTCAGATCACTTCTCAAACAGCCGTGCGGCGTCGAATATACTGTCCAGCCGCTCGTAGCGCGCGCGCGTCTCGGGCCAGTTCGCCTCTTGCGTGGCCGCGATCAGCGCTTCCAGTAGCATCATCGTCGAGGTGTTGCTGTCCCAGGCGGATGGAATCTGCGTCCAGCAATGAAAGGCGTGCGTTGCATGGGCCGCCGCCGGGCTGGCCCATTGATCGGTGATCAGAATCACGGCGACACCGCGTTCCGATGCCAGTTGCGCAAGGCGCAGCAGGTTCGTTTCATACCGGCGCATGTCAAACAGCAGCAGCACGTCGCCCTCGGCCATGTCCAGCACATAATGCGGCCATGTGGCCGAACTTGAGGTCATGTGCGTGATGCGCCTGCGCACCGCCTGAAAATGGGTAAACGCATAATCCGCCAACGCCCGGCTGATGCGCCCGCCAACGACGTAGAGCCGCCTTTCGGTATCGGCCAGCAGCTGGGTTGCGCTGTCGAATTGCGCGCTGTCGATATTGGCCAGCGTCTGCTCAATATTATCGCCGACGGCGGTGGCAAACCGGTTCAGCAGATGCGATTCAGGCACCTCGCTGGCCCATTGATCACGGCGCTGGGTGGGGCCAGAGGCCTTGGCCTCAAGCTCGGCCAGCAGGGCCTGCTGAAACTGCGGATAGCCCTTGAACCCCAGCTTTTGCACCAGCCGCGCCAGAGTGGGCGTCGAGACGTCTGCATTGCCCGCGGCAATGGTGATCGAGGCCAGGCCGGCAGCCGGATAATTGTCCAGCAGCGCCTGCGCGAATTTACGTTCCGAAACGGTCAGCGCGCCATAATGCGCGCGGATCGCCTCGCGCACGGTACGCCCGGCTGATGAGGAGGTCTGGCTCATGGCAGGTTTCTCCGAAACAGGTCTGAGAAGATATTGACAGAAAATCCGCAACGTGGAAACATCTTTCCAAAGGGTGAGGGGATGTCATGACGGGCGCGCCGCAGAAAGATGCAGTGTTCGAGATTATCGGTGCGGAGGCCAAGGGCGCTGCGCTGATCCTGTGCGAGCATGCCGCGCACGCCATTCCCGCGCGGTACGATGGCCTGGGTCTGACGCCAGATGCGGCTATCAGCCATGCGGCATGGGATCCGGGTGCGCGTGATCTGGCGGTGTATCTGGCCGGCAGCCTTGATGCGACGCTGATCGCCGCCACCGTGTCGCGGCTGGTTTATGACTGCAACCGCCCGCCAGAGGCCGCATCGGCCATGCCCGGCAAATCCGAGCTTGTTGAGGTGCCCGGCAATGCCAACCTGACCGACGCCCAGCGCGCCGAGCGGACCGAGACGGTCTATCGCCCGTTTTGCGCTGCCGTTGCCGGTACCATCGCCGGGCGCCAGCACCGTTTGCAGTCCACTGCGATCATCACGGTTCACAGCTTTACCCCCGTTTACTATGGCGAGACTCGCGAGACGGAAATCGGCATTCTTCACGACACGGATACTGCGCTGGCCGACGCCATGCTTCGCAATACGTCCAAGGTGTCGCACCGCACAATTCACCGCAACCAGCCTTATGGCCCCGAGGACGGCGTCACACATTCGCTGCAAATCCACGGGGTCGCGCATGGCCTGCCCAACGTGATGATCGAAGTGCGCAACGATCTGCTGAGAACGCCCGAAGATGTCGCCCGTATCGGAGATGAGCTGTGCGCGATGATTGCGTCTGCACTGGACGCTCTGGGCCTGCAATCGGAAGGGACCGGGCATGCCTAACGCTATCCGGAGGTTCGTGCGCGCTGTCGATGCGATGAACTATTTCATCGGCCGCTTTGCGATGTATCTGATTTTTGCCCTGATCGGCGTGCTGATGTGGTCGTCGGTGTCAAAGGTGTTCTTTGAGCCGACGCTGTGGACGCTGGAAATGGCGCAATTTGTCATGGTTGCCTTTTACGTTCTGGGCGGACCTTATGCGATCCAGATGGGATCGAACGTGCGGATGGACCTGTTTTATGGCAACTGGACCGTGCGGCAAAAGGCGTGGATGGACGCCATTACCGTTCTGTTCCTGATGTTCTACCTGGGCGTCCTGCTTTATGGGGCCATCGGATCAACCGCCTATTCACTGGGGCATTTCACGGGCGAGCCGTTCCGATTTTTCTGGGGCCTGTTCACGACTTTGATTACCGAAGGTCCGGCAGCCGCCAAGGAGCAGATGGGCTTCATGGAGCGCAGCCCGACCGCATGGCAGCCCTATATGTGGCCGGTCAAGTCCATCATGATCATCGGCGTTACCCTGATGCTGCTGCAAGTCACAGCTGAATTTTTTCGCGATATTGGCCGCATTCGCGGGGAAGAAATCTAATGCCATACGAGATGATTGCGATCCTGATGTTCAGCTCGATGATGCTGATGCTGCTGACGGGTCAGCGGGTGTTTGGTGCCATCGGATTTGTCGCCGCCGCGGGCGGCATGCTGCTGTGGGGCACGGGCGGCGCGGACATGCCATTTTCCGCGGCAATGAAGCTGATGAAGTGGTATCCGCTGCTGACGCTGCCCATGTTCATCTTTATGGGCTATGTGCTGAGCGAGAGCCGCATTGCCGATGATCTGTACAAGATGTTTCACGTCTGGATGGGGCCGGTGCGCGGCGGTCTGGCGATTGGGACGATCCTGCTGATGGTGCTGATTTCGGCCATGAATGGTCTGTCGGTCGCAGGCATGGCCATCGGCGCGACCATCGCGCTGCCCGAATTGCTGAAACGCGGCTATGACAAGATCATGGTGACGGGGGTCATTCAGGCGGGTTCAAGCCTTGGCATCCTTGTGCCGCCCTCTGTCGTGCTGGTGCTTTACGCGATGATCGCGCGCCAACCGGTGGGCCAGCTTTGGCTGGCGGGCGTTGTTCCGGGCCTGATGATGGCGACGATGTTCATCATCTATATCTATGTGCGCTGCCGCATCCAGCCCGAGCTGGGCCCGCCCCTGCCGCTGGAGGAACGCAACGTCGGCACGCGCGAAAAGCTGCGCCTGCTGCGCGCCGGCCTCTTGCCGCTGGTCATCTTTGCGGTGATGATGGTGCCGTTCGTCAAGGGCTGGACGTCGCTGGTGGAAAGCAGCGCGATTGGCGCGTTGGCGGCCTTCCTTGCGGCTGTCCTCAAGGGCCGGATGACGCGCGAGGTGTTCGAGAATTCTGTGCGCCAGACGCTGGGTATTTCCTGCATGTTCATGTGGATCATCCTTGCTGCGCTGGGCTTTGGCGCGATCTTTGACGGGCTGGGCGCGGTCAAGGCAATTTCGGATCTGTTCACAGCGCAATGGGGGCTGGACCCGTGGATCATCTTGATCCTGATGCAGCTCAGTTTCCTTGTGATGGGGACATTTCTGGACGATACCGCGATGCTGGTGATCGTCGCGCCGCTTTACGTGCCGCTGGTGGGCGAGCTGGGCTTTGATCTGATCTGGTACGGCGTGCTCTATACGATCACGTGTCAGATCGCGTATATGACGCCGCCGTTTGGCTATAACCTGTTCCTGATGCGCGCCATGGCCCCGCCTGAAATCTCGATCATAGATATTTACCGGTCAATCATCCCGTTTGTTGCGGTGATGGTGGCGGCGCTGGCGGCCGTCATGGCCTTTCCGCAGATCGCGCTGTGGCTGCCGGATCTGGTGTATAACTGACGACATAAGAACTCCGCCAAGGAGCATTCCAAGCAAACGTGAACCAACAAGGAGAGATAAGATGACAACTCGCAGAAAGTTTCTGGCCTCCGCCGGTATCGGTACAGCAGCCACGGCGCTGGGCGCACCGGGCATCGTGCGCGCGCAGGACGCGATCAAGTGGCGGTTCCAGACCTATGCCGGAGCAGCGCTCGGCGCCGAGGTGACGAAACCCGCCATCGACTACATCAATAACGCTGCCAACGGCGAGCTGGAGATCGAGCTGTTCTACGCCGACCAGATCGTGCCCACCGGTGAAATGTTTCAAGCGCTTCAGCGCGGCACCATCGACGGCGTCCATTCGGACGACGATTCCATGGCCTCGCCCACGCCGCTGCAACAATTCGGCGGATACTTCCCGCTGGCGACCAAGCATATCCTCGACGTGCCGGCCCTCTTTAATCAGTATGGCTTGGCCGAAATCTGGGATGCCGAATATGAAAAGGTCGGCGTCAAGTGGCTGTCGGCCGCGGGTCAGGATCCCTGCAACTTCAACACCACGCGTGAGATTACGTCGCTGGCGGATCTGGACGGTCTGAAGCTCTATACTTTCCCCACGGCGGGCCGGTTCCTGTCGCAGTTTGGCGTCATTCCCGTCAGCATCCCCTACGAGGATGCCGAGGTTGCCGTGCAAACGGGCGAACTGGACGGTATGGCATGGTCGGGCATCACCGAGGATTACACGGTGGGCTGGGCGGACGTCACCGACTACTTCCTGACCAACAATATCTCGGGCGCGTGGATCGGATCGTTCTTCGTCAATCCGCAGCGGTGGGCAGACCTGCCCGAGCACCTGAAGCAGATCGTCATGGCCGGGATTGAGGCCAGCCACACCTACCGCAACCAATGGTATTGGGGCGGCGAGGCGCGTCTGCGCGCGCAGGGTGACAAGCTGAAGCTGCGTTCGATCCCGCAGAAAGAGTGGAAGACGGTCGAAGATGCGGCCGTCACGTTCTGGGATGAGATCGCTCAGGAAGGCGAAGTTCATCAGAAGGTCGTGCAGATCTTCCGCGACTACAACGAGGTCATCGGCAAGGCGGGCGTGCCCTATTCCTTTGAGTGATCACGGTCTAACAATGGGGCGCTCCGGCATGTCGCCGGGGCGCCCTGTCACACCATCAGTTTTTCCACGAGGTACGCAATGCCCGCCCAGACCCACGCGCAGACCCCTGCGCTTAGCTTTGACGATCTGAAGAAACAGGTAAAGGACGGCAGCATCGATACCGTGCTGGTCTGCTTTGTGGACATGCAAGGCCGGATGATGGGCAAGCGTTTCCACGCCAAACATTTCATCAACGGCGCCTACAAGGAAACGCATTGCTGCAATTACCTGCTGGCCACCGATCTGGAGATGTCCACGCCCGACGGCTTTGCCAGCACCGGCTGGGAGACGGGGTATGGCGATTATGTCATGGCGCCCGATCTGGATACGCTGCGGCCGATGCCCTGGCTGGAAGGCACCGTTATGGTGCTGTGCGACGTGCTGGATCACCACACCCACGAGCCGGTGCCCCATTCCCCGCGTGCGATGCTGAAAAAGCAACTGGCGCGGCTGGAGGCGATGGGAGTCACCGCCATGATGGCGACCGAGCTGGAGTTTTTCCTGTTCGAGAAAAGCTTTGACGAGATCCGCAAGGACGGCTTCCGCGACCTCGCTCCGATTTCGGGCTATAATGAAGATTACAACATCTTCCAGACTACCAAGGAAGAGCATGTGATGCGCCCTCTGCGCAACCACCTATGGAATGCCGGCCTGCCGATCGAATGCACCAAGGGCGAGGCCGAGGCCGGGCAGGAAGAGCTGAACATCAAATACGCCGCCGCGCTGGATACGGCCGACTACCACACCATCGCCAAGCACGCGGTAAAGGAGATCGCATGGCAACAGGGCCATGCCGCCTCGTTTCTGCCGAAATGGCACAAGGATCGCGTCGGCAGTTCGTCCCACGTGCATCAATCCCTGTGGAAGGATGGCGAGAACGTCTTTTTCGACAGATCCGCCGATCTGGGCATGTCCGCGATGATGAAGCATTACATGGCCGGAATGCTGAAATACGCGCCCGATTACACTTATTTCCTGGCGCCCTACATCAACAGCTACAAGCGGTTCCAAAAGGGCACGTTTGCGCCCACACGCACGATCTGGTCTGTCGACAACCGCACAGCCGGTTTCCGTCTTTGTGGCGAAAGCACCAAGGCGGTGCGGGTCGAGTGCCGCGTTGGCGGCTCGGACATCAATCCCTACCTTGCCATGGCCGTGCAACTGGCCGCCGGGATCGCGGGGATGGAGGAGCAGCTGGAGCTGGCACCGCCATTCACCGGTGACGCGTATTCGGGCGACGAGGGCATGATACCGACCAACCTGCGGGACGCCTATGTGTCGCTTAAGGAATCGGCCATGCTACGCAAGGCTCTGGGTGATGACGTGGTTGATCACTACGCCCGCGCCGCCGAAGTCGAGATCGAAGATTTCGAGGCGGTCGTCACCGACTACGAGATCGCGCGCGGCTTTGAGCGGTGCTAGACTTCTGACGTCTGCGCTGAGGAAAGCGCCGGAGCCTCCGGCGGGGATATTTAGGGCAAGAAGAATGAGCGGCCCTGTTAGAAACTGGATAGGTTTGCCAATGAGCGAGACACTCACCTGCATTTCACCGATCGACGGATCGGTTTTCGCCACGCGCGAGACGCTGGATATCGGCGGTGCGCGCGCTGCTGCTGACCGGGCGCGGTCTGCGCAAGTAAACTGGGCCGCGCGTCCGCTGGACGAGCGTATTTCGCTGGTCATGGCCGGCGTCGCCGCCGTGGGTGCGATGAACGACGAGATTGTGCCGGAACTGGCCCGGATGATGGGCAGACCAGTGCGCTACGGCGGCGAATTCGGCGGTTTTGACGAGCGCGCGTCGCATATGGCCGATATCGCGGCGGAGGCGCTGGCCGATATAGAGGTGGGCGAGAACGCAACGTTCAAGCGGTATATCAAGCGCCTGCCGCATGGCGTGGTGTTGGTCGTGGCGCCGTGGAACTATCCCTATATGACAGCGATCAACACTGTCGCGCCGGCGCTGATCGCTGGCAATGCCGTGCTGCTGAAGCACGCCACGCAGACGCTGCTGGTGGGCGAGCGGATGGCAGAGGCGTTTCATTCCGCGGGCGTGCCAGAGGATGTGTTTCAGAACGTGTTCCTCGGCCATGAAACCACATCCCAACTGATCGCCGATCGCGCGGTGGATTTCGTGAACTTCACCGGCTCGGTCGGTGGCGGGCGCAGCATGGAGCGGGCGGCGGCGGGAACCTTCACCCCCGTGGCGACCGAGCTGGGCGGCAAGGATCCGGGCTATGTCATGGAGGACGCCGATCTGGACGCTGCTGTCGATACGCTGATCGACGGGGCGATGTTCAATTCCGGCCAGTGCTGCTGCGGGATTGAGCGGATCTATGTGCACGAGAGCCTGTATGATGCCTTCGTCGAGAAGGGCGTGAAGATCGTGCAGGGCTATACGCTGGGCAATCCGCTGGATGCGGCGACGACCATCGGCCCTATGGCGCATGTGCGTTTTGCGCGCGAAGTGCGTGCCCAGATCGACGAGGCCGTTCAGGCGGGTGCGACCGCGCATATCGCACGGATGGCGGCGGATGACGGCGGCGCCTACCTGACGCCACAGATCCTGACGGACGTCACCCATGACATGCGCGTCATGAGGGACGAGAGCTTTGGCCCCGTTGTCGGCATCATGAAGGTGTCCTCGGACGATGAAGCGATCGCGCTGATGAACGACAGCAATTTTGGCCTGACCGCCAGCCTCTGGACCGCCGATCTGGACCGGGCGCAGGCCGTTGGCGACCGGATCGAAACCGGCACCGTTTTCATGAACCGCGCCGATTATCTGGACCCCGGTCTGTGCTGGACGGGCTGCAAAGACACCGGCAAAGGCGGCGGTCTGTCCCTCATCGGCTATCATAATCTGACGCGCCCCAAATCCTACCATCTCAAGAAGGTGACAAAATGAACCTCATTGGAAACTGGTCCTACCCGACCTCGATCAAATTCGGCGCGGGCCGCATTGCCGAGTTGCCCGTTGCCTGCACGCAGGCGGGCATCAAGAAGCCTCTGCTCGTCACCGACAAGGGGCTGGCGGACCTACCGATTACTGCGCAGGTGCTGGACATTATGGAGGGCGCCGGTCTTGGGCGCGGCATTTTCTCTGAGGTTGATCCCAACCCGAACGAGAAGAACCTCGATGCGGGCGTTGCCGCTTACAAGAAGGGCGGCCATGACGGCGTGATCGCCTTCGGCGGCGGCTCCGGCCTCGATCTGGGCAAGATGGTTGCCTTCATGGCCGGCCAGACGCGGCCCGTCTGGGATTACGAGGACGTGGATGACTGGTGGACCCGCGCCGATGCAGATGCCATCGCGCCGATCATCGCGGTGCCGACGACCGCGGGCACCGGCTCGGAAGTGGGGCGCGCCAGCGTCATCACCAATTCCGAAACCCATGTGAAGAAGATCATCTTCCACCCCAAGGTGCTGCCGACAGTTGTCATCTGCGATCCGGAACTGACCACCGGCATGCCGAAGTTCATCACCGCCGGCACCGGCCTTGATGCCTTTGCCCATTGCGTCGAGGCGTTCAGCAGCCCGCATTACCACCCGATGAGCCAGGGCATGGCGCTGGAGGGGATGCGTCTGGTCAAGGATTACCTGCCCCGCGCCTATGCCAACGGGACCGACCTTGAAGCGCGCGCGCATATGATGAGCGCCGCAATGATGGGTGCGACCGCGTTCCAGAAGGGCCTTGGCGCGATCCACGCTATGAGCCACCCGATCGGCGCCGTCTTTGGCACGCATCACGGCACAACCAATGCGGTCTGCATGCCCGCCGTGCTGAAACTGAACGCGCCCGAGATCAAAGATCGCTTCCGTACTGCAGCCGCTTATCTGGACATTGAGGGGGGCTTTGATGGGTTCTGCAGCTTCGTGCAGGAATTCAACGATGCACTCGGCATCCCCCGCAAGCTGTCCGACATGGGTGTCGAGGCAGATCGCATCGACGACCTGGTGGCCGAGGCAATCAAGGATCCGAGCTGCGGCGGCAACCCCGTCAAACTGACCGAACAAAACCTGCGCGCCCTCTACACGGCAAGCATCTAAAGCGTTTCGAGATAAACTTGGATCACGAGCTTGTCTCGAAACGCCCACAACGTTGATGCCTTGATGCGTTGCGCGGCGTTTCTACTAAACCCTGTGTCCGGTTTAAATAGAAACGCTTTGAGGCTTTCAGCTTTCCAGAAATGCTCAAAATCGACCCCGGAAACCCATACGGTTTCCGGGGCTTTTCCTTGTGCCTACTCAGCGGGCACTGCCGTCTGCCGATCACTCAGCGGATGAGCCAGCTTGTCCAGCATCTCAATGGGGCAAATCTGGACGAAATGCACCTTTTCGGCATCCCAGTGCTGCAGGATATCCAGCGCCTTGTGGCTGCCCGTCTCATCCGCGTGGCGCTGGACCAACTCGCGCAGCTGGGCCTCCCAATGGGGATGCTCGACCGGTCCAGTCACAATGGTTTCGCGGTTCATCAGCGGGGCGGTCTGCCCCTCGGGATCATACAGATACGCCATGCCTCCCGTCATGCCGGCACCGAAATTGGCGCCAATCCGGCCAAGGATCACGGCAACGCCGCCGGTCATGTATTCGCAGCCGTTGCTGCCGCAGCCCTCGACGACCACATGCGCGCCTGAATTACGCACCGCAAACCGCTCGCCCGCGCGCCCGGCAGCAAAAAGCGCGCCAGCGGTCGCACCATAGAGCACAGTGTTGCCGATGATCGTGTTCTGGGACGCCTCCAGCGGGCTGGACATGGGCGGGCGTACCACGATGACGCCGCCCGACAGGCCCTTGCCGACATAATCGTTGGCATCGCCCGTCACCTCCAGCTTCAGCCCAGGCGCGGCAAACGCGCCCAGGGATTGCCCGGCACTACCCGTCAATTTCACTGTCAGATGGTCAGGTTGCAGGGTGTTTTTCATGCCGAACTTGCGCACGATATGGCTGCTGAGGCGCGTGCCGACAGTGCGATGCGTGTTCTGCACCGCATAATGCAGTTGCATCTTTTCGCCGTCATTCAGGAAACGGGCCGCATCGCGCACGATCTCGGCATCCAGCGTATCGGGTACCGCGTTACGTTCGCGGCTGCGGTTCAGTGGCACGCCATGGCTGGCGACGGTTATCAGCATCGGATTAAGGTCCAGATCGTCCAGATGGGCCGATCCACGGCTGACCTGCGTCAACAGATCGGCGCGGCCAATCACGTCGTCCAGGCTGCGTGCGCCGATGCTGGCGAGCACTTCGCGGACCTCCTGCGCATAAAAGGTGATCAGGTTCACGACCTTTTCGGCGTTGCCAGTAAACTTGGCGCGCAGGTTTTCATCCTGGGTGCACACGCCCACGGGGCATGTGTTGGACTGGCACTGCCGCACCATGATGCAGCCCATGGCGATCAGCGCCGCGGTTCCGATTCCGTATTCCTCGGCCCCCATCATCGCTGCCATGACAATATCGCGCCCGGTGCGCAATCCGCCATCGGTGCGCAGGGTGATGCGGTCCCTCAGGTTGTTCATCGACAGAACCTGATGGGCCTCTGTCAGGCCCATTTCCCATGGCAGGCCCGCATATTTGATTGACGTGGCCGGGCTGGCACCCGTGCCACCGTTATGGCCCGAAATCAGGATGACATCGGCCTTGGCCTTGGCAACGCCAGCGGCAATGGTGCCGACACCGGACTGGGCGACGAGTTTCACCGTCACCTTGGCGGTCGGATTGATCTGTTTGAGGTCATAGATCAGCTGCGCCAGATCCTCGATCGAATAGATATCGTGATGCGGCGGCGGCGAGATCAGCGTCACACCCGGCGTCGACAGGCGCAATCGCGCGATCAGCTCGGTCACCTTCATGCCGGGCAGCTGGCCGCCCTCGCCGGGCTTGGCGCCTTGGGCTACCTTGATCTCCAGCTCTTCACATTGGTTCAAATACTCAGCTGTCACGCCGAAGCGGCCAGACGCGACCTGTTTGATCTTGGCCGATGGGTTGTCGCCGTTTGGCTCGGGCGTGAAATGCGCAGGATCTTCGCCGCCTTCGCCACTGTCGCTGCGCGCGCCGATACGGTTCATCGCGATGTTCAGCGTCTTGTGAGCCTCGGGGCTCAGCGCGCCCAGCGACATTCCCGGCGTGACGAACCGCTTGCGGATCGCGGTGACCGACTCCACCTCGTCCAACGGGATCGGCTTGCCCATCGGCTTGATCGCCATGAGGTCGCGCAGGTGGATCGGCGGGGCCGATTGGATCGCCGCCGAATACCGCTTCCACAGATCGAAACTCCCGGTATTGCAGGCGGTTTGCATCATGTGCATGTTCTGGGCGCCCCAGGCGTGCGTCTCGCCGGTCTTGCGCGACTTGTAGAAGCCACCGATCGGCAGCACGTTGTCGGCGCCGCTGAACGCAAGTGCGTGCACCTCCTCCAGCTTGGTCTGGATGCCGCTGACGCCGATGCCGCTGATGCGGCTGACAAGGCCGGGAAAATACTCGGCGCACATAGCGCGTGACAGCCCGATGGCCTCGAAATTCAGACCCCCGCGATAAGACGAGATGACGGAAATTCCCATCTTGGACATGATCTTCAGCAGGCCCGAATCGATGGCCTTGCGATAGCGCGCGACAACCTCGGTCAGGCTGCCTTCCAGCAGGTTCCGGTCGATCCGGTCGGCCAGCGAATCCTGCGCCAGATAGGCGTTGACGATCGTCGCGCCCGCGCCGATCAGCACCGCGAAATAATGCGGATCAATGCACTCGGCGGACCGCACGTTGAGCGAGCAGAACGTGCGCAGACCCTTGCGTGTCAGGTGGCTGTGCACCGCGCTGGTGGCAAGGATCATCGGCATTCCGATGCGCCCCTCGCCAACCGCCTGATCGCTCAGCACCAGATGGCCCGCGCCGCTGCGCACAGCATCCTCAGCCTCGGCGCGGATACGTGTCAGGCTCTCTTGCAGCGCATTCGGGCCCGGCGCGAAAGTGCAGTCAATTTGCGCGACGTCCGAGCTGAACTGACCCATCAGCACATCCCACTCGCTGTTGGCGATGAACGGGCTGTCCAGCACGATGATCTGGGTCTGTGCGCCCGACTCGTCCAGCACGTTGTTGAGGTTGCCGAAGCGAGTTTTCAGACTCATCACCCGGAATTCGCGCAGGGAATCAATCGGCGGGTTCGTTACCTGGCTGAAGTTCTGCCGGAAAAAATGGCTTAGCGGGCGATATTGCTTGGACAGGACCGCGCTGGGTGTGTCGTCCCCCATCGAAGCAATCGCCTCCTTGCCGTCCTCGCCCATCGGGGCGAGGATTTGCTCAAGCTCTTCAATCGTATAGCCTGCCGCAATCTGGCGTCGGCGCAGATCGGCTCCGGTATGGCCGATCTCCTCGGGGGTGCTGGTCAGCGTATCCTCCAGCGCGTTGATCTTGGCGGTCCATTCGCCAAACGGACGGGCGGCGGCCAGCCGGTCCTTGATTTGAGCATCGTGATACAGCTTGCCCTCGGTCATATCGACAGCCAGCATCTGGCCCGGCCCCAGCGCGCCTTTTTCGCGCACGGTCGCTTCGTCGATGGGCACCATTCCGGCCTCGCTTCCCGCAATCACCAGACCGTCGCCAGTGACGACATAGCGCATCGGGCGCAGGCCATTGCGGTCCAGCCCGGCGCAGACCCAGCGGCCATCGGTCATGGCCAGCGCGGCGGGGCCGTCCCATGGCTCCATCACGGAGTTGCAGTAGGAATACATGTCGCACCACGCCTGCGGCAATTCCTGCGCCTGATTTGACCAGCTTTCCGGTATCAGCATGGTTTTCGCCATCGGGGCGGAACGACCCGCGCGCACCAGCACTTCGAACACCGAATCCAGCGCGGCCGAGTCGGAGGCACCAGCCGGCACGATCGGCTTGATATCTTCGGCCAGATCACCAAACGCCGACGACGCCATGCGGATCTCATGGCTTTTCATCCAGTTGACGTTGCCCCTGAGCGTGTTGATCTCGCCGTTGTGGGCTAGCATCCGAAACGGCTGGGCCAGCCACCATTGCGGGAAAGTGTTCGTTGAATAGCGCTGATGGTAGATCGCGAAGGCGGACTTGAACCGCTCGTCCATCAGGTCGGGATAGAACACAGCGACCTCCTCGGCCAGCATCATGCCCTTGTAGATGATGCTGCGGCAGGACAGCGACGCGATGTAGAAATGATTGATGTTCGCGGCGATCACAGCCTTTTCGATGCGGCGTCGGATCACGTACAGCTCGCGCTCGAAATCCTCCTCGTCGATATCCTTGGCGTTAGAAATCAGGATCTGCTCGATCTCCGGGCGGGTCGCGTTCGCCTTCTCGCCAAGGCAGGAAACATCGACAGGCACATGCCGCCAGCCATAGATCGTGTGGCCCATGCGCAGCACTTCGGTTTCCACAATCGTGCGGCACGCCTCTTGTGCGCCGAAATCGGTGCGGGGCAGGAACACCTGACCGACCGCGACCAGCTGATCCTGACGCGGCTCGTGACCGGTCCTGCGGATCTGATCGTAAATGAAGCTGACCGGGATCTGCACATGGATGCCCGCGCCATCGCCCGTCTTACCGTCCGCATCGACCGCGCCGCGATGCCAGATCGCTTTCAGCGCGTCGATGCCCGCCTGCACCACCCGGCGCGAACGTTTACCGTTGATGGCAACGACAAGGCCAACCCCGCACGAGGAATGTTCCTCGGCATGGGCATACATGCCGTTATCGTTCATCCAGTCACGTTTGGCGTCCTCGGCGGCGGCCCATTCTGCATCGAAATTCGTCATGGTCCGGCCCTCCCGGCGGGTGCTGTGGTCTGCATCATTCATCTTGGCAAAAATACTCATTCGGCGGCCACCGCATGACTTGCGGCCAGATCGGTCAGGATCGCCTCGGCGCAGTCGCGCCCGTCGCGGATCGCCCACACGACCAGCGACGCGCCGCGCACGATGTCGCCCACGGCATAGACGCCGGGCAGCGAAGTGCGGCCGCTGGTGAATTCTGCCTTGATCGTTCCCCAGCGGGTCACTTCCAGTTCGGGCTGGTCCCAAAGTGTCGGGAGTGCCTCGGCCTCGAATCCCAGCGCCTTGATCACCAGATCGGCTGGCTCGTCATGGACGGCGCCGTCGATTTCCTCGGGCGATCGGCGCCCGGTGACGTCGGGTGCGCCTAGGCGCATCTGCTGCACACGCACCGAGGTGACCGGATCGCCCGAAAACCCCTTGGGCAGGGACAGCCAGTCGAACACCACGCCTTCTTCTTCGGCATTTGTGACCTCGCGCAGGCTGCCGGGCATGTTGGCGCGGTCGCGGCGGTAGAGACATTTGACTGATGTGGCGCCTTGCCGGATGGCCGTGCGGACGCAATCCATCGCCGTATCACCACCGCCGATCACAACGACGCGCTTGCCGCTGGCGTTCAGTTCGCCGCTGTCGAAATCCGGCACGGCATCGCCAAAGGACCGCCGGTTGCTGGCCGTAAGATAGTCAATGGCGCGCACAATACCCTTGGCGCCGGACCCCGGCCCGGCCAGATCGCGGGACTTGTAGACGCCGGTGGCGACGATCACAGCGTCATGTTTGCCGCGCAGATCGGCAAAGCTGATGTCCTGCCCGATGGTGCAATTCAGCCGGAAGGTAACGCCGCCCTGCTCCAACTGCTGCATCCGGCGCATCACCACGTCCTTTTCCAGCTTGAACCCGGGAATGCCGTAGGTCAGCAGCCCGCCGCCGCGGTCGTAACGGTCATAGACGGTGACCTGAACCCCGGCCCGGCGCAGCATATCAGCCGCGGCCAGTCCGCCCGGACCGGCGCCAATGATCGCAACGCTTTCGGGACGCTCCTGCGCAGGCTGCGCAGGCGTGACCCAGCCCTCGTCCCAGGCGGTATCGGTGATGTATTTCTCGACCGCGCCAATGGTGACGGTGCCGTGACCCGCCGTTTCGATCACGCAATTGCCCTCGCACAGGCGATCCTGCGGGCAGATGCGCCCGCAGATTTCCGGAAAGGTGTTGGTGGCTTGACTGATCTCGTACGCCTCGCGCAGGCGGCCTTCGGCGGTCAGACGCAGCCAGTCGGGGATATTGTTGTGCAGGGGGCAGTGGCTCTGGCAGTAGGGGACTCCGCATTGGCTACACCGGCTGGCCTGTTCGCGGGCTTTTTCGTCGGCGTATTCGGCGTAAATTTCACGAAAATCGCGATTGCGCAGGTCCGGCATGCGCTTTGACGGCATATCGCGCTGCACGGTCGTGAATTTCAGCATCGGGTTATCAGCCATTGCGCACCTGTTTCTGTTCAACTCGACATTGATAGACAGGTGCGCGTTGTCTGAAAAGACAGGTATGCTGTCCTATATACGTAAAATATTGGAGTTCAGAAATAATTTATACGTACAGTAACATAAATAGGTATCCATTACTTACTTATATTCATGCACCTGCGAATAAAAACGCCATGGCAAGCGATCCCACGATGATTCGCCACCACCCAAACAGGCCGTATCCGTTCCGACTGACAAAATTCAGTAACCATTTAACCACAAGCAGACCGCTGACAAACGCCATCGCAAAACCGACGGCAATATCGCCCATCGCGCTGAGATCGAGCACATCACGGTTCTTGTACAGGTCATACGCCACCGCCCCGGCCATGGTCGGCATCGACAGAAAGAACGAAAATTCGGCCGCAGAACGCTTGTCCACCCCCATCAACAGCGCGCCGACGATGGTCGCGCCCGATCGGCTGGTGCCCGGAATCATGGCAAGGCATTGAAAAAATCCAATCCGAAGCGTCACCCAGATCGGCAGCTGCGCGGCATCATGATATCGCGGCGTCGGCGCATAGCGGTCGACAAAAATCAGCACGATTCCCCCGAGAATCAGCATCACAGCGACCAGCACCGGCGTCTCGAACAGCACCTGTTTGATAAAGCCATGCGCCAGCACGCCGACCACCAACGCCGGAAGAAAAGCGACGATAATGGATGCCAGAAACCGCCGCGCGCCGGGGCTGTGCGGCGCATCCATTAAAACCTGAGCAAGGCGAGTGAAATAGACCGCCAGGATCGCCAACACCGCGCCCAGCTGAATCACCACTTCGAAACTACGCCCGGCACTTTGAAAGCCCAGAAAATGACCAACCAGCAGCAGATGGCCAGTAGAGGATACGGGGATGAATTCGGTCAGGCCCTCGATCAGCCCGAGGGCCGCCGCGACGAGCGTCGTTTCAGACATGAGCGGATCCGATTTTATTGGCGCCGGGCGTCAGCCCTCGCGCAGGTTGCCTGCAGATTCTTTCATCGCCGCGTATTGCCCCGAAGCGCGGAAGCGCCACAGATAATCGGGTAAAATCGCCGCCATCGAATCCGGCACGATCCCCAGCGCCTCAAAGCCCTGCGCGCCGTCATGTACCACGTTGTCCGATTTCAGCGACGTAACCTGATCACGGGTGATCTGCGCCTTGACAAGGCCCAGCGACAGGGTCTGAACCAGCTCCATCCCGGCTGCCATGATTGTGGCGGCAAAAAACGGGATGTTAAGAATGCCCCGGCGCTTGCGAATGGTCTGAAGCATCAGCTGCATCAAGTCGCGAAAGCTGCGCACATCGGGGCCGCCCAGTTCGTAAATGCCCGGTGCGGCAGTGCCATGCGCGCCCATTTCCGCAGCCTGCGCCACGTCATCCACATAGACCGGCTGAAACAATGTATCGGCGCCAACAACGGGCAGGACAGGCCCGAACCGCGTCATGCTGGCGAACCGGTTGAAAAATTGGTCCTCGGGGCCGAAAATAACCGACGGACGCAGGATAACGGCATCCGGGAAATGCTCCAGCACGCCGGCCTCGCCGCGGCCCTTGCTGCGGGCATACAGGCTGTCGCCGTCTGCATCCGCGCCAATGGCCGAGAGGTGAACCATGCGCCGCACACCCTCTTCGGAGGCGATGCGGGCGATGCGCGTCGCGCCCTCGTCCTGCACGGCGCCAAAGTTGTTCTTGCCCTTGCGGTCAAAGGTGCCGACGCAGTTGATCACCGCATCCGCGCCGCGCGTGACGCTGCGCACGCTGTCATCGTTGCGAATGTTGCACATCACAGGCTCGACCTGACCGACCACGCCATAGGGGCGTACAAACCCGGCCTGTTCAGGACGACGTACCGCAACGCGCACGCGCCATCCGGCCTGCGCCATGCGGTCCGCGATGTAGCGGCCGACAAAGCCCGATCCGCCAAAGATTGTGACCAGTTTCGACATGTGGATAACCCCCGGCGCAGCCCGTTGTTGTTATATCTCTCCACTCCTACCCCTGCACGGTCCCTTGGGCAAGGCGCTATGCCCTGCTAAGCGCTATTGTGGTGGCAGGCCGCCATCACATGCGGCATGAAAAGTCCATTGACACGCCTCCCGCCTGCGTCTAAACGGCCCCTCACGTGACCTGCCCAGGTGGCGGAATGGTAGACGCGCTAGCTTCAGGTGCTAGTACTGGCAACGGTGTGGAGGTTCGAGTCCTCTCCTGGGCACCACTTAAAACCAGATTGCCTATATACTTCATACACATATGCAATCGCTCTGCCGCCCAATCCCCCTTGCAGTCCCCCTAAAGCGTTCCGGTGATTGATCTTGTTTAGGCGTCTGGTCAGCCATACCGCCCCAGCCAATCCTTTACTGCGCCCAGCGCCACGGCCTCGCGTTGTTCATATTCTGCGACAAGCCGCTGATAGGTCGCGTGGTGCATGTGCTTCGGTTTCCCCCAGCCAGATCCTTCAAATATGCCGGGGGGCCATTGCAGGCGGTCGCGCAGTTTGTCGGCCCGCCGTGTCGCCCGGTCGCGGCTGTTTTCGTTTTCGGATGGATAGGCGAGCCGGTGACAGTGCCGACAGGCGAAGATTGCGCCGCCATAGAGAATAGCGACACGCTTACTGCATCCGCGCGCTGGGCACAGAAACCACGGGCGGGTGCCGCCCAGATGGCAAGGCGTTCTCTCGATCTGGACAGGATAGCATTGTTCCTGCCAATCGCCGCCACTATCCCGGCTGCGATAGTTCAGCAGTATATGCCCCATCGCCGCCGTCACGCGGATATCGCCAATCGGCTGCCCAGCGCGCGACCACGCATAAGAACAGGAGCGCCCCGAATCCAGCCAGCCATCGCTCGCCAGCTTGCCGATGTGCAGCGCCTTCATATCCTCGACCGTGTTGCGTGCGCCCCATCGCCAGTGATTGCCGCTGCCTTCTCCGCCCATTCACCCACTCCCTTTTTTGCCCAAATCATTTGCCAACTCGCCGCCTGTATCGGCTGAAGCGTTCCAGACAGTGCGGCAACTTTTTATCTCCAAATTGACCGCATACAAATTTGACTATCCTCAGCGGTCCCGTTCAATGCCGTCCAGACTATGCGGTGCCCCCTCGCATTTCGCACAGTGCCGAGAATCCGGGGGGCGTCCGGATCTTTCCGGGCGTCACTTTGAGGACCGATGCCAGTTGCAAAATCCTCACGTCCACAATTCAGAGTTTCCGGGTCCGGCTCTTGCGTGTCTCTGCAAAAACGTCTGCCTATGGCTAGATGTATATATGTCCTCTTTTTTGTGACGCCGTTTCGCTGATTCTGGCGTTTCGCGTCACAGAAAACAGGACGGGTCACGGCCTCAACCTTAACATTTACTAACAAGCGTCCTCTTTTTTGTGACGGCCATACACAGAATTTGTGCGGGGGTTTTGGAATCGCGTGAAGGTCTTTCGAGCGGGCCGACCGTCCAAGTCGACCTCAAAGCGACACCTGACTGATAGCAGGCGGAGTCTCATACAACAAATGAGGAGGTTGTGCACATCGGTCTTATAATGCAGCTTTGATACGCATCGATTTAACGGAAAAAGGGTGATTGATGTTCAGAATTTTATCTATCGCGCTCGTCGCCGCCGCCATTGGTTTCTCAGGGCAGGCTGTCCGCGCCGCCGATATTAGGGACGGTGCCGCCGCCTTAATCGCAGGGGATTATTTGACAGCTTCAAGTGAATTGGTGCCGCTGGCCGAGCAAGGCGATGCGGTAGCACAAATGCTCGTCGGCTCAATGTTTCGCAATGGCAAAGGTGTCGAGAGAGACTACATGGAAGCTGTGCGGTGGTTTCGGATGTCTGCCGAGCAGGGCGAGGCCAAAGCTCAGACCAATCTCGGCTTCATGTATTTCAGAGGCGAAGGAGTGTCGCAGGACTACGCTGAAGCTGCGCGGTGGTATCGAAAGGCCGCCGAGCAAGGTGATTTCAAGGCCCAGACCCACCTAGGTTTCATCTATTCGAATGAAGAAAGTGGGCAGGTAGACTACCTTGAAGCTTTACGGTGGTATCGCATGGCTGCTGAGCAAGGCTACGCGCCAGCACAGAACAACCTTGCCACGATGTATGATAACGGCAAGGGCGTGGCGAAAGACCAAGCCGAAGCCGTGCGATGGTATCGCAAGGCTGCCGAGCAGGGCGACGCGGCAGCACAGAACAATCTCGCCACGATGTATTACAACGGCAAGGGCGTGCCGAAAGACCAGGCTGAAGCTGTGCAGTGGTATCGCAAGGCTGCCGAGCAGGGCGACGCGCCAGCACAGAACAATCTCGCTCTTATGTTTATCGCAGGTGAAGGTGTGCTGAAAGACATCACCTCAGCACACATGTGGTGGAACATCGCCAGCGCCAATGGCGATGATATCGCATCGAAAAACCGCGATCTAGCTGAGGGCGAGATGACTTCTGACCAGATTGCTGAAGCGACGCGCCGGGCAAGGGAATGCATGTCGTCCAACTACAGCGACTGCGATTGAACCTTTACAAGTCTCTACTATGCGCCTTCCTTGTCACGTTATGCACAGAATTTGTGCGGGGGTTTTGGAATCGGATGAATGTTTTTCGAGCGGGCCGACCGTCTGGCGTGGCTTCCTCTGCCAATCCCCACACCGACGCGCGCCCGATGCCAGACGGCCCCAGATGCGGGCCTTGGGTCAGGAATATGAAGCCGCGTTCCTCCAGCGCATTGAACCACGGGCCGACCGTGTTGCGATGCACGTTCAGCGCCGCAGCCGCGTCCCTGTGACTGAAATAGATAGCGCCGTTGTTCGTGCCGTTGAAGCGCCGCTTCAATTCGATGTAGAGCGCGCGGGGGCCGGGAGCCAGGGTCGCCCATGCGTCCGACGCCTGCACCCATTCGGGAAGCTGGACAAAACGCCCAGCCCCCCTTTTTTTCCGTTTGTATGTTGTGCCAGCCATCAGCGTTTGTCCATCGTCAGGCAGGCCAGCCAAACGCGCATTGCGGTGGCTTGGCAGGGGCAACCACCAAGGGATACCCAAGCCCCGCCTGCTGCCCCCTCAGCAGCGTTGCGGGCCATGATGTGCCACTTGCCATTGCGGCGGGTCAGGCGGGTTTGCGGGTCAGTCATGTGCAGCCCCATAGTGAAGCGCGGCGATAAGCCGGGCTTGGGTGTCGGTCAGGCCAAAGAGGCGGCGCAGGCGGCGGATACGGGCGGCGGTCATTGCGTGGCCCCCTCAGCGCCCAGCGCGCGGGCGGATCTGGGGAACCGCAGCGCGGCCCGGTCTATCCCTGCTTTCAGTGAATAGTGCGCGACGTTCTGCGGCCCGCGATACTCGGTCTGTATCGGCCAGCCATATTCATGGCGCAGGCGATGGATGATTGCGCCCAGCCGCCACCCGCGCACCTCGCGGATTTCGGTTTTGTGGCTAATCGTGCGCCCGTCCAGTAGCGCCTTGCAGGTCCAGAAGACCTGTGAGTCGCTGGAGTAAAATTGATCTTTTGACATTGTTTGATGCCTTTCTGTTGAACAAGAAAGGCGCTGGGCGTATGTCTGAGTTGCTTAGACTGAAGACGGCACCCCCAGCGCCTGCGGTATCCGCAAGTGCGGGGGTGTTTTCAGTTCCGGGCCTCAGCCAAGGCCGCGTCTATGTCGGCCTCGACCCAATAGAGGCGTGCGCCGAATTTAATCGGCTGGGGCAAACGGCCCATTTCGATATCGCGGTAAACAGATGAACGGCTGCGACCGCCGATCTTTGCTTGCAGATCAGGGAAAGAAAGATAGCGCATGATGATGCTCCATTGCTGTTTGTGGGTGCATCATACGTCTTCAAAAAAGGGACTTCCGCAGGCACTGTCCCTACTTTCTGGTGTTCCGCGTCCATAGTTTTTTGTTGGCCTCAGCACTGACACCCAGACCGCTACTATGGGTCAGTTGCGCGGCTCGACGAACCGAATGGCCTTTCGCAATGAAGCTACGCATTTTTTCTAAACGCTTCCGCTTCTCTGCGGAGTTCTCCCTTGAACGCGTTGCGCCTCCTGACGCCGCACCGGCCAAGGTTTTCTTTCCGCGCATCGCATCATCTTCATTGCGAAGCTTCTGGTCCAGTTGCGAAGCTAAATATCCAAACGCGAATTCGTTTTTGTGCGCTAACAGTGCAAAAACTGCACTGCCAGCCAACCAGACCGGAGAAAATTTCCCTTCACAGTAGTGCGACCAAGCGGCAGATAGCGCAGATTGTTGTATCAATTTTTCTTCTTCCAGATCCTTGCCGTAACGCAAATACTCAAATGTATCTACAGAGCGAGTTCCAGAAGTAGCCCTTCTGAGGTGTCCGAATTCGTACTCGGAAAGAGAACGCCGCAATTGAAGCAGTTTTTTATAGCTAAGGTTTCCATCCTCCGTCCAACATCTTTCTCTCAACAATTCGATGCATTGGCGGAGTTGCACTAATGGATCGAACAGCATGAAAGCTTGCCACTGCATCGCCTCCGCTGTCGCCTCCCCTATAAAAGCAGCGTATTCGTCAGTATTTTCACCAGGTGTGTAAGATGCATATTGAAAGCTGCTAATTCCCCTACTTGCCGTGTGAAAAGAAAAATGGCCGATATCAGATCTTATTTGCCGTTTCTTGTCATCAGAGATGGTCATGCAAATCTCGCAATCTGGTTATCAGCACCAGTTACGGCATTTGCCCACCGCTCCATCAGTGCGCGCCGTTGCTCCAAATAATCTGTGCGCCGATAGGCCCGCTCTACCGCGCCGCCCGTGACGTGCCCAAGACAGGTTTCGGCCACATCCTGCGGAGTATATATCGCCACCTTCTCGAAGTCGGCTGTGCTTTCTTCTTCTGTTTTCTCAGGCCGATTAGACGGCACCTCTGCCGTCCAGTCGCGGAAAGACGACCGAAACCCGTGCGGGCGCTCTTTCAGCCCGCGCCGGTCCATCAAGGCGGTCATGGTCATATCGGATATCACGCCGCGCTTCATGCCGGGAAACAGGAACCCGTCGCGCGCGAATTTGCGGGCCTCTGCGATGACGCCTTGCGCCTCGATTGATAGCGGCACCCGAAAATCGCTTGTCGCGCCCAGACGGCCTTTCATCGTCGCGGCGGGGATTGTCCACACGTCGCCGTCGATCTGATCAACGTGCAGGAACCGCAGCGGGTAGGACCGCACTGCCGTCAGGATCAACAGCCGCAACGCCAATTCCGTGATGCTGCCCCCATCCAGCGATTGATAGAAGACAGGCACGTCGCGCCAGTTCATCGCGGGCACGTTCTGGACGGTGTGCCGTTGCTTGCCCAGCAGCGCCTTGGCCTTGTCCGTCGCTTGCAGATCCACCTCCAGCCCCAGCGCCGCCGCGTGGCGCATGACGATGCTGAGGCGGTTCATCGCCTTGCGCGCGGTGTCGGCCTTGCTGTGCCAGATAGGGGCCAGCGTGTCGCGGATATCCTTCTGGTCAATATCGGCCACGGGCACCTTGCCCAGCTTGGGCAGGACGTGCAGTTCAAGCGGCGAAAACCAGCGGCCCGCCTTGCCGTCGCCTTTCAACTCGGCCTTGCGGCTGTTGAAGGCGTCCAGCGCGATATCGCCAGCATATGAATATTGCGCGCCGCCTCGCGTCGCTGGCGGTCACGTTCCTTGATCGGGTCCAGACCTTGCCGCGCCACGGCCCGCCAAGTGTCGGCCACCTCGCGCGCCTCTTTCAGTGAGCGGTCAGGATAGGCCCCCAGACCCATTTCGCGCCGCCTGCCGTGCGTTGTGACGCGCAGCACCCATTGCGCGCCGCCATCCTCGCGCTTGACCAGCCACAGACCCCCGCCATCAGCATGTTTTCCGACGCTGGCGGTTTTGACGCCGGATGCACTCAGACGGTTCAGGGCACGGCCCATTCTCAATCCCCCTCTCAATCCCCCTCAACATATGGTATGCTATGGGGCATTGTGGGGCGTTATGGAATAGGAAAATGTCTAAATCACTCTATTTTACAGGGGATGCGGTATTCCGTGATGCATCAAGATATAGGGCTTGGACGCCTCTCCTGGGCACCATATCCAAAGACAAACCGTTGTTGTGCCTCAGCTTTATCGTTGGATGCAGCACGCGTGGTGCGTGGCGTATACCGAACGCCGACCAATTCCTACCAATGCGATCCCCGATATTCAGGCGGTATGTCGTGACCGGATGATGAACTGCGCTGGTTGGTTGCTCTTTCAAAGTCGAACTGCACCCAGATCCAATAGCGTATTTTCAGCCGACGATATGCAGCCAGCGGTTCCCAAAAACAGCGGACGTAAACTCGTGTGTGCTGGAAACGCGTAGCTGAGATCAGCCTTTGGCTTAGGCAGAGACGGTTGGTGGCCTCATGAGCGCGAGGAGCGCGATGGCGAGGACGGCAAGCCCTCCAGACAATGCATATGGCACCTGAAAATCGCCGGTCTTTTCGGCCAGGAAACCGGCCATCACCGGGCCGATACCCTGACCGCCAGAAAACAGCAGGGTCAGCACGGCAAACGCGTTGGCGGCCGACGCCGGCCCAAAGTAGTCGCCGGATGACGCAGCGATGATCACCGGGATGCTCCAGGCGGCCAATCCGAATAATGTGACCGACAGATAAAGCATGAAGGTCGCGGTGCCAAATCCGACCAGAATGTAGGCGATACCAAGCACTGCAAACGCCACGGCCATCCCTGCACGGCGGCCGATACGGTCCGATATCCAGCCAAATAGCAGGCCGGAAAAGACGCTGAGCAGGCCAAACCAGGCCCACAGGTTGCCAGATGCGTTTTTGCTCATCTCGTAGGCGTCGACCATGCTGGTGACGATAAATGTCACGTATATCATGTAGGTGGCGCCGTAGATGCCGTAGACCAGGCCCAATTGAAGCAGCAGCCAGAATTTGCCCGATGGGGCGTGAGAGGTTTTGTGTGTAGGGGTCTGCGCAGGCATGCGACCGGCAGGCATTTTTCCGATGTCACGGGGGTGATTGCGGAACAGGGCAAGGCTTAGACCGACGGCGACTGCGCTGGTTGCTGCAAAGATCAGCCATGCGATTTGCCAGGGCACAAGCCCGAATACTGGGGCCAGCTGCGGCAGAATGAACCCGCTGAGGACGATGCCAAAGCCAGAGCCCGCCATCACGATACCGGCGGCAAATCCGCGATGCGAGGGGTAGAACCACTGCGACATGGCGCCCATTGCTGGCAGAACGACGCCCGCACTGCCTATGCCGGTTATTGTGTAAAGCGCACACAAGATCACGAAGCTGCCGGTAAACGCCATGCCCGCCATCGAACCTGCCAGAAGAGACAGGCAGACTGCGACGGTGGCGCGCGCTCGCAATCTGGGTAAAACCAGCGGGATCAGCAGGACGCCGATCAGATACCCTGCCATATTCGCAAAGCCGAGCAATCCGGCCTGAGAATAATTCAGCCCAAGGGTCTGCGACATCGACGGCAGCAGCATTCCAAACGCGAAACGCCCCAGGCCCAAGGCGCAGAATACTGCGATGGCCCCGGCCAGAGCCACGGTCCAAGCGTAGTTCAGCTTTGGGTCGGCCGGCATTGTATCTTTGTTATCCACGGGCAGCCTACGGTGTGATGCAAGGCAGATTTGCCAAGGTATGTTGAGCGAAGCGAGAGAGACTCGGGCGTTCTTTTCGGCATTGGTAATGGCCCGCAGGCTGATTGAAACGATGCGCGGGATCGGTTGTGTCACGTCGCGGTGGGCAAAGGGCAGCCCGACAGGAGGAGTTTCATGGTCACGAGCGTTTGGCAACGCATTGTAATTCAGTAGTCTGGGCTAACGGCTGGCCTGTCCAGATATCGTATGTCTATGATATCAAGACTATCGAGACAAACCACGAGGCCGATTTGCCATCTGGGTTGTTGATTTTTGCAAGGATGGCTGAGGTAGGGTGGATTACCGGCCTTGCAATACCGATCAAGCGTCTGCCTGCGCGATGGCAGTCGCCAGTTGTTGGCCGATCACACTGATATCTCCCATTGCGTCGATACGTTTGAGCAGTCCCTTGCCGTCATAGTAAGCGATTAAGGGCGCCGTTTCGGCGTGGTACCCCCTGAGCCGTTGAGCGACGGTTTCGGCATTATCGTCGGCGCGCCGTTTGAACTCTGATCCGCCGCAACTGTCGCAAAGGTCAGGGTTTGATGGTGTTTCGTGGGTGTCGTGATATCCCTCGCCGCAGGTCGCGCAGGTGTAGCGGCCGGAAATACGCTCGATCACCGCCTCGTCCTGAACGTCGAGCGAGACCACGACATCAAGTTCCAGCGACTTTTCGGACAAAAGAGCGTCCAGAGCCTTGGCCTGACCGACCGTGCGTGGGAAGCCGTCAAAGATGACACCTTGTGCCACATCAGGCTGGTCCAATCGGTCGGACACGATGGCCGTCACGATATCGTCCGAAACCAAACCGCCGGCTTCCATCACCTCCTTTGCGGCCTTGCCAGCAGGCGTCCCTTCTGCCACCGCCTCACGCAAAAGATCACCAGTGGAGAGCTGCAGGAGGCCAAATTTTTCGGTCAGCATCCGCGCCTGCGTGCCTTTGCCGGCGCCGGGTGGTCCGAGCAAGATCAAGTTGGGCATCTCTGTTGATCCTTTCTAAATTCTCTGAAACTCAGGGTGTCGTCTTGTGCAGTAAACTGTGATCGTTACCAAAGGGCTGAATGCTGCAATGTTGGCCGTGTGCTATACGGCACTAAGATTTTGCCGATTTATCAGCCTCACGGTATCTCTTCTTCGGTGACGCTCGCATCCGAATGTCCTGAGCGGCGCACAACGCCCCAGATTATCGTACCTTTGACGACACAGGTGCACAGCTCGCGTGGATTGGCGCCTGCAAAGGCGTCGCGATCGTGAAGCCCTGACGCCTAAAATTCTGCCTTGCCTGTGTGCCTGGTGACCACGTCCCGGCCCGTTAGCGGACGGGCAATGGCCCCAAGCACACAATTATTGGCAGCAGCGTCCTCAGCTTTTCTGGTCGGCGCGCAATTCTACCCGGCGAATTTTGCCCGAGATGGTTTTGGGCAGCTCCTTCACAAAGTTGATCTCGCGCGGATACTTGTAGGGCGCTGTGTATTTTTTGCAGAAGTTCTGGATATCCTTGGCCAACTCGTCTGACGGCTCCTGACCCTTGACCAGGATAATATATGCCGAAACGATTTCACCGCGCGTTTCGTCGGGCTTGCCGATCACGGCGCTTTCGGCCACGGCAGGGTGTTCCAGCAGTGTGCTTTCGACCTCGAACGGGCTAATGCGATATCCGCCCGACCCGATCAGATCATCTGCGCGCCCGATGAACCAAAAATACCCGTCGCTGTCGCGCTTGGCGGTGTCGCCGGTATAGTACCAACCGTTGCGGAAATCCTTCCTGTTCGGCTCTCCGCCGGTGTAATAGCCGTCGAACAGACCCGGAGGCGTACCGTTTTTGAGGTTGACCGCAATGTTCCCGATTTCGTCATCGGGCATACGGTTGCCTTCGTCATCGACAACTTCCACGTCATAGCCCGGCACTGGCTGCCCCATTGATCCGACCTTGACAGGCTGATCGGGAAAGTTGCCGACGATGTTGATCGTTTCACTTTGACCATACCCGTCCGCGACGGTCGTCCCGGTGGCATTGCGCCAGAAGTTGATCACCTCGGGGTTGAGCGGCTCACCCGCGCCCATGGACCGGCGCAGCGAGCTGAGATTATAGCCTGACATATCGGTCTGTGCGAACATGCGGTAAGCGGTCGGCGGGCCACAGAACGTGGTGACGCCCAGTTTTTCAACCAGCTTGAGGTGCTGATCGACGTCAAAGCCGGGGGGGTCATACAGAACGACTGTCACCCCCATCAGGAACTGCGGAAACACCATGCCCCATGCCGCCTTGGCCCAGCCCGTGTCGGTCAGGGTCCAATGGATATCGTCCGGTTGGAAATCCATCCAGAAAAGGCCCGTGGATGCGTGGGCAAGCCCGTATTCGAATGAGCGTGGCACCATCTTGGGCATACCGGTCGTGCCGGAGGTGAAAAAGCCCAGCATCATGTCATCGCAATGCGTCTTGGGCCGGTCTTCGGGCGCGATCTCGCCCGGTTGGTCCTTGCACAGCTCTTCGGTCGAAATCCAGCCTTCGCGCGGACCGCCGATGACAATAAGGAACTCCAGCGTGGGGCATTCGTCGCGCACGGATTCGACTTTTTCGCAATGCTCGGGCGTCACGATGATCGCGCGCGCCTTGACGCTGTTCACGCGGTATTCGATGTCGTGACCGGTCAGAAGGGTTGTGCCGGGGATCGATACAACGCCCAGCTTCATGCAGCCGAACAGGGCGTCATACCATTGGGGTATGCGGCCGGCGATCAGGCAGGCGAAATCGCCTTGCTTCAGTCCCAGTGACCGCAGCCCGTTGGCCATCTGTGACGAGGTGCGCGAAAGATCGGAATATTTGATCTCGCGGACGTTTTCTCCGGTTTTGTCCACGGCCAGAACAGCCGTCTTGTCGGCCTCGCGTCCGCGGCGATCAATCACATCAAAGGCAAAGTTGAAATCTTCCGGGCAGTGGAATTTGTAGGCTTCGCGCGCCTCTTTGTATGTTCTGGGAACATTCATGAATTCGTACATGTCTCACTCCTTTGTTGGCGCAGTTGGAGCGACCGTTTGCCGCCGCTCAAATTTTACCGTCTTTTTAGTGTTCGGGGTCAGTCTACAGGATTTATCTACCTCTAGGCGAGAGTTTCAAGGTATTCGCGCGGTGCCATTCCGAAACGGGATTTGAAGCCCCGGTTGAAATTAGAGAGATCTCTGAAGCCCGAGTCGAAGGCTACTTCGGAAATGTGGATACGTCTTGTGGTTTTTCGATTTCGCAGCCGTGCCGCCGCTACGGTCAGCCTGCGCTCGCGAACCTCCCTGCTGAAACTGGTGTTTTCGGCCTCGAACAACCGCTGTACCTGACGGGTAGACATGCCGATTTGTTGAGATAACCAAGCCAGGGACAGATCCTGATTGGTCAGGTTTTGCTGTATCAGGTCAAGTGCTACAGCAAATTGACACTCCTTGTTTTTGGCGCTGTGATCTTTGGCAAAGTCGACCAGATTGGAAAATGCCAGCTGGATCATGCCCAGAATAAGATCAGAATTCGCTCGGCCAACCGACGCGCTGGGATCCCAGCCCTGCGAAAAATGTTGAATCTGCTGCCGAATCGGGGGGGCAAGAGGATGGTCCGCAGGGAGCATATGGCCGATCTGAATGCGTCCCCCAAAAGATCCAAGGAAGTCGCCGCGCGGCATGTGCAGTACCAGCAGACGGCCCGGCTGAACGAAGGACAACGTGCTTTCTTTGGTCGAGTCCAAGAGAATGCAATCCCCCGGTCCCAATGATGCGCATTCACCTTTGTGTTCGACCTGAAGTTTACCGGACGCTTGGATAACGCAGAATATATGCTCTGCCGTATCGCGTTGACTGTCAGCGAGGTCACGTGTGATTGCCGCAACATCGCCGCAAATATCTGCAACGACAAGCCCGTCAAAATCGTGAGCTGTCACACGACCCTTGACCGCGCTCTGGTGTTTATGCGCGACACCCTTGAAGTGGCCGCACGTTTTGGCCAAGTCATTGTTCCATCTGCTGAAGTCGACCATATCACGCATGATTTACACCGGTGCCAAGTGGCGGCTTTGTGCTGGCGCGCGCTGCGTGTGCTCTCTTGGCGCAGCTTCTGGGCGCCATCAATTTGCGACCCTTTCCGGCAGGGCCATCCATGATGCGTCTGCGTTGTACGTATCGACGGAAAATGGGCCGACTGTGGTTGAAGTGGAAGCGATCGCTGCCTGATCACCCAGCCCGAAATGGGCATGAGGCGAATAGGGCCGCGCCAGGCTGCGCAGAAAGCCGTGCTTTTGGTACATGACCGAGTCCTCTGAGTTGCAGCAACGCTGAGCAACAAGAATGCCGTCGTTGCCGCTATATCCGATCGTCTCAACCTGGGCGTTGCTGACCACTTGTGGTGTCTCTTAGAGGGCCAATAATGGCCCGGCTTCGCCCGTTCAGAGTCAGGTTATAACGAAAAAATCACACGTCTATGCGTAATATCCAAAGCTGGCCGTGCATGGATTCGCATAAGATTGCATGTCTTGTTCAGTCGCACGGACCCTTTGGGGGCGCCCTGAACCGCCGCTGGGATCGTTCAGCCACAAGGGCTAGCTATCAAGCCTCTGTGTCAGGAAGGAAGCCTTAGGGATGGCGCGTCACGCTTGGATTCTGGCGCGAAATGCCTAGCTAGATGTTGGGTAAATGGGTACCGTTGCAGGGAAAAATTTCATCTGACTGCAAGATTCCGGGGGCGTGAAGGGAATAAGATGGCATCGCAACGGGCGCCGCTGTAGAGGAAGCACCGGTTGGCGCCAACGTTCCGAAATTGTCTGCGCGGCCAAGCTGTGTTGATCTGCGTCCGCTGTTTTTTGCGCCTCCCGATCCTTGTCGTGGGAAAAGGCGACGAAAGACATGAAGATCGCTGTGGGCAATGAACGCTATCTTGGGATCGGGTTTGAAAACCTCTGAGTCGCAGAAATATGGTTTAAAAGGAAACTCCCCATGAAGGTACTGGTCGCAGTAAAACGGGTCATTGATTACAACGTTAAGGCGCGGGTAAAATCCGATGGTTCAGGCGTTGACCTTGCCAACGTCAAGATGTCGATGAACCCGTTCGATGAAATCGCTGTCGAGCAGGCAATCCGCATGAAAGAGGCGGGCACTGTCGATGAAGTCGTCGCGGTTTCAATCGGGGTCAAGCAGGCACAGGAGACGCTTCGAACCGCGCTCGCGATGGGGGCCGACCGGGCCATTCTGGTCGTGGCCGCCGACGACGTGCATCAGGATATCGAGCCGCTCGCGGTTGCCAAGATACTCAAGGCCGTTGTGGACCAAGAGCAGCCCGGCCTGGTGCTGGCAGGTAAACAGGCGATCGACAACGACATGAACGCCACTGGCCAGATGCTGTCAGCGCTCCTGGGCTGGAGCCAAGGCACGTTCGCGTCCGAGGTGGCCGTGGACGGTGATCATGCTGTTATTACGCGCGAGGTGGACGGCGGTTTGCAGACGATTAAGGTCAAGATGCCATCGATCATCACAGTCGATCTGCGCCTGAACGAGCCGCGCTATGCATCACTGCCCAACATCATGAAGGCCAAGAAAAAGCCGATGGATGAGAAAACCGCCGCCGATTACGGGGTCGATGTCACGCCCCGCCTTGAGATCATCGGCACTGCCGAGCCTGCTGCGCGCAAGGCGGGCGAAATCGTCGGCTCGGTGGACGAGCTTGTCGCGAAACTCAAAGAAGCGGGGGCTGTATAATGGCTGTTCTTTTACTTGCCGAAGTGACCGATGGTGAATTGGCGTTGGATGCGACCGCAAAGGCCGTCACCGCTGCAGCCAAACTTGGCGAAGTGACCGCGCTATGCTGTGGCGCCTCTGCTGCGTCCGCCGGTGAGGCCGCAGCAAAAATCGCCGGTGTGACACGCGTGCTGGTCGCCGAGGACGAATCCCTTGGGCACCGTCTGGCGGAATCGACTGCGGCGCTGATCGTGTCGCTTGCAGACGATTATGAGCATATTGTTGCCCCGGCTACCACAGACGCCAAAAACGTGATGCCGCGCGTGGCAGCATTGCTAGATGCGATGGTGATTTCGGACGTGTCCGGCATTGTTGACGGAAATACGTTCGAGCGCCCGATATATGCGGGAAACGCGATTCAGACGGTCAGATCCACAGACGCGAAAAAGATTGTGACCATTCGCACATCGACTTTCGATGCGGCAGGCGACGGCGGTACGGCCCCGATCGATACTATTTCGGCAGTGGCTAACCCCGGTCTTTCCGAATGGGTCGAAGACAAGCTGGCCGCCTCTGACCGGCCTGAGCTGACATCGGCCGGGGTCGTGGTGTCGGGCGGGCGCGGTGTTGGCTCGGAAGAAGACTTCAAGCTGATCGAAGCGTTGGCTGACGCGCTGGGCGCGGCCATCGGCGCATCGCGCGCCGCCGTCGATTCGGGTTATGCGCCGAATGACTGGCAGGTCGGTCAAACCGGCAAGGTCGTTGCGCCCGCACTATATATCGCTGTTGGCATCTCCGGCGCGATCCAGCATCTTGCAGGTATGAAAGATTCGAAAATCATTGTCGCGATCAACAAAGATGAAGACGCCCCGATCTTTCAGATCGCTGATTATGGACTGGTGGCGGACCTGTTTGCGGCCGTGCCTGAACTGACAGAAAGGTTGAAGTGATGGATTTTGCACCAACAGAAGAGCAAGTCGCCATTTTCGATATGGCGTATGAATTCGGTCAGAAACATATCGCGCCCTTCGCCGCGAAATGGGAAAAGCAAGAGACCATTCCAAAAGACCTTTGGCCCAAAGTAGCCGAGCTGGGGCTGGGCGGCGTCTATGTTTCGGATGATTACGGCGGGTCCGGCCTGTCGCGTCTGGATGCGACGATGGTCTTTGAGGCGCTGTCGATGGCATGCCCGTCTGTTGCGTCGATGTTGTCGATCCACAACATGTGCGGCGGCATGATCGACAAGTTCGGGTCTGAAGAAACCAAACAGAAATGGCTGCCGCAGTTGTGCAGCATGGAAAAAATCTTCTCCTACTGCCTGACCGAGCCGGGGTCTGGATCTGATGCTGCCGCGCTGCGCACACGCGCAGACCGGACCGACACGGGCTACAAGCTGAACGGGAACAAGGCGTTCATCTCGGGTGGCAGCTATTCGGATGTTTATCTGACGATGGTGCGGACCGGCGATGTCGGCCCGCGCGGCATTTCTGCCGTTCTGGTCGAGGATGGCACGCCGGGGCTGTCCTTTGGCGCGCTGGAGCAGAAAATGGGCTGGCGCGCGCAGCCGACCTCGCAGGTGCAGTTTGACGATTGCGAAATCCCGGCTGAAAATCTGATGGGCGAGGAGGGGCGCGGATTTACCTATGCAATGGCTGGCCTTGACGGCGGGCGCCTGAATATCGCGGCATCGGCGTTGGGCGGGGCGCAGTTCGCGCTGAACACAGCGCTTCAATACACCGGCGAGCGCAAGGCCTTTGGCAAGACCATCGACCAGTTTCAGGCCCTCCAGTTCCGACTGGCCGCCATGGAGATCAAGCTGCAGGCCGCGCGGGTTTTCCTGCGGCAGGCGGCGTGGAAGCTGGACGAAAAGGCGTATGATTCCGTAAAATACTGCGCCATGGCCAAGGCTTTTGTCACGGATGTGTCGTTTGAGGTTGCCAATGATGCGCTTCAATTGCATGGCGGATACGGATATCTGGCAGATTATGGAATTGAGAAAATCGTTCGCGATCTGCGCGTCCACCAGATTCTGGAAGGCACCAACGAAATCATGCATTTGATCGTATCGCGGCAAATGATCGCTGATCGGGGATAGGCGGGCAATGCCGTCATCCAACACTACAGAAGGGAATACCATATGAAGATTGGCTTCATTGGATTGGGCAACATGGGCGGCCCGATGGCCGCTAATCTGGCAGCGGCAGGACATGACGTGCGGGGGTTTGATCTGCAGGCGCCGATGCCGGAAGGCGTGCAGTCTGCGGATTCGGCCACGGATGCAGCCTCGGGGGCGGATGTCGTCATCTCCATGCTGCCCAATGGTGAAATTTTGCGCAGCGTTGCCGCCGAAATCATTCCGGCTATGGCTGCGGGTGCCGTGCTGTGCGACTGCTCCACGGTCGATGTCGAAAGCGCGCGCGCGGTGGCAACGCAAGCGCAGGACGCGGGGCTGGGCGCGTTGGATGCGCCTGTTTCGGGCGGCGTCGGCGGGGCTACCAATGGCACGTTGACCTTCATGGTCGGCGGGGATGATGCGGCGTTTGCGACCGTTTCGCCGCTGTTTGACATCATGGGGCAAAAGGCCGTGCATTGCGGCGCAGCTGGTGCGGGCCAGTCGGCCAAGATCTGCAACAACATGATCCTTGGCGTGACCATGATCGCAACCTGCGAGGCATTTGCCTTGGCCGACAAGCTGAACCTTGACCGGCAGAAAATGTTTGACGTGGTGTCCACCTCGTCCGGCTATTCCTGGTCGATGAATGCCTATTGCCCGGCGCCCGGCGTCGGTCCGGAAACGCCAGCGGATAACGATTACAAGCCCGGCTTTGCGTCCGAGCTGATGCTGAAGGACCTGCGCCTGAGCCAGCAAGCCGCCGAAGCCGTCGGCGCAGATACGCCAATGGGTGCGCAGGCGATGGAGCTTTACCGGACTTTCGTAGAAAACGAGTCCGGGCTTGGCACGGATTTTTCCGCAATGCTTCCCCGGTTTGAAAAACGATCACGCACCTGAATTCATGCCGCCACGCAGCTTTGGAGGAACGAATGAACGAGAAGACAGCAGACGCCATTTCACAGATTATGAAGTCGGCAACGCAGACGCACCCGCTGTTTTTGGGCCTTGATGCCGAGAAAACAGAGGAAATGCGCCAGATACTCGTGAAATCAATGCAAACCATGGTTGCGCCGAAACCCGAGGATGTCGGGGAATGGTTTCAAAGCTGGATTGAGTATCAGAGTGAATTTACCAAACTCTGGCTCACCACATTGTCCGGCATGGGCAAGGACAGCGCAGAGCCCAGCAAAGACCGCCGGTTCAGTGCAGAGGAGTGGAGCAAAGGTCTCTACCCGTTTTTGCATCAATCGTATGAACTGACGGCCAAGGCGATGGTCGATATGGCCGAAAAGATGGGCCTGCCAGACCATGACCAGCGCAAGCTGAATTTCTACACCCGGGTCACTGCGGATGGTCTGTCGCCCTCGAATTACGCGCTGACCAATCCCGAAGTGCTGAAGCTGGCGATGGAAACCAATGGGCAGAGCCTGGTTGACGGGTTTCAGAACCTGCTGGCGGATCTGGAAAAGGGCTACATCACCACAACGGACGAATCCGCATTCACCGTTGGCGAAAATTTGGCTACCACGCCCGGCGCCGTCATTTTTCGCAACGAGCTGATCGAGATCCTTCAATACACGCCGACTACGTCCAAAGTTCGGGCCAATCCGATCCTGATCGTGCCGCCTTGCGTGAACAAATTCTATATTTTCGACATCAACGAAAACAAGTCGATGATCCGCTACCTGGTGGAACAGGGCAACGCGGTGTTTACCATTTCGTGGCGCAATCCAGATTCGAAGATGGCTGAATACGACTGGAACGACTACATCGAAAAGGGCATCCTGACGGCGTTGGATGTCACCGCCGACATTACCAAGGCGGACAAGGTCGATCTTTTGTCCTGGTGCAATGCCAGCGCGATGATGATGGCGGCGCTGGCGGTTATGCCTGAGAAGCAGAAAAAGCTGGTCAGGACCGCCACTTTCCTGTCCGCCATGGCCGATTTCACCGATCCAGGCGAGATCGAAGTGTTCGTCGATAAGCCACAAATCGAGGCCTACAAGCATCGACTGAAAACGACCAAGGTCGCCACAGGCAGGGACATCGCGCAGGCGATGGCCATGCTGCATGTGAACGAATCCATCTGGGGCTTCGTGATCAACAACTATTTGAAAGGCAAATCACCGCCGCCTTTCGACATCCTGTTCTGGAACTCCGATACATCGAACCTGCCTGCAAAGTGGCTGGAATACTACACAGAAGAAATGTACGTCGCCAACAAGCTGAAAGATCCGGGCGCGCTGACCTTGCTGGACACCCCGGTCGATATCGGAAAAATTGATGTGCCGTGTTATTTCGTGGCCGCGACGGGCGATCATATCGTGCCGTGGAAGGCATCCTTTGACGCGCTGAACCGCGTTGCGGGCGAAAGCGAATTTATCCTGACCTCAGGTGGCCACGTCTCTGGAATGGTCATCAACCATCCGCATAAAAGCCGCCGGTATTTCCTGTCGGATGCCACGGACGCAGACACCGCCGACGCGTGGCAGGCATCCGCCACCCGAACCGACGGAAGCTGGTGGCCTCATTGGCTGGAATGGCTGAAGGCCCGCGATGGCGCCGAAGATCGTGCCGCGCCGGGCGCACTGGGCAGCAAGAAATATCCCGAACTCGCCCCCGCGCCGGGCACCTATGTAACGGAGAAGGTGCCCCAGAGCGGATAAAGCCACCGGAACGCATAGAGCGTAGCGACTTGGGGCACCTGATGGAATGGAAACAAGTATGAAGCACCAAAAACTATCTATTCCGGAAAGTGGCTTTCGCTACATCACTGTAGACGGCGTGAAACTGCGCGTTTTCGGACGCGATCTGGACCGGTCTGAAATGCCGCTGGTGATCTGCAATGGTCTGGGGCAGGGCATCGAGATGCTGTTCCCGCTGATAGACGAACTGGAAGACCGCCCGATTATCGCCTTTGACGCGGCTGGGGTTGGCCGTTCGGACGTCCCCGAAACCGGCACCACGATCCCCGACCATGCCCAGATGTTGCAAGAGGTTCTGAACCGGCTGGGCATCGACAGGTTCGACATTCTCGGCATTTCGTGGGGTGGTGCGCTGGCCCAGCAGATGGCGCTGGAATGTCCCGAAAGATGCCGCAGACTGGTGCTGGCGATCACGTCCGCCGGGGGCATTGGCAGCTGGTGGGGTTCGCCGATTGCGCTGGCGGAAATCGTGTTTCCGTGGCGCTACGTGAACAAGGAATACGGTAACTTCATCGGTCCGTTGATGTATGGCGGCGAAGCGATTTTGCACCCGGAATTGTTCCAGCAATACTCTGAACATGCCATCCGTCCGACCTATCAGGGATATTCTGCCCAAGTGAGCGCAATGTGTTCCTGGAGCAGCCTGCCGTGGCTGTCGCAAATAAAACAACCGACGCAGGTGATTGCCGGCGCTTATGACACCCTTATTCCGATTGGAAATCAGATATTGCTGTCCAGTTTGATACCTCAGGCAAGATTGACGGTCTTTCAGGCGGGCCATCTGCTAATGTATTCAAAGCGCGAGGAAGTTGGCGAGCTGGTGACGGATTTTCTGGATACTGGTCGCAAATAGACAATGAAGCTCCAACCCACGGAGGAATGAGAATGGCTGAAACAATCACAATCGAACAGCGCGATCGCGTTGTCATCGTTCGGCTTAATCGCCCCAAAAACATGAATGCGCTCAACAGTCAGATGGCGCGGGAAATAACCGACACGCTGGCGCCACTGGATCGCGATCCCGGTGTCGGCTGTTTTGTCCTGACCGGGAACGAGCGCGCCTTTGCCGCCGGCGCGGATATCAAGGAAATGGCGACAAAAACATATACCGAGATGGCCGATTCCGACTTTTTCGGCGAATGGGAAACCTTCGCAAAGTTTCGCACCCCCAAAATTGCAGCGGTAAATGGATATGCCTTGGGCGGTGGGTGCGAATTGGCGATGATGTGCGATTACATCATTGCGGGTGAGGGCGCGCAATTTGGCCAGCCAGAAATCAAGCTGGGCGTCATTGCCGGCATTGGTGGCACGCAGCGGATGACCAAACTGATCGGGCGGGCGAAATCAATGCAGATGCATCTGACCGGACGCACGATGAAGGCGGACGAAGCGCTTGCTTGCGGATTGGTCGCCCAGGTTGTCGCCGATGAGAACGTCGTGGACACAGCCATCTCCGATGCCACGCAGATTGCCGGATATTCCAAATCGGTTGCACGCCACGCACGCGAGGCCGTCAACCGCGCCGAAGAATTGTCCCTGAGCGAAGGATTGCTGTGGGAGCGCAGGGTTTTCCACTCGCTGTTCGCGACCGAGGATCAAAAAGAAGGCATGACAGCATTCATTGAAAAACGGTCGCCGGACTTCAAACGCTAGGACTGAAGGAGCTTCTGGTGGATAGTACGTTACCCGCCAGTAAACGACAGAAAATAACCAGATAGCTGCAAGCCGAAAAGGCTGCGCAAAATAACCAACAGGAAGAGGGAGGGACAACCTTGGACGCCTACAAAAAGGAAATAAAATCTACAATCGGTTTTGGCATCGGCTTTGTTTTGCTGGGACATACCGGATTGTGGTTCATCATTCTGGGGACTGATAACAGCTCCAGAATACTTGGCCTGCCGACGCATTACTTCATCGCGCTCATTCTGGGATCGCTAGGCGTTTTGGTCTGGTCGATCTTCTGGTGCCGCTATGCCAACCGGCTGGAGGACGATATCGAAGCTGAAAATGCCAAGATTTCCGCCAGCGCGGCGGCCAGTGCCAAACAACCGGGCTCCATGGCCGGCGCAACCACACCCGGAGGGCCGTCCAAATGACACCTGCTGACTGGCAAATTCAGAATATCTGGCTCGGCCTTGGGATCACCTTTGCCGTTTTTGGGCTGTATTACGTCGTCGCCCTGATCAACAACAAAAAGACCGAAAACGCGACGGATTTGTATCTGGCCGGCCGGTCTGTCGGCCCGGTGATCAACTCGCTTGCCGCGTCATCGACATGGATGAGCGTTGCGACCTTCCTTGGTGTTGTCGCGCTGATCCAGCAGCTGCACCTGCCGTTCGTGTTCATGTGGATTCAGCTGATCCTCAGCGTGCCGCTGCTGGTGATGCTGTATGGTGCGTCACTGTACCGGATGGGCGTTTTCACGTCAGTTCACTTTGTTCAGGTGCGTTATGGCCGCAATACCGCATTTTTGGCGGCGGCGTGGATGCTGCTGATCATGTTGATGTATATGGTCGGTCAGTTCATCGGCATCGCCAAGGTGTTCGAGGTGCTGCTGGGCCTGCCCTATATGCCGTCGCTGATCCTGTCGGCGCTGGTGATTACCGGATATGTCACCATCGGCGGCATGAAGGGTGCGACGTATAACGACGCCATCCAGATGGTGATCATGATGATCGCGCTGGTGGTTCCGCTGGGTGCGATCCTCAAGGCGATGGGCGTATCGGGTTACTGGTTCCCGCCGCTGGGGTACGGTGACATGACCGATACGCTGCTGACCCAGATCCCGACCTTCTTTGACCTGAAGTATGAGGCGCGGTTCTACGTGGCGCTGTTTGTGTCGCTGACCATCGGCACGTTGGGCCTGCCGCAGCTTGCGCAGCGGGTTCTGACCTCGGAAAGCATCAAGGCCGCGCGCCGTGTTGTGCCATGGTTCTGCCTGTGGGTCGGCGTCATGTTCTTGGCGACCTATGCGATGGGTTTTGCGGGCGTTTACCACTTTGCCCTGATCGACACAGAGCTGACGCCGGAAGCCGCGGACAAGACGACATTGCTGCTGAACCTTGCCTATAACCCTGAATGGGTGTCGGCCTTTGTGATTGCCGGTGTTCTGGCGGCGGGCGTGTCCACCATCGCGGGCCTGATGATTGGCGTTGCGACCGTGGTTGGCCACGACATCGTCGGCGTGCTGAAGCCGCATCTGCCTGAGAAAAGCCAACTGCGCTACGGCTACTTCGCCTTGGCCGGAACGGGCATTGTGTCCCTGCTGGTGTCGCTCAACCCGCCTGCCTTCCTGATCACGTCGATCTTTTGGGCATTCGGTCTGTGCGCGACGGCCATCACACCGATGGTTGTGCTGGGCGTGTGGTCAACGCGCATCAACACGTGGGGCGCGTTCTGGGGCAGCATCCTGTCGGGGGCTCTCTATATCGTCCTGTCGCCTTACGTGTTCTCGGACCTGTCCGTGGGCTCGGGTCTGGTGGCTGGCCTTGGCTTCTCCAGCTCGCTGATTTCGGTGCCGGTCGGGTTTATCCTGACGATCGTGATTTCGCTGGCGGCTGAAAAGATGAAGTCCGGCGAAGTCGCCGCGGAACGCCGCATTGCGCAGGAAATCGTGGAGGGAATGCACGGCTGGGTGGATGTCACGCGCCAGCGCTATGACAGCAGCCAATGGCTGATGATCCTTGCGGCACTGTGGGTTCCTATCCTGCTGTGGGGTATGGTGCCTTGGCAGTAAGTGCGATGAGGCTGTCCTCATTTCGGCTGCCTGCCCTTATGGGCATGCCAATAGCGGGGCTCCTTTGGAGCCTCGCGACCCTTTATGCCAAGTCTGACGTTGTTGCGTCCCTGGACGTGCCGCCCCTGCAGGCGTTTCTGGCCATATCGGTTGGCGGTCTGGCGCTGACCTTTTCGCTGTGGGTTGGATTTGCCGCAGTCGGCTGGGCGATGGTGCGTGCCTTTGGCGGTCAGATTCGCGTTCTGGTGCTGACCACCCTGATTTCCAGCGCCGCCCTGCCTATGTGGGTCGGCGCGCCGGCGGCGGCGCTTTGGCTGAATGGAGCAACGCAAAACGGGCTGCTTTGGGCCGTGATTGCGCTGCTAAGTGTCGCGCTGTTTCTGCAAACGCTCGCCAGCCTTCTGGCGGCCGAGCTGAACTGGCCGCTCATGCGCGCCATGGTCAGCGTGGGCGCGGTTGCCATTTTTCTGGGCTGCTTTGCCTATCTGTCAACCTGAACCCGTTATATCAACTCGGAGGATAATCATGGCCATTGAAGCAATCGTTTTTGACGCCTACGGCACGCTTTATGATGTGCAGTCCTTATCCCGAATAACGAACAAGGAATTCCCCCGGCATGGTGAGTTGATCACGCAGGTCTGGCGGTTGAAACAGCTTGAATATACGTGGCTGCGCACGCTGATGGGCAGCTACAAAAGTTTCTGGGACATATCCGAAGAATCTCTGGTTTACACCTTGAACGCGATAGGCCAGACGGCCAGCCCTGCCCAGATCGAGCGGATCATGGATAAATACCTGAACCTTGATCCTTATCCCGAAGCCATCGACGCGCTGACCGCGCTCAAAGGTGTGCCGCTGGCGATCCTGTCGAATGGAAATCAGGACATGCTGGACGCGCTGGTGCAAAACAGCGGCTTGGACAAACATCTGGATGCCGTGATCAGCATCGACAAAACCGGCAAGTTCAAGCCGCATCCAGACGCATATGGGCTGGTCGAGAGCGCGCTGAATGTGAAGCCCGAAAATGTCATGTTTGTTTCGTCCAACGCGTTTGATGCGACGGCGGCCAAAGATTTTGGATTTCAGGTGTCGTGGATCGAACGCGTCACACCACAGGATCTGGCCGCCGAGGTCGAGGCAGGCCCGGTGACTGCTCCGGGCACGATGTTCAAAATCCTTCGCATGCAAATGGAGACGTTTGGCATAGAGCCGGACAACAAGCTGAAGACCTTGCTGGATCTGAAGGACCTTAAATAGGGCGGTGCGCGGAGCCGGATGATCGCACCGCGCACCAGTACAAATGATCAGGGGAAAACGCCCATGGATATCAAAGACAAAACGTTCATCATCACTGGCAGCGGGTCGGGGTTGGGATCGGCGACCGCGCGCCGGATTGTCGCGGCTGGCGGACAGGTAATGTTGGCAGATCTGAATGCCGAAACCGGCGCTGCGCTGGCAAGAGAGCTGGGACCGCAGGCCGCATTTGCGCACACTGACGTTACCGACGAGGTCAGCGCCGAAGATGCGGTTGCAGCATGCAGAGCGACCTTTGGCGATCTGCACGGGCTGGTGAACTGCGCCGGAGTTGCTCCGTCTGAAAAGGTTGTCGGGCGCAAGGGGCCGCACCAGCTGGGGACGTTCACGCGCACGATTCAGATCAATTTGATCGGAACGTTCAACATGCTGCGACTTGCCGCCGCGGCTATGATGGATACCGAACCAGACACGAATGGCGAACGCGGCGTAATCGTGAATACTGCTTCAATCGCCGCTTTTGACGGGCAGATCGCGCAGGCAGCTTATGCCGCGTCCAAGGGCGGTGTTGTGTCGATGACGCTGCCCATCGCGCGCGAACTGGCACGTAGCGGCATACGCGTCATGACCATCGCGCCAGGCATTTTCGAAACCCCGATGATGGCTGCCATGCCCGAGGAAGTTCAGGCGTCTCTGGGCCAAAGCGTGCCATTTCCACAGCGCATGGGCCGCCCGGGCGAATTTGCCGGCCTAGTCGAACACATCATCGCGAATTCCTATTTGAATGGCGAAGTCATCCGTCTTGACGGGTCCATTCGCATGGCGGCCAAGTAACCGCAGCACAAACTCGAAGGAGTCTGACATGACCAAATCTGCTGATCCCATCGTAATCGTCAGCGCTGCCCGGACGCCCCTCGGCGGGTTTCAGGGCGCATTTTCCAGCCTGACCGCGCCGCAGCTAGGCTCGGCCGCGATACGTGCAGCAATGGAGCGGTCGACGTTGAAGCCTGAAGATATTGAGGAGGTCATTATGGGCTGCGTCCTGCCTGCCGGTCTTGGACAGGCACCGGCGCGGCAGGCATCGCTGGGTGCAGGGCTGCCACTGGCCACTGGCTGCACCACAGTCAACAAGATGTGCGGATCGGGCATGAAGGCCGTCATGCTGGCGCATGATTCGATCTTGGCCGGTAGCGCTGATATCATGGCCGCAGGCGGTATGGAAAGCATGACAAACGCGCCCTACATGCTGGACCGCGCGCGCTCGGGCTACCGGATGGGGCATGGGGGGGTGACTGACCACATGTTCATTGACGGTTTGGAGGACGCCTATGACAAAGGCCGCCTGATGGGGACATTTGCCGAGGATTGCGCGCAAACCTATCAGTTCAGCCGCGAAGATCAGGACGCATTCGCGATTGAGTCGCTAAGCCGCGCGCAGAAATCCATCGAGGACGGGCTGGCCGACGATGAGACAGTGACAGTCACCGTCAAAACCCGAAAGGGCGAAGTCGAGGTCAGACATGACGAACAGCCCGGTCAGGCCGATGTGGCCAAAATCCCAAAACTCAAACCAGCCTTCAGCGCCGATGGAACGGTAACTGCGGCGAATTCCAGTTCGATCTCGGACGGCGCCGCGGCGCTGGTGCTGATGCGGCAATCCGAGGCGGAAAAGCGGGGGCTTCAGCCTTTGGCGGTGATCCGCGGCCACTCGACCTACGGCCATGAACCGAACCTGTTCCCAACTGCTCCGGTTGACGCCACAAGGCAACTTTTGACCAAGGTTGGCTGGACGACAGCCGATGTCGATTTGTACGAATTCAACGAGGCATTCGCCGTCGTCGCGATGGCCGCCATGCGCGATCTGGATCTGCCCCATGACAAGGTGAACGTGCGCGGCGGGGCCTGTGCGCTTGGCCATCCGATCGGAGCGTCCGGCGCGCGTATTCTTGTCACGCTTTTGTCGGCAATGAAGCAGCGGCAAGCAAAACGCGGGTTGGCCGCGATCTGTCTGGGCGGAGGCGAAGCAACTGCGATGGCCGTCGAACTGATCTGATCTGCACCCGAGATTTATACCAAACGCGGCGTGGTTCATGGAAATGGACCGCGTCCTATTGTTACGTGGCGCGACGGAAGCTGCACCGAAGGTCGATCAAATCGGAAGAGGTGGCAAACGCCGCAGTGGCTGATTTTATAGCCCATTGAATGCGCCGCCTTTTATCTCCCGCGGGCAGATCCAGTCCAAGTATTCGAATTCGCCCTTGCCTTGCAGAAAATCGACCCGCGCTATATGGATAAGGGCCGTTGTCGTTGTTCGAGGTTTCCCATGGACAAAGCGCTGAACTGGGATTTGCTTCGGTCATTTTTGACTGTTGCGCGGACCGGCAAACTGACGAAGGCGGCGCGAAACCTCAAGATTGATCACTCCACGCTCAGCCGCAGGATGAAACATCTGGAGCGGGAGCTGGACACCCAACTATTCAACCGCAGTTTAACTGGATACGAATTGACCAAGCAGGGTGAAAAGCTGCTGGATCAAGTGGAAAGAATGGAGACCACAGTATTCGGAATAAATCAGGAGTTTTCGGAAGAGAGCTCAGGTGTTTCAGGCACCGTCAGGATCGGGGCCCCAGATGGATTTGGCACTGCATTTCTTGCACCGCGTATTGGTTTGCTTCTGGAGGCACATCCAAACCTTGAGGTCGAGATTGTCGCCGCCTCTCGACGGTTCAGCCTTTCTAAACGCGAAGCCGACATCAGCATCGGCCTATTCGAGCCCACCCTTGGCCGGCACCGCGCCGTCAAACTAACCGATTATGAGCTTGGGCTGTATATTTCGCGCCGGCATCAGGACCGTTTTTCTGCTCTTCGGGCTGTCTCTGATTTGTCAGATTATCCCTTTATCAGCTACATTGATGACCTCATTTTTACACCAGAGCTGGATTACCTTAGCTCGGTTTCAAAAGATATTGTGCCGCAAATTCGAAGCTCCAACCTGCTTGCGCAAATGCGCGCGACCATCGCAGGTGCCGGGGTTTGTATCCTGCCGTGCTTTCTTGCCGACGAGCGCGATGATCTGATCAGGATCCTGCCAGAGGATGTGACAATCATGCGCACGTTTTGGATGATAACTCATTCGGATATGCAGCAACTGTTCCGGGTCCGCGCAGCGGCTGCGTTCATTGCTGCGCAAGCCCGGACATCACGCGCGTTTTTTATTCCCGAACATGCATAGCAAGCCTGAGGCGCACGGACCGTGCTAGTTGTTCTGAAAATGCGGCGCTCTCATCAGATGCAGCTCGCACCGCCGATAAGGCAATTCGATAGTGCCAAAGACCCTTATTCAAGGGCCTCTTGCACGATGTCATCCAGCAACGCCTGCACTTCCTGCATTGGGCCGTCCGGGTAGGTTCGATAGCCGACCATCACGTCGCCGCCCTGATCGGCCACGAAGATGCCGTAGGGGCAATGCGCGATGTTCATAGGATCGGCCTCCATCACCTTGCGAGAGACCTGTGCAGAGCAGAAAAGAAAGATGTCAGCCTCGTTGAACAGCTCCTTGGTGCTGCCAACATCAGCGCCGGTCCGGTTGAGCATCTCGCCGGTGTGACTGACGTAGTCGATGACCAGGCCGCGACCGATGATTGCGTTTTCAACGGCAAACGTCGCGTCGCCGAAACTGCCATCAAAGGGATAAGTGACAGCCTCATCTGCTGCGCTGCCGGGGCCTGCGGCCAGAGCGACGGCTCCGGCAAGGATGTAATGTTTCATGCAATTGTCCTCCAAGTTTCATGCACGTTCGATCATAATTTCGCCGTCCCGCCACCAGTCTGTGGGGCGGGCAAGACATTGTAACTAAACATATCAGCGATTATGCCCTCATACAAAGCTTCGGATTCCTCGTAAGAGACATTACGCAGCTCCGCGGTTTCGCCGGTCGCCTCGTAGGTCGCGCCGATGTCGACGCCGTTGTCCGTGTCGATCAGTGACCAGCAGGTGTTCGTGAATTTTGCCGAAAACACGTGAGATGCGGTCAACGCCCCACGGACCGTATTGGCGCAGACTTTTGCCCGGCTATTGGCGGCAAAGCCAGCCTTTGGCGTGTCGCCCTGATCGGCCGCGCCGCCCAGAATATAGATGTTGCCATTAACGTTCTCGCGCATGTCAGCGGCGTTGACCGGCGCCCCATGGCCGTCTGTGACGCCTGCCATCTCTGAGACTCGCTCTGCTTTCATCGCGGGAATGACATTGCAGGCATCCACCTTGATGGTCTCTCCATCAAGGTTAATCGTCATCGCGCCTGGATCAACTGACAGGTTTCCGCCGCCAAAATCCTCACCGATGCAGTCGATCATGCCGGGGTAACGGTCGGCCCCGTCTGCCTGACACAAACTCATATTTGAGAATTTCGGCTTGGAATCTGCGACGAGGATCTTGGCAGTGGCGTTCGATTTCCTCAAGGCGTGCGCGACCAGCGAGATACGCTGATAAGGGTCGGGCGGGTCCCGAAAGGGATTTGACAGGCGCGCGGTCGACTCCGCCTCCGGGATGTTCGACAGATCGTTCAAGAAGGTGCGCAGACAGGCCAGCACATTGGCGAGGTCGCGGGCATCGGTGTCCCCCCGAAAGCGCATGCGCGTTTCAGACACCAAAGTGCGCGGATTTTCCGTGTAGGCCTCCAGCGTCCAGGCCGTCCAGATCAGGCCGTCACTTCGGGCCCGATGCATTGATTTTGAATAGCGGAAGTCGTCGGGTGCTGCTGATTGGCGTCCGAAAATGTCTTTTGAATACGGTTCGATCCGGTCGCGCGCGCTGTCCCCGATTTCGTAGCATCCCTTGCATTGGGAGAAAACGTTGGTCCCTTCATCTGCATCGCTCATCGGATTGGCCATCCTCACGCCTGCCGAAATCATAGCGGCAGGCGTGGGGGAATAGGCTGGCCAACTGGCCATCTACTCGGCAAAATCAGACAGATAAGCGATGACTGCATCCAGATCATCGTCCTTGCGCAGACCGGCAAAGCTCATCTTGGTGCCTTTCATGAACCCGCGTGGGTCAGCCAGAAAAGCACTGAGGTTGTCTTCGTCCCAAATCAGGCCGTCATCTGCCATGCCGCTGAGCGCGCCGGAGTATTTGAACCCTTCAACCTGACCTGCCGGATGCCCAACAATACCGTTCAAGATCGGGCCAACGCGGTTTTTCGCGCCGTCGCCGACCTGGTGGCAGGCTTTGCATTTCTTGAACACCTTTTCACCGGCAGCGATCAGTTCGGGGTCAATGGCAGCAACCTCAACCTCTGCTTCCTCGGCAGGTTCTGCTGAAACTTCGTCAGCGGGCGCTGCCGTGTCGGACGCGGCGGCTTCGCCACCCTCGCCCGCGGGCGTCACGTCCAGAACCATGGCGCGCATGGTGACTTCGACGTTTTCCTTGCAGTTCTCCATGCAAGGCTCGCCGGTCCATTTCGGGTACTCGGTTTCGGGCCGGTCATCGACAAAGAATCCGTCTGCATTGGGCATCTCAACACCCGAGAATGTCTCGTTCGACAGCACGAAATCGTCTTCGACCAGATAGTTGGAGTATAGGATATAGGCGACGATGGCATAGACTTCGTCGGGCTCCAGCGTCTGAGCATTGCCGTATGGCATCGAGCGGTTGACATAATCCCAGGTGGTCGACAGATAAGGCCAATAGCTGCCGATCGTCTTTACCGGATCGGCGTGGTCCAGCGTATCCTCGCCGCCTGCCAGCTTGGGCCAGTTGTCGAGCCCTTCGGCGAAATCACCGTGACAGACGGCGCATTGCTCGACGAAAATCTCTTCGCCAGTCCAGACATCGCCGGACCCTTCGGGCAGGCCAGTGCCGTCGGGGCGCACGGCGACGTCCCAAGCGGCGATTTCCTCGGGCAGCGCTTCGCGGCCCAGTCCGAACGTCTCGGCATGCGCCGAGCCGCCAAGCATGGCGAGTGACGCGGCGATCTTAAGAAACTTCGACATTTTCCGCCTCCCCTGTAGGGCGAACCCACCACGTCTGGATACCGTTGTTGTGATAGATCGAATTGAGGCCGCGCACCTCGCGCAGCTGCGTTTTCGTGGGCTGAATATAGCCGGTGTCGTCCATCGCACGGCTTTGCAGCAGCATTTCCTCGCCGTTCCAATCAGTATCCAGATAGAACCGGGTCAGTGCCATCTTCTCGCCCGGCTGCGCCAGCCGTGCCGTCTGCCACGTCTTGCCACCGTCCTTGGACACATCGACACGAGTGATCGCGCCGCGCCCCGACCATGCCAGCCCGCTGATGACCAGCGGCCCCTTGCCATGCGTGATCGGTGCCTGCGGGCTGGGCGAGGTGACGACCGATTTGGCATCCATCGCCCATGTCCATTTGCGCGACGTACCGTCGGCCATCGTGTCAGTGTATTTCGATGTTTCCTCCCGGCTCTCTACCGGGCCGTCCATGACCTCGATCCGGCGGATCCATTTGACCCACATGTTGCCTTCCCAGCCGGGAACGACCAGGCGCACGGGATAGCCATGCTCTTTGCGCAAGGCCTCGCCATTGGCCTTGAAGGCGATCAGGCAGTCGTCCAGCGCCTTTTCCATCGGGATCGAGCGGCCGTTCGACGACGCATCGGCGCCTTCGACAAAAACCCATTTGTCGGTCAGATCACCAGCCGCATCCAGCCCGGCCTCCTCCAGGATCGTACGCAGGGTGACGCCGGTATATTCCATGTTGTGGATCATACCGTGGGTGAACTGCGCGCCATTCAGCTGCGCACCAGCCCATTCCATGCCGGTATTGGCGGCACATTCGCAGAAATAGACGTGGTTTTCGCGCGGAAATCGCTCCAGATCAGCGTAGGTGAAGACCAGCGGCTTGTCGACCAGACCGTTGATCATCAGCCGGTAGTCCTGCTTGCTCAGCTCGATCGCGCCGGAATGGTGTCGCTCGAACGCGCAGCCCTGGGGCGTGATGGTGCCGTCCAGCGCATGGATCGGCGTGAAGTTGATCGAACTGATCGTGTCCGCCGTCAGCCATTCAACATTGCGGCGGATGACATCATCCTCGAACCGGATCGGCAAGCCGTAAGGATGGGCATCGACCGGATCGCCAAATCCGCTGGCCCATGGCTGAACCTCGGTAATCAGCGGATCGGGCGTGGCGGCGCGGGCGGCGCCGCCTGCGATCAGGGCCGTCCCGGCGGCAGCGCCGCGCAGGAAATTCCGGCGTGAGGGTCCGCGTGTCATTGCTTCCTCCGTCCTTTCTGTCTTGGTACTCATATTCCAACCACCTCGACGCTGTCGTTTTCGGGGGCGCTTACGGTGCCTTGCTTGCGAATGTGGGCCTCGACCACATCCCAGATCGGCGGGCCTTCGGTGCCCTCGTTCACGGACGCCCATCCGGCAACCTGATAGGACTTGGCGGGGTCAATCGCCTCGCCGGTTTTCAACAGGGTCATGTTGCTGATGCGGCCGCCTTGCGGTTTGGAAATATCGATCCGATAGCCCAGACCGCCGGTGCGCACCATGTCGCCGCCCTGCTGATAATAGGGGTCGGGATTGAACAGGTTGTCGGCCACGTCCTCCAGCACCACATGCAGATATTCGCCCGTCATTTCCGTGCGATACGCCTCGCCATAGGACATGGAGGTGACGTTCCACAGATCTTCGCGCGTGATATCGTCGCCGGGCAGCAGCGACGGACCCCAGCGCACGCCGGGGCTGAGCGCGATATCGGCCTCGCGCTCGGATAGCAGCGCGTCGCAGATCACGTCGTCCCATGTGCCGTTGAAATTGCCGCGCCGGTAGAGCAGGCTGTCGGTCTTGCCGATCACCTCGGCCAGGGCGTCGGCATAGGGCGCGCGCACCTCGTCGATGACGGCCGCAACCTCGGGGTCAGGCGTGATGACGTCCGAGAAAATCGGGATCAGCTTGTGACGGAAGCCCATCATGCGGCCATCCTGCACGTCCAGATCGACGCGGCTGACGAATTTGCCGTTGCTGCCAGAGGCGACGATGATCGTCTCGCCGACCAGAACAGGCTCGGGCAGGGCGTCGTGGGTGTGACCCGACAGGATCACGTCGATGCCCTTGACGATGCCGGCCATCTTCTTGTCCACGTCAAAGCCATTGTGACTGAGGCAGACAACCAGCTCGGCGCCCTCGGCACGGACCTGATCAACCATCTTCTGCATATTCTCGTCGCGGATGCCAAAGGAGTATTCGGGGAACATCCAGCCCGGATTGGCGATGGGCATGTAGGGGAACGCCTGCCCGATCACGGCAATCTTGACGCCGCCACGCTCAAAGAATTTGTAGGGCGGGAACAGCTCTGACGGCTCGTCCCATTCGGCGTCGAAAATGTTCTGTCCGAGGGCGGCAAAGGGCAGCCCCTCGACGATCTCCTGCACCCGCTCGGACCCCAGCGTGAATTCCCAGTGGAATGTCATCGCGTCGGGTTTCAGCGCGTTCATCACATCGACCATATCCTGGCCTTCGGTGTGGTGGCAGGTGAAGCTGCCGTGCCATGTGTCGCCGCCGTCCAGCAGCAGCGCATCGGGACGTTCCGAGCGGATCTGGTTGATGACCGTGGCAACGCGGTCCAGCCCGCCGACGCGTCCATAGCCCTCGGCCAGCGCCGTGAAGTCGCCGGACGACAGCGCATAATGGGATCGCGACCCATCTTCGATGCCGTACAGCCTGCGGAAATCGGCGCCGGTGATGTGAGGCACCTTGCCCTTGTTGTCGCCAACGCCAAGATTGACAGACGGCTCGCGGAAATAGAGCGGTTTCAGTTGCGCGTGAATGTCAGTGATATGAATCAGCGAGACATTTCCATAGCTTTCGAATTGCAAAAGCTGGTCTTGCGACAGGGTTTGTTGCGCGGCGATGCGCCCCCACTGACCAAAGCCTGACGCGCCAAGGATTGCGCTGGCGGCCATGCTGGTTTGAAGAAAATCGCGGCGGGATACCATATTCGGATTCCTGAATGTATTGCGAAAAGAAAACCCCGCACGGACGCCGTGCGGGGCATTCATAGATCAATTGCGGACCGATGGGCCCTCAACGCCAAGCCCGTTGCCACGCGAGCCGACGTAAAGCTCAAGCGCGATGAATTCGGGGCTGCCGGGTGCAAAGGTTTCGGCGCGGGTGTCACGCACACAGCCTTTGAAGCGGCCATGCGCCGAATTCAGCTTGGTATTTTTGAGGCGGTACACCGGAAATCCGTTGATCTGCCCCTGGCTGAGGTGGTCGGCGCGGATCATGTTGCCGTTGTTATCCTCATGGCAGTTGGCGCAGGACAACTCGAACTGGCCAAAGCGGGTATAGTAAAGCTCTTCGCCCTGTTCCCACGTTGACTGCGCCGGACCGTCGATGGCCACGTTCACTGGCATGCCGCGCGAAACAGAGGCCAGAAGCGCCGTCATATTGATCATGTCGCCGCCGCTATACTTCCACTTTTCCGCACCCATGCGCGTCTCGCGGCAATCGTTGATCTGCATCTCAAGCGTGCGGACTTCGCCCGCTTCCTCGTTCCATTTGGGATAGACAGGGCGCACACCGGCCATTTCCTCGGATGCGCCGTGGCAATCCGCACAGGACTTCCCGACAGAGCCTTCGGCAGTGTTCCAGACATCCTCAGCCTGTTCGACAAAGATCATGCCGGGATTGTCGAAATCGTCGGCCTGCATCTCGCGCGTTTCGTCGCCGCGGAAATGCCAGCCCGAGATGACCTCGTCGAACACATCCGCCACTGCCTCCGGGGCTTCGGTGCGCGTTACGATCTCGGTTTCGCCGTTCAGAACCAGCGTATCGTCCACCGGATCTGCAGTGGCCAGCGTCGCGGCCACGAGGCCGATGGTCAAGGTGGCTGTTAGTCGTTTCATCCCTGTCCCTCCCAAGACATTTCGTTCACTCGACGGCGATCTCTTTGGTTTCCTCGTAAACCGAGCCGTCATCGTCATACCAAGTGAACTTGAACTCACCGGATTCCGGCACGACGGCCTCGAATTCCAAGTAGGGGTTGGTCGAAATCGCCGGCTCCAGCACAACGTCAACGACATTCTCGCCGTTGAAATCGCAGGTGAAGCGATTGATGATGGAACGCGGGATAAGGTTGCCATCGCCGTCTTTGCGCTGTCCCGATTCCATCTTGTGGCTGATCAGCGTCTTGATGACGATCTTCTCACCGGCGGATGCCGTTTTCGGGACTTTAACGCGGGGTTTTACACCGTCTGCCATATTTCTTCTCTATCTCCTGATGAAAACGTTTCGAATGGTTTTGAAACGCTTTAGCCGCCGCAGCCGCCGATTGTGACCTTGACCGTCGAGGTTGCCTGAACGAACGATCCATCTTCCAGCTTGGCGATGGCCACAACGTCCTGCGTGCCGGCCAGGCGGATGCGCGTCGATGCGGTGCGCGATGCGGACAGGGGGCCATATTTAAAGGTGGCAACTGCCGGCGTTGGGTTGCCGAGCGCAAGGACCATGATTTCTGTTGCCGTCTCCGACGACACCTCGATCGGGACAGTGTTGCCATTTTCGGCGATTTCAGGCGCGGTCAGCTTGATATCGCCTTGGCCCACGTCTGCGCCGCCGGTGAATGCGGCAATGGCGTCTTCGCCAGCTGCCGATACGTGCAGGGGCAGGGCTGTCATGAACGTAGCGCCGACCCCCATGAGAATTGCATCGCGTCGTGTCAGTTGCATCTGTTATCTCCTTCAGGCCCTGAATTGACGTCAGGGTGTTCAGTAGTCTTTCAGCGTGACCAGATAGGCCACCACGTCTTCGATTTGTTGGGCGTCCAGCAACGGGGCGAGCGTGTCGTCAGCCGCCTTTCCGGTGAATGCCTTGCCGGGGCGGATGAACCCGTCGACCTTGTAGAAGGACGGCATCATGCTGCCCTCGAACATCATTTTGGCATTTGTTACGATGCCGCGCAGATCTGCTTCGCTCCAGCGTTCACCGGCACCGTCCAACATGGGACCGATATTGCCCTGGAACGGGACATCCGACAGATCGCTGGCCTGATGGCATGCTACGCAATTTCCCAACGCCTTGTCGCCGACGATTTTACGACCGTTTTCCGGATCGCCCGGCACGCCGCTTAACGACGCTTCGACGCTGCCGTCAACAAACGCGACATCTGCTGGCGCCACGTCAGCGGCATTCGCAGCCACGGTCGATGCGGCAAAGGCCATTATCACAAGTAAGCTGCGTTCCATGCATCCTCCCAAACACATTCAAGAATTAGCATAGCCTAGGACACCAACCCGCCGTCAATCAAGAAAAAGTTCGAAATAATATGACGGGCGTCAAGTCTAGTCGGTTCCGGCGCTGGCCCGCTCCTGGATGCGGCGCGCGTGATAGCGCTGAAAATCTTCGTCGTAATCAGGCCCATATCGTTTTTCATTGACCCACGTGAACATATCCAGCGTCGTGGCAGGGCCGAAGGCACCCGGCATCAGTGCGACCGCAGCGCTCTGGGCTGTTGCGCCATCCTCGACCTCTTCGGGCAGGAACAGTATCGACGGGGTGAACAGCAGACCCCATTTGCGGGTCGCCTGTTTTTCCGACAAGGTTTCGCCGTCGAAGTCGGTCATCTCGGTGTCGCCATGCAGATTGACCTGAACGACAAAGAAATTGTCGCGGATATACTCGCTGATTTCGGCGCGCGAGAACACCTCTTCGTGCATCTTGGCGCAATAGATGCAGCCGCGCTGTTCGACCATCACAACCAGCCTTTTGCCTTCTGCGTTGGCTTCGGCGAGGTCTTCGTTCAGGTCTTTGAACGTGTCGCGCATCCAGTCTTCCTTGTGCAGCCCATCATCGCCGACGGTGGCGGAAAAGGCTGGCATGGCGATAAGCATCAGCAGGACAAACAGGCGTTTCATTTGGCGATCTCCTTATGGCGGTCCGTTTTTGTGGTGGCGCACGATATTGTTTCGCGCCCGATAAATGGTTTGTGCAGTATCACGTCACTGGCCGTCCTGAGTCAGACGCATCTCTAGATGTTCTGAAAGACGGGAAAGGCTTCCAGCATCCACTGTGCGATGAAATTGACGCTGTCTGTGGCAATAAGAACGGCGAAGAGAATCATCAGCAGGCCCATCGCCTTTTCGACCTTGGGCAGATGACGGCGGAACTTGGCCGCAAATTTCAGGAACGGTCCGATAAAGAGCGACGCCACGACAAAGGGCGCCGTCATTGCCACGCCAAACACCAGCAGCAGGGCCAGCCCGCGTAGCGCGGTCGCTTCGGTGCTGGCGGCAAAGACAACGGCGGTCAGCACGCCGCCCACGCAGGGCGTCCATCCGGCGGCAAAGGCGAAGCCGACGACATAGGCGCCCAGAACCGACATGTTTTTCGTGTCGCCAGCGTCCATCTGGAATGCGCGGTTGAGAAAGCCGATACGTATAATCCCCAGAAAATGCAGCCCCATGATCAGCACCACGATGGCGGCGAACAGGCGGAATTCGGTTTGCATCGACCGGAATGTCTGGCTCAGCCCGTAGGCGGCAGCGCCCAGCAGAACGAACACCGTAATGATCCCGAGCGAGAACATGACTGATGCGAAAAATGCACGTTTTCGCACGCCCGGCGCCAAGTCGCCGTCGGCGCTGATTTCGGACATGGATGCACCGGCCATATAGCTCAGATAGAACGGAACGATCGGCAGGACGCAAGGCGAGAAGAAAACGATCAACCCGCCTATGAAAGCGCCGAGAAACGATACATCCAACATTCTGTTTCGCCCCGAAGCTTGTGGAAATTACACATTCAACATATTAAATATAAAAGATCCGTCAATTGGAACCCTGATGAAGCGTCTTATTCTTTCCTTTGGCTTTTGGCTGATATGTCTGCCGGCGCTCGCGGCCGAGTTGGTCATGGTTGAGCAGGAAGGCTGTCACTGGTGTGCGCAGTGGGACGCAGAAATCGCGCCGATCTACCCAAAAACCGATGAGGGGCAGCGCGCGCCGCTGCGCCGGGTCAGTCTGCGTGACTTGCCAAACGATATCGAATTTGCCTCGCGCCCAGTTTTTACGCCTACCTTTGTCCTGGTCGAGAACGGCAAGGAACTGGGCCGGATGGAAGGCTATGCTGGCGATGAGTTCTTCTGGTTCCTGCTGGCGAAAATGCTGAACGAGCATGACGTGGTCATAAAAGAAACTGAGTCTGAGACGGAATTCTGACCGTTGCGCGGCCTGCAGAAGATTTCAGCAAAGTCATTTGGTAGCCGGTGACAGGCGCTAGTTGAATTGTCATCAGAATCTCTACCGGGTAGAGTGATGTACAGAACATGGATTGTTTGCGAAAATGACACTGCCGGTCATCACCAAGGATATGTCAGACGCCGAAATCGAGCGGATGATGGAAAGCGCCAGCAACGCATCGAATTTCCTCAAGGCGCTCAGTCATGAGGGGCGATTGATGATTTTGTGTCATCTGGCAACCGGCGAAAAATCCGTAACTGATCTGGAAAACCTGCTGTCGGCGCGTCAGGCTGCCGTGTCGCAACAACTGTCGCGCTTGCGCAACGAAGGGCTGGTCGCGCCGCGCCGCGAAGGCAAGGTTATCTATTATCGTTTGACAGACGCCCGCGCCGTTCAAATACTCGATCTTGTCTATGACCTGTTCTGCAATGATGCGTAGCGCGATCACCGCCCGTGGACCTGCGGGAGACGCCTGATGCCTGATTTTCTCTCGAATGCAATGACCCTTACGCTAATCGGCCTTGCCGGGGGATTGATCCTTGGGCTGGCGGCGCGGCTGGGGCGGTTCTGCACGCTCGGGGCGATTGAGGATTATCTGTATCAGGGCAATGACGTCAGGCTGCGCATGTGGGGGCTGGCAATCGGTGTCGCTGGTCTGGGGACATTCACGCTTGTGAGCTTTGGCGCGCTGGACCCTGGCCAGAGCATCTATCACCTCGCGCCGTGGTCGCCCCTTTTTGCGATTCTCGGTGGGCTGATGTTTGGCTATGGGATGTCGCTGGCCGGGAATTGCGGGTTTGGGGCGCTGGCCCGTTTCGGGGGCGGTGACCTGCGATCTTTCGTCATCGTATTGGTTATGGGAATCAGTGCCTATGTCATGCTGTCCGGACCCTTGGCGCAACTGCGGCTGGCGGGGCTGGCCCTGACCGAAATATCGACCCAAGCCCACAGCTATCCGCAGATCCTGAGCGGGCTGACTGGCCTGCCGGTCGCCCCTTTGGGCCTGTTGATCAGCGCGGCGATTACCGGCTTTGCGCTGTGGTCGCGGGATTTCCTGAGGGACCGAAAGGCTGTCATCTGGGGCGCGCTGGTGGGGCTTGCGATTGTCAGCGGCTGGGCTGGTACCCAATGGGTCGCCAATACCGGGTTCAGCGTCTATCCGGTGAACAGCCACACCTTCACATCGCCCTTGGGGGAAACGCTGCTGTTTCTGATGACGTCCAGCGGCGGCGGGCTGTCATTCGGGGTTGGATCGGTGTTTGGCGTTCTGATCGGGGCGTTTATCGGCAGCCTGATCAAGGGTCACTTCCGCTGGGAGGCCTGCGAAGACCCGCGCGAATTGAAGCGGCAATTTCTGGGCGCAACGTTCATGGGATTTGGCGCGATACTGGCCATGGGTTGCACGATAGGACAGGGAATCTCTGCGTTCTCGCTGCTGACGATCAACGCGCCTATCGTGTTCGCCGCGATCTTTGCCGGTGCCGCGCTGGGCCTGCGGCAGTTGATTGCAGGGCTCTCGTTCAGTTGATCCGCTTGTGTTTTACGAATGTATCGGGATCGCTTGGGGCCGCCCATGTTCTGGCGGCCCGATATCGACCGAGCGTCAGTCGATCTTGGGCAAGAGTGCCGAGATGGACGCCTTGGCATCACCATAGAACATGCGGGTGTTGTCCTTGTAGAACAGCGGGTTTTCGATGCCCGAATACCCCGTCCCCTGACCGCGCTTTGACACAAAGACCTGTTTGGCCTTCCACACCTCCAACACCGGCATGCCGGCGATAGGGGAATTTGGGTCGTCCTGCGCGGCGGGGTTTACGATGTCGTTCGATCCGATGACGATGACCACGTCCGTTTTGGCCAGATCTTCGTTGATCTCGTCCATTTCCAGCACGATGTCATAGGGCACCTTGGCCTCGGCCAGCAGCACGTTCATGTGACCGGGCAGGCGCCCGGCGACGGGATGAATGGCAAAGCGCACGGATTTGCCCTTGGCGCGCAGCTTGGTGACCAGATCTGACACCGCCCCCTGGGCCTGCGCCACGGCCATGCCATAGCCCGGCACGATCACGATGCTGTCGGCGTCGTTCAGCGCGGTCGCCACGCCCTCGGCGTCAATCGCCACCTGCTCGCCCTCGACCTCCATCGCGGGGCCGGTGGTGGTGCCGAAACCGCCGAGGATGACCGAGATGAACGAGCGGTTCATCGCCTTGCACATGATGTAGCTGAGGATCGCCCCCGAGGAGCCGACCAGCGCGCCGGTCACGATCAGCAGATCGTTGCCCAAAGAGAACCCGATCGCCGCCGCCGCCCAGCCGGAATAGGAGTTCAGCATCGACACCACCACCGGCATGTCGGCACCGCCGATCCCCATGATCAGGTGGTAGCCGATGAAACCTGCCAGCAGCGTCATGATCAGCAGCGGAGCAAAGCTGCCGCTATTGACATACCAGATCAGGCAGATCAGCGACATGGCCGCTGCGCCCGCATTCAGCATGTGACCGCCCGGCAGCTTTTCCGCCGCCGAGGACACGCGTCCCGCCAGCTTGCCATAGGCCACAACAGAGCCGGTGAATGTCACGGCGCCGATGAAGACCCCCAGAAACAGCTCGATATGCAAAATATTCACTTCGACAGCCGTTTTCTCGGCAATCAGCCCGGCGAATGTGCCAAAACTTCTGCCAAGCTCGGTTGCGGCGACAAACTGATCCGCGATCTGCGTGGCCGTCAACGACCAGTCGGCACTGCCGCGTGGATACACAAGACCCGCCTCTGTGAAGGCCGTCATCACGCGCACGATTTCGAAATGGGCGATCATTCCGACGAAAACTGCCGCAAGTCCGACAAGGCTGTGCATTGCCGCCACAAGCTGCGGCATATCCGTCATCTGCACCCGCTTGGCGATGACCACCCCGACGGCCCCGCCGCCCGCAATCAGCAGCAGCGACAGCAGCCACAGGCCGCTGCCGGGGCCGATCAGCGTGGCAAGCGTCGCCAGCGCCATGCCGATGATGCCATACCAGACCGCGCGCTTTGCGCTTTCCTGACCTGAAAGCCCGCCCAGCGACAGGATGAAAAGAACTGCCGCCACCACATAGGCGGCCGTTGTGAACCCGTATTCCATAGCGTGCGCCCCTTCAGGATTTCTGGAACATGGCAAGCATGCGCCGCGTGACGAGGAACCCGCCAAAAATGTTGACCCCGGCCATGAAGATCGCCAGCGCCGCCAGGACGATCACCAGACCCGAGCCGGACCCGATCTGCATCAGCGCGCCAAGAATGATGATCGACGAAATCGCGTTTGTGATCGCCATCAGCGGTGTGTGCAGCGAATGCGCCACCCCCCAGATAACGGAAAAGCCCACAAAACAGGCCAACGCGAACACGATGAAATGGCTTACGAAGCTTTCGGGCGCGACCGCGCCGATTGCCAGCATGATCACCGCACCGCCGCCTAGGAGGGCGGCCTGCATTTTCGTCTGTTTCTTGAAATTCGCCAGCTCGCTTGCCTTTTTCTCGGCAGCTGTGGGCACCGGAGCGGTCTGTTTCGGCTTGGCCGCGATGGCCTGCACCTTGGGCGGGGGCGGCGGATAAGTGATTTCGCCGGCATGGACCACGGTGGCGCCGCGAATGACGTCATCTTCCATGTCATGCACGATCTGGCCATCCTTTTCGGGGGTCAGATCGGCCATCATGTGGCGGATGTTTGTCGCATAAAGGCTCGAGGCCTGCGCGGCCATGCGGCTGGGGAAATCGGTGTAGCCGATGATGGTGACGCCGCCCTCGGTGACGATCTTTTCATCTTTGACCGTCAACTTGCAATTGCCGCCCTTTTCAGCGGCAAGATCAACGATCACCGATCCCGGCTTCATCGCCTTTACCATATCCTCGGTCCACAGCTCGGGGGCGTCGCGGTTCGGGATCAGGGCGGTGGTGATGACGATGTCGATACCCGGCGCCAGTTCGCGGAACTTGGCCAGCTGCGCCTCGCGGAATTCGGGGCTGGAAACCGAGGCGTATCCGCCCGCCCCTGCGCCGTCCTGCGCCTCTTCAAAGTCCAGATAGACAAATTCCGCGCCCATGCTTTCGACCTGTTCGGCCACCTCGGGGCGCACATCAAAGGCCAGCGTGACAGCGCCCAGCGACGTGGATGTGCCAATAGCGGCAAGGCCAGCGACGCCTGCACCGATGACCAATACGCGCGCCGGGGGCATCTTGCCCGCCGCGGTGATCTGGCCGGTAAAGAAGCGTCCGAAATTGCTGCTTGCCTCGATCACGGCGCGGTAGCCGGCGATGTTGGCCATTGATGACAGCGCGTCCATTTTCTGCGCGCGACTGATGCGCGGCACCATTTCCATCGCGATGACGCTGGCGCCGGATTTGCGCGCCGCCTCCATCGCCGTCTCGTTCCCGGCGGGGTCGAAAAAGGTGATCAGTGTCTTGCCGTCTTTCAGGCGCTTTAGTTCGGTCGCGTTTGGCGGGCGCACCTTGGCGACGATATCGCTGGCAGCCCAGAGCGCGGCAGCGGTTTTGATAACTTCGACGCCCGCAGCCGTGTAATCGGCATCGACAAATCCCGCCTTGTGACCGGCACCCGCCTCGATCGCGCAGTCATAGCCCAGTTTTTGCAATTGTACGGCGCTGTCCGGCGTCATTGCGACACGCGCTTCGCCCTCGTGAGTTTCCTTGGGAACACCTATTTTCACGTCAGCCCACCGTCCTATCTAATCATTTGAGCCTATATTTGTAGCGGATAAAAGAGCCAAAAGACCATACCGCACCTACATATATAAAAATAAGCATATGTTATATATCCTGGCAACGTCCAAGGCCGTACGGTCGTCTGGTCCCTGAGGCTAAGGCATTGAGGTGGTCGGGGTTTGCGCAGGTTGCTGCCGTTGTTCCGGGCATAGCGGCGCAGCCAAGCCTTGCTTTTTCGCAAATATCGGTGCGATATTCATCAAATGGAATTCGTTTTCGGGGAGGCACCGCATGGCGTTGCGTAACGCAAAGTTGGGCAGAAGGCAGTTCATGGCCGGGATCGGCGGTCTTGCGCTGTGCGGCGGTCCTACCGCTACATTCGCGCGCAGCGTGATGCAATTTGGATCTAGCGAAGTGATCAGTGTCAGTGACGGGAATCTGGTCTTGCCCGGATCGTTCTATTTTGATGGCCTGCCGCAGGACGAGCTGGACCTGATACTGGCAAAACATGGCGTGCCTCGCGGCCAGCAAGAGCCGCCCTGCAACCTGACCCTGCTGCGGCAAGCAGACAAGATCGTTCTGTTCGATGCCGGCGCCGGTGCAGCCTTTATGCCCAGTGCGGGCGAAATTCTGGATAGCCTGGACGCCGAAGGACTGGCCCCCGAGGATATAACCCATGTCGTGTTCACGCACGCGCATCCCGACCATCTGTGGGGGATACTGGACGATTTTGATGATCCGGTGTTTTCGGGCGCACAGCTGATGATCGGACAGGCTGAATGGGATTACTGGACCGATCCCAATACGGTGAACACTATTGGCGACGCCCGCGCCTCCTTTGCCGTTGGTGCTGCGCGCAGGCTGGAGGCGGTAGAGGATCAGATCAGCCATTTCAGTGACGGCGATGAAATCCTGCCCGGCATAATGGCGCATGCCACCCCCGGCCATACCCCCGGCCACATGTCGTTCGAAATCCGGGACGGCACGCAGGCGGTGATGGTTGGCGGGGATGCGATTGGAAATGCTCATGTTGCATTCGAGCGTCCTGAATGGGCCAGCGGCGCGGATCAGGATACCGATCTGGGCGCGAAAACGCGCAAGCGCCTGCTGGACCAGCTTGCGGTAGACGACATCGCGCTGCTTGGTTTTCACCTGCCGAATGGCGGGCTGGGCCGGGTCGAACGGAACGGAAGCAACTACAGATTTGTACCAAAGGATACGTGATGCGCTGGATCTTGCCCCTTGTACTGGCCACCACCACCGGCGTGCATGCCAGTGAGGATATCGCGGATAAATATCCGAACTCCCTGCTTTATGACAAACCCTATGAGGTGATTCCCGGCGTCTTCTCTGCCATCGGCGCTACAGCGCCGCCGACCTACGAGAATGCAGGGCACAACAACAACCTCAGCTTTATCGTGACCGGCGACGGAGTTGTCGTGGTAAACGGCGGCGCGGCCTATGGTCTGGCCAAAGCGCTGCATGACGAAATCAAGGCTGTCACCGATCAGGAGGTCAAGCTGGTCTTTAACGAGAACGGGCAGGGACATGCCGTTCTGGGCAACAACTATTGGGTCGAACAGGGCGTACCGATCGTCGCCCATGTCGACGCCGCGGAAGAGGTCGAAAAATACGGCGGGTCAATTCTGGAAGCGATGAAGGGTTACAATCGCGATCAGGCCGAAGGAACTGTCATTCAGGCCCCGACCGATACATTCGAGGATGAGTATATCGTCGAGATGGGCGATTTTCGCATCGAGGCGCGCTATCTCGGCCCGGCTCATTCGCCCGGCGATATCGTGATCTGGCTGCCGGAGCAGAGCCTTGTCATTTCGGGGGACATGGCGTTTCACGAGCGGATGCTGCCGATATTCGCGAACACTTATACCGCCGACTGGCTGGAGACGTGGGATAATGAGTTCGAGTCGCTGGCGGCGACATATGTCATCCCCGGACATGGTCACCCCACAAACATGGCCCAGGTCCGCCGCTACACCAAAGGCTATCTGGAACACCTGCGGGCAGAGATCGCCGCGCATATAGAGAGTGGCGGTGGGCTGGCTGATGCGTATTACGTAGATCAATCCGCCTACGCGCGGCTCGACACGTTCGAGGAGCTTGCAGCCAAGAACGCCGGCCGGGTGTTTGAACAGATGGAATTTGAGTAGGATCTGCCGGTTCAGTCGGCCTCGGTCCGCCGCCCAAATACATCAGTCGGTGCGTCATCATCGCACCGACCCACATTCAGAACACCGTGATCCATGCGCCAAGCACAACGACCGACCCGCCTGGACATGCCCGCGCCTGCCGCGCAGCAACCGCCCGGGACGCGACCGACCTTTTACAGCGCAAGCCGTGACCATGTCCGTCCCCAGCCGGCCGCCAACGCAGTGCGATTCTGCAGTTGGCACGCCCGAACTCGAGATTCGCACCACTCACAACCCTCAAGGGGTGGCTGAAAGTTGTCATAGCCGTATTAAAAGCCATCGATTTCAGTAACTTGCAGAATAAATGCCTTTTCTATCAGATTGGGGTTGCGGGTATTTGGAAGTGGGCTTAGAACCCCCTTCACCGGCGGCGCAGGGATGCACTGACGGGAGGCTGGACG